>NZ_JAGINM010000004.1 GCF_017876095.1 Azospirillum agricola
CGTCCAGCATGAGTGCCTCCGGCCAAGATCGTTTTCTCAGATGTACAACAGGTTTCAGTTCACTCCATCACCCAGAAACTGCCAAAGTAGTACTAGGGACGCGTGTCCTCGTTCAGCGCCATGATGCCGATGCCCATGGCGACGCTGCCGAAGGTCAGCATCAGGCTGCCATAGAGCATCACGATGGCCACGAGGCCATACTCGCTGTTGCCGATCAGCGTCGCCAGACGGGCGACGTCGAACCACAGAAGACCCGTGCCGAGCACCACGGCGCCGGCGATGCCGGACAGCAGATGCTTCAGCAGGAACAGGATGGCCGCTTTTTCAAAAGGTTTCATGGCGGGATTCTTCACGTCGAATGCCCTTGTACCCTGACGGATATGGAGCGGGGGCCGGCCCGGGCAATTGATCGGAACGGCCTAGCCTTTCGTACCAACCGTCACGTTGGGCGTCCCGCCGAGCCGCCGGACGATGCCGGCCAGTTCGTCGGCGGTCGCGGCCACCTCGGCCTCGTCGGTGCCGCGAAGGACCAGGCTCACGCCGAAGAAACCGTTGCGGAAATAGGGATAGCTGCCGATCTCCAGCTCCGGATGGCGGTCCTGCAACGCGCCGAGCTCGGCGGCGATCACCCCTTCCGCCAGCTCGCAGGCGACGGTGCGGGCGTGCAGCTCCGGCCCGCCGGCCAGACGCGGCAGCAGCCCGTCCAGCATCGCCTGCATGATGTTCGGCACCCCCGCCAGCACGAACACGTTGCCGAGCTGGAAGCCGGGCGCCTGGCTGATCGGGTTGTCGATCAGGATGCCGCCGGCCGGGATGTTGGCCATGCGCAGCCGTGCCTCGTTGAGGTGCTGGGCCGAACCGTAATGCCGCTCCAGCCGGGCGACCGCCTCCGGATTGCGCTCCAGGGCCACGCCGAACGCCTTGGCGACGCAAGCCGACGTGATGTCGTCGTGGGTCGGCCCGATGCCGCCGGTGGTGAAGACGTAGGTGTAGCGGGCGCGCAGCGCGTTGACCGCCGCGACGATCTCCTCCTCGACGTCGGCGACGACGCGGGCCTCGCGCAGCCGCACGCCGATGCCCGACAGCGCCTCGGCGATGTGGCCGAGGTTGGCGTCCTTGGTGCGGCCCGACAGGATCTCGTTGCCGATGACGAGCACGGCGGCGGTGGGGTTCATCGCGGGGAAACTCCGGGCTGGCGCGGCGGCCGGTGGCGGGGTAGCGTCGCGCCCAACATGCGCTTTCCCACCCCCCTTCTTCAAGGCCGGCTGATCCGCCGCTACAAGCGCTTCCTGGCCGACGTCGAACTCGGCGGGGAGCCCGGTGGCGAAGTCGTGACCGTCCATGTCCCCAACTCCGGCAGCATGATCGGGCTGGACGCGCCGGGCTCGCCGGTGTGGCTGTCGCGCTCCGGCAACCCGAAGCGCAAGCTCGCCCACACGCTGGAGCTGGTCGAGCCCGCCGCCGCCTGGGGCGAGGGGCTGGTCGGCGTCAACACCGGCCACCCCAACGCGCTGGTCGCCGCCGCCATCGCCGCCGGCACCATCCCCGAGCTGGCCGGCTACGCCCGGCTGCGGCGCGAGGTGAAATACGGCAGGAACTCCCGCATCGACGTGCTGCTGGAGGATGATTTCCGTCCGCCGGCCTATGTCGAGGTCAAGAACGTTCATCTGCGCCGCCCGTCGCGCGGCGACGGGCTGGCCGCCGAATTCCCCGACTGCGTCACCGCGCGCGGCGCCAAGCATCTGGAGGAGATGGCCGCGATGGTGGCCCAGGGCTGCCGCGCGGTGATGCTGTATCTTGTCCAGCGCACCGACTGCACCCATTTCCGGACGGCGGCCGATCTCGATCCGGCCTATGACTCCGGGCTGCGCCGCGCGCTCGAATCGGGCGTCGAGGCGCTCTGCTGGTCTTGCGCGATCACGCCCGAATCGATTGAATTGGATCGTCCGCTGCCTCTGCGCCTGTGAGGCGCCGCGTCCGCGTTCGTCACCGCCTGTCCCGCACCGCCTGTTCTGCTTTTGGGGGCTTACCGTCTTGGAACACAACCACGTCGAATCCAACCGTGTGCGGCTGCATGGTCCGGAGGGATTCGAAGGCATGCGCAAGGCCGGCCGCCTCGCCGCCATGACGCTCGACTTCATCGGCCCCTATGTGCAGCCGGGCGTCACCACCGGCGAGCTCGACCGCCTGCTCGAACAGTTCATCCGCGACCACGGCGCGGTGCCGGCGCCGCTCGGCTACCGGGGCTTCCCGCGCGCCAACTGCATCTCGGTCAACCACGTCGTCTGCCACGGCATCCCCGGCGACAAGCGGCTGGTCGACGGCGACATCCTGAACATCGACGTCACCCCGATCGTCGACGGCTGGTACGGCGACTCCAGCCGCATGTATCTGTGCGGCAACGTCGGCGTGAAGGCGCGCAAGCTGATCGACGTCACCTACGAGGCGCTGATGCTCGGCATCTCGGTGGTGAAGCCGGGCGCCACGCTGGGCGACATCGGCCACGCCATCCAGACCTTCGCCGAGGGCCAGCGCTATTCGGTGGTGCGCGACTTCTGCGGACACGGGCTGGGCCGGACCTTTCACGAGCCGCCGTCGGTCCTGCATTTCGGCAAGCCCGGCGAGGGCATGGTCCTGCGCGAGGGCATGATCTTCACCATCGAGCCGATGCTGAACGCCGGCCGCGCCGACGTGAAGATCCTGGGCGACGGCTGGACCGCCGTGACCAAGGACAAGTCGCTGTCCGCCCAGTTCGAGCATTCGCTCGGCGTCACCGCCGACGGGGCGGAGATCTTCACCCTCTCGCCCGAGGGGCACACCAGGCCGCCCTACCCCGAGGCGTCCGCCTGACCCTTTCCGCTCGCGCCGCGGGCAAGTCCGCTGTGCCCACGCGCGGGAAGGCGGTATAGTCGTCGCCATACGAATGGATGGCGACGCAACGATGGCTGCGGGAAAGACCGGGAAGAGCAAGGGCGGCAGGCCAGGAGCCGGCGGCGGGCTGGACGATTTCAGCACCCCGTCCGCCGACCTGCTGGCGGCGGTGGAGCCGGCCGGCGCCATATTGACGCCCACGGCGACACCCACGGCGGCGCCCGCCGCCGATGCGGCGGACGACGATCCCCACTACACCAACCACCGCGACCGGCTGCGCCGCCGCTTCCTCGACAAGGGCGGCGACGCGCTGGAGGATTACGAGCTGCTGGAGATGGTGCTGTTCGCCGTCAACCCGCGGCGCGACGTGAAGCCGCTGGCCAAGGCGCTGATCCGGGCCTTCGGGGACCTGTGGGGGGTGGTCAACGCGCCGGCCGAACGGCTGCGCGGCTTCAAGGCGGACGGCGTGTCGCTCGGCACCGACAACGCCGTCGCCAGCGTGCGGGTGGTGGGGGCGGCGGCGCTGCGGGCGATGCAGAAGCGGGTGATCGACCGGCCGGTGCTGGCCTCCTGGCAGGCACTGCTGGATTACTGCGCGGCGGCGATGGCGCACGAGCCGACCGAGCAGTTCCGGCTGCTGTTCCTCGACCGCAAGAACATCCTGATCGCCGACGAGGTGCAGCAGCGCGGCACCGTCGACCACACCCCGGTCTACCCGCGCGAGGTCGCCAAGCGCGCGCTGGAGCTGGCGGCCAGCGCGGTGATCCTGGTCCACAACCACCCCTCCGGCGACCCGACGCCGAGCCGCGCCGACATCGAGATGACCAAGGAGATCGTCCGCGCCGCCAACGCCGTGGGTCTGGCGGTGCACGACCACCTGATCATCGGCAAGGGCGGCAAGCACACCAGCTTCAAGGCGCAGCGGCTGCTGTAAGCGGAATTGCGTGGCCGGTTGCCCAATCCCGCTGAGAACCCCGTCCATCCCACCTCAGGACGGCATTGGATCCACCGCCGGGGCCGCGCCGACATGCTGCACAGCCGATCCGCCGATCTCGTCCCATTCGGCTTTCGAGCCGACGAAGTTGTGCCGCACGACGCGCGACGTGGTCGGTTCATCCAGCAGCCCTGCCGGAACCCAGACGGACTCGCCCGTCCGCGTCGGGTTCGGCACATTGCTGCCGCAGACCGAGCAGAAATCGACGCGGTAGCCTGAATCCCGGACGAAGGTCCGGACGATGTCCTCTCCCGACCTCCAGGCGAAGTCCGACGCCGGGACGACGAAGGCCGCGTTGGCCGCGGCCCCGGTGACCTTCCGGCACAGGGAACAGTGGCACTGGTAGAGATCCGGGATCTCCCCCCGGATCTCGAACGACACGCCGCCGCAAAAACAGGATCCCTTCACCTTGCCTCCTCCGGCCGGCTTCCGGCCCCGTCGCCCCGCCCCGTCAGTTCACCGTTTCCGGCATCCGCGCCTGCTGCTGCACGAAGGCGACGAACTCGTCGAAGGGCATCGGGCGACCCAGCAGATAGCCCTGGATCTGGTCGCAGCCGAGCCCGGCCAGGCAGTGGAACTGCTCCTCCGTCTCCACCCCCTCGGCCAGGGTCTGCATCCGCAAGCTGCGCGCCATGCCGATGATCGCCTCGGCGATGGCGCCGCTGTCGGGGTCGTCGAAACGCAGCTCGCTGACGAAGGAGCGGTCGATCTTCAACTTGTCCACCCGGAAGCGCTTGAGATAGCTCAGGCTGGAATAGCCGGTGCCGAAATCGTCGATCGCCAGCGGCACCCCCATGGCGCGCAGCCGGGCGAAGGTGTCGGCCACCACGTCGGAATCGTCCATCAGGACGCTCTCCGTCACCTCCAGCTCCAGCGATTCCGCCGGCACGCCGTAGGTCGACAGCCAGCCGGCCACCCGCTCCGCCAGCCCGGGGCGGCGCACCTGCACCGCCGACAGGTTGATGGCGATCAGCAGCTCCCGGTGCTTGCGCAGCTGAGCCGCCCGCCGGCAGGCCTCGCCGAGCACCCAGTCGCCGAGCGGCAGGATCAGGCCGGTGTCCTCGGCCACCGGGATGAACTGGCCGGGCATGATCAGCGAGCCGTCCGGCTGGCGCCAGCGCACCAGCGCCTCGGCCCCGACCAGACGGCGGCCGGCGGCCGCGAACTGCGGCTGGAAGAACAGCTCCAGCTCGTTGTTGGCCAGCGCCCGGCGCAGGTTGTTCTCCGTCCACATCCGGTCCGACGCCCGGCGGTTCAGCTCCGGCGTGAAGACATGGTAGGTGGCGCGCCCGGCCTCCTTGGCGGCGTACATCGCCATGTCGGCGTTCTTCATCAGCGCGTCGATGGTCGTGCCGTCGTCGGGATAGACGGCGACGCCGATGGAGGGCGTGACCAGCAGCTCGTGCCCGTCGATGTGGAAGGGCTCCGACAGCGCCCGCAGCACCTTGCGCGCCACCGTGCCGGCGTCGTCGGGCGTGTCCACGTCGTTGATGAGGATGATGAACTCGTCGCCGCCCTGGCGGCTGACGGTGTCGCTGGCCCGCACCGTGCCGAGCAGCCGGGCGCCGACCCCGCGCAGCAGCGTGTCGCCCACCGGGTGGCCCAGGCTGTCGTTGATCGTCTTGAAGCGGTCGAGGTCGATGAACAGCAGCCCGACCTTGGTGCCGTGGCGGCTGGCCGCCAGCATCGCGCGCTCCAGCCGGTCGCGCAGCAGGAAGCGGTTCGGCAGGTCGGTCAGGAAATCGTACTGCGCCAGATGGCGGATGCGCTCCTCCTGGGCGCGGGTCTCGGTGATGTCGGTGAAGGCGGCGATGTGGTTGACCACGGCGCCGGCCTCGCTGTGCACCACCTTGATGCTCAGCCATTCCGGAAAGACCTCGCCGCTCTTGCGGGTGTTCCAGACCTCGCCGGCCCAATGGCCGTTCTCGCGGAGCTGCGCCCACAGATCGTCGAAGAAGCGCGAGTCGTGGCGGTCGGACTTCAGGAATTTCGGGTCGCGGCCGATCGCCTCCTCCCGGCCGTAGCCGGTGATGCGGGTGAAGGCGTCGTTGACGGCGACGATCAGGTTGCGCTCGTTGGTGACGAACATGCCCTCGGCGGCGTTGTCGAACACCTTGGCCGACAGGCGCAGCTCCCATTCGGCCCGCTTGCGCTCGGAGATGTCGCGGGCGATGGCGGAATAGTAGGTCTCGCCCTCGTAGGCGATGCGGCTGGCGGTGACCTCCAGCTCCAGGGCGCGGCCGTCGGCGGTGTAGTAGACCGTCTCGTAATGGCCGGCGGCGCCCTCCCCCTCGGCGGCGAAGCGCTGCAACAGGTCGGCCTGCCCCTTGACCAGATCCTCCAGCCGGCCGCCGAGCGCCCGGCAGCCGAAGGGGTTGACGTAGGCGATGCGCAGCTGCGCGTCGGCCAGCACGACGATCTCCGACACATGGTCGACGAAGAAGTTGGCGAGGTAGAGCTGCCTCGCCCGCTCGCGCAGCATGCTGTCGCTGCGCCGCATGCGCAGCTGGTAGGCGCCGACGATGCGCCGGATCCAGCCGGTCACCAGCCAGGACACGCCGACCGAGGCGAGCAGCGCCAGCCCGAGGATGCCGACCGTCGTCCACACGCGCTGGTCGACGCCCCGCCGCATCTCGGCCCGCCGCTCCGCCATCGCCGCGTCGAGATCGTCGATGTAGAAGCCGGCGACCAGCACCCAGCCCCAGATCCCCGGCGCCGACACATAGGCCATCTTCGGCGTCGGCCGCCCGGTGACCGGATGCACCCAGTCGTAGCGCAGCTCGCCGCCGCCCTGCCGGCCGATCTCCAGCAGACGGCTCACCAGATCGCGCTCGGTCGCCCAGGGCAGGTCGCGCGCGTTCATGCCCTCCGACGCCGGGGCGGTGGGCGACAGCAGCACCTGCCCATCCTCGCGCAGCACGCCGACGTAGCCGGTCTCGCCGAAGCGGGAGGAGCGCAGCCGCTCCAGCGATTCCCGTTGCAGCCGCGCCTCGACCGCCCCGACGGAATCGGCGGCGCCGATCAGCCAGTCGTAGGGCTCGAAGCGGCGGACATAGGCCAGCTTCTCCACCGCCCGGTCGGGATCGTCGGGCATGCGCCAGCGGTAGCGGGCGAAGCCGCGCGCGGTCGGATCCTGGGCGGCGCGCAACAGCTCGCGCGTCACGGCGGCGACGGCCGGATCGGGATCGGCGAAGGGCGAGCGCCCCTCGCGCGCCGGCTCCGTCGGCTGCAACACCGTGCCGCCGGCGAGGTCGGTGATGAAGTAATAGCCGCGCCCGTTGGCGAAGCGGAGGGGACGCAGGGTCTCCTTGATCGATTCACGGACCGATTCGGCCGGCAGGATGTCCTTCTCCCGCTCGTAAACGGAACGGGCGATGGCGTAGGCCTCGTCCACCTGCCCGCGGATCTGCTCCTTCAGCGCCGGTTCCGTGCGCGAGCGCATGTAGGCGAGGTAGGAGCGGGCGTTCTCCACCTCCTGCTCCAGCGCCTGGCGCTGCTCGCGCAGATAGCGCGCCTCCGACTGCCGCAGGTCGTTCTCGAAATCCAGCCAGTGCTGCCAGACGAAGTAGAAGCCGAGCCCAAGGACGAGGGCGGTCACCAGCGTCAGCGAGGCGAGGAATTGCAGACGGTACAGGCGGGCCTCGTCGGACGGGCGAGACGGCTCGCGCACCAACTCGGCGACGGGATCGGACAACGGGGAACCCTCCTCAGGCGCGGATCGGGGCTTCCTCCAGCGCGCGCCGCAATTCTTGCTTAATGCTCGCAAGACTGCAACTGCCAGCGCGCAAGCACGACCGACACGCGATTTTCCGACCGAATTCCTCGCATCGTTCCGCGCCGGACCGAAAACCTCGCGGCACGATGGCGTCATCCCGGTTTCCGCTTCGCCTGTCGATAGGCGCTTATTCCCTTCGATCAGAAAGGAGCCGTTCGGGAAATTTAACCAAATTCGCGCAAAATCGTCCGAACCCCGGCATCGACCTGGCGGGGCTTTGCAACGGGGCGCTCCACGGTTATGGTCCGCGCGCGCGTGACCCTGCGTCCGTCCCCCCAAGCCTGTCGTTCCCGAACCTGTCGCGTCAGGTCCGCATCCTTCGGAGAGTGCCGATGATCCCCCGCTACACCCGCCCCGAAATGGCCCGCATCTGGGAGCCCGAGAACCGCTTCCGCATCTGGTTCGAGATCGAGGCGCACGCCTGCGACGCGCAGGCCGAGCTGGGCGTCATCCCCAAGGAGGCGGCGGCCGCCGTCTGGGAACGCGGCAAGTGGGAGATCGACCGCATCGACGAGATCGAGCGCGAGACCCGGCACGACGTCATCGCCTTCCTGACCAACCTCGCGGAGCATGTCGGGCCGGAGGCGCGCTTCGTCCACCAGGGCATGACCTCGTCGGACGTGCTGGACACCTGCCTCGCGGTGCAGATGACGCAGGCCGCCGACCTGCTGCTCGAGGACATGGACAAGCTGCTGGCCGCGCTGAAGCGCCGCGCCTTTGAACACAAGAACACCGTCACCATCGGCCGCAGCCACGGCATCCACGCCGAGCCGACGACCTTCGGCCTGAAGCTGGCCGGCCATTACGCCGCCTTCGCGCGCGGCCGCGAGCGTCTGGTCCAGGCGCGCAAGGACATCGCCACCTGCGCCATCTCGGGCGCGGTCGGCACCTTCGCCAACATCGACCCGCGCGTCGAGGAGCATGTCGCCGCCAAGCTGGGCCTGGCGGTGGAGCCGGTCTCCACCCAGGTGATCCCGCGCGACCGCCACGCCTTCTACTTCTCGGTGCTGGGCGTCATCGCGTCGAGCGTCGAGAATCTGGCGACCGAGATCCGCCACCTGCAACGCACCGAGGTGCGCGAGGCCGAGGAGTATTTCCACCCCGGCCAGAAGGGCTCGTCGGCGATGCCGCACAAGCGCAACCCGGTGCTGTCGGAGAACCTGACCGGGCTCGCCCGCATCGTCCGCGCCGCCGTCGTCCCGGCGCTGGAGAACGTCGCGCTGTGGCACGAGCGTGACATCTCGCACAGCTCGGTCGAGCGCATGATCGGCCCCGACGCGACGGTGACGCTGGACTTCGCCCTGATGCGCCTGACCGGCATGATGGAGAAGCTGGTGGTCTATCCGGAGCGCATGCAGAAGAACCTGGACGACCTGGGCGGGCTGGTCTTCTCGCAGCGCGTCCTGCTGGCCCTGACCCAGGCCGGGATGAGCCGCGAGGACAGCTACAAGGCGGTGCAGCGCAACGCCATGCAGGTGTGGGAGCATGGCGGCAACTTCCTGGAGCTGCTGTCGAACGACGCCGACGTCGCCAAGCACATCGGCCGCGAGACGCTGGCCCCGATGTTCGACATGACCTATCACACCAAGCACGTCGACACGGTGTTCAAGCGCGTCTTCGGGGAGTAAGGGGCTGACCGGCGGCTGCTCGTCGCCGTTCGATCGTCATGGCCGGGCTTGACCCGGCCATCCACGCTGTGGCGGTTTGCCAAGCTTGCGGCCGTGGATGCCCGGATCAAGTCCGGGCATGACGCTCCGTAATTCAGAGCGGATTCTTTCGAACCGGTCTCAAGCAAGTCCATCGTACAAATCCGCCCATTCCGGATTGTTTTCCAGAATCAACTGGACTTTCCAGGCACGCGGCCAGTGCTTCATGTTCTTCTCACGCTGGATCGCAGTCTGGATCTCCGGATAAGGCTCGACATGCACCAAGCGCTTGAGGCCGTGCCTCTTGGTGAAGCCATCGATGGCTCCCTCCCGGTGCCCCCAGATGCGGCGGGCGAGGTTGCCGGTGACGCCGACGTACAAGGTCCCGTTCGGACGGTTGGTCAGAATATAGACCCGGCCCCCACGCATGCCATGCCCCACCACTTCGACAACGCATCCTATGCGTGTTTTGGCATGCGGAAAATCCCTCATCGTCATGCCCGGCCTTGTGCCGGGCATCCACGGCCGCAAATTCCAACAAGAAGGCCCGGTGCGTCCTCCGCACCGGGCCTTTCACGTTCAGGCGCGTCAGACAGACGGCGGCCGCCTCACTCGGCGTTGACCTGCTGGCGGGCGAGCTCCAGCAGATGCCCCATCTCGCGCTCGACCCGGTGGTCGGAGATGTCGACGCCCCTGGCGTGCAGGTCGGCGGCCAGCCGGTCGCGGATGTCGTGCGGGCCCGGCGTGCCGATGTCCACCTCGACGATCTGCCGGGCGTAGGCCTCGGCCTCGGCCCCGCCCAGCCCCATCAGGCCGGCGGCCCACAGGCCGGCCAGCTTGTCGCGCCGCATGCGGATGCGAAAGAGCAGGTCCTCGTCGTGCTGGAACTTGTTCTCGAAAGCCTTTTCACGATCGTCGAAGGTCGTCATGGGGACCCGGGCTCCTTGGATTGGTTTTCGCTCCCGTATAAGGATTATATAGCCGGGATGGCCCCGCCGTCACCGTTCCGCCGCACCCCTGCTGCGGAGATTCCGTCGAGCGGCGCCATACCCTTGGGGAAAACGCCCTCGGGAACCATGAAGGACAAGGTGCGACATGTGCAGCGTCATCCTCCTGCGGCGGCCCGGCGCAACCTGGCCGCTGGTCGTCGGCGCCAACCGCGACGAGATGGCCGGCCGGCCCTGGAAGGCCCCGGCGCGCCACTGGCCGGACCGCCCGAATCTCGTCGCCGGGCTGGACGAGCTGGCCGGAGGCTCCTGGCTCGGGCTGAACGACGAGGGGCTGGTCGCCGGCATCCTCAACCGTCACGGCACGCTGGGGCCGGAGACCGGCAAGCGGTCGCGCGGCGAGCTGGTGCTCGACGCGCTCGACCACGCCGACGCCCTTGATGCGGCCCGCTCGCTGGCCGACCTCGACACCCGCGCCTACCGGCCCTTCAACCTCGTGCTGGCCGACAACCGCGACGCCTATCTGCTGAGCCACCGCGGCCCCTCGGCGCGCAACCGGCCGGAGGTGATCGCGATCCCGGAGGGCGTCCACATGATCACCGCCTTCGACCTCGACGACGAGGCGGAGGATTCGCGCATCGCCCTCTACCGCCCCCTGTTCGCGCACGCCGAACCGCCGACGACCGGCGCCGAGGACGCGGCGGCCTTCGGCTGGGGCGGCTGGCCGGAACTGCTGGGCAGCCGCATCTGGGAGGGCGAGCGCGGCGAGCGCGGCGCCATGGATTTCCGCCTGCCCATGGGCTTCGGCACGGTGTCGAGCGCGCTGATCGCCCTGCCCTCGGCCGAGCGGCCCGAGCTGGATCCGATCTGGCATTTCGCCGCCGGCCGGCCGCACGAGACCCCCTTCGTTCCCGTCGCGCTGGACTGACCCGTACCGGGCGGGGAACCGGTGTCGTTGTGTTCCCCCGGCCGGCTTGCTATATCACAAGGGCACATTCCTGGACCGGCAAGCTCACTTGTCCGGTCCGCTCGTATTTGGACGATGACACGATGACACGACGCCGGCGCATCTACGAAGGCAAGGCGAAGGTCCTGTTCGAGGGACCGGAACCCGGCACCTTGGTGCAGTACTTCAAGGACGACGCGAGCGCCTTCAACAACCAGAAGAAGGGCGTCATCACCGGCAAGGGGGTGCTGAACAACCGCATCTCCGAATATCTGATGAGCCGCCTGTCGGAAATCGGCGTGCCGACGCATTTCGTGCGCCGCCTGAACATGCGCGAGCAGCTCGTCCGCGAGGTCGAGATCATCCCCATCGAGCTGGTCGTGCGCAACGTCGCCGCCGGCTCGCTGTCGCAGCGCTTCGGGATCCCGGAAGGCACGCCGCTGCCGCGCTCGATCATCGAGTACTACTACAAGTCGGACGAACTCCACGATCCGATGGTCTCGGAGGAGCACATCACCGCCTTCGGCTGGGCGGCTCCCCAGGATCTCGACGACATGGTGGCGCTGTCGCTCCGCGTGAACGACTATCTCTCGGGCCTCTTCCTCGGCATCGGGCTGAAGCTGGTGGACTTCAAGCTGGAGTTCGGCCGGCTGTGGGAGAACGAGGAGATGCGCATCGTCCTGGCCGACGAGATCAGCCCGGACAATTGCCGCCTGTGGGACGTCAAGACCAACGAGAAGCTCGACAAGGACCGGTTCCGCCAGGATCTCGGCCGCGTCGAGGAAGCCTACCAGGAGGTCGCGCGGCGCCTCGGCATCCTGCCGGAAGGCGGTCCGAGCGACGTCAAGGGCCCCAAGACCCTCCAGTAGCCACTCTTCAGCAACCCTTCTTTGTTTCACCAAGCGAGCGGACAATCCGATGAAGGCGAAGGTTCACGTCACCCTCAAGCGCGGCGTTCTGGATCCCCAGGGCAAGGCCATCGCGCACGCGCTGCACACGCTGGGCTTCGACGGCGTCGAGGACGTCCGCGCCGGCAAGGTGATCGAGCTCACCCTCAGCAGCACCGACGAGGCGGCCGCCCGCAAGGAGGTCGAAGCCATGTGCGGCAAGCTGCTCGCCAACACCGTGATCGAGGATTACGCCATCGAGCTGGTGGCCTGATCCGGGCCTGCCCGCCTTGGTGATCCGTCACCACGACGACGCGAAGGCACGAAGGGGGTCGTGAGGACGGCCGACGGGCGGCATGCCCGGCGGGTCCGCCCTTCACGGTCCTCTCCGTGCCTTTCCTGTTTTCGCATGGGTCCGTTCCTTATGTCCGTCGCCCATCTCGCCGCCCTCGATCCGATCTTCGCCGAATGCCTGCGTGTCGGCGGGCCGACCGTGCGCGACTTCTCGCGCCCCGGCGGCTTTCCCGGCCTGCTGCGCATGGTGATGGAGCAGCAGCTCTCCACACGGGTCGCCGCCGTGCTGTGGGCGAAGCTGGAAACGAGACTCGGGGGTCTCGTCACCCCGGACGCCATCCTGGCGCTGGACGACGACACGCTGCGGGCTTGCGGCTTCTCGCGCCAGAAGATCGGCTACGCCCGTGGGCTGGCCGAGGCGGTCACGGGCGGGCGGCTGGATTTCGACACCGTCCACGCCCTGCCGGACGAGGAGGCGATCGCGGCGCTGGTCGCCCTGAAGGGGATCGGCCGCTGGACCGCCGAGGTCTATCTGATGGCGGCGCAGGACCGGCCGGACATCTGGCCGATCGGCGATCTGGCGATCCAGCTCGGCGTGCAGCGGCTGAAGGGCTGGCCCGACAAGCCGACGGCCAAGCAGTTGCTGGCGGTCGCCGAGCCCTGGCGCCCCCACCGGACCATCGCCGCCCGGCTGGTCTGGCACCATTACGTCGCCTTGCAGGAGCAGGCGCGGGAACAAGCGCGGAAGCCACGATGATCGACCTGACCATTTCGACCGTCCTGCTCGGCAAGGCCGTGCCCTTCGGGCCGCCCGGCCGCACCAGCGCCATCGGCAAGACGCCGGTCGACGGCCCGCGCGCCGTCGGCGTCAACGGCTTCCTCGACGACGAGCAGGCCGACCGCCGGGTCCATGGCGGGCCGGACAAGGCGATCCACCATTACCCGCTCGACCACCACGCCGCGTGGCGGGACGATCTCGGCGAGGATCTGCCGCTGCTCGGCACGCCCGGCGCCTTCGGCGAGAACCTCTCGACGCGGGGCGTCACCGAAGCCGATATCTGCCTGGGCGACCGGCTGCGCGCCGGCACCGCCCTGCTGGAGGTGGCGCAGGCCCGCCAGCCCTGCTGGAAGCTCAACCACCGCTTCGGCGTGCCCGACATGGCAAAGCGCGTGCAGACCACAGCGCGCACCGGCTGGTACTATCGCGTCATCGATGAGGGCGCCATCGGCCCCGGCGACCGGCTGACCCTGGTCGAGCGCCCTTGCCCCGGCTGGCCGCTCGCCCGGCTGCTGCGGGTGCTGTACGTCGACACGATGGACCGCGCGGCGCTGGCCGAGATGGCCGCCCTGCCGGCCCTGGCGCGGAGTTGGAAGACGCTCGCCGAACGCCGGCTGGAGCGGAGCGCGGTCGAGGATTGGGCCGGCCGGCTGAACGGCGACTGAGCGGCCTTCCCACTCCTCCCAGAACGAAAAAGCCCTTCTCCCGCAAGGGGAGAGGGGCTTCTTGGTGTCTACGCCCCCTTCCCCCGCCCACGCCTTCACCACTTGGCATTCTTCTTGCGCAAGGAACGGACAGCCCCACACGGGTTTGCCCGCGCTTTGCGCTGCCTTTCCGCAGCCTGCCCAGCCCGGAGGCAATTCCGCGCTTGCACCTATTCGCCTAATCTGTTAGCAGATTGCCTGAAATTTAGGCAAAATGCTGAAAGTTTGCGCATATGGACACGGCAAGAACCGGGGGCGACGTTCTGTTCGTCCTGATCGGCGCGGTGATGGTGTTGGCGATGCATTGCGGCTTCGCCCTGCTGGAGGTCGGCACGGTCCGCCGCAAGAATCAGGTCAACGCGCTGGTGAAGATCCTCTCCGATTTCGCCATGTCCACGCTCGCCTATTTCCTGATCGGCTACACCGTCGCCTACGGCGTGGATTTCTTCGCCGACGCCAAGACGCTGGTCGGCAAGGGCGGCGCCGGCTTCGCCGCCTACGGCTACGATCTGGTGAAGTTCTTCTTCCTGGCGACCTTCGCCGCCGCCGTGCCGGCCATCGTGTCGGGCGGCATCGCCGAGCGCGCCCGTTTCTGGCCGCAGATGGGCGCGACCGTCGCGCTGATCGCGCTGTTCTACCCGCTGCTCGAGGGTACCGTCTGGGGCAGCCGCTTCGGCCTGCAAGCCTGGATGACCGAAGCGTTCGGCCAGCCCTTCCACGATTTCGCCGGCTCGGTGGTGGTCCACGCCTTCGGCGGCTGGGTGGCGCTGGGCGCCGTGCTGCATCTCGGCAACCGGCGCGGCCGCTACCGGGCCAACGGCTCGCTGATCGCCATCCCGCCGTCGAACATCCCCTTCCTGGCGCTCGGCGCCTGGGTGCTGTGCGTCGGCTGGTTCGGCTTCAACGTGATGAGCGCCCAGGCGCTCGACGGCGTGTCGGGTCTGGTCGCGCTCAACTCGCTGATGGCGATGGTCGGCGGCATCGTCACCTCGCTGGTCATCAGCCGCACCGATCCGGGCTTCGTCCACAACGGGGCGCTCGCCGGGCTGGTCGCGGTCTGCGCCGGGTCGGACGTCATGCACCCGCTGGGCGCGCTGATCACCGGCGGGATCGCCGGGCTGCTGTTCGTCTGGGCCTTCAACAAGTGCCAGATCGACTGGAAGATCGACGACGTGCTGGGCGTCTGGCCGCTGCACGGGCTTTGCGGCCTGACCGGCGGCCTGCTGGCCGGCGTGTTCGGGCAGGAGGCGTTGGGCGGGCTCGGCGGCGTGTCGCTCGCCTCGCAGGCCGTCGGCACGCTGGGCGGCGCCGGCTTCGGCTTCGCCGCCGGCCTCGCGGTCTATGGCTTGCTGAAGGCGGTCGTCGGCATCCGCCTGGACCAGGAGCAGGAGTATCGCGGCGCCGACCTGTCGTTGCACCACATCACCGCCTACCCGGAAGAGGACGCGCCGACCCAGTGACGCGGCCGGATCAAGGCTGACCGGAGGCGTCCGGGGGACCGCCGCCCTTGCTTTGCCGGGGCGGCGGCCTTAGTGTCCGGCCCGAACATCTCCCCCCACGACGCCGGATTTTGACCGCCCCATGAAGGCCGCGATCGTCGTTTTCCCCGGCTCCAACCGCGAACGCGACGCCGTCGCCGCGCTGGAGGCCGCCAGCGGAACCAAGCCGCATCTGGTCTGGCACCGCGACACCGAACTGCCCAAGGTCGACCTGATCGTCGTGCCCGGCGGCTTCTCCTATGGCGATTACCTGCGCTCCGGCGCCATGGCGGCGCATTCGCCGATCATGCGCGAGGTGAAGGCGCGGGCCGATCAGGGCGTGCGGGTGCTCGGCGTCTGCAACGGCTTCCAGATCATCACCGAGGCCGGGCTGCTGCCGGGTGCCTTGATGCGCAACGGCGGGCTGAAGTTCGTCTGCCGCGTCCAGCATCTGCGGGTGGAGAACACCGACAGCCCCTTCACGGCGAAATACGCCAAGGGCCAGATCGTGCGCTACCCGGTCGCCCACGGCGACGGCAACTACTGGGCCGACGCCGAGACGGTCAGGCGGCTGGACGGCGAGGGCCAGGTCGCCTTCCGCTACGTCGCCGATGATTCTCGCGCCGACCCGCGCGGCAACCCGAACCATTCGGTGTCCGACATCGCCGGCATCTTCAACGCCAAGCGCACCGTGCTCGGCCTGATGCCGCACCCGGAAGACGCGGTGGAGGGCCTGCACGGCAACACCGACGGCAAGCCGATGTTCGATGGTCTGGTGGAGGCCCTGTCGTGAGCGCGGAAGCTACCCGGGCGCAGGAGCGCCCCGTCACTCTCGAACTGGCCCGCGAGTTCGGCCTGTCCGAGGCGGAATACAACAACGCGCTGGAGATCCTCGGCCGCGTCCCGACCTTCACCGAGATGGGCATCATCTCGGTCATGTGGTCGGAGCACTGCTCGTACAAATCCTCCAAGCTGTGGCTGAAGACGCTGCCGACCACCGGCCCGCAGGTGATCTGCGGCCCCGGCGAGAACGCCGGCGTGGTCGACATCGGTGACGGCGACACCGTCATCTTCAAGATGGAGAGCCACAACCACCCGTCCTACATCGAGCCCTACCAGGGTGCCGCGACCGGCGTCGGCGGCATCCTGCGCGATGTGTTCACCATGGGCGCCCGGCCCATCGCCAACATGAACGCGCTGCGCTTCGGCGATCCCTCCCACCCGAAGACCCGCCATCTGGTGGCCGGCGTCGTGTCGGGCATCGGCGGCTACGGCAACTGCGTCGGCGTCCCCACCGTCGGCGGCGAGACCAACTTCCACCCGGCCTACAACGGCAACATCCTGGTCAACGCGATGACCGTGGGCGTCGCCAAAGCCGACCGGATCTTCTATTCGGCCGCCGCCGGCATCGGCAACCCGGTCGTCTATGTCGGCTCCAAGACCGGCCGCGACGGCATCCACGGCGCCACCATGGCGTCGGCCGAGTTCACCGAGGATTCGGAGGAGAAGCGCCCGACCGTGCAGGTCGGCGACCCCTTCACCGAGAAGCTGCTGATCGAGGCCTGCCTGGAGCTGATGGAGACCGACGCCATCGTCGCCATCCAGGACATGGGCGCCGCCGGCCTGACCTCCTCCTCGGTCGAGATGGCCGGCAAGGGCGGTCTCGGCATCGAGCTGGCGCTCGACAGCCTGCCGATGCGCGAAGAGGCGATGACGCCCTACGAGATCATGCTCTCCGAAAGCCAGGAGCGCATGCTGATCATCCTGAAGCCCGGCCGCGAGGAGGTGGCGAAGGCCATCTTCGACAAGTGGGAGCTGGACTTCGCCGTCATCGGCCACCTGACCGACACCGGCAACCTCGTCATCAAGATGTACGGCGAGACCTGGTGCGACATGCCGATCGCCCCGGTCTCCAACGCCGCCCCCGAATACGACCGCCCGTGGGAGCCGACCCCGGCCGCCGCGGAAGTGCCGGACAGCGTGTTCGACGGCTACGACGCCCCGCTCGGCGACACGTTGGCGAAACTGTTCGCCTGCCCCGATCTGGCCTCCAAGCGCTGGATCTGGGAGCAGTATGACAGCCTCGTCGGCGGCGACACCCGCTTCATGTCGGGCCAGGCCGACGCGGCGGTCGTCCGCGTGCCGGGCCAGACCAAGGCGGTGGCGATCACCACCGACTGCACGCCCCGCTACTGCCTCGCCGACCCGGTCGAGGGCGGCAAGCAGGCGGTCGCCGAGGCGTGGCGCAACCTGTCGGCCGTGGGCGCGCTGCCGCTCGCCATCACCGACAACATGAACTTCGGCAACCCCGAGAAGCCGCGGATCATGGGCCAGTTCGTCGGCGCCGTTCAGGGCATCGGCGCGGCCTGCAAGGCGCTCGACTTCCCGGTCGTCTCGGGCAACGTCTCGCTCTACAACGAGACGAACGGCGAGGCGATCCTCCCCACCCCGGCCATCGGCGGCGTCGGCACCCTGCCCGACGCGATGATCGCGGTCGGCATCGCCTTCCAGAACGAGGGCGACGTCATCCTCGGCGTCGGCGCGGCGACCAACGCCCAGGGCGGCCACATCGGCCAGTCGCTGTTCCTGCGCGAAATCCTCGGCCGCGAGGAGGGTCCGCCCCCGCCGGTCGACCTCGCCGTCGAGCGCCGCAACGGCGATTTCGTGCGCGGCCTGATCCGCGAGGGTCTGGTGGTGTCGAGCCACGACGTCGCCGACGGCGGCCTGATCGTCACCATCGCCGAGATGGCGCTGGCCGGCGGCATCGGCGCCCACCTGACCGGCCTGGACGGCGCGCACCCGCGCGCCCTGTTCGGCGAGGACCAGGGCCGCTACGTGCTGGCGGTCCGCCCGGACGTCGCGGCCAAGGTCCAGGAGAAGGCCAAGGCGGCCGGCGTGCCGGTGGCGGTGCTGGGCGAGACGCGCGGCGCCTCGCTGTCGGACCGCAACGGCGACATCGTCCCGCTGACGCGCCTGAAAACCGTCAACGAGAGCTGGCTGCCCGACTACATGTCGGCCGAGCTGTAAGCCGACCGGGGGATCTAACCCCACTTTCAGGCCGCCATGCCCGCGTCGAACCGGGCATGGCGGCCTTTTGCGTAACGCAAGCCTGCCGAGCCGTGGAAAACCGACGCGGACAGGTGACAAACACGGCCCCCCACCCTACTCTCTTTGCCCAGAACGGCCCGGGCGGGGCGCATCCCGAACAGAGCGAGGACACACCATGGCGATGGAAGCCGCCACGATCGAACAGCTCATCAAGGAAGGCATCCCCGACGCGGCGGTCGAGATCGCCGACCTGCGCGGCGACGGCGACCACTACGCCGCCCTCGTCACCTCGGCGGCCTTCAAGGGCAAGAGCCGGGTGCAGCAGCACCAGATGGTCTACGCCGCCCTCCAGGGGAAGATGGGCGGCGAGCTGCACGCGCTCGCCCTGACCACCGCCGTTCCGGACAACGCGTGAGACATCACACGACAAGCGCCCACGACCTGTTGCATCGTCGTCGGCATCATTCAGAGAGGGTTTGAAGTCATGGTCGATCAGAACGTCGTCGAGCGCATCAAGCAGGATCTCGGCAGCAGCGATGTCGTGCTCTACATGAAGGGCACCCCGGTGTTCCCGCAATGCGGCTTCTCCGCCGCCGTCGTCCAGGTGCTGAGCCATGTGGGCGTGAAGTTCAAGGGCATCAACATCCTGGAGGATCCGGGCCTGCGCCAGGGCCTGAAGGAATACTCGAACTGGCCGACCTTCCCGCAGCTCTACGTCAAGGGCGAGCTGGTCGGCGGCTGCGACATCGTGC
This sequence comes from Azospirillum agricola, assembly GCF_017876095.1. Classification (GTDB taxonomy): domain Bacteria; phylum Pseudomonadota; class Alphaproteobacteria; order Azospirillales; family Azospirillaceae; genus Azospirillum; species Azospirillum agricola. Next base: position 19,121 of record NZ_JAGINM010000004.1, read on the forward strand.
GCGAGATGTACGAGAGCGGCGAGCTGCAAAGCCTGCTGAGCGAGAAGGGCATCGCGACCGGCGTCGCCGCCTGATCGCCACCCTCCGCTCGCGAAAAACGGAAAGCCCCGCTTCGGCGGGGCTTTCTGCTGGGCGGGCATCGCGTCGAACGGCGCGCGCAGACCGGCCGCCGGTTCCCGTTCCGCGAGCGACATGCCCACCACGCAGCCCGGCCATGTTCGGCGCCGCGCTGCCGGCCTGCCCAAATTGTGTGCTACACGGACGGCATGGCCACATCCTCCAGCGCTCCCGCGACCGAAACCTCGACGGCGTCCGCCTTCGTGGCGGTGATCGTCTCCTTCCTGGTCTGGGGGCTGGCCAACCCGGTCTATTTCAAGCTGCTGGGCGGCATCGGCCCGGTGGAGATCGTCGCCCACCGCGTCGTCTGGACCGTCGTGCTGGTCGGCCTCGGCGTGCTCGCCCTCAAGGGGCCGGCGGCCATCGCCGCCGCGGTGGGGAACTGGCGGCGGCTCGGCATCTTCCTGGTCAGCACGCTGCTGGTCACCACCAACTGGACCACCTTCATCTGGGCGATCGGCCAGAACCGGCTGGTCGAGGCCAGCCTCGGCTACTACATCAACCCGCTGGTCAACGTGCTGCTCGGCGTGGTCTTCCTGGGCGAGCGGCTGAACCGGCGCCAGCTCGCCGCCGTCGCCATCGCCGGGCTGGCCGTCGCCATCCTGGTGGCCGCCCATGGCGCGGTGCCCTGGGTGGCGCTGGCCCTGGCGCTGTCCTTCGGCTTCTACGCGCTGGTCCGCAAGAAGGCGGCGATCGACCCGGTGATCGGGCTGCTGGTGGAAACCCTGCTGCTGCTGCCGGCCGCGCTGGCCTATCTGCTGTGGCTGGGCGGCGGCGGGTCCTTCGGCCACACGGCCGGCGGCAGCCTGCTGCTGGTGCTGGCCGGCCCGGTCACCGCCGTGCCGCTGGTGCTGTTCATGATCGGCGCCGCGAGGCTGAAGCTGTCCACCGTCGGGGTGCTGCAATATCTCAGCCCGACCTGCCAGCTTCTGCTGGGCGTGCTGGTCTATGGCGAGCCCTTCACCACCACCCACGCGCTGGCCTTCGGCTGCATCTGGCTGGCGCTGCTGGTCTTCTCGGCCGACGCCCTCAGCACCCACCGGGCCGCCGCCCGCGCCGCCGCCGAATAGAGCGCCCGCCCCGCCTCAATCGCGGGGCGTCAGCCCGTGCGCGATGGTGTGGGCCAGCGTGCGGACGATGGCGCAGACCCGGTCGCCGTCGCGCCCGAACACCACCTGATCGAGAAAGCCCAGCCCGAAGCTGAGCGTCGCGATGCCGGCGGCCACGTTGGCGAGGTCGGCGTCGGCGGCGATGGCGCCACGGTCGCGCAGGGTTTCGAGCCGCTTGAGCAGGCAGGGGATGCGGCTTTCCGACAGGGTGCGCGCCATCTCGTCGGCGATGGCCGGATCGACCAGCGCGCGCGCCAGCACCACCCGCGTGAAATCGCGGCACTGCCAGCTGTGCTTCAACTGCGCGTGCAGGAAGCCGGCGAGGTCGGTCTCGATGTCGTCGGCCGGCGGCGGCAGGTCGCAGCCGCCCGCCTCTTCCCGCCAGTAATGCTCGACCACCGCCAGCAGCAGGCCGCTCTTGCCGGAGAAATAGCGCTGGATGAGCTGTTCGTTGACGCCCGCCCGCCCGGCGATCTCGCGGGTCGTCGCCGCGTCGAACCCGCGCTCGGCGAACACCATCTTGGCGGCGTCGAGCAGCGCGCCCTTCGTCGCCTCGCGGTCGCGCTTGCGCGAGCCGCTCTCGCCGCAACAGGGATCGGCCGTCGAATCAGTCCCGTCCAAAACACCCATCCTCCAACCCCTTTGGGGCCGTCCTTCAAGAAGCCGGCCCGGAGGGCCAGCCGGGGGACCGGAAGCCTCCCCGCTGTCTTGATAATAAGTACGCAGGCGCATACTTGACAAGGGCGAGCGGATCAGGCATGTATGTACCCACATACATACAAGAGCGAGCACGCCGCCATGTCCCAGTCCGTGACCGACACCCCCGACCTGTTCACGCCCCTGCGCCTGGGCGCCATCGAACTGCCGAACCGGGTCATCATGGCCCCGATGACCCGCAGCCGCGCCGGCGCCGGCAACTGCCCGAACGCGCTGACCGCCGAATACTACGCGCAGCGCGCCTCGGCCGGCCTGATCATCACCGAGGCCACCCAGGTCTGCGACACCGCCCAGGGCTACCCCAACACCCCCGGCATCCACACCGACGCCCAGACCCTGGCGTGGCGCGCGGTGTCGGAGGCGGTGCACGCCGCCGGCGGCCGCATCGTGACCCAGCTCTGGCATGTCGGGCGCATCTCGCACCCGCTGTTCCAGCCGAACGGCGCCGCCCCGCTGGCGCCCTCGGCGGTCGCCGCGAAGGGCGAGCTCTACACCGGCCAGGGCATGCAGCCCTTCCCGGTGCCGCGCGCCCTGGAGACCGACGAGATCCCGGTGCTGGTCCGCCATTTCGCCGACGCCGCCAAGCGCGCGGTGTTCGACGCCGGGCTGGACGGCATCGAGATCCACGCCGCCAACGGCTATCTGATCGACCAGTTCCTGCGCGACCGCACCAACCGGCGGACCGACCGCTACGGCGGCAGCGTCGAGAACCGCGCCCGCTTCCTGCTGGAGATCCTGGAAGCCACGGCGCACGCCGTCGGCGCCGACCGCATCGGCGTGCGCCTGTCGCCGACCGGCGTCTTCAACGACATGGGCGACAGCGACCCGGCGGCGCATTTCCTCAGCGTCGCCAAGGCGCTCAACCCGTTCGGCCTCGCCTATCTGCACGTCATCGAAGGCCGGCCCGGCCACCACATGGCCCCGCCCGACGGCGCCCCGCACGTCGCGGCGGCCCTGCGCGCGGCCTACAAGGGTCCCTTCATCCTGAACGGCGGCTACAGCCGCGCCGACGCCGACGCGGCGCTGGCGGCGGGCGCCGCGGACGCCATCAGCTTCGGCGAGGCGTTCATCTCCAACCCGGACCTTCCGGTCCGCTTCCAGCGCGACGCGGCGCTGAACGAGCCGGACCGCGGCAGCTACTACGGCGGCGACGCCAAGGGCTACACGGACTATCCGGCGCTGGAGTCGGTGGCCGCGTAAGGGCTGAGGGCAGAGCGGTTGCCCCGGCGGGGAATCACGCCCCCGATTCCCCGCAACATGGCCGGACGCCTCACCCCGGGCGTCCGGCCTTTTTTACGCCCCCAGCCGGCGCTGGGCCATGCCGTTGACCAGATCGCTGCGCACGGTGAAGTGGGCCATGCTGCGGCCGTCGCCGATCTCCTCGCTGGAGATGCGCTCGACGCGGACCTCCACATCCCAGCCGGCCTTCTCCCAGGCGGAGCGGATGCGCCGCGCGATCTCCCGCGCGCCCCGTTCGGTGAAGCTGTCCAGACGGCCGCGCATGGGGCCGGGAAAGAAGCGCGGGTGGGGTTGGGCCATGTCGGTGTCTCCTTGGCTCTCGTTGTGTGCGACGCCCAAGGATTAGTCCAAAATGGACTTTTAAATCCATAACAACCCTATACCGAAACGGTGTCCGGTCAGGGCTCCTGGAGGCCGACGACCGTGTGGATGGTGTCCAGCTCGGTGTCGGCGACGGTGAATTCGCGGTCGTCCGGCTGGTATTCGCGCAGAACGATGCCGTCGGGCAGGCGGCGCACGAACTCCTTCACCAGCACCGCCTTGCTGCGCTTGACCACCACCACCCCGGACCCGGCCGCTGGCGGCTTGTGGGGGTTGACGTGCAGAAGCTGGGCCGGCCGGAAGCGCGGCATCATCGACTCGCCGACCACATACATCGCGTAGGGATCGCGCGCGTTCTTCAGATAGTCCGGCTTGGCGACCCAGTCGATCGGACCGTCCTCCAGGAACATCTCCTGGTCCACCCCGCCGCGCGCCGCCGCGCGCACCGGCATCGGCTCGGCGACGGCCGCCGGAGGCGACGGCATGGGCCGGAGCAGCGGCGGCGGGGCCGTGCGCGGACGCGCGGGTGCGGCGGCCGGCGGCGCCGGGTCGAGCCCGAGCAGCACGGTCGGCTCGACGCCCAGCGGCTGGGCGAGCTTGACCGCCCAGTCGACGGTCATCTTGCGCTGGCCGGTCTCCAGCTTGTTGATCTGCGGCTGCGAGGTTCCCGCCAGCTCGGCCAGCTTTTCCTGGCTCAGCCCGGCGGCCTGCCGCAATTCGCGCATCGTGGACATGGCTCCTTCATACCGGATCGGTTTGAAAAAGTCCAACCCGCCATGCCAATCCGCTTGCGTGCAAAAACCGGCATGGGTTAAACCGTTGCGGCATGACGCTCGACGACTGGCTCACCCGCACCGCCACCAAGGAAGAGGCCTTCGCCGCCCTGATCGGCACCAGCCAGGCGGCGGTCAACCGCTACCGCCACGGCCAGCGCGTGCCGCGCCCCCGCGTGATGGCCCGCATCGCCGAGGCGACCGGCGGGGCGGTGACGGCCAACGATTTCCACGACCTGCCCAACGGCCCGGCCGGGTAAGGGCGCAGGGCGCAGGGCGCAGGATACGCCGCCGCGCGGGCGGTTTCCCCCGTCCACCGCCCGCCCTATGATGAGGCGACCCGCCCCGCCCCCTCCCCGATGCCGGTGAACGATGACGCCTCCGCTGCTGCCCCAGGAAATCGCCCCGGTGACGGCGCGGCAGGTGGCGTTGACCGACCGCTTCCTGAGTTTCCGCACCGACCGGCTGATGCGTTACTTCCTGACCCTGCGGGCGGAGACCGACGCGGCGCTGGCCCCCCGCCTGCCGAAGGCGGCCGGCCAACCCTACCCCTACGGCCGCTGCGAGGAGATCAACAACCACTTGTTCGCGCGGCTGGCGGAGCGGGTGGCGCGGCCGGCCAACGCCATGGACCGCGCCATCCGCGATTTCGTCGCGGCCGGCGGGATGGTCCGCACCGTCTGGGGCGTGCTGCGCGGGCGCTACTTCCAGAACGCGCTCCAGTTCGGCGGCCTCTACGTCGACGTCTCCAACGACACGGTCGTCGTGACCAAGCCCAAGGTCGAGATCCTGCCGATCGCCGGGTCCGGCCTGGTCCCGGTGCGCGACCTCGCCCATTTCCGCGAGACCGCCGCGCTCTATTGGGGCGCCACGGTCTACGCCAACCATCTGGCGCCGTCGCTGGCGCCGCTGCTGCCGATGGTGTCGGCCAGTCCCGGCCGGCTGCTGCCCGCCTTCCAGTCGGCCTGTGACTACATGATCGCGCTGATGGGCCGCGACGGCTTCCAGGAGGCCGAGGCGTGGCTGCGCGACGGGCCGGCGCCGCCGGCCGAGGTGGCGGACGCCCTGCTGGCCAGCCTGCCCGACGATCTGCGCCCGCAAGCCGACGGCCGCGCCGAGGCGGTCGCCGCCTGCCGGCTGGCACGGGCGGAAGGACGGGCGATGGACAACGCGTGGCGGGACGCGCGCGTGCGGGACTATCTGCGGGCGATGCGGGCGCGCGCCGCGGCCTGACGGAACAGCCGCCCGACACGGGCCTCCGGCCCGCGTCCGGAATCACGGCCCGGAAACGACGAAGGGCTTCTGGATTTCTCCAGAAGCCCTTGTCCTTGCTGGTCGGAGTGAGAGGATTCGAACCTCCGGCCCCTGCCTCCCGAAAGCAGTGCTCTACCAGGCTGAGCTACACTCCGTTCAGGTCACCGGCGGGCTTGGTGTCGTCCGCCGGTGGCCGGGTTTATAGGCGGTCCCGCCGAGGGGCGCAACGCAAAAAAGCGTCACGCGGCGAAAAAAATACGCGTGCCTCAGAAATCCCGATCGATCACGAAATCAATGACTTCCAGCAGGGCGCGCTTGATCGGGCTGTCGGCGAACAGACCGAGGCTGTCGCGGGCGATCGATCCGTAGTGGCGCGCGCGCTCCACGGTGTCCTTCAGCGCGTTGTGGCGGGCCATCAGCTCCTGCGCGCGCTCCAGGTCGCCGTCCTTCTGGTCCAGCTCCTCCATGGTGCGGCGCCAGAAGGCCCGCTCCTCGTCGTTGCCGCGCCGGAAGGCGAGCACGACCGGCAGGGTGATCTTGCCCTCGCGGAAATCGTCGCCGACTGTCTTGCCCAGCTTGGCCTGGAGCGCCGAATAGTCCAGCACGTCGTCGACGAGCTGGAAGGCGATGCCCAGATTCATTCCGTAATCGTAGAGCGCCAGTTCCTCGGCCTGGGGACGCTCGGCGACGACGGCGCCGACACGGCAGGCGGCGGCGAACAGCTCGGCCGTCTTGCCCTTGATGACCTCCAGATAGGCCTGCTCGCTGGTCTCGGTGTCGTTGGTGGTGCGCAGTTGCAGCACCTCGCCCTCGGCGATGATGGCCGAGGCGCCCGACAGGATGCGCAGCACGTCGAGCGACTTCACCTCCACCATCATCTCGAAGGCGCGGGAGAAGAGGAAGTCGCCGACCAGCACGCTGGCCTTGTTGCCGAACACCGCGTTGGCCGAGGCCAGCCCGCGCCGCAGGTCGCTCTCGTCGACCACGTCGTCGTGCAGCAGGGTGGCGCTGTGGATGAATTCCACCACCGCCGCCAGCAGCCGGTGATGCTCGCCGCCGTAGCCGCACAGGTTGGCCGCCGCCAGCGTCAGCACGGGGCGCAGCCGCTTGCCGCCCGCCGCGATCAGGTAGCCGGCGAGCTGCGGGATCAGCTCGACCTGCGACTGCATGCGCTGGAGGATGATGTCGTTGACGGCGCTGAGGTCCTCGGCCACCAGAGCGGTCAGGTCGTCGAGCGGGGTAGACTTGCGCCGTTTCGGCTCGAAGTTGGTCACGACCGCCAAGGTCGACTCCACAGGTGATTGACGCCAGGAATTGCGGTAGGGAGCATAACGGCCTAGCCTCTTCGGTCAAGCCCGCAAGCCCCCGCTTTTTGTCACGTCGATGAGAGAAATCCTGCGCACAACCGATCCCGTGCGGCTGTCCTGGCTGACGGCGCTGCTCGCCGACGCCGGAATCGCGGCGGTGGTGCTCGACACCCACACCAGCGTGCTGGAGGGCTCGATCGGCGCCATCCCCCGCCGCCTGATGGTCGCCGAGGAGGATCTGGTCCAGGCGCTGCGCGTCCTGCGCGAGGCGGGCGAGTCGTGAGTCATGCCCTGAACGATCCGGCGAACGACCCGGCGGACGATCCGGCCGACTTCCTGCTGGGCGGGCGCGTCCGGCTGCTCCAGCCCGAGGGCGGCTACCGCGCCGCCATCGATCCGGTGTTCCTGGCCGCCGTCACCGCCGCGCGGCCCGGCGAGCGGGTGCTGGACGCCGGCACCGGCACCGGGGCCGCCGCCCTGTGCCTCGCGGCGCGCGTGCCGGAAACGGCGGTGGTCGGGCTGGAACAGCGCGCCGACGCCGCCGGCTTCGCCCGCCGCAACGCCGCGCTGAACGGGCTGGAGGGCCGCGTCGCCATCGTCGAGGGCGACCTGCTGGCCCCGCCGGAGATTTTGGGCCCCGGTTCCTTCGACCGGGTGATGATGAATCCTCCCTATCTGCGCGCCGACGCCGCCAGCCGCCCGCCCGACGCCTGGAAAGCCGCCGCCAACGTCGAGGGAAACGCCCGGCTGCCCGACTGGCTGCGCTTCGCCGACGCCATGCTGAAGCCGCGCGGCGCCGTCACGCTGGTCCACCGCGCCGACCGGCTCGACGACATCCTGGAGGCGCTGCGCCCGCGCTTCGGCGCGCTGGTCGTCGTGCCGCTGTGGCCGAAGGCCGGGCAGGAGGCCAGGCGGGTGCTGGTCGCCGCCCGCAAGGGCCTGCGGTCGCCGGCCCGGCTGACCGCGGGGGTCGTCATCCACGAGGCCGACGGGCGCTACACCGCCGCCGCCGAGCGGATTCTGCGCGACGCCGCCGCGCTGGAGCTTTGACAGAGCGGCGGCGCCACACCATCTGTCGCGGCATGAGCCTGAAACCGCTTCTCGCGAAACTCCCCTTCGGCCCCTGGCGCAACGCCGGGCCGCTGGTGTCCGTCGTCCGCCTGTCCGGCGTCATCGGCCAGGGCGGCGCCCTCCGCCCCGGCCTGACGCTGGCCGGAATCGCCCCGATCCTGGAACGGGCCTTCGCGCCCAAGGGGCAGGCGGCGGTGGCGCTGATCGTCAACTCGCCGGGCGGGTCGCCGGTGCAGTCGGCGCTGATCGCCAAGCGCATCCGCGACCTCGCCGAGGAGAAGACGCTGCCGGTGCTGGCTTTCTGCGAGGACGCGGCGGCCTCCGGCGGCTATTGGCTGGCCTGCGCCGCCGACGAGATCTGGGCGGACGAAAGCTCGGTCGTCGGCTCGATCGGCGTCGTCTCCGCCGGCTTCGGCCTGCACGAGCTGCTCGGGCGGCACGGCATCGAGCGTCGGCTCTACACCGCCGGCGACAAGAAGGCGCTGCTCGACCCCTTCTCGCCGGAGCAGGAGGATGGGGTCGCCCATCTGAAATCGATCCAGGCCGACATCCACGAGGCCTTCAAGGCGATGGTGCGCAGCCGGCGCGGCGCCCGCCTGACCGGGCCGGAGGAGGTGCTGTTCTCCGGCTCCTTCTGGGCGGGGCGTCGGGCGAAGGAATTGGGACTGATCGACGGGCTGGGCGACCTGCGCGCCGTGCTGCGCGGCCGTTTCGGGGAGAAGGTCCGGCTGCGCGTGGTGCAGGAGGAGCGCGGCTGGATGCGCAAGCTGGGCTTCCGCGCCGGCTTCGATGGGCGGGCGATGGCCGAGGCGCTGCCGGCCGCCGCCGTCGCGGCGGTGGAGGACCGGGCGCTGTGGGCGCGGCTGGGGCTGTAGCCAGGGCAATTCCGCCATGGATGGCGCTCCCGGCATTTTCCGCTAAGCTGCCGCTCCCGACGCGGTGAGGGCGGCTGTGATGACCGGTGCGTTGATCTTCCTGGCCGGCGGCGCGCTGGGCGGCCTCATGCTGGGCGCGCTCGGGGTGGGCACGGCGCTGATCGCGGTGCCGCTGCTGACGCTGGTGCTGCCCTGGCTGGGGGTGCCGGCCGATGCCGCGCCGCTGACCGCGCTGGCCACCTCGATGGCGGTGGTCGCCGTCACCTCGGTGTCGTCGGTGCTGTCGCACCACCGGCTCGGCAACGTCGACTGGAGGGTCTTCCGCACCACCATCCTCGCCAGCCTGGCCGGCGTCGCGCTGGGCAGCGTGGTCGCCACCCATCTGCCGGCGGCGGCCCTGCGGCTGGCGGTCGGCGGCTTCCTGCTCTACACGGCCTGGCGGATGATCGCCGGGGGTGCGGCGAAAGGCAGCACTCCGGCGGACGGCTCGCCGACCGGCTACCGGCTGGGCGGCGCGTTGATCGGCGTGGCGGGCAGCTTCATCGGGGCCGGCGGCGGCGTGCTGATGGTCCCCTTCCTCAGCGGACGCGGCCACGCGATGGCCCGCGCGGTCGCCACCTCGACCGCCATCGGCCTGCCGGTGACGCTGTTCGGCGCCATCCTCTACACCGGACTCGGCCTGCGCGAGGGCCTGCATCTGCCCGGGCAGTTCGGCTATCTGCACCTGCCGGCCCTGCTGGAGATCGGCGCCGCCAGCGCCCTGACCGCCCCGCTCGGCGCGCGCCTCGCCGCGCGGCTGCCGGCGCCGCTGCTGAAGCGGGCCTTCGCCATCCTGCTGGTGCCGCTGGCGCTGAAGATCGCGGCCGGATGATCCTGCCCATGGCCCGGCCCATGGCCCGGCCCTGGATTCGGCCCTGGAATCGGGATGGGGTTCCGCTGCAACCGTGGGCCGTTTTCCGAAGGGGCCAGTCTCCGGCAAAGTTGACCAAATCTTCATCGTCCTGGTAGTAGAAACACAACAGAAGATCGCCCACGGACGCCGCCCCCCGGCGCCACCCGGACAGGCGATGCGAAGAACACGCGGAAACACGCGTGCGACGTTCTGATTGCGGCCCGACACCGGCTCCATTCCGGACCGGCCGCCGGGAGGAAGAGCGTGAACGGATCGCTTTTGGAACATGCCCCCCCGCCGCCCGCCGCGCCCTTCGCACCGGCCGCCGCGGCGTTGCGCCGGCTCGCCGCCTTCCACGCCATGGATCCGACCGTGGAGTTCCTGACCGGGCTGCGCGCGGCGCCGCTGCATGGCGGCTTCGGCATCGCGTTCGACCGCGACGACGCGCTCCAGGCCATGGCGCTGATCGACGAGGTGGTCAGCGACCTGCCCGATCCGATCGACCCCGACTCCGTCGCCCCGCTGCTCGCCGATTTCACGGCGATCCACCGCACCCTCGCCTACCGGGCCAGCCCGCTCGAAAGCGATTGGGCCGCCGAGGCGGGCCAGCCCGACCCCGGCCTCGCGGCCGCGCTGCGCCGCTGGCGGCAGCAGGCCGGGCTGGTCGCCGATGCGGGATTTCCGCCCGACCACCTCGTGTCCGAGCTGACGCTGCTGGCGGCGCTGCTGGAGCGCGGGCAGGCGTCCGACGCCACCCGCTTCCTCGACCAGCACCCGCTGCGCTGGATCCCAGCCCTGTGCAGCCGGGTGGCGACGCGCTGCCGCGAACCCTTCTACGCCGGCGTCGCCATCCTGACCGCCGCCCACCTCGACCATCTGCGCGACCTGCTGGCCGGGGCCTGCGGCCTGCCCCGCCCGCCCGACGACGACAGCGCCGACATCCGCCGCCGCCGCTGGGCCGAGGGCCGGCTGCCGCGCACCTGCGGGTGCGATGGCTGACACCTGTACCTTTGCCATGGCGGCAATCCCCGGAAAGTTGGAATTGCCTCCCTCCACAGGCGTCGTTCAAGGTGGCGCGGGAATCGACGGCCTGAGGCGTCGATTCCCTTCGCTCCGCCCCGCCCCCCCGATCGATGGACGGTGATGCCTTTCCCCATGCTCGACAGCCTGGCCGGCCGCACCGGGTCGCTGCGCCTTCTCCGCCTGCTGCTCGCGGTGTCGGTGTCGCTGCCGCTGGTGCTGTTCGCCGGCATCGGCTGGCGCGAGGAGCGTGAAACCTGGGCGGAGGCCGAGCGCAACAGCCGCAAGACCGCGCTGATCCTGCACGAGCATGTGCTGAAGGTGTTCGACACCATCGAGCAGGTGCTCGACCGGGTGAACGAGCGCATCGACGGCATGGCCTGGACCGAGATCGCCGGTTCCCAGCCGCTGCACCGCTATCTGAAAATCCTGGACGACGATCTGGAGCAGGTCGGCGTCATCGCCGTCACCGACCCCGACGGCGTGATCCGCGCCGCCAGCAACCGCTTTCCCACGCGCAACGCCTACATCGGCGGCCGCGCCTATTTCCGCACCCAGAAGGAACGGGACGCCGGTCTGCTGGTCGGCGAATCGATGATCAGCCAGGCCACCGGCCGCCGCAGCTTCGGGCTCAGCCGGCGGCGCGGCGCCCTGGGCGCGACCGATGGCGCCTTCGACGGGCTGGTCCACGCCACCGTCAATCCGGATTACTTCACCCACTTCTACCATCGGGTCCTGGCCGACCGGGGCGAGACGGTCAGCCTGGTGCGCGCCGACGGCCAGGTGCTGCTGCGCTACCCGGCCTACGACGACAACCGGACGGTGATCCTGCCGCCGAACCGCGGCCTGCTGAAGGCGGTGCTGAGCCAGCCCGACGAGGGGAGCTTCGCCGGCATCAGCTATTCCAAGGGGATCGAGCGCTTCTACGCCTACAAGAAGGTCGGCGACTTCCCGGTCTACGTCGTCTACGCGATCGATTCCGCGATGGTGGGCGCCATCTGGTGGCGCAACATGGCGCTCGACGCCGCCTTCGCCGCTCCGGCGACGCTGGCGCTGGCGCTGCTCGCCTGGCTTGCCTACTCCCGCGCCCGCTCCGAGTCGCAGGCCGTGCGGCGCTGGGCCGAGGAGGTGCGCAACCGCCAGCGCCTGGAGGAGACGCTCCGCCAGTCGCAGAAGATGGAGGCGCTGGGCCAGCTGACCGGCGGCGTCGCCCACGACTTCAACAACCTGCTGACCGCCGCGCTCGCCAACCTGCATCTGCTGGCCCGCCACCTGCCGGACGAGGCGCGGCGCTTCCTGAACGGCGCCAACACCGCGCTGGAGCGGGCGGAGAAGCTGACCCGGCAACTGCTGTCCTTCTCCCGCCAGGAGGCGGTCAACCCGGCCGTGGTCGATTTCGCCGACAGCCTGCGCCAGATGGGCGATCTGCTGGAGCGCTCGATCCGCGCCGACATCGCGCTGGACTGGGACCTGACGCCCACCCCGCTGCCCATCGCCGTCGATCCGGTGCAGTTGGAGCTGGCGGTCCTCAACCTCGTCCTGAACGCGCGCGACGCCATGCCCCAGGGCGGCCGCGTCCGCCTGTCGCTGCGCCCCGGCCCGGCGCCGCTCACCGCCCGGCTGGAGATCGCCGACACCGGGGCGGGCATGACCCCGGAGGTGCAGGCCCGCGCCTTCGACCCCTTCTTCACCACCAAGGAGACGGGCAAGGGCACCGGGCTCGGCCTGTCGATGGTGTATGGTTTCGCCCGGCAGTCCGGCGGCAGCGTCGCCATCGACAGCCGGCCCGGCGAGGGCACCCGCGTCCGCATCGACCTGCCCCTGTCGCCGCCGCCCGCTCCGCCGCCGCCGCTTCCGGCGGAAACCGCCGACCGGCCCGACCGGCCGCCGCGGGTGCTGGTGGTCGAGGACAACGCCCTGGTGCTGCTGGCGACGGTCGAGGGGCTGGCTCAGGAGGGCTTCACCGTGGAGACCGCCGACCATGGCGTCGCCGCGCTGGAGATCCTGGAGACCGATCAGGCCTTCGACATCGTGGTGTCCGACGTCGTCATGCCGCACGGGGTGTCGGGAATCGATCTGGCCCGGCGCATCCGCGAGCGCTGGCCGCATCTGCGCGTGCTGCTGGCCTCGGGCTACAGCCCGGAATCGCTCGCCACCATGGGCGCCGACACCGCCGCCGTGCTCGCCAAGCCCTTCACGCCCGACCAGCTCGCCGCGCGGATCCGCGCGATCCTGGCAACCCCGGCACCCCCAGGAGCCGGGGCGGCCCCGGTCACGACAGAGCGCTGAGGAACATCGGCGTCCACAGCGCCATGCACCACAGCAGGCCCAGGCACAGCCCCTTGGTCAGGTCGTCGAAGGTCGGCGCCTGGAGCCGGTGCAGGCTCCACATGGTGTTCAGGTCGCGGGGGGTTGGCTGGTTCCTGTCGGAATCCTGCGGGTCGGACATGGCGGGCCTCTCGCTGACGATGCGGTGGAGCGATGCGGTGGACACCGGAGTCGTGCCCATCAAGCTTGTGCCTCGCCCGCCATTCCGCCAGCCTGCCTTCCGTAAATCCCGCAATACGAAAAAAGGCCGCCGTCCTATGGGGACGGCGGCCTTTTTCCGCTGTTCGGCGAAGCGCGCCCGGCGTTACTTGCCGGGACGGATCACCGGGGTGAGCTGGTCGCCCCAGTTGCCGGCCTCGTTGTGGTAACGGGCGGTGCGCATCAGCTCGACCGTGATGCCGGCCTCGACCGCCTTGACGACGGCGTCGTTCAGGCGGTGCAGGTTGTTGGCGACGATGCGGATGGCGCTTTCCTGTTCCGGAGTCAGCTCCGAACGGTCATCCGGCGGCGCGTCCTGAAATCCCGACTTGTTCGGCATACGGTGGTTCCTTCCCCTGGTTCCGACCGGCGTCTTCGACCGGTTCCCATGATTTAGCACATCGCGCGTCCGGGACAAACATCCCGACACGCCAACCGCTTGCGACCTTTGGCGCAGTCCGGATTTGATCCAGGAGCGCCGCCGCCCTACCCTGTCGGCGAAAGAATCAAACACCTCACCACCGAGACGAGCCGAAGCATCATGTCCGATTCCGCCACCGCACCGCGCAACGTCGCCTTCCTCGGCCTGGGCACCATGGGCTTCCCCATGGCCGGCCATCTCGCCAGGGCCGGCCACGCCGTCACCGTCTACAACCGCACCGCCGCCAAGGCCGAGGCCTGGGTCGCCGCCCATGGCGGCCGCAGCGCCCCCACGGTGGAGGAGGCGGTCGCCGGGGCCGACACCGTGTTCCTGTGCGTCGGCGGCGACGACGACGTTCGCGAGGTGACCGCCAAGGCGCTGGGCGCGCTGGCCCCCGGCGCCGTCATCGCCGACCACTCCACCGTCTCCGCCGCCGTGTCGCGCGAGATGGACGCGCTGGCCTCCGCCCGTCGGGTCTCCTTCCTCGACGCGCCCGTGTCGGGTGGTCAGGCCGGGGCCGAGAAGGGCATCCTGACCGTCATGGTCGGCGGCGACGCCGACGCCTTCGCCCGCGCGCAGCCGCTGATGGCCGCCTTCGGCCGCTCGGTCGTCCATATGGGGCCGTCGGGGGCGGGACAGCTCACCAAGATGGTCAACCAGATCTGCATCGCCGGGCTGGTCCAGGCGCTGGCCGAGGGGTTGAGCTTCGCGCAGCGCGCCGGGCTCGACGGGCACAAGGTCGTCGACGTGATCTCCAAGGGCGCCGCCCAGTCCTGGCAGATGGAAAATCGCGGCCACACCATGCTCGACGGCAAGTTCGACTTCGGCTTCGCGGTGGACTGGATGCGCAAGGATCTGGGCATCGTGCTGGACGAGGCGCGGCGCAACGGGGCCACACTGCCGGTGACGGCCGTGGTCGACCAGTTCTACGCCGACGTCCAGGCCATGGGCGGCAACCGGCTGGACACGTCGAGCCTGATGAAGCGGCTGACCGCCAAGGGGTAAGGAGACGGAAGGGCGTTGCGGAGGCTCACGCCTCCGCCCGGTCGAATTGCAGGGCGGCGAGGCGGGCGTAGAGCCCGCCCTGGGCCACCAGCTGCGCGTGGGTGCCGGTCTCGACGACGCGGCCCTGGTCCATGACGACGATGCGGTCGGCGTTCAGCACGGTCGCCAGACGGTGCGCCACGATCAGCGTGGTGCGCCCGGTCATCAGCCGGTCGAGCGCGTCCTGCACCATGCGCTCGCTCTCGGCGTCGAGCGCGCTGGTCGCCTCGTCGAGCAGCAGCACCGGCGGGTCGCGCAGGATCGCCCGCGCGATGGCCAGCCGCTGGCGCTGGCCGCCCGACAGCCGCACGCCCTTCTCGCCGAGGAAGGTGTCGAACCCCTCGGGCAGCGCGTCGAGGAACTCCAGCGCGTGCGCCGCCTGCGCCGCCGCGCGCACCTCGGCGTCGCTCGCGTCGGGGCGGCCGTAGCGGATGTTCTCCCAGGCGTTGGCCGAGAAGATCACCGGATCCTGCGCCACGAGGCCCAGGCGCCGCCGCACCTCCACCGGATCGGCGGCGCGGACGTCCACCCCGTCGAGCCGGACCGCCCCGGCCTGCGGGTCGTAGAAGCGCAGCAGAAGCTGGAACACCGTGGATTTGCCGGCGCCGGACGGGCCGACCAGCGCCACCCGCTCGCCCGGACGGACGTCCAGCGAGAACTCCTCCAGCGCCGCCCAGTCGGGGCGCGACGGGTAGTGGAAGCGCACCGACTCGAAGGACAGCGCGCCCCTGGCCGGGGACGGCAGGGCCAGCGGGGCGGCGGGCGGACGGATCTCCGACTCGACGGCGAGCAGGCCGAACAGCCGCTCGGTGGCCCCGGCGGCGCGCTGGAGGTCGCCGATCACCTCGCTGATGGCGCCGACCGAGCCGGCGACGACCACCGAGTAGATGACGAAGGCGGACAGTTCGCCGGGCGTCAGCCGTCCCGACACCACGTCGTGCCCGCCGATCCACAGAATGATGCCGACCGCGCCGAACACCAGCACGATGACGATCACCGTCATCAGCGCCCGCACCCGCACGCGGTGGATGGCGACGTCGAACGCCTCCTCGACCCGCCGGCCGAACAGGCCGCGGTCGATCGCCTCGTGGGTGTAGGCCTGGACGGTGCGGATCGCCGCCAGCGTCTCCTCGACGAAGGAACCGACGTCGGCGATGCGGTCCTGGCTGTCGCGCGACAGCTTGCGGACCCGGCGCCCGAACAGCACGATCGGCGCCACCACCAGCGGCACCACCAGCGCCACCAGCCCGGTCAGCTTGGGCGAGGTGATCAGCAGCATGCCGGTGCCGCCCAGGAACATCAGCAGGTTGCGCAGCGCGATCGAGGCCGAGGAGCCCACCACCACCTGCAACAGCGTGGTGTCGGTGGTCAGGCGCGACAGGATCTCGCCGGTCTTGGTCGTCTCGAAGAAGCCGGGCGACAGCGTCAGCACATGGTCGTAGACCGCGCGCCGGATGTCGGCGACCACCCGCTCGCCGATCCAGCTCACCAGATAGAAGCGGCTGTAGGTGGCCGCCGCCATCAGCGCGATGACGCCCAGCAGCACCAGCAGCGCGCGGTCGAGCAGCGTCGTGTCGCCGGCCGCGAAGCCCTGGTCGACCAGCACCCGCATGCCCTGCCCCATGCCCAGCACGGTGCCGGCGGCGACCGTCAGCGCCAGCAGCGCCCCGGCGATCCGCCATTTGTAGGGCAGCAGGAAGGGGATCAGCCGGCGCAAAGGACCGAGATCGCGCCGGCGGCCATCGGCCGGGGCGTCTTGCGTGTCGCCGTTCGCGGCGGAGGAGGATCGACGAGACACCGGATTTCCCGTAGGGCGATGGGAGGAAGCGACGCGCGGCATGGACGCGGACCGCTGGCATATAGCAAGGGGTGTATCCCCCAACAAGCCAAGGCGCGCCGAAACGCCCGGCCGCGCGCGCGAAACCGCGGCGGATCGGGGTTGCATCGGCAGGGCCGTTTTGCTATAGACCGCGCTCGTTTAGCAGGAAACCCGGCCATGAAGACTGACATTCACCCCGATTACCACGAGATCAACGTCGTCATGACCGACGGCACCTCGTTCAAGACCCGTTCGACCATGGGCAAGCCGGGCGACACGCTGCGCCTCGACATCGACCCGAAGTCGCACCCGGCCTGGACCGGCGTCCAGAAGCTGCTGGACACCGGCGGGCAGATCGCCAAGTTCAACAAGCGCTTCGCCGGTTTCGGCCTCAAGAAGTAAGCTTGTTCGACGCACACGAAAAGGGCGCCCGAATCCGTCGGGCGCCCTTTTCGTGTTCGAGCCGCCTGTCCAAGCCGGAGGCGGTTCAGCCGACCGCGGCCTCCGCCTCGGCGGCCCGCTGCACGTCGGCGCGCAGCATGCTGTCCAGGCGGTCGATCCGCATGTAGAGATTGTGGCTGCGTTCCAGCAGGCTGCGCAGCCCGGCCGGCAGCTCCTCGTTCTCCGGGCCGGACGGGTCGGAGCAGATCTCGCCGCCGGTCAGCGAGAAATCGCCGCCCGCCGCCTGCTCCCGCGTGATTTCCCCGGCGTGCACGGCCTTCTGCGCCAGCAGCCACGCCATCACCTGGGTCAGCCGGCTGGTCACCCGCATCGACTCGTAGGAAATCTGCAACCGCACCTGGGGCGACAGCTTCCGATGCTCCGACACATCGTAATAGGCGATGTAGTTCCGGGCCTCGATCAGAAGCGCCATGGTCTCGTCGTACGGACCATTGAAGAAGAAGGTGTGCGAAACCATCACAGCCGTACCCCTCCTGCGGACGCCCGGCTCACGCGCGAGCCTCGCCGCGACTGTTTAAGAATGGGTGGGCAACCGACGCCTCACAACCCCGCCCACATCCCCGGACGGACCGTTCGGCATTTTTCGCCCCCCTCTTGAACCCCAAAAGCGGGATCCTATCTCTCGCTCATCGGCGGGCGCCCATACGGGGTCCACCGTATTTCGCAACGGGACCCGACCATTTTGGTGGTTCCCACACGCTGTATCGCTCTTTCGGAGGATATGTCATGCGCAGCTACGACCTTTCGCCGCTGTTCCGTTCCACCGTCGGTTTCGACCGCCTGTCGCGTCTTCTGGAGACCGCGACCACCGGCGACGAGGCCGCCGCGTCCTACCCGCCCTACAACATCGAGAAGATGGGCGAGGATTCGTACCGGATCACGATGGCCGTCGCCGGTTTCGGCCTGGACGACCTCACCATCACCGCCCACCAGAACTCGTTGACCGTTACTGGGAAAGCTAAGAAGGAGGAGGCGGCCGGCCAATTCCTCTACCGGGGTATCGCCGGGCGCGCGTTCGAGCGCCGCTTCCAGCTCGCCGACTTCATCAAAGTGTCGAGCGCGTCGCTTCTGAACGGCCTCCTGCACATCGAGCTGGCGCGCGAGGTACCCGAAACGATGAAGCCGCGCACCATCCGCATCGACACGGCCCAGGCCGCGCCGGCCCGGATCGAGGCGAACGAGGCGGCTCCGGCGCTGACCCAGCAGGCGGCGTAACGCACGCTCACACGGTTTGCCGACACAGCAACGGCGCCCCGGATCACCGGGGCGCCGCTTTTTGCATTCGCAAGAACCAGCCGAACCGCGCTCACCCCCCGGCCAGCAGTTCCTCCAGCGTCATGATCCGCGAGGCCGGCAGACGGATGGTCGCGGTGCAGCCCTCGCCCGGACGGCTTTCGAGCGTCAGCGTGCCGCCATGCGCCTCGATCAGGCGCTGGCTCAGCGGCAACCCCAGCCCCAGCCCCTCGTAGCGCCGGGTCATCGACTGGTCGAGCTGGACGAAGGCCGCCAACGCCTTGGGAATATCGCCGGGCTCCAGCCCGATGCCATGGTCGCGCACCACCAGCTCCACCCCGCCATCCGCCGCGAGGCCGGCCGCCACCGTCACGACCCCGTCGGGATGGCTGAACTTGATGGCGTTGGACAGCAGGTTGCACAAGGCTTGGCGCAGGCGCCGCTCGTCGCCGCGGATCGGCGGCAGGTCGCCGTCGCAGCGCTGCTCCACCGCGACGGACACCCGCGCCGCCTGGAACTCCATCTGCGCCACCGTTTGGGCCACCAGGGCCGAAAGGTCGACCGGCCCCGCCGCCAGCACCAGCCCGCCGGCCTCGACCCGCGCCATGTCCAGGATGTCGTCGATGATCGCCAGCAGCTGTTCGCCCGACTGGCGGATCGAGCTGGTGTATTCGATGCAGCGGTCGAGCGAGGCCGGATCGCGCAGCCGCATCTCCATCAGCTGCGCGAAGCCGATCACCGCGTTCAGCGGGGTGCGCAGCTCGTGGCTCATCGTCGCGACGAAGACCGACTTGGCACGGTCGGCCGCCTCCGCCGTCTCCTTGGCGGCGATGATCTCGGCCTCGATCCGGCGGCGCTCGGTCACGTCGCGGATGATGCCGGTGTAGAGGCGGCGGCCGTCGATCTCGCTGGCGCTGACCGACAGCTCGACCGGGAAGGGGGTGCCGTCGGCGCGCTGGACCGTGACGCAGCGCGCCCGCGCGATCACCGCCGTGGTCTGGCCGGGCGCGAAGGCGGCGCGCTGCCCATCCTCCTCCAGCAGATGCACCGCCGGCATCAGCGCGTCGAGCGGCCGCCACAGCATGTCGGCCGCCGGCACGCCGAACATCTCCTCCGCCGCCCGGTTGAAGCTGCGGACGATGCCGTTCTCGTCCATGGTCAGGATGGCGTCGGCGGCGGCGTCGAGGATGGCCTTGGTCCGCGCCTCCGATACCAGCAGGGCGTTGGCGGTGCGGACATACTCGCTGACGTCGGTGACGGTGCCGATGAAGCCGCTGCCGTCCCCCAGCCGGACCCGCTGGCAGAGGACCGGCATGTCGACCGCCGCGCGGGGGTCGTGGAAGCGGAAATCCAGAAGAAGCGTCGCAAGCGCCCCGCCCCCTTCCCCCCCCTCGGCCCCCTGCCCGGTCAGGCCGCGCCGCCAGTCGGCCTCGACCAGCGCCCGGTCGTCGGAATGGACGGCGGACAGCCAGCCGTCGCCCAGCACGCCGTTTGGCGTCAGGCCGGTGATGGAGACGAAGCGGGCGTTGGCGAAGACGATGCCGCCGGCCGCGTCGGTCTGGAAGATGCCGACCGGGGCCGACTCCGCCAAGGTCTGGTAGCGGGCCTCGCTGGCGCGCAGCCGGTCTGCGGTCTCGAGCTGCTCGGTGACGTCGCGGACGTTGAGCACCAGACCACGGATCGCCGGCTCGTCGAGCTGGTTGTAGCCGACGGCCTCGACCCACAGCCAGCGGCCGTCGGCGTGGCGGAAACGGAAGACGGCGCTGCCGGAGCTGCCGGCCGGCCCTTCCAGCCGCGCCGTCATCCGGCGCAGCACCTCGGCCCGGTCGTCGGGATGGGCGTGATCGATCAGGGAGGTGCCGACCAGCCGGTCCGCCGGATAGCCGAGCACCCGCATCGCCGCATCGCTGGCGTAGAGCACGACCCCGGCGGGCGACACCACGGCCGCCACGTCACGGGCGTTGCGCATCAGGGCGCGAACCGATTGCTCGTTGACTTGCACGACACGCACTCCGGGTTGGCAACGTCTGGAAGCCCCGCCCTGCCCGGCGCCGCACCGCCGTCCCGATGGTCCGGAACGGCCCCGGGAGAGCCATGTCCAGACTAACCCGGCAAAGATTAACGGTTTATGTCACCGCTGACATTCCCGCTCACGGAAAAAACGGTCACCCCCGCCGCAACCCGAGGAAAGGTGTCAGCGCGTCGATCGTCGCATCGGGTGCTTCGGTCATCACCATGTGACCTACGGCCGGAATGGTGACGACTTGTGACGACTTGACGCGGGAAGCCAGTGACCGGCCGGCCTTGGCCGGCGTCATGCGGTCGAGGGCGCCCAACAGGAACAGAGACGGGCAGGACAGCCGCTCCGCCGCCTCCGAACCCTGCACGTAAGCATTGCAGGCGGCGAGATCGACGCCGAGCACGCCGGGGGTCACGCTCCCCATCAGGCGGCGGCTTCCGGGGATCAGCGCCAGACCCGGCGTCGGGTTGCCGCCGGTGTGGCCGCGCGGGCCATGGCCCCAGCCGATCACCAGCTCGACCGCCGACGGCTCCCCGGCGGAGGCCGCCGCCAGCAGGTCGGGATGGACCGGCATGCGCTCGGCGACGCCGAGCAGGGCGACCGACTCGACCCGGTCGGCGTGGCGGGCGGCGGCGTCGAGCGCCACCAGGGCGCCCATCGAATGGCCGACCAGCGCCGCCTTCGACACCCCGGCGGCGTCGAGCAGGGCCGGCAGCCAGTCGGCCAGTTCGGCGATGCCGCCCAGCGCCTCGCCGCCGGACCGGCCATGGCCCGGCAGATCGACCGCCAGCACCGAGCGCCCGTGATGGGCGAGGAAGCGGCTTTGCAGGCTCCACACCGTGTGGTCCATGCCGGCGCCGTGGATCAGCACCACCGCCGGGCGCGCCGGATCGAAGGAACGCCCGCCGGTGTGGGCGAAGACGGAATGTCCGTTGACGGTCAGCTCCATGGTCCGGCTCAGCCCTTGGTGGCGGCGCGCAGCGCCTGTTTCAGGTCGTCGATCAGGTCGTCGCAATCCTCCAGCCCGATGGACATGCGGATCATGTCCTCGCCGACGCCCGACGCCGCGAGCGCCGCCGCGTCGAGCTGGGCGTGGGTGGTGCTGGCCGGGTGGATGACCAGCGACTTGGCGTCGCCGACATTGGCGAGGTGGGAGAAGAGCGTCAGCGCCTCGATGAAGCGCCGCCCGGCCTCGCGCCCGCCCCCGGAGCCATGGCCGCGGATGCCGAAGGCGATCATCGAGCCGGCCCCCTTGGGCAGCAGCCGTGCCGCGAGCGCGTGGTCGGGGTGATCGACCAGCTCCGGGTAGGACACCCAGGCGACGGAGCCCTTCTCCGAAGCCAGCTCCGTCTCCAGGAAGCCGACCACCTTGCGGGCGTTGTGGATGTGGCCCTTCATGCGCAGCGGCAGCGTCTCGACGCCCTGGAGGATCTGGAAGGCGTTCATCGGGCTGAGGCAGGCGCCGAAATCGCGCAAGCCTTCGGCGCGGGCCCGCATGACGAAGGCGGACGGGCCGTATTCCTCGGCGAAGTCGATGCCGTGATAGCCGGCGTAGGGCTCGGTCAGGGTCGGGAACTTGCCCGACGCCTCCCAGTCGAAGGTGCCGCCGTCGACGATCACGCCGCCGATGGCGACGCCATGGCCGCCCAGCCACTTGGTGCAGGAATGCATGACCAGATCGGCGCCATGCTTCAGGGGCTGGCAGAGATAGGGGGTGGTGAAGGTCGAATCGATCAGCAGCGGCACCCCGGCATCGTGCGCGATGGCGGCGACGGCCGGGACGTCCAGCACCTCCAGCCCCGGGTTGCCCAGCACCTCGCCGAAGACCAGCCGGGTCTCCGGGCGGATCGCCGCGCGGATGCCGTCGAGATCGCGCGGACTGACGAAGGTGGTGGTGATGCCGAAGCGCGGCAGCGTGTAGGCCAGCAGGTTGCGGCTGCCGCCGTAGATCGAGGAGGAGGCGACGATGTGCCCGCCCGCGTCCATCAGCGTCATGATGGCGAGCGTGAGCGCCGCCTGGCCGCTCGCCGTGCAGACGGCGCCGACCCCGCCCTCCAGCGTCGCCAGCCGCTCCTCCAGCACCGCGACGGTGGGGTTGGAGATGCGCGAGTAGATGTGGCCGGGCCGCTCCAGGTTGAACAGGGCGGCGGCGTGATCGACGTCCTGGAAGACGTAGGAGGTGGTCAGATGGATCGGCACCGCCCGTGCCCCGGTGGCGGGATCGGGCCGTTGTCCGGCGTGCAGGCTCTGCGTGTCGAATTTCAGGAACTTGGCGTCGGCCATGCTCGCTCCCCTCCCCTTCGTCGATTGGGCCAAACAAATGAGGGCCGCTTGCGATGAGCGGCCCTCTTCTTGTTTGCCTGCCCTGTTCAACCCGCTTTGGACGGTGTTGACGGTGCGGGAGCGTATGGAGACATGACGCGCGCGTCAAGCGAAGCGAGCGGCGCGGCGGCCGGAGACGCGTCAGGAGGGCTGCCCCACCCCCGCGTCGATCCCGACCATCGTCTCCTCGACCAGCCAGTCGACGACGCTCTGCAAGGCCTCGGCCTCGGTGGCGCCGGCCTCCAGGGCGGCGCGGTAGGTGGCGATCTGCCGATGGGCGCTGGTGCCGCGCGCCAGGATGTCCCGCGCCCGCCCGACCTCGGCGACGCAGCCGAAATGCTCGGCATCCTCGCGGGTCAGGTCGATGATCTCCTCCAGCAGGTCGGGGTACGGCACGATGCGTCCCTGGCCGAAATCGACCAGCCCGCTGTCGAGCCCGTAGCGCTGCGCCCGCCAGCGGTTCTCCTCGATCAGCATGTTCTTGTAGGGCCGCCACGTCGCGTTGCGCAGCTTCAGCCGCCACAGCATGCGCAGCAGGCAGCGGTAGAGCGCCGCCACCGTCACCGCGTCGTCCAGCCGGGTGCAGATGTCGGTGATCCGCATCTCCAGCGTCGGAAAGCGCGACGAGGGCCGGATGTCCCACCACAGCTTGCTGGCGTCCTCGATGACCCCGGCGTTCACCAGCGCCGCGACGTGGCTCTGGTACTCGCCGTAGCTCTGGAAGCCGGCCGGCATGCCGGTGCGCGGCAGTTCGTGCCACACCGACAGCCGGTAGGAGCGCCGCTCCATGTCGCGCCCGCGCCAGAAGGGGGAGGAGGTCGACAGCGCCAGCAGATGCGGCAGGAAGTAGCGGACCTGGTTCATCAGGTCGACGCGCAGGTCGTCGTCCTCGATGCCGATGTGGACGTGCATGCCGCAGATCATCAGCCGCCGCGCCGGGGCGCCGAGGTCGCGCGCCAGCATGTTGTAGCGGTCGCGGTTGGTGTGCTTCTGCGGCTCCCAGGCGGCGAAGGGGTGGGTCGAGGCGGCGATCGGCGCCAGACCATGCCGGCCGGCCACCCCGGCCACCGTGGCGCGCAGCGCCGCCAGTTCGGACCGTGCCTCCGCCAGGGTGGCGCAGACCGGGGTGCCGACCTCGATCTGGCAGCGCAGGAATTCGGGATGGATGCGGCCGGGGGCCTGCTCCTGGCAGGCTTCCAGCATCTCGTCCGGCGGGCTGGGCACGATGTCGCGCGTGCGCCGGTCGACCAGCAGATACTCTTCTTCCAGCCCCAGGGTGAAGGACGGTTCCATCTGGTCAGGCCCGCGGGTAATGACGGATCGAGGCGAGGGACGGCAGCGACAGCAGCGGCTCCAGCGCGTCGCCGAGGATCCGCGCCCACAGATCGACGCCCTCCGGGGTGGCGATCAGATCCTGCCGCACCTCCAGCAGCGCGTTGGGGTAGCCGGCCGGGGTCGCGTGCGTCTCCACCGTTCCGCCCAGCGTGCCGCGGCCGGAATAGGGCTCGTTGTCGCCGACCACCCAGCGCCCGTCGGCGCGCAGGGCCTCGAGCAGCGGCAGCGGCAGGCGCGGGTCGCGGTCCCACAGCACG
Organism: Azospirillum agricola; assembly: GCF_017876095.1. GTDB lineage: Bacteria > Pseudomonadota > Alphaproteobacteria > Azospirillales > Azospirillaceae > Azospirillum > Azospirillum agricola. Next base: position 43,255 of record NZ_JAGINM010000004.1, read on the forward strand.
CCGATGTGCCAGGGCCGGGCGACGCCGCGCATCGCCGGCGTGAAGCTGTGGACCGACAGCAGCACCGGCACCTGCCCGCGCTCCCGGATCGTCGACACGGCGGCGGCCACGGCGTCGTGGTAGGGCCGGAAGATGGCGTCGATCCGCCGGGCCTGCGCCGCGGCGTCGAGCGCGCGGTTGCCGGGGATCACCACGTCGTCGCTGACCACCGGAATCGCGGTGGCGTCCTCCAGATGCCGGTTGGGATCAACGACCAGCCGCGAATAGCCCGACAGCACCGCCATCGCCGCAAAGCGCTCCGCCAGCCGCCGGGTCAGTTCCGCCGCGCCGATGTCGTAGGCGATGTGGCGGCAGAGCTGTTCCTCCGGCAGCCCGAGATCGCCGAGCGCCCGCGGAATGGCGCGCGAGGCGTGGTCGCAGACCAGCAGGAGCGGCCCGCGCGCGTCGGCGTTGAGCACGGTCGCCGGCGGCGGATCGCCGGGACCGAGCAGCGGCGGCGGCGGCGCGGCGCGCGGCGGGGTCGGCGCCGTCACCGGATGGGCGTGGGCGGCGGGGCCAGGGGTGGTGCCGGGGCTGGCGGGATCCTGCCCGGCCTCGGCCCCGTGAGGGAAGGAGGAAGCCATGCCCCAGCCTAGCGCAACCCGCAACGGGAGCGGAAGCGCGGGCAAAGGTGGTAGGCCGGACGGCGAGCTGCTACTGTCGTCCCACACCTTCGGGAGTCCTCCCTCGATGCGCCGCCTGCTGCTTCTGTGCCTTGGTCTTCTGGCGCTGCTCACCGCCTGCGGCCCCATCTACGACACCCAGTACAGCCTGATCCCGCCGACCTCGATCGAGGGGCGGAACTGCGTCAGCCAGTGCCAGCAGAACCGCAGCATCTGCCGCCAGACCTGCACCATCGGCCAGCAGTCCTGCCTGAACGAGGCCCGTTCCCGCGCCCTCTACGAATACCAAGCTTATGTGGAGCGGCAGACGGCGGAAAAGAAACCGATCAAGCGGAGCATCAGCAGCTTCGAGAACACCTACGCCTGCGGCGCCAACAGTTGCGAGCAGCGGTGCGACGCCGACTACCGCGATTGCTTCGGCAGCGTCTGCGGCGGTCAGGTGATCGCCCAAAAGGTCTGCACCGCCTTCTGCGACCAGCCGCCGGCCGCCACCGCCCCGGCGCTCGCCGCCGCGCCGCCCGCCGCCATGACCGGCGGCCCGATGTCGGTGCCGGCCGCCCCGGACGACCGGTCGCTCTGCCGCCGCGGCATGCGGGTCGAGGTGCAGTGGAAGGGAGACTGGTACCCGGCGACGGTCAAGGGCCCCCTCCGCGGCGACGGCCGATGCCCCATCCATTACGACGAGTACGGCAGCGAGGACGACGAGGCCGTGTCGCTCCAGCGCATCCGGCCGCGCTGACGCCGCGGCCGTCGAACCCGCTGGAGACCTCCCTCCGGCCGATGCCCGAACGATCCACCGGGCATGCCGACGGCCCGTACGGCGGCCCTCGGATCCCGGCGAATCGGCGACCGAGGTCTTCCGGTTCAACGGTTGACCCCGCCCCTGCGGACCGCTACGGGTACCGTCTCCGGCTTATGAAGTAGAGGGATGATTCCGTGCCCGGCACCGACGACAGCGCTCACGTCCCCTCCTCCTCGCAGCGCATTTCGGAATGGGTGGCGCAGCAGCTTCTCGACCGCATCGCGCGCGGCGAGCTGGTGCCGGGCGAGCGCCTGCCCGGCGAGCGCCAACTGGCCGAGCAGCTCCATGTCAGCCGCGTCTCGGTGCGCGCGGCACTGCAAAAGCTGAAGACGCAGGGCTTCCTGACCGCCGTCCAGGGCGGCGGCACGCGGGTGGTCTCGTCGGCCGGTGTGATGGACGGTGCGCTGACCACCATGGTGCGCAGCAAGCACGACAATCTCTGCGACCTCGTCGAGATGCGGATGGCGCTGGAAAGCTGGGCCGCGCGCCGCGCCGCCGAGCGCGCGACGCCGGAGCAGATCGCCAACATCGGCCGCATCCTGGCGGCGATGGGCGAGACCGGCGGCGACGGCGGCCGCGCCGCCGACGACATGGACTTCCACCTCGCGGTCGCCCAGGCATCGGGCAGCCCGGTCTATCTGCACCTGCTCTCCACCATCCGCGACATCCTCGGCAACATGGTCGAGCTGAACCACACCGAGCCCTACATGGAGAACCACGAGGCGCTGATGATCGACCATCACCGCGCCATCCACGACGCCATCGCCCGCCGCGACGCCGAGGCCGCGGCGGCGGCCGTCACCGCCCATCTCGGCTGGGTGCTCGCCCGCTACCACGCGATGACCGGCGGCCCGGGGGCCGACAATCTCCCGGCACCCGGCGCCGGCTGATCCGCCGGCATCCGGGCCGGCCGGCGCGGCGTTCCCGCAAACGAAAAGGCCGCAGCCCCGGCAGGGGACTGCGGCCTTTCCTATGACCAGACGGGCGATCGACCGGACCGGCCATCCGCCCCGTCAGGGGGCGAGGATCGCCTCGATCTGTCGCGTCACCTCGTCGATGTCGGCCATGCCGTCCACCGTCTTCAGCACGCCCCGCTCCTGGTAATAGGGCAGGATGGGCGCGGTCTGCTGGTGATACTGCCCGAGCCGGGTCGTCACCGTCTCGGCGTTGTCGTCGGCACGGCGCTTGAACTCGGTGCCGCCGCAGCTGTCGCAGACGCCCGCCACCTTCGGCTTCTCGAAGACGTCGTGATAGCCCTTGCCGCACTTGGCGCAGGTGTAGCGGCCGGTGACGCGCTCGACCAGGACCGCGTCGACGACGCGCATCTCGATCACATGGTCGAGCTTCAGCCCCTTCTCCGCCAGCATGGCGTCGAGCGCCTCGGCCTGGGCCACGGTGCGCGGGAAACCGTCGAGGATGAAACCGTTGGTGACGTCCGGCTTGGAAATCCGCTCGCCGATCATGCTGACCATCAGGTCGTCCGGCATCAGCTTGCCGGCCGACATGATCTCCTTGGCCTGCTGGCCGAGCGGCCCACCCTCCGCGACCATCGCGCGGAGCATGTCGCCGGTCGACAACTGGATCAGTCCGCGGCTGTCCTCCAGACGGCGCGCCTGGGTCCCCTTCCCGGCGCCCGGCGGACCGAGCAGTATCAGGTTCATTACTTTCTCCCCCGAAGCTTCGATTTCTTGATCAGACCCTCATACTGGTGCGCCAGCAGGTGGGAATGAATCTGCGCAACCGTGTCCATCGTGACCGTGACCACGATCAGCAGGCTGGTGCCGCCAAAATAGAACGGAACGGAGTGCTGGGAAATCAAGATTTCGGGCAGGAGACAAACCGCCACAAGGTAGGCCGAACCGATCACCGTCAGGCGCGTCAGCACGTAGTCGATGTGGTCGGCGGTGTTCTTGCCAGGGCGGATGCCGGGGATGAAGCCGCCATACTTGCGCAGGTTGTCGGCCGTCTCGCCTGGATTGAACACGATGGCCGTGTAGAAGAAGCAGAAAAACACGATCATCGCGGCGTAGAGCGCCATGTAGAGCGGCGTGCCATGCGCCAGATAGCGCGACACCGCCTGGAGCCATTCCGGCCCCTCGCCACCGGCGAAGCCGACCGCGGTCAGCGGCAGCAGCAGCAGCGACGACGCGAAGATCGGCGGGATGACGCCGGCCGTGTTCAGCTTCAGCGGCAGATGCGAAGCCTCGCCACCGAACACCCGGTTGCCGACCTGACGCTTGGGGTATTGCACCAGCAGACGGCGCTGGGCCCGCTCCATGAAGACGATGAAGAACACCACGCCCACCGCCATCAGCAGCATGATGATGATGAAGATCGTCGACAGCGCGCCCTGGCGGCCGAGCTCAAGCGTGTTCACCAGCGCGCGCGGCAGTTCCGCGACGATGCCGGCGAAGATGATCAGCGAGATGCCGTTGCCGATGCCGCGCGCGGTGATCTGCTCGCCCAGCCACATCAGGAACATGGTGCCGCCGACCAGCGTGATGACGGTGGCGATGCGGAAGAACAGGCCGGGATCGAGGACCGCCGCGCCGGAGGAGCCGCGCATCGCCTCGATGCCGACCGCCAGCCCGTAAGCCTGCACCGTGGCGAGCGCCACCGTGCCGAAGCGGGTGTACTGGTTCAGCTTCTTGCGCCCGGACTCACCTTCCTTCTTCATCGCCTCGAGCTGCGGCGACACGGCGGTCAGCAGCTGCACGATGATGGAGGCCGAGATGTAGGGCATGATGTTGAGCGCGAAGATGGTCATGCGGCTCAGCGCGCCACCCGCCAGCATGTCGAACATGCCGAGGATGCCGCCGCCCTGCTGCTTGAACACATCCTGCAAAACCTGCGGGTCGATGCCCGGAATCGGGATGTAGGTGCCCAGCCGGTAGACGATCAGGGCCGCCAAGGTGAACCAAATCCGCTTTTTCAGCTCGGTCGCCTTGGAGAACGCCCCGAAATTGATGTTGGCGGCAAGCTGCTCGGCCGCTGATGCCATGGTGCGATCCCTGTCCCGTGTGTGCGAGCCCATACGTGCAAAGAGGCGGCACTGCATGACGCAGGCCGCCCCTCGCGACTTCGCTTCTTTTAGTGCCGCCCGGGCCGCCGCGCAAGAGCGGTAGCCCGGCCGGGCACCTTACTCGGCGGCTTCGTCGGCGGCGGGCGCGGGCAGCGTGACGCTGCCACCCGCCTTCTCGACCGCTTCGATGGCCGACTTGGACGCGCCGGCGACGACGAAGGCAACCTTCGTGGTCAGCGCGCCCTTGCCGAGCAGACGGACACCGTCCTTCTTCACCCGGCCGGTGACACCGGCGGCCTGGAGGGCCGCGGCGTCAACGGTCTCGCCGGCGTTCAGCTTGCCGGCGTCGATGGCCTTCTGGACCAGGCCCAGATTCACCACCGAATATTCCTTGGCGAAGATGTTCCGGAAGCCGCGCTTCGGCAGGCGGCGGTGCAGAGGCATCTGCCCGCCTTCGAAGCCGTTGATCGCGACGCCGGTGCGCGAGGTCTGACCCTTCACGCCGCGGCCCGCGGTCTTGCCCTTGCCGGAGCCGATGCCGCGACCGACGCGCATGCGCGCCTTGCGGGCACCGGCGTTGTCACGCAGATCGTTGAGCTTGGTCATGGCATCAGCCCTCGTTCTCGACGCGGACCAGGTGCGCGACCTTGGCGATCATGCCCCGCACGGCCGGAGTGTCCTCCAGCTCGCGGGTCCGGTGCAGCTTGTTGAGACCCAGGCCGACCAGCGTCTCGCGCTGGTCGTGCTTGCGCCCGATCGGGCTGCCGGTCTGGGTGACGACGACGGTCTTCTTCTCGGTCATGATCAGGCCTCCTGACCGGCGCCCGCCTCGCGACGGCCGAGGATGTCGCTCACACGACGACCACGGCGCGCCGCGACGGAACGCGGGCTGGTGACCTGGGTCAGGGCGTCGAAGGTCGCCTTGATCATGTTGTGCGGGTTCGACGTGCCGATCGACTTGGTCACGACGTCCTGGACGCCGAGAGCCTCGAAGATCGCGCGCATCGGACCGCCGGCGATGATGCCGGTACCCGCCGGGGCGGCGCGCAGCACGACCTTGCCGGCACCGAAGTGGCCGTTGGAGTCGTGGTGCAGGGTGCGGCCTTCGCGCAGCGGAACGCGGATCATGCCGCGCTTCGCCTGGTCGGTCGCCTTGCGGATCGCTTCCGGCACTTCACGGGCCTTGCCCGATCCGACGCCGACGCGGCCCTTGCCGTCACCAACCACGACCAGAGCGGCGAAGCCGAAGCGACGGCCACCCTTCACCACCTTGGCGACGCGGTTGATCCCGACGAGCTTTTCGATCAGCTCGCTTTCTTCCCGCTCGCGCGGCTGACGGTCACGGTTGTCCCGACCGCCTTGTTCACGTGCCATATCCGGGGCTCCTTAGAACGACAGCCCGCCCTCGCGGGCGGCGTCGGCCAGGGCCTTGACCCGGCCATGGTAGATGTAGCCGCCGCGGTCGAAGACGACCTCGGAGACGCCCGCCGCCTTCGCGCGCTCGGCGATCAGGCCGCCGATGCGCTTGGCCGCCTCGACGTTGCCGCCGTGCTTGAGCTGCTCGCGCAGTTCCTTCTCGGCCGACGAGGCCGACGCCAGCGTGCGACCGCTGGCATCGTCGATGAGCTGGGCGTAGATGTGCAGATTCGACCGGAAGACCGAGAGGCGAACGCGCCCGCCGGCCTTCTTGGCAATCTGCGTGCGAACGCGCTGCTTGCGACGCTCGTTGAGTTGCTTTGGCTTCAGCATGGCGGTTACTTCTTCTTGCCTTCCTTGCGCAGGACGGTCTCGGTCTCGTACTTGATGCCCTTGCCCTTGTAGGGCTCGGGCTTCTTCCAACCACGGATCTCCGCGGCGACCTGACCGACCTTGTGCTTGTCGTAGCCCGACACCGAGATCGCGGTCGGCTTGTCGCACTTGATGGCGATGCCTTCCGGGATCGGGTACTTCACGTCGTGTGAGAAGCCGAGCTGCATGACCAGCTCCTTGCCCTGCACGGACGCGCGGTAACCGACGCCGTTGATCTCGAGGTTGATCGTGTAGCCCTGGCTGACACCGGTGACCATGTTGTTGATCAGGGTGCGCGAGGTGGCCCACATGGTGCGGGCCCGCTTGCTGTCGTTTGCCGGCTTCACCACGACCTTGCCGTCTTCCAGCGAGGCCGAGATGTCGTCGATCAGGGTCAGGCTGAGCGAACCCAGCTTGCCCTTGGCCGTCACCAGCTGGCCGTTGACGCTCACGTCAACGCCGGCCGGGACCGCCACAGGATGCTTGCCAATGCGCGACATCGCGAATCCCCCTTAGAACACGCGGCAGAGGACTTCGCCGCCGACGTTGGCGGCGCGGGCCTCGTTGTCCGACATCACGCCGCGCGGAGTCGACAGGATCGACAGACCGAGCCCGTTGAACACGCGGGGCAGGTCGGCGATCTTCGAATAGACGCGGCGGCCGGGCTTCGACACGCGGGCGATCTGCTTAATGACAGGCTCGCCTTCGTGATACTTCAGCTCGATCTTCAGGTTCTTCACGCCGGGGCGCAGCTCTTCCTCGGAATAACCGCGGATGAACCCCTCGCGCTTCAGCACTTCGAGAACATTGGTGCGCAGCTTGGACGCCGGGGACACCACAACGGACATGCGGGCGTGCTGACCGTTGCGGATGCGGGTCAGCATATCGCCGAGCGGATCGCTCAAAGACATTCCTCGACCCTCCTTACCAGCTAGACTTGGTCATGCCCGGGATCTGGCCGGTCGAGGCCAGTTCGCGGAGCATGACGCGGCACAGCTTGAACTTCCGGTAGAACGCGCGCGGGCGGCCGGTGAGTTCGCAGCGGTTGCGCAGACGCGTCTTCGACGAGTTGCGCGGCAGTTCGGCCAGCTTGAGGCGGGCGGCGAACTGCTCTTCCGGCGGGAGGGTCTTGTCGCTGGCGATGGCCTTCAGCTTGGCACGCTTGTTGGCGTACTGCTTGGCCAGCTGGGCGCGACGCTTGTTCTTTTCGATGGAACTGGTCTTAGCCATGGTCGTGCTCCAGCCTCAGCTCACGAACGGCATGTCGAAGGCCTTGAGGAGAGCCTTGGCCTCCTTGTCGGTCTTCGCCGAGGTGACGATGATGATGTCCATTCCGCGGATCTGATCGATCTTGTCGTAATCGATTTCCGGGAAAATGATCTGCTCCTTGACGCCCATGGCGTAGTTGCCACGGCCATCGAAGCTGTTGCCGGGAATGCCGCGGAAGTCGCGGACACGCGGCAGAGCGATCGTCACCAGACGGTCCAGGAACTCGTACATGCGGTCGCGGCGGAGCGTGACCTTGCAGCCGATCGCCATGCCCTCGCGCAGCTTGAACTGGGCGATGGACTTGCGGGACTTGGTCACCACCGGCTTCTGGCCGGCGATGGCGGTCATCTCGGCGACGGCCAGCTGGATCTTCTTGGAGTCGGCGACAGCCTCGCCGACACCCATGTTGATCACGATCTTCTCGATCCGCGGGATCTCCATGTCGTTCTTGTAGCCGAATTCCGACTTCAGAGCGGCGCGGATCTTGGAATCGTAAACTTCTTTGAGACGTGCGGTCATGCCCGGGTCCTCACAGGTCGATGACTTCGCCGGACCGCTTGGCGACACGCACCTTGCGGCCATCCTCAAGGACCTTGAAGCCGACGCGGGTCGGCTTCCCATCCTTGGGATCGGCATGGGCCAGGTTCGAGGCGTGGATCGGCGCCTCGAACTCGACGATACCGCCCTGCGAGCGGGCGCTGGGACGCTGGTGCTTCTTGACCAGGTTCACGCCCTGCACGACGACGCGGTCCTCCTTGGGGAGGACCTTGATCACTTCGCCGGTCTTGCCCTTGTCGCGGCCGGCCAGGACGACGACCTTGTCCTTGGTCTTGATCTTGGCAGCCATCACAGCACCTCCGGCGCCAGCGAGATGATCTTCATGAACTTCTTGCCGCGCAGCTCGCGAGTGACCGGCCCGAAGATACGGGTGCCGATCGGCTCGCCCTGCTTGTTGATCAGCACGGCGGCGTTCCGGTCGAAACGGATCGCCGAGCCGTCGTCACGGCGCAGTTCCTTGGCGGTGCGGACGATGACGGCGCGATGCACGTCGCCCTTCTTGACGCGGCCCTTCGGAATGGCTTCCTTGACCGAGACGACGATGACGTCGCCCACGGTCGCAACCTTCCGCTTGGACCCGCCAAGCACTTTGATGCACTGCACCCGGCGCGCCCCGCTGTTGTCGGCGACTTCCAGGTTGGTTTGCATCTGGATCATGGTTTATGACCTTTCGTTATCACGCGGCGCCGGTGTCGGCGGCCGCTTCGATCACGACCGTCCAACGCTTGCGCTTGGAGATCGGACGGCATTCGATGATCGAAACCGTATCGCCGACCTTGAACTGGTTGCCCTCGTCGTGGGCGGCGTACTTCTTCGACTGGCGAATGAACTTCTTGTACACGGGGTGCATGACGCGGCGCTCGACGAGAACCGTGACGGTCTTGTCGCCCTTGTCGCTGACCACCGTGCCCTGCATAACGCGGCGAGGCATTGAAATTACCCCCTTACTTGCCGGCGTCGGCGGCGCGGGCGCGCTCGCCGATGATGGTCTTGATGCGGGCGATGTCGCGACGCACCACGTTCACCCGTGCCGTGTTCTCCAGCTGGCCGGAAGCCTTCTGGAAACGCAGGTTGAACTGTTCCTTCTTGAGCTGGATGAGCTGATCGTTCAGCTCATCCGCGCTCTTCGTACGAATGTCTACGGCCTTCATGCCGCGCCCTCCTCGACACCGCCGAGGCGGGTCACCAGCTTGACCTTGATCGGCAGCTTCGCAGCCGCCAAAGCGAAGGCGGTTTTTGCCACATCCGCCGGCACGCCGTCCAGCTCAAACAGGATGCGGCCCGGCTTGACGCGCGCCGCCCAGTATTCCGGCGTGCCCTTACCGGAGCCCATGCGGACTTCGGCGGGCTTCGTCGACACCGGCAGGTCCGGGAACACCCGGATCCAGACGCGGCCCTGACGCTTCATCGCGCGGGTGATCGCGCGGCGGGCCGCCTCGATCTGGCGGGCGGTGATGCGCTCCGGCTCCAGGGCCTTCAGGCCGAAGGCGCCGAAGTTCAGGTCGGTGCCACCCTTGGCGTTGCCATGGATGCGGCCCTTGTGGGCCTTGCGGTATTTCGTGCGCTTGGGAGAAAGCATCGCTCGGCCCCTTTACTCGCGTTCGGAGCGCTCGGAGCGCTCGCGGCGGTCGCGACGATCATGACGATCGCGGCGCGGCTCGCCATCGGTCGACACCGGCTCGGAGCCCATGCGCTTGTCCTGCGCCATCGGGTCGTGAGCCATGATCTCGCCCTTGAACACCCACACCTTGACACCGCAGGTGCCGTAGGTGGTCTTGGCGGTGCCCACACCGTAATCGATGTCGGCGCGCAGGGTGTGCAGCGGAACGCGGCCCTCGCGGTACCACTCCATGCGGGCGATTTCCGCCCCGCCCAGACGGCCGGAGCAGTTGATCCGGATGCCCTGGGCGCCGAGGCGCATGGCGGACTGCACGGCGCGCTTCATGGCGCGACGGAAGGCCACGCGGCGCTCCAGCTGGCTGGCGATGTTCTCGGCGATGAGGCGGGCGTCGATCTCCGGCTTGCGGATCTCGACGATGTTCAGGCTCACCTCGCTGCCGGTCATCTTCGACAGCTCGAGACGGAGCTTCTCGATGTCCGCGCCCTTCTTGCCGATCACCACGCCCGGACGGGCCGAGTGGATGGTGATGCGGGCCTTCTTGGCCGGACGCTCGATGATGACGCGCGACACGCCGGCCTGCTGCAGGCGGCCCTGCAGGTAGCCGCGCAGCTTCAGGTCCTGGTGCAGCAGGTTGGAGTAGTCGCGCTTGGCGAACCACCGGCTGTCCCAGGTGCGGTTGATGCCGACGCGCAGCCCGATCGGATTGACTTTCTGACCCATTACTCGGCCCCTTCGGCAACGGCGGCGTCACGCTCGCGGACGATGATCGTCAGGTTGCTGAACAGCTTCTCGACCCGGGCGCCGCGGCCGCGGGCACGGGCGTGGAAGCGCTTCATCACCAGAGCGCGACCGACCGTCGCCGACGACACGTAGAGACGGTCGACGTCGAGCTGGTGGTTGTTCTCGGCGTTCGCGATCGCGGCCTGGAGGACCTTCTTCACCTCGCCGGCGATGCGGCGCTTGGAGAAGGTCAGCTCGGCCACGGCGCGGCTGGCGTCCATGTTCCGGATCAGCTGGGCGACGAGGTTGAGCTTCCGCGGGCTGGTGCGGATCATCGGATTGCGGGCCAGAGCCTCGTTCTCCTCGACCCGGCTGGGATTGGCAGACTTGCCCATGGGTTACTTCCTCTTCGCCTTCTTGTCCGCCGCGTGACCGTAGAAGGTCCGCGTCGGAGCGAACTCGCCGAACTTGTGACCGATCATGTGCTCGGTGACGAGAACCGGCAGGAACTTGTGGCCGTTGTAGACGCCGAACGTCAGACCCACGAACTGCGGCAGGATGGTCGAGCGACGCGACCAGATCTTGATGATCTCGTTGCGACCCGAAGCCCGGCTCTTGTCCGCCTTCTTGAGCAGATAGCCGTCGACGAACGGGCCTTTCCAAACGGAGCGTGCCATCGTTCGACCTCCTTACTTCGAATGACGGCGGCGCAGGATCAGGCCATCCGTCTTCTTGTTGTGACGCGTCTTCTTGCCCTTGGTCGGCTTGCCCCACGGGGTGACCGGATGACGGCCGCCCGAGGTGCGGCCTTCACCACCGCCGTGCGGGTGGTCGATCGGGTTCATGGCGACGCCACGGACCGACGGACGGACACCCAGCCAGCGCTTGCGGCCGGCCTTGCCGAGGTTGGTGTTCATCTGGTCGGGGTTCGACACAGCACCCAGGGTCGCCATGCACTCGCCGCGCACCACGCGAAGCTCGCCCGAGGGCAGCTTCAGCTGGGCGTAGCCGCCGTCACGGCCGACCAGCTGCAGGTACGTGCCGGCCGAACGAGCGACCTGACCGCCCTTGCCAGGCTTCAGCTCGACGTTGTGGACGATGGAGCCGACCGGGATGCTCTTGAGGGGCATCGCGTTGCCGGGCTTCACGTCGACCTTCTCGCCCGAGATGACCGTGTCGCCGACCTTCAGGCGCTGCGGCGCCAGGATGTAGGACAGCGTCCCATCCTGGTACTTGATCAGCGCGATGAAGGCGGTGCGGTTCGGGTCGTATTCCAGCCGCTCGACGGTGGCCGGAACGTCGAACTTGCGACGCTTGAAGTCCACCAGACGGTAGACGCGCTTGTGACCGCCACCCATCCGGCGCGCGGTGATGCGGCCGGTGTTGTTGCGGCCGCCGGACTTGGTCAGGCCCTCGGTGAGGGACTTGACCGGCTTGCCCTTCCACAGCTCCGAGCGGTCGACGATGACCAGCTGGCGGAGCGAGGGAGTAATCGGGCGGTATTGCTTCAGAGCCATCGGATCACACTCCCGCTCAGATGCCCGTGGTCACGTCGATCTTGTTGCCCTCGGCGAGGGTAACAATGGCCTTCTTGAAGTCCGACCGACGGCCCATGATGCCGCGGAACCGCTTGGTCTTGCCCTTGGAGATCAGGGTGTTGACCGCGGTCACCTTGACGTTGAAGAGGCCTTCAACGGCGGCCTTGATCTCCGGCTTGGTGGCCGTGAGCGGCACGCGGAAGGTGACCTGGTTGTGCTCCGACACCAGCGTCGACTTCTCGGTGATGACCGGAGCGAGGATGAGATCGTACATCCGCTCCTGGCTAACCGAAGGTTTCGACCGATTGCTCATTTCAGGCGAGCCTCCAGTTGCTCGACCGCGTTGCGGGTCAGGACCAGCGTGTCGCGGCGGAGGATGTCGTAGACGTTCGCGCCCTGCTCCGGGAGCAGGTCGATCAGCGGGATGTTGCGCGACGCCTTGGCGAAATTCTCGTCCAGGTTCGAGCCATCGATGATCAGCGCCGAGGTCAGGCCGAGGGTGGCGAGACGAACCGCCAGCTCCTTGGTCTTGTGGCTGTCGGAGGAAGCGGCGTCGAGGACGACCAGCTTGCCTTCGGCGGCCTTGGCCGACAGGGCGGTCTTCAGGGCCAGCTTGCGGACCTTCTTGGTCAGGTCATGCTCGTGCGAGCGGACGACCGGGCCGAAGATGGTGGCGCCGCCGCGGAACTGCGCGGAACGGATGGAGCCCTGACGAGCGCGGCCGGTGCCCTTCTGCCCGTAGGGCTTCTTGGTCGTGCCGGAGATCTCGCTGATGCCCTTGGTCTTGTGGTTGCCGGAGCGGCGCTTGGCCAGCTGCCAGTTCACCATGCGCGCCAGCAGGTCGGTGCGGGCCGGCAGACCGAACACGGCGTCCGACAGCTCGATCTCGCCGACGGCTTCGTTGTTCAGATTCTTGATCGTGGCCTTCATGGCGCTCACTCCTGCGACTCGGCCGGGGCTTCCGCCGCCGGAGCCGACTTGACGGCCGCCGGGAAGGGCAGGCCTTCCGGCGCCTTCTTCTTCACGGCGTCGCGGATGCGCAGCCAGCCGCCCTCGGCGCCGGGGACGGCGCCCTTCAGCAGGATCAGACCACGGGCCTCGTCGACCGACACGACCTGCAAGTTCAGGACCGTGACCTTCTCGTCGCCGAGATGGCCGGCCATCTTCTTGTTCTTGAAGACCTTGCCGGGATCCTGACGGTTGCCCGTCGAACCGTGCGAGCGGTGCGACACCGACACGCCGTGCGTGGCGCGCAGACCACCGAAGTTCCAGCGCTTCATCGCACCGGCAAAGCCCTTGCCGATGGAGGTGCCGGTGACGTCGACATACTGGCCGGCGACGAAATGGCTCACCGAGATCTCGGCGCCGACTTCGATCAGGGCATCGGCGTCGACGCGGAACTCGGCGAGCTTGCGCTTCGGTTCCACACGCGCCTTGGCGAAATGCCCACGCTCAGGCTTGTTGACGTTCTTGACCTTGATGGCACCCGCGCCGAGCTGGACGGCGGTGTAGCCATCCTTGTCCTCGGTGCGAACGGCGACGACCTGGCAGTTGTCGACTTTCAGCACAGTGACCGGAACATGCTGGCCGTCGTCCGTGAAGACGCGGGTCATGCCGACCTTCTGCGCGATCAAACCGGATCGCATTGTTCTTTATCTCCTGACCAGGGACATCCGCTTTACCGGAGAGGTCCCTCACCAAACCGGAAAAAAACTCAGAGCTTGATCTCGACATCCACGCCGGCGGCGAGGTCGAGCTTCATCAGCGCGTCCACCGTCTGCGGCGTCGGATCGACGATGTCGAGCAGACGCTTGTGGGTGCGGATCTCGAACTGCTCGCGCGACTTCTTGTCGATGTGCGGCGAGCGGTTCACGGTAAACTTCTCGATCTGCGTCGGCAGCGGGATCGGGCCCCGCACGCGCGCGCCGGTCCGCTTGGCGGTGTTGACGATCTCGCTGGTCGACTGGTCGAGCACGCGATGATCGAACGCCTTCAGGCGGATGCGGATGTTCTGGCTGTCCATGTCCAAACGTCCCTTGCACCTCGTAGCGGTGACGCGGACGCGCCACCGGAACCTCTTCACAAACTTCCGCGAACCGCAGGCGACGAGACGCCGCGCGCCGTTCCACCGAAGCGGGCGACGGGCGACTCTTCCGACCGATGCGACGGGCCGATACGAAAAAGAACATCCCCCGCGCGGCGAGGCGCGGAAGGGATGTTCCGGTCGGCTGACGCGCGCCTCGACCCATTGTCGGGGTGCGCCTTGCCGTTCGTCATCGGGCTGCGTCTAGGCCGAACCTGCCTACCACCAACCCAAAATCCAGAGGGCGTAATCTCTATGTTGTCGCAGCCCCCGTGTCAATCCTGATTCTCCCCGCTGCGGGAAGAAGAGGATCAGCACGGGGGCTGCTGGGAAGAGACGGCGCCCGATGGCTAGAACCCGGCGGTCCGGAGCGGAGCGGCGAACCGTCCCGACCCGGGCCGCGACACCAAAAACCTTACTCGACGATCTTGGCGACGACGCCGGCGCCGACGGTGCGACCACCCTCGCGGATGGCGAAACGCAGGCCCTCGTCCATGGCGATCGGGGCGATCAGCGCCACGTCCATGGCGATGTTGTCGCCCGGCATCACCATCTCGACGCCTTCCGGCAGCGAGACCATGCCCGTCACGTCGGTCGTGCGGAAATAGAACTGCGGACGGTAGTTGGTGAAGAACGGCGTGTGGCGGCCGCCCTCCTCCTTCGTCAGGATGTAGGCCTCGGCCTTGAACTTGGTGTGCGGGGTGATCGAGCCCGGCTTGGCCAGAACCTGGCCGCGCTCGACGTCCTCGCGCTTCGTGCCGCGCAGCAGCGCGCCGATGTTGTCGCCCGCCTGGCCCGACTCGAGCAGCTTGCGGAACATCTCGACGCCGGTCACGGTGGTCTTGACCGTGGCCTTCAGGCCGACGATCTCGACTTCCTCGCCGACCTTGACGATGCCGCGCTCGACACGGCCGGTCACCACGGTGCCACGGCCCGAGATCGAGAACACGTCCTCGATCGGCATCAGGAACGGACGGTCGACCGGACGCTCCGGCTGCGGGATGTACTCGTCCACCGTCTTCATCAGCGCGAGAACGGCGTCACGGCCGATCTCCGGCGAACGGTCTTCCAGCGCGCACAGGGCCGAGCCCTTGGTGATCGGAATGTCGTCGCCCGGGAACTGGTAGGACGAGAGCAGCTCGCGCACTTCCAGCTCGACCAGCTCCAGCAGCTCCGGATCGTCGACCATGTCGACCTTGTTCATGAACACCACCAGCGCCGGAACGCCGACCTGGCGGGCCAGCAGGATGTGCTCGCGGGTCTGCGGCATCGGGCCGTCGGCGGCCGACACCACCAGGATCGCGCCGTCCATCTGGGCCGCGCCGGTGATCATGTTCTTCACGTAGTCGGCGTGGCCGGGGCAGTCGACGTGCGCGTAGTGGCGGTTGGTCGTCTCGTACTCGACGTGGGCGGTCGAGATCGTGATGCCGCGCGCCTTCTCTTCCGGCGCCTTGTCGATCTGATCGTAGGCGGTGAAGGTCGCGCCGCCGGACTCCGCCAGCACCTTCGTGATCGCCGCCGTCAGCGACGTCTTGCCGTGGTCGACGTGGCCGATCGTGCCAACGTTGCAGTGCGGCTTGTTCCGCTCGAACTTTGCCTTAGCCATGGTCGGTCTCTCCGTTTCTCAATCGTTCCAGCGGTTTTCAGGCCACCTTGGCGCGGACGCCGTCCGCGATGGCCTGTGGCACCGGCTCATAATGGTCGAACTGCATGCTGTACTGCGCGCGGCCCTGGCTCATCGAGCGCAGGGAGTTCACATAACCGAACATGGACGCCAGGGGAACCAGCCCCGTGACGACCTGCGCGTTGCCGCGCCGGTCCATGCCGGTGATCTGCCCCCGGCGGCCGTTCAGGTCGCCGATCACGTCACCCATATAGTCTTCCGGCGTGATGATTTCGACCCGCATCAGCGGCTCCAGCAGCACCGGCGCAGCCTTCGCCAGCCCGTCGCGGGCGGCGGCGCGGGTCGCCAGCTCGAAAGCCAGGGTCGAGGAATCGACGTCGTGGAAGGCGCCGTCGGTCAGCGTCGCCTTGACGTCCACCGTCGGGAAGCCGGCGACGACACCGCCGTCGCGCAGCGCCTCGAGCCCCTTTTGCACCCCGACGACGAACTCCTTCGGCACCGCGGCCGCGGCGGCGCGGTTCTCGAACACGAAGCCCGATCCCGGCGCCAGCGGCTCGAAGACCAGCGCGACGCGGGCGAACTGCGCGCGGTCGCCGGTCTGCCGGCGGTGCGTGTGGTCGATCTCGGCCTTGCGGGTGATCGTCTCGCGGTAGGCGACCTTCGGCGTGCCGACCGCCGCGTCGACGCGGAACTCGCGCTTCATGCGGTCGACGACGATCTCCAGATGCAGCTCGCCCATGCCACGGATGATGGTCTGGCCGTTCTCGCGGTCGACCGACACCTGCAACGACGGGTCCTCCTGGGTCAGCTTGCCGAGCGCGGCGCTCATCCGATCGTGGTCGGCGTCGGTGCGCGGCTCGACCACCACCTCGATGACCGGCTCGGGAACGTCCAGCCGCTCCAGCACGATCGGCTTGGCCGGATCGCACAGCGTGTCGCCGGTGCCGGTGAACTCCAGCCCCGCGAAGGCGACGATGTCGCCGGTGTGGGCGCGCTCGATGTCCTCGCGGCTGTTGGCGTGCATCAGCAGCATGCGGCCGATCTTCTCGCGCTCGCCCTTCACCGGATTCACCACGGTGTCGCCGACACTCACGGTGCCGGAATAGACGCGGAAGAAGGTCAACGGCCCGACATAGGGATCGTTCATCACCTTGAAGGCGAGGCCCGAAAAGGGGGCGTCGTCGTTGGCCGCGCGCTCGTCCGTCCCGGCGTCGCCGACCGGGTGGCCCTTGACGGCGCCGATGTCGACCGGGGCCGGCAGGTAATCGACCACCGCGTCGAGCATCGGCTGGATGCCCTTGTTGCGGAAGGCGGACCCGCAGAGAACCGGAACGAAGGAGCCGGCGATGGTGCCCTTGCGGATGCAGGCGCGCAGCGTTTCCGGCGAGGGCTCCGCGCCGTTTTCCAGATAGGCGGCCGTGGCCGCCTCGTCGAGGTCGAGGACGGCGTCGAGCAGCGCCTGCCGCGCCTGGACCGCCGCGTCCTTCAGATCCTCGGGAATTTCGGTGTGGTGGAATTCGGCGCCCAGCGTCTCGGTCTTCCAGACGGTGGCGCGCATCTCCACCAGATCGACGACGCCGACGAAGGCGGCCTCGGACCCGATGGGCAGTTGGAGGACCAGCGGGACGACGCCCAGCCGCTCCTTCATCATCGCGACGCAGCCGTCGAAATCGGCGCCGACGCGGTCCATCTTGTTGATGAAGCCCATGCGCGGCACGCCGTACTTGTCGGCCTGCCGCCACACGGTTTCCGTCTGGGGCTCCACCCCCGCCACCGAATCGAAAATGGCGACGGCACCATCGAGGACGCGCAACGACCGCTCGACTTCGATGGTGAAGTCGACGTGGCCGGGCGTGTCGATGATGTTGATGCGGTGGTCGCGCCAGAAACAGGTCGTCGCCGCCGAGGTGATCGTGATCCCCCGCTCCTGCTCCTGCTCCATCCAGTCCATGACGGCGGTGCCGTCATTGACCTCGCCCATCCGATAGGATTTGCCGGTGTAGAACAGGATGCGCTCGGTCGTCGTCGTCTTCCCGGCATCGATGTGGGCCATGATGCCGATGTTGCGGTAACGGTCGAGAGCGTGCGAGCGGGGCATGAACGATCACCCGGAGCGACGGAGGCCTTACCAGCGGTAGTGCGAGAACGCCTTGTTGGCTTCCGCCATGCGGTGCGTGTCTTCGCGCTTCTTGACGGCGGTGCCGCGCTGGTTGGCGGCGTCGAGCAGCTCGCCCGACAGACGCTCGGTCATGGTGTTTTCCGAGCGGGCGCGGGCGGCGCTGATCAGCCAGCGGATGGCCAGTGCCTGGGCGCGGTCCGAGCGGACCTCGACCGGAACCTGGTAGGTCGCACCGCCGACGCGGCGGGAACGGACTTCCAGGTGCGGCTTCACGTTGGCGAGCGCGTCGTGGAAGACCTGAACGGGATCGTTCTTGGTCTTGACCTCGATGCGGCCGAGCGCGCCGTAGACGATGCCTTCGGCGGCCGACTTCTTGCCGTCCAGCATCAGGCAGTTCATGAACTTGGTCAGAACGCGGTCGCCATACTTGGCGTCCGGCAGGACTTCACGCTTCTCGGCGCGATGACGACGGGACATCGTGAGTTCTCCTTACTTCGGACGCTTCGCGCCGTACTTCGAACGGCGCTGCTTACGATCCTTGACGCCCTGGGTATCCAGCGTGCCGCGAATGATGTGGTAGCGCACACCGGGAAGGTCCTTCACACGACCGCCGCGGATCATGACCACCGAGTGCTCCTGAAGGTTGTGGCCTTCACCCGGAATGTAGCTGGTCACCTCGAAGCCGTTCGTCAGACGAACGCGGGCGACCTTACGAAGGGCCGAGTTCGGCTTCTTCGGCGTCGTGGTGTAGACACGGGTGCACACGCCGCGCTTCTGCGGGCAGGCCTCCATGGCCGGAACCTTGTTGCGCGCGGCCAACGGCTCGCGCGGCTTACGGATCAACTGGTTGATCGTCGGCATAGCTGCCCTTTATCCCTTCAAGACGATTCGTCCGGCGGAGCCGGACGATGCAAAAGCCCGCCTGCGAAGCGTTGCCGCTTCGAGCGGGCCGAATGAGCAAGCGCCGACCAAATCGCTTCGACCGGCTATGTCGATGGGTTCATCCGGATGGCCATGAGCGGATACACTCCGCCCCAGGGTCCCTTTGAAGTTCGCGGACTATAGGGAAGCGGCCAAGGGGCGTCAAGCGCGCAAATCACAGCATCCGCTGCCTGTTTTCCGTCGCCGAGCCGCGCGCTTCACGGCTCCGCCGCGTCGAGCCGGGCCACCGCCGCCCGCACCGCCGCCCGCACCGCCGCCGAACGCGCGGCGAGCATCGGGCCCATCCGTTCCATCAGCAAGGCGGTCAGATCCTCCCCCGCCCCCGCCGGCGAACCGGCATCGAACGGCGGCTTGGGATCATACTCGATGGAGAGCTGGATCAGCTTGGCGCGCTCCTCGCCGAACAGCGCCGCGACGATGGTCAGGGCGACGTCGATGCCGGCCGTCACCCCGCCCCCGGTGAAGAGGTTGCCGTCCACCACCACGCGCCGGTCGACCGGCTCGGCCCCGAACGCGGCCAGGAAATCGCGGGACGCCCAATGAGTGCCCGCCCGGCGCTCTCTCAGAAGACCGGCGGCGCCCAGCACCAGCGACCCGGTGCAGATCCCGGCGAGGAAGCGCGCGGTGCGAGCCTGCGCCCGCAGGAAGGCCAGCACCGCGTCATCCCCGAGAAGCGCGTGGATTCCGGCGCCGCCGGGAACCAGCAGGAGATCCAGGTCGGGACAATCCGCCAAGACGGTCGTCGGGAGGATGCGCAGGCCGGTGTCGGAGCGGACCGGGTCGAGATCCTTCCACAACAGATGCGTCTCAGCTCCGGGCACCCGCGCCAGCACCTCGTAGGGCCCGGTCAGGTCGAGCTGCGTGAAGTCGGGGAACAGCAGCAACCCGAAGCGGGGTGGACGATCGGTCATGGCGCACCTCGCGAGCCGGGGGAGCCCGAGCCTAACCCCGGTCCTTGAAAAGGAAAAGGGCGCGTCCCTCGCGGAACTCGCCCCCTCCCCTACCCTATGACGGAGGCTCTCAGGCCGCCGTGCTCTCCTCGCCGGGTTGCGGCAGGGCCGGAGTGTCCTCCGCGATGCCGCTTTCCAGCTCCGCCTCGCGGTCGCGCTCGGCGGCGATCTGCTTCAGGCGATTCACCACGGAGCCCGTGCCGGCCGGGATCAGGCGGCCGACGATGACGTTCTCCTTGAGGCCCTCCAGGTTGTCGACCTTGCCGCCGACGGCCGCTTCCGTGAGGACGCGGGTGGTTTCCTGGAACGACGCGGCCGAGATGAAGGAGCGCGTCTGGAGGCTGGCCTTGGTGATGCCCTGGAGCACCGGATGGCCGGCGGCGATCTGGAGCCCCTCGGCGGCGGTCTTCTCGTTCTCCTCGTCGAACTCCTGACGGTCGACCTGCTCGCCCACCAGGAAGGTGGTCTCGCCGGCGTCGGTGATCTCGACCTTTTGCAGCATCTGGCGAACGATCACCTCGATGTGCTTGTCGTTGATCTTCACGCCCTGCAACCGGTAGACGTCCTGGATTTCGTTGATGAGGTAGTTGGCCAGAGCCTCCACGCCCATCACCGCCAGGATGTCGTGCGGCACCGGGTTGCCGTCCATCAGCAGGTCGCCGCGCTCGACGTAATCGCCCTCCTGCACCGAGATGTGCTTGCCCTTCGGGATCAGATACTCCTTCTCGTCCCCCGATTCGTCGTTGCGGACAACGATGCGCCGCTTAGTCTTGTAGTCCTTCCCGAACTCGACGCGGCCGCTCATCTCCGAGATGATCGCGAAGTCCTTCGGACGGCGCGCCTCGAACAGCTCGGCCACGCGCGGCAGACCGCCCGTGATGTCGCGGGTCTTCGACGATTCGCGCGGGATGCGCGCCAGCACGTCGCCGGCCTGGACCTCGGCGCCATTCTCCACCGAGAGGATGGCGTCCACCGACATGAAGTAGCGGGCTTCCAGGCCGTTCGGCAGGGTGATGAGTTCACCCCGGTCGTCGACCAGCGCGATGCGCGGCTTCAGATCGGCGCCGCGCGGCTGCTGGCGCCAATCCACCACCACCTTCGAGCTGATGCCCGTCGCCTCGTCCATCACCTCGCGCATGGAGATGCCCTCCACGAGGTCGATGTAGCGCGCGGTGCCGGCGCGCTCGGTGATGATCGGCAGGGTGTAGGGGTCCCACTCGGCCAGCTTCTGGCCGCGCTCGACCTTGACGTCGTCGTCGGCCAGCAGCTTGGCGCCGTAGGGCACGCGGTGACGCGCCCGCTCGCGGCCCTGCTCGTCGAGCAGGACGACCTCGGTGCTGCGGCCCATGACCACCGGGATGCCGGACGAGTTGATGACGACGTTGCGGTTGTTGATCCGCACCGTGCCGTCGAACACCGCCTCGACCTGGCTCTGCTCGGCGCCGCGCTGCGCCGCGCCACCGATGTGGAAGGTGCGCATCGTCAGCTGGGTGCCGGGCTCGCCGATCGACTGCGCCGCGATGACGCCGACCGCCTCGCCGGTGTTCACCAGCGTGCCGCGGGCCAGATCGCGGCCGTAGCACTTGGCGCAGACGCCGTCCTTGGTCTCGCAGGTCAGCACCGAGCGGATGAAGACGCTGTCGATGCCCGAGCGCTCGACGCGGTCGACCGTCGGCTCGTCGATCAGGCCGCCATCCTCGATGATCAGCTCGCCGTTCAGCGGGTCGATCACGTCGCCGACCGCGGTTCGGCCGAGGATGCGGTCGCCCAGCGGCGAGATGACCTCGCCGCCGTCGATCACCGCCTTCACGGTGATGCCCTTGGTCGTGCCGCAGTCATGCTCGACGATGATGGCGTCCTGCGCCACGTCGACGAGACGGCGGGTGAGGTAACCGGAGTTCGCCGTCTTCAAGGCGGTGTCGGCCAGACCCTTGCGGGCGCCGTGGGTGGAGTTGAAGTACTCCAGCACGGTCAGGCCTTCCTTGAAGTTCGAGATGATCGGCGTCTCGATGATCTCGCCCGACGGCTTGGCCATCAGGCCGCGCATGCCGGCCAGCTGGCGGATCTGCGCGGCCGAGCCACGGGCGCCGGAGTGGGCCATCATGTAGACCGAGTTGACCGGCTTGCCGGCCTCGGTGGTCGAGATGGCCTTCATCATCTCGGAGGCGACCTTCTCGGTGCACTCCGACCAGACGTCGACGACCTTGTTGTACTTCTCGCCCTGGGTGATCAGGCCGTCGAGATACTGCTGCTCGAACTCCTTCACCCGCTCCTTCGACTCGTTGACCAGACGGGTCTTAGCCTCGGGGATGACCATGTCGTCCTTGCCGAACGAGATGCCGGCGCGGCAGGCGTGGCCGAAGCCCAGCTTCATCAGCCGGTCGGCGAAGATCACCGTCTCCTTCTGGCCGCAATGGCGGTAGACGGCGTCGATGACGTTGCCGACGTCCTTCTTGGTCAGGACGCGGTTGATCAGCGAGAAGGGCACGTTCGGGTGACGCGGCAGGATCTCCGACATCAGCATGCGGCCGGGGGTCGTCTCGACGATCGAGATCTTCTCGTTGCCCTCGTCGTCGACACCGACGTAACGCGCCTTGATCTTGGCGTGGATCGACAGGACCTTGGCGTTCAGCGCCTGCTCGATCTCCGAGACGTTGGCGAACACCATGTTCTCGCCCCTCTCACCGGGGCGGTCCATCGAGATGTAGTAGATGCCGAGCACGATGTCCTGCGACGGCACGATGATCGGCTTGCCGTTGGCGGGCGACAGGATGTTGTTGGTCGACATCATCAGGACGCGCGCTTCCAGCTGCGCTTCGAGCGACAGCGGGACGTGCACGGCCATCTGGTCGCCGTCGAAGTCGGCGTTGAAGGCGGTGCAGACCAGCGGGTGCAGCTGGATCGCCTTGCCTTCGATCAGCGTCGGCTCGAAGGCCTGGATGCCGAGACGGTGGAGAGTCGGCGCGCGGTTCAGCATCACCGGATGCTCGCGGATGACCTCCTCCAGGATGTCCCAGACCTCGGGACGCTCCTTCTCGACCATCCGCTTGGCGGCCTTGATGGTCGAGGCCAACCCGTACAGCTCGAGCTTGGCGTAGATGAAGGGCTTGAACAGCTCCAGCGCCATCTTCTTGGGCAGGCCGCACTGGTGCAGCTTCAGCTCAGGACCGACGACGATGACCGAGCGGCCCGAATAATCGACACGCTTGCCGAGCAGGTTCTGACGGAAGCGGCCCTGCTTGCCCTTCAGCATGTCGGACAGCGACTTCAGCGGACGCTTGTTGGCGCCGGTGATGACGCGGCCGCGGCGGCCGTTGTCGAACAGCGCATCAACCGCTTCCTGAAGCATGCGCTTCTCGTTGCGGACGATGATATCCGGCGCCTTCAGCTCGATCAGCCGCTTGAGGCGGTTGTTGCGGTTGATGACGCGGCGGTACAGGTCGTTCAGATCCGAGGTGGCGAAGCGGCCGCCGTCGAGCGGGACCAGCGGACGCAGCTCGGGCGGGATCACCGGAACGACTTCCAGGATCATCCACTCCGGGCGCGACTGCGAGGCCATGAAGGCGTCGATCAGCTTGAGGCGCTTGACCAGCTTCTTGCGCTTGGCCTCCGAGTTGGTGTCGCGCAGCTCCTCGCGGCAGGTCTTCTTCTCTTCCTCGAGATCCAGCGCCGACAGCATGATGCGCAGCGCCTCCGCCCCGATCGAGGCGGTGAAGGCGTCCTCGCCATACTCGTCCTGGGCGTTCATGAAGTCTTCCTCGCTGAGCAGCGAGTGCAGCTTCAGCGGAGTCAGGCCCGGCTCGATGACGACGTAGTTCTCGAAATAGAGGATGCGCTCCAGATCCTTGAGCGTCATGTCGAGCAGCAGGCCGATGCGGCTCGGCAGCGACTTCAGGAACCAGATGTGGGCGACCGGCGAGGCCAGCTCGATGTGGCCCATGCGCTCGCGCCGGACCTTCGACAGCGTGACCTCGACGCCGCACTTCTCGCAGATGATGCCGCGGTACTTCATGCGCTTGTACTTGCCGCACAAGCACTCGTAGTCCTTGATCGGGCCGAAGATCCGCGCGCAGAACAGACCGTCGCGCTCCGGCTTGAAGGTGCGGTAGTTGATGGTTTCCGGCTTCTTGATCTC
The DNA here is from genome assembly GCF_017876095.1 of Azospirillum agricola. GTDB lineage: Bacteria > Pseudomonadota > Alphaproteobacteria > Azospirillales > Azospirillaceae > Azospirillum > Azospirillum agricola. The sequence goes on from NZ_JAGINM010000004.1 coordinate 67,088, forward strand.
GCCGAACGACCAGGAGCGGATGCGCTCGGGGCTGGCGATCTGGATGCGGATCTGGTCGAAGCTCTGGGGGCCCTGGACCTGGCCGAAAATATTCATCAACTCGTTCATGACCGTCTCCCGCTGGCAGCGCCGCGTTGTCGGTTAAGGGCAGTGCGTGGCCCCGGAGCGGCGGTCGGCCGTTCCGGGGCTTTGGTCACGTCAAACGGACTCAGTAGGACCGCTGGTTCAGTTCGACGTTCAGGCCGAGGGAGCGCAACTCCTTGACCAGCACGTTGAACGACTCCGGAATACCGGCCTCGAAGTTGTCGTCGCCGCGGACGATCGCCTCGTAGACCTTGGTGCGGCCGGACACGTCGTCCGACTTCACCGTCAGCATTTCTTGCAGCGTGTAGGCGGCGCCATAGGCTTCCAGCGCCCAGACCTCCATCTCACCGAAGCGCTGGCCGCCGAACTGGGCCTTGCCGCCCAGCGGCTGCTGCGTGACCAGCGAGTAGGGACCGATCGAGCGGGCGTGGATCTTGTCGTCCACCAGGTGGTGCAGCTTCAGCATGTAGATGTAGCCGACCGTGACCTTGCGGTCGAAGGTCTCGCCGGTGCGCCCGTCGGTCAGAGTCGACTGGCCCGATCGGTCGAAGCCGGCCCGCTCCAGATGGACGCAGATGTCCTCCTCGCGGGCGCCGTCGAAGACCGGGGTCGCGAAGGGCACGCCCTTGCGCAGGTTGCCCGACAGCTCCAGGATCTCGCCGTCGGTCATGTCGGCGATGTCCTCGGCGTAGGTCGCCTCGCCGTAGGAGGTCTTCAGCGTCGAGCGCAGGGCCTCCAGCTGCGGCGCCCCGTCCGCCTTCTGGCGGATGGCGAGCCGGTACTGATCGACCGCGCGGCCGATCTGCTTGCCGAGGCCCGACGCGGCCCAGCCCAGATGCGTCTCGAGAATCTGACCGACGTTCATGCGCGAGGGCACGCCCAGCGGGTTCAGCACGAGATCGACGGGGGTGCCGTCCTCCAGGTAGGGCATGTCCTCCTGCGGGATGATGCGCGACACGACGCCCTTGTTGCCATGACGGCCGGCCATCTTGTCGCCCGGTTGCAGCTTGCGCTTCACCGCGACGAAGACCTTGACCATCTTCATCACGCCCGGCGGCAGCTCGTCGCCGCGCTGGAGCTTGTCCACCTTGTTCTCGAAGCGGTCCTGGAGCGCCTTGATCGAGTCGTCGAACACCTTGGCGAGGTTCTCGACATTCTCCATCACCGTTTCGTCGGCGATGGAGATCTGGCGCCACAGGCCCTTCGACAGGCCGCCCAGCACCTCGTCGGTGAGGACCGTGCCGCCCTTCATGCCCTTCGGGCCGGCCTGTGCCGTCTGGCCGATCAGCACTTCCTTGAGGCGGGTGTAGAAGCTGCGCTCCAGGATGCCGCGCTCGTCGTCGCGGTCCTTGGCCAGCTTCTCGATCTCGGCGCGTTCGATGGCGAGCGCGCGCTCGTCCTTGTCGACGCCGCGGCGGCTGAAGACGCGGACCTCGACGATGGTGCCGACGACGCCCGGCGGCAGGCGCAGCGAGGTGTCGCGGACGTCGGACGCCTTCTCGCCGAAGATGGCGCGCAGCAGCTTCTCTTCCGGCGTCATCGGGCTTTCGCCCTTCGGCGTCACCTTGCCGACCAGGATGTCGCCCGGACGGACCTCGGCGCCAATGTAGACGATGCCGGCCTCGTCGAGGTTCTTGAGGGCTTCCTCGCCGACGTTGGGAATGTCGCGGGTGATTTCCTCCTGGCCCAGCTTGGTGTCGCGGGCCATGACCTCGAACTCCTCGATGTGGATCGAGGTGAAGACGTCGTCCTTGACGATGCGCTCATTGATGAGGATCGAGTCCTCGAAGTTGTAGCCGTTCCACGGCATGAACGCGACGAGCACGTTGCGGCCGAGCGCCAGCTCGCCCAGATCGGTCGACGGGCCGTCGGCGATGATGTCGCCGGCCTTCACCCGGTCGCCCACCTTCACCAGCGGACGCTGGGTGATGCAGGTGTTCTGGTTGGAGCGCTGGAACTTCAGCAGGTTGTAGATGTCGACGCCCGGCGCCGTGCTGTCCGAGCTGTCGGTGGCGCGGACGACGATGCGGGTCGCGTCGATCTGGTCGATGACGCCGGAGCGCTTGGCGACGATGGTCACGCCGCTGTCGCGGGCGACGGTCGCCTCCATGCCGGTGCCGACCAGCGGAGCGTCGGCCTTGACCAGCGGCACCGCCTGACGCTGCATGTTCGAGCCCATCAGCGCGCGGTTCGCGTCGTCGTTCTCCAGGAACGGGATCAGCGCGGCGGCGACGGAGACGAGCTGCTTGGGCGAGACGTCGATCAGGTCGATCGCCTCGGGCCGGAACATCAGGTACTCGCCACCCTGGCGGCACGACACGAGGTCGTTGGCGAAGGTGTTGTCCGCGTTCAGCTCGGCGTTCGCCTGGGCGACGACATAGCGGCCCTCCTCCATCGCCGAGAGATAGACGACGTCGTTGGTGACGCGGCCGTCCACCACCTTGCGGTAGGGGCTCTCGATGAAGCCGTACTGGTTCACGCGGGCGTAGGTCGCCAGCGAGTTGATCAGACCGATGTTCGGGCCTTCCGGCGTCTCAATCGGGCAGATGCGGCCGTAGTGGGTCGGGTGCACGTCGCGCACCTCGAAGCCGGCGCGCTCGCGGGTCAGACCGCCCGGCCCGAGAGCCGAGAGACGACGCTTGTGCGTGATCTCGGACAGCGGGTTGGTCTGGTCCATGAACTGCGAGAGCTGCGACGAGCCGAAGAACTCGCGCACGGCGGCGGCGGCCGGCTTGGCGTTGATCAGGTCGTGCGGCATGACCGTGTCGATCTCGACCGAGCTCATGCGCTCGCGGATCGCGCGCTCCATGCGCAGCAGGCCGACGCGGTACTGGTTCTCCATCAGCTCGCCGACCGAGCGGACGCGACGGTTGCCGAGATGGTCGATGTCGTCGATCTCGCCGCGGCCGTCCTTCAGGTTCACCAGAACCTTCAGGATCTCCAGGATGTCCTCCTTGCGGAGAACGCGCATCTGGTCGTCGGTCTTGAAGTTCAGGCGCGCATTCATCTTCACGCGACCGACGGCCGAGAGGTCGTAGCGCTCGCTGTCGAAGAACAGGCCGGAGAACAGCGCCTCGGCCGACTCCAGGGTCGGCGGCTCGCCCGGACGCATGACGCGGTAGATGTCGATCAGCGCGTCTTCGCGGCTGGCGTTGCGGTCCGCGTTCATCGTGTTGCGGATGTAGGCGCCGACGTTCAGGTGGTCGATCGCCAGCACCGGCAGCTCGTCGACGCCGGTCTTCTCCAGCTTGTCGAGATCGCTGGCCGACAGCTCGTCGCCCGCCTCGAACAGCACCTCGCCGGTGCGCTCGTTGATGATGTCGACGGCCAGATAGCGGCCGGTCAGCTCCTCGGTGGAGACCTGCTGCTCGGTCAGGCCGGCCTCGACCAGCTTCTTGATGACGCGCGGCGTCATCTTGGCGCCGGCCTCGGCGACGACGGCGCCGGTGGCGGCGTCGATCAGGTCGGAGACGAGCTTGACGCCCTTCATGCGGTCGACGTTGAACGGGGTCTTCCAACCGCCGGCCGAGCGCGTGTAGGTGATCGTCTCGTAGAAGTAGTTGAGGATCTCTTCCTTGGCCATGCCCTGCGCCTCGTAGGGCAGCAGGTCCTTGCGGTTGGCCTTGCGCTCGGCGCGCAGCGCCTCAGTCTCCGCGCCGTCGAGCGCGAAGAGCAGGGTCGTGGCGGGCAGCTTGCGGCGGCGGTCGATGCGGACGTAGACGAGATCCTTGGCGTCGAACTCGAAGTCCAGCCAGGAGCCGCGGTAGGGGATGACGCGGGCGGCGAACAGATACTTGCCCGACGAGTGGGTCTTGCCCTTGTCATGGTCGAAGAAGACGCCCGGCGAGCGGTGCATCTGCGAGACGATGACGCGTTCGGTGCCGTTGATGACGAAGGTGCCGTTGGCCGTCATCAGGGGCATGTCGCCCATGTAGACGTCCTGCTCCTTGATGTCGCGGATGGAGCGCAGCCCGGTGTCTTCCTCGATGTCGAAGACCGACAGGCGCAGCGTCACTTTCAGCGGGGCGGCGAAGGTCATGCCGCGCTGCTGGCACTCCTCGACGTCATACTTCGGCTGTTCGAGCTCATACTTCACGAAATCGAGCACGGCGCGGTCGGAGAAGTCCTTGATCGGGAACACCGACTTGAAGACTTCCTGAAGGCCGAGGTTCGCCCGCTTCTCCGGGGCGATGTCCATCTGCAGGAAGTGGTCGTAGGAGCTGCGCTGCACCTCGATGAGGTTAGGCATCTGGGTGACTTCCGGGATGCGCCCGAAGCTCTTCCGAACACGTTTACGACCCGTAAAGGATTTGGCCATGGATGTCCCCAAACGTCTGCTACGTGATGCGCTTCAACCGACCGACAACCGTTCCCAAGGGGGGCGGGCCCCCAATGGGTCACCCCGGCGGGCGACCGCGCGGGCCGTCCCGAAAATCGGGACGGAAAGAACCGCACCGGGACGAACCCGGTACGGCGAAAGGCAGAAAACGCCGCACAGCGGCCGGCTCCCTTGGGAGCCGACCGCCGTCCGACGTGGAACTGTATGAACCGTAACGCAACAAGGTCTTACTTAATATCGACCTTGGCGCCGGCCTCTTCAAGCTGCTTCTTGATCTTGGCGGCCTCGTCCTTCGTGGCGCCTTCCTTGACGGGCTTCGGGGCGCCTTCGACCAGGTCCTTGGCTTCCTTCAGGCCCAGGCCGGTGATGGCGCGGACTTCCTTAATCACGTTGATCTTCTTGTCGCCGGCGTCGGCGAGGATCACCGTGAACTCGGTCTGCTCTTCGACCGGAGCGGCGGCAGCGGCCGGGCCGGCGGCGGCGACGGCCACCGGAGCGGCGGCGGAGACGCCCCACTTCTCTTCGAGCAGCTTGGACAGCTCGGCGGCTTCCAGGACGGTCAGGGCCGACAGGTCGTCGACGAGCTTCTGCAGATCAGCCATGGTACTACTCCAAACGACTTGAGTTCTGGGTATGGAAAAAACGGGTGACTAAGAGACCGGCTGGAAAACCAGCTCAGGCCGCCTCGTCGTCCTTCTTCGCGTAGGCCGCCAGCACGCGGGCGACCTGGCCGCCCGGAGCCTGGAGGACACCGGCGATGCGGGTCGCCGGGGTCTGGATCATGCCCACGAGCTTGCCGCGCAGTTCGTCCAGCGACGGGAGCGAGGCGAGGGCCTTGACCCCCTCCGCGTCCAGCAGCTGGGTGCCGAGGCTGGCGCCGACGATCTTGAGCTTCTCGTTGGTCTTCGCGTAGTCGGCCACCACCTTGGCGGCCGCAACGGGATCCTTCGAGAAGGCGATCGCCGTCGGTCCCTTGAAGAGACCGTCCAGACCTTCGAACTGCGTCCCCTGAAGGGAACGACGGGCGAGCCGGTTCTTCGTCACTTTGAAGCTGGCGCCAGCAGCCCGAACCTTCGCACGCAGGTCGGTGACTTCCTTCACCGTCAGGCCCAGATGGTGGGTGACCACCACCAGGCCCGTGTCCTGGAGCTTCGATTGCAGAGCCGCGATCGTCGCTTCTTTTTGTGTACGATCCACGGATCGCCTCCTTGCACAGAGGTGTACATGGAGCCCCTCCCCCTTGGCAGGGATCGGAACTCCGGCGAACCTGTCCCAGAAGTTCAAGCCGTTCCTGTTCCGACTTTCATCGGAGTGGTGAACGGGTTCAACTCCCGTCTGCGCCGGTGAATTTTAAGCCCTTCCCGTCGAAACGATTCGGGCACCAGCGGTCTCGGACAGGGTGGGCAGTCGCCCGGAGGGTGACCACCCGATCCCCCCGGCCTCCGGAGAGGCCAGGGGGAAAACTCGGAAACTTACGCCGAGGCGCCGGCCGGGGCCGACACGGTGGCGAGGTCGACCTTCAGGCCGGGGCCCATGGTCGAGGACAGCGAGACCTTCTCGATGTACTGGCCCTTGGCACCGGTCGGCTTGGCACGGCTGATGGCGTCGACGAAGGCGCGGATGTTCTGGACCAGCGCCTCTTCCGAGAAGCTGGCCTTGCCCACGCCGGCGTGCACGATGCCGGTCTTCTCGGCGCGGAACTCGACGGCGCCGGCCTTGGCGGCCTTGACGGCGCCGGCCACGTCCGGGGTCACGGTGCCGAGCTTCGGGTTCGGCATCAGGCCGCGCGGGCCGAGAACCTTGCCCAGCTTGCCGACGACGCCCATCATGTCCGGGGACGCGATGCAGCGGTCGAAGTCGATGTTGCCGGCCAGGATCTTCTCGGCCAGATCGTCGCCGCCGACCACGTCGGCGCCGGCGGCCAGGGCCTCGTCGACCTTGGCGCCGCGGGCGAACACCGCGACGCGGACGGTCTTGCCGGTGCCGTTCGGCAGGTTCACGACGCCGCGGACCATCTGGTCGGCGTGGCGCGGATCGATGCCGAGATTCATCGCGATCTCAATGGTCTCGTCGAACTTGGTCTTCGACGTGCTCTTCAGCAGCGCGACGGCCGCCTCGAGGTTGTAGAAGCTGTCACGGTTGACGTTCTTGTAGGCGTCGGTCAGACGCTTGCCCAGCTTGGCCATGGATCAGCCCTCCACCACTTCGAGGCCCATCGAGCGGGCGGAGCCGGCGATCATGGTCGCAGCGGCGTCGACGTCGTGCGCGTTCAGATCGACCATCTTCTTCTGGGCGATCTCGCGGATCTGCGACGTGGTGACCGAGCCGACGAAACCGCCCTTGCCGGGGGTCGTCGAACCCTTGTCCTTGCCCGAGGCCTTCTTCAGGAAGTAGCTGACCGGCGGGGTCTTGGTCACGAAGGTGAAGGTGCGGTCGCCATAGGCGGTGATGACCACGGGAATCGGCATGCCGACTTCCAGGTCCGCCGTCTTGGCGTTGAACGCCTTGCAGAACTCCATGATGTTCAGGCCGCGCTGGCCGAGCGCCGGGCCGATGGGCGGCGACGGGTTCGCCTTGCCGGCCGGAACCTGCAGCTTGATGTAACCGACGATCTTCTTCGCCATGGGGGAACCTCCAGAGACGGCGCCGCGCAAGACAGGCTCGGCGCCGCGGGGTTTCGCGGTACGGCTATGGCGGGCCTACCGCAACAGAAGGAGCCACCGACGGCCAAGCCGACGGCAGCTCCGGGAAACGGAATGGAACGCGGACCTCAGACCTTCTCGACCTGGGTGTACTCCAACTCCACCGGCGTCGAGCGACCGAAGATCGACACCGCCACCTTGAGGCGGGACTTCTCCTCGTCGACTTCCTCGACGACGCCGTTGAAGGAGGTGAAGGGACCGTCGCTCACACGAACCTGCTCGCCCACCTCGAAGGTGATCGACGGCTTGGGGCGCTCGAAGCCTTCCTGCACCTGATGGATGATCCGCTCGGCCTCGCGCTGCGAGATCGGCTGCGGCTTGCCGCCGCCACCCAGGAAATCCGTGACCTTCGGCGTGTTCTTCACCAGCGACCACGTCTCGTCGATCAGGTCCATCTTGACCAGGACGTAGCCGGGGAAGAACTTGCGCTCGCTGTTGACCTTCGAGCCCCGGCGAACCTCGACCACTTCCTCGGTCGGGACCAGGATTTCCTCGAACTTGTCGGCCAGCCCCTTCTGCTCCGCCTTCTCGCGGATCGCCTGGGAGACCTTTTTCTCGAAACCCGAATAAACGTGCACGACGTACCAGCGCGCGGCCATGCTCAGCCTCCCAGCCCAAGGATCAAGCGAACGGCGAACGCCAGCACCTGATCGACGACGAGGAAGAACAGGGCGGCCAGCACGACCATGACGAAGACCATGGCGGTCGTGATGCCAGTTTCCTTGCGGGTCGGCCAGGTGACCCTGGCAACCTCGCGGCGGACCTCGCGCGCGAATTCTGCGGGATTGACTTTAGCCATCGTGCGAACCGTGCGAGCTCCGGAGCGACTTCAGGGTGCCGCTTCTACCCAATTCATTGTCTGGACGGGATGGCAGGAGCGGAGGGGCTCGAACCCGCAACCCCCGGTTTTGGAGACCGGTGCTCTACCAATTGAGCTACGCTCCTATCGCCGTCCGGCCGAGACCTCGGGAGAGGTCAAGGCGTTTTACCGGAAGCACTTACCACAAGCAACCTGCCTTTTGAACCGTCCCCGCCGGGCTTCCGTCCGGCGGGGGAGGCAGGCTTATAGCATCACTCGACGATCTTGGCAACAACGCCGGCGCCGACGGTGCGACCACCCTCGCGGATGGCGAAACGCAGGCCCTCGTCCATGGCGATCGGGGCGATCAGCGCCACGTCCATGGCGATGTTGTCGCCCGGCATCACCATCTCGACGCCTTCCGGCAGCGAGACCATGCCCGTCACGTCGGTCGTGCGGAAATAGAACTGCGGACGGTAGTTGGTGAAGAACGGCGTGTGGCGGCCGCCCTCCTCCTTCGTCAGGATGTAGGCCTCGGCCTTGAACTTGGTGTGCGGGGTGATCGAGCCCGGCTTGGCCAGAACCTGGCCGCGCTCGACGTCCTCGCGCTTCGTGCCGCGCAGCAGCGCGCCGATGTTGTCGCCCGCCTGGCCCGACTCGAGCAGCTTGCGGAACATCTCGACGCCGGTCACGGTGGTCTTGACCGTGGCCTTCAGGCCGACGATCTCGACTTCCTCGCCGACCTTGACGATGCCGCGCTCGACACGGCCGGTCACCACGGTGCCACGGCCCGAGATCGAGAACACGTCCTCGATCGGCATCAGGAACGGACGGTCGACCGGACGCTCCGGCTGCGGGATGTACTCGTCCACCGTCTTCATCAGCGCGAGAACGGCGTCACGGCCGATCTCCGGCGAACGGTCTTCCAGCGCGCACAGGGCCGAGCCCTTGGTGATCGGAATGTCGTCGCCCGGGAACTGGTAGGACGAGAGCAGCTCGCGCACTTCCAGCTCGACCAGCTCCAGCAGCTCCGGATCGTCGACCATGTCGACCTTGTTCATGAACACCACCAGCGCCGGAACGCCGACCTGGCGGGCCAGCAGGATGTGCTCGCGGGTCTGCGGCATCGGGCCGTCGGCGGCCGACACCACCAGGATCGCGCCGTCCATCTGGGCCGCGCCGGTGATCATGTTCTTCACGTAGTCGGCGTGGCCGGGGCAGTCGACGTGCGCGTAGTGGCGGTTGGTCGTCTCGTACTCGACGTGGGCGGTCGAGATCGTGATGCCGCGCGCCTTCTCTTCCGGCGCCTTGTCGATCTGATCGTAGGCGGTGAAGGTCGCGCCGCCGGACTCCGCCAGCACCTTCGTGATCGCCGCCGTCAGCGACGTCTTGCCGTGGTCGACGTGGCCGATCGTGCCAACGTTGCAGTGCGGCTTATTCCGCTCGAACTTTGCCTTCGCCATCGCTTTGATCTCTCGTTCCCGACGTTCCGGACGCACAACATGGCCCGGCCGGGATCGGTTCAGCCGGGGCGCGCGCGGGTTGGAGCGGGTGAGGGGAATCGAACCCCCGTCGTAAGCTTGGAAGGCTTCTGCTCTACCATTGAGCTACACCCGCCTCGCCATCCCGCCGGCGCGACCGTCCGGGGCAAAACCAGATCACGGACAAGCCGTGGAATGTAAGTGGTGGAAGGGACTGGATTTGAACCAGTGTACGCTTACGCGGGCAGATTTACAGTCTGCTGCCTTTAACCACTCGGCCACCCTTCCGTTCCGCTTCGGGCTGAGCCCGTCGCGGAGTTCGGCACTATCCCCATTTTTTGGGCCTTGTCAACACGGCGTCGGCGGTTCACACAAAAAAACTTCGCTACGCCGTTCCGGCGGGCTCCTCCCTCCTCTTTGCGGGTACCATGACGCGCTCCAAGCCCCCCTCCTCCGGCCATCCCGGCAACCGTTCCTCCGGCAAGCCCCAGCACACGCCCCGGGAGACGCCCCGGGAGACGTCCAAGGGCGGCGGCGGCCCCCGGGGCGCCCAGGGCGCCTGGCTCTATGGCCTGCACCCGGTGACGGCGGCCTGGACGAATCCCGAGCGGCGCGTCCACCGGCTGCTGGCGACCGAGGCGGGGCGGGCGGCGCTCGACGGCGCGCTCGCCGCTGCGCGGACCGCCGGACTGAGCCGCCCCGGCCTCACCATCGTCGACAAGACCGAACTGGACCGGCTGATGCCGCCGGGGGCGGTGCACCAGGGGGTCGCGGCCGACGTCGCCCCGCTGCCCGACGTCGGGATCGACGACCTCTGCAACGAACTGGCCGGCGAATCGCAGGCCGTCATCGTCGTGCTCGACCAGGTGACCGATCCCCACAATGTCGGGGCCATCCTGCGCTCCGCCGCCGCCTTCGGCGCCCGCGCCGTGGTGGTGACCGAGCGGCACGCCCCGGAAACCACCGGGGTGCTCGCCAAGAGCGCGTCCGGCGCGCTGGAGGCGGTTCCGCTGGTGCGGGTGACCAACCTCGCCCGCAGCCTCGCGGAGTTGCAGCAGGCGGGCTTCTGGAGCGTCGGGCTGGCCGAGTCGGGAAAAGGCACGCTGGCCCAGCTCGACCTGACCGGCAAGACGGTGCTGGTGATGGGGGCGGAGGGCAGCGGGCTGCGCCGCCTGACCATGGAGCGCTGCGACGTCATCGCCCGCCTGCCGACCGGCGGCCCGGTCGGCAGCCTGAACGTGTCCAACGCGGCGGCGGTCGCCCTGTACGAGGTCGCGCGGCTGCGTGCGTGAGGCCACGAGCGTAAGGCTTGTTCCGGAAGCGGGAGGACGCTAGTGTAGGCCCGCCTCAGCGACGGGCTTGCCGGATTAGCACAGCGGTAGTGCAGCGGTTTTGTAAACCGAAGGTCACGGGTTCAAATCCTGTATCCGGCACCACTCCCCTCCCCCGCCGCCGTCCTCACCGCCGTCCCCGCATCGGGAACCGATTCCCTCGCGGCCCGGTTGGATCGATACAGGCGCGCGACGGTCGCGCCGTCCGATCCGTTCGACGCGAGGCCGATGATGACGCTTCCCAAGCCCGACGCCGGTCACGGCGCCCCCGCTCCCCACACCGCCGAGCCGCACCGCCTGCGGGACGCCATCGACCGCGGCCTGACCGGCGACAAGGTGCCGGCGACCGATCCGGCGGCGGCGCCGCTCGGCACCGACGACGAGGCGGCCGGAACGACGGCGCCCCTCTTCGACGCGCGGGACTCGGTGGTTCCGAAGAACCAGCGCATCCCGCCGGGTCAGAAGAAGGGCGGCGACACCTTGGACACCTGAATGGACACCTGAGCTCCCCGGAAACCGTGATGGCCCCGGGGGCGGCCGATCGGACGCGGGAACGGCCGATCAGAAATAACGCTCCGGAATGCGGACCACGTCGTCCGGCATCACCGTCGTGGTGATCGGCGCCTTGCGCAGCTGCTTCTTGGGGTCGTTGCCGCGGGTGATCAGGACGAAGTCCTCCTTGGCGCGGTAGGTGTATCCGCCGGCCATCGCCACCGCCGACAGCGCCGTCATGCCGTTCTGGAACTGGTACTGGCCGGGGTTGCGCACCTCGCCCAGGATGAAGAAGGGCCGGTGGTTCATGACCTCGACGCTGACCTTGGCGTCGCGCACGTAGCCCTGCGACAGCTTGGTGGAGATTTCCTTCTCCACCTCGCCGGTGGTGCGGTTCTTGGCCGTCACGTCGCCGATCAGCGGCATCGCGACCTTGCCGGTGCCGTCGACCCGGAACTCGCCGGAGAGCTGCTCCTCGCCGAAGACGATCACGCGCAGCGCGTCGCCCGATCCCAGACGGTAGTCGGTGGACTGGACGGCCTCCGACGTCTCCATCGGCGCGTCGACACCGGCGCAGCCCACCATGGCGACGGCGAGCGCGGCCAGCCCCACGGTGCGGCCGAGCGCGCGGAACACATGACGTCGATTCATCCCTAAACCCCTTCCCTGGCTCGTGGAGGCCGGATCGGCACCCTTCCGGGCGGCGCGACCCGGCTTCCGGTGGTCACGCAATCCTGAACTCGGGTGGAGCCTAGCGTCTCGCAAGCGCTTGGGAAAAAGTGGAGAGGAATTACCGCCTTCGGGCCAAAGCAACCGAGTCCGGCGGATTAGGCCATGAATGCAGGAGGGGCGCCCGTCGCAAGACAGGCGCCCCTCGTCAACCTTGCCGTTCGGCCTGTGCCTTGGCCGGGTACTTGGCGAAACGAACTACATCTGAGCGCCGAGGCGCAGATACACGAGGTTGTCCGAATAATCGAGGCCGGACACGTTCGAATCGCGCTTCTCGTAGGTGTAGCCGCCAGTCAAATAGAGGTTGCGGCTGAACTGGTAGGTGGCGCCGGCGCCCAGCGTGGCGATGTTGTCCTTGCGGTTGTTGCCATTGAAGTCGTCGCGGCGGTACTGGGCCCGGCCGTTCAGCAGCAGCGTGCGCAGCAGCTCGTGATCGACGCCGACCGCCAGGATGGTGCGCTCGTAGCTCGACGCGGTGCCGAGGCCGAGGCTGCTGGTGGTTTCGCGGATCTGGCGGCTGAGCGAGCCGGTAACCGTGGTGAGCTGGGTGACCGACCAGTTGATCCGGCCGCCGAGCGCCAGGCCGCCGAAATCCTCCAGCCGCGAATCGTCGTAGTTGCGGGCGAGGTAGCCGGCGTAGAACTCGCCGGTGATCAGGCTGGTCAGCTCGCTGGCGATGCCGCCGACGACCTCGTAGCCGTCCGAGTCGCGCTTGACGCCGTTGAAGTCGCGGTCGCGGCGGTGGCGGGTCCAGGAATAGGTGCCCTGGACGAAGGCCTCGTAGCCCTCGATGAATTCGTAGCCGACGCGGGCGGTGGTGCCGTACTGCCAGCGGTCGCGGTCGCCCTGGGGGGCGACGCCGCCGCCACGGATGCCGACGTCGTCGTATTCGGAGTATTGCGCGGTGCCGGACAGGCGGGCGCGCAGGCGGTTGAAGCGCTGGGTGTAGCCGACCTCGCCGCCGCTCTCGGTGTATTTCACCGGCTCGGCGTAACCGGCGAGGCTGTCGATGTCGCCGCGGCCCTCGTGCCGGCGGCGGTGGTAGAGCTGGCCGTCGACGGCGCCGCTCTTGGTCACGTCGTAGCGGCCGTCGGCCTGCACCGTGTAGTCGGTGTAGTTCTCGCTGGAGTAGTCCGAGTAGCGCCCGGCGTCGGCCGAGGCCGTGAAGTTCAGCGCGTGGGCGGAGAAGTCCGAGCGGATGTCGAGGCGCGGCTGCACGGTCCAGATGTAGTCGTGCTTCCTGTCGTTCTCGGTCGCGAAGACGTTGCTGTCGTAGGTGGCGCCGGCCTCGACGCGGGGCAGGAAGCGGAAGGAGCCGGCGCGGATGCCAAGCTGCTCGACCTCCGGACGGCGGCGCTCCAGCACCGTCTCGCCGCGCTGGAGGTCGTCGTCCCGCTGCTGGGCCATGGCCGGAAGCGAGGTCAGCCCGGTGGAGGCGAACGCCAGGGCGAGAAGGGACAGGGTGCTGGTCTTCATGGGGTCACCGCGCATGGCTGGAATCGGTCGGCTCGAACATCGGTCGGCTTTTTCCGTCGAAAGCGCCCGCCGATCGGAAGACCGGCCGGAGCCCTGGAGCAGAGCGCCTCAATCTTGTGTGGAGCGCCGCACCCGTCCGGATGCGGCCCCGTCCCGCAAAGACACAACAAGGCGTGCTTATGGCGCAACAGTGAAGCCGACGCCGGCCGGTTTTTGCCGAGGCCTGTGGTGTGAGGGCAACAAGACGGCGGTCATGCGGCAAGGAAACGATTCCGCGGCCGCGAAATCCTCGGCGTTCCGGAAAAACGACCTAAGACCAAAGCTATAGAAATATGGGTCATGGCCTGGAGAAGCCGCGCGCTCCTCTTGGAACCCGGCCTTGGAGCGGACGGTTGTTCAACGGTGCGGCGCATGGCGCGCCGCAAGGGAGACCCTTCGTCATGACCCGCCCAATCGACACCCGGCCGCCAAAGCCCACCAAACGCCCGTCCGACGATCACATGCCGCCCTACACACCGGGCGGAGTTCCCCAGCCGGAAGGGCAACCTCCTGATTCCCCTGCGGAAAAGAGCGCGCCCGCGAACACTTACCCACCGAAGCAAAAACCATGAGAAGGCCGTGGCCGATCCGGAAATCGCGACGGACCCCTCCCTTTTTCCCGGAATCGCCATTGCCGGAGGGGACGGCGTTGTCTTTGAGCCGCCGCATGGCGAAGACCACGCGACTGTGGCCCTATGCCGCATCCGCGAAGGTTGCTCCGGGCCTGTTGTCTTTCTACGCTTTGGGTCAAGGAACGCACTGAACGACGCAACGCATTCGAAACAAGGAATCGGCGTCTTCGCAGCCGGGAGCCGCGCTCCGTGCCCGCTTCGCCTTCGCCCCCGGATCGAAGGTGGGCGCGTTTTATTGGCGTATGCCCATGGACGACTTCGGCCGACCGCCGCCCCGGGACGACTATCAACTGGCCGTCCAGGTGCATCACCGTCTCCGCCGCGCCCACCAGCGGGCGTCGGCGATCTTTCTCGACACCATCGGCGATTCCCAGCTGACCCCGACGCAATGGTCGGCGCTCGCCACCCTGCACAGCGAAGGGGTGCTGTCGCAGAACCAGCTCGGCCGGCTCACCTTCATGGATCCGGCGACCACCCAGGGCGTGATCCTGCGGCTGGTGGAGCGCAGTCTGGTCGAACGCCATCCCGACCCGCAGGACCGGCGGCGCACCAGCGTGCGGCTGACCCGAATCGGCGAGGCGCTGGTCGTCGACCTGATGGCCAACGCCGCCACCGCCCATGACCGGACCCTGGAGCCGCTGTCGGCGGAGGAGCGCGCCCAGTTCCTGCGCCTGCTTGCCCGGCTGATGTGACTCCCGGCCGACGGAGGGCGTCGGTCATCCAACTCTGGGTGGCCAACTCTGGGCGGCCAACTCTGGGAAGACAGCTTTGAGCGGACGGCTTTGAAACGGTGACATTTGCGTGAGGTTTGCTATGAACGCGGGGCGGCCGCCGGACGGAGCCGTCTCCGTCCGCAAACCCGCCTTGCCGCAACGCCACCTTCAACGCCGGGACGCCCGCAGGATGATGAACCGCCGTCAGACCCTTTCGCTGCTGGGCGCCGCCGCGCTGCTCGCTCCGCTGGCCGGGCACGCCCCCGCCGCCCTCGCCCAGGGCGCCTCCCAGACCGCCGCCCCGATCCGGGTCGGCGAGATCAACAGCTACACCGGCCTGCCCGCCTTCACGATCCCCTACCGCCAGGGCTGGCAGCTCGCGGTCGAGGAGGTCAACGCCCGGGGCGGCCTGCTCGGCGGGCGCAAGCTGGAGGTCGTCTCGCGCGACGACGCCGGCAAGCCCGACGACGCCGTGCGCGTCGCGCAGGAGCTGCTGAGCAACGAGAAGGTCGAGCTGCTGGCCGGCACCTACTTCTCGCATATCGGGCTGGCGGTGGCCGACTTCGCCGCGCGCAACAAGGTGCCGTTCGTCGCCGCCGAGCCGCTGACCGACGCCATCACCTGGTCCAAGGGCAACCGCTACACCTTCCGCCTGCGCCCCAGCACCTACATGCAGGCGTCGATGCTGGTGGAGGAGGCGGCCAAGCTGCCGGCCAGGCGCTGGGCCACCGTGGCGCCCAACTACGAGTACGGCCAGTCGGCGGTGACGTGGTTCAGGCAGCTCCTCAAGGAGAAGCGCCCCGACGTCGAGTTCGTCGCCGAGCAGTGGCCGGCGCAGGGCAAGCTGGAGGCCGGGCCGACCGTGCAGGCGCTGGCGGCCGCCAACCCCGAGGCGATCTTCAACGTCACCTTCGGCGCCGACCTCGCCAAGCTGGTGCGCGAGGGCGAGGGGCGCGGCCTGTTCCGGAACCGCAAGGTGGTCAGCCTGCTGACCGGCGAGCCGGAGTATCTCGACCCGATGAAGGACGAGGCGCCGGAGGGCTGGATCGTCACCGGCTACCCGCAGGAGCAGATCGACACGCCGGAGCACAAGGCCTTCCGCGACGCCTACACCGCGCGCTTCAAGGAAACGCCGCGCCAGGGCTCGGTGGTCGGCTACGCGACGCTGATGGCGATCGCCGCCGCCGTCGAGAAGGCCGGCTCGACCGATCCGGAGAAGCTGGTCGACGCGCTGAGCGGCCTGTCGATCTCCAGCCCCTTCGGCCCGGTGGTGTTCCGCGCCTCGGACCATCAGGCGACGATGGGCGCCTATGTCGGCACCACCACGGTGAAGGACGGGCGCGGCACCATGAAGGACTGGCGCTACGCCGACGGCGCCGCCTATCTGCCGGGCGACGAGGCGGTGCGCGCGCTGCGGCCGGCGAACTGACCGGCGGCGCCAGCGGCCGGCCCATCCTCCCCCGGGAGCGTCCATGTCCTTCCTGCTCGTCCAGGCCCTGAGCGGCCTCGCCACCGCCGCGACCCTGTTCCTGGTGTCGTCGGGGCTGACCATCGTCTTCGGGGTGACGCGGATCGTCAATTTCGCGCACGGCTCCTTCTACATGCTCGGCGCCTATCTCGGCTGGTCGCTGGTCGAGCGGTTCGGGACCGGCGTGGGCGGCTTCTGGGCCAGCGTCGTGGCGGCGGCGCTGGGGGCCGGCGCGCTGGGCGCCCTGATGGAGGTCGCGCTGCTGCGGCGGCTCTACCGCTCGCCGGAGCTGTTCCAGCTTCTCGGCACCTTCGGAGTCGTCCTGGTGTTGCAGGACGCCGCCTCCTGGATCTGGGGGTCGGAGGATCTGCTGGGCCGGCGGGCGCCGGGGTTGAAGGGATCGGTCGAGATCCTCGGCCAGCCCTTCCCGCTCTACGACCTGATGCTGATCGGGCTGGGGCCGCTGGTGCTGGGGCTGCTCTGGCTGCTGTTCAACCGCACCCGCTGGGGCACGCTGGTCCGCGCCGCCACCCAGGACCGCGACATGGCCTCGGCGCTGGGCGTCGACCCGGCGCGGCTGTTCACCGGCGTGCTGTTCCTCGGCTCGGCGCTGGCCGGGCTGGGCGGCGCGCTCCAGGTCCCGCGCGAGGCGGTCAACCTGCACATGGACATGGCCATCGTCGTCGAGGCCTTCGTCGTCGTCGTGGTCGGCGGCATGGGCAGCCTGACCGGCGCCTTCCTCGCCTCGCTGCTGATCGGCCAGTTGCAGGCCTTCGGCATCCTGGTCTTTCCGCAGATCACGCTGGTGCTGGTCTTCCTGTTCATGGCGGTGGTGCTGGTGCTGCGCCCGCACGGGCTGATGGGCCGGGCGGAGGAGACGCCGCCGACCGCCCCCGCCGCGCTGGCGCCGCCGCTGACCGCCGGGCGCGGCGCCGGCTGGGGCGCCGCGCTGCTGCTGGCCGCGCTGGCGCTGGTGCCGCTGGTGGCCGGCGACTACGCGCTGATCGTGCTGACCGAGATGGTCATCCTCGCCCTGCTGGCGGCGAGCCTGCATCTGCTGATCGGGCTGGGCGGGCTGGTCTCCTTCGGCCACGCCGCCTGGTTCGGGCTGGGCGCCTACGGCGCCGCGCTGCTGGTGAAGCATCTGGGCGCGCCGATGCCGCTGGCGCTGGCGGCGGCACCGCTCGTCGCCGGAATCGGGGCGCTCATCGCCGGCTGGTTCTGCGTGCGGCGGTCGGGGCTGTATTTCGCGATGCTGACGCTGGCCTTCGCCCAGATCGTCTGGTCGGTCACCTTCCAATGGTACGGCTTCACCGGCGGCGACAACGGCATCGTCGGCGTCTGGCCGCCGCCCTGGGCCGCCGGCAAGGCTGCCTATTATTGGCTGACGCTGGGGCTCTGCGCCGGGGCGCTGGCGCTGCTGCGCCGCGCCGCCTTCGCTCCCTTCGGCTACGCGCTGCGCGCCGGCCGCGACTCGGCCCTGCGCGCCGAATCGGTGGGCATCGACGTGCGGCGGCACCAGTGGCTGGCCTTCGCGCTGGCCGGCTCGGCGGCCGGGCTGGCCGGCGGGCTCTACGCCTTTTCCAAGGGCAGCGTCTTCCCCACCCTGATGGCGGTGCCGGTGTCGGTCGACGCGCTGGTGATGGTGCTGATGGGCGGCATCCAGACCGTCGCCGGCCCGCTGGCCGGGGCGGCGGTCTTCCACCTGCTGGAGGCCGAGGTGATGCGGATGACCGAGCTGTGGCGGCTGGCGCTCGGCCTTGTCATCGTCGCGCTGGTGCTGCTGTTCCCCAAGGGCATCGTCGGCTTCCTGGCGGATGTCCTGGCCGACCGGCGGAGGCGGGCGTGAGCGCGGCGAATCGCCTGGAGGTGCGCGACCTCCACCGCTCCTTCGGCGGGGTGCGGGCGGTGAGCGGCGTGTCCTTCACGCTGGAATCGGGCGACCTTCTGGCGCTGATCGGCCCGAACGGCGCCGGCAAGAGCACCTGCTTCAACCTGCTGAACGGCCAGTTGCGCCCCGACGCGGGATCGGTCCGGCTCGACGGCGCCGAGCTGGTCGGGCTGCCGCCGCGCCGCATCTGGGCGCTGGGCGTCGGGCGCACCTTCCAGATCACCGCCACCTTCGCCTCGATGACGGTGGCGGAGAATGTGCAGATGGTCCTCCTGTCGCGGGCGCGCCGGCTGTTCGGCCTGTGGCGCCCGGCCTCGGCCTGCTTCCGCGACGAGGCGCTGGCCCTGCTCGCCCGCGTCGGCATGGACGCCCAGGCCGACCGCCCCTGCGGCGTGCTGGCCTACGGCGACCTGAAGCGGGTGGAGCTGGCGATGGCGCTGGCGGGCGACCCGAAGATCCTGCTGATGGACGAGCCGACCGCCGGCATGGCGCCGTTCGAGCGGCTGGAGCTGATGGCGCTGACCGCGTCGCTGGTGCGCGAGCGCGGCCTCGCCGTGCTGTTCACCGAGCACGACATGGACGTGGTGTTCGGCCACGCCACCCGCGTGCTGGTGCTCGACCGTGGCCGGCCGATCGCCGAGGGCACCCCTGAGTCGGTGCGCGCCGACGCCCGCGTGCAGTCCGTCTATCTCGGAGACGAGGCATGACCGCGCCCCTTCTCGACGTCGCCGGGCTGGAGGCATGGTATGGCCGCGCCCACATCCTGACCGGCGTCGACCTCACCGTCGGGCGCGGCGAGGTCGTCGCCCTGATGGGCCGCAACGGCGCCGGCAAGACCACCACCCTGAAGGCGATCATGGGCTTGGTCGGGCAGCGCGCCGGCCGGGTCGCCTTCGAGGACCGCGCCATCGCCGCCCTGCCCCCGCACCGCATCGCCAGGCTCGGCGTCGGCTATGTGCCGGAGGACCGGCGCATCTTCGCCGACCTGACGGTCGAGGAGAATCTGGAGGTCGGCCGCCAGCCGCCCCGCCCCGGTGCTCCGGCCTGGACGCCCGAGCGTCTCTTCGCCCTCTTCCCCAATCTGGCGGAGATGCGCGGCCGGCGCGGCACGCGGATGAGCGGCGGCGAGCAGCAGATGCTGACGCTGGCCCGCACGCTGATGGGCAACCCGTCGCTGCTGCTGCTCGACGAGCCGTCGGAAGGGCTGGCGCCGATCATCGTCCGCCAGATGGCCGAGGCGGTGCGCCGCCTGAAGGCGGAGGGGCTGTCGGTGCTGGTGTCGGAACAGAACCTGTCCTTCGCCGCCGCCGTCGCCGACCGCGCCAGCGTCATCGAGAAGGGCCGCGTCCGCTGGACCGGCACGATGGCGGAGCTGATGGCCGACGAAGCGGCGCGGCGGGCCTATCTGGCGCTCTGACCTGGAGAGCCTGCCGTCAGGCCAGCATGTCGAGCAGCCGCCTGGTGTTTTCCTGGGTGGTTTCCAGCACCTTGGCGTTGGCGGCGAAATCGATCCGCGCCGAGGTCACGTCGACGATCACCGCCGGATCGAGGTTGCCCGCCGCCAGCTGCTCCGACGCGTCGGCGACGCGCGCCTGCGCGTCCTGCAAGCCGCCGAGCGCGGCCGCCTGCGGCTGGAGGAGCGAGGGCGCGGTGGTGGCGGAACCGATGTCCATGATGGCGGGCTTTCGCGGCGGCGTCGGTCCGAGCCTAACGCCGCCTTCGTGAATTCTTCCTGAATGCCGGTCGCGGCGGGCGGCTCACCCCTGCGCCAGCCGGTCGGCCAGCCGCCCGAGGAAGGCGGCGGCCTCCGCCGGGTCGCGCAGGCTCCAGGTCGCGGCGGTGGGCGCCGGCGGGTCCATCACGCGGATGCCCAGCCCATGGCCAGCTCCACGGCCAGCTCCACGGCCGGCCAGCGCCCGGAAGGCGTCCTCGTCGGTCTCGTCGTCGCCGAGATACACCGGCAGCGTGCCGGCCTCGCGCAGCCCCAGCGCGTCGAGCAGCGCCAGCACCGCCCGCCCCTTGTCCCAGGGCAGGTTCGGCCGCAGCTCCAGCAGCTCCTTGCCGCCGGTGACGCGCAGGCGCGGCCGTTCGGCCGCCAGCGCCCGCACCGTGTCGGCCACCCGTGGCTTGACCGCCGGATCGGCCTGACGGGTGTGGATGGCGATGGCGAAACGCTTGCGCTCGATCAGCACGCCGGCGGCGAGCGTCTCGTCCAGCCGGGAGCGCAACCCGATCTCCGCCGTGTCGAGGTCGGGCAGATACTCCAGCCCCACCTGGGTGCGCAGCTCCGGCCCACGGATGTCGAAGCCGTGGCTGCCGGCATAGACCAGCCCCTCCACCCCGACCATCGCGGCGAGATCGTCGAGATCGCGGCCGCTGACGAAGGCGACCGTGCAGAGCGCCGACAGCCGCCGCACCACCGCGCGGGCCTCCCCGTCGAACACCGCCAGTTCGGGCCGCGGCGCGATCGGCGCCAGCGTGCCGTCGTAATCGAGGAAGAGGGCCGGGCGTCGGTCGCCCAGAACCGCGAGGAACGCGTCGAACTCGGCGAGCGCGGACGGGGGGGCTGATTGCAAGGGAGCATCCTCATGCCGTTGCCGGAAGGCTCGTGCCGTTGCCGGAAGGGCCGTCAGGCCCGCGGACAGGCCGCGTCACGCGCCGGCCATGTCCGGGAAACGCCGGGAAGATCGGAAAGGTCCGGCGGAACTGCCCAAATCCGCGTCACTCACCGGACCGCAGTGGGCATCTTGTGGCGGATCGGCAACAGAAACCCCTCAAAAACTTCGGCCCCTGCGAGGGGCCGTTGCTTTGGGGTTGCGGGTCCCCGTGGTTTTGTTATTTTTGCAGTGCAGCAAGCGATTGCTGCTTCGCCCTTCTTGGGCGTTTCCTCCCTAAACTCCAAGGCCGCTGTGTTCAGCGGCCTTTTTTCTGCCAGAAAGCCCGGGGGGAACGCAACCCCTCACAAAAGTCATAAGGCCGGGGCGCCTCCCCGCGAATCGGCGCAACTTGTCAGACGGCTTGTCACCCCATCGCGTTGCCACCACCGTCCATACGGCGCCGCAACGCTTTGGATATCGAACAAACCGTTGATCTCCAGCCCTTTTCAGACCGCCACAGACGCTCTGGACAAGCGGGGTGGAAAACCGCCGGTCTGACGACCGCATAGGATCGGCGTCCATGGCGCCGCGGTCCATCGCGGAAAAAATTTCGTACACGCACCGTCCTTATCCCGCGAGGGGAGAAAAAAGGCCGCAGGCGCACGGAAGCCCTGCCCCCGCTCCGCGATCTGTCGTATAGAAACGGCCGAACCTCGCCCCCACCCCGATTCCAGGAGTTTTCCCCATGGACATCGCCATCATGGTTCTGGCCGTCGTGTTCTTCTTCTGGCAGACCATCACCGACTGACACGGTTTCCGGTTCACCGCGAACCGTGCAACGCGAAAGGGCGGCTTCGATCTCCGAAGCCGCCCTTTCGCGCATCCGGGGCCAGCGCCCGCGACATGGATTCTTGGGAGCGCCCGCTCATTCCGCCGCGGCGGCCGGCACCAGACGCGCGTGCGTCGCGGTGATCAACTGCATCGTCTCCATGATCGCCCCGATGGCCTCGTGCAGATCGGCCCGCTCGTCCGGCCTCCGCAGCCGCGCGAGAACCGTTTCCAACTCCTCCGCCGCATCCTGAAGGCTGGCGCAGGCCTGCTCAAGGCCACGCCCGGCCTCCCTTCTGTTTGCAAAATGCAAACGCCTTTCGGCGTCATCAGCCTTCGTTGCGTTCCGGTTTGCAAAATGCAAAGAGATCCGGGCCGCCACACCTCGTGTTTCCAGCTTCTTCCGCATCATGGGCTCGCTCCCGTTCCATCCGCCGGAAGCGGAAGCAAGACCCGCGCCATGCGCATGAACGCTTTCAAAACAAAGTGTTCCGCCGGAAAGCCGGCCGCGGCCGTCACGCCGGCCACAGCCAGGCGGCGCCGCGCATGCCGCTCTCCCCGCCATGGCGCGCGACCGCCAGACGGGTGCGCGGCGCGGCGGCGAGAGTCCAGCGCCCCCAGCGCTCCCGCACCATGTCGCACAGGCCCGGCAGCGCCGACAGCCCGCCACCGACGACCACCGCGTCGGGGTCGAGCAGGTTCAGCACCGGCGCCAGCGCGCGGGCCAGCGCGTCGGCGTGGACCGCCAGCGTGGCCGCCGCCGCCGGATCGCCGGCCTGCGCGCGCGCCGCGATGTCCGGCGGCGCCAACGTCGTTCCGCCGGTCCGCCACGCGTGCAGGCGGGTCAGGCCGGCGCCGCACAGCATGGTTTCGGTGCAGCCCTGCCGGCCGCAGCCGCAGGGAACCGGCGGCCCGTCGGTCTCCGTCCGCCAGGGCAGCGGGTTGTGCCCCCATTCCCCGGCCATGGCGTTGGCGCCGGGCAGGATGCGGCCGTCGACGACGATGCCGCCGCCGACCCCGGTGCCGAGGATGATCCCGAACACCACCGCCGCGCCCGACGCGGCGCCGTCGACCGCCTCGGACAGGGCGAAGCAATTGCCGTCGTTGGCGATCCGCACCGGCCGGCCGAGCGCCCGCGCCGCGTCGTCGGCGAAGGGCCGGCCGTCGAGCCAGGGCAGGTTCGCGGCGCGCACCCGCCCCGCCGCCGGATCGACGATGCCCGGCAGGCTGATGCCGATCCCCACCCCGTCCACTTGGGGTCCTAGCGCCGCCACCGTCTCGGCCAGGGCCGCGAGCGTCCCGTCATAGTCGCGCGGGGTCGGCCGGCGGTGGCGCGCCCGTTCGGCCCCGCCCGCATCCAGGGCGACGGCGGCGATCTTGGTTCCGCCGAGGTCGATTCCAATTCGCGTGGGTCCGATTCGCATGGGTCCGATCCGCATGGGGCCGCGCCGGCGGGCCACCTCTTTCTGGGCAACCCTATACCGCTCCCCCTCCGGCCGGCCAATCCCCGAACGCGCCACCCGATGGAGGGAGCCCACCCCAGAAGAGAGGGGTCCACCGCCCTTTGCTCCGTCCGGCCACGCCGCGCGCATCACTAGAGTCAAGGCAGCGTCCCTCTCATTGATCGGCGTGTGCGATGCCCATGGACCGTTCTGCCCCGAAACACACCCCGAATCCCTCATCCCCGGCGGATCGCGGCGCGTCGGAGATCCGCGACGGGCTCGTCCTCGCCTTCCTTGCCCGCAAGCGCCTGCTGGTGCTGGTGGGCGAGGCCGGGTCGGGTCGGGCCGCCGTCTACCGCCAACTGGTGGAGCATGTCGATGCGGACGGTGCCATGGCGCTGCCGGTCACCGCGACGGCGGGCGCCGACGTCGAGGCTCTGATCCTGGCCGCGGGCGAAGGCGCCCTGCCGGACACCGGCGGCGGCGAGGATGGGGAGCCCGATTTCGACACGCTGATCGGCGCGCTGGAGGAACGGCTGGATCTGGCCGGCTCCGGCCTGCTGGCGGTGGAGGACGCCAGCCTGCTCGCCCCGCCGGTGCTGGCCGATCTGGTCGAGCTGACCCGGTCGGAGACGGCGGCCGGGCGCTTCCTCCAGGTGCTGCTCTGCGGCACGCCCGACCTGGAGCGCGCGCTGACCCGCGCCGGGCTGGCCGATTCGCTGCGCGAGCTGGGCGTCATCTACCGCATGGCGCCGGGCGCCGCCCCCTCCGTCACGCCGATGGCGGTGCCGGCCGCCGACGGCGCCGCCTCCAGACCGGCCGCGGCCAAAGCCGCCAAACCGAAGGCGGTGAAGGCGGCACCGATCCTGGCCGCCCCGGAACCGGCACCGGCCGAACCGCCGCGCCGCCCCCGCCCGCCCCAGCAGCCCGCCGGCCATCAGCCCGCCAACGATTGGAACGGCGGGTTCGACTGGACCGGCCGGGGGATCGACGGGGGTGCCGCCACCGGCGCCTCGGTGATGCCCGGCCCGCCGGACGATCCCGACATCCTCCACCCGGAGGCGCATCGCCCGCCACGCCGCGCCGCGCTCTACGCCGGGGCGGCGCTGACCACCCTGGTGCTGCTCGCCGCCGCCGGAGCGGCCGTGCTGACCAGCGTGCCCGGCATCCTCCCCGATTCGGCCAGGGCGGGCCTGGAGCGCGGCTGGAGCGACGCCCGCTCCTTCGTCGAGCGGAATCTCCAGGGACTGCCGGGCCAGGGAGCGACGGGCGGCGACCAGGAAGGCGACGCCCTCGCTCTGGGCGCGCCACGCACCGCGCAGGCGGAGACGCCCGCCGCCCGGCCGCCGTCGCCGGGCACCCCGCAGCCGCCAGGCATGCCGGCCACGGCGGCGCCCACCGCGCCGACCGCCCTGCCGATCGCGGACCACACGCCACCGGCCACGCAGCCGCCGGTTTCGTCAATCCAGACCGCGGCCCTGCCGCCACCGGCCAACACCCCGGCCGCGCCGCCCTTCCTGCCGGCATCCCCGCCCGCCGTCCTAGCGCCGCCGCCGGCGACCAGCGAGGCGCCGCCCGGCACCGCGGCCCTGCCGCCGCTGGAGGAACCGTCGCACGCCGCCAGCGCTCCGGCCGTTCAGCCGCCCTTCGAGAGCGAGGCCGTCCTGACGCAGCGCACGCGCGCCCTGGTCGATCAGGCCCGCCGCCAGCTCGCCGGGAAGCGCCTGACCACGCCGCCGGGCGACAACGCCTACGAGACGGTCCAGCGCCTGCGCCTCGTGGCGCCCCACGCGCCCGAGGCGGCGGAGCTGGTCGCCACGATGGAGGACACCTACCGCCGCTGGGCGATGGCGGCGGAGCGCGAGGGCGACTGGAACGAGGCCCGCCGCTTCTACGAGCGCGCGCTGATGGTCTCGCCCGAGAATCCCGACCTGCGCGAGCGGGTCAAGGCGGCGGGCGAGCGGCGCAGCCTGGGTCCGGCAACCCCCGCCCCGGCGACCGTCACCCCCGGCCTGAACAGCCGCGAGTCGGTGCTCGCCCTGCTGCGCAACCCGACGGAACTCAGCCGCAGCCTGCAATCCGGCACGGCGCCGGACACGCGGCTCGACAACGGCAAGACCCTGCTGATGATCGCCGCCGAACAGGGGCTGACCGACGCGGTCCGCATCCTGCTGGAACGCCACGCCAACACCGGCCTGCGGACCTCCGACGGCGCCACCGCCGTCATGTACGCCGCCTGGGGCGGCTACGAGAGCGTGGTGGGGGCGCTGGCCGACGGCGGCGCCGAACTCGACGCCACCAACGACGACGGCAAGACCGCCCTGATGGCGGCGGCGGCGCGCGGGCATGCGGGCGTGGCGCAGGTCCTGCTCCAGCGCGGGGTGGCGGTGGACCGGACGACGGCGAACGGCTGGTCGGCGCTGATGTACGCCGCCAACAACGGGCACGACCGGGTGGCCAAGCTGCTGCTCGACCGTGGCGCCAACCCCTACCGCATGGACACCAACGGCAACTCGGCCCTGACGCTGGGCGCGTTGCAGGGCCATGTCCAGGTCGTCGAGGCGCTGAAGCCGCGCTGACCGGCGGAGGCGCGCCGGGACATCCCATGGGACGCCCCATGGGATGTCCCGCAGGCATCGCGCTCCCCTCCGGGGCGCCCCACGCGTCCGGCCTCACTCGTCCAGCTTCACCGGCCCGCGCCACAATCCGGCGCTCTGGCTGCCGTCGCCGTAGCGGAAGACGCCCGGCCCGTCCGGCTGGCCGTCGCGGAACCGCCCGGCGAATCGGCTGCCGTCGAGGAAGGTCATGATGCCGTAGCCCGACATCACGTCGCGCGCCCATTCCCCCTCGTAGAACTGGCCGTTGGTAAAGCGGTAGACGCCGAAGCCCTGCCGGGTCGGGCGGCCGAAGTCGCCGCCCCCTCCCTGCCGGCTCCATTCCCCCTCGTAGCGGTCGCCGTTGGGGAACTGGTGGGTCCAGTAGCCGTCGCGGCCGGCGCGCGCCCGCTCCGCCGCCGTCCGCGCGCTGCCCAGCGCCCGCATCGCCCGCTGCTCCGCCGCCATCGCCGGGCTGTCGCCCGGCCCGCCCTGCGGATCCGACGCGCCGGACGGCGGCAGCGCGGCGACCGAGGGGCCGGCCCCGGAGGACGGCTCGGGCGGCGGCTCGGCCGATGGCCCGGATTCGATGGCGCCGCGCGGCAGGGCCGCGACCGGCGGCGGCGGCTCGCCCCAGCGCTCCGACAGGGTGCCGGCGGTGACGTAGCCGGTGCGGCCGGCCGAGTCGCGGACCCGCAGCCAGCTTCCCTGCGGCACCGCGCCGATCACCGTCACCGCGTCGCCCGCCGCCAGCGGCGCCACGCCGCGCGCCCCCACCGCCGGCCGCTCGAACATCATGCCGCTGCGCACCGCCTCGTAGCGGCCGGGCGGCAGGGAGGCCGGCGCGGCGGCCGGAGGAGGGGCGGCTGGAGGAGCGGCGGGGGGAGCGGCGGGGGGAGCTGGCGGCGCGTCCGTCGCGGGCGGCTCCTTCGCCGGGGCCTTCACCGGCGGCTTGGCCGCCGCGACCACCGCCGGAACCAGCACGAGGTCGCCGCCCAGCCGGTCCTGCAACCAGGGCAACTGCCGGCCGCCGCTGCGGGTGGCGACGGAGCGGGCGACCTCGGCCAGCGCGTCGCGCAGGGGAACGCCAGGCTTGACGATCTCGCGCGCCAGCGCGGCGGTGAAGGGATCCGCCCCCTTCCGGCCCGTGGCGGCGACCGGCGGCACGCCGGGCCGGTGGGCGTAGATCACGAACAGCCCGTCGGCCTCCAGCGGGGCGCCGAGCGCGCCTCCGCCGACCCGGTCGGCCAGCGGGTTGTCCACGGCCGGATCGAGGGCCACGACGGCCTTGCGCCCGGCCGCGCGCAGATCGCCGAGAACGCCGTCGAGATCCAGCGCCTCGCGCGACAGGTCGCCCTCCATCGCGGGGGCGGCGTCGACCGGCAGCAGATACTCGCGCTCGCCGACGCCGACCGCCAGCCCGCTGTAATAGACGAATCCCAGATCGGCCCCGGCCAGCGAGTCGCGGAAGCGCTCCAGCGCCGATTCCAGCGCGGCGCGGCCGAGGTTGTCGCCCCGCGTCACCGCGAAGCCTGCCTTGCGCAGCGCGGCCTCCATCGCCGCCGCGTTGCCGCCGACCCCGGCGACCTCGCCGGCCGCCGCGTAGCGGGCGTTGCCCAGGACCAGCGCCACGCGCTTTTCCGGCGCCGCCAGCGCCGGGCCGGCGGCCAGCAGCAGCGCTCCGGCGATTCCGGCGAACAGCCTTCTCCACACGGTCTTCACCCTTCGGCACCCGTTCCCACCCAGTACAACGAGGCGGGAGCATAGCCGTTCCGGAGGGGCCGGATCCGACGTTCTTTCGAGGCCGTCCCCCGGCGGGCCGCTACCCCGCGCGAAAGGGGCAGGCGGCGAGGTTGCGCTTTTCCTTTGCCGGAAAGCCGCCTATATCACGCGCGTTCCGCTCCGATCTTTTGAGGACCCATCATGCCGCCCGCCAAGCCGACCGCCGCCGCTGCCCGGATGTCCGACACCGAAATCGCCCGCGTCCAGGCCTATCTGCGCAAGACGCTCGGCAACCCCAAGATCATGATCGAGGCCCCGGCCAAGCCCGGCCAGTCGGCCGAGGTCACGCTGGACGGCGAGTTCTTCGGCACGCTGAACCGCGACATCGACGAGGGCGAGGTGTCCTACGCCCTGCATGTCGTGATCCTCGAGGAGGATCTGCCGGAGCCGCCGGCGCTCCCGCGCCGCTGATTTCCAGCTTCTTCCGGCTCCCTAGCGGCTGTGGGCACGAAGCTCCGCCGCCAGGGCCGCCAGCAGCGTCTCCCCGCTGGACAGGGTCAGTCCGCGCACCAGCACGATGGCCGGCCGGCCGTCGCGCCGGTGCATCACCAGCCGCACGCCGCGCCCGCCCGCCGCCCGCAGCGCCTCCTTCACGGCGTCGTTGGGCGCCACGCCGCCGGTGACCAGCGCCAGCTCCGCCTTGTGCCCATGCTCGCGGCCGGGCTCGATCCAGGCGACGAACAGCGGCCGCCCGCCGACCAGCGGATAGAGGGTCAGGTCGCGGATCGTCTCGTGCGGGTAGATCCGCCCGCCGTCCACCGTCAGCCCGACCCGCGTCACGCCAAGCCGCACCGCGCGTCGCCGCACCGCCTCGGTCAGCATCACCACCCACAGCAGCAGGACCGGCGCGGCGCAGAAGACCGCGAGCCATTGCAGCATGTTGGCGATGTAGTCGGGCGCCAGCCCGGCCCCGGCGATGAAGCCGGTCGCCAGCAGTCCGGCGATCAGCAGGTAGCGCGTGCGGATGCGCGGGCTGGTCGCCGGGGTGGCCACGAAAACGGCCCCGCCGGCGGTCTCCTCGCGCGAGACCTCGACCGGCGGCGGGGGGGACTTGGACGGGTGGGCGCTGGGCATGATGGCCCGATCCTGGCGCGGGCAACCCTGCGGCGTCCAGCCTTTTCCGCCCCGCAACCTCCGGCCGCCGCCGCCCGGCCTCGCCCCGGCGGACGCGGCCTCGGGGCTCTGGCTTCGCCGCCGGGTCGATGCTAGCGTGACCGCATCCCCGCCCACACGCGATCCGCGCCGGAAGGATGCCCAGCCTTGCCCACGCCGCCGCCGCTCCCGTCCGACGGGGCGCCCGCCCCCATGCCCGCTCCCCAGCCCGCTCCGGCCCTTTCCGCGGCCCCCTCCGCGGCCCCAGCGGCCCCGGCGGCCCCGGCGGCCGGCGGCCGGCCGATCGTCGAGTTGCGGGGCGTGTCGCTGGTCTACCCGACCGCCGACAGGCCGGTGACGGCGCTGAGCGACGTCGCCCTGACGATCGCCAAGGGCGATTTCGTCTCGCTGATCGGGCCGAGCGGCTGCGGCAAGACCACCCTGCTGCGGGTCATCGCCGACCTGGAGCGCCCGACCGCCGGCCACATCGCGGTGGAGGGGATGACGCCCGAACAGGCGCGGCTGAAGCGGCTCTACGGCTACGTCTTCCAGGCCCCGGCGCTCTACCCGTGGCGCACGGTCGAACGCAACGTGATGCTGCCGCTGGAGATCATGGGACTGCCCGCCGCCGAACGGCGGACCCGCGCCCGCGAGCAGCTGGAGCGCGTCGGGCTGTCGGGCTTCGAGCGGAAATTCCCCTGGCAGCTCTCCGGCGGCATGCAGCAGCGCGTGTCGATCGCCCGCGCCCTGGCCCTCCAGCCCGACCTGCTGCTGATGGACGAGCCCTTCGGCGCGCTCGACGAGATCACCCGCGACCATCTGAACCTGCACTTGACGCAACTGTGGCGGGCCACCGGCAAGACCTGCGTCTTCGTCACCCATTCGATCGCCGAGGCGGTGTTCCTCTCCACCCGCATCGTGGTGATGAGCCCGCGCCCCGGCCGCATCCTCGACGTCATCGACTGCGACCTGCCGCGCGAGCGCACGCTGGACATCCGCGAGACCCCGGCCTTCGCCGCCATCGCCCACCGCGTGCGCCAGGGGCTGAAGGAAGGCCACAGCTATGACGATTGAGCGTCCGGCCATCCGCGTCCCCCCCGTCGCGGCGATGACCCTGCTGCTGGTCGCCGTCTGGTACGCGGGCGCCTTCTGGCTGAACACGCCGCAGGCGGAGGAGGCGCTGGTCCGCGCCGGCAAGCCCTGGGGCTGGAGCGAACTGCTGGCCCAGGCCTACGCCATGAAGCGGCCGATCCTGCCCACCCCGGACCAGGTGGCCATGGAGCTGTGGTCGTCGCTGACCGCTTACGCCCCGACCAGCCCGCGCAACCTGCTGTTCCACGCCTGGGTGACGGCGGAGGCGGCGCTGGCCGGGCTGGCGATGGGGCTGGCGCTCGGCACCCTGCTCGCCGTCGGCATCGTCCACACCCGGACGCTGGAGTTCAGCCTGCTGCCCTGGGTGATCGCCTCGCAGACCATCCCGATCCTCGCCATCGCGCCGATGATCGTCGTCATCCTCGGCAACCTCGGCCTGACCGGGCTGCTGCCCAAGGCGGTGATCTGCATGTATCTCTGCTTCTTCCCAATCACGGTGGGGATGGTGAAGGGGCTGCGCGCCGCCGACCCGCTGTGGCTCGACCTGATGCGGACCTATTCGGCGGGGGGCCCGCGGACCTTCTGGTCGCTGCGGCTGCCGGCCTCGCTGCCCTTCCTGTTCGCCAGCCTCAAGGTGTCGGTCGCCGTCAGCGTCGTCGGCGCCATCGTCGGCGAGCTGCCGACCGGCGGCCAGGCCGGGCTGGGGGCTCGGCTGCTGGCCGGCTCCTACTACGGCCAGACCACCCAGATCTGGAGCGCGCTGGTCATGGCCTCGCTGCTCTCCGTCCTGCTGATCGGCGTGGTCCGCGCCGTCGAGCGGGCCCTGCTCGGCCGTGGGGGCGCGCGATGAGCGACGCCTACGGCACCTCGCTGCGCACCGCCGCCGACTGGGGGCTGGTGCTGCTGGCCGCGATCGCGCTGGCGGCGCTCGCCCTGCCGCTGGGCGCGAGGGATGGCGCCCCCGTCGGCTGGTTCGCCGAGCCGCTGGCGCCGCTGTTCCTGGCGGGGGTGGTGCTGGCGGTCGTCGGTGGGCGCACCGCGCCGTCGCCGCGCAAAGGCGCCTGGGTCGAGCTGGCCGCCGTCGCGCTGGCGTGGCTGCTGCCGATGCATCTGATGGACCGGGGAATCGACCTGTCGGCCGGCTGGGGGCTGTGGCTGTTCCTGGTCGCGGCGACTCTGCTGCTGTGGCGGGTGCTGGGGGTGCTGGCCGCCCTTCCCGGCTGGACGCGGTCGGTGCTGGTGCCCGGCCTGTTCGGGCTGGGGCTGCTGGCCGGCTGGGAGGTGCTGGTGCGCGGCTTCGGCGTGCCGGCCATCCTGCTGCCGGCGCCGAGCCGCATCGCCGCCGCGCTCGCCGCCAACGCGCCGGTGCTGTGGGACGATTTCCGCCAGACGGTGCTGACCTCGGTCGTGCGCGGCTACCTGATGGGCTGCGGCGCCGGCTTCGCGGTGGCGATCCTCGCCGACCGGGTGCCGTTCCTGGCACGCGGCCTGCTGCCGCTCGGCAACCTCGCCAGCGCCATCCCGGTGGTCGGCGTCGCGCCGATCATGGTGATGTGGTTCGGCTTCGACTGGCCGTCCAAGGCGGCGGTCATCGTCGTCATGACCTTCTTTCCGATGCTGATCAACACGCTGGCCGGGCTGGGAAGCGCGGAGCGCATCCAGCTCGACCTGATGCGCTGCTACGCCGCCGGCTACGGCCGCACCCTGGTCAAGCTGCGGCTGCCCAACGCCCTGCCCTTCCTGTTCAACGGCCTGAAGATCAACTCGACGCTGGCGCTGATCGGCGCCATCGTCGCCGAATTCTTCGGGACGCCGGTGGTCGGCATGGGATTCCGCATCTCCACCGAGGTGGCGCGGATGAATCTCGACATCGTCTGGGCGACCATCGCGGTGGCGGCGCTGACCGGCTCCGGCTTCTACGGCGGGCTCGCCCTGCTGGAGCGGCTGACGACCGGCTGGCACCCGTCCATGCGCGGGCGGTGATGCCGGGGCGGTGATGCGGGGGCGGTGATGCGGGGGCGCCGACGCACAAAAGTTGCGGACGGCGCGTCGCAAAATGACGAGCGATTCGCAAAATGACGGTCAATCCGCCCCTGTTCCCCTGGTTGCTCTCCGGCCCCCTGCTTCATGAAGGCCGCCGGAACGTCCGGTTGTGGGATCAATTCGCAACCCTTTCAGGGCATATTCCGATATTCGACAGGGTTTCCGGGGTCTGGCACGGTCGTTGCTTTCATGAGATCCGCCGGTGGCTCGCAGTGGCTGCGCCGCCGGCATGTTTCTCTCCGGGGACTAGGGCCGGCCGCGACACGATCCCGTCGCGGGCCGGCCACTTTCCGGCCTTGAGCGGGAGTGACGGCCATGGGCCAAGTGATCGTTCTGAAGCATGTCCGGCTGACCCGGGCGTTCCAGGTCATCGAATCGGCGGCGCTGTCGCTCGACAGCGAGCTGCGGGGCCTGCGCGCCATCGCCGGCACCGGCCTCGCCGACTTCCCGGAAGAGGTCGCCATGCTGCGGACCTACGTCCGCACCCTCTCGGTTCTGCTGCAATCCATGGCACCCGACGAGATCGCCGAGGCCGGGCTCGAAGACCGCCACGCCGTGGCCGAAACGGCGGTCCGGCACTGCGCCGCCGCCCTCAAGACGATCGACGCGCCGCAGGCGCTGGCCGCCATCAGCGACATCGCCTGAGCCCCCCGTCGCGTCCGGCCCCTGTCCGGAACCCCACAGCCTCTCCGTCTCCCTTCCGGATCGCTGGCGGCTTTCCGCCAATTCCTCCGGTCGCGCCGCGCACGGCACCCCCCGGGGACGAACACTCGACAGCCGCCCCCGCGTGCGACAGAGTGCCGCCCTCCGCCCGTCGCGGCGGGCAATGGCACGTTGCGGCGTGCCGGGCGCGACACATGCGGGTGCGGCATACGCGGGGTGCGACAAGGGCGCGATGAGGCTTCTGGTTTCCAACCTGACCCACCGGTACGAGGATCTGACGGTCCTGGAGGGCATCGACCTCGACCTCGCCGAGGGCGAGATCCTGGCGGTGATCGGCCCCAGCGGCTGCGGCAAGTCCACCCTTCTCGGCATCGCCGGCGGCATCGTCGCCCCCACGGCCGGCCGGGTGACGATGGAGGGCCCCGTCCCCGACGGCTGCCTGAACCCGATCACCTTCATCTTCCAGGACTTCGCCCTGCTGCCCTGGCGCAGCGTCGAGGACAACGTCGCCCTGGTGCTGGAGCACCATCCCCTGCCCGAGACCGAGCGGCGCCAGCGCGTCGAGACCGGCCTGCGGCGCATGGGGCTGTGGGAGTTCCGCAGGGCCCTGCCCAAGCAGCTGTCCGGCGGCATGCGCCAGCGCGTCGGCATCGCCCGCGCGCTGGCCGTGCGCCCGGCGGTGCTGCTGCTGGACGAACCGCTGTCGGCGCTCGACGCCCAGACCCGCGAGCTGCTGATGGACGACTTCCTCGACCTGTGGCGGCGGGAGCGGACGACGGCGCTCTACGTCACCCACAATCTGGACGAGGCGCTGCGGCTGGCCGACCGCATCGCCGTGCTGAGCCGCCGCCCCGGCCGCATCCGCGAGATCGTCACCGTCGAGGAGCCGCGCGAGCGCCGGCAGGAGCCCTCCGCCCAGGCGCATCTCGCCGAGGTGCGCGACCGGCTGTGGCACCTGATGAAGGCCGAGGCCCAGATGGCCGACCGGGAGATCGCCCGTGCCTGACAGCCTGCCGCTCGCCGCCCCGGCCTCCCCGGCCTCCGCCCCGCAACCGGTCCGCTTCCGCGGCGGCGGCTTCACCGTGCGGCGCCACCCGCTGGCGGCGCTGGCCGCCTTCGCGATTCTCGTCGGCGTCTGGGAGGGGGCGAGCCGGCTCGGACTCGCCAGCCCGCTGTTCCTGCCGCCGCCGAGCGCGGTCGGCGCGGCGCTGGCCGGCATGGTCGCCGACGGCTCGCTGTGGCTGAACCTGAAGGCGTCGCTGATGCGCATCGGGGTGGGCTGGACGCTGGGGACGCTGGGCGGGATGCTGGTCGGCTTCGCCATGGGCATCGGCTCGCTGGCCCGCGCGGTCGGCGTGCCGCTGGTGTCGGCCTTCTTCCCGATCCCGAAGATCGCGCTGCTGCCTCTGTTCATCCTGTGGTTCGGCATCGGCGAACCGTCGAAATTCGCCACCATCGGCTTCGGCGTCTTCTTCCCCACCGTGATCGCCACCTACAGCGCCATCGACGCGGTGCCGCGCAACCTGATCCGCATGGCGCAGAGCTTCGGCCTGCCCTGGCGGTCGATCCTGCGCTCCATCGTGCTGCCGGGGGCGCTGCCGGGCATCCTGGCCGGCTTCCGCATCACCGCCTCGATCGCGCTGATCCTGGTGGTCGCCGCCGAGATGATCGGCGCCGAATACGGCATCGGCGCCTTCGTGCTGATGGCCGGCAACCTGATGCAGACCGACACGCTGCTGGCCGGCGTGCTGGTGCTGTCCCTGATGGGCCTGACCATCGGCACCGTGCTGTCGGTGCTGGAACGGCGCCTGCTGAAATGGCGCTAACCAAGAACCGTTCTTTCGGGAGGATCACCCAATCATGAGCTTCACCCGCTGGACCCGGCGCGCCCTGCTGGGCTGCCTGACCGCAACCCTGACCGCCACCGTTGCCGCCACCACCCTGCCGGCGCTGGCGCAGACGGCCGACAAGGCGTCGGTCGGCGTGCTGGCGCTGTCCTCCTCCGGCCCGATCTTCATCGCCAAGGCCAAGGGCTATTTCGCCAGGGAAGGGCTGGACGTCGACCTCAAGATGTTCACCTCGGCCCAGCAGGTTCCGGTCGCGGTGGCCTCGGGCGACGTCGATTTCGGCGTCACCGGGCTGACCGCCGGCTTCTACAACCTCGCCGCCAAGGGCGCCGTCACCATCATCGCGGCGCAGAGCCGCGACGAGCCGGGCTTCCCCCTGAGCGCCTATGTGGCGACCAACGCCGCCCATGAGGCCGGGCTGACCAGGCCGGCCGACCTGAAGGGCAAGCGCATCGCCATCACCACGGTCGGCTCGACCTTCCACTACATGATCGGCATCCTCGGCCAGAAGCATGGTTTCACGGTCAAGGACGTGACCATGGTGCCGCTTCAGGACGTGCCGAAGATGGTCGCCGCCTTCAAGGGCGGGCAGGTCGACGCCATCCTGGCGCCCTCGACCGTCGCGCGGCAGGTGGTGGCGGACGGCGCCGGCAAGATCGTCGGCTGGGCCGGCGACGAGACGCCCTGGCAGCTCGGCGCCCTGTTCACCGGGCCGAAGACCATCCAGCAGCGCCGCCCGGTGGTGGAGAAGTTCGTCCGCGCCTACAGGACGGCGCTGGCCGAATACCACGCCGCCTTCAACACCAAGGACGCCTCGGGCGCTCTGGTGAAGGGGCCGGGCTATGACGAGCTGCTGGCGATCATCGCCGAGGCGACCAAGCAGAAGCCGGAGATCGTGACCGCCGGCCTGCCCTACGCCGACCCGCAGGCCCGCCTGCTGGTGGACGACGTGGTCAACCAGGTGAGGTTCTGGCAGTCGGAAGGCCAGGTCGACAAGACGCTCGACCCGAAGTCGGTGATGGATCTGAGCTTCATCGGGCAGTGAAAAAAGTCCCTCTCCCGGAGCGGGAGAGGGAAGCCTCCATCACGGCCGCTTGGCGCCCGGCGCGTAGACCTTCGGCTGGGCGAAGTTCAGGTGGTCGAGAAGCTCCTGGCTGACGCAGCCGTCCACCGGGAGCTTGGCGGCGCGCTGGTAGGCGCGAACCGCCGACTGGGTGCGCGATCCCATCTTGCCGTCGGCGATGCCGGCCCTGAAGCCGTGCTCGTTCAGCGCCTCCTGCGTGCCGGTGACGAAGGCCTTGAACATCTCCGGCGGCATGCCGGCGGACCCGCAGGCGGCGAAGGCCGGGGACGCGGCGGTGACGAGAAGCGCGGCGCACAGGAAACGCATCATGTCGGAAACTCCGGGTCGCTGGTGTCACCGGATGAAACAGCGCCGGCTCCCGTCCCATTCCCGAAAAAGAGGGAACGGGACGGGATGACCGGACTCAGCCCGCGCCGTCCTCGTCGCTCTGCCCCTTGATCCGGGCGGCGAGCGCCGCCTCCAGGAAGGGATCGAGCGCGCCGTCCAGAACCGCCTGGCTCTGCGAGGTCTCCACGTCCGTCCGCAGGTCCTTCACCATCTGGTAGGGGTGCAGGACGTAGGAGCGGATCTGGTGGCCCCAGCCGATGTCGGTCTTGGTCGCCTCCAGCGCGGCGGCGGCGTCCTCGCGGATCTTCAGCTCCCGCTCGTACAGGCGCGCGCGCAGCATGTCCCACGCCTTGGCGCGGTTCTTGTGCTGCGACCGTTCCTGCTGGCAGCTCACCACGATGTTCGTCGGCAGGTGGGTGATGCGCACCGCCGAGTCGGTCTTGTTGATGTGCTGGCCGCCGGCGCCCGACGCCCGGTAGGTGTCGATGCGGCAATCCTTCTCGTTGATCTCGATGTCGATCTTGTCGTCGATCACCGGAGACACCGAGACGGCCGAGAAGCTGGTCTGGCGCCGCGCCTGGCTGTCGAACGGGCTGATGCGCACCAGACGGTGCACCCCGGCCTCGGTCTTCAGCCAGCCATAGGCGTTGTGGCCCTTGATCTGGATGGTGGCGGACTTGATGCCGGCCTCTTCGCCGGCGCTCTCCTCCAGCCACTCCGTCTTGAAACCGTGCTGCTCGGCCCAGCGGGTGTACATGCGGACCAGCATCAGCGCCCAGTCCTGCGCCTCGGTGCCGCCGGCCCCGGCGTTCACCTCGACGTAGCAGTCGTTGGCGTCGGCCTCGCCGGACAGCAGGCTCTCGAGCTGGAGCTTGGCGGCGCGTTCGCGCAGCGCGTAGAGCTGGGCCTCGGCGTCGGCGACCACCGTGGCGTCGCCCTCCTCCTCGCCCATCTCGATCAGTTCCAGGCTGTCGGCCAGATCCCGTTCCAGCGCGCGGTAGCCCGACACCGAGGTGTCGAGCTGCGTGCGCTCGCGCATGATGGTCTGCGCGCGGGTGGGATCGTCCCAGAGCTTGGGATCCTCCGCGAGGTTGTTCAGTTCGTCGAGACGACGCAGCGCGTTATCCCAGTCAAAGATGCCTCCTCAGCAGCGCCAGCGATTCTCTGATCTCGCCGGCGGCCGCTTCGATCTCGGCCCGCATGGCGGTGCCTCCTCGTCAGCCAGAGTTAAAAAGAATGGTCGGCTGAATATGTAGCGGCTCGCCTCCCCGCTTGCACCCTTTATCGGCCCGTTTCCCCCACCGGCTTAGGTCCCGCGGCCTAGCCGGTCCGAATCATGGCCGACCGCATTTCTGAGTACGCCGCTTATCCGCCGCCGCAACCCCATGGCGCGCCGGGCGGATCCTCCCAATTGGAATTATGTTCGGGTCCGGGTTCGCCATTCTTGCGTGCTCCCGCAACCCATTTTCGCGCGGTGCCTCATGAGCTTCACCAGCCTGAACTTCCTGCTGTTCATCACCCTGTTCAGCGCCGGCTTCATGGCGCTGGCGCGGACACGGGTGTTCACACCCTTCCTGCTGGTCGCCAGCTATCTGTTCTACGGCTACTGGGATTACCGCTTCTGCGGCCTGCTGGCCTTCAGCACGCTGGTCGACTTCTATTGCGGGCTGAAGATCGCCGACGCGACCGACCGCCACACCAAGAAGATGTTCCTGTTCGTCAGCCTGGGCATCAACCTTGGCATCCTGTTCTTCTTCAAATACTACAACTTCTTCATCGACAGCGCCGAGGTCGCCCTGGCCTCGCTGGGGGTCGAGATCGGGCAGCGGACGCTCAGCATCATCCTGCCGATCGGCATCTCCTTCTACACCTTCCAGAATCTCAGCTACGGCATCGATCTCTACAGCGGCGAGCTGAAGCAGCCGGAGCGCTCGCTGATGCGCTACGCCACCTTCGTCGCCTTCTTCCCGCAGCTCGTCGCCGGCCCGATCGTGCGGGCGCGCGACCTGCTGCCGCAGATCCAGGCCGGCCCGCGCGAGATCCCGTTCCAGGAGCGCTTCGCCGGGCTGGAAAAGGTGGTCTGGGGCTATTTCCTCAAGCTCGGGCTGGCCGACAACGCGGCCGCGGTGGTCGACGCCCGCTTCCACCAGCCGGAATTCTACAACGCCCTGCAACATGTGCTGGGGCTGGTCTGCTTCTCGCTGCAAAT
Organism: Azospirillum agricola; assembly: GCF_017876095.1. Classification (GTDB taxonomy): domain Bacteria; phylum Pseudomonadota; class Alphaproteobacteria; order Azospirillales; family Azospirillaceae; genus Azospirillum; species Azospirillum agricola. Next base: position 104,864 of record NZ_JAGINM010000004.1, read on the forward strand.
CTACGGCGACTTCGCCGGCTATTCGCTGATCGCCATCGGGCTGGCGCAGATCTTCGGCTACACCATGTGCCAGAACTTCGCCCGCCCCTACTTCGCCACCGGCATGCGCGATTTCTGGCGGCGCTGGCACATCTCGCTGTCCACCTGGTTCCGCGACTACGTCTATGTGCCGATGGGCGGCAACCGCACCCGCTGGCTGCGCACCCGCAACATCGTCATCACCATGCTGATCTCCGGCCTGTGGCACGGCGCCAACTGGACCTTCGTCCTGTGGGGCGTGCTGCACGGCGCGCTGATGGTGGCGGAGGACGCGCTGCGCTGGCTGGGCGCCCGCAGCCCGGTGCGGCTGAGCGGCCTGCCGCTCGCCGTGGGCAAGCTGGCGCTGGTGGTCGGAGTCTTCGCCATCGTCACGCTGACCTGGCTGCCCTTCCGCGCCGACAACCTTCAGACCGTCTGGACCATCCTGGGGATCATCGGCAACGGCGACTTCAGCCTGCCGCGCGGCATGCAGCAGGCCAGCTCCCTGATCCGCGTCGCCATCCTCGGCCTGATCGTGCTGGCGGTGGACGCGGCGATCGAGCGCGGCACCGGGAGGCGCTACGCCGGGACCAACGTCGTCGCCCGCTCGATGGCCTGCTCGCTGCTGATCGTGACGCTGCTGCTGTTCGGCAGCTTCGAGAACCATGCCTTCATCTACTTCCAGTTCTGATACGGGAGTCCGTCCGATGATCCGCCTTCTGTCCTGCATCGCGTTGATCGTCGCCATGGTGGCGACCATGGACCGGGTCCTGGCCTCGGCGCTGGGCGACCTGCTGCTGCGGTCGGACGACCGCTTCATGGCGGTCTACCGCCCGCCGGCTCCCGACGACAGGCCGGCGGACGTGGTGGTTCTCGGCAACTCGCGCGCCGACAACCATTTCCCGACGGAGGCGGTGGGGAACCTCGCCTGCGGCTCGGCGATCAACCTCGGCATGGGCGGGGCGCCGACCACCATCTCCGCCCTGCTGTGGGAGGATTACGTCGAGCGCCACGGCGCGCCGCGCCTGCTGCTGCTGGAGCCGACCGGCGTGGTCGACGACCCGCGCACGCTGGCCGACGTGCCGCTGCTGTCGCACTATTCGCCTCGGGTCGACGATTTCGTGCGGCGGACCGACCACGGCCTGTGGCTGTCGAACCAGGCGTTCCACCTCATGGCCTTCAACAGCAACCAGACGATCCGGCTGGCGGCGGGGCTGGTCCGGCCGTCCGGCGACCGCACCCTGTCGGGCGTCGTGCCGGCGCCGCTGCGCGCCCAGCTCGCCAGCGCCCCGGAGGAAAGGATGGAAGGTTTCCAGCCGAACTGGGAGGCGATGAACCGGATCATCGAGTCGGCGCGGGCCCATGGCACGCGGGTGGCGGTGGTGGTCACCCCCTACTACCCGGTCCACAGCGCCAAGCTGACCAACTTCGACGCCTTCTTCGCGGAACTGAAAGGCCGCCTGCCGGCCGACGTGACCTTCATCGACGGCCGTCGCACGGTGCAGAAGGAGGAGCTGTTCATGGACGCCCTCCACATCAACCAGGACGGCGTGCAGGCGATGTTCGCGGCCCTGGAGTCCGACCTGCGCCCGCTCGGCAACTGCCCCCCGACCGACGCCATCGCGTCGCTGTCCGGCTCGCTGGAGACCAGCCGGCACTGATCGCGCGGCAACGCACCGAAACGGCGAAGGGCGCTTCCCACCGGAAGCGCCCTTTGTCTTGGTCCTCACCGTCGATTGACCGCGAATTCTCAGTACAGCCCGCCGGTCCCCAGCGTCGCCGCCGCCGGCGGGGTCGCCATGGTCGAGGGATCGCCCGCCGCCGGATAGGCGTTCGGGTCGCCGGGCACCCCGAAGCCGCCGTTGGCCGAGCCGTCGAGCACGATCTGCGGCCGGTCCGGGTTCGGCTCGGTGCCCGGCAGGAAGGCCTCCCAGATCGCCCGGCGGTCGCCCGGCTGGGCCAGCTCGCCGGTCGCCGGGTTGACGCGGACCAGACGCAGGCCGGGCGGCACGCGGAACGGCGTCGCCGGCTTGTCCTTCAGCGCCTCGGCCATGACCTCCTTGAAGATCGGCACGGCGGCCGAGCCGCCGGTCTCCCGCGCGCCCAGCGAGCGCGGCTGGTCGAAGCCGATGTAGGTGCCGACCACCAGATCGGGCGAGAAGCCCATGAACCAGGCGTCGTTGCTGTCGTTGGTGGTGCCGGTCTTGCCGGCCAGCGGCTTGCCGAGCGACAGCAGCGTGGTCGCCGTGCCGCGCTGGACCACGCCCTCCAGGATCGAGACGATCTGGTAGGTGGTGCGCGGGTCGTTGATCTGCTCGCGGTTGTCCGGCACGCGCGGCACCGCCAGCCCGTCGCGCCATTCCGGCGCGGCGCAGCTGTCGCAGGCGCGGTCGTCGTGGCGGAAGATGGTCTTGCCGGTGCGGTCCTGGATGCGGTCGATGAAGGTCGGCACCACCTTCTTGCCGCCGTTGGCCAGCATCGCGTAGGCGGTCGCCATGCGCAGCACCGTGGTCTCGCCCGCCCCCAGCGCCATCGGCAGGTAGGGTTGCAGGTTGTCCATGATGCCGAACTTCTCGACCAGCGCCTTGACCTTGTCCATGCCGATCTGCTGGGCCAGCCGCACGGTCATGACGTTGCGCGACTTCTCGATGCCGACGCGCAGCGGGGTCGGGCCGTAGAACTCGTGGCTGAAATTCTCCGGCCGCCAGATCGGCTGCCCGCCGCCGGGATCGTAGGCGAAGGGCGCGTCCAGCACCAGCGAGGAGGGCGTGAAACCCTGGTTCAGCGCCGTCAGATAGACGAAGGGCTTGAAGGAGGAGCCCGGCTGCCGCATCGCCTGGGTGGCGCGGTTGAAGACGCTGATGTGCGGCGAGAAGCCGCCGACCATCGCCAGCACGCGGCCGGTGTGGGGGTCGAGCGCCACCATGCCGCCCTGCACCGCCGGGATCTGCCGCAGCGCGTAGCTGCCGGCCGGCAGCTCCTTGCCCTTCTCGTCCTTGCCCGTCGCCGGCTCGACCAGCAGCAGGTCGCCCAGCTTGGCGACGTCGGACGGCTTGCGGATCGCCGGACCGAGGGTCTCGCCCTCCTTCCAGGCGCGCGCCCAGCGCAGCTCCGACAGCGGAATGCGCCCGCGCGCCCCGTCGGCCAGACCGATGTCGAGCGCGTCGGCGAGGTCGTCCTTCAGCACCACCGCCAGCTTCCAGCCGTCGGCGCCGGGCGGGTGCGCGGTGGCGGCGAGCTTCTTGGGCCAGCCGTCGAAATTCTCCATCCGGCCGACCGGGCCGCGCCAGCCGTGGCGGCGGTCGTAGGCGACCAGCCCGTCGCGCAGCGCCTTGGTCGCCGCCGCCTGGATGCGCGGGTCGAGCGAGGAGCGCACCGACAGGCCGCCCTCGTAGAGCGCCTGCTCGCCGTAGAGCTTCACCAGCTCGCGGCGGATCTCCTCGGCGAAATACTCGGACGTGACCATCTCCTGCTCGTCGCGCTTGCGCACGACCAGCGGCTTGGCCTGGGCGGCGCGGGCCTCCTCCGGCGTGATGTGGCCGTCCTCGGCCATGCGGCCGATCACCCAGTTGCGCCGGGCCAGCGCCGCGTCGCGCTGGCGCTCCGGATGGTAGTTGCTGGGCGCCTTGGGCAGGGCCGCGAGGTAGGCGACCTCCTCGATGTCCAGCTCGTCGAGCGCCTTGTTGAAGTAGTTCAGCGACGCCGCCGCCACCCCGTAGGAACGGAAGCCGAGGAAGATCTCGTTGAGGTACAGCTCCATGATGCGGTCCTTGGAGAAGGCCCGCTCGATGCGCACCGCCAGGATCGCTTCCTTGATCTTGCGGGCGAAGGACACCTCGTTGGTCAGCAGCATGTTCTTGGCGACCTGCTGCGTGATCGTGCTGGCGCCGACCGGCCGGCGGTCGCGGCCGAAATTCTCGATGTTCACCAGGATGGCGCGGGCGATGCCGATGGGATCGACGCCTTTGTGCTCGTAGAAATTCTTGTCCTCGGCCGCCATGAAGGCGTTGATGACGCGCTTGGGCATGGCGTCGATCGGCACGAACACCCGGCGTTCCGAGGCGAATTCGGCGAGCAGCCGCCCGTCGCCGGCATGGACGCGGGTCGTCACCGGCGGCTGGTAGTTGGCCAGCTTGGTGTAGTCGGGCAGATCCTGGTTGTAGTGGTCGAGCATGTAGACCAGACCGCCGGCGCCGGCCAGCGCCACCATCACCAGGGCCATCAGAAGAGACAGAATAAGGCGCATGACCGATCCCGAAAACAGACGACGCCGGGCGCGCCGCCAAAGCGGCCCCCGTCGGATGGAGCGCATCCTACACCGCGAGGGCGGGGCGCGCCGACTGATTAGGACGCATGTCAGAAAATTGTGACGCGCCGAGGGCGTTGCCGCGGGGGCGTTGCCGCGCCGGCGTCAGTCGCGCGCCATGCCGCCCAGCCACTTGAAATAGGCGTCGATGGTCCGCGCCAGCGAGCGGCCGAGCTTCTCGCGGTGGGTGGCGGTGGTCAGCAGGTTGGCGTCCTGCTTGCTCGACAGATAGCCCATCTCGATCAGCGCCGACGGCACGTCGGGCGCCGTCAGCACGGCGAAGCCGGCCTGCCGGTGCGGCTTGCTGGGGATCAGCTTCACGTCGCGCCCGAGATGGTCCAGCGCGATCTTCGCGAAGCGCTTGGAATGGTTCATGGTGTCGCGCTGCGCCAGATCGATCAGGATGCTGGCGACCAGCGAGTTCTCGCCGGACAGATCCATGCCGGCGATGGCGTCGGCGCGGTTCTCCTTGGCGGCGAGCATCTCGGCCTCGCGGTCCGACGCCTTGTCCGACAGGGTGTAGATCGACAGCCCGCGCATGTCGCCGCTGCCGATGCTGTCGGCGTGCAGCGAGATGAACAGGTCGGCGTTCGCCTCGCGGGCGATGGCGACGCGGTCGCGCAGCCGGATGAACACGTCGCTGTCGCGGGTCAGCCGCACGCGGTAGCGGCCGGTCGCCTCCAGCTGGCGCTTGGCCTCCCTGGCGGCGGCCAGCGTGATGTCCTTCTCGTGCAGTCCGCCGACGCCGACCGCGCCGGGGTCGGCGCCGCCATGGCCGGGATCGAGCACGACCAGCGGCTTCTCCACCACCGACGGCGCCTTGGGCGCGGCGGGCGGCGGCGAGACGACCGGGGGAGCGGCCGGAACGGCGGCCGGCACGACCTGGGCCGGCGGCACCGTTGGCAGCGGGGCGAAGGGCGCCGCGGTCTTGACCACGCCCTTGGCCCCGCGCTTGGCCTCGGCCGGGGGCGAAGCGGCGGCGAGGCGCTGGAACTCGGCCGGCGTCACCCGCTCGATGTCGAGGACGAGGCGCGGCTGGCGGCCGTCGCGCGCCGGAATCGTGTAGGCTTCCCGCAGCTTGGCCGGGCCGACCGTCTCGAAGGTGAGGCGCAGCGTTCCCGGCGCCGTTACCCCGTAGCGGTAGCGGGCGACCAGCCCCTTGCCCTCCATCGCCACGCCGCCGCCGGGCCACACCAGCTCCGGCAGATCGACCATGATCCGGTAGGGGTTGGCGGCCAGCGTCACCGTGAAGGGCACGGCGTCGCTCACCTCCAGCACGAAGCGCGTCTTGTCCGGGTGCAGACCGAGCCGGGCGTCGACCACCGCCGGCTTGGGCGGCGGGGCCGGCAGCGCCGCCGTGGTCTGCGCCGCGGCGCCACCGATGGTCTCCAGCGCCGCCGCGACCAGCAGCGCCGCGACGAACGCGCGCGAACCGGCTCCGCGCCGGGCGGGCATGAACCGTCGGAGAAGGGGCGGTCGCCGCATGGAAGCCACTCGGCAGCGTGAAGGACCAGTCACGCCCAACCTATAGCCCGGCCAAATCAGGCGGTTCAACGCGAAGGTCGGGATGGCGGCCGGAATCCGCGCGGTGGTGCCGTTCCTGCAACACCGCGGGCGACGCCGGGCGGCGTGACGCCGCGGCGCGACTCGGCTCATTTCCGCGTTGTGCAAGCGAAAGCGCTTGTCTATGGTATGGTTGCGACAGACCGCAATTCGCCAGTGTCCCGCCGGACCGCCCCCGACTCCCCGTCGAGGCCCCGGACGTGGGGGCTGCGGCGTCGCCCACGTCACGCCTGTCCGGCCATCCGCGCCGGCAAGGATGCCGCCGGGTGGCGCGTTCGGGTTGCCGGTGAGAGGACGAAACCTCGAAGCTGGCTGCGACCGCAAGGCCGCATCCCGGCGCTTGTCGACCGACCCGTCCTGGCTGCTTTGATCAGCGCCGTTCGACGATGCCGGTCCCCGCGCCGCACGCTTCGCCCACAACAGACGATGCGTCCGGGCGACCCTGTCGGTCGCGCGGGTCCGCCCGGATTGCGTCGTTGAGGAACGTGTATGGCCAAGCGCATGCTGGTGGACGCCACGCACCCGGAGGAAACCCGGGTCGCCGTGGTCAATGGCAACCGGCTGGAAGAGCTCGATTTCGAGATCGCCAGCCGCAAGCAACTGAAGGGCAACATCTACCTCGCGAAAGTCACGCGGGTCGAGCCCTCGCTTCAGGCGGCCTTCGTGGAGTATGGCGGGAACCGCCACGGCTTCCTCGCCTTCTCCGAAATCCATCCCGACTACTACCGCATCCCGGTCGCCGACCGCGAGGCGCTTCTGGCCGAAGAGCGCCGCCTGGACGAACAGGCCGAGGCGCGCGCCGAAGCCGCCGCCGACGGCGCCGTGATGGCCGAGCCGGTCCGTCCGGAGCAGGTCGTCGAGGAATGGTCGCCGATGCCCTCCCCCATCGTTCCGGAGGCCGGCGAGAGCGAGGCGCCGGGCGCCGAGGGCAACGGCGAGAGCGACCAGGCGCCGGCCGAGCCGGCCGCCGAGGACGTCCCCGCGCCGGAGAACCCCGACGTCCTGGGCGGCGACGAGGAGGAAGAGGCCGAGGAGGTGCAGCGCCGCCGCACCCGCCCGCTGCGCAGCTACAAGATCCAGGAGGTCGTGAAGCGCCGGCAGGTCATGCTGGTGCAGGTGACCAAGGAGGAGCGCGGCAACAAGGGCGCGGCCCTGACCACCTACCTGTCGCTGCCCGGCCGCTACTGCGTGCTGATGCCCAACACCGGGCGCGGCGGCGGGATCTCCCGCAAGATCACCAACCCGGCCGACCGCAAGCGCCTGAAGGAGATCCTGTCGGATCTCGACATTCCCGACGGCATGGCGGTCATCCTGCGCACCGCCGGGCTGGAGCGTTCCAAGCCCGAGATCAAGCGCGACCTGGAATATCTCCTGCGCCTGTGGGACGACATCCGCGAGCAGACGCTGAAGTCGTCGGCGCCCTGCCTGATCTATGAAGAGGCCAACCTCATCAAGCGGTCGATCCGCGACCTCTACTCGTCGGACATCGACGAGATCTGGGTCGAGGGCGAGGCCGGCCTGCGCACCGCGCGCGAGTTCATGGGCATGCTGATGCCCGGCCACACCAAGCGCGTCCAGCAGTACCGCGACGACACCATCCCGCTGTTCCACCGCTACCAGGTGGAAACGCAGATCGACGCGATCCACAGCCCGGTGGTGCAGCTGCGCTCCGGCGGCTACATCGTCATCAACCCGACCGAGGCGCTGGTCTCCATCGACGTCAACTCCGGGAAGTCCACCCGCGAGCGCAACATCGAGGAAACCGCCTACAAGACCAACCTGGAGGCCGCCGACGAGGTGGCGCGCCAGCTGCGTCTGCGCGATCTCGCCGGCCTGATCGTCATCGACTTCATCGACATGGAGGAACCGCGCAACAACGCGTCGGTCGAGCGTCGCATGAAGGAGGCGATGAAGAACGACCGGGCGCGCATCCAGCTCGGCCGCATCTCCGCCTTCGGCCTCTTGGAGCTGTCGCGCCAGCGCCTGCGCCCGTCGCTGCTGGAGACCAACTTCGAGCGCTGCCCGCACTGCTCGGGCACCGGCGTCATCCGCTCGGTCGAGTCGGCGTCGCTGCACATCCTGCGCGCCATCGAGGAGGAGGGCATCCGCAAGCGCTCGGCCGAGATCACCATCTACGTGCCGACGCAGATCGCCCTCTACATCCTCAACCAGAAGCGCGGCGAGCTGGCCAAGATCGAGGAGCGTCACGGCTTCCACGTCATGGTCCAGGCCGACGATTCGCTGATCGCCCCGGACCACCGCCTGGAGCGCAACCGCGCCCGCCTGCCCGACGAGGAAGGCCCGCTGGTCAGCGCCGACCGCGTGATGGCCGAGACCGACCGCGCGCTGGCCGCCGAGCCGGTCGAGGACACGGTCGAGGAGATCGAGTCCGAGGAGACCGCCGAGGGCGAGGAGGACGCCGCCGAGACCGAGCGCGCCGAGACCAACGGCGAGGCCGGTGGCGAGGATCGCCGTCGCCGTCGCCGTCGCCGTCGCGGCCGTGGCCGTGGCGAGCGCGAGGACGGCCGTGGTGAGGGCGCCGAAGGCGAGGGCGAGGCCGAGGGCCAGGACGAAGGCCAGGATGGGGAGACGGTCGAAACCGCCCTGCCCGTCGCGGCGCTCGACACCGGCGCCACCGCGACCGTCAGCGAGCCGACCGGCGAGGCCGAGGCCGACGACGGCGAGGAGGACGAGGAGGACGGCGGCGAGGAGACCGGCGAGCGCGGTGCCGACGGGCGCAAGAAGCGCCGCCGCGGCAAGCGTGGCGGTCGCCGGCGCACCCGCCGCGATGGCGTCGAAGGCTCCGATGAGGCTGTCGCGGCCGAGTCGGACGCCGAAGCCGCTCCCGTCGCGGAGACGCCGGCCCCGACTCCGGCCGCGCCCGCCGAGGCGATCGACCTCGACTGGATCCTGACGGGCGAAACCCCGGCGGCGGTCGAGGAGACGGCTGCCCAGGAGACGGTCGTGACGGAAGCTCCGGCCGCCGCTCCGGTCGCCGAGGAGGCCAAGCCGGCCCCGAGGAGCCGCCGCAAGGCCGCCGCCAAGACCGCAGCCGCCGTCGAGGCGCCCCCGGCTCCGGTGGTGACCGAGGAGGCCAAGCCGGCTCCCAAGGGCCGCCGCAAGGCCGCCGCCAAGACCGCAGCCGCCGTCGAGGCGCCGCCGGCTCCGGTGGTGACCGAGGAGGCCAAGCCGGCTCCCAAGGGCCGCCGCAAGGCCGCCGCCAAGACCGCCGCCGCCGTCGAGGCGCCGCCGGCCCCGGTGGTGACCGAGGAGGCCGCTCCGGCCAAGAAGCCGGCGCGCAAGCGCAAGACCGCGGCCGAAGCGCCGGTCGAGGCGCCGCCCGCCCCGGCTCCGGTCGTGGTCGAGGAAACCGCCGCTCCGGCCGCGGAGACTCCGGCCCCCGAGGCCGCCCCGGACGCGTCCACCGAAAAGCCCCGCCGGGGCTGGTGGCGCCGCTAAGCGCACCGGGTGAGTTCGAGACAGGGAAAGGCGCCGAAAGGCGCCTTTTTCTGTTTCGGAGCGCCACCACACGCGCAGCGTCCCGCTCGTCGGCAACGGGCAGACCCTTGGCAATCGAAGAATTAATAAAAATTTAACATCATCAACCCGAGGCTGTATCCAAAAGTGGAGCTCACTCGGAGGAACGACACCATGGGGATTTCGGCTTCGGCGGGCTACACGCCGCAACTGAACAGCGCCGCGCTGGCCTCGGCTCAGAAACCGGCATCCGCCGCCCCGGCGAAGGCCGCTCCCTCCCCCCAGGCCGCGTCCTCCGTGGAGGTGTCCGTCGTCGTCAGCCTGTCCGTCCAGGCCCAGGCGATGATGAGCAGCCGGGAGCCGGCCGCAGCCTCCTCGTCCCCCTACGCCCGCTATTTCCCCACGCGCGACGGCAAGCCCGCCACCGCGCTCGCCCGCGCCGTGTCCGATCCGGGCGCCGAATCCCTTTCCGCCGGCAAGAGCCTCGCCGATGTCGCCAAGAGCGCGCGGGCCAGCATGGACGCCCAGTACAAGGCGATGGAAAAGGAAGGCAAGCCGTTCGACTTCAACAGTTTCGAGGGCAGGGACTGGTATTCCCTGATGGGGGATCTCGACCGCCGCGCGCTCCACGCGGTCAGCAGCAACGCCGACGGCCTGTTCAGCAAACAGGAGCAGGACATGGCCCAATCCATCATGTCCCAGCAGCAGGGTTTGGCGATGGGGCTCTACAACGGCCCGATCAGCCAGGAGGGAAGTTTCGTCGACCCCCACGGGGGCGACAACGCCGCGCGCATGAAGGCCGGCGTCGCCTTCCTCGACAAGGTCAGCGCCGACGAGAAGACATCGGTCCCCTGGGCGGTGAATCGCGCGTCGGCCCAGACCTCCTACGAATGGATCATGTCGGACCGGGACGAGCCCACGGAGAATCTGGACAGCGACGTCCCCCTGGCCAAGCTTCTGAAGAGCGCCATGGCCACGATGAAGGGCGATTCCGAGCGCGGCATCTCCTCGGGCCGCATCGAAACCATCGAGGACATAAAGCAGCAGGCCTGGTTCAAGGGCTTCGAGGATCGGCTCGGACCGGCCATCCAGGCGACGCGGAAGCAACTGCTGCCCGACGCCGCCTGATCGGGCCTTGCCGGGCCAGGCCGGTTGCGAATCGGCGTGGAACCGGTAAAAGTCGATCCGTGCAAACCGGATGGGGCGCCTCCTGGCGCCCTTTTCCTTTTGGGCGCGTTGTTCCTGCGACCCCGCCCGATCCCACAGGTTCCATGATGAGCAAAGCCTTCACCCGCGAGAACGACTCGCCCGACGACGACGAACTCGACGATCCCGAGCCCTTGCCGAGAGGGCTGAAGAACTACATGACCCCGCCGGGCTTCCAGAAGATGCAGGAGGAGCTGCGCCACCTCCTGCGCGTCGAGCGCCCGAAGGTGGTCGAGGTGGTGTCCTGGGCCGCCGGCAACGGCGACCGCTCGGAGAACGGCGATTACCTCTACGGCAAGAAACGCCTGCGCGAGATCGACCGCCGCATCCGCTTCCTGAACAAGCGGCTGGAATCGGCGACGGTGGTCAACCCGCAGGACCAGAAGAACCGCGAGCAGGTCTTCTTCGGCGCGACCGTCACCTACGAACGCGGCGACGGCACCGAGAACACCATCACCATCGTCGGCGTCGACGAGGTCGATTCGGACCGCGGGCATGTCAGCTGGATTTCACCCATCGCCCGCGCCCTGCTGAAGGCGCGCGAGGGCGATCTGGTGGAGGTGCGCACCCCCGCCGGGCTGGAGCGCATCGAGGTGGTGGAGATCCGCTACGCCGGCTGACGGCGCTGGCCGTCCCGACAGCCGTCCCGCCGGCGGGCTGCGGTCACTCGGCCGCCCGCTGGAGGGGGCCGAGACCGGCGTGGAGGGCGGCGTGCCCGGCGATGCGGCGGACCAGTTCGCCGATCTCGCCCTTCAGACGGTCGAAGCCCTCGTGACGCTCCAGCGTCTCCTCGTTCATGTAGAGGCGCCGGTTGATCTCGAGCTGGACCGAATGGCGCCCGCGCGCCGGATCGCCGTAGCGGCCGATCAGCTCGACTCCCTTGTAGGGATCGTTGATCGCCACCCGGTGGCCGAAGCCGCGCAGGCTCTCGGCCAGCATCCGCACGAACCCCGGCTCGCTGGTGGTGCCGTCGCGGTCGCCGATGACGAAATCCGCCGCCAGCGGATCACTCGCGTTCGGCCCCAGGGTCGAGGGCATGGAATGGCAGTTGACGTGCCAGACCGCCCCGAACCGTTCGGCCAACCCGTCCAGCACGCTGCGCATCTGGTGATGGTAGGGGCGGTAGTAGCGGTCGATCCGCTCCGCCACCACGGACGCCGGCAGCTTGCCGTCGTAGAGCGGCTGGCCGGGCCGCAGCATGCTGCGGATCAGCCCCATGCCCATGGCGCTGCGGCCGGTCGGGCGCAGCGGCGTCGGCCAGACGCCGTCGATCTGGCCCGGGTCGATGTCGTCCGCCGCCCGGTTCACGTCGATGCAGGTGCGCGGGAACAGCGCGCAGAGCAGCGTCGCCCCATGCTCGGGAGCGGCGGCGAACAGCTCCTCGACATGGGTGTCCTCGGCCTGGCGCAGGACCGGCAGCGGGCAGACGAAGCGGAAATCCCGTGGGTAGACGCTGCCGCTGTGCGGCGAATCGAACAGGACCGGCAAGCGCGGCCCGACCGGATCGTTGCGGACGAGCACGTCCTCGATCACGAAACTCATCGGCGGCTCCCGTCCGGCCTGTGGCATCGTGCCGCAACGCGGCCCGCCGATCCTATAACCGATGCGTCAAGCGGCCGTCGACCGGAAAAGCGTCACGGGACCGCAACGCAACCTCCACATCCCGGCTCCGCAAAGGGGTTTTGGAAAGGGGCTCCGCAAGGGCGCCCCCGAAGGACGGGCTTCGACACTGGCGCGGCGGCGATTGGTTCGCCATACTGACGGGGAACGGCCCACCGCTGTTGAGCCCGCCGCTTGACCGACCCCCTCTTCGCCCCCGTCGAACTCACCCCGCCGGACATCGCGCCCTACCGGCGCGGCAACACCGGCATCGACCACGTCACCAGCCTGACGGCGGACGAGCCGGGGCCGCACGTCGTGCTGAACGCGCTGGTCCACGGCAACGAGATCTCCGGAGCCATCGCGCTCGACGCGCTGTTCCGCATGGGGGTGCGGCCGCGCCGGGGGCGGCTCAGCCTGGTCTTCGCCAACACCGCCGCCTACCGGCTGTTCGACCGGCAGAATCCCTACGCCTCGCGCTTCATCGACGAGGATTTCAACCGCATCTGGTCGCCGGAGCTCCTCGACGGCCGGCGCGACAGCGTCGAGCTGCGCCGCGCCCGGCAGTTGCGGCCGGTCTACGAATCGGCCGACCTGCTGCTCGACCTGCATTCGATGACCGCCGACACCGCGCCGCTGACCCTGTGCGGGCAGACCGGCCGGGGCCGCGATCTGGCGCTCGGCCTGCGCTACCCGGCCTGGATCGTCGCCGACGGCGGCCATGCCGGGGGGCGCCGGCTGATCGATTACGGCGCCTTCGCCGAGATGGAGGGCTGCCGCACCGCCATCCTGGTCGAATGCGGCCAGCATTGGCGGACGGAGACGGCGGTGGTGGCGCTGGAAAGCTGCCTGCGCCTGCTGCTCGGGCTGGAGATGCTGGATCCGGACCTCGCCGGGCCGCGTCTGAAGACACGCGCCGATCCCCAGCGCATCGTCGCCGTGACCGACGCGGTCACCGCCGACAGCGAGCATTTCCGCTTCACCGCCCCCTTCGTCGGCATGGAGGTGATCGGGCGCGCCGGCACCACCATCGGCTGGGACGGCGACCGTTCGATCCGCACCCCCTACGACGACTGCGTGCTGATCATGCCGGCCCGCCGGGTGAAGGCCGGCCAGACCGCCGTCCGGCTCGGCCGCATCGTCGGCTGAGTCCGGAACGGCCCGGGGAACGGCCCGGTCCGGCGGCTATTTCGCCGCCGGCTTGCCCTTGGCCCACTGGGCGTTGGCGCTGAACAGCGGCACGGTCGAGATCGACATCTTGGCCGAGGCGTCCTTCACCTGACGGCTGTACACGATGTAGACCAGCGTGTCGTTCAAACGGTCGTAGATGCGCCGGATGGCGATCGACTTGAAGATCAGGCTCTTCCGTTCGGAGAAGACCTCCTCCCCCTTCGCCGACAGCTCGATGTCGCCGACGGAGACCGGCCCGGTCTGGCGGCAGGCGATCGAGGCGTTCGACGGGTCCTCGAACCAGTTTCCCTTGGTCAGACGGTCGATCATGCTGCGGTCGAAATCGACCAGATGGCAGGTCACGCCCTTGACCTTCGGATCCTCGACGGCCTGGACCTCCAGCCCGTTGCCGGTCCAGTCGTTGGAAAAGCGGCCGACCACGGCGTCGGCGGCGGCCGGGCGGGCGGCGACCAGCGCCGGCATCAGCGCAAGGGCGAGAACCAAAAGGCCGCGACGAACGTTCATCGGGGGAAACGGGCTGCGCATCGCGACGGGGTCTCCGGCAAGGACGGGCCGGGACCGCAGGGCGCCGTCCCGGAAAGCACTCCCCTAGATCGGAGGACCGCGCCCCGCCGTCAAGCGCCGTCCCCCGGAGTCCCGGCCCCGCGATGAACGACCGCCCCCCCGCCACCCCCCGCCTGTCCACCATCCCCGGCGGCGCACCCGCAGGCTCCCCCGGCGCGTCCGACAACCTGCCCCCGGCACCCGGCACGCCGGAGCCGGCGGCCGATCCGGTGCCGCCGCCGAGGACCCCGCGCGACCCGGCCACCATCGCGCTGGTCGGGCTGTTCGTGATCGCCCTGCTCTTCACGCTGTATTTCGGGCGCGACGTGCTGCTGCCGATCATGCTGGCGCTGATCCTCAGCTTCCTGCTGCGACCGCTGGTCCGCGCGCTCTACCGCATCGGCATCCCCGAGGGGCTGGGGGCGGCGGTGATGGTGCTGCTGGTCTTCGGCGGCGGGGCGCTGGCGGTCTACACCCTGTCGGGCCCGGCGGCGGACTGGATCAACCGCATGCCGCGCGTCCTGCACGAGCTGGAGTTCAAGCTGGGCGACGTCCGCGCCGGCATCGAGCGCGCCCGCGAGGCCTCCCGCCAGATCGAGCAGATCACCAGCAGCTCCGCCGATCCCAACGGCCCCGTCCGCGAGGTGGTGGTGCGCGGCCCGACCCTGATGGAACAGGCGGCCAACCAGGTGGAGGGCTTCATCGCCAACGTCGTCATCCTGCTGGTGCTGCTGTATTTCTTCCTGGCGCGCGGACGCAACAGCCTGGAGGCGCTGATCGGGACCATGCGCAGCGTCGACGACCGCGTCCATTACGCGATGGTGGCGGCGACGCTGCAACAGAACATCGCCGTCTATCTGCTGACCATCACCGTCATCAACACCATGCTGGGGGTGGCGACCGGCGTCGTGATGTGGATGTGGGGCCTGCCCAACCCGGCCTTGTGGGGGGTCATGGTGGCGGTGGCAAACTACATCCCCTTCATCGGGCCGGCGGTGATGACCGGGGTGCTGTTCCTGGTGTCGGTGCTGACCTTCGACGGGCTCGGCACCATCATCCTGCCGCCGCTGTCCTTCGTGGCGATCACGACGATCGAGGGGAATTTCCTGACGCCGATGATCGTCGGCCGCCGGCTGTCGCTGAACCCCATCGCGGTGTTCGTGTCGATCCTGTTCTGGGGCTGGCTGTGGGGGATCCCCGGCGCGCTGCTGGCGGTGCCGATCCTCGCCATCCTGAAGATCCTGTTCGACGCGCACGAGCCGATGAAGCCCATCGGCGCCCTGCTGGGGGACTGAGCCCGGAGCGCCGCGCAAGCGCCGCCCCCCGCCGGCCACCTATCCGGCGACGGGGGCGGCTTCCTTCGCAAGAACCCTGTCGAGGAAGCCGTCGATGTCCGCCCACACCCGGTCGCGGATGGCGTCGCGTTCCATCAGCAGCTCGTGCCGGGCCTCCGGATGCTCGACCAGCGTCGCGTTGCCGAGGCGGTTCGCCACCTCCCGCTGGGCGTCGGCACGGACGATGCGGTCGCCGGGCGCGCAGAGCAGCAGCACCGGCGTGCGCACGCGCTCCAGCGGCAGCGTCCGTCGCACCGCCGCCGACGCGCGCAGCGCCGCCGCCACCCAGCCGAAACTGACGCCGCCGACCCGCAGTTCCGGCCGCGCCGCGTAGGGGCCGTGGAAGGCCGCGTAGCGCGCCGGATCGGAGGTGATGGGGTTGTCCGGCCGGAACACCCCTTCGGCCGGGTCGTAGTCGTGCTGCCCGAAGGCGTAGCGCTCCCCCCAGCCCAGCGCGAGGCCGAGCGCCGCCAGCCCGGCGACCAGCGGGCGCGGCAGCCATCCGGTGTTGATGGCGTGCATCGGCGCCGACAGGATGGCGGCGGCGTAGCGTTGCGGATCGCCTTCCCTTTCCCCGCCTTCCATCCCCCCGGCCGCGTGCCGGGCCAGCGCCAGCGTCGCCACCAGCCCGCCCATCGAATGGGCCATCAGCAGCACCGGACCGCTGCCGGCCAGCGGCCGCACCACCGCCTCGTGCACGGCGTCGAGGTCGTCGGCCAGCGTGGCGAAATCGTGAAGATGGTGGATTTGCCGGTTGGCGAGCGGCCGGTCCGACAGTCCCTGGTTGCGCCAGTCGAAGGTCACGACCTGGAAGCCCCGCGCCACCAGCGCCTCGGCGGTTTCCGTGTATTTCTCAATGAATTCCGCGCGCCCGGAAAGCAAAAGCACGGTTCCCCGCAAGGTCCCAAACGAAGACCAGCGCGCGATCCGCAAACGTACCCCGTCCCGCAAATTCAACCATTCATAAGTCGGGTCAGACACTGCACGCTCCACCCTCGATTCCCTGCCAGGGGATTGAAACAGGCGGTTTCCGTTTCGTCCACCACGAAGATTTTCGGGAACTCTTTTCCCGTTTCCTCGTTGGGAGCGACCGTTGGAGGTGAAAGAATGATCGCATCACGCACAGCCGCCCTGGCTCTCGGAACCGCCCTGCTCCTGGGAACCGGCCTGTCCGCGCCCGCGCTGGCCAAGGACAAGGTCCCGCCGGTCAGCGTCGAACGCACCGACGAGGGGGAACCCGTCCTGGTCCATGAGGGGGAGGCGTCCTTCTACGGCGGCAAGTTCCATGGCCGCAAGACCGCCAGCGGCGAGACCATGAACCAGAACAAGCCGACCGCCGCCTCGCGCGCCCTGCCGCTCGGCACCAAGGCGACGGTGACCAACCAGGACAACGGCAAGAGCGTCGACGTCATCGTCAACGACCGTGGTCCCTACATCGACGGCCGCGTCATCGACCTGTCGAAGAGCGCCGCCCGCAAGCTCGACATGATCGAGGACGGCACCGCCCCCGTCCGGGTCGAGGTCAAGCCGTCCGAACAGCCGACCGACACCGCCAAGGAGAAGGTCGAGGCGCGGGCCGAGCAGGCCGAGAAGGCGGAGGCCGGAACGTCGGGCAAGGACGCCGCCAAGCCGACGCAGGCGGGCGGAAGCGGCAGCGACACGCTGTCGCAATCCGGCTCCGGCAAGTAATCGCCGGCTTGTCCGAAAGTTATCACCCGAGTCGCGGGAAATCGCGGCGGCGCAGCGACGATTATGATGCGCCGCCGAACAAACGGTCACAACGCCGACCATTTGTTGCAAGAAACCGTTCATTGGCGACCCCGACACCATGGAAAACGGATTGTCGGCGCCCACCACGGCGCCTCCGCCGCCGCCCGCCGCAGATTCCACGCTAAGCCACTGGACAATATGATGTTCTTCGGACAACTCCGGAATCCGAAGTAACGCGCCCGGCCCGACTGCCCCTCCATTGCGCCCGCGCCTTCCGCGCGCTTTTGCCGCAGGCTGAAGACCCCCCTCGATTCTCCGACGACGGCGTTAGAGTTTTTTTTGCTTTTTGGGGGGACTCATGGTGGCATTTCCCGCGTTGCGACGCACATGATGCGTTGCACCATGGCTGTTCCACGCCGCTTGCCGGCGCCGAGAGAAAAAAGGAAGTGCGTGATGGACGATGTGCGTCAGGTCCAGAAGGACACCGAGGGTTACTGCATCGAGGACCTTGCCGTCGGCATGACGGCGTCGTTCGCCAAGACCGTGACGGAAGCGGACATCGTCCTGTTCGCCGGCATTTCGGGCGACACCAACCCGGTCCACCTCAACCAGGAATACGCCGCCGGCACCATGTTCCAGGGCCGCATCGCCCACGGCATGCTGACGGTCGGCTTCATCTCCGCCGTGCTCGGCACCAAGCTGCCGGGGCCGGGGGCGATCTACATGTCGCAGAACCTGAAGTTCAAGGCGCCGGTGCGCGCCGGCGACACGGTGACCGCCCGCGCCACCATCACCGAGCTGATCCCGGAAAAGCGCCGCGTCGCCATGCGCACCGTCTGCACCGTCGGCGAGACGGTGGTGGTCGAGGGCGAGGCGCTGCTGATGGTCCCGTCGCGCGGCTGACCGCCGACCGCCGACGGCCCGCCGTTGGCCTGCCGCTGACGGAGCCTTGCGGTTCCGATCCGACGCCGGCGCGTTTACCCCGCGCCGGCGTCGTTCTATATAGACGCCCTAGGCGGCGGGACCGGTTCCCGGTTCCCACCCACAGCCATCGGGGCGCGCATGCGACTGTACAGACACACCACCGACCTGCCCGCCGGGGAGCGCGGCGCCGTCGTGGCGCTCGGCAACTTCGACGGCGTGCACCGGGGGCATCAGACGGTCATCGGCACCGCCCAGCGGCTGGCCGCCGAACTGGGCGCGCCGTCCGCCGTGCTGACCTTCGAACCGCACCCGCGCTCGGTCTTCCGCCCCGACGACCCGCCCTTCCGCCTGACCCCCTTCCGCGTCAAGGCCCGCCACATCGAGGCGCTGGGAGTCGACCAGCTCATCGTCTGCCATTTCGACGACGGGCTGCTGCACAAGACCGCCGAGGCCTTCGTCGAGGAGGTGCTGGTGGCCGGGCTCGGCGTGCGGCACGTCGTCTGCGGCTACGACTTCCTGTTCGGGCACAGGCGCGGCGGCACCCCCGCCTTCCTGCTGGAAGCCGGACGCGCCCGCGGCTTCGGCACGACGGAGGTCGGGCCGGTGTCCGATCCGGAGGGCGGCGTCTACTCCTCGACCCGCGTGCGCGACGCGCTGGTCGCCGGCCGCGTGGCCGAGGCGACCCATGTGCTGGGCAGCCCGTGGGAGATCGAGGGCCGCGTCGCCCATGGCGACAAGCGCGGCCGCACCATCGGCTTCCCCACCGCTAACATCGAGCTGGACGAGTATCTGCGCCCGGCCTTCGGCGTCTACGCCGTGCGGGCCGGGATCGACCAGGGTCCCGCCACCGTCTGGCACCAGGGGGTCGCCAACCTCGGCGCCCGCCCGACCGTCGGCGGCACGGTGGAACGGCTGGAAGCCCATCTGTTCGACATGGACGCGGATCTCTACGGCCAGCATCTGCGCGTGCAGCTGATCGATTTCCTGCGTCCGGAACGGAAATTCGCCAGCTTCGACGCGCTGAAGGAGCAGATCCGATGCGACGCCGCCGCCGCGCGCGCGCTGCTGGCGGAGGGGTGAGGCGGCTTGCCCGGGCGTTGATTCACGCCCCTCTCCCCGAAGGAGAAGGGGCAAAGCAACCCGGCCGCCCTCAGGCCGGGGCCTTGCCGCCGGCCGCCGGGACGCCCTCCCCGGCCAGCCAGCGCTCGAAGGCGTCGGGCGCCATCGGCCGGCCGAAGCGGTAGCCCTGGCCGATGCCGCAGCCCTCCGCCTCCAGCATGCGGTGCTGGGCCTCGCGCTCCACCCCCTCGGCGACGACGGCCAGCCCCAGCGCCTCGCCGATCTGGATCATCGCCCGCACCAGCGGCCGGTTGGCGGCGTCGATGTCCAGTTCCTTGACGAAGCTGCGGTCGATCTTCAGCTCCCGCACCGGGAAACGCTTCAGGTAGCTGAGGCTGGAATAGCCGGTGCCGAAATCGTCGATCGACAGCGTCACGCCGAGCGCATGCAGCGCGTCGAGCGCGTCGTGAACGGCGGTTTCCTCGCTCATCACCAGCCGCTCGGTGATCTCCAGCGTCAGCTGGTCGGGCGGCACGGCGTGGGCCGCCAGCACGGCGCGCACATGGTCCGGCAACCCGGTATCGGCGAAACGGACGGAGGACATGTTGACCGCCATGCCCGGCACCTCCAGCCCGGCCGCCCGCCAGCGCGCCAGCTGGGCCACGGCGCTGTCCAGCACCCAGGTGTCGATGGCGTGGATCAGCCCGCACTCTTCGGCCAGCGGGATGAACTCCATCGGCGAGACGACGCCCCAGCGCGGGTGGGTCCAGCGGATCAGCGCCTCCACCCGGTGGAGCTGGCTCTGCCCCGGCGCGCGGCCCAGCCGCATCTGCGGCTGGTAATGCAGCGTGAACTCGCCCCCCGCCAGAGCCTCGCGCAGGGACGCTTCCATCTCCAGCCGGCGGACGGCCTGGTCGTTCATGTCGCGACGGTAGAAGTGGCAGCGGTTGCGCCCGGCCTCCTTGGCCCGGTACATCGCCGAATCGGCCTGCCGCAGCAACGTGTCGAAATCGGTCCCGTCGTCGGGATGGATGGCGATGCCGAGGCTGGCCGTCGGTGTCAGGGTCAGGTCGGCGACGCTCATCGGGACCGACAGGGCGGCCAGCACCCGCTCGGCGGTCAGCGCAGCGCGCGCCGCGTCGCAGCCGGGCAGCAGCGCCACGAACTCGTCGCCGCCCAGCCGGGCCAGCGTGTCGCCGTCGGGAAACAGGCGCTTCAGCCGGTCCGCCACCTCGACCAGCAGCCGGTCGCCGACCGCGTGGCCGAGCGAGTCGTTGACGGTCTTGAAGCGGTCGACGTCGAGGAACATCAGCGTCACCGGCTGCCGCGTGCGCGCCGCCAGGGTCAGCGCCGCGGTGGCGCGGTCCTTCAGGAGCTGGCGGTTCGGCAGACCGGTCAGCGTGTCGTGGAAGACCAGCCGGTTGACCTCCGCCCGCACCCGGTCATGCTCGATGGCGAAGGCGCAGAGATGGACGCAGGCCGCCACCAGCCGCCGATGGAAGGGCGCCGCCTCGCGCCGCTCCCGGTAATAGAGCGCGAAGGTGCCGAGCACGCGGGCGTCGCGCCCCTTGATCGGACTCGACCAGCAGGCGGCCAACCCGTGCGGCAGGGCGGCGTCGCGGTAGCCGGCCCACAGCGGATCGCCGGCGATGTCGGTGACCTCGACCGTCTCGCCGCACCAGGCCGACGTCCCGCAGGAGCCGGCGGCCGGGCCGATCTCCTTCCCGTCGATGGCGGCGATGTAGGCGGCGGGCAGCGACGGGCCGGCGACGAAGCGCAGGAACCGTTCCCCCTCCAGCAGCAGGACCGAACAGAGGAGTTCCGGCGCGCAGGTCTCGACCTGCCGGCACAGGAAGTCGAGCACGAGCTTCAGCGACCGCCCGGCGGCGACCAGCTCCAGCACATCCTGCTGGAGCCGGGCGACGGCGTCGGCGCGCTCGCGCTCGTCGAAGGTCTGCGCCTGGCAGAGCACCAGCGGCCCGGCCGGCCCGGCCAGGCTCTGCCAGCGCAGATCGACCGCGACCGGCTCGGCACGCGGCGGCGCGATGGAACCGGAGCCGGGCGGCGTGCCGGAGGCGAGTCCGTCCCGCACCGCCGACCAGTCGCGCCCGCCGAGGTCGAGCAGGGACAGCAGCGGGCGCCCGACCAGGGTGTCGGCCCAGCGGCCGGCCCAGCGGACGAAGCTGGGGTTGGCGCCGACGATCATGCCGCCCGCGTCGGTCCAGCACAACCCCAGGTCCCATTGGTCGACGGTCGCCCGCAACAGGCCATCGGAGGGGGCGGGGGCGTCCGCCGCCAGAGCATCCGTCGCCAGACCCGCAGAATCCATGCCCCACGTCTCCCAGGGTGCCGGTTCGGCCCCATCCCCTGCGTCCTGCGGCCCCACAGGCGGATCGCGCCCGTCACCACGTCACGCTTGGGGAAAGGCTATCACGGATACAGCCTTGCCGGTCAAGCTTCGGCACAACGTGTACAAAACGTTCACGAGGCCATAAGAAAGGGGAGGGAGCGGCATGCCGCTCCCTCCCCTTTTTCAGTCATAGTCCGATACGCAGAGGCTCAGCTGCAACCCGTCGTGGAACCGCAGCTGTCGCACTTCAGGCAGGTGCCGTTGCGGACCAGGGTCATGTTGCCGCACTCGCCGCAGGGGTCGCCCTCGTAGCCGCGGGCGCGGGCCTCGCGGATGCGGTCGAAGCGCTGGTCGCTGGTGCTGCCGCCATAGGCCGTGCCGGTCGCCGCCGAGGCCGCGACATGGCCATGGGCGGTGGCCGCCGCGACCGCCGGGCTGGCGGCCATGGCCGTCTGCGCGGCCGTCTGGGTGGCCTGCGCGGTGGCCTGGACCGTGGCGGTGGCAGTGGCGGCGCGCCCGCCGTCGGTGCCGGTCGCCGCCAGGGCCGCCGCGGCGCTGGCCCGCTGGTTCTGCCCGCCATGCAGGACGCGCAGGTTGTTGCGGACATAGCCGGTCGAGGCGACGCGGCGGACGAAGTCCGACGGCTGCGGGTTGCTCTCCGGCAGGTCGCCCTGCTTGTCGCCGCTGCCCACCGTGAAGGGCACCAGATCCTCCGGCGTGGCGTGGGCCAGGTCGGTGCGGCCCAGATAGGAGATCGCCACCTCGCGGAAGATGTAGTCGATGACCGAGGTCGCCATCTTGATGGTGTCGTTGCCGGTCACCATGCCCGACGGCTCGAAGCGGGTGAAGGTGAAGGCCTCGACGAACTCCTCGAGCGGCACGCCGTATTGCAGGCCGATCGACACCGCGATGGCGAAGTTGTTCATCAGCGACCGGAAGGCGGCGCCTTCCTTGTGCATGTCGATGAAGATCTCGCCGATGCGGCCGTCCTCATACTCGCCGGTGCGCAGGTAGATCTTGTGGCCGCCGACGTTGGCCTTCTGGGTGTAGCCCTTGCGGCGGTGCGGCAGGCGCTCGCGGGCGGAGATCTTCCGCTCGACGATCTTCTCGACCACCTTCTCGACGATGCGCTCGGTGACCATCTGGGTGCGGGCGGCGTTGGGGGCGTCGATGATCGCCTCGACCGCCTCGCCGTCCTCCTCGTCCTCCAGCACGGCCGCCTGGAGCGGCTGGCTCAGCTTCGAGCCGTCGCGGTACAGCGCGTTGGCCTTCAGCCCCAGGCGCCAGGACAGCAGGTAGGCGTCCTTGCACTCCTCAACCGTCGCCGTGTTCGGCATGTTGATGGTCTTGGAGATGGCGCCGGAGATGAAGGGCTGCGAGGCCGCCATCATGGTGATGTGGGCGTCCCAGCCGAGGAAGCGCTTGCCGATGCGACCGCAGGGGTTGGCGCAGTCGAAGACCGGCAGATGCTCGTCCTTCAGGAAGGGCGCGCCCTCCAGCGTCATGGCGCCGCAGCAGTAGGTGTTCGCCGCCTCGATGTCGGCCTTGCTGAAGCCCAGATGGGTCAGCAGGTCGAAGCCCTGGGCGTCGAGCACCTCGAAGGGCACGCCGAGAGTCTCGACGCAGAACTCGGCGCCGACGGTCCAGCGGTTGAAGACGAACTTGATGTCGAAGGCGGTGGCGAGGTTGCCCTCCAGCTTCTCCAGCAGCGCGTCGGTGAAGCCCTTGGCCTTCAGCGACTCGTGGTTCACGCCCGGCGCCGTCTTCAGCGTGCCGTGGCCGACCGCGTAGCGCTCCATCTCGGCGATCTGGTCGGGGCTGTAGCCGAGCGTCCTCAGCGCCTCCGGCACCAGCCGGTTGACGATCTTGAAGTAGCCGCCGCCGGCCAGCTTCTTGAACTTCACCAGGGCGAAGTCAGGCTCGATGCCGGTGGTGTCGCAATCCATCACCAGGCCGATGGTGCCGGTCGGGGCGACCACCGTGGCCTGGGCGTTGCGGAAGCCGTGGAGCTCGCCCAGCTCCAGCGCCTCGTCCCACACCCGCACGGCGGCCAGCGCCAGTTCCTGGTCGGGGCAGAGGTCGGCGACGAAGGGAACCGGCGTGACCGCCAGCCCCTCATAGCCGTCCATCGCGCCGTTGGCGGCGCGGCGGTGGTTGCGGATGACCCGCAGCATGTGGTCGCGGTTGGCATCGAAGCCGGGGAAGGCGCCCAATTCCTGCGCCATCTCGGCCGAGGTGGCGTAGGCGACGCCGGTCATCACGGCGGAGATGCCGGCGCAATAGGCGCGGCCCTCGTCCGAGTCGTAGGACAGGCCCGACGCCATCAGCAGGCCGCCGAGGTTGGCGAAGCCGAGGCCGAGCGTGCGGAACTCGTAGGAGAGCTGGGCGATCTCCTTGGAGGGGAACTGCGCCATCAGCACCGAGATTTCCAGCACGATGGTCCACAGGCGGCAGGCGTGCTCGAAGGCGTCGGTGTCGAAGCTGCCGTCCTTCAGGCGGAAGGACATCAGGTTCAGCGACGCCAGGTTGCAGGCCGTGTCGTCGAGGAACATGTACTCCGAGCACGGGTTGGACGCGTTGATGCGCCCCGACGCCGGGCAGGTGTGCCACTCGTTGATGGTGCTGTCGAACTGCACGCCGGGGTCGGCGCAGGCCCAGGCGGCGTAGCCGACCTTGTCCCACAGGTCGCGGGCGCGCAGCGTCTTGACGATTTTGCCGTTGGTGCGGCCGATCAGGTTCCAGTCGCTGTCGTCCAGCACCGCCTGGACGAACTCGTTGGAGATGCGCACCGAGTTGTTGGAGTTCTGGCCGGCCACCGTCAGGTAGGCTTCCGAATCCCAGTCGGTGTTGTAGGTCTTGAACTCGATCGTCGTGAAGCCCTGGCCGGCGAACTGGATCACGCGCTGGATGTAGTTCTCCGAGACCTGATCCTTGCGGGCGGCGAGGATGGCCTTCTTGAGATCCTTGTTCTCCTTGGGATCCAGGCCGGTCTGCGCGGCGGCCATGACGGCGGTCAGGTGCTTCTGGCAGATCTTGGAGCCGGTGACCAGCGCGGCGACCTTCTGCTCCTCGTTGACCTTCCAGTCGATGTAGCCCTCGATGTCCGGGTGGTCCATGTCCACCGTGACCATCTTGGCCGCGCGGCGCGTCGTGCCGCCCGACTTGATGGCGCCCGCCGCGCGGTCGCCGATCTTCAGGAAGCTCATCAGGCCCGACGACTTGCCGCCGCCGGCCAGACGCTCGCCCTCGCCGCGCAGCTTGGAGAAGTTGGAGCCGGTGCCCGAGCCGTACTTGAACAGGCGCGCCTCGCGCACCCACAGATCCATGATGCCGCCCTCGTTGACGAGGTCGTCGGCGACCGACTGGATGAAGCAGGCGTGCGGCTGCGGGTGCTCATAGGCCGAGGCGGACGAGGTCAGCAGGCCGGTCTTGAAATCGACGTAGAAATGGCCCTGGCTCGGGCCGTCGATGCCGTAGGCCCAGTGCAGGCCGGTGTTGAACCATTGCGGGCTGTTGGGCGCCGCCATCTGGGCGGCCAGCATGAAGCGCATCTCGTCGAAGAAGGCGCGCGCGTCGGCCTCCTGGTCGAAATAGCCGCCCTTCCAGCCCCAATAGGTCCAGGTGCCGGCCAGACGGTCGAAGACCTGGCGGGCCGAGGTCTCGCCGACGAAGCGCTTCTCCTTGGGAAGCGACGCCAGCTTCTCGGTGTCGGCCTCCTTGCGCCACAGCCAGGAGGGAACGGTGTTCTCCTCGACGGGGCGGAGCGCGGCGGGGACGCCGGCCTTGCGGAAATACTTCTGGGCCAGGATGTCGCTGGCGACCTGGGAGAAATTCTCCGGCACCTCGATGCCGGACTGCGAGAAGACGACCGAGCCGTCGGGGTTGCGGATCTCGCTGGTGGCCTGGCGGAAGCCGAGGCTGGCGTAGGCGTCCAGACCTTCGCTGGTGAAACGACGCTCGATCCGCATGATGACACAGTCCCCCTTGATCTCGAAAAGCCGACACCCGCCGATCCCGTCCGCGCTTACGCGCGCCGCGGATCACCGGTCCCGGAAAGTTGGGCGCATCCTAGCCAGCACCGGCGGGACCGGCAAGGGAAGGAAAGTTCTAATCCACCAGATATAGTGTTTGACACCGGAAGAGCCTCGCATATCTAGCGTTTCGCCCTGTCAACAATGCCGATGCCGCGATGTTCCGGGCTCTCCGGGGAATTTTTGCGGCCCATCCCGGAGGGGACGGCATTAAAGCGCAGGACGGGGCCGGCCGCCAAGCCTTTCCAGCCGGCGCAAATCAAGATTTTGTGGTGCGCGACTCGGAGCACCCACCACCGATTCTCTTGACGCCGGATTCCCGCCACCCCGAGTCCCGCGCCCCCGAGTCGCGGCGGGCGACTCGGGACAGCACCCGCAACCTTTTGCCCTGATGGCGGTTGGAGGGATCCACGGTGGTGTAAGGAGCCTCAGCCATGCACAAGATGTTGATCGTCTCGCTGTCGGCGCTCGCGCTGATGGGCGGTGCCGCGACCACCCAGGCCGTTGCCCAGGCCTTTGCCCAGGCCGTTGCCCAGACCGGCATGCCCACCAGCGACGCCGCCTCCCCCGACCGCACCGGGGCCCATGGGGCCAGCCGCGCGCCGGGCATGGCCGCGCCCAGCGTCGACAGTCTGATGAACCGCCCGGTCATCGGTTCCGACGGCGAAAGGATCGGCAAGGTGACCGACGTGATCCTCGGCCCGGACGGTCAGGCCCAGTTGATCGTGATCCGCAGCGGCGGCTTCCTGGGCATCGGCGGCAAGGACATCGCCGCCGACCTGAAGCTGGCCGAGTTCGAGCCCGGCGCCAACGCGATCAGACTGCGCGAGGTGACCACCGCCAGCGTCCGCGACATGCCGGAATTCCGGTACGACGACAGCATGACCTCGCTGAACCGCAGCCCGCAGGGGGGGCGCTGAATCCGGCCAGCCGGCCGGTCTCCCCGGCGGACCGGCCGGCGCGGCTCAATGCGAACGCGGCCGGTCCACCGGGGAGACCGGCGGGCTCTCGCGGCCGATGTCGTCCAGGATGGCGCCGGCGCATTCGTCGAGTCGCTGCGCCAGCCGGTCGAGGTCGCCATTGCCGGTGGCGCGGGCGTGACGCGCCGCCGCGGCGCTGAGGCTGGCGAACTGCCGGGCGATGGCCCGGTAGTCCGGGGTCGGGGTGCCCACGACGCCGTAGGGCTCGGCCGCGGGGCGATCGGGCCGGCGTGCCCGATCCCGCGGCGCCCAATCCTGTAATGCGGAGCATCGTGGCGCGGAGCCCCGCTGCGTCCGATCGTCATGCGAATCCAAAGGCGAGCCCCCGCCGCTGTTGGCATCGGATGCCCGTGATCCTGACACAGCGGGGGAGCCACCTGAAGCAGGCTTAGGGCGGAAGCGCCGCTACCTTTGGACGCAATCCCCCAGGCTGACCCTCAACGAAACGTCTAGGCCGAACGGCCTTTCCACCCTGTCATTCGATCAGCAGGTCGAGGGTCGAACGGACGACCTGGACGATCTCCCCGCCATGTCGGGACAACGGCATGTCGCGGGCGCCGACGATGATGCCCAGCTCGTGCTCGGTGGTCGGGGCGAAGCGGGCGATCTCCTGCACCAGCTCGTCGGCCAGGACCGCGTCGCGCGTCAGCCCCGCCTGGGCGGCGGCCTTGTCGCGCCAGCTGTTCAGCGCGGCGGCGATGGCGGCTTCGATCTGCTGCGACTCCTCCTTGCGCTTGAGGTCGGTGAACAGCACCAGGATGCGCCAGCCGTCGCCGGCGTAGGCGGTGTCGATGCGCTGGACCTCGACCGTCCGCAGGAAGGCGGACAGATGCGCCTGCGCCTCCTCGGCGGCGGCGTCGGGAATCGTGAAGGTGCGGATTTCGGTGCTCATCGCCCGTCCTTGCTGGGTTCCTCCCCGGAGTGTGGAAGCCTACACGACAAGCGGGGCGGTCGGCAAATCGGGAGGATCACGGAAGCCGGCACGCCGGCGGGACCGGCGCTCCGCGCAGGCGCCTTGGGGATACTCCCGATTCCCGCATGGCGGAACGCCGCCGTCCGGCGTTGTCGGAGAAACCGGATTCCCACCGCCCGATCCGAGAGCGCCGCCATGCCCGATCACGCCCAGGACTCCCCCGCCGCCGCCCCCTCCGGCACCCTGGCGGACGGACGGAACGCGGGCCGGGCGTGGCGGCGCCGTCTCAAGCGCCGGATCTTCCCCGCCCTGCTGGCCGTCGGGGTCCTGACGCTGATGGGAACGGGGCTGTGGACCGCCCGCCAGTTCCACGAACAGCCCTTCGTCCGCTACAACCTGAACCGGCTCGACGCGGTGGCCGACCGGGCATCCCGCCAGCTCGCCCCGGTGACGGTGGTGGCGCTGGGCGGCACCGCCCTGCGCGACTCCACCCTCGACGAGAGCGGGATGGCGGCGCTGGCCGCCAAGCGCGGAATCGGCCAGCTGCATTTCCTGCGCATCGTCCACAACCGCGCGGAATTCGCCGATTTCGAACCGCTGCTCGACCGCATCCTGGCGATCCGCCCGACGCTGGTGCTGATCGACCGCGACCTGATGCTGGTGGAGCGCGGCGTGGGCGAGGATCTGGCCCGCACCCTGCGCGCGCTGGCCGGGCTGCCGGAGGGGCGCGCCTTCCTGCGCGACCAGACCGCCCTGCAATACCGCCGGACCTGCGGGGAGCCGGCCGAAGCGGAACCGCCGATGACCGCCTCGGCGGACGCGGCGGAGCGGGTGCGCGCCTTCATGTCCCGCGCCTGGGCCGCCGGCATCCAGGTCGCGCTGGTCCAGACGCACGGCCGGCCGGCTCCGGAGTCGGGACCGGCCGCCGGCCTGCCGTTGTGGCACAGCGCCGCGGCCGCCGCCGATCCGGCGCACTATTGCCCCGGCGGTCCGGTGGGACCGGACGGGCGGACCGCCTTCTCGGCCTGGCTGGCCGGCGGAGTCGCCAACCTCCTCGCCGCTCCGCCGCAGGCTGGCCGCCCCCGGACCGAGGAAGCCTCCTTGCCGTAAATGTCCGGCGAGTCGCGGCCGGCATCCGCAATATTTCCTAAAATCCAATATATATCAAGTTGCGACCAAGGATACTTGCCCATCGCCACAGCAGCGTGTGATAAGGCGGCAAATGTCAGCGCGTGCAAACGGGGCTGTCATCAAAGTGAAATCTCTTTCGTCGTAAGATGAGGCACCACGCCATGCCGATGAAATCAACGATCCGGTCACCGGGTGTTGCGCGCGGGACCAGGGAACAACCGCGGAGTGCCGCCATGGACTTCACCGTCCGCGATGCTGGGGACAGCACGGAAATCCGGTTGCACGGCCGGATGACCTTCTCCGACCACGACACGTTCCGCTCGGTGATCGCCGCGTTCGAGCGGCCGGCCGGCCACCGCATCGTCTTCGACCTGTCCGGCCTGGACTTCGTCGATTCCTCGGGGCTCGGCATGTTCATCATCGCCCGCGACACCGCGCAGAAGAAGAGCCTGGACTTCGCCATGCGCGGCGCCCGCGACGAGGTGCAGCGCCTGATCACGGTGGCCAAGCTGCACAAGATGTTCACCATCGACGCCTGACGGTCCGCCCACCAAGACCCGGCGGCGGCGCGAGGAACCAAGCGAGGCATGATGGAGTTTCAGCACGAAACGCCGGCCTCGCTCTATGGGCTCGACCTCGGCATCCCCTTGGGCGACCGCCGGGTGCTGATCGCCGACGACAGCCGCTTCAACCAGCGCACGCTGACCCGCTTCCTGCACTGGGCCGGCATCACCCAGGTCGCCTTCGCCGCCGACGGCACCGAGCTGCTGGAACGGATGGAGAGTGTCCGCCCCGACCTGCTGCTGATCGACGCCGACCTGCCGCCGATCGACGGGGTCGCGCTGTGCCGCGTCCTGCGCGCCGACCCGCGCTGGCGCGACCTGCCGATCCTGATGCAGAGCGCGCGCAACACCGACCAGCTCCGCACCCTCTGCTTCCAGGCCGGCGCCACCGACCTGCTGGCCAAGCCGGTCAATCCCGGCGAGTGCATCGCCCGCGTCCGCTACCATCTCGAACGCCGCTCCATGGTGCAGGAGTTGCGGGCCTTCCGCGAGCGGGTGGAGCGCGACCTGCGGCAGGCGCGCGGCATGCAGCTCGCCCTGGTGCCCGACGACGCCTCGCTGGCGGCGCTGGCGGCGCGCAACGGGCTGAGCATCGAGCCGGTGTTCCAGGCCTCCGACGAGATCGGCGGCGACTTCTGGACCAGCTTCGAGATCGATCCCGCCGAGGGAGACGGCGAGAGCCGGGTCGGCATCTTCGTCGCCGACCTGTCGGGCCACGGCATCGCCTCGGCGATCAACGCCTTCCGCCTGCACACGCTGCTGACCCGCACCCTGCCCGACGACCGGCGCGACCCCGCCCGGCTGCTCGGCCTGCTCAACCAGCGCCTGTCCGACATCCTGCCGGTCGGCCAGTTCGCCACCGCCTTCTACGGCGTGATCGACCGCGCCGCCGACACGCTGCTCTACGCCGCCGCCGGGGCGCCGAACCCGCTGCTGGGCAGCCAGGGCGGCTTCCGCGTGCTCGACGCCTCCGGCCTGCCGCTCGGCGCCTTCGGCGGCGCCCAGTACGAGAACCGCCGCACCCCCTTCCGGCCCGGCGACACGCTGTTCCTCTGCTCCGACGGGCTGACCGAGGCGCGCGACGGCAACGACGCCATGCTGGGGGAGGAGGGGCTGGCCGATCTGGTGGAGCAGGCCGCGACGGCGGCGCCCGACCGTCCCTTCCCCTGGCTGATGGCGCGCTTCGCCGAACGCTTCGGCACCAGCCTGCGCGACGACCTGACCGCCCTGTGGATCCGGCGCGACGCCGGACGCGGCGGCGGCGCCTGCGACAAGGGCGCGTTCATTCCGCCTTCCGATTAATCCACTTTTTGTTTATGGTTTTCCGGTCGGGCGCACACCAACTGGAGACGGATGCATGGCTTCCATCATGATCAAGAAGGCTGGCGAGGGGTTGATCTCGCAGGCCCACCGCAACGCCGACGTCGGCCCGACCAGCGGCAGCTCGGTCGTCTACGAGATTCTGAACGTGCCGGCCGGGGTCACCGCCGACGACGTCATCGCGGCGTTCAAGACCTACAAGCCGGCGGACAAGGTGTACGAGATCGAATGGTCGGCCCTGTCGGCCGCCTGAGGACCAGGAACCGGACCGGATCGGGGGCCCGTCCCCCCGATCCGGTGCGCCCGCTGCGGCGCCCCCTTCAGTCAGCCATCCCTCAAGCGGTCTGCGGGTAGCGCTTGGCCCAGACCTCGAGCTGGGCGACATGCTCGGCTTCCTCGGCGGCGAACTCCTCCGCCATCATGCGGACCTCCGAATCGGTGGTGGTGCGCGCCACCTCGGCGTAGAAGGCCTGCCCGCGCCGCTCGCTGTCGAGCGCAAGCTCCAGCGCGTATTCCACCGTCATCAGGTAATGCGACCCCTCCATCGAGGCGGCCTCCGGGCTTTCCCCGTCCGGCCACTGGAATTCCTCCGCCTTCAGGTCGGGCAGCTTGCGGAAACCCGACCGCTGGCGCGCCTCGGCCAGATGCATGCGCGAGAAGGTCGCCATCTGGCCGAAGAAGGCCGCAACCTCCTGGTTGCCATAGGTCTTCATCGCTTCCGACAGATCGGAAAAGCGGTTGGCGGCGTCCTCCTCCAGCACGCAGGCGTGGGCGAGGAACAGGTCGGCGTCGTGGATGCTGGTCATGGATTCCTGCGAGTGGCGAAGTGGCCCGACGACCCTAAAACCATAGCAATTTTATGGTGATGGATCCCGCGCCGCGGACGCGCCGCCCCAACGGTGCGACATTTTGTCCAGACCGCCGCCGGACCGGGCGATCATCGCGCCGGAAAGCATTTGCCTTTCCGCCGGTTTCCCGGCAGCAGAGTCGGCCCATGACGACCCGGCCTTCCCTCCCCTCCCTCCCCGCCCTTCCCATCGAGCCGGTTCTGCCCGCCCTGCTCGACGCGCTGCGCGGGCGCGGGGTCGCGGTGCTCCAGGCGCCGCCCGGCGCCGGCAAGACGACGCGCGTGCCGCTCGCCCTGCTGGAGCAGCCCTGGCTGTCCGGCCCACGGATCATCGTGGTGGAGCCCCGCCGGCTGGCCGCCCGCGCCGCCGCGCACCGGATGGCCGCCATGCTGGGCGAGGAGGTCGGCGGAACGGTCGGCTACCGCGTGCGCCAGGACACCCGCGTCGGCCCGCGGACGCGGATCGAGGTGGTGACCGACGGCCTGTTCCTGCGCCAGATCCAGGATTCGCCCGAGCTGGACGGCGTCGGCGCCGTGCTGTTCGACGAGTTCCACGAGCGCGGCATCGACAGCGACCTCGCCCTGGCCCTGGCGCGCGAGTCGCGCGAGGCGCTGCGTGGCGACCTGCGGCTGATGGCGATGTCGGCGACGCTGGACGGCGGCCCGGTCGCCGCCCTGCTCGGCGGCGCCGACGGTCCCGCCCCCATCGTCACCAGCGAGGGCCGCGCCTTCCCGGTGGAGACCCGCCATCTCGACGCCCCGCCCCCCGGCGGCCGGATCGAGGACGCGGTCGCCGCCACCGTGCGCCGCGCGCTCCGCGAGGAACCCGGCAACGCCCTGGTCTTCCTGCCCGGCACCGGCGAGATCCGCCGGGTGCAGGCGCTGCTGGAACAGGCCGATCTCGGCGCGAACGTGCTGTTGGCGCCGCTGTTCGGCGACATGAGCGCGGAGGCGCAGGACGCCGCCATCGCCCCCACCCCGCCCGGCACCCGCAAGGTGGTGCTGGCGACGGCCATCGCCGAGACCAGCCTGACCATCGAGGGCATCCGCATCGTCGTCGACAGCGGGCTGATGCGGGTGCCGCGCTTCGACCCGCGCGGCGGCATGACCCGGCTGACGACGGTGAAGGTCAGCCAGGCCTCGGCCGACCAGCGGCGCGGCCGCGCCGGCCGCCTGGAGCCGGGCGTCTGCTACCGCCTGTGGCCGGAGGCGGCGCACCGGGCGCTGGCCCCGCACACCACGCCGGAGATCCTCGACGCCGATCTGGCGCCGCTGGCGCTGGAGCTGGCCGCCTGGGGCGTGCGCGACCCGGCCGACATGCCCTGGCTCGACGCGCCCCCCGCCGCCGCGATGGCCCAGGCGAGGGAACTGCTGGAGGAGCTGGGGGCGCTCGACCCCACCGGCGCCATCACCGCGCGGGGCAGGCGGATGACCCGGCTCGGCGTGCATCCCCGGCTCGCCCGCATGATGCTGGCCGGGACGGAGATGCGGCTCGGGCCGCTGGCCTGCACGGTGGCGGCGCTGCTCGGCGAGCGCGACATCGTCCGGAGCCAGCCGGGCTTCCGCGACAGCGACCTGCGGCTGCGCGTCGACCTGGTGACCGGCGAGGAGCGCGGCGGCCAGGGCGCCGCGCGCGGCCTCGCCGTGGACCGCCACCGGGCACGGCAGGCGGTGCGGCAGGCGCAGACCTGGCGGCGGCAGCTCGGCCTTCCCGGCACTGGCGGCGGGGGCAAAGGCGCCGCCGTCGGCGACAGCGGCGCCACCGGGCGGCTGCTGGCGCTGGCCTACCCCGACCGCATCGGCCAGCGCCGTCCCGGCGGCAGCCCCGGCGGAGTCGCGGCCCAGTACCGGCTGTCCGGCGGGCGCGGCGCCTATTTCCAGGAGGCCGAGCCGCTGTCGGCCGAGGATTGGCTGGTCGTCGCCGACCTCGACGGGGCGGCGCGCGAGTCGCGGATCTTCCTGGCCGCCCCGGTGACGCTGGCCGAACTGGAGGAGATGTTCGCCGACCGCATCCGCAGCGAGGACATCGTCGTCTGGGACGGGCGCGAGCAGGCGGTGCTGGCCCGCCGCCGCCGCCGGCTGTTCGCCCTGGTCCTGAAGGACGAGCGGCTGCCCAAGCCGGCGCCCGACGCCATGACCGCCGCGATGGTCGAGGGCATCCGCGCCATGGGTCTGGCCTGCCTGCCCTGGTCCGACGAGCTGCGCAAATGGCGCACCCGCCTCGCCTTCCTGCGCAGGCGCGAGGGAGAGGAATGGCCGGACCTGTCCGACCAGGCGCTGCTCGACGGCTTGGAGGACTGGCTCGCCCCCTTCCTCGACGGGGTGTCGCGCCGCGCCCATCTCGACCGCGTCGACCTGTCGAGCGCGCTGCGCGCCCTGCTGCCCTGGGAGTTGAAGGCCCGGATGGACGCCGAGGCGCCGACCCATGTCGAGGTGCCGAGCGGCTCCCGCGTGCCGATCGACTATGACGGCGAGGAGCCGGTGCTGGCGGTCCGCCTCCAGGAGATGTTCGGGCTGGCCGAGACGCCGCGCATCGCCGGAGGCAAGGTGCCGCTGCTGCTGCACCTGCTGTCGCCGGCCCGCCGCCCGGTGCAGGTCACCCGCGACCTCGCCAGCTTCTGGGCCAACGCCTACAAGGCGGTGAAGGCCGACCTGAAGGGCCAGTACCCCAAGCATTACTGGCCCGACAACCCGCTGGAGGCCGAACCGACCGCCAGGGCCAAACCACGCGGAAAGTGAGGTGGGGCGACCAACTGTCGCTGTCCCGAAGGCCGGCGGCGGCCGTACACTGGAGGGTGTCAGACGACGGGAGGCCACGCCATGCCCGTGATGGACGCCGAACAACGCCGCAAGATCGAGGACGCCCTCCTGCGCAAGGCGGAGGAGCTGGTCCGCCGCATGCGCCGCGAGGCGGAAACCGCCGCCCCCGACCAGATCGACGCGCTCGCCGCCGTCCTGGCCGAACTGCTGAAGGCGAAGGAATTCCCCAGCCTGCGCGCCGCCGAGTTCCGCGAGGCCGCCCGCGTGATCCAGCGCGGCGCCTGCCAGCGCAGCGTCGATACGCTGCTGGTCCAGGCCGAGCGGCTCGGCCATGCCGGCGACGAGAAGGGGCGCAACGCGCTGCTGACACAGGCCAAGGACCAGTTCGGCAAGGCGCTGCGACTCGGCGCCGACGACGAGTTCCGCCACGGGGTGGAGCGCCGCGTCCAGGCCACCTTGCTGACCAGCAAGGACGGCGTCGACGACCGCACCAAGGAGGCGGCCAGGCGCAGGCTGGAGCAGCACGACAGCGGCCCCAAGCCGCCGGGCGGGGTCGAGCGCCGCCGCGCCCTCCGCTATTTCGACCCGGCGCTGGCGGTGGAGGTGGAGGGGCAGCGCCTCACGACGCTGAACTGGTCCACGCGCGGGCTGCTGCTCGACCGCTCGCCGGAGGAGTTCGCGCACGCCGTCGGCGCCAGGCTGCGGCTGGATCTACGCTGCGCCGAGGCGCCGGGCGTGGGCGGGCGGCAGGTCGCCCATGTCGTGCGGCTCGACCCCGACCGCCGCGCGGTGGCGCTCTCCTTCCCCGACATCAGCACCGTGGTGCTGGAGTTGATGCACGCCCTGAAGGACCTCGGGATCAAGCCGGAGCCCGAACGCTAAGACGACCGTCTAATCCCTCGACGTGGCGGTGTACGCCCAAAGCGCCTTTTTGGAATTGCTCCAAACCTGCATACACTTGGCCATCCCATCGATTGCTCCACCCAACCTCCACCGGCTTCCGGCAAGGGATGACCATGTCATGAACGTCGCGAACATCGCCCGGCGCCTTGTCGCCGGTGAGCTTCACTATGCTCTCGGCCGCTTCGAAACCGTTCGCCGCGGCTACAGCGCGTTGCGCCGTCTCAGCCCCCGTTCCACGTCACGCCCGCCCGCGGGACCGCCGATCCCCTTGCCGCAACTGCCGACCTCGCTGTTCACCGGGGTCACGCCGGAGCGGGCGCTGGCCGACCTGCGGCGGGATTCCATCGCGCTCGGCTTCAACCTGCCGCCGGCGTTGGTGGCGGAACTCGTCGAGTTCGCCACGAGTTCGCCGCTGAGGATGCGCGGCGCCGACCGCCTCTTCCTCCGGCACGAGGTGGTCGGCGGCACGCTCGACGGCACCACGCCGGTGGTCATCGGCACCGTCCCCGATCCTCTCGACTGCACCGCCGTGCGCCGGGTCTGCCGCGACCCGGTGCTGATGCAGAGCGCCGGCGCCTTCCTCGGCTTCCGCCCGACCAAGATCATCCCGCGCCTGTTCTGGAGCTTCGTCACCGACGTCTCCGACGAGGAGCGGCGGCGCCTGGGCCAGACCATCGACTGGCATTTCGACG
Organism: Azospirillum agricola; assembly: GCF_017876095.1. Lineage (GTDB taxonomy): Bacteria > Pseudomonadota > Alphaproteobacteria > Azospirillales > Azospirillaceae > Azospirillum > Azospirillum agricola. Next base: position 140,284 of record NZ_JAGINM010000004.1, read on the forward strand.
TCCACGACTTCCATTTCTGCTCGGCGCAGTTCTACCTGACCGACGTCGATTCGGGGGCCGGCGAGCACGCGCTGATCCGCGGATCGCACCGGGGCAAGTCGCTGCGCATGCTGCTGGGCTCGGCCAACGCGCAGGAGAAGGCGGTCTTCGCCCGCTTCGCCCGCGACCGGCTGATGGTGGTGGAGGGACCGGCCGGCACCGGCTTCCTGGAGGACACCTCCTGCTACCACCGCGCGCTGCCGCCGACCCGGCGGGAGCGTCTGATGCTCCAGCTCTGGATCAGCTGAAGCGTTCCCTTTGGAATCGTCATGCCCGGCCTTGAGCCGGGCATCCACGCGCAACCTTGAAGCGCGCACCGTGGATGCCCATGCCAAGCACGGGCATGACGGAAACCTTCAAGGAAAACGCTTCGGCGCCCGCTCAGGCCAGCGCCAGGATTTCCTCGGCCAGCGCCTGCATCTCGACGGACGCCTGCGACTTGCGGGCGGCCTCGGTGACGGACAGGCCGCTCATCAGGGTGCCGGCGTAGGCGGTGCGGTTGCCGACCTGCGCCACCGCCAGCCCGACGGCGGGCGGGGCGACCAGCTCGTGCACCTTGGCGACCAGCTCGTCGGCGATGCGGGCGCGCGGCGGCACGCGGTTCAGCACCAGCAGCAGGCGCCGCTTCTCCTGCGCGGCCAGCTCGATGGTCGGGTGGACCGCCCACAGATCCATCGGGCTCGGCTGCACCGGCGCCACCACCAGCGTGGCGGCGCGCACGGCGATGCGCGCCTCGGTCTGGGCGTGCGGCGGGCTGTCGACCACCACGATGTCGTGGGAGCGGGCGAGCTTCTCGACCTCCGCCTGGGTGCGCCAGCCGTTGATCTGCACATGGGTGAAGCCGGGCTTGCCGCCGGTCGCCTCGGTGCGCACGGCGTGCCAGCGGGTCAGGCTGCCCTGCGGGTCGATGTCCACCGTGGCGACGGAATGGCCGAGCTGCGCCCAGGCGATGGCGAGGTGGGCGGCCAGCGTGGTCTTGCCGGCGCCGCCCTTCTGCTGCGCCACGGTGAAGACCTTGCCCGCCATGCCCGCACCCATCATGTTGTCGTTGGAAAAGCCCGTCCCCCTCATAGCGTTGCGCCGGGACGGGCGCAACCGCGCGAATTGACACCGCGCGGCCAGCCGCTAGAAAGACGCCGTGACCCAAGACCCCGTGACCGACCAAGCCCCCTCCCCCGCCGAGAAGCGCCCGGCGCTGATCCCCGCCACCCCGCCCGGCATCGCCCGCGCGGCCGAGCTGCTGCGCGCCGGCAGGCTGGTCGCCTTCCCGACCGAGACGGTCTATGGCCTGGGCGGCGACGCCACCGACGACCGCGCCGTCGCGGCGATCTTCGCCGCCAAGGGCCGGCCGCAGTTCAACCCGCTGATCGCCCATGTCCCCGATCTGGCGGCGGCGCAGAGCTGGGCGATGTTCGACGAGCGCGCGCTGGAGCTGGCGCAGCAGTTCTGGCCCGGCCCGCTGACCATGGTGCTGCCGCGCCCGGCCAACTCCGCCCTGTCGCTGCTGGTCAGCGCCGGGCTCGACAGCGTGGCGATCCGCGTGCCCGGTCATCCGCTGGCGCAGGCGTTGCTGAAGGCCGCCGGCCGGCCGATCGCCGCCCCCAGCGCCAACCGCTCCGGCGCCGTCAGCCCGACCACGCCGCATCACGTGCTGGAAAGCCTGGGCGAGCGGGTGGACGGCGTCGTCACCGGCGGCAAGTGCCAGGTCGGTCTGGAATCGACGGTCATCGACCTGACCGGCCCCGAGCCGGTGATCCTGCGCCCCGGCGCCGTGCTGCCCGAGGAGATGGAGCGGCTGATCGGCCCGGTCCGCGTCTCGGCCGGCGACCCGTCCGCGCCGAAGTCGCCCGGCCAGTTGGAGAGCCACTACGCGCCGAACGCGTCCGTCCGGCTGAACGCCGGGTCGGCGGACGCCGACGAGGCGTTCCTGACCTTCGGCCCCGACCGCTTCCTGTTCGGCGGCGCCATCCGCCTGAACCTGAGCCTCCAGGGTGACCTGAACGAGGCGGCGGCGAACCTGTTCAGCCACTTGCGTCAACTCGACCAGAGCGGCGCCGCCCGCATCGCCGTGATGCCGATCCCCGACGAAGGGCTGGGCGTGGCGATCAACGACCGCCTGCGCCGCGCGGCGGCGCCCCGGCCCTAGCGGATGGAATTGGCGGGCGGGAGATTGTAGAAGGAGGCAAGACGCCATCCTCACTGCCGGACCCCGCGCCATGACCTCCGCCGCGCCCCTCGCCGCCGCCACCCAGGCCGCCCTCGACCAGATCCGCGCCATCGTCGGCCCGTCCGGCATCCTGACCGACGCCGCCGACATGGCGCCCTACCTTTCCGAGTGGCGCGGGCGCTTCAAGGGCAACAGCCCGGCCGTCGTCCGCCCGGCGAACACCGCAGAGGTCGCCGCCGTCGTCAAAATCTGCGCCGAGGCCGGCATCCCGGTCGTGCCGCAGGGCGGCAACACCAGCCTCGTCGGCGGCTCGATCCCCTACGAGGAGGGGCGCGAGATCGTGCTCAGCCTGTCGCGCATGAACCGCATCCGCGAAACCGACGCGCTGAACTACACGATGACGGTCGAGGCCGGCGTCGTGCTGACCACCGTGCAGGCCGCCGCCGCCGAGGCCGACCGGCTGTTCCCGCTCAGCCTGGGGGCGGAGGGCACGGCGCAGATCGGCGGGCTGATCTCGACCAACGCCGGCGGCATCAACGTGCTGCGCTACGGCAACACCCGCGACCTCGTGCTCGGGCTGGAGGTCGTGCTGGCCGACGGGCGCGTGTGGGACGGGATGCGCCGTCTGCGCAAGAACAACACCGGCTACGATCTGAAGAACCTGTTCATCGGCGCCGAGGGCACGCTGGGCATCGTCACCGCCGCCGTGCTGAAGCTGTTCCCGCGCCCGCGCCAGTCGATCACCGCCTTCGTCGCCGTGCCGAGCCCGGCGGCGGCCGTCGAGCTGCTGGCCCGCCTGCGCGCCGCGTCGGGCGACGCCGTGTCGGCCTTCGAGCTGATGTCGCGCCGCTGCCTGGACTTCGCGCTCAAGCACGTCGCCGGCACCATCGACCCGCTGTCGGAGCCGTCGCCCTGGTACGTCATCACCGAGCTGACCGCCGGCACCAAGACCGACAGCTTCCAGGACACGGTCGAGGCCGCCTTCGCCGAGGCGTTCGAGGCGGAACTCGCCACCGACGCGACGCTGGCCCAGTCGGAGAGCCAGGCCAAGCAGCTGTGGTTCATCCGCGAGGCGATCGTCGAGGCGCAGAAGTTCGAGGGCGGCTCGATCAAGAACGACGTCTCCGTCCCCGTCTCGCGCGTCGCCGAGTTCATCGAGCGGGCCGAGGCGGCGGTCGAGCGCGCCTGCCCCGGCATCCGCCCGACCCCCTTCGGCCATGTCGGCGACGGCAACATCCACTTCAACCTCAGCCAGCCGGACGGCGCCGACACCAAGGCCTATCTCGACCGCTGGGACGAGATCTGCCACGTCGTCAACGAGGTGATCTTCGCGCTCGACGGCTCGATCTCCGCCGAGCACGGCGTCGGCCGCTTCAAGAAGGACGAGATGCCGGTCATCAAGAGCCCGGTGGAGTTCGACCTGCTGCGCGCCGTCAAGGCCACGCTGGACCCCCATGGCCTGCTGAACCCCGGCAAGATGCTGCCGTAAGCAGAACTCCCAAGCCGCGTTCAAGGTCACAAAATTGCGGGGGACAGGCTTGCGGCGAAAGACGCTTTGCCAAGCTTGTCCCCACAGCGACACAACGCTATTGTGCGGCCTCCGTTTTGTTCCGCGCCGAGCGTACCCGCGAGAGAGATTTTTCCGATGTCCAAGCCGCGCACTCTGTTCGACAAGATCTGGGACAGCCACGTCGTGCACCGCCAGGATGACGGCACCTGCATCCTCTACATCGACCGCCATCTGGTCCACGAGGTGACCAGCCCGCAGGCGTTCGAGGGGCTGCGCGTCGCCGGCCGTCAAGTCCGCCGTCCGGAAGCCACGCTCGCGGTCCCCGATCACAACGTTCCCACCACCGACCGCTCCAAGGGCATCGTCGAGGAGGAGAGCCGGATCCAGGTGGAGACGCTGGACAAGAACGCCCGCGACTTCGGCGTCCGCTACTTCCCAATGGACGACATCCGCCAGGGCATCGTCCACATCGTCGGTCCGGAACAGGGCTTCACCCTGCCCGGCGCCACCATCGTCTGCGGCGACAGCCACACGGCGACGCACGGCGCCTTCGGCGCGCTGGCCTTCGGCATCGGCACCTCGGAGGTCGAGCATGTGCTCGCCACCCAGACGCTGCTGCAAAAGCCGGCCAAGAACATGCTGGTGCGGGTCGACGGCAAGCTCAATCCGGGCGTGACCGCCAAGGACATCGTTCTGGCGATCATCGGCAAGATCGGCACCGCCGGCGGCACCGGCTACGTCATCGAGTTCGCCGGCGAGGCCATCCGCGACCTGTCGATGGAAGGCCGCATGACCGTCTGCAACATGGCGATCGAGGGCGGCGCCCGCGCCGGCCTGATCGCCCCGGACGAAAAGACCTACGAGTACGTCAAGGGCCGCGCGCTGGCGCCGAAGGCCGGCGCCTACGAGCAGGCCGTCGCCTATTGGAAGACGCTGCCGTCGGACGAGGGCGCGGTGTACGACGCCACCGTCGTGCTGAACGCCGACGAGATCGCCCCGCAGGTCACCTGGGGCACCAGCCCCGAGGACGTGCTGCCGATCACCGCAACGGTGCCGAACCCGGCCGACATCGCCGACGCCGGCAAGCGCGCGGCCGTCGAGCGCTCGCTGGCCTACATGGGCCTGACGCCCGGCCAGCCGCTGACCGAGGTCAAGGTCGACACGGTGTTCATCGGCTCCTGCACCAACGGCCGCATCGAGGATCTGCGCGCCGCCGCCGACCTCGCCAAGGGCCGCAAGGTCGCCGAGGGCGTGCGCGCCCTGGTGGTTCCGGGCTCGGGCCTGGTCAAGGAGCAGGCCGAGGAAGAGGGCCTGGACAAGGTGTTCGTCGAGGCCGGCTTCGAGTGGCGCGAGCCGGGCTGCTCGATGTGCCTGGCGATGAACGCCGACCGTCTGGCGCCGGGCGAGCGCAGCGCGTCCACCTCGAACCGCAACTTCGAGGGCCGCCAGGGCCGCGGCGGCCGCACCCACCTCGTCAGCCCGGCGATGGCCGTGGCGGCGGCGGTGACCGGCCATCTCGCCGATGTCCGCACGCTGAGCTGAGGGCTTCCGGCCCAGGCCGAATGACGAGAAAGCCCCGGAGGACCGAGCGTCCTCCGGGGCTTTTCGTTGTGGCCGACTTCACTGTGGCCGACCCGCCTCACGCCTTCTTCACGAACTCCGACTTCAGGTTCATCGCGCCGATCCCGTCGATCTTACAGGCGATGTTGTGACCGTCGGCACCGTCGACCAGACGGATGTTCTTCACCTTGGTCCCGCCCTTGACGACCAGCGACGAGCCCTTGACCTTCAGGTCCTTGATCACGGTCACGCTGTCGCCATCGCTGAGCGGGTTGCCGTTGGCGTCCCGCACGCCCTCCGACGCCTCCGCCCCGGCATCCCCGGCCGCCGCCTCCGGGTTCCATTCATGGGCGCACTCCGGGCAGATCCACAGGCTGCCGTCCTGGTAGACATGCTCGGAACCGCATTGCGGGCACTTCAGATCGTCGGACATCGCTTTTCCTCGTCGCTTGGGGCCGGCACCCTAATGCACGGAGCCATCGAATAGGAACCCCAAGCCGCCGCTCCCGCAAGATTGCGACGGTATGGCTCAGTCGCCCCGCCCCCGCGCCTGCCCCAGCAGGCCCTGCGGGCGGTAGATCAGGAACAGGGTCAGCAGCCCGAAGGCGACGATGTCCTTGTAGGCGATGACGAAGTACGCCGACCAGAAGGTCTCCACCAACCCGAGCAGCGCGCCGCCCAGCATCGCCCCCGGCACCGAGCCGATGCCGCCGACCACCGCCGCCGCCAGCGCCTTGAAGCCGATCAGGTAGCCGGTGAAGAAGTTCACCCCGCCGTAATAGAGCGCGATCACCGCCCCCGCCGCCGCCGCCAGCCCGCCGCCGATGGCGAAGGTGACGGCCACCGTCCGGTTGACGTCCACCCCCATCAGCTCCGCCGCCGCCACGTCGTCGGTGCAGGCGCGGTGGGCCCGGCCGAAGGGCGTCCGCTGCATGATTCCCCACAACAGCGCGTAGAGCCCGCCGGTCAGCGCCAGGATCGCCAGTTGCGAGGACAGCGCCGTCACCGTGAAGGCCCCGTCGCCGATCAGGTCGTGGCGGTCGGCGAGGACCGGCGTCGGCCACCAGTCGCGGGCGCCGTGCAGCAGCCGCACCCCCTCCTGCCAGGCGACCGACAGCCCGACCGCGACGATCAGCGGCGTGTGCGAGCGGACCCGGCGCAGCCGGCGGAACACCAGCCGGTCCATCGTCCAGCCCTGCACGGCGGTGAAGCCCATGACCAGCACCAGCATTCCCAGCAGCGCCGGCGGCCAGCTCGCCCAGCCGGCCATGCCGAGCCCGGCGGCGGCCATCGCGGTCAGCATGGCGCCGACCATGGTCAGTTCGCCCATCGCGAGGTTGATCTGGCCGAGGATGGCGTAGACCAGCGTGTAGCCGAGCGCCAGCAGCCCGTAGACGCAGGCCACCGTCGCCGCGTTGACGATCTGCTGCAACAGGAACAGCCACGGCGTCCAGGCCGTCGGCGGCGAGCGGACGATCTCGGCGGCCGGGGCGGCGTCGTGGCGCGGCGGCTTGATGCGGACCCACTGCTCCAGCATGGCGAAGCGGATCGGGCTCAGCCAGCCGGTGCGGTCGGTGGCGACCGCCTCCAGGCTGGTGCGCCCGGCCTCCGTCGCGGTGCCGGCGAAGCGGCAGGCGATCCAATGGACCACCCCGCCGGTCTGGTAATCGACGCGGACGATGCGCCGGTCCTCAGGATCCATCCGCGTCCGGGCGTCGGTGATGGGATCGGATTCGAAGGCCGGGATCAGCTTGCGGCACAGCAGATCCTGGTCGGCATCGATGCCGCACCCGGACAGCAGCAGAAGCGAGGCGGCCAGCAGAAGGAGGATGCGGAGCACGGAGCGGCCCGGACGTGGCAGGATCTCCAGCGTAGCGGCAATCCGTGCGGCTGGGAAGTTGCCGCCAGCTCTACGACTGGACGCGATCAAAAGGTTTTATTCTTTGACACAGATGAACACAGATAGACACAGATGAACAAAATACAAATATATGATTTTCTCTTCAATCACTGCCGCAATGCCCCTTAAAACCAATCCACAGAAACGCCTCATGGGGCAAGGCAAACGCTCATCTCAGTTCATCTGTGTCTATCTGTGTTCATCTGTGTCTAAAACTCAAAGACGCCCGCTCAATAGCGCGCGGAGACGAAATACAGCCCGTCCGGCGGCGCCGTCGGCCCGGCCTTGGCGCGGTCGCGGGCGTCGAGCGCGCGGCGAAGGTCGGCGTCCGTCCATTTGCCCGCCCCCACCAGCTCCAGCGTGCCGACCATGTTGCGCACCTGGTGGTGCAGGAAGGAGCGCGCGGCGGCGTGGACACGGATCTCGTCGCCCGACCGCTCGACGTCGAGCCGGTCGAGCGTCTTCAGCGGCGACTTGGCTTGGCAGAGCGAGGCGCGGAAGCTGGTGAAGTCGTGCGCGCCGACCAGAACCTGCGCCGCCTCGTGCATCGCCTCGGCGTTCAGCGGCCGCGTGACGTGCCACGCCCGCCCGGATTCGAGCGCCAGCGGCGCCCGCCGGTTGACGATGCGGTAGACGTAGGACCGCCCGACGGAGGTCAGCCGCGCGTGGAAATCCTCGGGCGCCGGCTCGACCTCGACCACCGCGATCGGTTCCGGCTTCAGGTGGAAGTTCAGCGCATCGCGCAGCTTCAGCCCGGTGAAGCTCTTCTCCAGGTCGAAATGGCAGACCTGCCCCAGCGCGTGCACCCCGGCGTCGGTGCGGCCGGAGCCGTGGACGCGCACGGTCTCGCCGGACAGGCGCCGCACCGCCTCCTCCAGATGCTGCTGCACCGAGGGGCCGTTGTCCTGCCGCTGCCAGCCGACGAAGGGCCGGCCGTCATACTCGACCGTCAGTTTCCAGCGTTGCATGAGCCGACATGTCCGCCCACGGGGCCACCCACGGAAAGCGCGAAGCCGCGCAGGAAGGCGGCGCCGTCCACCGGCGCCTTGCCCGGCCGCTGCACGCGGGTCAGCCGCACGGCGCCCTCCGCGCAGGCCACCGTCAGCCGGTCGTCCAGCAGGGTCCCCGGCGCACCGGAGGCATCGGCCACCAGTTCGGCGGCGAGCACCTTGATGCGCTCGGTCCCGCGTTCGCCCTCGACGTCGAACCAGCAGCCCGGCCAGGGGGTCAGCGCCCGCACCTGCCGTTCCACGCAGGCGGCGTCACGGGTCCAGTCGAGCCGCCCGTCCTCGCGCGTCAGCTTGGCGGCGTAGGTCACGCCCTCCTCGGGCTGCGGCTCGGCGGCCAGCGTTCCGGCGGCGAGCCCGGCCAGCGCCGGAGCGATCATGCGCGCGCCGAGCGCGGCCAGTTCGTCGTGCAGGCTGCTGGCGGTGGTCGCCGGCGTGATCGCCACGGCCTCCTTCGACAGCATGGCGCCGGTGTCGAGCCCGATGTCCATCTGCATGATGGTGATGCCGGTCTCGGCGTCGCCCGCCAGGATCGAGCGCTGGATCGGCGCCGCGCCCCGCCAGCGCGGCAGCAGCGAGCCGTGCACGTTGACGCAACCCAGGCGCGGGGCGTCGAGGACCGGCTGCGGCAGGATCAGCCCATAGGCGGCGACCACCGCCGCGTCGGCGTCGAGCGCCGCGAACTCGGCCTGTGCCTCGGCGTTGCGCAGGCTCTTGGGCGTGCGCACCGGGATGCCGTGCTCCTCGGCGAAGCGGTGGACGGGGGATGCCTGCACCTGCTGCCCGCGCCCGGCCGGGCGCGGCGGCTGGCTGTAGACGCAGACCACGGCGTGGCCCGCCCCGATCAGCGCGGCGAGGCTGGGCACGGCGAAGTCCGGCGTGCCCATGAAGACGAGACGGAGCGGGGCGGTCATGGCGGGATCAGGCGCTCGCCTTCTGCTGCTTCTGCACCTTGCGCAGGATCATGTTGCGCTTGAGCAGCGACAGGTAATCGACGAACAGCACGCCGTTCAGATGGTCGATCTCGTGCTGGAGGCAGGTCGCCAGCATGCCGTCGGCCTCGATCTCGCGCGGCTCGTTCTTCTCGTCGAGGTAGCGCACGCGCACCGACAGCGGCCGGGTGACCTCGGCGTACTGTTCGGGCACCGACAGGCAGCCTTCCTCGCAGATCCCCTTCTCCTCCGACGACCAGACGATCTCCGGGTTGGCGAGGCGGATCGGGTTGGGCGTCTCGCCCTTCTCGTGCACGTCGACGACGATGACCCGCTCCGACCGGCCGATCTGCGGTGCGGCGAGCCCGATGCCCTTGGCGGCGTACATGGTCTCGACCATGTCGTCCATCAGCTTGGCGACGCGCGCATCGACGGCCGCGACCGGCTTCGCCTTCTGCTTGAGGACCGGGTGCGGGGCGACGAGGATCGGAAGGACGGCCATGGGTGCTCGACAGCGATGGTAAAGGGGGATCAAAGGGTCAAAGTAGGCGGCCCCTGCCACCGGGTCAAGGAATCCGCCCGATGGAAACGCCCGCGCGGTCGGGCGGCCGCCCGGCGAGGGCCGCGTCAGGCGGCGGCCTTCGTCTCGGTGGTGCCGGCCACGGCGTCCGGCGCGGCGGTGGTCGGCGCGGCGGCGGCGGCCGAAGTGACGGTGTTGGCCGCCGTGGTCGCCGATTCCGACCCGACGATCCGGCCCAGCCCGAGGCCCAGCCCGAAGCCGACGCCGGAGTCGCCGGCCTGGTCGGTGCGCACCGGCTCCTCGCGCATCTTGCGGTTCTCCTTGTCGCGCGGACGGGTCTCGCGGCCGTTGATGCTGTCGACCTCGTCCGGCGTCTCCAGCGCGTTCAGCGCCAGCACCTGATAGATCGACAGCGGCGTGCCGTTCAGCGACTTGGCCGGCGGCATCGGCACCTGGGTGGTGAAGCCGTCGGGCATGTCCTGCTTGCGCACCGCGTCGGCCGCCACCTGCCCCGGAGCGAAGCTCGCCAGCGGGTTCTCCGAGAATTTGGTGGCGAACTTGTCGTAGATCTCCTTCAGCGACTTCGCCTTGCCGGTGGCCTTGTCGAAGAAGACGTTCTTGTTGGCCGCCGCCGCCTCGGGGAAGACGTCGCGGGCGGTGCGGCTGGGGTTGTCCTGCATGGCGTTCAGGAACTTCGACGCACCGCCGGCCCCCAGGAAATGCGCCATGTAGAGTTCGGTGGAGCCGATGGTCCCCTTCACCGTGTCCTCCAGATACTCCTTGTTGTCGCGGGTGTATTCCGCCGCCATCAGCGCCGAGACGGAGGGATCCTTGCGCAGGTCCAGGATCTCCTTCTTCATGTCGGCGTCGGCGACGTAGGGACGGCCGTCGCCGCGGGTCTGGATGGCGTTGGCGTAGCGGCCCAGCCCATGGTCGGCGCCATGCTCCTTCATCGTCTGCAACCAGGTGCTGTCGATGAACTGGTACAGCCCCGTCGCCGAGGAGGAGGAGGACTTTACGTCCGTGCGGTAGCCGCTCTCCACGGCAGCTTTTTCCATGAGGTAGGAAAAATCGACCCCCGTCCGGGCGCTGGCGTTGCGCACGGCGGCCTCGACGTTGGCCGCCGCTCCGCCACGGGCGGACTTGGCCTGCTGGGCAGTCTGCTGGGCGGTGTCGCTGGAAAGGCCAAGGGCGGACGCGAAGCTCATGGGGGCGGTCCTCGTGCTGAGACACCAGCAACCATGCATCAGCCATGCCAATTCGGCGGAGCCCCATGCCCGCAGGGCGTCTTGCAGCGGAGCGTCCCCCGGCATAGCCTTCGACGAAACAGCCGGCAAGACGAGGACGCACGCCAGCGCGTTCTCTCGCCATGCACCATTCGATGGTGTATGGTGACGTATAGGTCAATCAACAGCAACAGGCCCCGCCAAAGGCCACCGGGAGGTCCGTTCCGCCATGAGTTCCTACACCGCTCCGGTCGACGATCTGCGCTTCGTCCTCAACGAGGTGGTCGGCCTCGACGCCGTCGCCGCATTGCCCCATTGCGAATCGGCGGCCCCCGATCTGGTCGACGCCATCCTGGAGGAGGCCGGGAAGTTCGCCTCCGGCGTGCTCGCCCCGCTCAACCCGGTCGGGGACAAGCAGGGCTCGAAGCTGGAGAACGGCGTCGTCCGCACGCCGACCGGCTGGAAGGAGGCCTACGGCCAGTTCACCGAGGCCGGCTGGAACAGCCTGCCCTTCGAGCCGGATTACGGCGGGCAGGGCCTGCCCTGGACGGTGGCCTTCGCGGTGAACGAGATGTGGCAGGCGGCCAACCTGTCCTTCGGCCTGTGCCCGCTGCTGACCCAGGGCGCCGTGGACCTGCTGACCGAGCACGCCAGCGACGAGCAGAAGGCGGTCTACCTGTCGAAGATGATCTCGGGCGAATGGACCGGGACGATGAACCTGACCGAGCCGCAGGCCGGTTCCGACCTCGCCGCCGTGCGCACCCGCGCGGTGCGGGCCGACGACGGGACCTACCGCATCACCGGCCAGAAGATCTTCATCACCTACGGCGAGCATGACCTGACGGAGAACATCGTCCATCTGGTGCTCGCCCGCCTGCCCGACGCGCCGGCCGGCATCAAGGGCATCAGCCTGTTCATCGTGCCGAAGTTCCTGCCCGACGCCGACGGCACCCCCGGCGCCCGCAACGACCTGCGCTGCGCCAGCCTGGAGCACAAGCTCGGCATCATGGCCAGCCCGACCGCCGTCATGGCCTATGGCGACGACGGCGGGGCCATCGGCTTCCTGGTCGGCCAGGAGAACCGTGGCATCGAGTACATGTTCACGATGATGAACAACGCCCGGCTCGGCGTCGGCATCCAGGGCGTCGCGGTGGCGGAGCGCGCCTACCAGCAGGCCCGCGACTACGCCAAGGCCCGCGTGCAGAGCAAGGACGTCGCCGACGCCAAGGGCGCGGCGGTCGCCATCATCAAGCATCCGGACGTGCGCCGCATGCTGCTGGACATGCGCGCCAAGACCGAGGCCGCCCGCGCGCTGGCGCTCTACGCCGGCACGCAGCTCGACACCGCCCGCCATCACGAGGACGCCGATGTCCGCGCGGCGGCGGCGGCGCGGGTCGACGTGCTGACCCCGATCGTCAAGGCCTGGTCGACCGACATCGGCTGCGACGTCGCCTCCACCGGCGTGCAGATCCATGGCGGCATGGGCTTCATCGAGGAGACGGGCGCCGCCCAGCATTACCGCGACGCCCGCATCACCCCGATCTACGAGGGCACCAACGGCATCCACGCCAACGACCTCGCCTTCCGCAAGACCGGGCGCGACAAGGGGGCGGCGGCCAAGGCCTTCATCGCCGAGATGCGGGCGACGGCGGCGGAGCTGGCGAACGCTCCCGGCGACGACCTCGCGGTGATCCGCGCCGAGCTGACGGCCGGTCTCGACGCGCTCGACAAGGCGGTGGACTGGATCGTCGGCGCCCAGGCCGAGGGCGACGCCCGTGGTGCCGCGGCCGGCGCCGTGGCCTATCTGAAGCTGTGGGGCACGGTGGCCGGCGGCTGGATGCTGGCGCGCTCGGCCGCCAAGGCGGTGGAGGGGCTGAAGCGCCCCGGCGCCAACGCGTCCTTCCTGGAGACCAAGCTGGTCGTCGCGCGCTTCTACGCCGAGCAGATCCTGGCGACCGCCCCGGCCCTGCTGCCGACCATCGCCAGCGCCCGCAACACCGTGCTGGCGCTGAGCGACGAGCAGTTCTGACGAAGGAGCCCTCTCCCACCCTGGGAGAGGGCCTCCCCCTCACCAGTAGCGCATCGCCGCCGCGTAGAGCCCGCGCAGGTCGTCCTCCGACACCGGGCGCGGAGCGATGGTCAGCAGGCGCTGCTGCGCCGCCGCTCCCCGCACCAGCCCCGGAATGTCGGCCTTGCCGTAGCCCAGCGCCGACAGGCCGTTCGGCAGGCCGGTCGCCCGCATCATCGCGATCAGCCGGGTCGCCAGCAGCTCGCCGCCATCCTGTGGTCCGGCACCGCGCACATCCGCCCCCAACGCCTCCGCCGCGCGCAGATGCGCCTCGGGTGCGGCCGGGCCGGTGAAGCGGAAGGCGGCCGGCGCGTTCAGCACCACCGAGACGCCGTGCGGCACCATCGGATCGACCGCCTCGTAGCCGGTCGCGGTGAAGCTGTGGTTCATCCCGGCCACCGAATAGGACATGGCGTGCGGGATGTGGACCCCGGCGTTGCCGAAGGCCAAGCCCGCCAGCGTCGCCGCGAACATCAGCGCGTCGCGCGCCTCCGCATCGTCCGGGTCGTTGACCGCCCGCTCCAGCCACGTGCCGCCGAGCCGGATCGCCTGGAGGCTACCGATGTCCGACCACGGGTTCGCCCCCTGGTAGGGCGGCCGCGCGGCGGAATTCTCCGGCCGGGGACGCGAGCGGTAGGGCCGCGCGGTGTGGCTCTCGATGGCGTGGGTCAGCACGTCGAAGCCGGTGGCGGCGATGGCGCCCGGCGGCAGGCTGTCGATGGTGCGCGGATCGACCACCGCCAGCGTCGGCCGCAGGAAGCGCGAGGAGATGCCGGTCTTCACTTGGCGTTCGACATGGTCGAAGATCGCCACGCCGGTGGTCTCGCTGCCGGTGCCGCAGGTGGTCGGGCAGGCGATGTGCGGCTTGACCGGGCCGGGCACCGGCCGCCCCTCGCCCAGCGGCTTGTTGACGTAGGCGAGGAAATCCGCCGGGTGGCTGGCGTAGAGATTCGCCGCCTTCGCCGTGTCGATCACCGAGCCGCCGCCGATGGAGACGTAACCGTCGAAATTGCCCTCCCGCGCGAAGTCGGCGGCGTCGAGGAAGGAGGCGCTGGTCGGCTCCACCCGGCAACGGTCGAAGACCACCACGTCGAGCCCGGCGCGCTTCAGCGAGTCGAGCGCGCTGCCGAAGGGCGCCGTCGCCGCCACGCGCGGGTCGGTGAACAGGGCGACGCGCCGCATGCCGAGCTGCTCGGCGTCGCCGCCCAGCTCGGCCAGCATGCCGGGGCCGAACTTCATGCGCGCGGCCTCGACGGTGAAGCCGGCCTCGCCGTCGGGGTCGATGGGGTAGGCGTCGCGGATCGGCGTCATCGCGGGTGCTCCTCTCTCCGGGTCGGGTTCTCGTGCCCGGCCCGGATGGGAGCGCGGGAGACGGCGGCCTGTCAATGCGTCCGTTCGCTACACGGACGGTCCGTTTTCCGACGCGCGCGCCGACGGCAGCAGCACCCGCTGGTAGAGATAGCCGATGCCGATCAGGCTGACGCCGAGGCCGAGGAAGGAGGCGACGCGGTATAGCCCCTCCAGATCCTCCATGTCGCTGAGGAACACCTTGGCGACCACCGCCAGCACCAGCGCCAGACCGGCGTGCCGCATCCAGCCCCAGCCGAAGCGCAGCGCCACCACCAGCAGAACCACGGCGAAGACCAGGAATCCCGCCGAATAGCTGTACCACTCCGCGTCCGACATCCCGTAGCCGGACAGAACCGGCCCCTGGAAGGCGCGGCGGATCTCCAGCGCCAGATTCAGCGCGAGCAGGGCGAAGGGCAGCAGCGGCGCCAACTGCCGCAGGCGCGGCCAGGGCGGCGGGTCGAGCCACAGGAACACCAGCCCCAGCAGCCCCGGCGCGCCGTAGGCCAGCAGCAGCCGGTTGACCACCGGCCAGTTGCCGACCGGCTCGTCGGTCCACAGCGGGTTGAGGTCGAGCACCTGCACCCCCACCACCTGCGCCGCCGCCAGCACCACCAGCAGGCGACGGCCCCAGACGGCGACCGGCCGCGCGCTCCAGCGCCGGTCGGCGGCGAGCAGCAGCGCCAGCCCGAGCCAGGACAGCGTGTGCAGCGCCGTCTCCGCCAGGGTCGAGGGCGCCTCGTCGAGGCTGGGCGCCATCCAGCGGTGGATGGCGAGCGAGACCATCAGGGTGGTGAAGATCAGCCCGCCGGCCTCCAGCACCATCACCACCAGATCGTCGCCCCGCCCGTCCGGCGCCGCGCGCATCCAACGCGCGGCGATCAGGAAGCCCAGCGCCGGCAGCCCGTAGCCGTAGAAAATCCAGGCCATCCCCTCGTAATCGAGCACGTAGGGGTTCACCGCCAGCCGCGCCAGCACGGCGGCCGCCACCAGCAGGGCGACGCCGCGCAGCTCGCGGACGGCCAGCTGGCGCTCCAGCCAGGCCAGCACCGGCACCTGAAGGGCGAGCGCCACCGTCAGCCACGCCTCGCGCAACGTCATGGTGGCGCCGAGCGACAGGGCGCCGACCGCCCCCGCCGCGAAGGCGGCCAGCCCGAGCGTCGCGCCCGGCCGGTGGCGGTGGCGGGCCAGCGGGGTCGTCGCCCCGACCAGCAGCGCCGCCAGCGCCAGGGCCGCCGCCGGCCATGCCACCGAGGTGGTGGGCGGCTCGACCAGCGCGTAGGCCAGCGCCAGCAGCGCCAGCGGCATCAGCGCCGACAGCGAGGCCCACAACGCCGTCCGCCGCGCCTCCCACAGGGCGATGAAGCCGCCGAGGCCGAACAGCGCGGCGAAGCCGCCGGACACCCAGAGGAAGCGCTCGACGATGACCGGCACGAGGTCCGGCACGGCGATGACGACCGGTTGCCCCTCGGCGTTCAGCTCGGGCGGCGGGGCCGGCAGATAGGGCAGCGCCCAGGGCGCCAGCGCCAGCAGCACGACCAGCGCGGCGGTCCAGGCGACGCCGGCCAGCCGCTCGACCCGCCGCCCGGCGACCAGCGCCAGCAGGGCGAACAGCCCGAGCGCCGCCAGCGACAGCGGCCCGTGGTCGTCCAGCCAGAACAGCCCGGCGATCAGCAGGCCGAGCAGCCGCATCGCCGTCATCGCCAGCCGGTCGGCGGGATGACGGCGGCGGCGGCGCAGCCAGGACGGCAGGGCGGCGCGCCAGCCGGTGAGGGGAACGGAATCGGGAGCGGCTTCCTCCGGCTCCACATCGCTCCAGCGACCGAGCACCGCCGGCATCAGGAACAGCGCGGCGGTCAGCAGCAGATACAGCCCGACCGGCAGGGCATCGCCCCGCGTCCAGGGGTCGGCGAACCACAGCAGCGGCCACAACGCCGCCCCCACCAGCATGCCCCAGCCGAGCCAGCGCCAGCCCCGGTACAGCACCACCGCCATGCCGGCGCCGTTGAGCGCCAGCAGATAGGCGAACAGCCCCCAGGCCATCGGGTTGTCCGAGGACACCAGCAGCGGCGTGACGAAGCCGGCGAGCAGCCCGAGCGCCGCGATGAACGGCCCCTGGAGCAGCGACAGCCCGATGCCGACCAGCGACAGCGCCGCCAGCAGCGCGAAGGCGACCAGCGGGGCGAACAGGTCGAACAGCGCGAAGCCGCCATAGACGCTGGCGAAGGCGGCGAACAGCCCGGCCGCCGTCAGGGCGGGCGGCACATAGTCCGGCCCGGCCGCCGCGACCAACCGTTGCTCCGGCCGCCGCCGCAGCCACTCGCCGCCGACCATCAGCCCGGCTCCCGCCAGCAGCCCGAGCGCCACACGCACCGACGGCCCGAGCCAGCCATGCTCGACCGACAGCTTGATGAAGAAGGCGGCGGCCAGCGCCATGGTGGCGCCACCCAGCCAGATCAGCCAGCGCGAGGCCAGCGATTCCTCCAGCTCGCGCCAGCGCGAGCGGCCCGGCGCGGGATCCGGAGCGTAGGTGGCGTCCGGTTCGTCCGGACGGTCCGGCGGGGCTTCGTCGGCGAAGACCGGGACGGGCTCCGGCGGCATGTCCTCGCTGGCGATGACGGCGGGATCGGCCGCCGGAGAGTCGGGCAGCGGCCCGCCGCCCAGCCGCGCCACCGCCCGCCGCAATTCGTCGATTTCCCGCGCCTGCGCCTTCAGCCGGCGGTCGATGCGGTGGAAGACGACGCCGACCACCAGCACCAGCAACACAAACTCCATCGCGCCGCCGCCCCATTCTTCACTCGTTCGAACGGGGAAGGATAGCGCCGCAACCCACCGCTGTCCCGGTCACGCTCGGAGGAGGCCGAACGGCGTAAGTGGGGTCGTGGAGTTCGGCCGCCGCCCCACCCCGACCCTCCCCCGCCGGGCATGGGAGGGTCAGGGTGGGGGCACGGGCGCCGGCGCGTCCCCGATCCTGCCCAGCAGCGCCAGCGCGTCGTCCACCGCGTGGAAATCGGCGGTGTTGTCGAAGACGCACCAGACCGGCCGCTCCAGCGATTCCGCCAGCAGCCGGTCCGCCAGCCCGTCGAGCGCCGCCGGCTCGTAGGCCGAGCGGTACATCACCGGCGAGCCGTGCATCCGCCAGTAGCGCAGGCCATCCCAGCCGCCCGGCTCCGCGGCACCCTCGACCGGCGCCGGGTCGGCGGCGACCCGCGCGACGCGGTGGGTGACCAGCAGCCCCTCGGCCTCCGCGGAAAACCAGCCGGCATGACGCGGCTCGCACACCACGTCGCCGTCGAAGCGGACGCGCAAGCCCGCGAGGAAGCCGTCGGCCACCGCCGGGTCGAAACCGAGGCTGGGCGGAAGCTGGACCAGCAGCGGTCCCAGCCGGTCGCCCAGCCGCCCGGCCTCGCCGAGAAAGCGGTCGAGCGCGTCCCCGGCGCCGGCCAGCCGCGCCTCGTGGGTGATCGCCTTGGGGATCTTCACCGCGAAACGGAAGTCCGGCGGGGTCGAGGCCGCCCAGCGCGCCCAGGTCTCCGGCTTGTGCGGGCGGTAGAAGCTGCTGTTCACCTCGGTCATCGGCAGCACGCGGGCGGTGCGCTCCAGATGCGAGCCGTCCACGGGGAAGGCGTGGGCCGACAGCTTGGGAATGCCCCAGCCGGCGACGCCGACCCGGATCGGGTGCCGGGTCCGATCGGCGCTCATCCCGGCCGGGCCTCCGGATTCGGCATCTCCGGATTTGGCCGGGCCGCCTCGCGGTCGCGGCGGGCGCGCAGCGATTCGGCCTCGACGAAGATGCGGCGGACCTGCGGGAAGCGGTGGCGGATGCGCGTCTCCATCGCGCAGACCGCGTCCTCGACCTCGCGGGCGTTCAGGCTGTCCTGGAACTCGACCGACAGGTTCAGCAGCACGTCGTCGGGGCCCATGTGCATGGTCAGCACGTCGAGCGGGCGCTTCACCCGCGCCTCCTCGCCGACGATGGCGCGGATGCCCTCGACGACGCGGCGGTCGGCCGATTCGCCGATCAGCAGCCCCTTCGATTCGTAGGCCAGCATCGCCGCCACAACCGCCAGCACGAAGCCGATCGCCATCGACGCCCAGGCGTCCCAGGCCGGGTCGCCGGTGATCTCGCCCAGCGCCAGCCCGATCCCGGCCAGCAGCAGCCCGATCAGCGCCGCCGTGTCCTCGAACAGCACGACGAAGACCGACGGGTTCTTGGAGCGGTGGACGGCCGACAGGATGCCCTGGTTGCCCTGGGTGCGGCGGAACTCGCGCAGCGCCACCCACCAGGACGCCGCCTCGAAGACCGTGGCGATGCCGAGCACCAGGAAGTTGATCCAGGGCGTCTCGACCGGCCTCGGGTTGGTCAGCGCGTGCCAGCCGTCGTACAGCGACAGCCCTGCGCCGATGCCGAACAGCAGCACGGCGACCACGAAGGACCAGAAATAGACCTCGCGGCCATGGCCGAAGGGGTGCTGCGGGGTCGGCGGCCGGCGCGCCCGGCGGATGCCGTAGAGCAGCAGCACTTGGTTGCCGCTGTCGACCACCGAATGGATGGCCTCGCTGAACATGGCGGCGCTGCCGGTGAAGGCGCTGGCGATGAATTTGGTGAACGCGATCGCCATGTTGCCGCCCAGCGCGGCGAGCACGACCTTGGTGGAGCCTTCGGCCACGCGGTGGATTCCTTCGGGTGAACGGAGCCGGGTTCACTTCGGGTGAACGGAGCCGGGTTCAGCGAACCCGCCCGTCCCCAACGATCCATCCCCGCCCGAGGTTCCCGACGGTCAACCCCCGCTCAGGGGCCGCGCGCCGTGCGCCAGGCGCAGACCGCCGCGTAATAGGCCGAGGCCGCCAGCCACAGCCCGAACAGCCAGCCCGGCCGGTCCGGCGACAGCACCACCAGCGCGCCGCAGCACAGCAGCCACACCGAGGTGACGGCGATGTTCAACCCCATCAGCGCCTTGACCCGGAAGGGGTGCAGGAACTTCACCGTGGTGAAGGTCAGCAGGCCCAGCGCCACGACGATCGCCGCGTTGATCCACGGGTTGAGGTCGAGCAGCCAGAGATAGAGCGCCACCACGTTCCAGATCGCCGGGAAGCCGACGAAGTAGTTGTCGCCGCTCTTCATCTGCACGTTGGCGAAGCAGTAGAGCGAGGTCAGCAGCACCCAGGCGGCCAGCGCGATGCTGACCAGCCCTTCCGGCAGCAGGCCGAAGCGGTGCATGAACACCGCCGGCACGACCACATAGGTCAGGTAATCGATGACGAGGTCGAGCACCGACCCGTCGATTCCCGGCAGCACCTGCTTGACCGAGGCGCGGCGCGCCAGCGTGCCGTCGACCCCGTCCACCACCAGCGCCACGCCCAGCCAGGCGAGGCAGAGCTTCGCGTCGCCCGCCGCCGTGGCGAGCAGGGCCAGCAGCCCCAGCACCGCCCCGCTGGCCGTGAAGACATGGACACCCCAGGCCGACAGGCGGTGCGTGATTCCGTAGGCGGCGCTCATTCAGGGGTTCCGTTCGGGCGGGCGGTCATGGGGGAGAGAAGGTGCGGAGAGGGGCGATTTTCTGACACAGATGAGCACAGATAAACACAGATTTGTGGCGACGCGGAATCCCCCTCCATGCCTTGTCACGCCACCGCTTAGCCCGCCGCCGATTCGGCCGTCCCCTCGAAAGCCGCCCGGCCCGCCAGCGCCTCCGGCCGGGGACCGCCGGTTGCCCAGTCCAGCAGTTCCACCGTGTGGACCACCGGCAGGCCGGTGCCGCCCCCGGCACCACCCCCAGCGCCGCCCCTTGCGCCGCCCCTTGCCCCGGCGGCGATCTGCGTGATGCAGCCGAGGTTTCCGGCGGCGACCGCGTCGGGCCGCGTGCTCTCGATGGCGGCGACCTTGCGGGCGCGCAGCTCGCCGGCCAGTTCGGGCTGGAGCAGATTGTAGGTGCCGGCCGACCCGCAGCACAGATGCGCGTCGGGGATCTCCCTCACCACGAATCCGGCGGCGCGCAGCAGGGCGCGCGGCGGCTCCTTGATCCTCTGGCCGTGCTGCATCGAGCAGGCGGAGTGGTAGGCGATGGCCTGCCCGGTCGCCACCACCGGGGCCGCCAGCCCGATCTCGTCCATCAGCTCGGTGACGTCGCGCGCCAGCCCGGCCACCCGCGCCGCCTTGGCGGCGTAGGCCGGGTCCTCGCGGAACAGGAAGCCGTAATCCTTCACGCTGGTGCCGCAGCCCGACGCGTTGACGACGATGGCGTCCAGCCCCTCCCCCTCGATCTCGCGGGTCCAGGAATCGATGGTCGCCTTCGCCGAGGCGTGGGCGAGATCCTCCTTGCCCATGTGGTGCGTCAAGGCGCCGCAGCAGTCGGCGCCCTTCGACACCACCACCTCGACCCCGTGCCGGGTCAGCAGGCGGATGGTCGCCTCGTTGATCTGCGGGGCCAGCACCCGCTGGGCGCAGCCGATCAGCAGCGCCACCCGCTTGCGCCGCGGCCCCTCGGCCGGATGCACGCCGGGCCGGTCGCTGGGGCTGGGCGGCGGCACGCTGGCGGGAGCCAGCGCCAGCATGGCCGACAGGCGCTTCGGCAGCAGGCCGCGCAACGGCCTGCCCAGCGCGGCGCCCAGCAGAGCCAGACGGAACAGGCGCGGGTTCGGCAGCAGGCGGGCCACCAGATCGCGCGCGGCGCGGTCGGCGGGGGGGCGGCTGTGGGTCGCCTCGATGTGGGCGCGGGCGTGATCGACCAGATGCATGTAGTGCACGCCCGAGGGGCAGGTCGTCATGCAGGACAGGCAGGACAGGCAGCGGTCGATGTGCTTGACCGTCGACTCGGGCGGCGGGCCGCCCTTCTCCAGCATGTCCTTGATCTGGTAGATGCGGCCGCGCGGACTGTCCAGCTCGTCGCCGAGGATGGTGTAGGTCGGGCAGGTCGCGGTGCAGAAGCCGCAATGCACGCATTTGCGCAGGATCGCTTCCGATTCGCGGGTCGCGGCGTCGGCCAGCTGGGCGAGCGAGAAATTCGTCTGCATGGGTCCGGATCCGCTCCTCAGACGCCCGCGTGCATGCGGCCGGGGTTGAGAACGCCCTTGGGGTCGAAGCTGGCCTTGACGCGGCGGGTCAGCGCCATCAGCGGCTCGGGCAACGGCTGAAACACCTCGGTGACGGCGCGGACCGACTCGGGCGCCCGCATCAGCGTCGCGTGGCCCTGGGCGCCGACGGCGGCGCGGATGGTCGCGGCGGCATCGGGCAGGTTGGGATCGGCTGGCACCGTCAGCCAGATCAGCCCACCGCCCCAATCGTAGAAGGCCTCGACGTCGAGGCTGCGGCGGATCGCGGCTAGGGTCGCCGGACCGGAAGCGGGAGGCACGGATAGTTTCCAGAGATGGGGGAGGCTGTCCCCTCCGCCAAGCCCGCCGAACCACGCCGCGTCCCGCACCTCGCGCCACAGCGCCAGCGACTCGTCGCGCCCGAGCACCGCATCGGCCCGCAATTCCTCGCGCAGCAGCGCCACCCGCGCGGCGACCGACGGGCCGAAGCCCTCGATTCGCACCAGCGTCGCCGCCCCGCCGGCCCGCGCCACCGCCGCGACGCCCGAGCGCGCGGCGATCCCCGCCGGCAGATGCGCCGCCCCCGACACGTCGTAGGGGCTGCGCAGGGCGCGGTCGAGCGCCGCCACCGCGCCGGCATCCTCCAGCCCGGCGAGCAGCAGGGTCGCCGTGTCCTCCGGCGCCGGCAGCACCTTCACGGTGATCTCGGTCAGCGCGGTCAGCGTGCCGAAGCTGCCCGCCATCAGCTTGGGCAGGTCATAGCCGGTGACGTTCTTCACCACCTTGCCACCGCCCTTGTAATGCTCGCCACGCCCGCTGACCCCGGCAATGCCGAGCGCGTGGTCGCGCGCCGACCCGGCGGAGATGCGGCGCGGCCCGGCCAGCCCGCTGGCCATCAGCCCGCCCAGCGTGCCCCCGTCCGGCGGCTCGAAGGCGAGGTGCTGCGCGCGCTCCGCCAGCATCGGCAGGATGGTCGCCATCGGCGTGCCGGCCAGCGCGGTCAGCACCAGCTCCTCCGGCTCGTAGGCGACGATGCCCGACAGGCCGGACAGATCCAGCGCGTGCCCGGCCTGGACCGGACGGCCCAGTCCGCGCCGGGTTCCGCTGCCCAGGATCTCCAGCGGTTCACCGGCCGATAACGCCCAGCGCACCGCCTCGGCGGCCTGGGCGGCGGTCTCCGGCTTCAGCGTGGTGATGGTCATGCCGGGCGGCCCCTCAGAAGCGCGGGATGTCGGGGAAGCGCAGCTCCCCCTTGTGGACGTGCAGCCGGCCGAGTTCGGCGCAGCGGTGGAGCGTCGGGAAGACCTTGCCGGGATTCAGCAGCCCGTCGGGGTCGA
Source organism: Azospirillum agricola (assembly GCF_017876095.1). GTDB lineage: Bacteria > Pseudomonadota > Alphaproteobacteria > Azospirillales > Azospirillaceae > Azospirillum > Azospirillum agricola. The sequence continues at coordinate 162,929 of NZ_JAGINM010000004.1, forward strand.
AGGCGCATTTCAGCCGCTGCTGCTGCTCCAGGTCGACCGCCTCGAACTGGTCGGTCATCAGGTCGCGCTTCTCGACGCCGACTCCGTGCTCGCCGGTCAGCACGCCGCCGACCTCGACGCACAGGCGCAGGATGTCGTTGCCGAACTCCTCGGCCTTTTCCAGCTCGCCCGGCTTGTTGGCGTCGTAGAGGATCAGCGGGTGCAGGTTGCCGTCGCCGGCGTGGAAGACGTTGGCGACGCGCAGGCCGTGGCGCGCCGACATCTCCTGCATCCGTTGCAGCACCAGCGGCAGCGCCTTGCGCGGGATGGTGCCGTCCATGCAGTAATAGTCGGGGCTGATGCGCCCCACCGCCGGGAAGGCCGCCTTGCGCCCGGCCCAGAAGGCCAGCCGCTCCTCCTCGGTCGTCGAGACGCGGGCGTAGACGCAGCCGCGACTCCGCGCGATGGCCTCGACCCGCTCGATCAGGTGGTCGACCTCGGCCGCCGGGCCGTCCAGCTCGACGATCAGCAGCGCCTCGACGTCCAGCGGGTAGCCGGCGTGGACGAAGGCCTCCGCCGCGTGGATGGCCGGGCGGTCCATCATCTCCATGCCGCCGGGGATGATGCCGGCGGCGATGATCGCCGCCACGCAGTCGCCGCCCTGCTCGCTCGACGGGAAGCCGATCAGCACGGCGCGCGCGGTCGCCGGCTTGCGCAGGATGCGCACCGTCACCTCGGTGACGACGCCGAGCAGCCCCTCCGACCCGGTGACGATCCCCATCAGGTCGTAGCCGCCCGAATCGAGGTGCTTGCCGCCCAGCCGCAGGATGGTGCCGTCCATCAGCACCATCTCCAGCCCCAGCACGTTGTTGGTGGTCAGGCCGTATTTCAGGCAATGCACGCCGCCGGAATTCTCGGCGATGTTGCCGCCGATGGTGCAGGCGATCTGGCTCGACGGGTCGGGGGCGTAATAGAAGCCCTCGTGCGCCACCGCGTTGGAGATGCCGAGGTTTGTCACCCCCGGCTGGACGACGGCGCAGCGGTTGGCGAAGTCGAGGTCGAGGATGCGCTTGAACTTGCCCATCCCCAGCAGCACCCCGTCGGCCAGCGGCAGCGCCCCGCCCGACAGCGAGGTGCCGGCCCCGCGCGGCACGACCTTGACGCCCATCTCCTTGCAGGTCTTCAGGATCCGGCTGACCTGCTCGACCGTGCTCGGCAGCACGGCGACCATCGGCAGTTGCCGGTAGGCGGTGAGCCCGTCGCATTCGTAGGCGCGCAGCTCGTTCTCGTCGACGATCACCCCTTCGCCGGGAACGATGGCGCGCAGCGCCTCGACGATGGCGCGGCGGCGCGCGATGATGCCGCTGTCCGGGGTTGGCATCTTCATGGCCTGGACGTTCCTCGCTTCCCGCTGGGTCCGAATCCGTCCGCTAGACCTACCATCCGCCGGCGCGACGGCACAAGATGCCCCGCGACGCCGATTCTCCGGAACGCTCCCCTTGGGAAAAGGAAGCCCAAAACGCAAGAGCCGCACCCGAAGGCGCGGCTCTTGCGAGACACCCGAAAGTCCGAAGACCGAGGAAACCCCCGGCCCTCCGACCGGATCAGCCCTGGCGGGCCTTGAAACGCGGGTTCTGCTTGTTGATGACGTAGACACGGCCCTTGCGGCGGATCACGCGGCAGGCCTTGTGGCGCGTCTTCATCGACTTGAGAGAGTTGACGATTTTCATGATGATGTTCCTGAACGCTCGGCGGCTCGATCGAAGGCGCGCACCATAGTGCGGTGCCCCCGCCCTGTCAACGCCGCCGTCGATCGGGGCGATTGCGCCGGAAAACCGCCTCGCGGACGGCCGAATGACGGGTTTTCCCGCCCGGTTCCACGTTCGGCGCCACACCCGCGACGGGGCCGCCGCCCCTTTCTTTAGAAAACGCTGAAACACCGACCGGCGGCATTCGACGATTCGACAGATCCGTCGCCGATCCACCGGGCATTCGACCCGCCCGTGCATTCCAGCCCTAAGGCTCCACCCGTTCCGGGATCGGAATCACCAATGAACAACCACCGTTTGACGGTAAAATCCACGTAAGGCATAGTCGGAAATACTTGTCGGTCGCCGGTGATGCACGCGATTCACGAGCGACGCCTCCCGAGCCCACCGCCGGAGCCTCGCCCAGCGGGATCCGCGCAACCGCCTCCGGCCGCCCGGCCGTTCCGAATCAACCGCTCCGGATCACGGGAACGGTGTGACTGCTGCGAAAGGTTCTCCGCGTATGACCGTCCTTCACGACTTCCCCCGCCCGGATCCGGCTCTGGTCGAGGCCTTCCGGACGCAATCGCCCGCCACGCTGCACGAGGCGCTGGGCAGGAAGGGGGCCATGGCCCACCCGATCAAGCCGCTCTATCCGGGCATGCGGCTGTGCGGGCCGGCGCTGACCGTGTCCTGCGGGCCGACCGACAATCTGATGATCCACATCGCCGTCGCCCTGGCCAAGCCGGGAGACGTGCTGGTGGTGGACTTCAAGGGCATGACCGAGGCCGGCCCGTGGGGCGACGTGCTGACCGCGGCGGCGAAGGCGCGGGGGATCGCCGGTCTGGTGATCGACGGCTGCGTGCGCGACGCCACCACGATCCGCGGCATGGATTTCCCGGTCTTCTGCCGGGGAACCAGCATGAAGGGCACCAACAAGACCGACGCCGGCGGCACCGTGAACACCGGCATCGCCTGCGGCGGCGTGCTGGTGTCGGCCGGCGACCTCGTGGTGGCCGACGACGACGGGGTGGTGGTGGTCCCGCAGGCGCAGGCCGCCGACACGCTCGCCAAGGCCGCCGCGCGCGAGGCGGCGGAGGAGGGCTACCGCGAGAAGCTGGGCGAGGGCGAGACCACGCTGACGATCCTGAAGCTGCACCCCTATCTGGACGCCGCCGGCATCACCGTCTGAGCGCCGGCATCCCGCAAGGCTCCACCCGCAAGGCGCGGCTCCCCGCGAGCCGGGCCTTCGGGTGCCCGGAGCCCGTTGCCCAAAGCCCGTTGCCCAAATCCCTTGCCCGGGCCCGCTCTCCGGAACCAACCGCCGCGCCCGGCCGTTGCCGAGTCTCTCTCGCGTGACGGAGGGCACCATGCTGCGCCGGGCCATTCCCCTCATCCTCCTCGCCCTGCTCGCCGGATGCGCCGCCGGAGGGGATCGTTCCGAAATCCCCCAGGCGTCGGTCGGCTCCGGCGGCGGCGGCGACTGGTCGCGTGGCGGCGACTGACGGCGCGATCGTCTTGCCCCTCCCTCGCCCGTCGCAGGCTGTCGCGATGGCGGAAGCAGTTTCAAAATGATCGAAACAATCCTGGCGCCCCGATGACGTTAGGATGGCGACAACCTATACGGTTCAAAAGAGTTCCTCATCGGCGTCATCCACAAGATGATCGGATGAACAATCACCAGCTTTTTCGATGCCGCGATGATATGTTTTTCCAGAACCCCGTAAATCTGGGGATTCCAGCAGAACAATCCGTACTGCATCACGAACAAACCATCACATCCCACAATAAAAATGCACGAACGAACCCGCCTGACCGGCGGGTATTTTTTTGTCCTAATGTTCAATTCAAAATTTTTTCTCACGACATCGCAATACCTTACCAATCTGCTTTGCAAATTTTTTATGCACACGATTCTGAAATCCATCACGCCTCGCAATCATTTCCACATTTCATCGAAACCCTGGGAAACCCGAGCGCTTCTTCATGAGGGACGCCGCTTCATAAAGAGTGATTTCCTGAAGATCGCCGTCTTCCCGCATAAAATACAGGCACATCCCATAGGGTTATGCCGACAGGCTGGGCGACGTTATCCCGAAAGGCATGAATCCTTGGCGGCCCCGGTGCCATCGGCCAAATCAACATACTGAAACAAAAGGAGTTTCATCTCCTGGCACGCCTCATGCTTTTGGGCTGCCGTACACAGATGCGGAAGGGCGGACGGCCCTTTCCCACCACCGGAGATGATGATCATGTCGAAGAAGGTCGTGCTTTCCCTGGCAGCGCTCGGTCTGGCCGCCAGCGTTTCATCCGCCAACGCGCTGGATTGGAGCGACACGTCGGTCAGCTACCGGCTGGGCACGAACTTCCGTGAACCGGGCGTCACCCGCTCCAACGGCGAGGCGCGGCAGATCACCAAGAACATCGTCGCCTTCACCCATGTGAACGGTTATTCGCTGGGCGGCAACTTCCTGAACATCGACATCCTGAAGTCGAACCGCGCCGACCCGGCGTCGGGCGGCGACACCGGCGCCGTCGAGGCCTACGCCGTCTACCGCCACGACCTCAGCCTGAACAAGGTCACCGGCAGCAAGGCCTTCGCCTTCGGCCCGATCAGGGACATCGCCATCGAGGCCGGCATCGACCTGAACACCAAGAACACCACCTTCGCCTCGCGCAAGGTGCTGCCGGTGTTCGGCCCCTCCTTCTCCTTCGACGTGCCCGGCTTCCTGACCGTCGCCGTCCTGGCCAGCAAGGAATGGAACCACAACGGCATCACGAAGAAGGAGGTCGAGTTCGACGCGGCGCCGATCCTGGCGACCGCCTGGAACATCCCGCTCGGCACCGTCGGCGTCCCGGTCAACTTCGAGGGCTTCGGCAACATCGTCGGCCCGAAGGGCAAGGACGGCTTCAACCGCGAGACCAAGACCGAGATCCTGGTCCGCCCGAAGCTGATGTGGGACGTCGGCTCGGCGTTCGGCCAGCCCAAGACCTTCAAGGCCGGCTTCGGCTGGCAGTACTGGTACAACAAGTTCGGCAACGACCACACCAAGGTCCAGGGCTCGATCGAAAGCGCGCCGATCTTCGAAGCGCAGATCCACTTCTAAGCCGTCCGTGGCACCATCGGGGCTTCCGGCGGCGAACAGCGCCGGGAGCGTCCCCCCTCCCGAGACCTCCGAAGACCGAGAGAGTGAGACCATGATGCTCAAGACGATCCGCACGCTGCTGTCCGGCGCCGGCCTCGCCGCCGTGATGGCCTTGGCCGCCGGCGGCGCCGACGCCGCCACCTCCCTCAAATTCACCCTGGACTGGAAGTTCGAGGGTCCCGCCGCCGCCTTCCTGGTCGCCGCCGACAAGGGCTATTTCGCGGCCGAGGGGCTGGACGTCACCATCGACACCGGCAACGGGTCGGCCGGTGCCGTGACCCGCGTCGCCAGCGGCGCCTACGACATCGGCATGGCCGACTTCAACTCGATGATGGAGTTCAACGACAAGAACCCCGACAAGGCGATGAAGGCCGCCTTCATCGTCTACGACATCCCGCCCTTCTCGGTCTTCGCCCTGAAGAAGAGCGGCATCGCCAAGCCCGCCGACCTCGCCGGCAAGACGCTGGGCGCCCCGGTCTTCGACGCTCCGCGCAAGCTGTTCCCCGCCTACGCCAAGGCGGTCGGCGTTCCGGCCGACGGCGTGACCTGGAAGAGCATGGACCCGCCGCTGCGTGAGCCGATGCTGATGCGCGGCGAGGTGCAGGCGATCTCCGGCTTCTACTTCACCAGCCTGCTGAACCTGCGGGCGCTGGGCGTGACGGAGAAGGACCTGACCATCTTCAACTTCGCCGACGCCGGGGTCAGCCTGTACGGCAACGCGCTGATCCCCTCGCCCAAGCTGATGAAGGAGAATCCCGAGGCGGTGAAGGGCTTCCTGCGCGCGGTGGTGAAGGGCTGGCGCGACGTCGTCGCCGACCCGGCCGGCGGCATCCAGGCGATCAGGAAGCGCGACCCGCTGATCGACGACAAGCTGGAGCTCGACCGCCTGAAGATGGCGCTGGAGATGTGCGTGCTGACCCCGGACGTGAAGGCCGACGGCATGGGCGGCGTGCGGCCCGAGCGTCTGGCCGCGGCGATCGACCAGGTGGCGCTGGCCTTCGGCTTCGCCAGGAAGCCGGCGCCGGCCGAGGTGTTCGACGCCTCCTTCCTGCCCGCCGCCGCCGACCGCAAGCTGACGCCGTAAGGCGGTTGAAAGTCCCTCTCCCGCGAGGGGAGAGGGGCTCGTTTCCGGAAAACAGAGAGGACCGACGGAGATGACCGCCGCCTTTGTGGATCTGGACCGGGTGACGCTGCGCTACGGCGCCGGCGACACGCTGGCCCTGTCCGAAACCACGATGAAGATCGCCAAGGGCGAGTTCATCGCCGTCGTCGGCCCCAGCGGCTGCGGCAAATCCTCGCTGCTGAAGCTGGTGTCGGGGCTGATGCGCCCCTCGACCGGCACGGTGATCGTCAACGGGCAGGAGGTGACCGGCCCGCTGAAGATCGTCGGCATGGCCTTCCAGAACCCGACGCTGCTGCCCTGGCGCACCACGCTGGACAACGTGATGCTGCCGCTGGAAATCGTTGAGCCGCACCGCCGCCGCCTGCGCGGCGCCCGCGCCGAGTACGAGGAGCGCGCCCGCGCCATGCTGGCCAGCGTCGGGCTGGCCGGCTTCGAGGGCAAGTTCCCCTGGCAGCTCTCCGGCGGCATGCAGCAGCGCGCCTCGCTGTGCCGCGCGCTGATCCACGAGCCCGACCTCCTGATGCTCGACGAGCCGTTCGGCGCGCTCGACGCCTTCACCCGCGAGGAGCTGTGGGCGATCCTCCAGGATCTGTGGACCAGGCGGCCCTTCACGGTGATCCTGGTCACCCACGACCTGCGCGAGGCCGCCTATCTGGCCGACACCATCTATGTGATGAGCAAGCGGCCCGGCCGCATCGTGCATGTCCGGCGCAACGAGCTGCCGCGCCCGCGCACGCTGGAGACCACCTTCACCCGCGACTTCACCGATCTGGTCCACGAGCTGCGCAACCACATCAGCGCGGTGCGCGCCGCGCAGGACACCATTCCGGAGGATGCCCGATGACGCCGCGCGCCAAGGCCGTGGTCGACAAGTCGATGCCGCTGCTGTCGGCCGTCGGCCTGTTCGTGGTGTGGGAGCTGGCCTGCCGCCTGTTCGCCGTCCCCGAATATCTGCTGCCCACCCCCTCCGCCAGCTTCCTGGCGGCCTGGACCTACCGCGACGCCATCTGGATGCACGCCTTGCAGACGCTGCTGACGACGCTCGGCGGCTTCGCGCTGGCGGTGGCGTTCGGGGTGCTGCTCGGCGCGCTGGTCGGCTCGTCGCGCGCCGTCTACCGCGCCGCCAACCCGCTGCTGATCGGCTTCAACAGCGTGCCCAAGGTGGCGGTGGTGCCGATCCTGGTGATGTGGTTCGGCATCGGCACCGTGCCGGCGGTGCTGACCGCCTTCCTCATCAGCTTCTTCCCCATCGTCGTCAACGTCGCCACCGGGCTCGCCACGCTGGAGCCGGAACTGCGCGACGTGCTGCGCTCGCTGGGGGCGACGCGCACCGACATCCTGCTGAAGGTCGGCTTCCCGCGGGCCCTGCCCTTCTTCTTCGCCTCGCTGAAGGTGGCGGTGACGCTGGCCTTCGTCGGCTCGGTGATGTCGGAGACGGTCGCCTCCAACCTCGGCGTCGGCTACCTGATGATGTCGGCCAGCTCGCGCTTCAACATGCCGCTGGTCTTCGCCGGCCTGCTGGTGATCGCGGCGATGGGCATCGCCATGTACGGCGCCTTCTCGGTGATCGAGCACCGCTCGACCCGCTGGGCCCACCGCGGCGGCGAGAGCCTCTAGATTCGGATCGCACAAAACCGGAATCGATTTGGAGCGTGGCTCGGATCGCCGGACATGGAGCCAAGGCCTCGTGCGTTTCATGTGAAACGCGCGAGGCCTTGGCCGGTCAGGAGGCCTCCGGCAGCCGCCGGTAGCCGGGGGCCGGAGCCCGCGCCGACCGGCGTTGCCGCCGGCGGCGCTCCAGCGCGGTGGCGAGCAGCAGCATCGCCGCCACCCCGCCGAGATTGACGGCGAGCGCCGCCGCCATTCCCGGCGCCTTCATCAGCACGACCGTTCCGCAAAAGGACAGGAACAGGCCGGCGCAGAACACCGGCAGGGCGTGCCGGCCGCACACCGACAGCAGCCGCGCCGGCGCCGAGCCGAGCCAGCCGGCCCCGCGCGGCACCAGCAGCGCCGCCGCACAGGCCAGCGCGATGAAATGCAGCAGCCGCATCGGCCCCAGGCTCTCCTTGTCGGCGAGCGGGATGCCGTCCGCCGGCAGCCAGGCCGCCAGCGCCTCGGGCAGCCGCGCCTGCACCGGGTCGGCCGCCACGCCCTTCCACAGCGTCATCGCCAGCAGCACGCCCAGCGACAGCCACAGCAGCGGCGTGCGCCAGCGGTCGAAACCGCCGCCGGCGCCATCGCCGTTGCGGACAAGCCCCATGGTCGTGCCGAGGAAGAACACGACCTGCCACGCCAGCGGGTTGAAGTTCCACTGGCCGCCCCACAGGTTGGGCGGCACGAAGCCGGGCGCCGCCTGCGCCACCCCGTAGAGCAGAAGCGGCAGCAGGAAGGCGGCGATCCCGGCCCGGCGGTACAGCCACAGATACAGCGGCGCCGCCGCCATCAGCAGGATGTAGAGCGCCAGGATGTCGAAGGCGTAGGGCAGATAGAGCAGCAGGGCGCTCCAGCTCAGCGCCGTCAGCGGCTCCTCGAACAGCAGGGAGAAGCTGGCCAGCCGGTGCGAGTCGGCCATCGACAGCCCCCCGCCGAACACCGCGGCGGCGACGACGGCGGCGCAGGCCAGCATGGTGACGCCGTTCGCGATCCAGAGCTGCCGGCAGCGCGCCAGCGCCTTGCCCTGGCAGGCCCGCCAGCCGCGCTCGGCCAGCACCGGTCCGTAGGCCAGGGCGACGGCGAAGCCGGAGATGAAGACGAACACCTCGGCCGCGTCGGACGGCCCCAGGCGGCTCGGCGTGACCTTCGCCAGCGGGTTGCCGCCGACATGGTTGATGAAGATCACCAGAAGGGCGAGGCCCCTGAAAAGATCGAGGCGGACATCCCGCCCTTGCCGCTCCGGCATCCCCCACGCCCCCATCGGTCCAACGCTTTCGGTCCAGCCTCGTGGTTGCGATCGAAAACCCGTCACACGCGGCGCCCACGCCGAGCCGGGTCCCGCAATCACGCCCGCACTCATCCTGGGCCGGCGGCGGTCATCGTCAAGAAACGCCATCCGTTGCTATCCGAAATCCGCCCGGAATGGCCCAGTCCACACGAATTTGCACAGCCATTTTGTCTATAATATTTGATTACTTAGAAACCTAATCATTTGAGGAGCGGTGGACAGGCGCTTCTGTTCTGTCGGCCGCCAGCGGCGTTCCGGGGTCTTCTTTCACGCCGGCCCCTGCAACCGGGACGATCCGGCGGCACACTCGGGAGCCCCCTACCCCCGCTTCAATCCAAACTTCACCGCTCCGGCAAATAAGAAGGAAGGAAAACGTGCTTCGGAACTGAATTGTTCGCCCATCCGGCGAATGTGGTTACTTGAAGCGAAAACATGTTTCAGATCGTTGCAATCAAAAGGGTTGGATTGCCTCCATGCGCATGGCCTAATCCACGCGCGTGCGTGACGACGGCACCTCCATGCCTTGACCGGGCATCGCGCGGAAAGAAACGGCACCCAGCATGACCTTGTGGCTCGATTCCCTGTTCCGCCCCGCCGCTCCCGGCCCCCTGGACGCGGTGCTGGTCGGTTCCTACGATCCCTGGCTGGTCGGCCTGTCCTTCCTGATCGCGGCCTTCGCCTCGCTGGCCGCCCTGATGATCGCCCAGCGGCTGGGCTCCTCGCGCCGGCTGGCCCGCGCGGTGTGGCTGGGGGCCGGCTCGGCCAGCATGGGCGGCGGCATCTGGGCGATGCATTTCATCGGCATGCTGGCCTTCACCCTGCCCTGTGGCATCAACTACAGCACCGGCCTGACGCTGCTGTCGCTGCTGCCGGGGATGATGGCCAGCGGCGTCGCCCTGACCGTGATCGGGCGGACGGAAGAGGTCGGGCCGAAGCGGCTGGCGCTCAGCGCCACCCTGATGGGCGCCGGGATCGGCGCCATGCACTACACCGGCATGGCGGCGATGGACCTCGACGCCGTGCTGCGCTACGACGCGCGCATGGTGGCGCTGTCGGTGGTGGTCGCCGTGGTGCTGGCCTTCGTGTCGCTGAGCATCCGCGGCCTGACCCGCCGGGCCGAGACGCCCCGCGCCCGCCTGCTGGCGATGGTGGCGGCGGCGGCGGTGATGGGCGGCGCCGTCACCGGCATGCACTACACCGCCATGAACGCCGCGGTCTTCTTCCCCACCCAGACGCCGGACGAGCTGGTCGTCACCCTGCCGCCGACGACGCTGGCCCTGCTGGTCGTCGTCTTCGCGGTGTCGCTCGCCACCGCCACCATCGCCGCCGCCGTCGCCGGCCGGCAGGTCGAGACCGCCCACGCGCTGCGCGAGGAGATCGCCCGCCGCGCCCAGCTGGAGCGCGACGCCAAGGCCGGCGAGGCGCGACTCCAGGCCATCTTCGACACGGTGGTCGACGGCATCATCACCATCGACGAGCGCGGCGTCATCCTGCGCTGGAGCCCGGCCGCCACCCGCATGTTCGGCTACAGCGCCGAGGAGACGGTCGGCAGCAACGTCTCCATGCTGATGCCGGAACCGCACCATTCGGCGCATGACGGCTACCTGCGGCATTTCCGCGAGACCGGCGAGGCCAAGATCATCGGCATCGGCCGCGAGACGGTCGGCCGCCGCAAGAACGGCGAGGTCTTCCCGCTGGAGCTGTCGATCAGCCAGGTCCAGCTCGGCGACGAGCGGCTGTTCACCGGCATCGTCCGCGACGTCACCGAGCGCAAGCGCGTCCAGCAGGAGCTGGAGGAGGCGGTGCGCGGCGCCGATGCCGCCAACCGCGCCAAGTCGGCCTTCATCGCCAACGTCAGCCACGAGGTGCGGACGCCGCTGAACGCCATCATCGGCATGGCCCACATCCTGATGCGCGCCGGCATGGAGCGCGCCCAGCACGAGCAGGCGACCAAGATCCTCAACGCCGGCCGCTCGCTGCTGTCGATCATCAACGACATCCTCGACTTCTCGAAGGTCGAGGCCGGCCAGCTCACCATCGAGGCGATCGAGCTGGAGCTGGAGCGGGTGCTCCAGGACGTCGCCGACATGGTGGTGGAGAAGGCGGCGGCCAAGGGGCTGGAGCTGGTCCTCGACATCGGCGCCGACGTGCCGCTGCGGCTGGTCGGCGACCCGCTGCGGCTCGGCCAGATCCTGCTGAACTACGTCAGCAACGCCATCAAGTTCACCGAGTCGGGCGAGATCAAGGTGACGGTGCGGCGCGACGTCGGCGGAACCGCACCGGCGGACGGCCGGGTGCGGCTGCGCTTCGCCGTCAGCGACACCGGCATCGGCCTGTCGGAGGAGGCGCGGGGCCGCCTGTTCCAGCCCTTCCAGCAGGCCGACGTCTCGACGACCCGCCGCTTCGGCGGCACCGGGCTTGGGCTGGTCATCAGCAAGCGGCTGGCCGAGATGATGGGGGGCTCCGTCGGCGTCGAGAGCCGGCCCGGCGAGGGCAGCCTGTTCTGGTTCACCGCCAGCCTCGGCGTCGCCGCCGGGGCGTCGGACCGGCAGGCCGCCGCCCCGGCGGGCTTGCGCGGCCGGCGCGCCCTGGTGATCGAGGACAACGACAGCACCCGCACCGTGATCTGCGACATGCTGCGCTCGATGACCTTCGAGGTGGAGGGGGCCGAGGGCGGCAGCGAGGCGGTCGAGGCGACCCGCGCGGCGCTGGCCGCCGGCAAGCCCTTCGACATCGTCTTCGCCGACTGGCGCATGCCCGGCATGGACGGCATCGACGCGGTTCGCGCGATCCGCGCCCTGCACGCCCAGGATCCGGCGTCGGCCGTCGATCCGGCCTTCGTGCTGGTCACCGCCTATGGCGGGGCGGAGATCATGCACCGCGCCGCGCGCGCCAGCGTCGACGAGATCCTGGTCAAGCCGGTGAACCCCAGCGTCCTGCTCGACGCGGCGTCCCGCGCGCTCGGCATCGTCGGCGCCGATGTCGTGCCGTCCGACGCGCCCGACGCCGCGACCGGCGAGCGGCTGGCCGGACTGCGCATCCTGGTCGCCGAGGACAATCTGCTGAACCAGGACGTCGCGCGCGAGTTGCTGACCAGCGCCGGCGCCCTGCCGGACATCGTCGACAACGGCGCCATCGCGCTGGAGCGGCTGGCGGCGCAGCGCTACGACATCGTCCTGATGGACATGCAGATGCCGGTGATGGACGGGTTGACCGCCGTCCGCCGCATCCGGGAAAAGCCGGAGTTCAAGGAGCTGCCGGTGGTGGCGATGACCGCCAACGCCATGGCCAGCGACCGCCGGGACTGCCTGGAGGCCGGCATGGACGACCATCTCTCCAAGCCGATCGACCCGGAGGAGCTGTACGCCATGGTCGCCCGCTGGGCCGGCCGGCCGGTGGCGGACGGCGCGGGCGGGGTGGCGGACGGTTCGTCCGACGCCGCCGCGCCGGACGCCCGCGGCGCGGCGGCCCCCGTGCCGGCGCCCTTCGCCGCCGTCGGGCCGGAGATCGACGCGCGGGCCGGCCTTCACCGCGTGCTGAACCGGCCGCACCTCTACCGCTCCCTGCTCGACCGCTTCCGCGCCGAGCAGGGCGGGTCGGCGGAACGGATCACGGCCGCCCTCGCGGCGGGTCAGTCCAACCTCGCGGAGATCGCCGCCCACACCGCCAAGGGCCTGTCGGCGCAGATCGGCGCCGGCGCCCTCGCCGACGCGGCGGCGGCCCTGGAGACCGCCCTGCGCGACGGCCGGGCCGGGGGGGAGACGGAAGGCCTCATCGCCCGCTACGGCGAGGCGCTGCGCCGGACGCTGGCCGCCATCGACCGCGCGATCCCGCCCTTGACGGCGGCGCCCGCCGAAGCGCACACCGAATCGCCCGCGACAGCGGCCGCCGCCGAGGCGCCGGCCGCGCCGCCCCCGCCGACCCCCGCGCAGGAGGCGCTGCTGCGCCGGCTCGCCGCCCTGCTGGCCGACGACGACGCCGACGCCCACGAGCTGGTCCAGGAGGAGGAGCAGAGCCTGCGCGCGGCGCTGGGGACCGGCGCCTACGACGCGCTGGCCAAGGCGGTCGGCCGCTTCGATTTCGACGCGGGTCTGACCATCGCGCGCAGCCGCTTGACCGATCCCGTCGCCTGACCACTCTCAACACCGCATCCGCCGACCACACGCCTTGCCGACCGAAAGACCGCCCGCGATGACCGACGCCGAACCCCGCCGCCCCCTTGTCCTCGTGGTGGACGACACCCCGGACAATCTGGTGCTGATGGCCGGCCTGCTGAAGGAAAACTACCGGGTCAAGGTGGCCAGCGGCGGCGAGAAGGCCTTGCGGATCGCGCAGGCCGCGCCGGCCCCCGACCTGATCCTGCTCGACATCATGATGCCGGACATGGACGGCTACGCGGTGTGCCGCCGGCTGAAGGCCGACCCGGCGACCCGCGACATCCCGGTGGTCTTCCTGACCGCCCTGTCGGAGCAGGCCGACGAGCAGGCCGGGCTGGAGCTTGGGGCGGTGGACTACATCACCAAGCCGATCAGCGCGCCGATCCTGCTGGCCCGCGTGCGCAACCACATCCGCCTCAAGGAGGCGGCCGACTACATCCGCGACAAGAACCTGTTCCTGGAGGCCGAGGTGGCGCGGCGCACCGCCGACATGCGGGCCATCCAGGACGTCACCATCCTGGCGCTGGCCTCGCTGGCGGAGACGCGCGACAACGAGACCGGCAGCCACATCCTGCGGACCCAGCATTACGTCCGCGCTCTCGCCGAAGAGCTGCGCGCGCACCCGCGCTTCGCCGCCGTCCTGACCGACACCGCCATCGACCTGCTCTACAAGTCGGCGCCGCTGCACGACATCGGCAAGGTCGGCATCCCCGACGCCATCCTGCTGAAGCCCGGCAAGCTGACCCCGGACGAGTGGGAGATCATGAAGACCCACGCCACGCTGGGCAGCGCCTCGCTGGCGCGGGCCGAGGCGCGGCTGGAGGGCGACACCCCGTCCTTCCTGCGCTTCGCCCGCGAGATCGCCGAATCGCACCACGAGAAATGGGACGGCTCCGGCTACCCGCACGGCCTGAAGGGCGACGCCATCCCCGTCTCGGCCCGGCTGATGGCGCTGGCCGACGTCTACGACGCCCTGATCTCCAAGCGCGTCTACAAGGACCCCATGAGCCACGAGCAGGCCGTGGGGATCATCCTGGAGGGGCGCGGCCGCCATTTCGACCCGGACGTCACCGACGCCTTCCTGCGCCTCGCCGGCCGCTTCCAGGAGATCGCCGCGCGCTACGTCGAATAGCGGGCGGACAGGGACGGGAACGCGGTGCGCCGCCGGGGGCACCGCTCCCGGCGGCACGCCTTTTCCGGTCGTCTTCCCATCGCCGGCCCCGGACATGCCCCCGGACACGAAAAAGCCCGCTCGGCCTGTCGGCCAGCGGGCTTTTTTCGATGTCTCTCAAACTCTTGAGAGTGGTGCGGTCGAGAAGACTCGAACTTCCACGGGTTGCCCCACAGCGACCTCAACGCTGCGCGTCTACCAATTCCGCCACGACCGCACTGGTCTCTCAGTTCCGACGCTCGCTTGCGCGCCTCATCGGGTGGAGCGGGTAGATATCAGCTTCCCGATGGGTGATCAAGCGTTACAATGAGCCTTCGCGAAGAAAATCGACAAAAGGCTGCTTTTTCCGTCATGAGCCCCGTCCCCCCCGCCGACGCCCCCTCTTCCATCGCCCGTTCCGCGGTCGAGTGGCGCATCTCCGACGAGCCGGTCCCCTACCCCGAGGCGATCGCCGCGATGGAGGCCCGCGTCGAGGCGATCCGCGCCGGCACCGCGCCGGAACTGGTCTGGCTGCTGGAGCATCCGCCGCTCTACACCGCCGGCACCAGCGCGCGGGACGAGGACCTGCTCGACGCCGGCCGCTTCCCGGTCCACCGCAGCGGGCGCGGCGGCCAGTTCACCTATCACGGGCCGGGCCAGCGGGTGGCCTACGTCATGCTCGACCTGAAGGCGCGCGGCGCCGACATCCGCGCCTATGTCCGCGACCTGGAGGAGTGGATCATCCGGACGCTGGCCTCCTTCAACATCAAGGGGGAGCGGCGGGACGGCCGCGTCGGCATCTGGGTGGACAAGGCGCCCTACGGCGGCGTCAGGGGCCAGGAGGACAAGATCGCCGCCATCGGCGTGCGGGTGCGCCGCTGGGTCAGCTTCCACGGCATCGCCATCAACGTCGAGCCGGACCTGAGCCATTTCGGCGGCATCGTCCCCTGCGGCATCAACGAGCACGGCGTGACGTCGATGGTGGCGCTGGGCCATCCGGTGACGCTGGAGGACGTCGATTCGGCGCTCATCGCCACCTGGCCGGCCGTGTTCGGCGGGCCGCTGCGCGGCGAGGAGGAGTAGGCAGGACCGCGCGGGCTCGGCGGCGGTTTTTCCCCCGCCAAGCGGGGAGAAAGGCAGGGCAACCTGCACTTGCCTCAACTTTGACGCAAAGTGTCAACAGCATGACCGATACCACCATCGATGTCGGTATCGGGAGCCGTCGCGCCGCCCATCGAATTAGAATTCCCTAATTCCATGGATCGCCGGCCTCCAAAGAAAAAGGGCCGTCCACAGGGGACGGCCCGAGTCTAGGGAGGAAACGCCCAAGAAGTGCGTTACGCCAACGGCCCCGTCAGGGACGCGACCGTTGCCGCACTGCACAATATGATCCGGGATCGGATCATCTTCAAGCCCTAAAATATATTTCATTTGTTTCAGCGTGTTAACAACATTGGTTGTAAGGCGGGCCGCATAGGCCCTAAGAAGAATTGCTGCATCGCAGCATTATCTTCGGTGCAGGGAGCTCTACCGGACGGTGAAGGGTGGCGGCGCTTTTGGCAGTGCGGTCGGTCTTCGGAACCAACCCCGCCGGCCATCGTTTCGTTCCCAGCCCCGTCGCGTACGCCGGTGCCGGGATGCGAGGGGAAGCGGCCGGCGGCTGAGAAACGGAGAATGGGAACGTGAGCAGACTCGTCGTCGTGTCCAACCGGGTCGCACCGGTGGACGAGGGCAAGCAGGCAGCCGGGGGGCTGGCCGTCGCGGTTCTCGCGGCACTCAAGAAGACCGGGGGCATCTGGTTCGGCTGGAGCGGCAACGTCGTCGACGGCGACTCGCAGGCCGAGCCGACCAGGGTCGAGGCGGGCAAGCTGACCTACGCCACGCTCGACCTCGGCCGCCGCGACCATGACGAATACTACAACGGCTTCGCCAACCAGACCCTGTGGCCGCTGTTCCATTACCGGCTGGGGCTGATCTCGGTGAACCGGCGCACACGGGAGGGTTACGAGCGGGTCAACGCCTATTTCGCCGACCGGCTGGAGCCGCTGCTGAAGCCCGACGACATGGTGTGGGTCCACGACTACCACCTGATTCCCTTCGCCGACGAGCTGCGGCGCAAGGGCTGCTCGCAGCGCATGGGCTTCTTCCTCCACACGCCCTTCCCGCCGCCGGAGCTGCTGACCGCCCTTCCCAACCACCGCGACCTGATCCGCGAGCTGTGCGCCTACGACCTGGTCGGCTTCCACACCCAGACCGACCTGCGCAGCTTCGTCGATTACATCCGGCTGGAGACCGACGGCACGGTCGAGCAGCGCGGCGCCTACGGCAGCGCCATGGTGCGCGCCTTCGGGCGGACGCTGCGGGCCCAGGTCTTCCCCATCAGCATCGACACCGCCGCCTTGGAGAGCCTCGCCCGCACCGCCGGCCGCTCGCGCCAGACGGAGCGGCTGCGCGAAAGCCTGGTCGGGCGCCGGCTGATCGTCGGGGTCGACCGGCTCGACTATTCCAAGGGGCTGCCGCAGCGCTTCGCCGCCTTCGAGCAGCTTCTCTCCGAATACCCCGAGCACCGCAACCGCGTCAGCTTCCTGCAAATCGCCCCGCCGTCGCGCGAGGACGTGCCGGAGTACATCGCCATCCGCCGCGAGCTGTCGGAGATGGCCGGCCGCATCAACGGCCAGTTCGCCGAGTTCGACTGGCAGCCGATCCGCTACCTGAACCGCAGCTTCGGCCAGCGCGTGCTCGCCGGCTTCTACCGGCTGGCCAACGTCGGGCTGGTGACGCCGCTGCGCGACGGCATGAACCTCGTCGCCAAGGAGTATGTCGCCTGCCAGGATTCCGACAATCCGGGCGTGCTGGTGCTGTCGCAGTTCGCGGGTGCTGCGCAGGAGATGGGCGAGGCGCTGATCGTCAACCCCTTCGACGTCGAGGGGGTGGGCGACGCGCTGCAACGCGCCCTGACCATGCCGCTGGGCGAGCGCAAGGAACGCCACGCGGCGCTGATGCGGACGCTGCGCTCCCATGATATCGGTTGGTGGCGGGAGAGCTACGTGGACGCGCTGACCCGCGCGCCCTACTCCTGACCGAAAGCGCCGTCTTCAACCGAGCCAGAGCCGATCATGCCCCGTGACGCCGCCTCTCCGATCCTGGTCGCCGACATCGGCGGCACCAACGCCCGCTTCGGCCTGATCGACGGGCGGGCCATCCGCGAGGTGCGCATCCTGCGCGTCGCCGACTATGCCTCGCTGGAGGACGCCGCCTCGGCCTATCTGTCGGCGGTCGGGCTGGCGGAGGCCGGCGCCCCCGGCCGTCCCCGGCGCGGCGCCTTCGCGGTGGCCGGCCCGGTGACGGGCGACCGGGTCGCCATGACCAACCTCGTCTGGCAGTTCTCCATCGCCCGGGTGCGCGACGCGCTGGGGCTGGTGGAGGGGCTGGCGGTCATCAACGACTTCACCGCCGTCGCGCTGTCGGTGCCGCGGCTGGACTCCTCCGACCGCCGGCAGGTCGGCGAGGGCGAGCCGCAGCCGGGCGGCGTGATCGCCGTGCTCGGGCCGGGCAGCGGGCTCGGCGTGTCGGGGCTGGTGCCGGGGGCCGGCGGACGCTGGTCGGCGCTGTCCGGCGAGGGCGGCCACGTCACCATGGCGCCGATCAGCGACCGCGAGAGCGCCGTGCTCGGCCAGCTCCGCAAGAGCTTCGACCATGTCTCGGCCGAGCGGGTGCTGTCGGGTCCCGGCCTGGTCAACCTGCACGCCGCCCTGTCGATCCTCGACGGGCGGGAACCGCCCGCGCTGACGCCGGCGCAGATCACCGAATCGGCGATCGCCGGCGGCAACCCGCACTGCGTCGAGGCGGTGGAGATGTTCTGCGCCATGCTCGGCACGGTGGCCGGCAACCTCGCCCTGACGCTGGGGGCGCGCGGCGGCGTCTACATCGCCGGCGGGGTGGTGCCGAAGCTGGGGCCGCTCTTCACCCATTCCCGCTTCCGCAAGCGCTTCCTGGAGAAGGGCCGGATGCGCGACTTCCTGACCCCGGTCCCGACCTACGTCGTCACCCACGAGTTGCCGGCCTTCCTCGGGCTGGCCGAGGCGGCGGGCGCGCTGGAGTCCTGACGGCGGCCCGCATCCCAAGTCCGGGCATGACGACGCCTTGAAAAAGCGGTCAATTTCCGTTGAACAGGCGTTCAATCCCCAAGGCGTTTTCAGATGAAACGGCATTAAGTCAGCGGGTATGCGGTTTCGCCGGAGCAATGGCAAAGGTTGCAATCCGTTATATTCGCAAGGGTGGCCGCCCATAATCGGCATGATAGTCGGTCTTAGACCACGCGACTGTCTTGTGTCCCTCCGCACGGGACGATAGAAGGTCGCACCAGCGGCCTGTCGGTCAATGTTGTTGACCACGCGTGACCGACGCCGGACGACCATGGGCGAGCAAGGATGTCTGCGATGTCGAGCCAGGGCGAGAGCAAGTGGGTCTACAGCTTCGGGGCCGGCGCCACCGAGGGGCGGGCCGATATGAAGAACCTGCTGGGCGGCAAGGGTGCCAATCTGGCCGAGATGGCCAATCTGGGCCTCCCGGTTCCTCCCGGCTTCACCATCACCACCGAACTCTGCACCTATTTCTACGCCAACGGCCGCAACTATCCGCCGGAGCTGACGACCCAGGTCGCCGCCGCCATCGCGCGGCTGGAGACGGCGATGGACGCCAAGTTCGGCGATCCGGCCAATCCGCTGCTGGTCTCGGTGCGTTCGGGCGCTCGGGCCTCGATGCCCGGCATGATGGACACCGTCCTCAACCTCGGCCTCAACGACATCACGGCGCGCGGCCTCGCCCAGCGCTCGGGTGACGCGCGCTTCGCCTACGACAGCTACCGCCGCTTCATCCAGATGTACTCCAACGTCGTGCTCGACGTGGACCACCATCACTTCGAGGACATCCTCGACGGCCACAAGCGCGACCGCAACCACAGCCTCGACACCGACCTCACCGCCGCCGACTGGCAGGCCGTGATCGAGGAATACAAGAAGGCCGTCGAGCGCGAGCTGGGCAAGCCCTTCCCGCAGGACGTCCAGGAGCAGCTGTGGGGCGCCATCGGCGCCGTCTTCGGCTCGTGGATGAACGCCCGCGCCATCACCTACCGCCGCCTGCACGACATCCCGGCGAGCTGGGGCACGGCCGTCAACGTGCAGTGCATGGTGTTCGGCAACATGGGCGACGACTGCGCCACCGGCGTGGCCTTCACCCGCAACCCGTCGACCGGCGAGAACGCCTTCTACGGCGAATACCTCGTCAACGCCCAGGGCGAGGACGTGGTCGCCGGCATCCGCACGCCGCAGCACCTGACCGTCGCCGGCAAGATCGCCAACAAGTCCGACCTCCCCGCCATGGAGGAGGTCATGCCGGAGGTGTTCAACCAGCTCAACGAGGTCCGCCTCACGCTGGAGAAGCACTACCGCGACATGCAGGACATCGAGTTCACGGTCCAGCAGAACAAGCTGTTCATGCTGCAAACCCGCAACGGCAAGCGCACCGCGCCTGCGGCCCTGAAGATCGCCGTCGATCTGGCGAACGAGGGCGTCATCGACCGCAACGAGGCGATCAAGCGCATCGACCCGGCCTCGCTCGACCAGCTGCTGCACCCGACGCTCGACCCCAAGGCCGACCGCAAGGTGATCGCCAAGGGCCTGCCGGCCTCGCCGGGCGCCGCCTCGGGCAAGGTGGTCTTCACCGCCGACGAAGCCGAGCAGATGGCCGCCGTCGGCGACGCCGTCATCCTCTGCCGCATCGAGACCTCGCCGGAGGACATCCACGGCATGCACGCGGCGCGCGGCATCCTGACCAGCCGCGGCGGCATGACCAGCCACGCCGCCGTCGTGGCGCGCGGCATGGGCCGCGCCTGCGTCTCGGGCGCCGGCGACCTGCGCATCGACGTCAAGGCCAAGCAGATGGCGGTGCGCGGCGTCACCGTGAAGGAAGGCGACGTCATCACCATCGACGGCTCGACCGGCGAGGTGATGCTGGGCGAGGTGCCGACCATCCAGCCGGAGCTGTCGGGCGACTTCGCCACGCTGATGGGCTGGGCCGACGGCATCCGCCGCATGAAGATCCGCACCAACGCCGAGACGCCGCTCGACGCCCGCACCGCGCGCAAGTTCGGCGCCGAGGGCATCGGCCTGTCGCGCACCGAGCACATGTTCTTCGACCCGGCCCGCATTCTCGCCGTCCGCGAGATGATCCTGGCCGAGAGCGAGGAGGGCCGCCGCGCCGCGCTGGCCAAGCTGGAGCCCTTCCAGAAGCAGGACTTCGTCGATCTGTTCACGATCATGGCCGGCCTGCCGGTGACGATCCGCCTGCTCGACCCGCCGCTGCACGAGTTCCTGCCCAACACCGAGCAGGACATGGACGAGGTCGCCAAGGCCACCGGCACCGACCCGCTGCGGGTGCGCCACCGGACGGTCCAGCTCCACGAGGCCAACCCGATGCTCGGCCATCGCGGCTGCCGCCTCGGCATCACCTACCCGGAAATCTACGAGATGCAGGCCCGCGCGATCTTCGCGGCGGCGGCCGAGGTCTCGAAGACCAGCGGCTCGACGGTGACGCCGGAGGTCATGATCCCGCTGATCATGACCCAGAAGGAGTTCGACATCCTGAAGGCGGTGATCGACAAGGCCGCCGCCGAGGTCAAGGCCGCCACCGGCCAGGAGATCGAATACCTCGTCGGCACCATGATCGAGCTGCCGCGCGCCGCCCTGCGGGCCGGCGACATCGCCCAGTCGGCGGAGTTCTTCTCCTTCGGCACCAACGACCTGACGCAGACCACCTTCGGCCTGTCGCGCGACGACGCCGGCGCCTTCCTGCCGGAGTACCAGCGCCAGGGCATCCTGGAGCATGACCCGTTCCAGACGCTGGACGCCACCGGCGTCGGCGAGCTGATCGACATCGCCGCCCAGCGCGGCCGTGCCGTCCGCTCCAACATCAAGCTCGGCATCTGCGGCGAGCATGGCGGCGACCCGGCCTCCATCTCCTTCTGCGAGAAGATCGGGCTGGATTACGTGTCCTGCTCGCCCTACCGCGTGCCGATCGCCCGCCTCGCCGCCGCCCAGGCCGCGCTGGACAGCGACACCGTCAAGCGCGACTGACGCGCGTCCGACGCAGGGCTCGCCGAAACGGAAGCCCCCTCTTCCTCCGCGGAAGAGGGGGCTTTTTCGTGCCGTCCACGCCCGTGACGGCGGTGTTTCCGTGATCTGAATACCGCAAGGGTCCGCCAGCTTACCCAAACGTTAACAGAGTCATCCAGGGCGATCCCATCAGGAGTCCCCCGGATGTTACAGAATCGAAACCAAGCCGGCCACCCCGTCGTATCAAGGGCATTAGCGGTGCATTTGATGAACGGGAGACTGCGTGCGATGGGTGAGGTTCTGGACGATGCGGCCGGCATGGCGGAGCTGGTGGAGTCCTTGAAGGGTCTGCTGAACGAGGAGGCCGACCGCGGCAACGGGCAGGGGGCGCGCATCGCAACCCTGTCGATCCTCAGCGGCGACCGGAGCTGGAACGTCAGCCTGGCGCGGTCCGGCTTCGTCCGCCTGAAGCCCGCCACCGACCGCCGCGCCCTGCTCTACAGCCTGACCAAGACGATCCTTGCCGCCGCCGTCCTGCGGCTGGCCGCGCGCGGCGTGGTCGATCTGGACGGACCGGCCGAGCGCTGGCTTCCCGAACTGGCCGGACGCCCGGCGTCGGTGACGGTCGCCGACATCCTGTCCCACCGCGCCGGCCTGCCCAACTACGGCGGCCGGAAGGAATACCGCGCGGCCATCGCCGCCGGCGACGAGCCATGGAGCGGCGACGAATTTCTTGCCCGCTGCGGCGTCGAGGGCCCGCCGGTCGGCGTCTTCGCCTATTCCAGCATCGGTTATCTCCTGATCCGCCGGCTGCTGGAGCGGGCCGGCGGCGCGACGCTCGCCACCGTGCTGGCCACGGAGGTCTTCCGTCCGCTCGGGCTGACCTCGGCGACCCTGCCGGAACGGCGGTCGGAGCTGGCGGCCCTGCTGTTCGGGCCGAGCCCGGCCTTCCCCGGCGAGCTGGTGGTCGACCGCTACCACCCCGGCTGGGTGGCGCACGGCGTGGCCGCCATGACGGCGGGCGACACCGCCCGCTTCATCCATGGCCTGTCGACGCCGGGCTACCTGCCCGACGCGCTGTTCCGCCGCATGCGCGACGGGCTGCCGGTCAAGGCCCCGCTGGGCGGGCGGCCCTGGGTCGAACCGTCCTACGGGATGGGGCTGATGGTGGAGCTGGACCCCAGCGCCGGCCCCTATTGGGGCTACATCGGCTGCGGGCCCGGCGTCGCCGTCGCCGCCTACCATGTGCCCGGCCCGCGCCCGGTTTCCGTCGCGGTGCTCACCGACGGCGAGTCGGTCGGGCTGCCGGAATGGATGGCGGTGGAGGTCGCGCACCGGCTGCGCTGACAGCCCGTGGAGCCGCGCCGCGTGGAGTTGTGCCGAGGCTTGTTCGCCGGGGTGGCGTGCCCATCTTTCAAGCAGGGGACAATCCTTCCCCATGGGGTATAGGATTGCCGCATGCGTCGCCAAAGAGCGGCGCGCAGCGAACAAGAAACCTTGGGAGGAAACACGCATGGGTGAAGCGGCCCGCAAGCTTTCCGATTTTCCCTGGCTCGCGTCCTACCCGCCGGGCGTCGATTGGGGGATGCCGATCCCGGCCCTGCCCCTGCCGGTCCTGCTGGACGAGGCGGTGGCCCGCCATGGCGACAAGACCTGCCTGAACTTCCTCGGCAAGACCACCAGCTACCGCGAGGTGGGACGCATGGTGGAACGCGCCGCGCGCGGCTTCCAGGCCGCCGGCGTGGGCAAGGGCACGCGGGTCGGGCTGTTCCTGCCCAACACGCCCTATTACATCGTCTGCTTCTTCGGCATCCTGAAGGCCGGCGGCACGGTGGTGAACTTCAACCCGCTCTACGCCGAGCGCGAACTGGTCCACCAGATCAACGACAGCGGCATCGACATGATGGTGACGCTGGACCTCAAGCTGCTCTACGGCAAGATGGCGCGGATGCTGGAGGAAACCCCGCTGAAGCGGCTGGTGATCTGCCGGATGGCCGAGATCCTGCCCTTCCCGAAGAACTGGCTGTTCCCCATCGCCAAGCGGGCCGACATCGCGTCGATCCCGTCGGACGACCGCCATCTCTCCTTCAAGACGCTGGTCGCCAACGATGGCCGCCTGAACCCGGTCTCCATCAACCCGCGCGAGGACGTCGCCGTCCTGCAATACACCGGCGGCACCACCGGCGTGCCCAAGGGCGCCATGCTGACCCACGCCAACCTCTACGCCAACACGGTGCAGTGCGCGGCGTGGTACGAGGCGAAGGAGCGCGCCCCCGGCCAGGACCACTCCGGCCAGGAAAAGCTGCTCGGCGTGCTGCCGCTGTTCCACGTCTTCGCGATGACGGCGGTGATGAACTTCGGCCTGCGCATGGGGGCGGAGATCGTCCTGCTGCCGCGCTTCGAACTGGACCAGGTGATGGAGACGCTGGCCAAGGAGCGCATCACCCTGTTCCCCGCCGTGCCGACCATCTACACCGCGATCAACCACCACAAGCGGCTGAAGGAGCACGACCTGTCCTCGATCCGCTTCTGCATGTCGGGCGGCGCGCCTCTGCCGCTGGAGGTCAAGGAGGCGTTCGAGCGCACCACCGGCTGCACGCTGGTCGAGGGCTATGGTCTCTCGGAATCCTCGCCGGTCGCCACCTGCAACCCGGCGGTCCTGCACCCGTCGAAGAAGGGCTCGATCGGCCTGCCGCTGCCCGGCACGGTGATCGAGATCGTCAGCCTGGAGGAGCCGCGCCGCGTCCTGCCCCCCGGCGAGAAGGGCGAGGTCTGCATCCGCGGCCCGCAGGTGATGAAGGGCTACTGGAACAAGCCGGCGGAGACGGCGCAGACGCTGGTGGACGGCCGTCTGCACACCGGCGACGTCGGCATCATGGACGAGGACGGCTACACCACCATCGTCGACCGCATCAAGGACATGATCCTGTGCAGCGGCTTCAACGTCTACCCGCGCAACGTCGAGGAGGCGATCTACCTGCACCCCGCCGTCGCCGAATGCGTGGTCGCCGGCATCCCCGACGAGTACCGCGGCCAGACGGTGAAGGCCTATGTGCGGGTCGACGACGGCCAGAGCCTGACGTCGGACGAGCTGATCGCCTTCCTGAAGGACAAGCTGTCCCCCATCGAGATGCCCAAGCACATCGAGTTCCGCGGCGAGCTGCCCAAGACGATGATCGGCAAGCTGTCCCGCAAGGCGCTGCTCGACGAGGAGGAGCGCAAGCGCGCCGGGGGGACGGCGTGACTGCCCCAACCCCGGGCAAAGCCCCGCGCAAGGCCGTGCGCGCCTGGATGTCCGGGCGCGTCCAGGGCGTGTGGTACCGTGGCTGGACCGTCGAGACGGCCGGAGCGCTGGGCCTGTCGGGCTGGGTGCGCAACCGCTCCGACGGCACGGTCGAGGCGCTGTTCGCCGGCCCGCCCGACGCCGTCGACCGCATGCTGGAGGCCTGCCGTCGCGGCCCCCCGGCGGCGCTGGTCCGCGACGTGGCGACGGAGCCCGCCGACGACCCCGGCGACGGCCCCTTCGAGCAGCGCGCCACCGCCTGACCCGCTTTCGCTCCATGCCCGGTTCCATCCATTAGGATTCCGCTAACCATGCCGGCCGCAGGATGGGCGGCGTGGTCCCGTGGAACGGAGGGGAGGCGGTCGTGAGCGGGTCGGGCATCGGCTCTCTGAAATCCAGGCTCGCCAGCGCCTTCACCAAGGCGGCGGAGGCCAAGGAGAAGGCGGCCGGCAAGACGCCGGACGGCAGGGCGAAGACGGCCGCCACGCCGGCCCGTACCCCGTCCGGCCCGGCCGTCCTGCTCAGCGCCACCCTGGACGGCCTTGCCAAGCCCTTGCCCGGTCCCGCCGACGGGGCCGACGACGACGCGCTCGCCTCCCCGCAAAGGGCGCCGGAGTACGGCGACGCCTTCGCCGAGCGCCTCGGCGAGGTGATGGAGGCCATGGGACGCGACCTCGGCCGCATGCTGGCGGCGTTCGGGCTGGAGGACGACGCCGTCGGGGAGGCGGTGAAGGGCTTCACCGGCCGCTTCGGCGAGGACGACCGCAAGGCCGCCTTCGGGCGCATCGACG
Source organism: Azospirillum agricola (assembly GCF_017876095.1). Taxonomy (GTDB): domain Bacteria; phylum Pseudomonadota; class Alphaproteobacteria; order Azospirillales; family Azospirillaceae; genus Azospirillum; species Azospirillum agricola. The sequence goes on from NZ_JAGINM010000004.1 coordinate 188,359, forward strand.
GTCCGCCCGGCGAGGCCCGCCCGCTCGCCCCGTCCGGCGCCGGACATCATGACGCCACCGCCGTCTCGGTCGAGGTCGCCAATGTGGAACTGGCCTTGCGGCAGGACGGCACGCCGCCGGGCCTCAACCTCGACCGCTCCAGCCTGTCGATGGCGCGGGTGTCGGAAAGCGCCCGGCCGCAGGGGCTGACCATCCGGGCCGACGGCTTCGGCGCGGACGAGCTGGACGGCATCATGCGGGCCTTGCAGGGGGGCATGACGGGCCGGCCCGAGGGGCTGGAGGGGGCGGCGACCCTGATTCCGAAGGGGGCTCCGGCCACCGACGGGAGCCTGAGCCTGTCGCTCGACCTGAAGGGCCTGCTGCCCACCGCCCTCGGCGGAAAGGGCGCCGAAGCGGCGGAGGCGATGGGCAAGGCGATTCGCAAGGAAGGCTTCGATGTCCGAATCTGACCGCCGGCCCATTCCCACTCCCTGGCTTTCCCCCTCTTTCCCCCGGGAAGGGGGATGGCGGGCGGGGAGTCTCGCCGTTCTCCTGCTGGGTCTCCTGGCCCCTTCCGCCCTCGCCGGACCACTCGACCGCACCGAGCCCGACCATATGGCGCCGGTTCCGCCCGGCCGCGACCTGCCGATCGCGCCGCCGCTCACCAAGTTTCCGCTGCCGCCGCAATGGATGACGATCCGCTCCACCCAGGACTGGCGCAAGGCCGGCCGGTTCGAGAAGGATCTCAGCAAGGACTGCGCCGCCCGCCGCTTCCGCGAACTGATGCCGATGCGCTTCCGCGCCTTCTTCAAGGGCGAGGTGCTGGGCGTCGCCTTCGGCCACGGCCTGAACCTGCACGACCCGCAGAAGAAGGCCGACCGCAAGCTGATCTACCTGTTCCGCAACGGAAACTCGACCGCCTGCACGGTCCAGTCGATGACGAACGAGGACGCCCGCGTCCTCAACGACGCCCAGCCCGACCCGAAGACGGGCGCCTACAAGAAGGGTTGAGCGAGTCGCCCATGGCCCTGGCTGGCCCTGGTTGGGATGGCTCCCGACCGCGCTCAGCCCCCGATCAGCCCGAGCTGCGGGCTGGACGGCTCGGCGAAGGCGCGCATCGGCATGCGCCCGGCCGTGAAGGCGCCGCGCCCGGCGGCCACCGCGTCGCGCATCGCCGCCGCCATCCGCACCGGGTCGCGCGCCTTCGACACCGCCGTGTTGAGCAGCACGGCGGAGCAGCCCAGCTCCATCGCCCTTGCCGCGTCCGACGCGGTGCCGATGCCGGCGTCGAGCACCACCGGAACCGGGCTGCGGGCGCAGATCGTCTCGATGGCGTGCGGGTTGCGGATGCCCAGGCCCGAGCCGATGAAGGCGCCGAGCGGCATCACCGCCGCCGCCCCCAGGTCGGCCAGCTTGCGGCAGGTGACGGGATCGTCGTTGCAGTAGGGCAGCACGACGAAGCCGTCGTTCACCAGCTCCTCGGTGGCGCGCAGCAGTTCCTCGACGTCGGGGTAGAGCAGCTCGCGGTCGCCGATGACCTCCAGCTTGATCCAGGGCGTGTCGAGCGCCTCGCGGGCGAGCTGCGCGGTCAGCACCGCCTCCTTGGCGGTCAGGCAGCCGGCGGTGTTGGGCAGCAGCCCCACCCGGCCGCCCAGCGCGCCGTTCAGCACGTCGACGAGGCTCTCCGCGTAGCCGTCCAGGCTGATGCGGCGGATCGCCATGGTGGCGAGTTCGGTGCCGCTCGCCGCCAGCGCGTCGAGCATGACCTGCTGGTTGGGGTAGCCGGCGGTGCCGAGAAACAGGCGCGAGCCGAAGTCGCGCCCGGCGATGGCCAGGGTGTCGTTGCCAATGGTATCGGTCATGATCGGTTGTCCTCAGCCGCCCTGGATCGGACGGACGATTTCCAGGGAATCGCCGGGGGTCAGCGCGGTGCCGGTCCAGCGGCGGCGCGGCAGCACGGCGCCGTTCAGCGCCACGGCGACGCCGCGCGCATCCTCGGCGATGCCGCGCCCGGCCAGCAGCTCGGCGACGGATCCGGCGGCCAGCGGTTCCTCGCGGCCGTTGACGCGGATGGAGGCGGCGGCGGTCATGCGGCGGCTCCCTTCGGCGCGAATCGGCTGGCGGCGAAGGGGCGCATCACCGGGTCGGTCTCGCCGGTCAGGATCAGCCGGGCGATGCCGTCGGCGGTGATGGGGGTCAGCAGCACGCCGTTGCGGTGGTGGCCGGTGGCGTGGATCAGCCCCTCCACCGGGGTCTCGCCGAGGATCGGCGCGTCGTCGCGGCTGCCGGGGCGGAAGCCGGCCCAGCTCTCCTCGATCGGCAGTTCGGCGACGCCCGGCAGGGCGCGCCACGCCCCCTCCAGCAGCGCGAACTGGCCGCCGGCCGTCAGCCGGTCGTCGAAGCCGCGCTCCTCCGTGGTGGCGCCGATCAGCAGGCGGCCGTCCAGGCGCGGGATCAGGTAGGTGCCCGGCGTCCACACGACGTGCCGCAGCAGGGGCAGCCGGGCGTCCATCCGCAGGCAGACCATCTGCCCCTTCACCGGCCGCACCGGCGGTTTCGCCACGGGCGGCAGCCCGTCGACCAGCCCCGACCAGGCGCCGGCCGCCAGCACCACCCGGTCGGCCGAGACGGTGACGTCGCCGACCCGCACCCCGGCGGCGCGCCCGCCGGAGACCAGCAGGGCGGGAGCGTCGCAGCGCTCGTGGATCCGCGCGCCCGCCGCCCGCGCGGCGCGCAGCAGGGCGGCGGCGAGCTTGCGGTTGTCGACCTGATGGTCCTCGCGGCAGAACAGGGCGCCGGCCACGCCGGGCTGGAGGTACGGCTCGCGTCGGCGGACCTCCGCCCCGGTCAGCCATTCCACCGGCAGGCCGAGCCCGCGCTGGAACCCGTGCAGGAAACGGACCTTGGCGGCGTCGTCGGCGGTCAGCGCGATGACCATGGTGCCGTCGGTCCGCAGATCGACGGACAGGCCGCTCGCCTCCTCCAACTCGCGCGCGAAGCCCGGCCACAGGGCCTGCGAGGCGCGGGTCAGCGGCAGCAGGCCTTCCTCGCCGGGCTCCGTCTCGACGCAGGCCGCCAGCATGCCGCCGGCGGCGTGGGTGGCGCCGCGCCCGGCCCCGCCGGGATCGAAGACGTCGACGGAACAGCCGGACGCCGCCAGTCTCCAGGCGATGGACAGGCCGATGCAGCCGGCCCCCAGGATGGCGACGGACGGACGCGCCCCGGCGGACGGGTGCGCGTGGAAACGCGGATTCGGTGCATGGACCATGCAACGGCTCCCTTCGCTGGCATTACCCAGACAGGTTCGATGGGTGTGATCTCAGCCGCGCGACCACCGCGCGGCACCCCAAGCCAATGCAACCACTATTTCCGGCCGGCGCCGGCTTTTGCAAGAGGAAATCGTTCAGGCGGCGGATCGTTTCCGCATCACAGAAGGATCGCCGCCGCCAGCCCCAGGAAGGCGAAGAAGCCGACCACGTCGGTCACGGTGGTGAGGAACACCGCGCTCGCCACCGCCGGATCGACGCCGATCCGCTCCAGCCCCAGCGGGATCAGCGCCCCGCACAGGCCGGCGATCACCAGATTGATGATCATCGCGCAGGCGATCACCACCCCGATCATCGGGCCGAACCAGACCAGCGCGATCACCCCCACCATCACCGCGAAGATGGCGCCGTTGATCAGCCCGACCAGCACCTCCTTGCCGACCACCCGCAGCGCGTTGGCCGAGGACAGCTCGTGCGTCGCCAGCGCGCGGACGACGACGGTCAGCGTCTGGGTGCCGGCGTTGCCGCCCATCGAGGCGACGATCGGCATCAGCACCGCCAGCGCGACGATCTGCTCGATGGTTCCCTCGAACAGCGAGATGACGGCCGAGGCGAGGAAGGCGGTGCCCAGGTTGACGGTCAGCCAGCCGACCCGCGACCGGGCGATGGCGCCGATGCCGCTGAACACGCCGGTGTCGCCCGACCCGCTCAGCTTGCGCAGGTCGTCCTCGGCCTCCTCGTCGATGACGTGGACGACGTCGTCGACGGTGATGACGCCGATCAGCCGCCCGGCCGTGTCCACCACCGGGGCGGAGACCAGCGCGTATTGCCGGAAGAGGTTCGCCACCTCCTCCTGGTCCATGGTGGCGGGGATGGCGTCGACCTCGCCGGTCACCAGATCGGCGATGCGCACGGTGCGGCGCTGGCGCAGCAGGCGCGACAGCGGCACCGCGCCGACCACCCGGTGCATGGGATCGACGATGAAGATGTCGTAGAAATCCTCCGGCAGATCGTCGGTGGCGGCGCGGATATGGTCGATGGTCTTGCCCACCGTCCAGAATTCCGGCACCGCGACCAGATCGCGCTGCATCATGCGGCCGGCGCTGCCCTCGTCGTAGGTCAGGTTCTCCTGGACGAGCGCGCGGTCCTCGGCCGGCAGATTCTCCAGGATGCGGGCGCGCGTCTCCTCGTCGAGATCCTCGATGACGTCGACGGCGTCGTCGGTGTCCAGTTCGGCGACGGCGGCGGCCAGTTCCCGCGGCTCGAACCGCCCGACCACCGCCTCGCGCAGGTCGGGGTTCAGGTAGGACAGCACCTCGCCGTCGAAGCCGGGGCGCAGGATCTCGATCAGCCCGTCGCGCTCGGCCGGATCGATCTGCTCGATCAGATCCGCGATGTCGGCGGCGTGGAGCCCGTCGAGCAGGGCCCGCACGGCGTCGCGCTCGCGGGCGCGCAGCAGCGTGACGATCTCGTCCACGAACTCCGGCTCGACGCCGTAGCGGCGTTCGTCCTCCCCCTCGTCGCGCGGCGACGGGGCGGAGGGCCGGGGGTTCGGCGTCTGGGGATCGGCGTGCATCGCGGCACCCTCCCTTTGGAACGAGGCAACGCCGGGGCGGCGGCGAAGGTCCGGGGCGGACGGTCGGCCGGCGTCGTCGGGGCTTGCTGGTTGGCGGAACCGGGTTTGCGAGCCCCGCTGACGGAACGTCTGGGCCGTCCGGCCGGGGGCGCCCACCAGATATAGGCGCATGCCCGCTTTGTCCAGTCCGGGCGGCCGGCAATCGGACCGGCGCCGTCGGCACACGTTACAAATCGCTCATTTCACGCTCTTGCACTGCGGAAAACTTCGTGGTCCCATGAAGAAAGTTTGCATTTTATCTTTTCGGGACGCACGCATGGAGTACGCCTTCACCCCCGTGGACGGACAGGACGGCATCCTGCTGTCGGGCCGCTGCACCTACGAGGACGGGCCGAAGTTCCACGCCATGCTGGGACAATGGGATTTCGGCAACCGGCCGGTGGTCCCGCTCGACCTGCGCTTCGTCACCTTCATCGATTCCGCCGCGGTCGGGATGCTGTTCATCCTGGCCAACCGCTGCCGCGAGGCCAACGGGCGCATCATCGCCACCGGGGCGGCGCCGCACATCCTGAAATCGCTGCGCCGCGCCGCGCTGGACAGCTACATCACCTTCCGCTGAAGCGGCGGCGGGGCGGCCGCCTCATCGCGGCCGGCATCCCGAAACGAAAAAACCGCCCGAAACGAAAAAACCGCCGTGCCGGTGAGCAGGGCGGTTCGTCGTTCCGGTCCAAGACCAGGGATCGTCAGCTTCTCGAAGACCCGGAGCGGAGGCCCTTGCCTCGACGCTCCGGAAAAATTCTGGCGGAGGAGGAGAGATTCGAACTCTCGATACCCTCACAGGTATGCCGCATTTCGAGTGCGGTGCAATCGACCACTCTGCCACCCCTCCGCGCCCCCGTTTCCGGGGTGGCGGGAACCTAACCAAACGCTTGCCCCCGCGCAAGCCCTTTTTGCGGAAAAATGCGAACAATCGCATCACCAACCCTGTTGACTCGCGGCGGCAGCTGCGTATAGATCCCCGCTCCCATGAACGGGCTTGCGCATCGAACGGTGGGCGAGCAGCCCGCCGTTTGTTTTGACATAGGCAGTGACGACGATGTTTGCAGTGATCCGCACCGGCGGCAAGCAGTACAAGGTCGCCAATGGCGACGTGATCCGTGTTGAAAAGATCGAAGCTGAAGCTGGCGCTTCCATCACGCTCGACGACGTGCTGATGGTCGGCGACGCCGGCAACACGACGATCGGCACCCCGACGGTGGCCGGCGCCGCCGTGGTGGCCGAGGTGGTCGCCCAGGATCGCGGCCCGAAGATCATCGTCTTCAAGAAGAAGCGCCGCCAGAACTACCGCCGTAAGAACGGCCACCGCCAGGACCTCACCGTCCTGCGCATCACCGGGATCAACGGCGCAGCCTGATCGGCCGGCGTCTTTTAAGGACAGGAGCAACACCCCATGGCACACAAAAAGGCAGGCGGCTCGTCCCGCAACGGCCGCGATTCCGCTGGTCGCCGTCTCGGCGTGAAGCGTTTCGGCGGCGAGAACGTCATCTCCGGCAACATCATCGTCCGCCAGCGCGGCACGAAGTTCCACCCGGGCGAGAATGTCGGTCTCGGCCGCGACCACACCATCTTCGCGATGGCCGACGGTCAGGTCTTCTTCAAGCACAGCTCGAACGGCCGCACCTACGTGAACGTGGTTGCCGCCAACGACCAGGTCCCGGCGGTCGCCGCGGAGTAACCGGGTCGTCGCGCTGCCGGTTTACCAGGCGCGCACGGTTGTGGGATAAAGTCGGGGGACCGGGCGACCGGCCCCCGATTTTTGTTTTGGTTTTCTGTGATCCGCTGACGGGCAAGGTCCCACGATGAAGTTCCTCGATCAGGCCAAGGTGTTCTTGAAGAGCGGCGACGGCGGCCCCGGCGCCGTGGCGTTCCGCCGCGAGAAGTTCATCGAGTTCGGCGGACCGGACGGCGGCGACGGCGGCCGCGGCGGCGATGTGGTGATCGAGGTCGCGGAAGGCCTGAACACGCTGATCGACTACCGCTACAAGCAGCATTTCAAGGCCCAGCGCGGCAACCACGGCATGGGCGCCAACCGCAACGGCGCGCGTGGCAACGACGTGGTGCTGCGCGTGCCGGTCGGGACCCAGATCCTCGACGAGAATCAGGAAACCGTCCTGCTCGACCTGACCGAGCCTGGGCAGCGCCGCGTCTTCCTGCGCGGCGGCGACGGCGGGCACGGCAACGCGCATTTCAAGACGCCGACCAACCGCGCCCCCCGCAAGTTCCACCCCGGCTGGCCGGGGCAGGAGCAGTGGGTGTGGCTGCGCCTCAAGCTGATCGCCGACGCCGGCCTGCTGGGGCTGCCCAACGCCGGCAAGTCGACCTTCCTCGCGGCGACCACGGCGGCCAAGCCGAAGATCGCCGACTACCCCTTCACCACGCTGGCCCCCAACCTGGGCGTCGTCCGCGCCGGCGACGAGGAGTTCGTCATCGCCGACATCCCCGGCCTGATCGAGGGCGCGCACGAGGGGCATGGGCTGGGCGACCGCTTCCTCGGCCATGTCGAGCGCACCCGCATCCTGCTGCACCTGATCGACGGCACCGCCGAGGACGTCGTCGCCTCCTACCGCACCATCCGCAACGAGCTGAAGGCCTATGGCGGCAACCTCGCCGACAAGCTGGAGGTGATCGGGCTGAACAAGTCCGACGCCCTGCTCGACGAGGAGGTCGAGGAGAAGAAGGCGGCGCTGGAGGCCGAATCGGGCGCCGAGGTCATGGTGCTGTCCGGCGCCACCGGCCAGGGCGTGCAGAAGGTGCTGTACCGGCTGCTCACCGCCATCAAGGAGTCGAAGGAGGAGGAGCCCGACGTCATCCACGCGCCGGTCACCCGCTCCATCCCGCGCCCGCCGGTCGGCCAGAAGCTGCCGGACGACGACGAGATGCAATGGGACGAGGAACTCGGCGAGTGGGTCGGCGGCGAGGACGACGACGCGGCGTTGGAAGACGAGGAGTTGGAGGGCGGGGAGTTGGAGGGCGGGGAGTTGGACGGCGAAGAGCTTGAAGACGCCCTGGACGAAGGCGACGACCTCGATGCCGAGGACGGCTCCGAAGAGGACGGCTCCGAAGAGGGCGGCTCCGAAGAGGGCGGCAACAGCGACAAGGACGGGACCGGCCGCCATGGCGCTTGAGACCCTCTCCCCGCTCGCCTCGCCCACCCTGCTGGACTCGCGCCGGCTGGTCGTGAAGATCGGCTCGGCCCTGCTGGTCGATGGCGAGACCCGCCGGATCCGCCGCGAATGGCTCGACGCGCTGGCCGACGACGTCGCCGCCTGCCGCAAGCGCGGGCAGGAGGTGGTGATCGTCACCTCCGGCGCCGTCGCCTGCGGGCGCGAGCATCTCGGCCTCGTCGGCCGCGCGCTGAAGCTGGAGGAGAAGCAGGCGGCGGCGGCCACCGGCCAGATCCGGCTCGCCCACGCCTACCAGGAGACGCTGGCCCGCCACGACGTCACCGTCGCCCAGGTGCTGGTGACGCGCGAGGACACCGAGGAGCGGCGGCGCCACCTGAACGCCCGCAGCACCATCGACACGCTGCTGAAGCTGGGCGCCGTCCCGGTCATCAACGAGAACGACACGGTCGCCACCGCCGAGATCCGCTTCGGCGACAACGACCGGCTGGCCGCCCGCGTCGCCCAGATGATCAGCGCCGACACGCTGATCCTGCTGTCGGACATCGACGGGCTCTACACCGCCGACCCGCGCAAGGACCCGGCCGCCACCCACATCCCGCTGGTGCGCGAGCTGACCCCGGCGATCGTCGACATGGCCGGCGAGCCGCCCCCCGGCTACAGCAGCGGCGGCATGGTGACGAAGATCGCGGCGGCGCGGGTGGCGCTCGCCGCCGGCTGCCGGATGATCATCGCCAAGGGCCAGCGCCTGAACCCGCTGGCCGCGCTGGAGAAGCGCCCCGAGGACGGCGGCGCGCCCTGCACCTGGTTCCTGCCCTCGGCCGAGCCGTCGAGCGCCCGCAAGGCATGGATCGCCGGCCATGTGAACACCGCCGGGGTGCTGACGGTGGACGAGGGCGCCCTGCGCGCGCTCGGCAACGGCGCCAGCCTGCTGCCGGCCGGCGTCACCGCCGTCTATGGCGAGTTCGACCGCGGCGACGTGGTGGTGGTGCGGGCGCCGGACGGGCGCGAGGTGGCGCGCGGCCTGACCGCCTACGCCGCCGAGGACGTCCGCCGCATCGCCGGCCGCAAGAGCCACGAGATCGAGGACATCCTGGGCTATCGCGGCCGCGACGAGATCGTCCACCGCGACGATCTGGTGGTGCGGTGAGCGCCAGCATCGTGCGTCCGCCGATCCGCGCCATCCTGTGGGACATCGACGGCACGCTGATGGACAGCGAGCCCTGGCACCACCGCGCCATGATCGAGGTCTGCCGCGGCTACGGCCACGAGGTGAGCGAGGAGGAGTGCGCGGCCTCGGTCGGCGTCGCCTTCCGCGACTATTACGACCGGCTGCACGCCATCCGGCCGCTGCCGGTCACGGTCGCCCGCTGGGCCGACGAGATCAACGCGCTCTACGTCGCCCGCGTCGCCGGGGTGAAGCCGCGCGAGGGCGCCTTCGCGCTGGTCGAGGGCTTCGCGGCGCGCGGCCTGGATCAGGCCTGCGTGTCGAACAGCGGGCGGGCGGTGGTCGACGCCAACCTCGCCGCGATGGGCCTGCCGCATTTCCGCTTCAGCATCAGCCGCGACGACGTCGCCAACGGCAAGCCGCACCCGGAGCCCTATCTGCGGGCGGCCGAGACGCTGGGCCTCGCGCCGGAATCCTGCGCGGTGATCGAGGACAGCCCGACCGGCGCCCGCAGCGCGCGGGCCGCCGGCATGCTGACCATCGCCTGGCCGCAGACCCCCGCCATCGTCTTCGACGCGGTGGATTACCGGGTCGAGGATCCGGCGGCGCTCGACTGGGACGCGCTGTGCGGCCCCGGTCTGCGGTAGCTCAGCCCCCGATTCAGCCCTTCGTGACGAAGAAATAGACCGTCATCGCCGCGCCGACGAGGATGACGAACCGGCGCAGGACCGGCGGCGGGATGCGGCGGGCGACCGCCGCCCCGGCGTAGCCGCCGGCCATCGCGGCGACCAGCATGATCAGCGCCTCGGTCCAGTAGACCGCGCCGCCGGCCACGAAGGCGATCACCGCCACCGCGTTCAGGCAGCCCGACACCAGCGTCTTCAGCCCGTTCATCGCGTGCAGGTCGGTCAGCCCGAAGACGCCGAGCGTCGCCAGGATCAGGATTCCGATCCCGCCGCCGAAATAGCCGCCGTAGATGGCGATGAAGAACTGCGTCACCAGCACCGCGCCGTGACCGACCGTGACGTTGCGGCGGATCCAGGCCGACGCCTTCGGCCCGAAGGCGAACAGCACCGTGGCGAACAGCAGCAGCCAGGGGACGATGACCTCGAAGGTCCGCTGCGGCGTCCACAGCAGCAACAGCGCCCCCAGCAGCCCGCCGACCAGGCTGACCCCCAGGAAGGAGGGCAGATGGATCTCGCGGATCTTGCCCAGCTCGCGCCGGTAGCCGTAGGCGCTGGCCAGCGCGCCGGGCGCCACCGCGACCGTGCTGGTGGCGTTGGCGTTCAGCGGCGGCACCCCGGCGAGGATCAGGGCTGGAAAGGTCAGGAAGCTGCCGCCACCGGCCACCGCGTTCAGCACGCCGGCGAAGAAGGCGGAGACGATCAGCAGCAGCGTCAGCATCGATAACCCTACCCGTCGAGGGAGAAATCCGCGGCGACTATGCCCGCCCCCCGCCGCCCGGCCCACTGCGTTTTCGTCGGGTCGGCCGTGCTGATCGTCGCAGCCGCTTTCGCGGTCGCGCACTATTCGTTAAGGTCGTCGTCCCTTTCACGGAGAGAGCGCCATGTCCGCCCTGCTCGACACCACCGACGCCCTGCACGATCAGATGCTGTCCCTCGGCAGCAAGGCCCGCGCCGCCGCGGCCGCGCTGGCGACCGTGCCAGGACCGGACAAGGATCGGGCGTTGAGAGCGGCGGCCTCGGCCATCCGCGCCCGGGCATCCGAGATCAAGGCCGCCAACGCCGAGGATCTGGCCAACGCGCGCGACCTGTCCGGCCCCATGCTGGAGCGCCTGACGCTCGACGACAAGCGCATCGAGGCGATGGCCAAGGGGCTGGAGGACATCGCCGACTTCCCCGACCCCATCGGCGGCGTGCTGGCCGACTGGACGCGGCCCAACGGCCTGAACATCCAGCGCGTCCGCGTGCCGCTGGGCGTCGTCGGCATCATCTACGAGAGCCGGCCCAACGTGACCGCCGACGCCGGCGGCATCTGCCTGAAGTCGGGCAACGCCGCCATCCTGCGCGGCGGCTCGGAAAGCGTGCGCTCGTCGCGCGCCATCGCGTCCTGCCTGGCGCAGGGGCTGCGCGAGGCCGGGCTGCCGGAGGCGGCGATCCAGCTCGTCCCCACCACCGACCGCGCGGCGGTCGGCCACATGCTGCGGATGCGCGAGTTCATCGACGTCATCATCCCGCGCGGCGGCAAGTCGCTGATCCAGCGCATCGCCGACGAGAGCCGGGTGCCGGTCATCAAGCATCTCGACGGCAACTGCCACGTCTATGTCGACGCCGCCGCCGACCTGGAGAAGGCGCGCAAGGTGGTGCTGAACGCCAAGATGCGCCGCACCTCGATCTGTGGCGCGGCGGAGACCCTGCTGGTCGACCGCGCCATCGCGGACCGGGCGCTGCCGCTGCTGGTCAAGGATCTGCTGGACGCCGGCTGCGCCGTGCGCGGCGATGCGGCGGCCCAGGCGGCGGACCCGCGCGTGACTCCGGTCGAGGCCGCCGACTGGGACACGGAATACCTCGACGCCATCATCGCCTGCGGCGTGGTGGACGGGGTGGACGGCGCCATCGACCACATCAACCGCCACAGCTCGCACCACACCGAATCGATCCTCACCGAGGATTCGGCGGCGGCCGAGCGCTTCCTGGGCCGGATCGACAGCGGCATCGTGCTGTGGAACGCCTCGACCCAGTTCGCCGACGGCGGCGAGTTCGGCATGGGGGCGGAGATCGGCATCTCCACCGACAAGTTCCACGCCCGCGGGCCCGTGGGGGCGGAGCAGCTGACCAGCTACAAGTATGTCGTGCGCGGCGATGGCCAGACCCGGCCCTAACCCCTCGTCCCCCTCCTCCACCCGTGATGAAGCCCTCTCTCCCCGGGGGGGAGAGGGTAAAGTCCCGAAAGGGGGACGGTCAGGCCCCCGCCTCCGTTCCGGCCCGCTCTACGCCGGGCTGACGGTCGGACTGCTCGGCGGCTCGTTCAACCCGGCGCACGCCGGGCACCGGCACATCTCGCTCTACGCCCTCAAGGCGCTCGGGCTCGACCGGGTGTGGTGGCTGGTCAGCCCGCAGAACCCGCTGAAATCCACGTGCGGCATGGCCTCCCTGCCCGAGCGGCTGGCCGAGGCGCGCCGCGTCGCGGCCCATCCGCGCATCGAGGTCACGGGGATCGAGACCGATCTCGGCACCCGCTACACCGTCGACACGCTGGCGGCGCTGACCCGGCACTTTCCGAAAACCCGCTTCGTCTGGCTGATGGGGGCGGACAATTTGCGGCAAATCCCCCGCTGGAGGCACTGGACGCGAATCTTCGAGTCGGTGCCGGTTGCGGTTTTCGCCCGCCCGACCTATTCTTTGAATGCGTTGGGCGGCCAGGCCGCCCGGCGTTACATCCGTCGGCGGGTGTCCATGCATGGGGCCAAGGGGCTGGCGCGCCACGAGCGGCCGGCCTGGATGTTCTTCCGGAACCCCCTGCACACGGCCTCGGCGACGGCGATCCGGCAGGCACGCGCCGCCGGACCGTGACACCGTTGCAAGAGGTTGGAACCATCACCACGCACACCGAAACGGCCGCGACCGCTCCGCGGCCCGCCGCCGTTCTCCAGATCCTCGAACCGCAGGACCTGAAGGCGCTCATCGAGACGTCCCTGGACGACGACCAGGCGGACAACGTCACCGTCATCGACCTTGCCGGCAAGACCACCTTCGCGGACTACATGATCGTCGCGTCCGGCCGCAACACGCGGCACATCGGCGCCATGGCCATGAAGCTGTCGGAGAAGCTCAAGCAGGCCGGCCTCGGCCGGGTCGAGATGGAGGGGCTCGAACAGGCCGACTGGGTCCTGGTCGACGCCGGCGACGTCATCGTCCACCTGTTCAAGCCCGAGGTCCGGACCTTCTACAACATCGAGAAGATGTGGGGTCTGGAGCTGCCGGCGGATCAGGCGGCGTCCGACGCGGCCCGGCTGACGGCCTGACGCGAAACCGGGCGGAGGGCCGCGTTCCATGCGTGTGTGGCTCGCCGCCGTCGGGCGGTCGCGGGGTGGACCGACGCGCGACCTGTTCGACGAGTATGTCGGGCGGCTGACATGGCCGTTCACCCTGAAGGAGGTCGAGGTGAAGAAGCGCCTCTCCTCCGACGAATTGAAGCGGCAGGAGGCCGAGCTTCTGCTCGCCGCCATCCCCGCCGGGGCCATCGTCGTGGCGCTCGACGAGCGCGGCAAGGCCCTGCCCAGCGAAGCCTTCGCCGCCAAGGTCGGCGACTGGCGCGACCGTGGCGCCGGCGACATCGCCTTCCTGATCGGCGGGGCCGACGGGCATGGCGACGCGGTGCGGGCGCGCGCCGATTTCCTGATGGCCTTCGGCCCGATGACCTGGCCGCACATGCTGGTGCGCGGAATGCTGGCCGAACAGCTCTATCGGGCGCAGCAAATCCTGGCCGGACACCCATATCACAGAGCCTGACCCCGAAAACGGCGCCGCCAACGACGCGCCGGACCCGAACCACCGTCCGTGAGAGGTAGACCCGCGATGACCGAGACCAGCCGCCCCTCGACCCCGCCCAAGCCCGTCGTCCTCTGCATCCTGGACGGCTGGGGCTACCGCGAGGAACGGGACGACAACGCCATCGCGCAGGGCCAGACCCCCAACTGGGACCGGCTGTGGACCGGCGAGCCGACCGCCTTCCTCGACGCCAGCGAGGAGGAGGTCGGGCTGCCCAAGGGCCAGATGGGCAACTCCGAGGTCGGCCACATGAACATCGGCGCCGGCCGCGTCGTCATGCAGGATCTGGTGATGATCGACCACGCCATCCTGAACGGCGACCTGGAGCGCAACCAGGCGCTCTACGATCTGGTCAAGACCTTGCAGAAGACCGGCGGGCGCTGCCACCTGATGGGGCTGCTGTCGCCGGGCGGCGTGCACTCGCACCAGGAGCACATGGCGGCGCTGGCCGCCATCCTGGCGCGCGAGGGCGTGCCGGTCGCCATCCACGCCTTCACCGACGGCCGCGACGTGCCGCCGCAGAGCGCCAAGGAGCAGGTCGCCGAATTCCTCGCCGACGTGTTCGAGCTGCCCGGCGTCGAGGTGGCGACGGTGATCGGCCGCTACTACGCGATGGACCGCGACAAGCGCTGGGACCGCGTCGGCAAGGCCTACGCCGCGATGACCCACGGGCAGGGCGAGCGCGCCGACGACGCCATCCAGGCGATCGAACAGAGCTACGCCGCCGAGATGTACGACGAGTTCATCCTGCCGACGGTGGTCGGCGGCTATGACGGCATGAAGGACGGCGACGCCATCCTGATGGCGAACTTCCGCGCCGACCGCGCGCGCGAGATCCTCGCCGCCTACGTCGAGCCGGGCTTCGACGGCTTCGAGCGCGGCGCGCTGCCGACGCTGTCGGCCGTGACCGGCATGGTCGAGTATTCGTCGTCGCTCGCCAAGCTGATGACCACCATCTTCCCGCCGAAATCCCTGACCAAGGTTCTGGGCGAGGTGGTCAGCGAGGCCGGCATGACCCAGCTGCGCATCGCCGAGACCGAGAAGTACCCGCACGTCACCTTCTTCTTCAACGGCGGCGAGGAGCGGGTCTATCCCGGCGAGGACCGCATCCTGGTGCAGTCGCCGAAGGTCGCGACCTACGACCTCCAGCCGGAGATGTCGGCGGCCGAGGTGACGGACAAGCTGGTCGCGGCGGTCGATTCGGGCAAGTACGACCTGATCGTGGTCAACTACGCCAACCCCGACATGGTCGGCCATTCCGGCATACTGGCGGCGGCGATCAAGGCGGTGGAGGCGGTCGACGCCAGCCTCGGCCGGCTGGAGGCGGCGGTGCGCCGCGCCGGCGGCACCATGCTGGTGACGGCCGACCACGGCAACTGCGAGCTGATGAAGGACCCGGAGAACGGCGGCCCGCACACCGCCCACACGCTGGACAAGGTGCCGCTGGTGCTGGTCAACGGCCCGGCCGGCGCCCGCATCGGCAGCGGCCGTCTGGCCGACATCGCCCCGACCCTGCTCGACCTGCTGGGCCTGCCCCAGCCGGCGGAGATGACCGGCCGCAACCTGCTGACCCGCGACGCCGCCCGCGCGGCGGCGGAGTAGGGGATGGCCTTGCCCCCTCACCACCCGCCCGTGTCTCCCTCTCCCCCCCGGGGAGAGGGCCGGGGTGAGGGGGCTCCGTCTGCCGGACGCGTGTCGCCGCATTTCCCCCTCACCCCACCCCTCTCCCCGCCTTTCGGCGCAGCTTCGCTTCGCCTGTCGGCGGCGCAAGCTGCGCTTGCGCCGGGGGGGAGAGGGGGCTGGACCGGGGGGGCGTGGATTCTTGCCGGAGCGCTCCTCCTCGCCCACCCCGCCCACGCCCAGACCGAATCGCCGAACCAGGCCCTCAAGCGCGTCGAGCAGGAACTTCAGGCCGACAAGCAGCGCCAGCAGCAGCTCGAACGCAAATCGCAGGCCCAGCAGAAGGAGCTGGACGAGCTGCGCGCCCAGCTGATCGGCCTCGCCGACCAGTCGCGCGCCCAGGAGCGCGACCTCGACGCGCTCGAGGAGTCGCTCACCGCCCTGGAGGCCGAGGAGCACGACCGCGCCGGCCGGCTCGACACCGAGCGCCAGCAGATCGCCTCGCTGCTCGGCGCCCTGCAACGGCTGGCCCGCGTGCCGCCGGAGGCGGTGCTCGCCCGCCCGGACGGGCCGGTGGACACGCTGCGCTCCGCCCTGCTGCTGCGCGACACCGTGCCGGCCCTGCGCGCCCGCGCCGACGCGCTGGCCGCCGCGCTGACCGCCCTGTCCGACACCCGCGAAAAGCTGGTCGCCCAGCGCGCCAAGGCGCTGTCCACCCGCGTGGCGCTGGCGGCGAAGCAGGGCGAGATGGCCCGGCTCGTCGCCCGCCGCGAGGAGCTGTCGCGCCAGACCGAGGAGGAACGCGTCCAGGTCGCCCAGCGCATGGGCGCGCTCGCCGGTCAGGCCACCGACTTGCGTCAACTGATGGAGCGGCTGGAGGCCGAGCGCCGCGCCGCCGCCGAGGCCGCCGCCAAGCGCGAGGCGGAACGCCGCGAGGCCGAGCGCCGGGAAGCCGAACGCCGCCTCGCCGAACAGCGCGAGGCCGAGCGCAAGCTCGCCGCCCGCAAGGAGGCGGAGCGCAAGGAAGCCGAGCGCAAGCTGGCCGAGATCCGCGCCGCCGAGCAGAAGGCCGCCGCCCTCCAGGCGGCGGAGGACCAGCGCGCCAGGGAGGCGGCGGCGAAGGAGGCCGCCCGCGAGGCCGCCGAGAAGGCGCTGGCCGCCCGCCGCTCGGCACCCGCTCCGGATGCCGCCGGCCGCGCCGACGGCCTGCCCGCCGTCGCCGGCCTGACGCTGCCGGCCGGCGGGCGGCTGACCACGCGCTACGGCGAGACCGACCGTTTCGGCGCCACCAGCCGCGGCCTGACGGTGCAGACCCGCGCCGGAGCGACCGTCGTCGCGCCACAAAGCGGATCGATCATGTTCGCCGGCCCGTTCAAAGGCTATGGCCTTATCTTGATCGTGGAACACGGCAATGGATATCATAGTTTGATTGCGGGTTTGGGCCGGATCGACACGGCCGTCGGCAAGCGGGTGGCGTCCGGGGAACCGGTCGCCGTCATGCCGGCGGACGGCAGTCCGGATCTCTATTTCGAGCTGCGACGAAACGGTCAGCCGATCAATCCGCAGCGCGGGTTCGGCGCCCCGGAGGGGAAAGGACAAGGGTAGATGAGAATGATCAAGCGTGCCGCCACGGCGGCAGCCCTGGTGTTTCTGGGTGCCGGCGTCGCCACCGTCACCGCGCAGTCCAGCAACTCGTCGGAGACCTACCGGCAGCTGAACCTGTTCGGCGACGTCTTCGAGCGCGTCCGCGCCGAGTATGTCGAGCAGGTCACCGACGAGCAGCTGATCGAATCGGCGATCAACGGCATGCTGACCTCGCTGGACCCGCATTCCAGCTACCTGAACAAGAAGAGCTTCCAGGACATGCAGGTGCAGACCCGCGGCGAGTTCGGCGGGCTCGGCATCGAGGTCACGATGGAGAACGGCCTCGTCAAGGTCGTCTCGCCGATCGACGACACGCCGGCCTTCCGCGCCGGGCTGCAACCGGGCGACTTCATCGTCCAGCTCAACGGCGAGGCGGTCATGGGCCTCAGCCTGAACGACGCCGTCGAGAAGATGCGCGGGCCCGTCGGCAGCGAGCTGAAGGTGACGATCCGCCGCGGCGACGCCGGCGAGCCGTTCGAGGTCTCGCTGACCCGCGCCGTCATCAAGGTGCAGTCGGTCCGCTACCGCACCGAGGGCGACATCGGCTACATCCGCATCACCAGCTTCAACGAGCAGACCCAGAGCGGGCTGGAGAAGGCGATCGCCTCGCTCCAGCAGCAGGTCGGCGACAAGCTGAAGGGCTACGTGCTCGACCTGCGCAACAACCCGGGCGGCCTGCTCGACCAGGCGGTGTCGGTGTCCGACACCTTCCTCGACAAGGGCGAGATCGTCTCGACGCGCGGCCGCAAGTCGGAGGAGGGCACCCGCTTCAACGCCAAGCCGGGCGACCTCGCCAAGGGGCTGCCGGTGGTGATCCTGATCAACGGCGGTTCGGCCTCGGCGTCGGAGATCGTCGCGGGCGCGCTCCAGGACCACAAGCGCGCCATCGTCATGGGCACCCAGTCCTTCGGCAAGGGGTCGGTGCAGACCATCATCCCGCTGCCCGGCCACGGCGCCATGCGGCTGACCACGGCGCGCTACTACACGCCGTCGGGCCGCTCGATCCAGCAGCTCGGCATCACCCCGGACATCGAGGTGCACGTCGCCAAGCTGGAGGATCTGGAGGCCAACGCCGCCGCCCGCCGCCGCGAATCCGACCTGAAGGGGGCCCTGCGCAACACCGACCCGGCCAACCAGAACCGCGCGCCCAGCCCGGCGACCACCAAGCCGCCGGCCGGCGCCCCCGGCGCCAGCAACACGACGCCCCCGGCGGCGCCGGGTGCCACGCCCGCCGCCCCGCCGGCGGCGGCGCCGGCCGATCCCGACGCCCCGGTTCCGGCGGCGGCGAACGGCCAGCCGCCCTTCGACTTCCAGCTCGCCCGCGCGCTGGATCTGCTGCGCGGCGTCGCGTTGTTCCAGTCGCGCGCCGCGGCGCGCTGACCGGATCGGGAGTATCCTGCCGTGAAGGCCCCTGCGCTGCTCGGTCGTCTGAAGTTCGACTTGCGGGGCCGTCCCGGCTGGCTCGCCCGGCTCAAGCGGCGGCGCAACCCGCACGCCGACCTGGGCGACGACAGCCCAAGGAAGCCCTCGGGGAAGCCGCTGTCCAGGGCCCTGCTCGGGGCCGTGGCGGCGGTCGCCGCCGGACTCGGCGCGGTTGCCGGCTGGCTGGCGCTGAACGGCGCCGAGACCACCGCCGCCTGGGAGGCCGCCATCCCCAAGGCGACGGTGGCGGTGGTGACTCCCAAGCCCCCGGCCGCTCCCCAGCCGCCGGCCGCCCAGGCTCCCGCCGCCCAGACTCTCCCTGCCCAGACTCTCCCTGCCCAGACTGCCGCGCCACCGGCGGCCCCGGCTCCCCCCGCCGCCAGCCCGCCGCCCGCCGCCCCGCCCTCCACCGCCCCGGCGCCGCTCGCCCTGCCCGGTGCGGCCGCCCCCGCCGCCACTCTGGTGCCGGCCCCGGTGCCGGGCCTGGTCGAGGACAGCCGCAACGGCCCACTGCCGAGGATCGCCGAGGACGGGCGCAAGCCCTGGCAGGTCTACGCCCGCCCCTTCCCGGCCGGCGACAAGCGCCCGCGCATCGCCATCGTCATGGCCGACATGGGCATCAGCGGCGTCACCACCGGCAACGCCCTGGCGAAGCTGCCGCCCGGCGTGACGCTGGCCTTCGTGCCCTACGCCGAGCGGCTCGACAACTGGGTCGAGCGGGCGCGGACCAAGGGGCACGAGGTCATGCTCGCGGTCCCGATGGAGCCGCAGAACTACCCGCGCGACGACCCCGGCCCCAACGCGCTGCTCAGCATGCTGGCCCCCGAGCGCAACATCGAGCGGCTGGAATGGTCGCTCGGCAAGGCGGTCGGCTATGTCGGCATCACCAGCACGACGGGCAGCAAGTTCACCGCCAACCAGGCCGCCGTCCAGCCGGTGATCGACGCGCTGAAGGCGCGCGGCCTGCTGTTCCTCGACGCCCGCGCCAACCCGCGCAGCATCGCCGGCCCGCTCGCCACCTTGTCCGGGGTGCCGCGCGCGCTGGCCGACCGCACCATCGACCGCGACCTGTCGCGCGGCGCCATCGACGACCAGCTCCGCGAGCTGGAGGGGATCGCCAAGGCCAACGGAGCGGCGGTCGGCATGGCCTCCCCCTACCCGACGACCATCGAGCGGATCGCGCTGTGGATGACGGCGCTGGCCGACCGCGGCTTCGTCCTGGCGCCGGTCTCGGCGGTGGTCGACATCCAGAAGCAATAAGAAGACGATGGCCCCATGAAGACCCCCGCCGACAAAACGCCGATCGACCGCGCCGCCCTGCCCTACCGTCCCTGCGTCGGGATCATGCTGCTGAACGACCGGGGCGAGGTGTTCGTCGCCCGCCGCAGCGGGTCGGAGGCCGACTGGCAGATGCCCCAGGGCGGCATCGACAAGGGCGAGGACGCCCGCACCGCCGCCTTCCGCGAGCTGGAGGAGGAGATCGGCACCGCCAAGGCCGAGTTCCTCGCCATGACCGTGGCGCCGCACCGCTACGACCTGCCCGACGATCTGCTGGGCAAGGTGTGGAAGGGTCGCTGGCGCGGGCAGGAACAGATGTGGATGCTCGCCCGCTTCACCGGCTCGGACAAGGACATCCGGCTCGACACCGCCCACCCGGAGTTCGACGCCTGGAAATGGATCGACGCCGAGGAACTGCCCGGCCTGATCGTCGCCTTCAAGCGGCCGGTCTACGAATCCGTGCTGGCCGAATTCCGTCCCCTGATCGGCGCTCGAACACGCAGCCCCTGACCGGCCGCCAAGCGGGCCGCCGCCTTGTCGCAAAAATGATTGCGGTCAACCCGGAGTTCCAAGACCCTTCTCCGTGTGGCAGGTTCCGGACTTAACGAATCCTTGAGGCTGCTCTGGCACCGTCCGGTCTGGTGCGGAGCGGGACCGGGTGTCCGGACGAGCGGAGAAGTGGTGTGACCCTGATCAAGTGGAGCGAGGAGGGCGGACGGGTTCGCCTGGGGCTGCCCAGCGACCTCGACCTGCCGATGGCGCAGCCGCTGCTGGACAGCCTGCGCGCCGGCTTCGCGGCATCGGCCGACGTCACCGTCCAGGCCGACGCGGTGGAGCGGGTCAGCGCCGCCTGCATCCAGGCCCTGGTCGTCGCCTCGCGCGACGCGGCGGAGCGCGGCACCGCCTTCGCGGTCGCCGGCCCGTCGGAGGTCCTGACCGACGCCTGCGAGGATCTGGGCCTTGCGGCGTGGCTGAAGCAATGGAGCGCAGCGTGAAGAAGAAGGTTTTGACCGTCGATGACTCCCGCACCATGCGCGACATGGTGACCTTCACGCTGAAGGGCGCCGGTTACGACGTGGTGGAGGCGGCGGACGGCCAGCAGGCCATGACCGCGATGGCGGCCGGCAAGGTCGATCTGGTCATCACCGACCTGAACATGCCGGTGATGGACGGGCTGACCCTGATCCGCAAGCTGCGCGCCATCCCGGCCCACCGCACGCTGCCGATCCTGATGCTGACCACCGAGGCCGACGAGAAGAAGAAGGCGGAGGGCCGCGCCGCCGGGGCGACCGGCTGGATCGTCAAGCCCTTCAACCCCGACAAGCTGGTGTCGGTGGTGCAGAAGGTGTGCGGCTGACAAGACGGCTCCATTGGGGCCTGCCGGGGTATAGAGGGACACGTCCATGGACGATCTGAGCCGCTTCAAGCAGACCTATTTCGACGAGAGCGCCGAACTGCTGGCCGTCGCCGAGGCCGGGCTGTTGCGCCTCGCCCCCGGCGACGTCGACATGGACGAGGTCAACGCGATCTTCCGCGCCGTCCATTCGATCAAGGGCGGCGGCGGCGCCTTCGGCTTCAACGAGCTGGTCGCCTTCGCCCACGAGTTCGAGACGGTGATGGACGGGGTGCGCAACGCCACCATCCCGGTCACCACCGCGCTGGTCGACACGCTGATCCGCGCCAACGACGTGCTGGCCCAGATGCTGGCCTACGCCGGCGAGGGCACCGACGCCCCGCCCGGCACCACCGACGGCACCGTCGCGGCGCTGCGCCGCCATCTGGACGCCGCCGCGCACGCGCCGGAGGAGGCCGTCCACACACCGGCCCCCGCCCCCGCGTCCGCCATCCCCCCCGCCTTCCCGGACGACGAGGACGACGAGGCCGGCATCTTCGGCGACGCGCTGGCCGCCATCGCCGCCGCCCGCGACGAGGGGGCGCCGGCGGCCGGGCCGGTCCCGCCGGGCAAGATCCGCTGGACCGTCGTCTTCCGCCCGAAGGCCGAGCTTCTGCTGTCGGGCAACGAGCCGACCTTCATGCTGCGCGCCCTGCGCCGGCTGGGCGAGGCGGAGATCGCCTGCCACCTCGACCGGCTGCCCGCGCTGCGCGACCTCGACGCCGAGCTGCTGCACCTGCACTGGACGGTGACGCTGATCGCCGACCCGGAGGTCGGGCGCGAGCGCATCGACGACGTCTTCGAGTTCGTCGCCGACGACTGCGACATCCGGATCACCGCCGAGGCGCCGCTGCCGGCGGTGATCGAGACCGCCGCCCCGCCTGCGGCCGAAACCGCCCCGGCGCTTCCCGCCCTCACCCAACCGGCCCCGGCCGCGGCTCCCGCCGAAGCGGCCGCCCAGCCGCCCGCCGCCAAGCCCGCCGAACCGGCCAAGCCGCGCGCCGCCGGAAACGGCAGCGGCGGCGAGCACGCCGGCCTGACCAGCCACACCATCCGCGTCGATCTCGACAAGATCGACCGGCTGGTCAACATGGTCGGCGAAATGGTCATCACCCAGGCGATGGTCGCCGAGCATGTCCGCGACCTGCCGCCCGGCCAGTTCCAGGAGCTGCTGGAGGGGCTGGAGCAGCTCGCCCAGCACACCCGCGAGCTGCGCGAGAACGTCATGTCGATCCGCGCCCAGCCGGTGTCGAGCGTCTTCTCGCGCATGCCGCGCCTGGTCCGCGAATGCGCCGGCCTGACCGGCAAGGAGGTGGCGCTCGTCACCTCCGGCGAGAACACCGAGGTCGACAAGACGGTCGTCGAGAATCTCGTCGATCCGCTGACCCACATGATCCGCAACTCGATCGACCATGGGCTGGAGAGCCCGGACGAGCGCGAGCGCGTCGGCAAGCCGCGCACCGGCACCGTGCACCTGTCGGCGCAGCACCGCTCCGGCCGCATCGTCATCGAGATCACCGACGACGGGCGCGGCATCAACCGCGCCAAGGTGCTGTCCAAGGCGATCGAGAAGGGTCTGGTCGCCCCCGGCGCCGCCCTGTCCGACGAGGAGGTCGACAACCTGATCTTCCTGCCCGGCTTCTCCACCGCCGACCAGGTGTCGAACCTGTCGGGGCGCGGCGTCGGCATGGACGTGGTGCGGCGGAACATCAGCTCGCTCGGCGGGCGCATCGGCGTCTACTCGACGCCGGGCGAGGGCTCGCGCTTCACCCTGTCGCTGCCGCTGACGCTGGCGGTGCTCGACGGCATGGTCATCTCGGTCGGCGAGGAGCGCTTCGTCCTGCCGCTGACCAACATCGTCGAGAGCCTGCGGCCCAAGCCGGAGGATCTGCACGGGCTGGTCAACAAGTGCGACGTCATGATGGCGCGCGGCGAGTATGTCCGGCTGGTCCACCTGCACCGGCTGTTCGGCATCCCCAAGGCCATCGACGACGCCACCAAGGGGCTGGTCGTGCTGGTGGAGACGGAGGACGGCTCCCGCCTCGGCCTCGTCGTCGACGAGATCCTCGGCCAGCAGCAGGTCGTCATCAAGAGCCTGGAGTCGAACTTCCGCCGTCTGGAGGGGGTCGCCGCCGCGACCATCCTCGGCGACGGGCGGGTCGCCCTGATCCTCGACGTCGCCGGGCTGCGCGAGATGAGCCGCCACGGCGGCGACAACCCCGGCGGCCCGCGTCCGGCCTCCTTCCCCGCAACCCCGTCCCTTCCGGCATCCGCCGGTCACGACACGCGTCAACGCCAAACGGCCTGAGGTCCAGCGATGAGCAGTTCCATGGCACTCGCCACCGTCGGAGGCACCCGCACCGACGCCCTGTCGCTCAACGGGACGGAGGAGCAGTACGTCACCTTCACCGTCGGCAACGAGGAGTACGGCGTCAACATCCTGGCCGTCCGCGAGATCCGCGGCTGGACGCCGGAAAGCCGCCTGCCCAACCTGCCGGACTATGTGCGCGGCGTCATCAACCTGCGCGGCATCATCATCCCGATCTTCGACCTGCGCGCCCGCTTCGGCGGCGGCGGCACCGAGGTGACCAAGCGCCACGTCGTCGTCGTCATGCAGGTCGGCGAGCGCACGCGCGGCATCCTGGTCGACGCCATCTCCGACATCCTGGCGATCGGCCAGGACGCCATCAAGCCGCCCCCCGACGTCGACAGCGGGCTGATCGACGCCGAGTATCTCAGCGGCCTCTACACCGCCGACAACCGCATGGTGACGCTGCTGAACGTCGACAAGCTGTTCGCCAACGAGCATGGCGACCACGAGCCGGCGAACCGCACGGCCGCCGCCATCGACAAGGCGTCCTGACCGCCGGGCCGGCGACGCCCGCCCGGACGGACGCAGAGGACACGGACGTGGAAGACACGGACGCGGAAGACGTTTAGGGGAGGCATCGCCTTGGCCACGAACAGCTCCACGAGCACTTCGACGGGTTCCTTACTGCGCAACCTCGGCATCGCCAAGCGGCTGTGGCTGGTCTTCGGCCTGCTGCTGGTGCTGATCGCCGCCCAGCTCGGCATCGCCATGCTGGGGCTGAACGGCCTGACCCGCCGCATCGACACCGTGCTGTCGGCCGGCGAGCTGGCGGTGTTCGCCAAGGATCTGGAGGTGCGGCTGGCCAACCAGCGCATCCAGGGCCGCGACTACATGACGACCGGCGACGCCGCCTCGCTGAACCGCCAGCGGACGCTGCGCGCCGCCTTCGACAAGGCGATGGCCGACCAGCAGGCGCAGCTCGCCGCCTCCCGCCACGCCGCCGCCTTCGCCGACCTCGCCCGGCTGCACGCCGACTACCACAACGGCTTCGAAGGGGTGCGCGAGCAGCGCGAGCGCTTCGACGCCATCCTGCACAACCGCATGGATCCCCTGGGCGCCCGCGTCACCGCGATGCTGGGCGAGGCCGTCGCCACCGCCAGCGCCAGCGGCGACAAGGACGCCGCGATCAAGGCCGGCGCGATCGAGACGCACTGGATCACCACCCGCTTCGCCGCCAACCGCACGCTGGGGCTGAAGGACAGCGCCGGCGCGGCGCTGGTCGAGAGCCAGGGCGCGGCGATGGCCGACCGCCTCGCCGAACTCCAGGCCGTCTTCCGCGGCAACGCCACCCTGTCCGCCGCGCTGGCCGAGATCGGGGCGCGGGCCGCCGACTACCGGGCCGCCTTCCGCGAGGCGATGACCGCCAACGAGGCGATGGCGCAGCGCCAGGGCGAGGTCGCCAAGGTGGCCACCGCCATCAACACCGCCATCGGGTCCATCGTCGCCGCGATCCGCGACGACCAGAGCGCCATCGAGACGGCGGCCGGGCAGGACGCCGGCTTCGCCATCCGCCTGTCGCTCGGGCTCGGGCTGCTGTCGCTGCTGATCGGGGTGGTCGCCGCCAACCGCATCGCCGTCTCGATCATCGGCCCGGTGTCCGGCATCCGCGCCGTGATGGCCGAGCTGACCGCCGGCAAGCTGGCCGTCACCGTCCCCCACACCGACGCCCGCGACGAGCTGGGCGACATGGCCCGCGCCGTCGACGCCTTCAAGGACGAGGCGGTCGCGGCGGTGCGCTCGCGCATCGCGCTCGACAGCGTGTCGGCCAACATCATGATGGCCGACACCGACGGCCGCATCCTCTACACCAACGGCTCGATCCAGGCGATGTTCGCCAACGCCGAGGCCGACCTGCGCCGGGATCTGCCCGGCTTCGACAGCACGGCGCTGATCGGCCGCAATTTCGACGACTTCCATCGCGACCCCACCCAGCAGCGCCACCTGCTGGCCGGCCTGACCCAGACCCACCGCAGCATCGCCAAGACCGGCGGCCGCACCTTCGAGATCGTCGCCAACCCGGTGGTCAGCCGCCAGGGCGAGCGGCTCGGCACCGTCGTCGAGTGGCGCGACCTGACCGATGAGCTGGCGATCGAGGGCGAGATCGGCGCCATGGTCGAGCAGGCGGTGCGCGGCGACTTCAGCCGGCGCCTCGACCTCGCCGGCAAGACCGGCTTCTTCCGGCTGGTCAGCGAGGGCATCAACCGCCTGTCCGCCAACATCTCCGAGGTGACGGAGGAGCTGGCCTCCACCCTGGCGTCGCTGTCGCGCGGCGACCTGACCCGCCGCATCGACAAGCAGTACGAGGGCGTCTTCCAGCGCCTGAAGGACGACTTCAACAACACGGTGGTCCAGCTTTCCGGGATCGTGACGCGGATCGACGACGCCGCCGCCTCCATCGCCACCGCCAGCCGCGAGGTCGCCACCGGCAGTCTCGACCTGTCGGAACGCACCGAGCAGCAGGCCTCCTCGCTGGAGGAGACCGCCGCCAGCATGGAGCAGCTCTCCGCCACCGTCCGCTCCAACGCCGACAACGCCCAGCGGGTCAACAGCTTCGCCACCGAGGCGCGCGCCGCGGCCTCGCGCGGCGGCGCGGTCGCCGACAGCGCGGTGGAGGCGATGCGGCGGATCGAACAATCCTCGCAGAAGATCGCCGACATCATCGGGGTGATCGACGAGATCGCCTTCCAGACCAACCTCTTGGCGCTGAACGCGGCGGTCGAGGCGGCGCGGGCCGGCGACGCCGGGCGCGGTTTCGCCGTGGTCGCCCAGGAGGTCCGCCAGCTCGCCCAGCGCTCCGCCCAGGCGTCCAAGGAGATCAAGGCGCTGATCCTCGACAGCGGCACCCAGGTGAAGGACGGCGTCGATCTGGTGCGCTCGGCCGGCAAGGCGCTGACCGAGATCGTCACCGGCATCAGCAGCGTCGCCGATCTGGTCGGCGAGATCGCGCGGGCGACCCGCGAGCAGGCGTCCGGCCTGGACGAGGTCAACATCGCCGTCGCCCAGATGGACGAGATGACCCAGAAGAACGCCGCCCTGGTCGAGGAAAGCACCGCCGCCGCCCGCTCCCTGGAGGAGCAGGCCGGCCAGCTCCGCGAACAGATGACCTATTTCACCCTCGACCACGCCACCACCCCGGCCGCCGCCGCCGGCCGCCGCATCCGGGCGTGAGGAACCGCGACACCCGATGGCCGCCCGCACATGACCGCCCGCAACACCGTTTCCCCTTCGCCCGCCAATCCGGCCGTCGCCCCCGACGCCGCGGCGGGGTCCGCTCCGGCCCCGGCCGGCGCCCGCGAATTCCGGTTCGAACGGCATCATTTCGATCGGATCGCCCAGCTCCTGCACCAGCTTGCCGGCATCGCGCTGGCCTCGCACAAGATCGAGATGGTCTACGCCCGGCTGGCGCGGCGTCTGCGCGACCTGCGGCTGCCCGACTTCGACGCCTACTGCGCCCTGCTCGACAGCGAGGAGGGCGCCAGCGAGATCGGCTTCCTGGTCAACGCGCTGACCACCAACCTGACCAGCTTCTACCGCGAAGCCCATCATTTCCAGTTCCTGGAGCAGGTCGTCCTGCCGGAAATCCGCGCCCACAACACCGGCGTGCCGAAGCCGCGCCTGCGGATCTGGTCGGCCGGCTGCTCGTCGGGGCCGGAGCCCTACAGCATCGCCATGGTTCTGGCCTCCACCCTGGGGGCCGACCTGCGGCGCTGGGACGCGCGCATCCTGGCGACCGACATCGACACCCACATGGTCGAGACGGCCAAGCGCGGCGTCTACGCGCTCGACGGCGTGTCCGGCATCCCGCCCGCCATCCGCGCCCGCTACACCGAGCCGGCCACGCTGAACGGCGAGCCGGCCGTCGCCATGAGCGGGGAACTGAAGCGCCTCATCACCGTCAAGCCGCTGAACCTGCTGGAACGCTGGCCGATGTCCGGGCCGTTCGACGCGATCTTTTGCCGCAACGTCCTGATCTACTTCGACCGCCAGGGCCGCACGCAGGTGATAGAAAGCTTCTCCCGCATGCTCGGCAGCGGCGGCTACCTGTTTCTCGGGCATTCGGAGAGTCTGTATGGCGTGTCGAGCAGCTTCCATCAGGCCGGCCCGACCATCTACCAGAAGGCGTGAGCGATGACCGCCAGCCCGCTGCGCCGCCGCTCCGCCCCCCAATCCGCGTTCCAACCCGCGCCGTCCGTCGAGGCGGCGGCCCCCACGCCGCGCCGGATCGGCAGCGGGCGCTACTACAACGCCGCCTTCAAGGTGGAGACGGTCAAGATCTTCCTCGGCCGCCACGCGGTCAGCGACCGCGACGACCTGATGATGGCGACGACGCTGGGATCCTGCGTCGCCGCCTGCATCCACGACCCGGTGCGCGGGGTCGGCGGTATGAACCATTTCCTGCTGCCCGACCTGCCCGAGACCGAGCTGCGCGGCGACGGCGCCGCCGCCCGCTACGGCTCGGTCGCCATGGAACGGCTGATCAACGGGCTGCTCGACCAGGGGGCGGAGCGGCGGCGGTTGCAGGTCAAGCTGTTCGGCGGCGCCCGCGTCATCGAATCGAGCTGGGACATCGGCCGGATGAACAGCCGCTTCGCGCTCGAGTATGTGCGGACGGAGGGGCTGATCCTGGCCAGCCACGACCTGGGCGGGACCTCGGCCCGGCGGATCCATTATTTCCCGCACTCTGGCCGTGCGCTGCGGCGTATGCTGCACCCGGAAGCCGTGTCCGACACGGTGGAGGAGGAGCGCAGCTTCATGTCCAGCCTGCGGCGGGAGCCGGTCGACGGCGGCGTCGAACTGTTCGAGTCCGGTCATCCGGAAGGAGCGGAGGCATGAGCAGACCGATCCGCGTCGTCATCGTCGACGACAGCGCGCTGATGCGCGAGATGCTGCGCGACCTGCTGAACCAGGAACCGGGGATCGAGGTGGTCGGCGTCGCCCGCGACCCCTTCGAGGCACGCGAGGTCATCAAGGCCAGCAACCCCGACGTCCTCACCCTCGACGTCGAGATGCCGCGGATGGACGGCCTGTCCTTCCTCGAGAAGATCATGACCCTGCGGCCGATGCCGGTCATCATGATCTCCTCGCTGACCCGTGAGGGCTCCGACGCCGCCATCCGCGCCATGGAGCTGGGAGCGGTCGACTGCCTCGCCAAGCCCGGCGGCTCCGACGGCCAGGGCTTCGAGCGGACCGTCCAGGAGCTGGTCGGCAAGATCCGCGTCGCCGCCACCGCGCGGCTGTCGATGCGCCGGCCGCACGCCACCGCCACGCTGGCGACGCCGCGCCGCGCCGGGGCGGTCGGGCGGCTGATCGCCATCGGCGCCTCGACCGGCGGGGTCGAGCGCATCCGCGACGTGCTGGCGGTGATGCCGGCCGACTGCCCGCCCATCGTCATCACCCAGCACATGGGGCCGAGCTACGTGCCCAGCTTCGCCGCCCGGCTCGACCGCAATTCGGCGCCGAGCGTCCAGCTGGCCGAGCACGGCATGCGGCCGGCGCAGGGGCTGGTGCTGATCGCCCCCGGCGACCGCCACCTCGCCATCGCCCGCGATCCCGGCGGCCTCGTCTGCCACCTCCAGGACAGCCCGTTGGTCAGCGGCCACCGACCGTCGGTCGACGTGCTGTTCGGATCGGTCGCCAAGGCCGCCGGCCCCAACGCGGTCGGCGTCATCCTGTCCGGCATGGGGCGCGACGGCGCCATCGGCATGAAGGCGATGCGCGACGCCGGCGCCCACACCATCGGGGAGCAGGAATCGAGCTGCGTCGTCTACGGCATGCCGCGCGCCGCCTTCGAGACCGGCGGCGTCGCCGTGGAGCTTCCCCTTCACCAGATTCCCGCCGAGATGCTGCGCGCCTTCGACGCCATCGGCGAGCGGCCCCGCACGAGCTGATGGCCGATGCGGAAGATTTGAGGAGCATGACCATGGCTTTCGACGGTGCCGCGCCCGCAACGCCCGTTTCGACGGGCACCGAGGACGGCGCGAACGGCAAGATCGCCGTCACCACCGATCTGCTGTCGACCTGGCTGGGCTTCGCCGACGTCCAGCGCCGCACGCTGGACGTGGTTCAGACCGAGCTGACGCGCACCTCACGGCACGTCGAGGACGCCACCGTCGACCTGTCCGACCGTTTCCGCCTGCTGGCGGCCAAGGCGCTGGAGCAGTCGGAGCGGGTGGAGCAGATCGTCGCGCTGGCCGGGTCGGTGTCGATCGACGGCGAGCGGGTGCCGATGGACCAGCTCGTCGTCGGCATGCAGGACATGATCACCGACATGGTGACCAACATCGTCACCCTGTCGCGCCACGCCATGAGCATGGTCTACCTGCTGGACGACGTGCAGAAGGACGTCGCCGAGCTGGAGAAGTCGATCGGCGACATCGACACCATCAACCGCCAGACCAACTTCCTGGCGCTGAACGCCGCCATCGAGGCGCAGCGGGCCGGCGACGCCGGGCGCACCTTCGCCGTGGTGGCGCAGGAGGTCCGCAACCTCTCGCGCTCCACCGCCGCTCTGGCCGACCGCATGCGCGGCAAGGTGACGGCGGTGGTCAAGGGCGTGCGCAACGGCCACGACATCCTGCGCCAGATCGCCAACACCGACATGTCGCCGCAGATGCTCGCCAAGGAGCGGGTCGACAAGACGATGGACAGCCTGGTCGAGCAGACCGCCCATTTCCAGTCGGTGCTGGAGACGGCGGCCGACGTGTCGTCGGACATGTCCTCCACCATCGCCCACGTCATCACCGGCATGCAGTTCCAGGATCTGACCAAGCAGCGCATCGAGGCGATCAACGACAGCCTCGCCATCATGAGCGCCGGCCTGAACGAGCTGGAGACCCGCATCCGCGCCCAGGTGCCGGCCGGCGTCGGCACCAGCGAGCCGCAGGAATGGCTGAACCAGCTGCTCGACCGCTTCACGCTGAGCGAGATGCGCGAGCGCTTCGTCCGCAAGCTGCTGCTGGAGGGCACGGCGCTCGACGAGAACGGCGTGCTTGACGTGGACGCGGGGGCTGGGGACAGTTCCGGGGGCGACATCGAGCTGTTCTGAGACATCCGCCCGCATCGACCGAAAAAGTGCCTTCAAGGAACAACTAGAACCATGGACTATGGAATTGAACAGCGCGACCTGGAAGCCGTCGTCCGCCTGCGCGGCCGCCTGACCTTCAACGATCACGCCCGTCTTCGCGGCCTGATCGGCGAAATGGTGCAGAACCGGGCGCCCCGGCAGGTGCTCGACCTGTCGTCGCTGGAATTCGTCGATTCGGCCGGCATCGGTATGCTGTTGATCGCCCGAGAGGAAATGACCAACAATGGCAAGGAGCTGGTCCTGCGCGCCGCCACCGGGCAGGTGAAGCGCGTGCTGACCGTCGCCCAGATCGGCAAGATCGTCACCATCGAGGATTGAGTCCCTTGCCCACCCGGACCGCCACCGCCCATGAACCCGCCCGCACCCGCTTCGCGGCGCTGCACGGGCTGGCCATGGCCGCCGACCGGCTGGCCCGGCTGTCGGAGTCGCTGGCGCTGCCGCTGCGCGAGGAGCCGGCGGGCGGCGGCGGCCCGGTTCTGGCGGTCATGGACGGCCCGGCGGCGGCCGGCGACGACGCCTTCTGGGAGCGGCCTTTCGCCGCATGGATCGAGCCGGAGGAGCCCGGCGCGGCAGCTCCCGTCACGACGCTGGCGGCCCCGCTGCCCACCCTGGTGGCGCGGGCCGGCGCGTCCGACCTCTACATCAACCTGACCACGGCGACGGCCAACGACCTGCATCTGGCCGGGCGGGTGCTGACCGCGCTCACCGCGCGCCGCGCGCTGCCCGACGGGCTGCGCGACGATCTGGAACTGGCGCTGCACGAGGCGATCAGCAACGCGCTGGTCCACGGCAACCTCCAGGTCAGCGGCATGAAGGAACTGAGCACGGCCGAGCTGGAGCGTTTCTCCCGCGATCTGGTCGAGCGGCTGGCCGACCCGGCCCTGGCCCATCGCCGGGTCGAGGTCGCGGTGCTGGTGGAGGGCGACGCCATCGTCGTCGAGGTGGCCGACGAGGGGCCCGGCTTCGTTCCCGCCCCGCAGGCCGGACAGGGCGCGTCGGGGCGCGGGCTCGACCTGATCGCCACCATCGCCGAGACGATGGAGCTGAAGGACGGCGGCCGCCGCATCCGCATGCGGTTCCCGCTGTGACGGACGGCGGGGCGGCAGGCGGGGCGGGGCCGGAGGCGGACACCGGAACCGAGGCCGAGGCGCTCGCCGCCATCCGCGACTGCGCCATCCTCGTGGTCGACGACACCCCCTTCAACCGCACCCTGATCGGCGCCCTGCTGGAGGAAGGCGGCTTCCGCAACGTCTCCTACGCCGAAAGCGGACAGCAGGCGCTCGACCGCATCGCCGCCGCCCCGCCCGACCTGCTGATCCTCGACATCATGATGCCCGGCATGGACGGCTTCGAGGTCTGCCGCCGCCTGCGCGCCAACCCCGACCACGCCGACCTGCCGATCCTGGTGCAGACCGCCCTGTCCTCCAGCGACGACCGCAACAAGGCCTTCGCCGCCGGCACCACCGATCTGGTGTCGAAGCCGCTCGACCGCACCGAGCTGCTGGCGCGCGTCGCCATCCAGCTGGAAAGCCGCGTGCTGATCCGCCGCCTCCAGAGCTACCGGGCGCGGGTCGAGGGCGAGCTGGCCATCGCCCGGTCGATGCGCGAGCATCTGCTGCCCTCCCCGGCGCTGTGCGGGTCCCTGGGAAGGGCGGCCGGGGTCGTGCTGCACGCCCACACGGCGGCCTCCGACGCGCTGGGCGGCGACCTGTGGGGCGTGCTGCGGCTGGACGGGCCGCGCTTCGGCGTCTTCCTGCTCGACATGGGCGGCTGCGGCGTGTCGGCGGCGATGGACGCCTTCCGCATGCACACGCTGCTGCACGAGCTGGCGCCCGAGCATGGCTGCGACCCCGCCGGGCTGCTCGCCGCGCTGAACGGACGCGCGCTCGGCCTGCTGGAGCCGGGGCAGCGGGCGAGCGTGATCTACGGCGTGGTGGACGGCGCCGCCGGTTCCTTCGTCTACGCCGGGGCCGCCGCGCCGCCGCCGCTGCTGTTCGCCCCGGATGGCGGCGCGCCGCAACATGAGGCGCCGTCATTCGGCGGGACGGCCGGCAGCGCCATCGGAACCGCGCCCGACCTCCGGTACGAGGCGCGGAGCCTGCCGCTGGCGCCGGGAGCCGTCCTGGCGCTCGGCTCCGCCTCGCTGCTGCAAACGGCCGACGGCGGGGGCGGCGCGGTCGGGCTCGCCGCTCTGGTCGCGCGGGCCGCCGGGCCGGAGGGGCACACGCTGCTGCGGATCGAACGGAGCGCCGCCGCATGACCCAGCCCGCCGCCATCCAGTGCACCCCGGCAAACCTCCCCGCCGGCGTCGAGCGGGCCCGCGTGCTGGTGGTCGACGACAACCGCATCAACCGCCACCTGCTGCTCGCCCTGCTGGAGCGCGGCGGGATCCGGCAGGTCGAACAGGCGGCCGACGGCAACGAGGGGATGAAGCGGCTGGAAAGCTTCAAGCCCGACCTCGTGCTGCTCGACCTGATGATGCCGCATCTCGACGGGTTCGAGATGTGCCGGCGGATGCGCGCCGACCCGCGCTGGAAGCGGCTGCCGGTGCTGATCCAGTCGAGCCTGAACCGGGCGGAGGACCGCGCCCGCGCCTTCGCCGCCGGGGCGACGGATTACGTCACCAAGCCGATCAACGCGGTGGAGCTGCTGGCCCGCGTCCACATCCACATCCAGAAGCGCTGCCTGCTGCACGATCTGGAGCAGTATCACGCGCGGTCGCAGCGCGAACTGGCGCTCGCCCGCAGCATGCAGGAACGCCTGATGCCGAGCCCGGCGCGTCTGGCCACGCTGCGCGCCGCCTGCGGTCTGGCCGTCGACGCCCATTTCGCGCCGTCGTCGGAGCTGGGCGGCGACTTCTGGGGCATCAAGCGGCTGCCCGACGGGCGGACCGGGGTCTATCTGGTCGATTTCTCCGGCCATGGCGTCGGGGCGGCGCTGAACACCTTCCGCCTGCACGCCATCTGCCAGCAGCTGGCGCCGGTCTGCGCCGATCCGGTGGAGTTCCTGGCGGCGGTCAACACGCGGCTGTGCGCCCTGCTGCCGAGCGGCCAGTTCGCCACCATGCTGACGGGGTGCGTCGATCCGGCGGCCGGCGTCTTCCACTACGCCTCGGCCGGGGCCACCGCGCCGATGGTGTGGGCGCCGGGCGACGCGGAGCCGCTGATGGGCGACGGCACCGGCCTGCCGCTGGGGCTTCTCGCCGGAACCCGCCACGAGGCGCGCAGCCTGCCGCTGCCGCCCGGCGGCCGGCTGTTCCTCTACTCCGACGCGGCCATCGAGATTCCCCAGGGCGACGGGGTTCTCGACGAGGCCGGCCTGCTGGCGATGGTCCGCCGCCGCACGGGCGAGACGGACGGCGCCCGCCTGCTCGACGGCCTGCTCGACGAGCTGCGGGCCACCGGCCCGATCGACGACGACCTGACCGCCCTGCTGATCACCCGCGAGCGCTGAAAAGCGACCCCGCCGGCCTCAGCGCCGGGCGGGATCGCGGCTCAGGCCCTTGGCCTCCAGCTCGGCCAGATATTCGGCCCACAGCCGGTCCTGGTCGGCGCCGATCTCGTACAGATACGTCCACGAGAAGATGCCGCTGTCGTGCAGATCGTCGAACAGGATGCGGACGGCGTAGTTGCCGACCGGCTCGACGCCCATGACGCCGACATGGCGGCGCCCGGCCACCGTCTGCTTCTGGCTGGCGTTGTGGCCCTGCACCTCGGCCGACGGGCTGACGACCCGCAGGAACTCCGCCGGGTAGGAGAAGGAGCGCCCGTCGTCGAAATCGACCTCCAGCCGCTTCTCCTCCTTCTTGAGGCGGATCTCCCGCGGCCAGTGGACGGTGCCGAACGCGTTCGAGGCGAAGCGCTCCCCGGAGGTCATCAGGCGGCTCCCTTGTCGAGGCTGCGCGCCTCGTCGATCAGCATGATCGGAATGCCGTCGCGGATCGGGTAGGCGAGGTTGGCGCGCTCGCTGACCAGCTCGCCCCGCTCGGCGTCGTAGCGCAGCGGCCCCTTGGTCAGCGGGCAGACCAGGATTTCCAGCAACTTGGGATCGACGCGGGCGCCGCCCTTGGAATCGCTGCTCTTGTCGTCGGGCGTGGGCATGTCGGTGTCTCGCGTCGGAAGGGGGAAAGGGATGGGCGTCAGTGGCAGGGGGCGGGGCCGTCCCCGTCATGGCCGTCGAGAATGGCCATCTCGATCAGCCCGATCAAGAGCTTCCCGCGCTCGGCCAGATCGGGGGCCTCCAGCAGGGCCTGCTTCTCGCTGGGGCTGAAGGGACAGATCATCGCCAGGGAGTTGACCAGCCGCTCGTCCAGCGTGCTGGTGATCGCCTGCCAGTCGACCGACAGGCCCTGGACGCGGAAATAGGTCTTCAGCCCGGCCAGCATGCGGGCGCGGTCGACCTCGCCGCAGGCCTCCGGCTCCAGGTCGGCGGCGAAGCGGTCCCAGCGCGGGGTGACGCGGCGGTAGCCGTTGTGTCCGTCGATCTCGCGGCGGACGGCGAACCGCGACACGCCGGTGAGGGTGATCAGGAAGCGCCCGCCCTCGGCCTCGGAAAAGCTGGTGATCCGCCCGGCGCAGCCGGTGCCGTAGACGGCCGGATCGCGTTCGCGGCAGGCGGGGTCGGTCGGCTGGATCATGCCGATCATGCGGTCGCCGCCGAGCGCGTCCTCGACCATCGCCAGATAGCGCGGCTCGAAGATGTTCAGCGGCAGCCGCGCCCGCGGCAGCAGCAGCACCCCGGCCAGCGGGAAGATCGGCAGCGTCTGCGGCAGGCGATCGAAGGTGGGGTCGAAGGGGTTCCGGGTCATGACCAATCAGATAGAACCCCTTCGCCTCGGGAACAGGCGTCCCGGCCCTCAGCTGAACAGGATCGTCGACAGCTTGCGGCGCGTCTGCACCGTCAGCGGGTCGGTCGGACCGAACGCCTCGAAGAACTTGACGAGCTGCTTGCGGGCGCCGTCGTCGTTCCAGCTCCGGTCGCGGCGCACGATCTGCAACAGCTCGTCGACCGCCGCCTCGCGCTTGCCGGCGGCGAACAGCGCCATGGCGAGGTCGAAGCGCGACTGGTGGTCGTTGGGATCAACGGCGATCTTCTCCATCAGCTCCGGGATCGGGCCGGCGTTGGCCGCCTGCTCGCGCAGCTCCAGCTCGCTGCGGACGACCGCCAACTCCTTGTCCTTGGCGATGGAGTCCGGCGCGCGGGCCAGCATGGTCTTGGCCTTCTCCAGATCCTCGGCGGCGATGAAGCAGCGGACGATGCCGGCGTAGGCGCGGGCGTTCTCCGGCTCCTCGTGGAGGATCTGGCTGTACAGCTCGACGGCGCCCTGGAGATCGCCCTCCTCCAGCATCTCCTTGGCCTGGAGCAGCGCCTCCTCCAGCGGGTCGTCGGCGCCGACGCCGGCCGACTTGGCCAGCTTCACCAGCTTGTCGACGAAGGCCTTCAGCTCCGACTCGGGCTTGGCGCCCATGAAGCCGTCGACCGGGCGGCCCTGGAAGAAGGCGTAGACCGCCGGGATCGACTGGATGCGGAGCTGCGAGGCGACCATCGGGTTCTGGTCGGTGTCGATCTTGACCAGCCGGACGGCGCCCTTGGCGGCGCGCACCACCTTCTCGATGACGGGCCCGAGCTGCTTGCAGGGGCCGCACCAGGGCGCCCAGAAATCGACGATGACCGGAACGCTCTGCGAGGCCTCGATCACGTCGGCCATGAAGGCGCGGTCGCTGCTGTCCTTGACGACGTCGCCCGCGCCGGCGGCGGGAGCGGCGGACTTGGGGGCGGACGATGGCGGAATGGAGAACATGATGGGGTCGGTCCCGTTCGTGACGTCTGGTCGGTCTGCCGTCATAGATGAGCGCGCGCGGCGCCTCAAGCAAGCGTCTCGTGCCCGCCCCAGGTCCTATTCGGCCTCGCCGAAGGCGACGACCGCCGGTTCGTGGCCGCAGGCGCGGATGAAGCGCAGCAGGTCGCCCGGCCGGATCGCCGTGGTGCGGTCGTTCAGCAGCGGGTGGTAGTTGAGCGGGTCGTGCGCCATCATCGCCCGCTGAAGCACCACCTTCACCCGCCGCTCGGTGTCGTTGACCAGCGCGAAGGGCGAGACCGAGCCCGGCCGGATGCCGAGATGGCGCCACAGCCGGTCCGCCGAGGCGAAGGACAGCCGGGCCGAGCCGATCACCTTGTCGAGCCGGTTGAGATCGATGCGCGCGTCCTCCAGCGCCACCACCAGCCAGAGCTGGTCCTTGCGGTCCTTGAGGAACAGGTTCTTGCAATGGCCGCCGGGCAGCGCCCCGCGCAGGGCCTTGCTCTCCTCCACCGTGTGGAGCGGCGGATGGCGGTGGGTGGCCGTGACGATGCCGAGCGCGTCGAGGCGCGCCAGCAGCTCCTCCGGGGAGGTCGGCAGCGGGGCGTCGGCCGCCGGATCGCCGGCGCCTCCGACGTCCGCGGAACGGGTCGAGGCGGTGTCCATGCCCCTCTTTCTATCGGTCTCCCGCAAATTCGTCCAGCCGCCACCGAAAAACCGAAACAGGAGGCTTGCATTGCGCCCGGCGATGAGTATAGTCCGCCGCACGCCGCCGGATGGACCGGCCGCCGACGCGACAGCGCCGGACCGGGTCGGGCAGCGGATACGGAGCGCGGGCGTAGCTCAGGGGTAGAGCACAACCTTGCCAAGGTTGGGGTCGAGGGTTCGAATCCCTTCGCCCGCTCCATTTTCCACCGGCCTCATCGCCGGATGGATCGCGATCAAAAGGCCGGGCCCTTCGGGCGCCGGCCTTTCGCGCGTCTGGACCACCGGATCGTCCCATCCGCCGCGCCGGGACGCCGTCCGCCATGTTTGGATCGCCCCCTCCCGCATCACTTCCCCCGACATCGCTTCATCGGCGGCACCGGCCAGGGGCGACGCCGACCAGGCCGCCCCTGCGTTCCATCGCTTCCGGCGCCCGATCCCAGCGGCAGGCAACAGCCCTGATTCGCCCGCTCCGGCCTTCGCGGCCGCCCGGCGGGCACCACGCAACCGGCGACCCGCCTCCATCGCGGCGGCTCCAGGCGGTTGTTTGAATTCATTTGTATGCGCTTATTGGTGATTCCAGCGGTCTCAATGAGACGAATTCATTATGACGAATTTACCGTTTGTCAACTTACTTGCGTATGACCAAGCGAAGAGTTAAACTTCAAGATCGAAACAAAGCGCATATGGCGTTACGGGGGTTGTAGCAGGCATCCGCAAAACCGTGCATGGGTAACGCCGGCCTCCCTGTTTTCCCCGGATGGGGAGCGGCCGGTGGGCCGCGCCACGCGCTGCCCGGTCCATCCCCTTCGCGATGGCTCGGCGCCTTCCCGGCCAGGGCGCGCACGGCGCACCGAGGCATGCCCCGCGAACCGTTACGACCCGCCACGACCGCAAAAGGATCACCCCGATGGCTATGCAACGTTACCCGGTCAATTTTCCCCGCCTGTCCCCCGAAACGCTCGCGCTGTGGGAAACCGTGCCCAGCAGCGTCGCGTCGGACACGCAGAACCGCTGCCAGAGCATGGACGCGCGGATCAAACCCTGCGCTCCCGGCATGCGGATCTGCGGGCAGGCGCGCACCGTGGCGGCGATGCCCGGCGACAACAGCATGCTGCTGACCGCGTGCAGCGTCGCCGATCCCGGCGAGGTGGTGGTGGTGGCCGGGGGCGGCCTGGACGACGTGGCCATGGCCGGCGAATGGGTGGCGCGCGGCTGCCGGTCGCGCGGCCTCGGCGGCCTCGTCATCGACGGGTCGGTGCGCGACCTGCGCGAAATCCGCAGCATCGGCTTCCCGGTCTTCGCCCGCGGCGCGGTTCCCCGCGGCCCCCACAAGTCCTTCGGCGGCAAGATGGACATCACGGCGGCGGTCGGCGGCATCGCCGTCAACCCCGGCGACCTGATCATCGGCGACGACGACGGCATCACCGTGGTGCCGCTGGCGGCAATGGACGAGGTCCTGCGACGCTGCCTCGACCTGCTCGCCAGGGAGAAGATCTGGTCGGAGCAGCTCGACGCCGGCCGGAGCCTGGCGGAGGTGCTGGGCGTTCCGGAGCCCGAACTGATCGACGAGCCCCGCTGACCGTCCGCCAGGCGGTCCTCCGCCCGGGGCCCCGTCCGGCGGGCCCCGGCGGACCGCGCCCGTGAACCGCCTTCCCGCGCCGCGACTTCCCGCGCCGCGCCCCACCGCCATCGCCACCGGTACCGCTTTCCATGACGGCCATCATCCAGATCGTGTTGCCCATGTTCATCCTGGTGCTCGTCGGCTTCTACGCCGGCAAGTCCGGGAATTTCAGCAACACGATGTCCCAGGGGATTTCCCGGTTCCTCGGCATCTACGCACTGCCGGGACTGCTGTTCGTCGCCATGGCGAAGGCGAAGATTCCCGATCCGATCGAATGGGGCTTCGTCGCCTCCTTCTTCATCGCGGCCTTCATCGTCTTCGCGATCGGGTCCGGCTGGATGTGGATGCGGCGGCGGCGCGAGGAGATCGCCATCGTCGGCTTCGCCACCTCCTTTTCCAGCATCGGCCTGCTGGGCGCGCCCATCCTGATGGACGCCTACGGGTCGGGCGTCGCCCTGCCGGTGATGCTGCTGATCGTCTTCCAGTCGCCGCTGCTGTTCACCACCGCGACCATCATCGCCGAAGCCCTGCGCAGCAGCGGCGGCCGCCCCATCCCGACCGCCCTGGCCGCGGTCAAGGCGACGCTGCTCAGCCCGATGATCCTGTCCATCGTGCTCGGCCTCGCGGTCAACCTTCTTCACGTTCCCATGCCGGAGGTCGTGCTGAAGGCGGCCTCCCTGATCGCCTCGACGGTCCTGCCCTGCGCCTGCTTCACCCTGGGCACCGCCCTCTCCTACAGCCCGCTGACCGGAAAACTGATCCCGGCCACCGTCATGGCGCTGATGAAGGTCGCGCTGCACCCGGCCCTGACCTGGGTCCTGGCGGCGAAGGTCTTCCATCTGCCGCCCGACTGGATGGCGCCGGCGGTCACCGCCGCCGCCCTGCCCATCGGCATCAACGTCTACGCCGTGGCCGAGCGCTACCAGGCCG
The DNA here is from genome assembly GCF_017876095.1 of Azospirillum agricola. Classification (GTDB taxonomy): domain Bacteria; phylum Pseudomonadota; class Alphaproteobacteria; order Azospirillales; family Azospirillaceae; genus Azospirillum; species Azospirillum agricola. The sequence goes on from NZ_JAGINM010000004.1 coordinate 227,909, forward strand.
GGCGGGAGCTGGTGTCGATGTCGCTGCTGATTTCCAGCATGCTGTCGCCGCTGTCGATCTCCATCGCGTTCATCGTCGCGACCGGATGATCCGGAGCGACTTCCCTCATTCACCGTCTGTACTTGGATACATCTGTAATTTGACAGAACAGATGTCAATTCGGTGACGGCGCCGCGGGGCGTCGGCAATCGCCGCCCCGCGCCCGTGACATCACTTATGTCGCGGGATTGCGACAGGCTGTACACTTGTATGGCGATATTTATCCTGATAGCCTCTCGTTTCTTGAGAGAAAATCGGATGGATCAATCCCCGTGGCCGCAGAACCAGTCTCATGGCCGACTCCGCCCCGATCATCCATCCGGACGGAAACAGATAGACTCCTAAGCTTTCATCAAATCAGCGCAAAGACATACTGTAGTATGCCTACCTTTGAAATCCGGAATTTTCATAAAAATGCCGGACTGTGAAAAATCGATAGAACGGTGACATCAATAAATTTGTTAACGAATGGCCAACAATTTGCGCCCTAACGTGCATCGCACAAGAAATGATGCGGGAGCGCTGCGCTTCGCGCGCCGATCTTCCGCTTGAAAAGCCTGATCATGGCATAAAAAGGGGAATCCAGATGAACACTCGCAGCAGATTTCTGGCGGTCGCCACCGGCGCGGCGGCCCTGATGGCCGTGGCGGCCCCGCTGTCCGTCCAGGCCGCCTACCCGGAGAAGCCGATCACCATGGTCGTCGCCTACGATGCGGGCGGGTCGACCGACGTGACCGCGCGCATGCTGGCGCCCTTCATCGAGAAGCATCTGGGCGGCGCCCGGATCGAGGTGGTCAACCGGCCCGGCGCCGGCGGCGAGATCGGCTTCGCGGCGCTCGCCGACTCGCCGGCCGACGGCTACACCATCGGCTTCATCAACACGCCCAACCTGGTGTCGATCCCGATCGAGCGGCAGGCCCGCTTCTCGCTCGACCGGCTGGATCCGCTGATCAACGTCGTCGACGACCCCGGCATCTGGACCGTTCCCGCCGACAGCCCGTTCAAGACGCTGGGCGAGGCCGTGGCCCACGCCAAGGCCAACCCCAACGCGGTGACGGTCGGCACGACCGGCGTCGGCTCCGACGACCAGCTCGCCATGCTGCTGGTCCAGCGTCAGGCCGGCGTCCAGTTCACCCACGTTCCCTTCTCCGGCTCGGCCGCCAACCAGAAGGCGATGCTGGCGAAGAAGATCCAGGTCTGCGCCCAGAATCTCGGCGAGGGGCTGCGGGCGACCGCCACCGAACAGGTGCGCATCCTCGGCGTGATGAGCAGCGAGCGCTGGAAGGTCGCCCCCGACCTGCCGACCTTCAAGGAGCAGGGCTACGCCGTCAACATGGCCTCGCTGCGCGGCATCGGCGCGCCCAAGGGACTGCCGGCCGACATCCGCGCCAAGCTGGTCGACGCCCTGACCAAGGCGGCCGCCGATCCCGACTTCGTCGCCAAGGCGGAGGCCAAGGAAACCTTCCAGCCCCTGCGCGTCCTGGCGTCGGATGCCTTCGCCGGCGAACTCGCCCAGCTCGACAAGGAACTGCGGGCGCTGTGGCAGTCCTCCCCGTGGCTGAAGTGAGCCGGCCGGCTTGACTCGGCCGGGCTCCAGTTCCAGGGGCCGATGAAGCGGATGCCGTCCGGGTCCCTCCGGCGGCATCCCCTCCCGCCGGCTCCGATCCTGTCTCCCGATGGTTGATGCAGGTGTCCCATGACCTTTCTGAACCACCTTCACATTCCCACCAAAATGGGAATACCGGCCACCACCGCGATCATCGGAATGGTGGTGATCGCCTTCCTTGGCTGGTCCGCCATCACGGAGCAGTCACGGCTGCTGGACACGCTGTTCAACCGGTCCTTCACCCGTGAGGCCGAGGTCCAGTCGCTGACCGACACCCTGACGGTCGCCCACGCCGGCATGTACCGCACGGTGATCCTGAGCAACGCCAACGCCTCGCCCAAGGCGATCGAGGGAGAGACCAAGACGCTGGGCGACTATCTGAACCGGCTGAAGGGCGAAGCCGACACGCTGAAGAACGCGACGGCGGCGGACGAGAGCGAGGCCAAGTTCCTCGAACGGTTCGGCAGCGACACCGCCACCTATCTGGCGAAGGTCACCAGCTTTCTCGACCTGCTGAAGATGGGCGTCGATCCGCTCGACTTCCTACAGGAGGTGCAGGCCGCCTACACCCGGCTGCACACCACCAGCCGCGAATACCTGACCTTCCAGCGCCAGCGCTCCACCGACGCCTACACGCTGGTGAACAGCTCGGTCGACGTCACCACCCGCGCCTTCGCCATCGTCGCCGGCCTGGCGCTGGCGATCACGGTCGGCGTCGCCCTGTTCATCGGCATGAACGTCGCCCGCCCCATCGTGCGGCTGACCGACGCGATGGAGAAGCTGGCCAACGGCAAGCTCGATTCGGAGATCCCGGCCGCCGAGCGCGGCGACGAGATCGGCCAGATGGCCCGCACGGTGCAGGTGTTCAAGGAGAACGCCATGCGCGTGCAGGAACTGTCGCACGAGCAGGAGGCGATGCGGGTCCGCAACGAGGAGGAACGGCGCACCGCCATGACCTCGCTCGCCAACGACCTGGAGGCGTCGGTCAAGGCGATGATGGGCGAGGTCGTGCGCTCCGCCGGCTCGGTGCGCAACGAGGCCAGCTCGATGCTGGAGAACGCCAAGCAGACCAGCCACCACAGCGACAGCGTCGCCCATTCGGTGCAGGAGGCGACCAGCGAGGTCGAGAGCGTCGCCGCCGGCGCCGAGCAGCTCCGCGCCTCCATCGACGAGATCACCCGCTCGATCACCCAGTCGGCGCAGTTGGCGCGCGGCGCCGTGGACGAGGCCGGGCGGACCGACAGCATCGTCCAGGGCCTCAGCGAGGCCAGCCGCAAGATCGAGGAGGTCGTCGGCCTCATCCAGTCGATCGCCGGCCAGACCAACCTGCTGGCGCTGAACGCCACCATCGAGGCGGCCCGCGCCGGCGAGGCCGGCAAGGGCTTCGCCGTGGTGGCGCAGGAGGTCAAGAGCCTCGCCAACCAGACGGCCAAGGCGACCGAGGAGATCGGCGCCGAGATCGCCGCGGTCCAGGGCGCCACCCACGCGGCGGTCAGCGCCATCCGCGCCATCGTCGGCACCATCCGTCAGGTCGACGAGTCGCTGGGCACCGTCGCCGCCGCGGTGGAGGAGCAGGATGCCGCGACCCGCGACATCAGCGCCCGCTCGCAGCGCGCCGCCGTCGACACCATGGCGGTGATGCAGGAGATGCGGCTGGTGCAGCAGGCGGCCGAGACGACCGGCAAGTCCGCCGGACTCGTCCAGAACACCACGGAGGAGCTGTCGCGCAGCTTCAACCGGCTCGACCACGAGATCGAGGCCTTCATCACCCGCATCACCGCGGCCTGAGGGGAGCCTGAACGGGACGGCGTGGACAGGGCGGCATGACCGGCCTCGGCGTCTTCAGCGAAAAGGCCCCGCCGTCGCCGGCGGGGCCTTGCGCGTTCCGGCCCCTGTCGTTCCGGCCCCTGTCCGGGCCGGCCGCCTCACTTCAGCCAGGGCATCTCGGCCCACAGGGCGCGGAAGTCCTTGTCGAGTTGCGTCAACTCGGCGGTGAAGGCCGCCGAATCCAGGATGCGCAGGGGCTGGAAGGTTTCCCGTGCCTTGGCCTGGAACTCCGGATCCTGGGCGGCCTTGGTCAGGGCGTCGACCAGCTTGGCACGGATGTCGGGGGGAAGGCCCTTGGGCGCGCCGATGCCGCGCATCGACACCATCTCGATCTTGTAGCCCAGCTCGGCGAAGGTCGGAATGTCGGGAGCCACGTCCCAGCGCTTGGCGCTCATCACGCCGAGGATGCGCACCGGATCGCCGGCGGCGACCCCGCGCAGCCCCTCGCCGAGATTCTGGTTGCAGACCTGGGTGTGGCGGCCGAGCATCGCCCGGTAGTTCTCGGCGCTGCCGGGGAAGGGCACATGGATCATCCGGGCGCCCGACTGACGCTCCAGCAGCAGCATGGCGAGATGGTCGTCGGAGCCGACGCCGGTGGAGCCGACCGTGGCCGTCCGCGGGTTGGCCTTGGCGTGGCGGACCAGATCCTCAAGCGTCTTGTAGGGGCTGTCGGCGTGGACGGTCATGACGCCGGGATCGTCGATCACGTTGACCAGGGGATCCAGCCGGTCGAGGCTGTAGCGGGCCTGCCGCTCGATCGGAATCGTGATCAGGTTGGGCGTGTTGATGAAGCCGATGGTGTAGCCGTCGGGAGCCGCGTCGGCGATGGCGGCGAAGCCGATCTCGCCGCCGGCGCCGCCCCGGTTCAGCACCACGATGCGGGCCCCGCCGCCCAGTTGCCTCTCGATGAAGGGCGCCAGCATGCGCGCCGTCACGTCGGTCGATCCGCCCGCCCCGTAGGCGACGATCATGGTGATGGGCTTTTCCGGGTAGGCGGCCTTCGCACCGCTCGGCGCCAGCGCGGACGCGGTCAGGACGCCGGCCACGGTCAGGAAGGGCAGAAGCTTGGTTGCGATCATGTTTGCGTCCTTTTGTTCTTTTCCCGGAGTCATTCGTCCCGCTTTGGTTGAGCAAAGCGGTAAAACGATGCCCATTGAGATTAGGCAAGGCCGCCCATCAAGTCACGCGCATAAGATTGACTGCGACGTCTTGGAAGGAGGTTGAGACCATCAACAACAAATTATTTTTCAATATTTTTATCTAATGAACTCGCCGGCGGCATGATGAATCATCAAAAACACACTCGACTGAATCTCATAGACCGCAGATAATACAACCGAGAGAACGGGGCGCCGGCACTGCGGCCACCGACACGGCATTCGTCGCACCGTTTCGCCCCTGCCTTCGCGTGCGAGAGAAAGCGGGACACACCCTTCCAATGACACACTCCTTGAGATCGCCACAGGATCTCGCGGCCGGACTTCTGCTGAGCGTGATCGCGCTCGGCGGCTTCTGGCTGGCGCGGGATTGGGACGTCGGCACCCTGGCGATGATGCAGGCCGGCTTCTTTCCACGCCTCGTCTGCTTCCTGCTTCTGATGATGGGGCTGGCGACCATGCTGCGCGCCGTGACCGCCGACGGACCGTCGGTGCTCGGCTGGGCGTGGCGCCCCTCGCTCGCCATCACCGCGGCGGTGCTGGCCTTCGCGGCGCTGCTCGACCGGCTGGGGCTGGTGCTGGCCATCCTGGCGCTGATCGGCATCGGCGGTTTCGCCGGGCGCCCGCTGCGCCCCGGCCCCTTCACCGCGCTGTGGGCCGGTCTCGCCACCGGCTGCGTCGCCATCTTCTCCTGGGGGCTGGGCTTGCCGCTCCAGATCTGGCCATGACGGACGTCTTCGCGAATCTGTGGCTCGGCCTCGGCGTGTCGCTGATGCCGATGAACCTGCTCTACTGCTTCCTCGGCACGCTGATCGGCACGCTGATCGGGGTCCTGCCCGGCATCGGGCCGGTGGCGACGGTGGCGCTGCTGCTGCCCATCACCTTCTACCTGCCGCCGGTCGGCGCCCTGATCATGCTGGCCGGCATCTTCTACGGCGCCCAGTATGGCGGCTCGACCACGGCGATCCTGGTGAAGCTGCCGGGCGAATCCTCCTCGGTCATGACCTGCCTGGACGGCAACGCCATGGCGCGGCAGGGCCGCGCCGGGGTGGCGCTGGCCACGGCGGCGCTCGCCTCGCTGTTCGCCGGGGTGGTCGCCACGCTGGCCATCGCGGTGGCCGGGCCGCCGCTGGCCGGCGTCGCGCTGGCCTTCGGCCCGTCGGAGTATGTCGCGCTGATGATCGTCGGCCTGATCGGCGCGGTGATCCTGGCGCACGGCTCGGTGGTCAAGGCCATCGCCATGATCCTGATCGGGCTGCTGCTGTCGATGGTCGGCACCGACGTCAATTCCGGCCAGATGCGCTTCACCTTCGACATCCCGCAGCTCTATGACGGGATCGATTTCGTGCCGCTGGCGATGGGCCTGTTCGGGCTGGCCGAGATCATCCTCAACCTGGAGGAGACCGAGGGGCGCGGCGTGTCCCCGGCGCCGATCTCCCGCCTGTGGCCGAGCCTGAAGGACTTCCGCGAGGCATGGCCGGCCGCCGTGCGCGGCACGGCGCTCGGCACCGTGCTCGGCATCCTGCCGGGCGGCGGCGCCACGCTGAGCGCCTTCGCCGCCTACGCGTTGGAGAAGAAGGTCGCCCGCGATCCCGGCCGCTTCGGCGGCGGCGCCATCCAGGGCGTCGCCGGGCCGGAGGCGGCGAACAACGCCGGCGCGCAGGCCAGCTTCATCCCGATGCTCAGCCTCGGCATCCCGTCCAACGCGGTGATGGCGCTGATGATCGGGGCGATGATGATCCACGGCATCACCCCCGGCCCGCAGATCATGACCAAGCAGCCCGACCTGTTCTGGGGCATGGTCGCCAGCATGTTCGTCGGCAACGTCATGCTGGTCGTCCTCAACCTGCCGCTGATCGGGCTGTGGGTGCGGCTGCTGCGGGTGCCCTACGCCTACCTGTTCCCGGCGATCCTGGTCTTCTGCTGCATCGGCACCTACAGCCTGAAGAACGACGTCTTCGACGTGATGATGATGGCCGGCTTCGGGGTGTTCGGCTATGTCCTGCGCAAGCTGGACTGCGAGCCGGCGCCGTTGCTGCTGGGCTTCGTTCTCGGCCCGCTGCTGGAGGAGAATCTCGGCCGCGCCATGCTGCTGTCGCAGGGCGACCTGACCGTCTTCGCGACGCGGCCGATCAGCGCCGGGCTGCTGGCGGTGGCCGCCATCCTGCTGGCGCTGATCCTGCTGCCGGCCTTCCGCCGCCAGCGCGAAGTCGCCTTCAAGGAGTAGCGCGCCGAAAAGCGTGCAGGCGGCGTTGACGCAACCAACCGACGCGTCAGCGCCAGCCCTTGCACACAACCGTGGGATCTGGTGGATTGGCGGCGCGGACGCGGTGGCGGGAGGGCCGCCACCGCCGCCGCTCACTGGGAGGTGCGGAGGATGGAAAAGATCCTCGCTCTCCTGATCCTGCTGTTGCAGGTGGTCAAGGCATTGCTTGATTACCTGAACCGCTGATCGGGCGGACGTGCCGGGGAGTCCAGCCCCGGCACGTCCATCCCCGATATTGCCCCATCCCGCGTTCGGGTCAAGAGGCGCTTTGGGCGAAAATATCCCGGTCCTAAACCCGTGAAAGCAGGCGCCTCACGCCCGCTTCCAGCTCGTGCCCTGCGGGCCGTCCTCCAGGATGATGCCCTGGTCGGCCAGCTCCTTGCGGATGCGGTCGGCCTCGGTGAAGTTCTTCGCCGCGCGCGCCGCCTTGCGGTCGGCGATGAGCTGGTCGACCGCCGCGTCGCTCAGGCCAGCCTGTCCGCCGCCCGCCGGCGCCCAGCGGAACCACGCTTCCGCATCCTGCTGCAACAGGCCGAGCTGCGCGCCGGCCGCCAGCAGCGCGCCCTTGGCCGCCGCCCGCTCCGCGTCGCTCTGCGCCTTGTTCACCGCCGTCGCCAGCTCGTGCAGGTGCGCGATCGCCAGCGGCGTGTTCAGGTCGTCCTCCAACGCGGCGAGCACGTCGAAGGGCAGGTCGGAGGCCAGCGGCTCCGGTCCGCCGCGCAGCGCCTGGTACCAGCGGTCGAGCGTGCCCTTGGCGTGGCGGATGCCCTCGCGGGTGAAGTCGAGTGGCTGGCGGTACTGGGCGCTCATCAGCGTCAGGCGGATCGCCTCGCCGGGGAACTCGTCGAGCAGCTCGTGGACGGTGAAGAAGTTGCCGAGCGACTTCGACATCTTCTCGCCCTCGACGGTGACGAAACCGTTGTGGACCCAGGTGCGGGCGAGATGGTCGGTGCCGTGGGCGCAGCGGCTCTGGGCGATCTCGTTCTCATGGTGCGGGAAGATCAGGTCGAGCCCGCCGCCATGGATGTCGAAGGTGACGCCGAGATGCTCCTTGGCCATGGCCGAGCATTCGATGTGCCAGCCCGGCCGGCCACGCCCCCACGGGCTGTCCCAGCCCGGCTGGTCGTCGGCGCTCGGCTTCCACAGCACGAAATCGGAGGCGTCGCGCTTGTAGGGCGCCACCTCGACCCGCGCACCGGCGATCATGTCGTCGAGCGAGCGGCGGGAGAGCTGCCCGTAGCTGGGCATCGACGGCACCGAGAACAGCACATGCCCTTCCGCCGCGTAGGCGTTGCCGCGCTCGATCAGGGTGGCGATCAGCGCGATCATGTGGGTGATGTGGTGCGTCGCGCGCGGCTCGATGGTCGGGCGCAGCGCGTTCAGCGCGTCCATGTCGGCGTGGAACAGGTCGGTGGTGCGACGCGTCAACGCCTCGATCGGCTCCCCGCTGTCGCGCGAGCGGTCGATGATCTTGTCGTCCACGTCGGTGATGTTGCGGACGTAGGTCACCGACGGGTAGAGCCGGGTCAGCAGCCGGAACAGCAGGTCGAAGACCACCACCGGGCGGGCGTTGCCGATGTGCGCCGTGTCGTAGACGGTGGGACCACACACATACATGCCGACATGGTCCGGGCGAAGCGGCTCGAAGCGCTCCTTGCGGCGGGTCAGCGTGTTGTAGAGGTCCAGCGGCACGGTTCGGGTCTCCGAAAAGGGGAGGTCAGGCGGCTTCGCCGCCGAGACGGCGCAAGGCGCGCGCGCGTCCGATCAGGGGTAGCAGGTTCTTCAACTCCGGTCCATGGTCGCGGCCGGTCAGCGCCCGGCGCAGAGGAAGGAACAGCTCCTTCCCCTTGCGCCCCGTCGCCCCCTTCACCGCGTTGGTCCAGACGCCCCAGGTGGCGAGGTCCCAGGGCTCGGCGGGCAGCAGCGCCGCGGCCTGCTCCAGGAACGCGGCGTCCTCGACCAGCGGGGTCACCGGGGCGTGGGTCACCGCCCACCACTCCCGCGCGTCCTCCAGCCGGGCGAGGTTCGGGCGCACCGCGTCCCAGAAGGCGGCGTCGGCGCCGGTCAGCCCCATCGCCTCCAGCCGCCCGGCCACCCGCTCGAAGGGCGTCAGGTGCAGGATGCGGGCGTTCAGCCGGGCGAGATCCTCGGGGTCGAACTTCGGCGTGGCGCGCGACACCTTGGACAGGTCGAACTCGGCCACCAGCTCGTCGAGCGTCAGCCGCGCCTCGATGGGGTCGGAGGTGCCGAGCTTGGCGAGCAGGCTCGACAGCGCCATCGGCTCGATCCCGTCGTCGTCGCGCAGGCTGCCGATCGACAGGCTGCCCAGCCGCTTCGACAGCCCCTGCCCACCCGCGTCGGTCAGCAGCGGCAGATGGGCGAAGGCCGGCACGGAGGCTCCCAGCGCCTCGAAAATCTGGATCTGCACCGCCGTGTTGGCGACGTGGTCCTCGCCGCGGATGATGTGGGTGATGGCGAAGTCGGCGTCGTCCACCACGCTGGTCAGGGTGTAGAGCGGCCGCCCGTCCTCGCGGATCAGCACCGGGTCGCTCAGCGCCGTACCCTCGAACTTGACCGGGCCGCGCACGAGGTCGGTCCATTCGACCGGCGTCGGCGTCAGCTTGAAGCGCCAGTGCGGCTTGCGCCCCTCGCCCTCCAGCCGGGCGCGGTCGGCGTCGCTCAGCCGCAGGGCGGCGCGGTCGTAGATCGGCGGACGGCCCTGCGACACCAGGCTGGCGCGCTTGAGGCTCAGCTCCTCCGGCGTCTCGTAGCAGGGGTAGAGGCGGCGTGCGGCCTTCAGCGCGGCGGCGGCCTCGTCGTAGCGCGGGTAGCGGTCGCTCTCGCGGGCGAAGCGGTCCCAGGTCAGGCCCAGCCAGGTCAGATCCCGCGCGATGCCGTCGGCGAACTCCTGGGTCGAGCGTTCCTCGTCCGTGTCGTCGAGCCGGAACAGGAAGCTGCCGCCGGTCTTGCGCGCGAACAGCCAGTTCACGAGCGCCAGACGGACGTTGCCGACATGGATGCGGCCGGTCGGGCTGGGGGCGAAACGGACGGCGGTGGACATGGGACGGATCGGCTCGCTTGCGGATGGAACGGGCGGGATGGAACGATTCGGGGCCAAGTCCTAGCACGCGGCGCCGTCATCCGGAAGCCGCGCGGAGGGAGCGCCGGCCCGGTGTCGCGCAGCGGACGTCACAGCATTGTTCGTATTAAAGGAACAATGTGGTCTGATATTGATAATTTATCCCAACCCTGGAAATGAATAAACCTGCTGGCACGCCGCGCCACGCCGCACGGACCCATCCTTCAAAGACCATGGAGACAGACCATGCAATGCCTTCTCACTTCCTTGCGGCGCGACTGGCAGTCCTGGAGTTCCCAGGAGAAGGTTTCGGTGCTTTCCATCTCGCTGTCGGCCCTGATCTTTGCCGCATCGAGCATCAACTGGTGAGACGCGCACGGCGCTTTTCCGAACACTTGCCCCCATTCCTTCCTTTCCGGGAAACGGAAGGGTGAACGCGCCGGACCATCGGACGGCGGGAGGATGACATGACACGGATGCTGGCCCTGAGCATGTTCCTGGGTGTCTTTGCCTACGCGTCGTTCCTCGCGTCCTGATCGCTCCGGCGGCGCGGGGGCGCGGGGCGGGATCAGGCATTCCCCCAATAGCGCCTTGCCTTCCACGCCGTTACCGTTCCCCCGCTTCGCCGCGGATCGGTTTGGATGACCGGAGGTGTCCGTCCTCCGTCGTCCGGACCGGTCGTTGCCGAGCGGTCGGTCACGCACCGGCCCGCGGCGAGGCACCTCCCCCGCCCTGCAGCACTCCGCCGGCCACCCGCCGGTGAGGTTTCCTTCGGGGACGCCCCGAAGCCCGAAAGTCTGAAGCCCGAAAGGCTTTTTTCGGAGCGTCGCGGGAACCAACCGGACCGCCGTCTGTTTTTCCTGCACCAACCATCCTGGCTCCGCTCGCCCCTTCCCCAAGGGGCGGGCTTTTTTGTGCCCAGCCCCCTTGCCCCCCTGCCCACCGCATCCCACCGGAGAGGCCGTCATGAACCAGGACACCTTCAACATCGAAATCCGCAAATTCCTCAAGCTGGTCGGCGTCACCTCGCAGCGCGAGATCGAGAAGGCCGTGGAGGAGGCGCTGGCCGCCGGGCAGTTGAAGGGCGGCGAAACCCTGTCGGCCCGCATGGTGCTGACCATCGAGGGGTTGGGAGTCGTCCACGAGATCAAGGGCGGGATCGCGCTGGAATAGCCCGCTCCACCCCCGCGAAGCCTGGCCTTGACCGCAAGGCCGCCCCGCCGGATTCTGTTCGCGCGACGAATGGTTTCAACGGGGAGGGGGCGGGGTATGGCCGTGGTGGCGAACACGCTGGTGGCGCTGGTGGCGCTGCTGCATGTCTGGTTCCTGGTCCTGGAGATGGTCCTGTGGACCAGGCCGCTCGGGCTGCGGACCTTCCGGCAATCGCTGGAAAAGGCGCGGGCCTCGGCGGTGCTGGCGGCCAACCAGGGGCTCTACAACGGCTTCCTCGCCGCCGGGCTGCTGTGGGGGCTGGCCTATCCCGACCCGGCGCCCGCCCTGCACATCAAGAGCTTCTTCCTGGCCTGCGTCGTCGTCGCCGGCGCCTATGGCGGCTGGTCGGTCAGCCGGCGGATCCTCGTGATCCAGGCGCTGCCGGCGGCGCTGGCCCTCGCCGCCCTCTGGCTGACCTGAACGCCGACCATCCCCGCGAAAACGAAACCGGGGGCCCTGAGGCCCCCGGTCGTGGTCACGATGCTCCGCGTGCGGAACGCCCGGTCAGGCGTTGTTCATGCGGTTGTCGATCAGGTCGGTCACGACGCCGGGATCGGCCAGCGTCGAGGTGTCGCCCAGGCTGTCATGCTCGTTGGCGGCGATCTTGCGCAGGATGCGGCGCATGATCTTGCCGGAGCGGGTCTTCGGCAGGCCGGGCGCCCACTGGATCAGGTCGGGCGAGGCGATCGGGCCGATCTCCTTGCGGACCCAGGCGACCAGCTCCTTGCGCAGCTCCTCGGTCGGCTCCTCGCCGGCGTTGAGCGTCACGTAGGCGTAGATGCCCTGGCCCTTCAGGTCGTGCGGATAGCCGACGACGGCGGCCTCGGCGACCTTCGGGTGGGCGACCAGCGCGCTCTCGACCTCGGCCGTGCCCATGCGGTGGCCCGACACGTTGATGACGTCGTCGACGCGGCCGGTGATCCAGTAGTAGCCGTCGGCGTCGCGGCGGCAGCCGTCGCCGGTGAAGTACTTGCCGGGGAAGGTCGAGAAGTAGGTCTGGACGAAGCGCTCATGGTCGCCGAAGACCGTGCGCATCTGGCCCGGCCAGCTGTCGGCGATGCAGAGGTTGCCCTCGGTCTCGCCTTCCAGCACCACGCCCTCGTTGTCCACGACGACCGGCTGGACGCCGAAGAAGGGCTTGGTCGCCGAACCCGGCTTCTGGCCGATGGCGCCGATCAGCGGGGTGATCAGGATGCCGCCGGTCTCGGTCTGCCACCAGGTGTCGACGATCGGGCAGCGGGCGTCGCCGACCACGTTGTAGTACCACAGCCAGGCTTCCGGGTTGATCGGCTCGCCGACCGAGCCCAGCACGCGCAAGCTTGCGCGCGACGTCTTCTTCACCGGGCCCTCGCCCTCGCGCATCAGCGAACGGATGGCGGTCGGGGCGGTGTAGAAGATGTTGACCTTGTGCTTGTCGATGACCTGCCAGAAGCGCGAGACGTCCGGATAGGTCGGGATGCCTTCGAACATCAGCGTGGTCGCGCCGTTGGCGAGCGGCCCGTAGACGATGTAGCTGTGGCCGGTGACCCAGCCCACGTCGGCCGTGCACCAGTAGACGTCGCCGTCCTTGTAGTCGAAGACATACTGGTGCGTCATCGACGCGTAGACCAGATAGCCGCCGGTGGTGTGCAGCACGCCCTTCGGCTTGCCGGTCGAACCCGAGGTGTAGAGGATGAACAGCGGATCCTCCGCGCTCATCTCCTCCGGCGGGCAGTCGGCGGACACCGAGGCGGTCTCCTCGTGGTACCAGAGGTCGCGGCCCTCGGTCCAGGCGACGTTGCCGCCGGTGTGCTTGACGACCAGCACATGCTTGACGCAACCGGCCGCCGCCACCGCCTTGTCGGCGTTGGCCTTCAGCGGAACCTTGCGGCCGCCGCGCAGGCCCTCGTCCGACGTGATGACGAAGTGGCTGTCGCAGTCGACGATGCGGTCCTTCAGGCTGTCCGGCGAGAAGCCGCCGAACACGATGGAGTGGATGGCGCCGACACGGGTGCAGGCCAGCATCGCGTAGGCCGCTTCCGGGATCATCGGCAGGTAGATGGTGACGCGGTCGCCCTTCTTGACGCCGTTCTTCTTCAGGACGTTGGCGAGGCGGCAGACCTGCTCGTGCAGTTCCTTGTAGGTGATCGCCTTGGAAACGCCGGGGTCGTCGCCCTCGAACAGGATCGCCGTCTGGTCGCCGCGGGTGGCGAGGTGGCGGTCGATGCAGTTGGCCGACACGTTCAGCGTGCCGTCGTAGAACCAGCGGATGTGGACGTCGCCGTTGTAATCGACGTCCTTCACCTTGCTGTAGGGCTTGATCCAGTCCAGGCGCTTGCCCTGCTCGCCCCAGAAGGCTTCGGGGTCCTTGACCGACTGCTCGTACATGCGGGCGTAAGCGGCCTCGTCGACATGCGCGGCCGCCGCGATCTCGGGCTTTACCGGAAAGAAGCTGTTGTCGGTCATGCTGCGCGATTCCCCCGTGCTGCTTCCGATTGGACCGGAAGATGTTGGAGGGCGGCGGGCCTGCCGCCCGTGTTGGCCGGCATTATCCACATAAGTTGCGGGACGAACAAGCAGAACGGCCCCGCAGCCCCCCCGACCAAAGGAGGATTGTGTCGCGTATTTCAACGGGGGAGACTTATTATTCTCGAAGTCTTGGGGTTCCCCGACGTCACCCGGCGGATTCGTCAATGCGGCGCGATGCCGCGCCTCTTGCGCCAAGCCATCTCGTGTCGGCGCCGCAACGGCGGCGCCTATGCTTAACCGGCCATTAACCGTCGGAGCGGTAGATTGCCGCAGGACGGCAACGATCACGGGCGGCAGGGATTTCCGATGTCCAGCACCACCAGCACGGACGCCAACACCGACAGCGCCGACGTCACCGCCCGGCTGACGCAGATCGGTGACCGGACCAGCCTGATGGTGATCGACGCGACGCTGCGCACGGCGCACGCCGACGGCGTCAAGCCCCTGCCCGGCCTGACCGCCGCCGGGGCCGCCGGCGAGGTGCGCGAACTGGCCCGCCGGATGCTTCAGGCCACCCGCGACTTCCGGGCGGTCCTCCACGAAGCGGCGGAATAACGCCGCTCCGCTTTTCCTACGGATTCACGGATCGATCCCAGCCAGTTCGCAGACCCGCGCCCATTCGTCGTCGGCGACCGGGCACACCGACAGCCGCGACTGGCGCACCAGCGCCATGTTCTGCAACAGCGGGTCGGCCTTCATCTGCTTCAGCGTGACCGGCACCTTCACCGCCTTCACCGGGGCGACGTCGACCATCCCGAAACGGCCCGCCGGGTCGCTCGGGTCGGGGTAGTAGGTGCGGGCGATCTCGACGACGCCCACCACCTCCAGCCCCTCGTTGGAATGGTAGAAGAAGGCGTGGTCGCCGACCCGCATGGCCTTCAGGTTGTTCGCCGCCTGATGGTTGCGCACGCCGTCCCAATGGGTGCGGCCATCGGCGACCATGCGGTCCCACGAATACTTGAACGGTTCCGACTTCAGCAGCCAATGGGCCATCACCGGGGCACTCCCGCTCAGACCTTCGGGTAGACGCGGCGCCAGGGCCGGATCACCACGCTGTCGAACAGGCCGGCCTTGGCGTAGGGGTCGTTGTCGGCGAAGGCCCGCGCCTCGGCGGCGTCGGCGAACTCGACGATCAGCAGGCTGCCGACCATGCCCTGGCCGTCGTCCGACAGCAGCGGGCCGGCGGCGAACAGGCGCGCCGCGTTGGCCTCCAGATACTCCAGGTGGGCGGCGCGGTTGGACGCGCGGATCTCGGCGGCGCCCGCCTTGTCGGTGCAATGGAACATGTACAGCATCGAGGAACTCCTCCCGTTCGGTCGGGCGCGAGCCTAGCGCAGGCGGCGACCGGGGAAAAGCGTCAGCCGAGGCCGTGCCCGATGCTCCGGCGGGATGTCAGACGCCCTCGCCGCGGAAGGGCCGCGCCAGCAGACCGTCGATGGTCTCGTCCAGCCCGGCGCCGCGGTTGAGGATGGCGTCCACCGCGGCGCAGATCGGCATGTCGACCCCGAGCCGCCCGGCCAGCCCGACCACGGCGGCGGCGGTGTAGACGCCCTCCGCCACCGAGCGGCGCGCCGCCAGGATGTCGGCCAGCGCCCGGCCCTCGCCCAGCGCCGCCCCCAGCGACATGTTGCGCGATTGCAGGCTGGAGCAGGTCAGCGTCAGGTCGCCCAGCCCCGACAGCCCCATCAGCGTCTCCGCCCGCCCGCCGAGCGCCAGCGCCAGCCGGGTGATCTCGGCAAGGCCGCGCGTGATCAGCGCCGCCCGCGCGTTGTCGCCCAGCCTGCGGCCCTCGACGACGCCGCAGGCGATGGCCAGCACGTTCTTCACCGCCCCGCCGATCTGCGAGCCGACGACATCGTCCGAGCGGTAGGGCCGGAAGGTGCGGCTGCCCAGCGCCGCGACCAGGGCGGCGCCGAGCTCCGCGTCCTCGCAGGCCAGCGTCACCGCCGTCGGCAGCCCGCGCGCGACCTCCGCCGCGAAGGTCGGGCCGGACAGGATCGCCACCGGCGTGCCGGCCGGCAGGGCCGCCGCCACCGCCTCGCTCATCAGCGCGAAGCTGTCCAGCTCGATGCCCTTGGCGCAGACGATCACCGGCACGCCGGGCCGCAGCAGCGGGGCCAGCCGGGCGCAGACCGCGCGGGCGTGCTGGGCGGGCGACACCAGCAGCAGCGCGTCGCAGGCGCCGGCCTCGGCGAGATCGCCGGTCACCGCCAGTTCGGCCGGAAGCGGCACGCCGGGCAGGTAGTCGCGATTCTCGCGGTGAATGACCATCGCCTCGACCACCGCCGGCTCGCGCGCCCACAGCAGCGCCTCGCGCCCGGCGCGCAGGGACGCCAGCGCCAGGGCGGTGCCCCAGGCGCCGCCGCCGACGACGCCGATGCGGTGGATGGAGGGAAGAGCGGGGGTCGTCATGGAAGACTGTCCTTCGGGATAAGGTCGGTCGGGGGGCGGGGAGCAAGCAAAGCCCCTCTCCCACAAGGGGAGAGGGGCTGTCTGTCAGCCCTGCGCTTCGGCCGCCAGGGCCTCCTTGACCGCCGGGCGGGCGGCGACACGCTCCACGAAGGCGGCCAGATTCGGCCAGGACGCCAGATCGATCCCGACGCGCGGCGCCCAGCCCAGCACGACGAAGGCGTAGGCGTCGGCCACCGTGAACGCCTCGCCGGTCAGGAAGGGCTTGCCGTCGAGCTGGCGGTCGAGCACGCCGAACTTGGCGGCCAGCGTCTGCTTGACGATGTCCTTGTAGGCGTCCGGCGTGTTCGGGCGGAACAGCGGGCTGAAGGTCTTGTGCAGTTCGCTCGACACGAAGTTCAGCCATTCCTGCACGCGGTAGCGCGCGATGGTCCCGGCCGCCGGGATCAGGCCGCTTTCGGGCGCCTTGTCGGCGACGTACTGGACGATCACCGGCCCTTCGGTGAGGATGCCGCCGTCGCCCAGACCCAGCGTCGGGACCTGCCCCTTGGGGTTGACGGCGAGGAAGTCGCTGCCGTCCTCCAGCACCTTCTTCGCCAGATCGACCTTCACCAGATCGAAGGGCAGCCCGGCCTCGCGCAGCACGATGTGGGGCGAGAGGGAGCAGGCGCCGGGCTTGTAATAGAGCTTCATGTCCAGGGTCCCGTGTGGGTGAGGGGGCTGAGAGCCCCAGAGGTAGCGCGCTCCGCGCCTCCAGGCCAGCCCCCCGTCGCGCTCCCCCTCAGGCCTCGGCCAGACGGCGGCCGCCGTCGGCGTCGAACAGGTGCAGCGCGCCCGGCTGCGGCGCCACCGTCAGGCGGTCGCCCTCGCGGCAGGCCGGCAGCCCGGCCATGCGGACCACCAGCGACTCGCCGTCGGGCAGGCGGCCATAGACCACGGTGTCGGCGCCCAGCGCCTCCACCAGCTCCACCTGGATCGACGAGGCGCCGGGGGCGTCGGCCGCCGTCAGCGCCAGATGCTCCGGCCGGATGCCCAGCTTGACGGCGCGTCCGGCGTCGGCGGCGCGCGGGGCGGCGAGCGGCAGGACGGCGCCGCCCGGCATGGCGATCGCCGCTCCCGCCGGGTCGATGCGGCCGTCCAGCACGTTCATCGGCGGCGAGCCGATGAAGCCGGCGACGAACAGGCTGGCCGGGCGCTGGTAGACCTCCAGCGGCGTGCCGATCTGCTCGGCGACGCCGTGGTTCATCACCAGGATGCGGTCGGCCAGCGTCATCGCCTCCACCTGGTCGTGGGTGACGTAGAGGCTGGTGATGCCCAGCCGGTCCTGAAGCCGCTTGATCTCGACGCGCATCTGGGTGCGCAGCTTGGCGTCGAGGTTGGACAGCGGCTCGTCGAACAGGAAGGCCGAGGGCTCGCGCACGATGGCGCGGCCCATGGCGACGCGCTGGCGCTGGCCGCCGGAGAGCTGGCTCGGCCGGCGGTCGAGGAAGCGGCCGAGCTCCAGGATCTCGGCGGCCTTGGCGACGCGGCTCTGGATCTCCGGCTTGGGGATGCCGCGGATCTTCAGGCCGTAGGCCATGTTGTCGAACACGCTCATGTGCGGGTAGAGCGCGTAGTTCTGGAACACCATGGCGATGTCGCGGTCCTTGGGGTCGAGCCCGTTGACCACGCGGCCGCCGATGGCGATCTCGCCGCCGGTGATGCCCTCCAGCCCGGCGACCATGCGCAGCAGGGTGGATTTCCCGCAGCCGCTGGGACCGAGCAGGACGAGGAACTCGCCGTCCTGGACGGCGACGTCGATGCCCTTGATCGCCTCGACCGGGCCATAGGACTTGCGGACGTTTCG
The DNA here is from genome assembly GCF_017876095.1 of Azospirillum agricola. GTDB lineage: Bacteria > Pseudomonadota > Alphaproteobacteria > Azospirillales > Azospirillaceae > Azospirillum > Azospirillum agricola. The sequence goes on from NZ_JAGINM010000004.1 coordinate 245,858, forward strand.
GATGTCTACGGTTGCCATGTCTGTCTTGTTTCCCGCTGTCCTACTTTTCGCTGTCCACCAGGCCCTTGACGAACCAGCGCTGCATGAAGACCACCACCGCGACCGGCGGCAGCATCGCCAGCACGGTCGTCGCCATGATCAGGTTCCAGTCGTTGGCGGCCTCGCCGGTGCCGATCATCTTGGTGATGCCGATGACGATGGTCTCCATGTCCGCGCTGTTGGTGATCAGCAGCGGCCAGAGATACTGGTTCCAGCCATAGATGAAGAGGATGACGAACAGCGCCGCGATGTTGGTCTTCGACAGCGGCAGCACGACGTCGAGGAAGAAGCGCACCGCCCCCGCCCCGTCGATCCGGGCGGCCTCCACCAGCTCGTCCGGGATGGTCAGGAAGAACTGGCGGAACAGCAGCGTCGCGGTGGCCGACGCGATCAGCGGGATGGTCAGCCCGGCGTAGCTGTCGATCAGACCGAGGTCGGCGACCACCTTGTAGGTCGGGATGATCCGCACCTCCACCGGCAGCATCAGCGTGATGAAGATCATCCAGAAGAAGGCCATGCGGAAGGGAAACCGGAAGAAGGCCACCGCGTAGGCGGAAAGGATCGAGATGGCGATCTTGCCGAGCGCGATGGCCAGCGCCATCACCAGGCTGTTCAGCACCATCACCCGCACCGGGGTGTAGGAGGCGCGGGCGCCGTGGCTCTCGCTCCAGGCCTGGGAATAGTTGTTGAAGGCCTCGCCGCCGGGGATCAGCGGCAGGTTGCCGCGCCCGATGGTGGCCGAATCCCAGGTCGAGCCGATCAGCGTCACGTAGATCGGAAAGGCGAAGATCAGAACGCCGACGATCAGCACGATGTGGGGCACGAGGTCGATCAGGCGGCGCCCGCCGGTGGTGTGGGATGCGGTCATGCGTAGTGCACCTTGCGCTCGACGAAGCGGAACTGCACCGCGGTCAGCGCGATGACGATGACCATCAGGATCACCGATTGGGCCGAGGAGGCGCCGAGGTCGTTGTTGACCACGCCGTCCTGGTAGACGCGGAAGATCAGCGTCTCGGTCGATTTGCCGGGGCCGCCGTGGGTCAGCGCGTGGATGGTGCCGAAGGTCTCGAAGAAGGCGTAGACCATGTCCACCACCAGCAGGAAGAAGGTGGTCGGCGACAGCAGCGGGAAGGTGATGGTCCAGAAGCGCCGCACCGGGCCGGCGCCGTCGATGCTCGCCGCCTCCATCACCGAGCGCGGGATCGCCTGGAGCCCGGCCAGGAAGAAGATGAAGTTGTAGGCGACCTGCTTCCAGCTCGCCGCCAGGATGACCATGATCATCGCCTGGGTGCCGTTCAGCCGGTAGTCCCAGTCGAGCCCCAGCCGGTTGAGCAGCTGGCCGAGCGAGCCGATCTCCGGGTTGAAGATGAACATCCACAGCACGGCGGCGACGGCCGGCGCCAGCGCGTAGGGCCAGATCAGCAGCGTCTTGTAGGCGCGCGCCCCCTTGATCTTCGAATCGGCCAGCACCGCCAGCAGCAGCGCCACGCCGAGCGACAGGACCGTGACCGAGACGCTGAAGATGGCGGTGGTCTTCAGCGTCTCGATGTAGTTCGGGTCGCGCAGGATGACCTCGAAATTCTCGAACCAGACGAACTCGCTGCGCAGCCCGAAGGCGTCCTGGATGTGGACCGACTGCCAGATCGCCTGGGCCGCCGGCCAGATGAAGAAGACCAGCGTCACCGCCACCTGCGGCGCCAGCAGCAGGTAGGGCAGAAGCTTGTTGTCGAAGATCACGCGACGCTGCAAGGGCGGGCCTCGTTCAAGATTTTAGACCATCCACGGATGAAGGCGGGCAAGGGAAGGGAGATCGGACCGGAACGCCCCATCCTCCACAAGCGTCATGCCCGGCCTTGGGCCGGGCATCCACGGCCGCGAACCAAGGCGCGGCAACGGCGCGTGGATGGCCGGGACAAGCCCGGCCATGACGGAGGGTGGGAAAAGGTCGGCCCTGTTCTCAGTTCTTGTTCGCGCGCTCGAAGTTGCGCAGCACCACGTTGCCGCGCTGGACGGCGGTGTCGAGCGACTGCTGGACCGGCTGGCCCTGGAAGGCCTTCTCGAGCTCCTCCTGGATGATGTTGCGGATCTCCGGCAGGTTGCCGAGCCGCAGCCCCATCGTGTTCTCGGTCGTCGGCGTGCGGGTGAGCTGCTTCGCCGGAACGTCGGCGCCGGGGTTCTTCTCGTAGAAGCCCTCGGCCTTGGCCAGCTCGAAGCCCTTGAAGGTCACCGGGACGTAGCCGGTGTCCATGTGCCACTTGGCGTCGATCTCCGGCTTGGCGAGGTAGGTGAAGAACTCCGACACCGCCTTGTATTCGGCCGGGGTCCGCTTGGGCGCGGTCATCACCCAGAAGGCGGCGCCGCCGATGATGCCGTTCTTCGGCTCGCCCTTGATCTGGTCGGGCCAGTAGGGCAGCGGGGCGGCGCCCCAGGCGAAGGTCGCCTCCTTGGCGATGCGGCTGCGCAGGCCCGACGAGGCGTGGATGATCGCGCATTCGCCCGACGGGAACAGGCCGTCCGGCTTGTTGTCGCGGCCGCCGTAGCGGAAGGTGCCCTCCTTCTGCATGTCGACCAGCGTCTGCACATGCTTGACGTAGAGCGGCGCGTTGATCTTCAGCTCGGCGTTCAGCCCGCCGAAGCCGTTGGCCTGCGAGGCGAAGGGCGTGTCGTGGATGGCGCCGAGCTGCTCGAACTGCGCCCAGGTCGGCCAGGAGGTGGTGAAGGGGCAGGCGATTCCGGCCGCCTTCAGCGCTTTCGCCGCCCCGATCAGCTCCGGCCAGGTCGCCGGCGCCTTGTTGGGGTCGAGGCCGGCCTTCTGGAAGGCGTCCTTGTTGTAGAACATGATGTTGGTGGAGCTGTTGAACGGCAGCGCCATCATCTTCCCGTCCTTGGACGAGTAGTAGCCGCTGACCGCCGGGATGTAAGCCTTGGGGTCGACCGTGGCCCCCGTCTCCTGCATCAGCTGGTGGACCGGCTTGACCGCCGGTCCGGCGGCCAGCATGGTCGCGGTGCCGACCTCGAACATCTGCACGATGTGCGGCGCGTTGCCGGCGCGGAAGGCGGCGATGGCGGCCTGCATCGTCTCCGGGTAGCTGCCCTTGAAGGAGGGGTTGACCTGGACCTTGTCCTGGCTGGCGTTGAAGCCCTTCACGACCTCCTCGAGCTGGCCGCCGAGCGGCTGCGGCAGGCCGTGCCAGAACTCCACGACCGTCTTCTGCTGCGCGAGGGCGGCACCCGAGGACAGGCCGGCGGCAAGAGCGAGGGCGGCGGTCGCGAGGCCGAGCGTGCGGCGGGTCAACATGCGGTGGATCTCCCTGTCACGATTGAGTTTCGTGGTTGTCTGGATGAAGCTTGCGGGTTGCCGTCCCGCGACGGTTTCGTGAAGTTTCCGTGGCAACCGCATACGGGGATGCGCAACAGCCTCACGCCCTGCCAACGACGGCAGCCCCGCCGCCGGATGGCGCGAGGCTGGAAAAGGCACAGGGGTGGGCAAACGGATCGGCAACTCGCGGCCGATGCGGCATGACGGAAACCTCCCCAACGCTCTTGCTCGGGACCTTCTGGTTCCCGTTAAGGGAAGCCTGCGCGCGTGGGGGGCATCCTGTCAATCGGCCGTCCGAAATACGCGGGGGCAACGGACCCGGCCGGCAAGGGGGCCGGTGCAAGCGAGACCGTCCCGGGACGCGGATGAACACGGATTCGTCATCCTCTCGACCCGTGTTCATCCGTGGGCCGGCGCAGCCGGCATTTTGTTCATCCGTGTCGAAATCCTCTTGCACGGACGTTCAGCCGATCCGACCGCCGGGCGCCGCCCTCACATCACCGGGCGGCGCCCGGCGGTCAGGGTGCGGGCCAGCAGCGACTTCAGCAGCGCCGGGTCGCAGGGCTTGTGGAGCAGGCGCAGACCCGAACGGTCGACGCTGCGCAGCCGGTCCGGATCGGTGTCGCCGGTGACGATCACCCCCGGCACCCGCCGCCCGCAGCGGGCGCGCACCGCCTGGATGGCGTCGATGCCGCTCTCCGGCCCGGACAGGCGCAGGTCGGACAGCACCAGATCCGGCGGGGCCGCCGCGTCCAGCCCGGCGACCGCCTCGTCGATGCCGCGCACCGGGATCACGTCGTAGCCCCAGCCGCGCAGCAGAAGCCCGATGCCCTCCAGCTGCATGGCGTCGTCCTCGATCACCAGCACGGTGCCGGTCTCGGCCGGGTCCCCCTCCGCCGCATCCTCGGCGCCCGGATCGTCCTCGTCGGTGCCGGCGTCGGCCAGCGGCACCTCGACGACGAAGACCGAGCCGCGCCCCGGCCTGGAGCGCAGCGTCACCGGGTGGCCGAGCGTCTCCGCCAGCCGCCGCACGATGGCCAGCCCGAGCCCGAGCCCCTGCTTGCGGTCGCGCCCCGGATTGCCGAGCTGGTGGAAATCCTCGAAGATCGCCGCGTGGTTGGCCGGGTCGATGCCGATGCCGGTGTCCCACACCTCGATCAGCAGCCGGTCCTTCCGGCGCCGCGCCGCCAGCAGCACCCCGCCGCTCTCGGTGTAGCGGATGGCGTTGGACAGGATCGGGCGCAGCAGCCGCTCCAGCAGGGTCGGGTCGCTGGTGATCTCGACCCCGGCCGGGCGGACGTTGAAGCGCAGGCCCTTGGCCTCGGCCTCCGGCCCGAATTCCTCCAGCATCTGGCCCAGCGTCTCGTCGACGGGGAAGCCGCGCGGCTGCGGCACGACCAGACCGGCCTCCAGCGCCGAGACGTCGAGCAGGGCGCGCAGCAGCGTCTCGCCGCCGATGATCGACTGCTCCAGCTTGTTGCCCAGCTCGACGCTGGCCGGGTCGGTCAGCCGCATCATCAGCAGGTGGTGAAACAGGTGCATCGCCTGGAAGGGCTGGCGCAGGTCGTGGCTCGCCGCCGACAGGAACTTGCCCTTGGCGGTGCGCGCCCGCTCGGCGTCGGCGCGGGCGCGGGCCGCCTCCTCCTGCGCCACCGCCAGCCTTGCGGCGTCGGCGTCGCCGATGGCGGCCACGCCGGTCACCGCGCCGTCGGCGTCGCGCACCGCCGTCAGCGTCAGCGCGCCCGTCGGCAGCACGCCGGCCACCGTCGCCGAGGCGCCGGTCACCGCCACCCGGCGCCGCTGCCCCTCGACGAGCTGGGCGAGCGCCGCCGGCACCCCCGCCTGCGCCAGCGTCTTGCCCTCGATCTCCTCCGGCTGCTGGCCGAGCGCCGCCGCGAAGGCGCGGTTGGCCACGAGAAGCCGCCCCTGCGCGTCGAGCAGCGCGTGCGGCGCACCGTTCGCCGAGAGCAGCGCGTCCAGCCAATCCTCGCGTTTCGTCGTATGGCTTCCGTTCAGAGGCATGGCTGTATACTCGGTGAGGATTTTGGAGCGGTGGAAGAAGAACGGTGGCGGTACCACTCCTTTATCTTGTCCCTCGATCGATCGTGTCAAATCCGACCTGAGTCGATCCCCTGGGAGAAAATTGGCACGAACCCTATAGACCGTCCGGCAGGGGCATAGGCTTGGCCATGACGAATCGGTGTGGAGATTGGCGTCTTCCGGCGGGCGGGCTATAAGGACGCATGGTGTCCCGCCGCCCCGCCCCGTCGCGCCGACCGAAGCGCTCCGCCGCCCAGAAGCCCAAGCCGCCGCGCGCCCTGGAGGTCGTCGGGCTGCCGGTGCCGCTGGAGCTGCGCGAGAGCGCCCGGGCCACCCGGATGACGCTGCGGGTCGATCCCGGACGCGGGCTGGTCCAGGTGGTGATCCCGGTCGGCGTGTCGGAGACCGACGCCCGCCATTTCATCGGCCGCCACGACGGCTGGCTGCGCGCCCGCATCGCCGCCCTGCCGCCCTCGCTGCCCTTCGAGGACGGCGCGTCGATCCCCTATCTCGGAGTCGAGCACCCGATCCGCCACACCCCCGAGCTGCGCGGCGCGACCCGGATCGAGGACGGCGCCCTGCTGGTCGGCGGTCAGGCCGGGCATGTCGCCCGCCGCGTCCGCGACTTCCTGGTCAACGAGGCGCGCCGCGAGCTGGCCAGCCGCGCGCGGGAGAAGGCCGCGACCATCGGCGCGCGGGTCGCCGCCGTCACCGTGCGCGACACCAAGAGCCGCTGGGGAAGCTGTTCCTCGACCGGCCGGCTGTCCTTCTCCTGGCGGCTGATCCTGACGCCGGAGCCGGTGCTGGATTACGTCGTCGCCCACGAAGTGGCCCATCTGCGCGAGATGAACCATTCCGCCCGCTTCTGGGCGCTGTGCGCCAGCCTCGCCACCGGAATGGGGGCCACCGGAATGGGGGCCGCCGGGATGGAGACGCCGCGCGCCTGGCTGAAGGCCAACGGCACCCGGCTGCTGCGCTACGGCTGAGCACGCGCGCTTTTTCCCGTGCGGACTGGTTTCGTCTGATAGAGTGCGGCCGCGCTTCCGCTGCCGGCCCGATTCCCGCCCATGCCACGTTCCGATTCGCTCGTCATCCGCGTCCTGCTGACGGCGCTGGTCGCCTTCGGCCCGCTGTCCACCGACCTCTACCTGCCGTCGCTGCCGACGCTGGTGCGGGTGCTCGACACCGACATCGCCACCGTGCAGCTCACGCTGTCGGTGTTCCTGGTCGGCTTCGCGGTGTCGCAGCTCGTCTACGGGCCGATGTCCGACCGCTTCGGGCGGCGGCCGGTGCTGCTGGTCGGGATCGTCATCTATCTGGTCGCCAGCGCCGCCTGCGCCCTGACCAATGACATCCACGGGCTGATCGCCGCCCGCTTCCTCCAGGCTCTCGGCGCCTGCTGCGGCCCGGTGGTGGCGCGCGCGGTGGTGCGCGACGTGTTCGGGCGCGACCGGGCGGCGACCGTGCTCGCCTACATGGCGATGGCGATGGCGCTCGCCCCGGCGGTCGGGCCGATCCTCGGCGGCGTGGTGACCGAGCTGTTCGGCTGGCGCGCCAACTTCGTGCTGCTCGCCGGCTTCGCGGCCCTCATCCTCGCCGCCGTCTGGAGCCTGCTGGCCGAGACCAACGCCCACCGCGACGAGGAGGCGCTGCAACCCGGACGGCTGCTCGCCAACTACGCCCTGCTGCTGCGCAACCGGGCCTTCGTCGGCCATGTGCTGGTGGTCGCCTGCTCCTACAGCGGCATCTTCGCCTTCATCTCCGGCTCCTCCTTCGTGCTGATCGGGCGGCTGCATTTGTCGCCCGCCGAATACGGCATGAGCTTCGGCACGGCGGTGCTCGGCTACATGGCCGGCTCCTTCCTGGCCGGGCGGCTGACCGGCCGGCTCGGCGGGCCGCGGATGGTGCGCATCGGCACGGCGGTGTCGCTCGTCGGCGGGCTGGTGGGCGGCGCGCTGGCGCTGGCCGACATCCTGCACCTCGCCGCCATCCTGGCGCCGGTCTTCCTCTTCATCCTGGGGGCCGGGCTGACCCTGCCCAACGCCACCGCCAACGCGGTCGGCCCCTACCCGACCATGGCCGGGCTGGCCTCGTCGCTGCTGGGATTCGCCCAGATGACCATCGCCGCCATCGTCGGCATCGGGGTCGGCCACCTGCACGACGGCACCCAGCTGCCGATGATGGGCGCCATCGCCGCCGTCGGGCTGGGCGCGGTGGCGGCGCACCGGCTGCTGGTCAGTCCCGCGGACGCGGCGAGGCGATCCGCCTGACCCGGATGTCCCGGCTTCCGGCCCGGTTCCGGGCGCGGCCGCCGTCGCGGCGGCTCTCCTTGTCCAGGTCGGGGAACCAGCCCAGCAGCAGGGAGAAGACGATCGTCACCGCCAGGCACAGCCCGAGCGCCATGCCGGCCAGCATGTAATAGCCGGCGCCGCAGGCGATGCCGAGCGACCCCGCCACCCAGATGACCGCCGCCGTCGTCGCCCCGCGCACGCTGTCGCCCGAGCGGAACATGACGCCGGCGCTGATGAATCCGACCGCCTGGGCCACCCCCTGGATGACGCGGACCGGGTCGCTCCGCCCCTCGTCGCCCGGCGCGGCGAGCCCGCTGTAGAACTCCAGCGCCACCAGCGTGGTGACGGCGGAGCTGATGGCGATCAACGTGTGCGTGCGCAACCCCGCCGCCTTGCCCCGCATCTCGCGGTCCAGCCCGAGCAAGGCCCCGCAGAAGGCCGCCGCCAGCAGCCGCAACCCGATCTCCTCCAACGTCAAAACATCGGTCAAGCCCATGAAAACGCTCCGGTTTTTGTCACACTCCGGTGACCTGCCACTTTTTTGGGGCGCGTCGCATTTTTCACTTTGAATCCGCGTTCGTTGGATCTATGTAACGCGAACTCGCAAGCGCACGTGCCGCTGGCCCGCCCCTCGATTTCCCGAGATGTGGTTATGCAACGACGTAACGCGTGATCCCCGACCGTCCCTTAAACAAGGCGGCGTCTTGGAGGTTACGATGGTTCATGTTGTTGTGGGCGAGCCCGTGCTCGTCCGTCTCCGATTTTCCAGACTTCTGGTGCAAACCGACAGGACAGGGTCCTGTACGGGGCAATCCAGTATCGGCGGCCTTTACGCCTGACCAGCAAGAACCGCTGCTGGTCCGCTGAGCGTTAGGCCGCTCCGATCCCCCGACTCCGCCTTTTCCTATCCATCATCTTGCGTCCCAGGAGACTGAGATGAACCAGAAGATCGCGCGCTTTTTCGATGAGCAGCGCCCGCAGACCCCGTGCCTCGTCGTCGACCTCGACGTCGTCGAGCAGAACTACAACGACCTGCACGATGCGCTGCCCGACGCCCGCATCTTCTACGCGGTGAAGGCCAACCCGGCCGCGGAGATCCTGTCGCTGCTGGCGCGCCTCGGCTCGGCCTTCGACTGCGCCTCGGTCCCGGAAATCCAGATGGCGCTGGCCGCCGGCGCCACGCCCGAGCGCATCTCCTTCGGCAACACCATCAAGAAGGAGAGCGACATCCGCCGCGCCTTCGAGCTGGGCGTGCGCCTGTTCGCCTTCGACAGCGAGCCGGAACTGGAGAAGATCGAGCGCGCCGCCCCCGGCGCCCGCGTCTTCTGCCGCATCCTGACCTCGGGCGAGGGCGCCGAATGGCCGCTGTCGCGCAAGTTCGGCTGCGACCTGCCGATGGCCCGCGCGCTGCTGCTGAAGGCCCGCGACATGAACGTCCAGCCCTACGGCGTGTCGTTCCACGTCGGCTCGCAGCAGAAGGATCTGATGCAGTGGGACCACGCCATCTTCCAGGTGGCGCAGCTGTTCCGCGAGCTCGAGATCCTCGGCGTCGACCTCGGCATGATCAACCTGGGCGGCGGCTTCCCGACCCGCTACCGCACCGACGTGCCGGAATGCACCGCCTACGGCCAGGCGATCTTCGACTCGCTGCGCACCCACTTCGGCAACCACCTGCCGGAGACCATCGTCGAACCCGGCCGCGGCATGGTCGGCAGCGCCGGCGTGATCGAGAGCGAGGTCGTCCTGGTGTCGCGCAAGTCGGCCGAGGACACCAAGCGCTGGGTCTATCTCGACATCGGCAAGTTCGGCGGCCTCGCCGAGACGATGGACGAGGCCATCCAGTACCCGATCGAGGTGCTGGGCGACGACCTGACGGGCGAGCGCGAGGGCGTGATCCTGGCCGGCCCGACCTGCGACTCGGCCGACGTGCTGTACGAGCGCGCCGACTACCCGATGCCGATGGATCTGAAGGCCGGCGACCGCGTGCGCATCCACGCCACCGGCGCCTACACGACGACCTATTCGGCCGTCTGCTTCAACGGCTTCGAGCCGCTCAAGCATTACTGCATCTGAGGCTGTGCGGGGCTTCGGCCCCGCCGCTGTTCAGCGTCCGGCGATCCGTCGGCCGTCCATCCCGGCCGGCGGATCGAAGGGCCCCAGGGAACAGGCCCAGGAAGCGGGCAGGACGACGCCGCGTCCGGACAATGAAAAAGGGCCGCATCCCGATCGGGAGCGGCCCTTTTTGTCGTCTGCCCTGTCGTCCGGGGCGCTCATTCGCGCCAGAACGGCTTGGACATTTCCTGGTCGGCGTCCAGACGGCTGAAGCCGATGTCCTGGAGCATGCGCTCGTCGAGACGGCCGAGCTCGCGGCGGGTCACGATGCGCTGGCGCCACAGGCCGAACATGTTGGAGGCGCTCTCGACGATATGGGCGAAGGACAGGGTGCCGCGGCCGGCATCGGCCGAATGCAGGAGGGTTGCCATGATGGTGATTCCTATTGTCTTGTTTTCCGAGGGGTTCGCCGGTGAGGCGATCACGTCCTCTGTGTGTGGAAAGATAATTACGCCGTTTCGAGTCCCATTGCCACCCCCTTCGGCAACATGCCCGCTTTGCAGGCAACGAGTAACTGGCTGTGGAATGTCACCGATCTGTGGCAGAACTGTCATTCCATACACTTATCGTTCGCTCGGCCTACAATAGACGGCCCCCTGGACAATCCCGCCCGTCTTGGGTCATGCTTTGTTTTACTTACGGAAGATACGGCGCTCATCATGATCGACACCATCGGCTTCGACGGCGACGACACGCTGTGGCACAACGAGTCGCTCTTCTCGATGACGCAGGAGCGCTTCCGCGCCCTGCTCGCCCACAGCGCCGACCCGGCCGACCTCGACCGCCGGCTGCTGGAGGCGGAGCGCGCGAACCTGCGGATCTACGGCTACGGCATCAAGGGCTTCGTCCTGTCGATGATCGAGACCGCCATCGCCGTCACCGACGGCCGCGTGCCCGCCCGCGACCTGCAAAGCCTCGTCGATTTCGGCAAGGCGATGCTGGAGCATCCGGTGGAGCTGCTGCCCGGCGTCGCCGACACGGTGGCGGCGCTGGCCGGCCGCTACCGGCTGGTCCTGGTCACCAAGGGCGACCTGTTCGACCAGGAAAGCAAGATCGCCCGTTCCGGCCTCGCCGGCCGCTTCGACGCGGTGGAGATCGTCAGCGAGAAGGATCCCGCCAGCTACCGCCGGGTGCTGGAGCGCCACGGCGTCGACCCGGCGCGCTTCGTGATGGTCGGCAACTCGGTGCGCTCGGACATCCTGCCGGTGCTGGCCATCGGCGCCCACGCGGTCCACGTCCCCTACGCCATCACCTGGGCGCACGAGGAGGCCGCACCGCCCGACGAGCATTACCGCCGCATCGACTCGGTGCTGGATTTGCCGCCGCTGCTGGCGGCGTGGTGAGGAGGAGCCCGTCATGACCACGCTTTCCCCGCTGCCCATCGACGCGGCGCCCGAGACCGGCGCCCCCGCCGCCGACCGGCTGCTGTCCGGCGCCCCGGTCTTCACCACCTGGAACGCCTACGAGTCGCCCGACGGCAAGCGCTTCGCCGGGACATGGCGCTCCACGCCCGGCGCCTGGCGGATCGTCTACGACGAGTGGGAATATTGCGAGATCCTGGAGGGCGAGAGCGTCGTCGCCCACGACGACGGCCGCTCCTGGCGGCTGACGGCCGGCGACCGCTTCGTCATCGAGCCGGGCTTCCAGGGACGCTGGACGGTGGTCGGGACGACGACCAAGCGCTACGTCGTCATCCTGCCGTAGAGACACCGCTCCCTCTCGTCATGCCCGGTCTTGTGCCGGGCACGGGCATGACGTGTCGGAGGAAGAGGAAGCCGCGCGATGCCTCCGCGTCCTCTCAGCCGATGCTGGAACTCGCCGCCGGTGCGCTGGCGTGGTTGAGAACGGTGACCGCCTTGCGGCTCATTTCGACGACGAGCACCGCGAGCATCACCAGCGAGGCGACCAGCATCAGGCGGGCGATGTCGCGAACATGGGTGCGCTTCTTCGCACCGGCGCGGCGTTGCCGCTGCATCAGGCGGGTGCGGGCGGCCTCGCGGCGGCTTTCCAGCCGTTCCTCGATCCAATCGGTCGCCGACATGACGCCCTCCCGCCTCGGTCATCGCATCAATTCGATTGGCTTTTATATAAAATTTTATGCGAATGCGCAAGGGGGCTCCGCAACCCGGCACTCCGCGCCAAAGAAAAAGGCCGCTCCCGAGGGAGCGGCCTTGTCTTTTGCGGCGGAAGCCGACCGATCAGCGCGAGTAGAACTCGACGACCAGGTTCGGTTCCATCTGGACCGGGTACGGCACGTCGGCGAGCAGCGGCGCGCGGACGAAACGGCCCTTCAGGTTGCCGCCCTCGACCTCCAGGTAGTCGGGGATGTCACGCTCGCCGGAGGCCGAGGCTTCCAGGATCAGCGCCATCTGCTTCGACTTGGCCTTGACCTCGACGACGTCGTTGTCCTTCAGGCGGGCCGAGGCGATGTTCAGGCGGCGGCCGTTGACCAGGATGTGGCCGTGGTTGATGATCTGGCGCGCGGCGAACGGGGTCGGCGCGAACTTCATGCGGTAGACCACCGCGTCCAGACGGCGCTCGAGCAGGCCGATCAGGTTCTCGCCGGTGTCGCCCTTGCGGCGCACGGCCTCGGCGTAGATGCGGCGGAACTGCTTCTCGCCGATGTTGCCGTAGTAGCCCTTCAGCTTCTGCTTGGCCATCAGCTGGAGGCCGTAGTCCGACGGCTTCTTGCGGCGCTGGCCGTGCTGGCCGGGACCGTACTCGCGCTTGTTCAGCGGGCTCTTGGAACGGCCCCAGAGGTTGACGCCGAGGCGGCGGTCGATCTTGTACTTGGACTCTTGACGCTTGCTCATGACTCTCACGTCCTCGTTGGAACACGAGTTGATGTTGTCCCGGTAGTTCCGCCAGCCTTGCGGCAACGGACGGGGCGCACGCACGACGGCGCACACCCGCTTTCCCAGGAGGTGAAGGCGCGCACTATACGCATCCGCGCGCTCGAGTCAAACGCCGCGTCGCGGCAGGGCACGCATCGCCGGGTTCCGCTTGCGCCGCCCTCCGCTTTGCGCTCCCCTGCCGGCGGACGACGTGCGAAGAGGCGGGGCGATGGAACGGGTGGAGTGCGTGGTGGTCGGGGCCGGGGTGGTCGGGCTGGCGATCGCCCGCCGGCTGGCGCGGGCCGGACACGAGGTGATCGTGCTGGAGGCCGCCGACGCCATCGGCACCGGGACCAGCTCGCGCAACTCCGAGGTCATCCACGCCGGCATCTACTACCCCACCGGCAGCCTGCGCGCCCGGCTCTGCGTCGCCGGGCGGGACGCGCTCTATCAATATTGCGCCGAGCATGGGGTGGAGCACCGCCGGCTCGGCAAGCTGATCGTCGCGACCGAGGACAGCCAGCTCGCCCGGCTCGACGCGATCCGCGCCCAGGCCGCCGCCAACGGCGTCACCGATCTGTACGCCATCGACGCCGCCACCGCCCGCGAATGGGAGCCCAACCTGCGCACGGTCGGCGCGCTGGTCTCGCCCTCCACCGGAATCGTCGACAGCCACGGGCTGATGCTGGCCCTGCTGGGCGACGCCGAGGATTCCGGCGCCATGCTGGCCCTGCTGAGCCCGCTGGAGCGCGCCCACCGCGAGACGGACGGTTTCGTGCTGGAGGTCGGCGGGGCCGAGCCGATGCGGCTGGGCTGCGCGACGCTGGTCAACGCCGCCGGGCTCGGCGCCTGGGCGGTGGCAATCGGGCTGGAGGGCTTCCCGGCCGGGGATCTGCCGCCGCGCGTGCTGGCCAAGGGCAACTACTACGCGCTGGGCCAGGGGCGCTCGCCCTTCTCGCGCCTCGTCTACCCGGTGCCGGTCGATGGCGGGCTCGGGGTGCACCTGACGCTCGACCTCGCCGGGCAGGCGCGTTTCGGGCCGGACGTCGAATGGCTGGCGGACGCCGACGCCCCCGTCGACTACGCGGTCGATCCGGCGCGGGCCGACGCCTTCTACGACTCGGTGCGCGCCTATTGGCCCGGCCTGCCCGACGGGGCGCTGGTGCCGGCCTATTCCGGCGTCCGCCCCAAGCTGAGCGGCCCCGGCCAGCCGCAGCGGGATTTCCTGCTGCAAGGGCCGGAGACCCACGGGATTCCGGGGCTGGTCAACCTGTTCGGCATCGAATCGCCGGGTCTGACCTCCTGCCTCGCCATCGCCGACGCGGTCGCCGGGCGGCTCGATCGCTGACGGGATCCTTGACCGGCGGAGCGCGTCCCCCAATCTAGGAGATATGGCAGCGCCGAAAGCCTTTTGGGCTGCCCTTCGCCGGACGCCGGAAACGGGTCCATGTTCCGTGCAACTCGCTCGCACCAAGAGGAGGATGCGCCCGTGACGACACGCCTGTCGCTCTTCAACAGCCCGCTGTTGCTGGGCTTCGACCAGTTCGAGCGCACGCTCGACCGGATCGCCAAGAATTCCGCCGAGGGCTACCCGCCCTACAACATCGAGCAGATCGGCGACGACGGCCTGCGCATCACCCTCGCGGTGGCCGGCTTCACCTCCGAGGACCTGTCGGTCCAGATCGAGGACAACCAGCTCGTCATCCGCGGCCGCCAGACCGACGACAAGTCGCGCCTGTACCTGCACCGCGGCATCGCCGCCCGCCAGTTCCAGCGCAGCTTCGTGCTGGCCGACGGGATCGAGGTGATCGGCTGCTCGCTCGACAACGGGCTGCTGAACATCGACCTGACGCGCCCGATGCCCGAGCCCAAGGTCCGCACGATCAAGATCGAGCAACCCCGCGCCGCCGGCTCGCCGGGGCCGCAGACGATCGACGTCGCCGCCGACCGCCAAGGATCCTGACCATGACCACGACGCACCCCCTGCTCGCCCAGTTGAGCCATCTCTCGCCGCAGGATTTCGCGGCCTTCGGCCTGGGCCACGTCGCCTATGTCCGCCCGGTGGAGGTCGACGGCGAGACCGCCTTCTCCATCCACGCCGCCGACGGCACGCCGCTCAGCGTCATGCCGGAACGCGACGTCGCCTTCGCCGCCGTCCGCCAGAACGACATGGAGCCGCTGAGCGTCCATTGACGCCCGGCGCCCTCCCGCCACCGGCGATGGGCCGGTCCGCCCCCGCCGGGCGGACCGGCCTTTTCCATTGCGGGCGATGGCGTGCCTTTCCTATGGAAATCCCCTATGGAAATCCGGAGGCGGGCGTGGAATCTGGTTTCTTGCCTGGACCGCCACCTGTTGTATGGTGCGTTCGGCGATAACATTCGGACGGCGCCGGGCGCGCGTTGGGAGTGATCGGGGTGGAGGGCGACACAGGTCAGATCGAGACGGACGCGGCGAAGGCAGCCGCCAGCGGCGACGAGGCCAGGCGCAAGACCTGGGACGACGAGGCCCGCGATTCGCTGCACATCCTGCCGCTGTCGAGCATCCCGCTGGAGACCCCCGGCCTCCAGCACGCCCGCCTGATCAAGAACGTCCGCCTCCAGACCGTCGTCGAGATGTTCCGCGACGCCCAGACCGGCAGCGGGCAGGTGGTGCCGCGCCACATCCCGGCCTACTTCGAATCCTACAAGGACGAGGTCGAGCGCGATCTGCTGAAGATCGAGAAGATCGCCACCGCCTCCAGCTTCGACGTCTATTCCTCGCGCATCGAGCTGCGGCGGATGAACATCGACGTCAACAGCGTCGAGTCCCTGACCCTGTCGGACCGCAAGAAGGCGGAGCTGACCAGCTACATGCGCGTCTTCACCCGCCCGCTGATGGAGTATGTCTACGGGCAGGAGGAGGTGCAGGTCGCCGACGTCAGCGACATCATCCGCATGTTCGCCACCCCCAACCGCGACGAGGCCCTGCGCAACCTGCGCATGATGGCCGACCGGCTCGACATCGGCCTGACCGAGATCCCGCAGTTCCTGGAGGAATACGGCGACATCTTCCTGTCGCTGGCCTATTTCCGCAAATGCCTGGACGAGATCGTCCCCGAGGTCCAGCGCTTCGTCACCTGGATGGGCGAGATCCGCAGCTCCGCCGAGGTCAAGCGCGACCCCCGCCAGATGAAGATGCTGGACGAGATCGCCAACGACCTGACCGACATCTCGACCTCGATCACCGGGCGGTTCGAGAGCTTCGACAACCGGTCGAAGGACTTCTGGAACGACATCAACGCCGACACCTTCCGGGCGATCCGCGAGCTGATCGCCTCCCACCACGTCACCATCGGCGGCGTGCTGTGCGGGCTGGCGGTGAAGATGAACCTGTGGAAGAGCCGCTTCCTGCGCGGCGGCGGCGGTCCCAACCGCCGGATGGAGTTCGTGAAGTCCGAGATCCTGCCCGGCCTGTCGCACATCAAGGCGCTGGAGCAGTCGGCCCGCAGCTCCCACGTCTGAGGCTTTCCGTCGCCGCCCTCCGCGACCGGCGGAATCATGAAAGATTTGTCATCTTCCACCGCTCTGTGAGGCTCCGCCACGCACCCCCATATGCGCGGCGGCTTCACAGAACGGAGGACTTCCAATGGGCCTGTTCGACAAGTTCAAGGGCGCCGCCCCCCTGGAACTCACCCCCCGCCGCGCGCTGGCGGTGTCGTTGATCCAGTGCATGGGATCGGACGGCGAGATCGACCCGGAGGAGGTGGCCCACCTCGTCTCGGTGCTCGGCCGCAACGCCACCCGCGACGAGTTGGACCGCTGCCTGAAATACGCCCGCAGCACGCCGACGGCCGCCTTCCTGCAAGAGATCACGCCCCGGCTGGACCAGAAGCAGCGCCTGTGCATCCTGCTGAACATGATCGACAGCGCCATGGCCGACGGCGAGGCCGAGCCCGGCGAGCGCGACCTGATCATCCAGTACCAGCAGGCCTTCGGCCTCGACGACGCGACGATGGAGCCCTACTTCAACGCGCTGGTCGCCAAGAACGACCGCGGCGTGCTCGGCGCCTGATCCCGGCAACGGGGAAAGCGGCAAGGAAGACGGAGGGCGGCGGTTGCCATCGGCGCGCCGCCCGATCATCCTGACAGCACGCTGTCAGGAGGGGGTGTGTATAGAAGGGGGCGTGCCGGCGCGAACCCTTCCTCCCCCTCCCCTCTTGTCAGGAGCCTGTTCCATGAGCGCCACCCCCACGGCCACCCCCACGGCCATCGCCAACGTCGCCGTCTGGTTCGAAATCCCGGTCGCCGACCTTGCCCGCGCCGTCCGCTTCTACGAGACGGTCTTCGCCGTCACGCTGCGCCAGGAAGGCTGCCCCAGCGGCATGGCGACGCCCATGGCGATCTTCCCCGCCGACGACCGGAACGCCGTCACCGGCGCCCTGATCCAGCACGAGAGCTGCACGCCCGGCGCCAGCGGCGCCACGGTCTACCTGAACGGCGGCGACGACCTGTCGGTCCCGCTGGCCCGCGCGCTGGAGGCCGGCGCCACCCTGGCGGTGCCGAAGACGATCATCACCCCGGAGATCGGCTGGTTCGCCCAGTTCATCGACAGCGAGGGCAACCGCATCGGGCTGCATTCGCCGCACTGACCGCCGGTCCAAAGCCGCCGATCCGGAAGCCGCCGCCATGCGCCGCGCCGACCGCCTGTTCCAGATCGTCCAACAGCTCCGCAAGGGCCGGCTGGTGACGGCGGCCGAGCTGGCGCGGCGCCTGGAGGTCTCCGAACGCACCGTCTACCGCGACATGCGCGACCTGATCGGGTCGGGCGTGCCGGTGGAGGGGGAGGCCGGCGTCGGCTATCTGCTGCGCGACGGCTACGACCTGCCGCCGCTGATGTTCACCCGCGACGAGGTCGAGGCGCTGGTCGTCGGCGCCCGGCTGGCCCGCGCCTGGACCGGCGGCGAACTGGCCGAGGCCGCCGCCCGCGCCCTGGAGAAGGTCGAGGCGGCGGTGCCCGAGGCCCGGCGGCGCGAACTGGCCGACAGCCGGCTGTTCGTCCCCGATTTCGGTTTTCCGGTCCCCCTGCGCGAACGGATGGACACGCTGCGCGCGGCGATCAACGGCCGCCGCGTCGTGCTGTTCGACTACCGGCGCGAGGACGGAACCCATTCCGCCCGCTCGGTCCAGCCGCTCGGGCTGTTCTTCTGGGGCAAGGTGTGGACGCTCGGCGGCTGGTGCGAGCTGCGCGAGGATTTCCGCAGCTTCCGTCTCGACCGCATGGACGCGCTGCACCCGCTGGAGCGCGGCTTCGACGAGACGCCGGGCCGCAGCCTGTCCGACTACATCGCCCTATGGAGCGGCTGCCACTGACCGGCGCCGGTTGTCGGCGGCCGGCCAGCGGCGGCCCGTTCCGTTACGACTTGGCCGGCAGCAGGGCGGCCGCGCGCGCGCCGAGCAGCGCCGCCGCCTGGTCCGCCGCGACACGGGCCCGCGCGTCCTCCAGCCAGGGGCCGGCCGTTTCCGCCGCCGCCCCTTCCAGCTTGCCGAGCACCTCGACCGTCGCCACCAAATCGCCGGAGGCGATCAGGCTGCCGGCCTGTTCCAGCAGGCTGGCCGCGTTGCGCACCTCGCCGCCGCTGAAGCTCGCGGTGCGCAGCAGGTCGGCGGTGCCGGACAGCAGCGACCAGACCTGCTCGTAGAGACCCGGCCCATCGGTGGCCGGCGCGGCGGCCGTTTCGGCGCTTCCCTCGGCCGGGGCCGCCGCCGGAGGCGTGGCGACCTCCGCGGCGGGGGCCGGAGCCACCTGGGCAGCCTGCGCCGCCTGCGCCGCCTTGGCGGCTTCCTCGGCGGCGGCGCGCAGGTCGGCGGCCAGGGCCTGGGGAACCACCAGCAGGAATCGCTCGGTCAGGTCGCCCGCGGTGGGGATGCCGGTCGCGGCGCGCGGCGCCAGACCGTCCAGCGCGGCCTGCAACGTGGCGTCGGCGACGCCGGAGGCGCGGACGGCGACCAGCTGCGCCGCGAAGGGATCGGAATCCGCCAGGGCGGTGGTGAGCTGCGCGATGGCCAGCGCGCCGAACGCCTTGGCGTCGGGCAGCGCCGCGATCTTGCGGTCGAGCGCGCCGAGGCTGGCCTCCAGCGCCGTCACCCGGTCGGCCAGCGGGGCGCCCGCCGCCGCCACGACGCCGAGCCGGCTCTCGACCGTGCCGATCCGTCCGTCCAGGGCCTGGGCGGCGCTGGCCTGCCGGCGCAGGTCGGGCGACCAGTAGGGCAGGCTCGCGGTCGCCGCCAGTCCGGCGGTTCCCAGCAGCGCCGCGACGACCGCCAGCGCGAAGGCGCCCGACGAACGCGCCGGAGCCGGAGCGGCGGACGGCGGGGTTTGTCCGATGGAAGCCGGGCTGGCGGCGGGGGTCGGGGATTCGACCGTTTCACTGGAAGCAGAGGACACGACCGTCTCCATGGCGGAAGGAACTGCGGGATTGGGGGCTGGGCTGGCGGTGCGCTCCGGCACGGCGGCATCCGCGGCAAGCGCCGGGGGCGGTTCGGAAACGGCCGCCGGGCCGGGAGCGGGCTCCGGTTCGGACGGGACGGGGGCCGCCGGGGATTGGCTCACCGCGGCCTCGGCGGACGGCTGCGCCACCGGGTCGGCAGCGGCAGCGACGGGCTCGGGATCAGGATTGGGATTGGGATTGGGGGCAAGAGAAGGCTCCACATCGGCGGCAGCGGCCAGGCCGCCGGCGGCCGTTTCCGAAGCGCCTTCCGCCGGCTTCCCATCGGAAGCAGCGTCGGGCGGCGCGCCCGGAGCCTCGCCGGAAGCCTCGGCCGGGGCGATGTTGTCACGCAACGAGGGACGCTTCCTTGAGGCCATCACTTCACCCTTCTGACAATCGCCGCGAGAACCTCGATCTCATCGTGCGCCACCGAGCGGGGCGCGTAGGCGCCGACCCATTCGCCGGCCGTGAAGGCGTCGACATGGACGGTGCGCTGGCCGATGGCCGGAGCCACCGGCTCCCCGAAATCATGCAGCACCGCCTCGATCTCCTTGCCGGCGGCGGTTCGGCGATCGACCCGCGACGGCACCAGCAGGCAGGCGGGGCGGCGGTCGTCGCGCAGGGCGCGCGCCCGCCGCAGCAGGTCGATCGCCTTGGCCGTCGCCTTCAGGTCGGCGCCGCTGGCGGTCACCGGAACGACGAACAGGTTGGCCCCGACCAGCGCGTTCAGGGTCGCGTCGCCCAGCTGCGGCGGCAGATCGACGACGACAAAGTCGTGCCCGGCCTTCAGCTCGTCGACCGCCGCGTTCCAGGCAGCCGAACCGGCGCCGCCCGCCTCCTCGAAGGGGTGGGAGCGGACGCTGACCCCGAGCCGGCCCTTGGCGCCCCAGTCGGTCGCCGTGCCCTGCCCGTCGGCATCGACGAGGACGACCTTCGCCCTCCCGCCGCTCGCCAGAGCGCAGGCCACATTGACGGCCACCGTGCTTTTGCCGGTTCCGCCTTTCAGGTTGCCGACCGCGACAATCTTTCCAGACATGGAGAAACGGTAACGCAGATATCTTTCGAAAGAAAAGCGCGGACGTGCACAAAAGAGTTAACCCGAGCGCGTTTTCCCGGCACCGCAACAAAACCGGCACCGCCCGCCCACACCCCGGCCGAAACCGGGCGCAACCTCGGGCGGTCCTGGATGTTTCATGCCGGCCGGACGCCGGCGCGACGGCACGCGAGACCGGCGAGACGCTTTTTGGAAGGACACGCCAAGCGGGCATCAAGCTTCCCTCATCGTTCTTCGCCGGCAGATTTTCCCAGGGGATCTGATGGGGGTACCTCTTTTTTTCCTACAAAGATAAAATAATTCTCATCAATATTTATCGGATTTCTTGGGGAATCGGAGAACCAAAGGAGTACCGCCGCTTTGCGACCATATGTTGACTTCGCCTCTTCAAAATTCGACCGACCAATTAACCTTGATTTAACCATAAACGGGCTATTCCAAAGCAGCGGCAAGGATGGGCGCAGCACGCGCCGGCCCCGACCCGCTTCGTGTGGGAGCCTGTCGACGCCATGACCCTTCTGGCACGCCTCTTCGTTCTGGTCCTGCTCGCCGTGCTGCCGGCCATCGGCATCCAGCTCCACGGCGTGCTGACGCTCCGCGCCGAGCGCGAGGCGGAGATCGTGACCCAGGCCGAACGCCTGCTGCATCTGGTCGAGGGCGAACAGGCCCGCATCATCGACAGCGCCCACCTGATGATCACCGCCGTGACCGAGGCGTCCTTCCTGCGCACCGGCGACACCGCGCGCTGCCAGACCTACCTGCAACGGCTGGCCAGCCGTTCCGCCGACTACCGGACGATCACCGTGGCCGACGCCGGGGGGCGCGTGCTGTGCAGCGGCGACCTGAACAGCCTGGGCACCTCGCTGGCCGAACAGCCGCATTTCCGCCGCGCCCTGGCCGGGAACAGCTTCGTCGTCGGCGAATGGATGCCGGGCGGCGCGCAGGCCAGCGGCGGCGAGCTGCCGGTGGCCGCCCCCTTCCACGACGACGAGGGCAACACCGCCGGCGTGGTCACGCTGTCGCTCGACGTGCCGTGGCTGACCGCCAACTTCGCCGCGCGCCCGCTGCCCGAGAACGCCACCCTGACCGTCGCCGACCGCGCCGGCACCATCCTGGTCAAGCTGCCCGCCGGCGCCGGCCAGCCCGGCCAGCGCCTGCCCGAGTCCCAGATGGCCCTGCTGCGCGCCGACGCGATCGGCGTGACCACGCTGGAGGGGCTGGACGGCGTGCCGCGCGTCACCGCCTTCTCCCCGGCGGACAAGGGCATCCCCGACCTCTTCATCAGCGTCGGCATCGACCAGCGGACGGCCATGGGCCTCGTGGACAGCGCCACCCGCGACGGCCTGATCCTGACCCTGCTGGGCTTCCTGGTGGCGGCGGCGGCGGCCTGGATCGGCGGCACCCTGTTCATCCGCCGCCCGGTCGGCGCGCTGGTCCGCGCCGCCCGCGACTGGAGCGCCGGGGAGACGGCGACCCGCGCCAACCTGTCCGACCGCTCGTCGGAGATCGGCCAGCTCGGCCGCGCCTTCGACGCCATGGCCGACACGGTGGAGGCGCGCGCGGTGGAGCTGCGCCGGTCCGAGCGCCACACCCGCGCCGTGCTCGACGCCCTGCCGGCCTTCATCGGCGTGCTGACCCCCGACGGCGTGATCGCCGAGGTCAACCACGCCGCCGCCGAGGCCGCCGGCCTGCCGGCGTCGCGCATCGTCGGCCGCCCCTTCGAGGAGATGTGCTGGCTGTACCTGAACGAGCCCGGCCGCGACCGGCTGCGCGCGGCGCTGGCCCGCGCGGCGACCGGACGGACGGAGCGCTTCGACGCCGACATCCGGCTGGCCGGCGGCCGCGCCCGCACGCTCGACGTCGGGCTGACGCCGATGTTCGACACCGACGGCCGCATCACCCACCTGATCGCGTCGGGCCTCGACATCACCGAGCGCACGCGCACCGAGGAGGCCCTGCGGGTCGCCGAGGAGCGCTTCCGCACCGGCCTGCGCAACTCCGGCGTGGTGGTGTTCAACCAGGACCGCGACCTGCGCTACAGCTGGGCGCACGCCGCGATGCTTGGCCACAGCCCGGAAGCGATGATCGGCCGCACCGACCACGACCTGTTCGAGCGCGCCGAGGACGCCGACCGCACCACCGCCCTGAAGCGCCGCGTGCTGGAGACCGGCGAGGGCGCCCGCGCCGAGATCCGCATCCGCTGCAAGGGCGAGGACCGCTTCTTCGACCTGACCGTCGATCCGCTGCGCGTCGGCAACCGGGTGGAGGGCGTGACCTGCGCCGCCGTCGACGTCACCGGCCGCAAGCAGGCCGAGGCCGAGCTGTCCCGCCTGCGGGAGGAGGCCGACCGCGCCAACGAGGCCAAGTCGAAGTTCCTCGCCGCCGCCAGCCACGACCTGCGCCAGCCGGTGCAGTCGCTCTACCTGTTCGCCGCGGCGCTGGCCGACCGGCTGCAAGGCCATCCCGGCCTGCCCATGCTGGAGAACATGCGCCAGGGCCTCGACACGCTGAAGGGCCTGCTCGACGGGCTGCTCGACATGTCGCGGCTGGAATCGGGCAGGATCGTCGCCGCCCCGACCGACGTGCGCCTCAACCAGCTTCTCGGCCGGCTGGTCGCCGAGTATGGCCCGCGCGCCGCGCAGAAGGGGCTGGAGCTGCGCGCCATCCCGACCCGCGCCTGGGTCCGCACCGACCCGGCCCATCTGGAGCGCATCCTGCGCAACCTGATGGAGAACGCCCTGCGCTACACCCACAACGGCCGCGTGCTGCTCGGCTGCCGCCGCACCGCCGAGGGCGTCCGGGTCGAGGTGTGGGACAGCGGCGTCGGCATTCCGGCCGACCGGCTGGAGGACATCTTCGAGGAGTTCACCCAGCTCGGCGAGCCCAACGCGCGCGGCCTGGGGCTGGGGCTCGCCATCGTGCAGCGGCTGTCGCGGCTGCTCGGCCACCGGGTGACGGTGCGCTCCACCGAGGGCAAGGGCTCGGTCTTCGCGGTCGAGCTGCCGCGCGTCGTGCTCGCCGCCCCGCCGCGCGCCGCCCACCGCCCGGGCCACGGGTCGGGCCACGGGTCCGGCACGGCCGCCGCCGCCGCGTCGCTGGCTCTGCGCTCGGTCGCCAACGACGAGCCGTCGAAGGGCGGCGCCTCCCCGTCGGGCAAGGGCGTGGTGCTGGTGATCGACGACGAGGCGATCATCCTGCTGGGCCTGAAGGCGATGCTGGAGGGCTGGGGCTACGACGTGCTGACCGCCAAGTCGGGCGACCAGGCGCTGGAGCGCCTGCGCGCCGACGGCCGCCGTCCGCAGATCGTGCTGGCCGACTACCAGCTCCAGCGCGGCCGCACCGGCCCCGAGGCGCTGGTCGCGGTGCAGGATCTGGTGGGCAAGGACGTGCCGGGCATCATCCTGACCGGCGACACCGCGCCGGAACGCCTGCGCGAGGCCGAGCGCAACGGCTTCCGCATCCTGCACAAGCCGGTGTTCCCCAACGACCTGCGCCGCATGATGGCGAGCGCCGGCGCGGCCTGAACGCCGGTTTCCGCGGCCGATGCCCCGGTCAGGCCGCCGCCCGCGGCCGGCGCGGGGCCTTGCCGCCCTTGCAGGGGCTGTAGCCGCCGGGCGCGAGCTGCCCGAAGGTGATCCCCGTCGCCCTGGCGATCTCCGACAGGCCGCCCAGCCCCAGTTCCCGCGTCGCCGCCAGGGCGATGCGCCCGCAGGCTTCGGCGTCGCTGCCGGCCCGGTGGTGGTCGAGCGCGATGCCGAGGAAGTCGGCGAGGTGGTTCAGCTTGTGCGCGGTCAGCGCCGGCCAGGCCCGCCGCGCCAGCACCACCGTGCACAGGTAGGAGCAGGCCGGCCAGTCGAGCCCGTAGTCGGTCAGCGTGTGGCGCAGCACGCTGAGGTCGAAGGCGGCGTTGTGGGCCAGCACCAGCCGCCCCTCCATGCGGTCGCGCAGGCGCGCCCACACCGCCGGGAATTCCGGGGCGTCGGCGACGTCCTCGGCGCGGATGCCGTGGATGACGGTGTTGAAGGGGTTGAAGCGCATCTCGCGCGGGCGGATCAGATGCTCCTCCGTCTCCGTCACCCGCCCGTTCTCGATCCAGGCGACGCCGATGGAACAGGCGCTGGTGCGCAGTTCGTTGGCCGTCTCGAAATCGATGGCGACGGCAAGACCCTCGGTCTCGAAAAGGGGAAGCGTCGCGCCCCGAACGGTCATCGGCATTCTCACAGGCGGATCAGGCGGGCGACGTCGGCGGGCAGAAGCCCTTCCGCCGCCATCAGGCGCACCTTGAACAGGCTGGCCACCGCCATCGAGTCGGTGATCTCCCCGCGCATCGCCATGGCAACCGCCTCGGCGAAGGGAACCCGGCGGGTCGCCAGCACCTCGGTGTCGTCCGGGCAGGCGACACCCTGCTCCAGCCCCCAGGCGAGGAAGGTGTGGGCCACCTCGTCGGTGATGCAGTTGGACAGGTGGAGGGTCATCAGCGGCAGCCAGTGGCGCGCCGTCTGGCCGGTCTCCTCCAGCAGTTCGCGGGCCGCCGACTCCTGTGGATCGACCCCCTTGGCGCCGCCCCCCTCCGGGATCTCCCAGCTGTAGCGCTCCAGCGGAAAGCGGTACTGGCCGACCAGGGTGACGTTCCCGTCATCGTCGATGGGCACCACGCCGGTGGCGAGGCTGCGCGGGCGGACCACCCCGTAGATTCCCGGATTGCCCTTCGGCGTCAGCACCTTGTGCTCGATCACCTCGATCCAGGCGTTCTCGTACTTGGTCGTGCTGGACAGCACGGTCCAAGGATTGCCGGTGTCGTGCGGCACGCGAAACCCTCCGTCGGTTGCGTTCGGACTATAGGTGGGCGGGCCCGCCGCCGCAACGGCAGCACCGGCGATCAAAACTTGGGCAGACTCGCTAAAATTTTCCCAGAATTGGGCTCAATCAAAAGGAAATCGTTAAATATTGGTTTCTTGACAGGCAAGTTCGACCTTCTTACTTCTATATTGCAGGATAGAAAGGGGCAAGCAACGCCCCGCGATGATTCGTCTAAAATTTGTTTTATCTCGGGCTCGATCGGAGGATGGCTGCGTCTTGGTCCCGCGCGACATCGAACGCTGGCACAACCCGGATTGGCGCACCCGCCTGGAAGCTTGGTGGGAAGGCTACGACCTGTCCAAGCTGCCGCGTCCGGGCAGCCGCCCCGGCGCCCGTCCGACCCGCGACCACCGCCAGCCCCTGCAACCGGTCGACAGCCTGGGCGCCGCCCTGCCGGTCGCCGGCCCGGCCTCGCCGCTCCCGGCGGCCTCCCTCGACGATGCCGAACTCGACCGCCTGTCGCTGATGCAGCTCGACCGCCACGGCGAGCCGGTGTGGTCGCCGGCCCGCGCCGAGGGCGCGCAGTTCCTGTGGGGGGAGGACCAGACCGGACCGGGCGACGCCCAGTGGGTGGTCGACGCGGCGCGGCCCTTCGGGCTGAACGCCGCCAAGAGCGTGCTCGACCTGTCGGCCGGTCTGGGCGGGCCGGCGCGCGCGCTGGCGACCGCCTGCGACACCTGGGTGACCGGGCTGGAGCCGTCGCCGCTGCTGGCGAAGATGGCGATGGACCGCTCCAGGACGCTCGGCCTGTCGAAGAAGGCGCCGATCGCCCATTACGACCCCGAGCATTTCAACCAGGCCGGCAGCTTCGATCTGGTGATGGCCGACCGGATCGTCCACCGGGTCCGCGACAAGGAGATGCTGCTCGACCGCATCGGCGACTGCGTCAAGCCCAAGGGCGGCATCCTGATGTTCGATTACGTCATCGACGGCACCCCCGGCTCCTGGGACAACTGGAACGGCTGGCGGGAGGAGGAGCCGCTGGACGTCTACCCCTGGACCGGCACCCGCCTGGCCGACGAGTTGACCCAGCGCAACCTCGACCTCCGCATCACCGAGGACCTGACGCAACTGCACCGCCGCCAGATCGTCGAGCGCGTCCGCAAGCTGGGCGAGGCGCTGAAGACCAATGCCCCCGGCTCCCGCGTCCTGGCCGCCCTGTCGCGCGAACTGAAGCTGTGGTGGGCCCGGCTCCAGGTGCTGGGCAACGGGCTGCGCTTCTGCCGCTACGTGGCGATGAAGCCGGCCTGAGCGCGCGATCCGAACGCGCGATCCGAACTCCTGGCCTGAACCGAAGTTCCGCCCCAATACCCACACCGCGCCTGTTGACACATCCGCCGCGACGACTTGCGGCGGCGCGCTTGTCCTCCAATCCGTTCCGGTACTTCCAAGTGGTCGTACCAGTACGGTCCGAATTCACCACCCTCCGCCATTGTGTTCCCGCGCCCGAAACAGGCCTGCCGGAGCCCGGCCATTCCCTTGCATTCTTGGGATGGCGACTTAGATCCTGTGCGAAATCTGCACTGGACGCCAGCCCGAGACCAAGCCCGAGCCCCAAACGCCCGATTCCCAAGCGTCGCCAGCGATCACCGGACTCCGTCGCCGAGAACACAAAAGCCAAGGAGGGTTCCCGTGACCACATTCACCGGTCAGGACACGTTGAAGACCCGCCGTTCCATCGCGGTGGGCGGCCACAGCTACGACTATTTCAGCCTGAAGGCCGCCGAGGACTCGGGGCTGGGCGATCTGTCGCGGCTGCCCTTCTCGATGAAGGTGCTGCTGGAGAACCTGCTGCGCTTCGAGGATGGCCGGACGGTCTCCGTGGACGACGTGAAGGCGGTCGCGCAATGGCTGGTCGACAAGCGGTCCGACCGCGAGATCGCCTACCGCCCGGCCCGCGTGCTGATGCAGGACTTCACCGGCGTGCCGGCGGTCTGCGATCTGGCGGCGATGCGCGAGGCGATGGCGTCGCTCGGCGGCGACCCGGCGAAGATCAACCCGCTGGTCCCGGTCGATCTCGTCATCGACCACTCGGTGATGGTCGATTATTTCGGCGGCAAGGACGCCTTCCAGAAGAACGTCGACCTTGAGTTCGAGCGCAACCTGGAACGCTACGCCTTCCTGCGCTGGGGCCAGAAGGCCTTCGACAATTTCCGCGTCGTGCCGCCCGGCACCGGCATCTGCCACCAGGTGAACACCGAGTATCTCGCCCAGGTCGTCTGGACCGATTCCGACCCGTCCGGCAAGCCGGTCGCCTACCCCGACACGCTGGTCGGCACCGACAGCCACACCACCATGGTCAATGGCCTGGCCGTGCTCGGCTGGGGCGTCGGCGGCATCGAGGCCGAGGCGGCGATGCTGGGTCAGCCGATCTCCATGCTGATCCCCGAGGTCGTCGGCTTCAAGCTGACCGGCAAGCTGAAGGAGGGCACGACCGCCACCGACCTCGTGCTGACCGTCACCCAGATGCTGCGCAGGAAGGGGGTGGTCGGCAAGTTCGTCGAGTTCTTCGGCCCCGGCCTCGACGGGCTGACCCTGCCCGACCGCGCCACCATCGGCAACATGGCGCCCGAATACGGCGCCACCTGCGGCATCTTCCCGATCGACGCCGAAACCATCCGCTATTTGACCTTCACCGGCCGCGACGCCGACCGCGTGGCGCTGGTCGAGGCCTACGCCAAGGCCCAGGGCATGTGGCGCGAGCCGAACAGCCCCGACCCGGTCTTCACCGAGACGCTGGAACTCGACATGGGCACGGTCGAGCCGTCGCTGGCCGGGCCCAAGCGCCCGCAGGACCGCGTGCCGCTGTCGGGACTGGCGCAGGGCTTCGCCACCGACATGGTCGAGGCCTTCAAGGCCGACGACCCCAAGAAGGCCGTCCCGGTCAAGGGCGCCGACTACAGCCTGGAGCAGGGCGCCGTGGTGATCGCCGCCATCACCTCCTGCACCAACACCTCCAACCCGGCGGTGCTGGTCGCCGCCGGGCTGGTCGCCAAGAAGGCGGTCGAGAAGGGGCTGAAGCAGAAGCCGTGGGTGAAGACCTCGCTGGCCCCCGGCTCCCAGGTCGTCACCGACTATCTCGCCAAGGCCGGGTTGCAGCCCTACCTCGACCAGATCGGCTTCAACATCGTCGGCTACGGCTGCACCACCTGCATCGGCAACTCCGGCCCGCTGCCCGACGCCATCGCGGCGGCCGTGGAGGAGGGCAACCTCGTGGTCGGCGCCGTGCTGTCGGGCAACCGCAACTTCGAGGGCCGCGTCAACCCGCACACCCGCGCCAACTACCTCGCCTCGCCGCCGCTCTGCGTCGCCTACGCGCTGGCCGGCAACCTGCTGGTCGATCTGACCAAGGATCCCCTTGGCACCGGGTCGGACGGGCAGCCGGTCTATCTCAAGGACATCTGGCCGAGCAACCGCGAGGTCCAGGACGCGATCGCCGCCTCGCTGACCGCCGACATGTTCCGCGGCCGCTATTCCGACGTCTTCAAGGGGCCGGAGCAGTGGCAGGCCATCGCCACGGCCGAGGGCCAGACCTACCAGTGGCAGGACAGCTCGACCTACGTGAAGCTGCCGCCCTTCTTCGCCGACCTCGGCAAGACGCCGGCTCCGGTGTCGGACGTCCGGGGCGCCCGCGCGCTGGCGGTGCTCGGCGACTCGATCACCACCGACCACATCTCCCCGGCCGGCTCGATCAAGAAGACCAGCCCGGCCGGGGAGTATCTGCTGAGCTATCAGGTGCGCCCGCAGGACTTCAACAGCTACGGCGCCCGCCGTGGCAACCACGAGGTCATGATGCGCGGCACCTTCGCCAACATCCGCATCCGCAACGAGCTGGTTCCGGGCGTGGAGGGCGGCGAGACCAAGCACTACCCGTCGGGCGAGCGGCTGCCGATCTACACCGCCGCGATGCGCTACGCCGACGAGGGCGTGCCGCTGGTCGTCGTCGCCGGCAAGGAGTACGGCACCGGCTCGTCGCGCGACTGGGCGGCGAAGGGCACCAAGCTGCTGGGCATCAAGGCGGTCATCGCCGAGAGCTTCGAGCGCATCCACCGCTCCAATCTGGTCGGGATGGGCATCCTGCCCTTGCAGTTCAAGGACGGCATCACCCGCGCCTCGCTGAAGCTGGACGGCTCCGAGAGTTTCGACATCGTCGGCATCGAGAATGGGCTGCGTCCGCGCAAGGACGTCGACCTGACCCTCACCCGCGCCGACGGCAGCAAGGAGTTCCACACGCTGCTGCTGCGCATCGACACGGTGGACGAGGTCGAATATTACAAGAACGGCGGCGTTTTGAACTATGTGCTGCGGAACCTGGCCGCGTAATAGTCAAATCGTCACAATCGAGACAAGGGCCGCTTCCGAAAGGAAGCGGCCCTTCCCGTTCGTGAAAATCTTCAGACCCCCTCCAGTCGACGACAAGACCGGACGGACACATGGCTCGCATTCGCGGCCATCATGACGGTTTGGGTTGGCGGGAAAAGCGCCGATGTGCTTTTAAAAACGGCAACAACGGCAACGCTTACGATACAATGATTGTCCGAATGTCCGCCTCTCCAATCATAACGACCACCACGGCGTCGCCCCGCCGGCCCGGCCCGAAGCATCCTCCGCACGGCGCCTCCTGACCGGAGCCGCCCGCTCCTCGATTTTTGCCCAACCGGCGGAACAATCCGACCCCACCGGGCGTCAATGCTCAGCGGAGCCGCCGCACCATCTCCAGCGGCCGGACCGGGAGCCGCCCGGTCGTCTCAAAAAAGGTATGACCACCATGTTTTGCTACGGCATCGTCGCCGCATCGCTCGGCGTCCTCCTGCTGTCGGGCATCGGCTTCAGCCTCCAGCTCCCCTCGGGACTGGACAAGACCCAGACCGCCGACGACACCAAGAGGCGCGCCCAGACCGAGGACATCATGGGGTGACGGGAGCGCTCATCGTCTTGAGACACGGATGAGCAGGAATGGAGCCGTCACCTCAGATCCCTGTCCATCCGTGAGCCGGCGCAGCCGCCATCCGCGCTCATCCGTGTCAAAACCCTTACCCCCCTGACAGAGCGCACGACGGACCATCCGGCCCCTCTTCCCCATGGAGGAGGGGCTTTTTTCATTCAGGGGCTTTGTCCACAAAGGAAAACCCCCGCCGGAGAACTCCGGCGGGGGCCAACTTCACGGCGGACTGTATCGCGCGAGCTTACGCCGCGACGACCTCGACCTTGTCCGCGACGTCCTGGAAGGCCGGGATCTGGTCGAAGTTCATGTAGCGGTAGACCTCGGCGGCCTTCTCGTTCACGACGCCGACCTGGGCCAGATACTCCTCGTTGGTCGGGATCTTGCCCAGCAGCGCCGCGACGGCGGCCAGCTCGGCCGACGACAGGTAGACGCGGGTGTCGATGCCCAGACGGTTCGGGAAGTTGCGGGTCGAGGTCGAGATCGCGGTCGAGCCCTTGCGGATCTGCGCCTGGTTGCCCATGCACAGCGAGCAGCCCGGCATCTCCATGCGGGCGCCGGCCTTGCCGAGCGTGGCGTAGTAGCCTTCCTCGGTCAGCATCATCGCGTCCATCTTGGTCGGCGGCGCGATCCACAGGCGGGTCGGGATGTCCGACTTGCCGTTCAGGATCTTACCGGCGGCGCGGAAATGGCCGATGTTGGTCATGCAGGAGCCGATGAACACCTCGTCGATCGTGTCGCCGGCGACCTCGGCCAGCGTCTTCACGTCGTCCGGGTCGTTCGGGCAGGCGAGGATCGGCTCCTTGATGTCGGCCAGATCGATCTCGATCACCGCCGCGTAGTCGGCGTCGGCGTCGGGCTGGAGAAGCTGCGGGTCGGCGATCCACGCCTCCATCGCCTTGATGCGGCGCTCCAGGGTGCGCTTCTCGGCGTACCCGTTGGCGATCATCCACTTCATCAGCGTGATGTTCGAGGTCATGTATTCGATGATCGGCGCCTTGTCGAGATGCACCGTGCAGCCCGCCGCCGAGCGCTCGGCCGAGGCATCGGACAGCTCGAACGCCTGCTCGACCTTCAGGTCGGGCAGCCCCTCGATCTCCAGGATGCGGCCGGAGAAGATGTTCTTCTTGCCCTTCTTCTCGACCGTCAGCAGGCCGGCCTTGATGGCGTAGAGCGGGATGGCGTTGACGAGGTCGCGCAGGGTGACGCCCGGCTGCATCGTGCCCTTGAAGCGCACCAGCACCGATTCCGGCATGTCGAGCGGCATGACGCCGGTGGCGGCGGCGAAGGCCACCAGACCGGAGCCGGCCGGGAAGGAGATGCCGATGGGGAAGCGGGTGTGGCTGTCGCCGCCGGTGCCGACGGTGTCGGGCAGCAGCAGGCGGTTCAGCCAGGAGTGGATGACGCCGTCGCCCGGACGCAGCGCGACGCCGCCGCGGGTCGAGATGAAGTCCGGCAGCTCGTGGTGCATCTTCACGTCCACCAGCTTCGGGTAAGCGGCGGTGTGGCAGAAGGACTGCATCACGAGGTCGGCCGAGAAGCCCAGGCAGGCCAGGTCCTTCAGCTCGTCGCGGGTCATCGGGCCGGTGGTGTCCTGCGACCCCACGGTGGTCATCTTCGGCTCGCAATAGGTGCCGGGGCGCACGCCCTGGCCTTCCGGCAGGCCGCAGGCGCGGCCGACCATCTTCTGGGCGAGGCTGAAGCCCTTGCCGGTGTCGGCCGGGGCGGCCGGCTGGCGGAACAGGGTCGAGGCCGGCAGGCCCAGCGCCTCGCGGGCGCGGCCGGTCAGGCCACGGCCGATGATCAGCGGGATGCGGCCGCCGGCGCGCACCTCGTCGAAGATCACCTCGGACTTGACGGTGAACTCGGCGATGACCTCGCCGTTCTTCAGCGCCTTGCCCTCATAGGGGCGCAGCTCGATCACGTCGCCCATGTCCATCTTGCCGACGTCCAGCTCGATGGGCAGCGCGCCCGCGTCCTCCATGGTGTTGTAGAAGATCGGGGCGATCTTGGTGCCGAGGCAGACGCCGCCGAAGCGCTTGTTGGGGACGAAGGGGATGTCCTCGCCGGTGAACCACAGGACCGAGTTGGTCGCCGACTTGCGCGAGGAACCGGTGCCGACCACGTCGCCGACATAGGCGATCAGGTTGCCCTTCTTCTGGAGCTCGGCGAGCTGCTTCGTCGGGCCACGCATGCCCGGCTCGTCGGCCTCGATGCCGGGGCGCGGGTTCTTCAGCATCGCCAGCGCGTGCAGCGGGATGTCCGGGCGCGACCAAGCGTCGGGGGCCGGCGACAGGTCGTCGGTGTTGGTCTCGCCGGTCACCTTGAAGACGGTCAGCGTCAGCGAGGCCGGGACCTCCGGGCGCGAGGTGAACCACTCGGCGTCGGCCCAGGATTGCAGCACCGCCTTGGCGTTGGCGTTGCCGGCGTCGGCCAGCGCCTTGATGTCGTGGAAGAAGTCGAAGACCAGCAGGGTCTTCTTCAGCCCCTCGGCCGCCGCGGCGCCGCACTCGGCGTCGGAGAGCAGGTCGATCAGCGGCTGGACGTTGAAGCCGCCCAGCATGGTGCCGAGCAGCTCGGTGGCCTTGACGCGGGAGATCAGCGGGCTGCTGTCCAGGCCCTTGGCGACGGCGGCCAGGAAGCCGGCCTTGACGCGGGCGGCGTCGTCCACGCCGGCCGGAACGCGGTGGGTGACGAGGTCGAGGAGGAACGCCTCCTCCCCGGCTGGCGGAGCCTTCAGCAGGTCGATCAGGTCCGACGTCTGCTTGGCGGAGAGCGGCAGGGCCGGAATTCCAAGGGCGGCGCGTTCGGCCGCGTGCTGGCGGTAGGCTTCGAGCACGGCTGGGTTCCTCGCAAATGAAAGGCCGGCCCTTGGACAGGACCCCTGAGACGGCCCGCTTGACTTCAATTCGGCTTTATATCCGCGCGCAAATCAAAGAGCAAGGGGGCGCGTCCACTTCCCCTGATCGGTCACACGATGAAGAAACCGAGAGGTTTGAACTGGTATTACCTGTCCCTGGTATGACCATTCGGACCGATAACCTTACTTTAGACCTGCCGCTTGTTCCGCCGTCAGGATCACGATTCCGTCCTCGTCGGCGAACACCACGTCACCGGGCCGGACCGTGGCGCCGGGCAGCTCGGCGGGCACATCGGCCAGCCCCTGGTCGCGGCGGGTCGAGGCGCGCGGCGTCGCCGCCAGCGCCTTGACTCCGAGGTCGAGCGCCGCCAGTTCGGCCACGTCGCGCACGCAGCCCCAGATGACCACGCCGGCCCAGCCGTTCCGCACCGCCGAGGCGGCGATCATGTCGCCCATCAGCGCGCAGCGCAGGCTGCCGCCGCCGTCCACCACCAGCACCCGCCCCTCGCCGGGGGTGGCCAGCAGCTCCTTGACCCGCGAGTTGTCCTCGAAGCACTTGACGGTGACGGCCGGGCCGGAGAAACGCGTCACCGCGCCGAAATCCCGGAAGCCCGGCAGGACGAACCGGGCGTCGTCCTTGAAGCGGTCGAACAGGTCGCAGGTGGCAACGAAGGTCATCCCGGCAACTCCACGCGGTGAGGATCGATGCCGACGTCTTGCGCCAAGGCCCGGTCCAACGCAAGAGGGCATCGGGACGCGGAGCAGCTGTTGGAATCGATCCACCCAAGTCAGTCTCGCTCATCCAACACAACCCGAACCACTTAAATCTCACGCCTTGATGGAGCTGCGGATTGCATGATAAACCTATGCATATATCTTTCTCCACGCTTGAGAGAAACATGGAAAAGAAAATCGATTGGGATTCCGAGGAAACTCTCCTAAGCGCTCGAACTCTACATTAGAAGCGAAAATAAACCTCCCGCGGCAGAGAGCTTAGAGGTTATTGAATTATCAAAATTCCTCCGCAAGAGAAGCCAAAAAATTGGAAGAATTTTCGGCGAAAAACACAGAAATCCGAATGGCGTTGAGGCAAAGCTATGGAACATAGCTTATGTCGCAACAAAAGGCGCCAACGGAAGAGAACATGTGAGCGCAATGGACAAATCTGTTTGTGCGCAATATCTTGGGAATGAGCATTCAATATTCGAAGAAGCAAAAGCGATCAGAGAAAAATACAGCGATTAACCCGGATCATGCATCCCCATACAACACCTCCAACGGCCACTCACCACCCAGGCGCGGCAGCACCAGCACCGCATTCGCACCGGACAGGCGGGGAGACAGGGTCCAGGCATCCCGGTCGTCGCGCGTCCAATGTTCCACGGCGTAGGCGTCCTGATCGATGAACAGAATGTCGGCAATGCTGCCCACCGCCTGATAAGCGCGCAGCTTTTTCATCATCTCCGACGCACTGTTCGATGGCGACAGAACCTCCACGACAAGGATCGGGGCACCAGGTGCATCGCGCGATCCACCGCAATGCACCATCACATCAGGCCCCAGGTAATAGTCACGATCAAGGCGGATCGGCAGCCCAGTTCCGGTCTGCGCCCGGCACGGCCGTTGGCCGGCACGCAAAGCGCCAGCCAACGCCACGAGGACGCCGCCGGTGATGTCACCGTGCCGCGAGGTCGGAAAAGCCTGAGCCAGTACAACCAAACCATCAATCAGTTCAGCCTTGCGATCGCCAAAGCTCATTGTCTGGAATTCTTCCAGGGTCACTGGATCAAACCGCCATGCCGCCTCGGCCATCGTCTGTCCCTCCACCGCTCCGCCTCCTCATTGTGCCGCATCGCCATTGCCGGGAAAAGGTCGGCGGGGAACGGACACCGC
The DNA here is from genome assembly GCF_017876095.1 of Azospirillum agricola. Classification (GTDB taxonomy): domain Bacteria; phylum Pseudomonadota; class Alphaproteobacteria; order Azospirillales; family Azospirillaceae; genus Azospirillum; species Azospirillum agricola. The sequence goes on from NZ_JAGINM010000004.1 coordinate 280,568, forward strand.
CGCCACGTGTTGAACGGTCGCCATGACCGTGTCCCCGCTCCTCCCCCCGCTCCTCACCACCTCGGCCGGAACACCGCGCCGCGTCGGGGTCGAGCTTGAGTTCGCCGACCTCGACGCCCCGTCGGCCGCCACCGCCGTGCGGACGCTCTACGGCGGCAGCGTCACCATCGAGAATCCGCACCGCTGCGCCGTGACCGGCACCAGCCTCGGCGACTTCACGGTGGAGCTGGACATGCGCTCCGCCCACCCCGGCAAGGGCGGGACGAAGCTGCTCGACCCGCTGCGGCCGCTGTGGGGCAACATCGGCAGCCTGGTGATGCCCTTCGAGATCGCCACCCCACCCATCCCCTTCGACCGGCTGGGCGAGCTGGAGGCGCTGGTCGCCAGCCTGCGCGACCGTGGGGCGGCGGGGACCGAGGCCAGCCCGCTCTTCGCCTTCGGCCTGCATTTCAACCCGGAGGTGGCGCGGACCGACGGCGACTACATCCTCGACCACCTGAAGGCGTTCCTGATCCTGGCGCCCTGGCTGCGCGGGGAGATCCGCGTCGACCCGACGCGCCGGCTGTCCGGCTTCATCGCCGCCTTCCCGCCGGCCTACGCGGCGATGGTGGCCGATCCCGGCTACCGCCCCGACCGCGAGCGGATGATCGACGAGTATCTCGCCGCCAACCCGACCCGCAACCGCGAACTGGACCTGTTCCCCCTCTTCGCCCACATCGACCCGGAACGGCTGGACGCCGCCGGCGTCAGCGACCCGCATGTCCGGCCGCGCCCGACCTTCCATTACCGGCTGCCCAACGCCCGGCTGAGCGACCCCGGCTGGTCGCTGGCCGCCGACTGGAACCGCTGGGTGGCGGTGGAGGAGCTGGCGGCCGACCGCGAGCGGCTCGACCGGCTGGGCGCCGACTACCGCGACTTCGCCGCCCGCAGGGCGCTGGACGATTGGGCGCGGGAGGCCGGACGCCGCATCGCGCCGCGCCCGGCGGCCGGCTGAGGGACGCGCGGCCATGGCTGTCCTGCCCGGCACCGCGAAGCCCCTGGTGGGGATCACCGCCTCGGTCCATGGCAGCCGGATCGCCTGGTGGGCGAACCGGCTGGCGCTGCGCCGGGCCGGGGCCTCGGCGGTGCGCATCACGGCGCGCGATCCCTACCCGATCGACCGGCTCGACGCGCTGGTGGTCGGCGGCGGCGACGACATCGACGCCGCCCTCTACGGCGAGACGGCGCGGCCGCACATCCGCATCGATCCGGAGCGCGACCAGCTGGAGATGCGCGCGCTGGATTGCGCCGCCAAGCTGGGGCTGCCGGTGCTCGGCATCTGCCGGGGCTCGCAGATGATCAACGTGCACCGCGGCGGCTCGCTGCACGTCGACATCCACGAGATCTACGAGGAGGCGCCGCACATGCGCACCGTCCTGCCGCGCAAGCGCATCCGTATCGAGCCGGACAGCCACCTCTACCGCATCCTCGGCATCGCCGAATGCCGGGTGAACGCGCTGCACCACCAGTCGGTCGACCGGCTGGGCGACGGCCTGCGCGTCGTCGCCCGCGAACGGGCCGGAATCGTCCAGGGCATCGAGGCGGCCACCGAGCCCTTCCTGATCGGCGTGCAGTGGCATCCCGAATATCTGATCACCGACAGCCGTCAGCAGGGGCTGTTCCGCCAGCTCGTGGCGGTCGCCATGGGCGCGCCCGGTCTCGGCGAACCGCTGTCCGGCGCTCTGCACGCCGCCGACTGACCCGCGCCGGCCCGCCCGCCAAGCCGATTGACGCAAGTCGGATCATTCACCCGACTTGACGCAAGTCGGATGGACCACCGCCCGGATCGTCGCGGAAACGGAAACGGGCGCGCCGGATCGTCTCCGGCGCGCCCGTCGTCGCGCGAGGCCCGCCCCACGGGGGAGCGGGCCGAAAGCGGTCCTTACTGGCTGCCGTCCGGGCCGCAGTTCGGGGTGCCCGGCGGGCAGTGGGTGCCGGTGGCGGTCTGGTTGTCGCGCGGGATGTTGCTGCCGGTGTTGTTGCCCATGCCCGACGGCGCGGTGGTGACGCCCGGCATGCTGCTGCCCGACGAGTTGCCCGACCAGCTTCCGCTCGACCCGGCGGTGCCGTTGGGGGTGCCGGGCGCGTTCAGCGGGCCGCCGGTGGTCGAGCCCGCCTGCGGGGTGGTCGTGGTCCCCGGATAGTTCGGGCTGGACGGCGACGACGACATCTGGGCCATGGCCGAGCCGGTCATCAGGAGGACCGCCGAAACGGCGCCGATCATCACGTTACGCATGCTCGAATTCTCCTCATCTGGTGACGGCGCCTCACGCTCGGGCGCCTTTTTCCGAAAGAAGCCGGAACTGGTTTCCCGCCCCCGGCGAAGCGGGATGACCCGAAACGGGATGCCCCGAAACGGGATGACCGGGGGGCACCAGCCCCTTGCACCCATCCCCAACAGGCGGAGGCCGACATGGTTGCCCTCCCGATCGAGGCTTTTCGACAAAAGCAACGGCATCGCCGGACCTGCCCCGAAAGCTCCAGGGGCGCGCGTGGAACAGGGGCGGCGGCGGGGGGTTGCATCGGCAGCGCATCACCGCCGAGCCGCCCCGCACCATGCCCGACGATTCCCCCCGCCCGCCCTTCCGGACCCGCCCCGGCACCGATGGCCCGGTCCTGCGTCCCGGCGACACCTGCTGGCGGATCGAGCGGGCCGGGCGGCTGGCCGTCCTTGTCGACGGCGCCGCCTTCTTCGCCGCCGCCCGCGCCGCCATGGAAGCGGCGCAACGGTCGATCCTGCTGGTCGGCTGGGACATCGAGCCGCGCATGCGCCTGGACCCCGACCGGCCGGAAAATCTCGGCCAGTTCCTCGCCCGGCTGGTGCGGGAGCGCCCGGAGCTGCGGGTGCGGGCACTGAAATGGGACATGCCCTTCCCGATCACGCTGGAGCACCCGCACGAGCCGCTGGAGGACCTCGACCACAGCACCGGCCGGCGCCTGAACGCGCGGCTGGACGGCGAGCTTCCGGTGGGCGCCGCCCAGCACCAGAAGATCCTGGCGATCGACGACGCGCTGGCCTTCTGCGGCGGCATCGATCTGGCCGGCGACCGCTGGGACACGCCGGAGCACCGCGACGACGAGCCGCGCCGCCGCTGGCCGACCGGCGAGCCCTACGCCCCGCGCCACGACGTGATGATGATGGTGGACGGCGCGGCCGCCGGGGCGCTGGCCGATCTGGCGCGCGAACGCTGGCGCCGCGCCACCGGCGAGACGCTGGTCCCCTGCCCGCCGCCGGATCCCGATCCCTGGCCGGCGCAGGTCGCTCCCGACCTGACCGGCGCCACCGTCGGCGTGTCGCGCACCGTGCCGGAAGCCGCCGGCCATCCGGCGATCCGCGAGAGCGAGGCGCTGATCTTCGCCGCCATCGCCGCGGCGGAACGGACCATCTATCTGGAGAACCAGTATTTCGCCTCGGCCGCCATCGCCGACGCGCTGGCCCGCCGCCTCGCCGAGCCGGACGGGCCGGAGGTCGTGCTGGTCCTGCCGATGGAAAGCCCGAGCTGGTTCGACCGCATGGCGATGGACACCACGCGCTCGGTGGCGCTGCGCTGCCTGCGCGAGGCCGACCGCCATGGCCGGCTGCGGGCGATGACCCCGGTCACCCCGGCGGGGACCGGCATCGTCGTGCATTCGAAGATCGTCGCGGTGGACGGGCGGCTGCTGCGGGTCGGTTCGTCCAACCTCAACAACCGCTCGATGGGCTACGACACCGAATGCGACCTGACGGTGGAGGCCGCGCCGGGCGACCACGCCGTCGCCGAGGCCATCGTCGGCACCCGCGACCGGCTGCTCGCCGAGCATCTCGCGGTGGAGCCCGCCATCCTGTCCGCGACCGTGAAGGAAACCGGCAGCCTGATCGCCGCCATGGACCGGCTGGGCAAGGAGACCGGCCGCCGTCTGGTCCCGCTGCCCGCCACCGATCCCAGCCTGACCGAACAGGCCTTCGCGGCGCTGCGCATCGCCGACCCCGGCACCCCGGACGAGGCGTGGGCGGTGTGGAAGCGGATCCCGCTGCCGGCCCCGGCACGGCCGGTCCTGAACGCGGCGGCGGCCGCCTTGATGACGGCTGGAATCGCGCTCGGCGTGTGGGGGGCGGTGCGGACGCTGGATGCCGCGGGGATGCAGGAGGGGCCGGAGGAGTGAGTGCCATCCGGCCCTCGCCCGTCCCCGCGTCCCTTCCGGTCAGGGCCGCGTTTCGGCCACGGTCCCGTCGTCGGAAATGACGATGTCGACCCGGCGGTTCTGCTGGCGGCCGGCGTCGTTGCTGTTGGAGGCGACCGGCTGCGCCTCGCCGAGGCCCTGGGTGATGATGCGCGACGGGTTGACGCCGCGCGCGGTCAGGCCGTCGCGCACCGCCTGGGCACGGGCCTCCGACAGGCGCAGGTTGCTGTCCGCGTTGCCGGTGCTGTCGGTGTGCCCCTCGATCCGCACGGTGCGGGCCGGGTAGCGCTGCATGAACTGGGCGAGCCGGTCGATGCGCTCGTAGGCGCTGCTGGTCAGCTCGGCCCGGCCGGTGGCGAACAGGATGTCGCCCAGCGTCATCACCAGCCCGCGCTCGGTCCGCTCGGCCTGGAGGTCGCGGAGCTGCTGCTCCAGCTCGCTGTTGCGGGCCTGGAGGCGGTAGCTGTCGGCGTTGGCGACGACGTTCTGCGCGCCCTTCACCCCCGCCGTCTCCTGCGCGATCTGCACGCGGCGGCTGGTGAGATAGGCCTGATGATCGACCTCGACCGCGCCGCCGCCCTGGTTGCGCACGGCCTCGGCCTGGCGCAGGGCCTCCTCGGCGCGGCGCAGTTCGAGCGGCGCGTTGGCCGCGACCTGCGGGTTGCTGGCGGCGGCGTTGTAGTCCTGGCGGGCCTGGATCAGGGCCGCGGTGTCCATCGAGCCGGTGGCGCAGCCGGCGACGCCGGCACCCAGCCCGGCCAGAACCAGCAGGGCGCGCGTGGCGCTCATCGTCCTCATGGCCGGACCTCCGGATAGGTGTAGGTGCTGCCCCAGCTCGTTCCATTGTTCATCGGAACCACCCCGCCGGACACGGGCGGCAGCGTGCTGCCGGAGACGGGCGGCGCCGTCACCGCCGGAGGCGGCGTCATGGCGGACTGGGGCGCCGAGCGGGGAATCGCCTGCTGCCGCACGGCGGCGGCGGCCTGCTGGGTGACGGCGCGCTGGGACTTCGCGGTCGCCAGCTCGGCGTCGGCCTGGGCCTGCTCGGCGAGCTGGCGGGCGCGGGTGCGCTCGTCGGCGCGCATCGCGTCGTCGGCGGCGGCCAGCTTGTTGCGGGCGGCCTGAAGCTCGACCGGAGCGTATTGCAGCGCGTTGGCACGCTCGGCCGCCGCCACGGCCTGCGAGGAGGCGCCGAGCTGGGCGGTCGGCGGCGGGACGTCGGTGGCGCAGGCGGCGAGGCCGAGCGCGGCCGACAGGGCAGCCGCGGCCGCAGGCCAGCGGCGCGGGGGTGAGGGGTTCCGGGTCATCGCGTGACGTTCCTTGTTTGCCGAAGGATCATGTCCTTTCGGATGGATCGTCCCGGAAACGTCCGGCGGCGGGGAAAGTTCCGCCCACGCTCGACCGCCGCCCCATTCAACCGCCGCCCCATTCAACCACCACCGGGCAGCCGGGTCTGGCGGCGGTGCAGCACGACGCGCAGGACATAGGCCAGCAGCAGCCCGGCGAACAGCAGCAGCGCCCCCGGCACCATCAGGTCCGCCACCCAGGGAAAGCCGACCCGCACCAGATAGCCGGTGGTCGCCAGCACCAGCGCCCACAGGGCCGACCCGACCGCCGAATAGGCGAGGAACACCGGCATCCGCAGGCCGCAGGCGCCGGCCGGGATCGAGATCAGGGTGCGCAGCCCCGGCAGCGGCTGGCACAGCAGCACCGCCACCCCGCCGCGCCGGGCGAACCATTCGGTGGCGCGGTGGACCTGCTCGGGCCGCACGGTCAGCCAATGGCCATGGCGGCGCAGGAACGCCTCGAACCGCTCGCGCCCCATCCAGTGGGCCGGCAGGTACCAGACCAGTTCGCCGACCGCCGACCCCAGCCCGGCGGCCAGCGCCACCAGCAGCAGGTTGAACTCGCCGCTCGCCGCCCCCATGCCAGCCAGCGGGATCACCGTCTCGGCCGGCACCGGCGGCAGCACGCGGGCCAGGACCAGCATCAGGAAGATGCCGGCGTAGCCGAGCTGCTGCACGATCTGGATGATCCATTCGGTCATGATGGGTACGGGGGCTATCCGGACGGACGGTGATCCTTCGACAACCGCCGGACGCGCCCGCCGTTCCGAAACCGCCGTTCCGAAACCGTTGGCCCCGGCCGGGCAAGGCGTCATGGCGCAAAGACGCCACCCGCCCGGTTTGACCCCGGTCAAGGCGTCGGACGGGCGGATGCGATGGGATGGGCATCATGACCGCGCCGCTGCTTCTCTCCGCCCTGCTCCTGTTCCTCAGCCACGCCGTGCCGTCCTGGCCGGGGGTCCGGCCGGCCCTGATGGCGCGGATGGGCCGTCCCGGCTTCATGGCCCTGCATTCGCTGGGATCGCTGCTGACGCTCGGGCTGTTCGTCCTCGCCTACCGCGCGGCCGACGGCGGCGGCGTGCTGTTCGTGCCGGCCGGCTGGGCGGCGCCGCTGGTGGCGCTGGTCATGCCGCTGGCCTTCCTGCTGCTGGTCGCCCGCGTCACCACCCGGTTCGGGACCCTGGACGCCCCCGACCCGCCGCGCGGGATCTACCGGATCACCCGCTGCCCCGGCAGCCTGGGGCTGCTGCTGTGGGCGCTGGCCCATCTGAACGCCACGGGGGACGAGCGGCGGGTCGTGCTGTTCGCCACCATGGCGGCCATCGCCCTGTTCGCCATCGTCAAGAACGACACGGTTCTGCGACGCAACGCCGGGGGGCGGGCCTACCGCGCCGAGACCTCGGCCGTCCCCTTCCTGGCGCTGCCCGGCGGGCTGCGGGCGGCGCTGGCCGAGTTCGGCTGGCTGCGGCTGGCCGGCGGGCTCGCCGCCTACGCCGCCATGCTGGCGGTGCATCCCTGGCTGTTCGGCGTCAGCCCCCTCTATTGGATGAATTGAGCGGGACGCCCGCCGCCCGCGCCTGTTGAAGGCACGGACAACGGAAAACAGGGGCTCCTTCCATGAAGATCCGCGAGATCATGACCCGCGACGTGCAGACCGTGCGGCCGGACGACAGCATCCGCCGCGCGGCGGGGCTGATGGACGAGTTGAACGTCGGCATCCTGCCGGTGTGCGACGGGCGCACGCTGGTCGGCGTCCTGACCGACCGGGACATCACCATCCGCGCGACCTCCGCCGGGCTCGCGCCCGACCGCTGCACCGTCGCCGAGGTGATGACCGCCAGCCCGCGCTACTGCTACGAGGACGATCCGGTCGGCAGCGTCACCGAGCTGATGGCCGGGCAGCAGATCCGCCGCGTTCCGGTGGTGGACCGCAACGACCGGCTGAGCGGCATCGTCTCGCTGGGCGACCTCGCCACCGACGCCAAGAACGACCGCGCGGTCGGCGACGCGCTGGAACGCATCTCCTCCCCCTCGCGGCCCGACCGTGGCTGACGTCATTCACCAAGGGAGCATAGCGATGGACGAGAATTCCCGCATCCGCGCGCGCGCCCACGACCTGTGGGAGCGCGAGGGACGACCGGACAACCGCCATCAGGAGCATTGGGCGCAGGCCGAGCGCGAGATCGCGGAGGAGGAGGCCGTCAACGGCCCCGGCGCGGGCATCCAGGTCCCCGACAACGCCAGCACCCGCGTCCTGCGCGAGGCGGCGGAACACATCGCCGGAAAGACGGAAAGCTGACGCCGGCCGTTTGAGCGGTCAAAAGATATCGTGTGTGATTCTGATACAGATGAACACAGACAGACACAGATGAACAATGATGACGCTTCCGCTTTCATGGAAAAGGCCTGACCGGCAGAGCCGGGGTTCTTCCATGTTCATCTGAGTCTGTCTGTGTCCATCCGTGTCCAAGCAACAATCAAACGGCCGTCACTCGGCCGTCAGGCTGACCGCTTCCATGCCCTTTTCGCCCTGGCGGACGGTCATCCGCACGCGCTGGCCATCGTCGAGGCCGCGCAGCCCCGCACGCTCCAGCGCCCGCGCCGGGATGAACACGTCGCGCCCACCATCGTCCGGGGCGGCGAAGCCGAAGCCCTTGCTGCTGTTGAACCACTTCACGGTGGCGGTCATCTCGCTCGTCGGGCCGGAATCCCGAGGCCCGCCGCGCTCGCCGCGCGGGGCGAAGTCGCGCGGCGCCCCGCGCCCGCCACGGTCGGGCCCACCCCGGTCGAAACCACCCCGGTCGCCTCCACGGTCGCCGAAGCCGCGATCGCGCGAGCCGTAATCGCGCGGACCGCCACGGTCGCCCCCACGGTCGCCGAAGCCACGATCGCCGAAGCCGCGATCACCGAAACCACGGTCCGGGCCGCGCGGGCGCTCCGGCATGCGCGGGCGCGCGGGCGCGGCGGTCGACAGATCGACGGAATGCAGCGCGCTGACCTGCTTGCCCTTGCGGTCCTCGACGAGGTCGACCACGACGGTGGCGCCCTCCGGCAGGGTCGCGTGGCCGGCCGGCACGACGATGGAGGCGGGAAGCAGGGCGTCCTTGCCCTCCTCGCCAAGCTTGACGAAGCCGAAGCCGCGCTCCGGGTCGAACCATTTGACGGTGGCCGTCACCTGGGTGCCAACGACGTTGGGCTGGCGATAGACATGCTGACGGGGCGGCTGACGGCTCATGGGAAACCCGAACTCCAACGGACTGTAACGGCGCCCACGGACCTCGCGGGCGCGCCTGGAAGAGACATCGCCCGCCGAGGCCGGATTGGCAAGGCGCAGTTGCACGAATCCGGGCGAATCCGGGTGGAAGCCACCCGAAATCACCGAAGGGAACTCAAGCCGACAGATGCTCGGGCACCGGCGGCGGTTCGCGCGGCGGCACCGGGATGGGGGCCGGCGGCTCGCCCATCGGCGGACGCGACGGGTCGCCCGGCATCGGCAGCGGCGGGGTCGGCAAGGGGATGTCGCCCGGCGTCGGGGCCGGCGGGTAGGGTCCGAGATGCATCATGCGTGTCGTCTCCAAAAATCTCCGGAAGAGGGGGGTCAGCCGCCGCTGCCGCCGGGGGTCGACAGCGACAGGCGGCGGGCCTCGCCCAGGCTGTCCATGCAGCGGGTCTCGTCGCCGTCCCTGGCGGCGGCGCGGGCGGCGGTGACCAGGGATTCGAGCTGCGCGTTGCGCGCCGCCCGTCCCATCGTGTCGCCGGCCCCGCCGCTGCCGCCGGGCATGGCGCCCTGCGCCGGGTTGGAGCCGGCATCGGGCCGCACCGCCGGGGCGGTCGGCATGTTGCTGGCGCCCGAGCGCGGCGGGTCGATCACCGCCCGGTCGCCGACGGCGGGCGGCGCGATCAGGCCGCCCGACTGCGCCAGCCGCTCCGACGAGGCGGCGCCGCTGCCGTCCGTCGCGTCGCTCCGCGCGCTGGAGCCGGCGCTGCCCGGCGGCGCCGGCACGGCGGTCGGCGGCGGCTGGGTGGACAGGCTGTGGTCGGCGGCGAACTGCTCGACCATCGCGCCGCAGGTCTGCTGGGCCGCCGCCGGCAGCGCCGCCAGCATGGCCAGACCGGCGACCAGCGCCGCCCCGCGTCCCGCCTGTCCCGTCGACGTCGGTTCTGCTCGCATGGTCGGCTCCCTGGTCTGCTGCGGGGGTTTCGATGGGGGTTGAGGACACCCTCCCTCCATCAACGGCGAAACCGCCGTGCCGGTTCCCGGAACACGGGATCCCGCGTCTTCACAGGGCGGACGTGTGAAAAGGCGATCCCGCCATGCGCGTTGCTCATTTCGCGGGCGGATGGCGGGCGTCGTAGAGTGCCGGCCCCCTCAACGATTCGTGCGTTCCCCATCATGATCGCAAACATGGCCGCGCTCGGCGCCGCGCTGTGCTGGGCCGCCGGCGGGCTGATCGCCATCGGGCCGGTGCGGGCGCTGGGATCGATCGCGTTCAACCGGCTGCGGCTGACCGTCGTCGCCACCGGCCTGCTGATCGCCACCGGACTGCTCGGCGGCTGGCAGACGCTGGACACCGGCGCGGTCCTGACGCTGGCCCTGTCGGGGGCGATGGGCATCGTGATGGGCGATCTGGCGCTCTTCTGGTCGCTCAGCCGGCTGGGGCCGCGCCGCAACGTGGTGATCTACGCCGCCAACGCGCCGCTGACGGCGCTGCTCGGCTGGATCGTGCTGGGCGAGGCGCTGGGCAGCTGGACGGCGCTGGGCATCCTGCTGGTCACCGCCGGGGTCATGCTGGCGGTGGCGCTGCGCTCGGGCTCCACCCATTCCTGGGAGGCCGTGCAGGGCAGCCTGCTGGCCGGCGTCTGCGTCTGCCTCGTCGCCGCCTGCGGGCAGGCGGTCGGCTCGGTCATCGCCAAGCCGGTGATGGCGGCCGGCGCCGATCCGGTCGCCTCGGCGGCGGTGCGCGTCACCACGGCGGCGCTGATGCTGACCGCCATCGGGCTGCTGCCGGGGCAGCGGCTGGGCTTCGGCCCCGGCCTGACGCCGCGCATCGCGCTCCAGGTGGTCGGCAACGGCTTCATCGGCGTCGGGCTCGGCATGACGCTTCTGCTGGTCGGGCTGGCCCACGGCAACGCCGGGGTCGTCGCCACCCTGTCGGCGCTGAGCCCGGTGCTGATCCTGCCGATGCTGTGGATGCTGACCGGCCAGCGGCCGGGCCTGGGGGCCTGGGCCGGCGCCCTGGTCGCGGTGGCCGGCGTCGCCCTGATCGTCAACCGCTAGCTTGTCCCTTGCGGTCAGATGGCCGCCTCGACGCTGCCCGGCAGGGCGGCTCGGACGGCCTGGGTCGCCCGGTTGAAGGCGTCGCGCAGTTCGCCCTTCAGCGCCGCCGCGTCCTCGCGCTCCTGCTCGCAGGCGTGCTGCACGGCGCGCGCCAGCCGCGACAGCTCGACCATGCCGAGATTGCCGGCCAGGGACACCATGGCGTGCGCGTCGAAGCCGGCCGCCTTCGTGTCGCCGGTCTCCAGGATGCGGTCGACCCGCTGCGCCAGCTCGCCCAGCGTGCCGGCGACGAAACGCGGCATCACCTCCGGCCCGAGCGTGTCGGCCAGCGTGTCCAGCGTCAAGCGGTTCAGCACCGGCTCGGCCGGCTCGCTCCCCGCCGTCACCGTCGCCGGAACCTGCGGAGCCGGCCCCAGCCAGCGCTCGACGGCGGCCAGCAGGGTATCGCGCTCGATCGGCTTGGTGACATGGTCGTTCATCCCGGCGTCGAGGCAGAGCTGGAGCTGGTCGGACAGGGCGTTGGCGGTCAGCGCGATGATCGGGATGGAGCGCCGCGGATCGTCCAGCCGGCGGATCGCCGCCGTCGCCTGCACCCCGTCCATGCGCGGCATCTGCATGTCCATCAGCACGAGGTCGAACGCGCCGTCGCGCACCGCGGCGACCGCCGCCAGCCCGTCCTCCACCACCTCGACCGTGTGGCCGGCCTTGCACAGGATGGAGGAGGTGACGATCTGGTTCATCGGCACGTCCTCCGCCAGCAGGATGCGGGCGGCGCGGCGGGAGGCCTCCGGCGCCGGCCGGTCGGCCGGCCCCAGCACCTCCGCCGCCACCGGCAGCGGCAGCTCGAACCAGAAGGTGCTGCCGACGCCGGGGCTGCTCTGGAAGCCGATACGCCCGTTCATCAGCTCGGACAGCTGCTTGGAGATGATCAGCCCCAGCCCGGTCCCGCCGTAGCGCCGGGTGGTGGAGCGGTCTCCCTGGCTGAAGCGCTGGAACAGGTTCGGCTGCTCGGCGAGCGGGATGCCGGCGCCGGTGTCGCTGACCGAGAAGCGCAGCGGCGCCGCCCCGCTCTCCATCCGGTCGGCCGACAGCAGCCCGACCGACAGCAGGATCGAGCCGCGCTCGGTGAACTTCACCGCGTTGCCCAGCAGGTTCAGCAGGATCTGGCGGATGCGCGCCTCGTCGCCGCGCACGAAGCGCGGCACCGACGCGCCGAGCGCCAGTTGCAGCAGCAGCCCCTTCTGGGAGGCGGCGTTGCTCATCAGGTCGCGACAGTCGCGCATCAGCCGGTGCAGGTCGAAGGCGCGCTCCTCCAGCTCCAGCTTGCCGGCCTCGATCTTCGAATAGTCCAGGATGTCGCCGATGATCGCCAGCAGCCCGCGCCCGGCCTCGCGCTGGAGCGCCACATACTGGCGCTGCTCCGGCGTCAGCTCGGTGCCGAGCAGCAGGTCGGCGAAGCCGATGACGCCGTTCAGCGGCGTGCGGATCTCGTGGCTCATCGCCGCGAGGAATTCGGACTTCACGCGGTTCGCCGCCTCGGCCTCGGCGCGGGCCTCGTGGAGCTGCTCCTCATGGAGCTTGCGCTCGGTGACGTCGCGGACGGCGGCGATCACCGTGAAGGCGCCGGTGGCGTCCAGCGCCGGGCGCATGCTGGTCTCGACCCACGGGAACCGGCCATCCCGGTGGCAGGCGCGGTGGATGACGGCGAGCGGCGGCGAGCCCGGCTCCAGCCCGGCGAAGGCCGTGGCCGCGTATTCCCGGTCGTCGGGGTGGATCAGCGATCCCGCCAGACGGCCGACCACCTCCTCCGGACTGCGGCCCAGCAGGTCCCGCGCCGACGGCGAGGCGTAGGCGATCTCCCCGTCCGCCCGCAGCACCAGGATCATGTCGGTGACGTTGTCGGCCAGCAGCCGGTAGCGCGCCTCGCTCTCCGCCATCCGCAACTCGGCGTCGCGGTGGCGCTGCTCGCGCAGCAGCAGCGCGCCCAGGAACAGCGTGCCGCAGGGCAGCATGGCCAGGAAGGGCAGCGCCGTCTTGGCGAACACCTCGGCCATCAGGTCCCAGCTCGGCAGCAGCAGCAGGGTCGACAGCGACGACCCCGACAGCAGCACGCCGAGCGCCGCCATATGGGACAGGCGCAGCGTCATGCCGCGGCGGCGGATCCAGAAGGCGAAGCCCAGCCCCACCAGCAGCGAGACCGCGGCGTTGGCGACCCCCGCCGCCATCCCCACCCCGCCGAGCCAGGCCCGGTAGCCGCCGGCGACAAGGCTGGTCATCACCGCGGCGAGCGGCCCGCCGAACAGCGCCGTCAACCCGATCAGGGGCGCGCGCGCGTCGATGAAGATTCCCGGCCCGACGTGGATCGGGTGGACCATGGAGAAGATCGCCGTCAGCCCCATGAACAGGCCGAACAGCCCCTGCCGCGCCAGATTCCCCCAGCCCGAGGAGCGGCGGACGATGAAGGTGTAGGCGAGAACGACGAAGGCGCTCGCCGCGATGTTCTCGGCGAGGTCGTAGGTCATTGAGGAGAAATCGCCCAGCATCGTCCCGGTGCCCGCCCGTCCGCTTCCGTGGCCAACCACCGACCCCTCGCCGGCCCAGCACGGGAGCGAACGGATCGACCAGTCTTATACCACGCAAGCGGGTGGGAGAACCGTTAAAGCTCGCCGGAACGGTGGGGTGACAACGTCATGGGGCGGGCCGCCTTTCCCGCCCCATCCTTGCGCCTCACCCTCACGCCTGGAGCGCCGCCCACATCTCGCGGTCGCGCTCGGCGGTCCAGATGCGCGGATCGTCGATGCCGCCGGCCTCGTCGTAGGCGCGGGAGACGTCGAAGGGCAGGCAATGCTCGAAGATCACCCACGTGCCGAAACGCGGCTCCAGCGCCGACCGCGTCCGCGCGAAGGCATCCCCCAGCGAGGCGCCGGCCGCGCGCGCCTGCGCGACGGAGCCGTACATGGCGGTCAGGAACGCCTTGGTCTCGGCGATCGCCTCGGCGCAGAGCGCCGGCGTCGTCAGCGCGTTGCCGCGCCCCGGCACCAGCTTCTCCGGCCCCAGCGCCGACAGCCGGTCGAGCGTCGCCGGCCACTCGCGCAGATAGGCGTCGCCGGTGTAGGGGGTGGCGCCGTACTCCACCAGATCGCCGGAGAACAGCACCTTGGCATCGGGCAGCCACGCCACCGTGTCGCCCTTGGTGTGGCCGCGGCCGAGCTGCATGATCTCGACCCGCGTCCTGCCCATCCACAGCGTCATGCGGTTCTCGAAGACGATGGTCGGCCAGGTCAGGCCGGGGATCGAGTCCGCCCCCTGGAACAGGCGCGGGAAGCGGCCGAGCTCGGATTCGTAATCCTGCTGGCCGCGCTCGACGATCAGGTCGTAGGTGTCGCGGCTGGCGATGATGTGGTCGGCGCCGTAGCCCGACGCGCCGAGCACGCGCACCGCGTGGTAGTGGGTCAGCAGGACGTACTTGATCGGCTTGTCGGTGACGCTGCGCACCTTGGCGATGACGTCCTCGGCCATGCGCGGGGTCGCCTGGGCGTCGATCACCATCACGCCGTCGTCGCCGACGATGATGCCGGTGTTGGGGTCGCCCTCGGCGGTGTAGGCGTAGGCGCCGGGCGCCAGCTCGGCGAAGGTGACGGTCTTGGGCTCCAGGTCGCCGGTGGAGGCGAAGGCCTTGGCCGGCGCGGTGGTGGTGGACATGGGTTCCCGTCCTCGTTTGTTCGCGTGTGTGTCTCAGAGGCCCAGATAGGCTTGGCGGACCCGCTCGTTGCTCAGCAGGGCGGCGCCGCTGTCGCTCAGCACGATCTCGCCGGTCTCGATGACGTAGCCGCGGTCGGCGATGGCCAGGGCCGCGTGGGCGTTCTGCTCGACCAGCAGGATCGTCGTGCCCTCGCGCTTCAGCCGTTGCACCGCGTCGAAGATCTCGGCGACCAGCAGCGGCGCCAGCCCCATGCTGGGCTCGTCGAGCAGCAGCAGGCGCGGCTTGGCCATCAGCGCGCGGGCGAGCGCCACGATCTGCTGCTGCCCGCCCGACAGCGTGCCGGCCGGCTGGTCGCGCTTGACCTTCAGCATCGGGAACAGCGCGTAGAGCCGCTCCAGATCCTCGGCCGGCCTGCCGCTGCCGCGCCGGAAGGCGCCGAGCCGGAGATTGTCCTCGACCGACTGCGGGCCGAAGAGCTGGCGGCCCTCCGGCACCTGCACCACCCCCTCGGCGACACGGCGCGACGCCCGCATCCGGGTGATGTCGCAACCGTCGAACCTGATCATCCCGCTCGACGCCGGGTGGACGCCGGACAGCGTGCGCAGCAGCGTCGTCTTGCCCGCCCCGTTGGCGCCGACCAGCGCCACCAGCTCGCCCTCGCGCACCGTCAGGCTGGCGGATTTCAGGGCGTGGATGCGCCCGTAATGGCTGTTGAGGCCGTCTATTTCGAGAAGCATGGTCTCCGGTCCCCCTACGGCGCCGCGCCGAGATAGGCGGCGACGACCTCGGGGTTCGCCGCCACCTCCGCCGGGGTGCCCTCGGCCAGCTTGCGCCCATGGTTCAGCGCGGTGATCCGGTGCGAGATGCCCATCACCATCTTCATGTCGTGCTCGACCAGCACGATGGTCACCCCGTCGGCGGCGACCGTCTTGATGACCTCGTCGATCTCGCGGCTTTCGGTGGCGTTCAGCCCGGCGGCCGGCTCGTCGAGCAGCAGCAGCTTCGGCTCCGCCGCCAGCGCGCGGGCGATCTCCAGCCGCTTCAGGGCGCCGTAGGGCATCGAGGCGGCGTCGGCGTCGAGGTATTTCGACAGGCCGACCGCCCCCATCAGCTCCGCCGCGCGGTCGCGCGCCTCGGAATCCCGGCGCTTCAGCGAGGGGAAGCGGAACAGCGCCGGCAGCAGCCGGGTGTCCAGGTGCAGGTGCCGCCCCACCATGACGTTCTCCAGCGCCGTCATGTTGAAGAAGATCTGCAAGTTCTGGAAGGTGCGCGACATGCCGCGCGCCGCCAGCCGGTAGGGCGCCTGCCCCGACACGTCGGCCCCGTCGAACAGCACCCGCCCGCCCGACGGCTTGTAGACGCCGGTCACGAGGTTGAAGAGCGTCGTCTTGCCCGCCCCGTTCGGCCCGATGATCGAGTGGATGTCGCCGGCCGCCACGGTGAAGCTGAGGTCGCCGATGGCGAGCACGCCGCCGAACTCGCGGCTGAGATGCTCGACCCGCAGCAGGGCCGGGCCGGCGCGGCGGTTCAGCGGAGCCGCGTCGGCGGCCAGTTCCGGATCGGTCAGCATGTTCATGCCCGCCTCCGCGCCGGGATCAGAGCGGCCAGGGTGGGCAGCAGCCCCTTGGGCATGAAGACCATCGTCGCCATCAGGATCGCACCCAGCACGATCTGCTGGTAATCCTGGAACATGGTCAGAAGCTGCGGCAGCAGGGTCAGCACCACCGCCCCGACCACCGCCCCGAAGGTGGAGGCCATGCCGCCGAACACCACCATCGTCACCAGCTCGATCGACTTGAAGAAGTCGGCCTTGGCCGGGGTGATCAGGCCGGCGTAATGGGCGAACAGGCTGCCCGCCACGCTGGCGAAGACCGCCGACAGCACGAAGACCAGCACCTTGAAGCGCGCGGTGTCGACGCCGACCACCTCGGCCGCGACCTCCGACCCGTGGACGGCGCGCAGCGCCCGGCCCATCGGGCTGTCGATCAGGTTCAGCGACAGCCAGACCACGGCGAACAGCAGGGCGCCGACCACCCAGTACCAGACCCTCTCGCCGTACAGCTCGACGCCGAAGATGCGGAAGGGCTCGACCGTCATGCCGTCGGGGCCGCCGGTCAGGCCGCTCTCGGTGCGCAGCACGATGGAGACGATGATGCCGATGCCGAGCGTCGCCATCGCCAGGTAATGGCCCTTCAGCCGCAGGATCGGCTTGGCGACGACGAAGGCGAGCAGCCCGACGAACACCGCCCCGGCGAGCAGCGCCAGCACCGGCGGCCAGCCGTAGGTCCCGGCCAGCACGCCCGACGCGTAGGCGCCGATGCCGAAGAAGCCGGCGTGGCCCAGGCTGATCTGCCCGGCGTAGCCGATCAGCAGGTTCAGCCCGACGCAGACCACCGCGTTGAAGCCGGCGAGGATGGCGACGTCGAGGTAGAAGTTGTTGGGCAGGAAGGCCGGCAGGACCGCGATGATGGCCCCCATCGCCAGCAGGCCGGTCAGGCGCCCATGAAGGATGTTCTGCATGAAGGGTGTCCTCGGAGGCACGGGTCGTTACACGCGCTCGGTGCCGCGCTTGCCGAACAGCCCGTTCGGCATGAAGAGCAGGACGGCCAGGATGATGACGAAGGCGACCGCGTCCTTGTAGGCCGACGACAGGTAGCCGGCGCCCAGCGCCTCGGCGACGCCGACGATCAGCCCGCCGGCGACGGCGCCCGGCCCGTGCCCCAGCCCGCCGAGCACGGCGGCGGTGAAGCCCTTCAGCCCCAGCATGATGCCCATCTCGGTGTAGGAGAAGGTGATCGGCGCCACCACCGCGCCGCCGATGGCGCCGAGCGCCGCCGACAGCGCGAAGGAGGCGAGCACCACCCGCTTGACGTCGATGCCGACGAGCTGGGCGGCCAGCCGGTTGTGCGAGGTGGCGAGCATCGCCTTGCCGGTCAGGGTGCGGTTGAAGAACAGCCCGATGGCGACGATCAGCACCGCGGCGCAGCCGACGACCCACAGCGACTGCGGCTGCATCGAGGCGCCCATCAGCTGGATCGGCGTCTCGCCGGAGAAGGCGTCGAGCCGCTTGAAGTCCTTGCCCCAGACCAGCTCCGCCACGCCGCGCAGGAAGATCGAGGCGCCGATGGTGATGATGATCAGGGTGACGGTGGAGGCGTTGCGCGCCCGCTCGACCGCGAACTTGGCGACCAGCACCCCGACCAGCATGGCGCCGCCGCAGCCGATCAGGATGGCGAGCGGCAGCGGCACGCCGGACGCGGTCAGCGTCGCCGAGGCCATGCCGCCGATCATGATGAACTCGCCCTGGGCGAAGTTGATGACGTGGCTGGCGTTGTAGATGATCGAGAAGCCGAGCCCGGCCAGCGCGTAGATCGCGCCGATGGTCAGCCCCGACAGCATGTATTGCAGCAGTTCCGCGAACATGGCCGTTCCCTGATGACCCTTTTCCGCAAGCCTCCCCCTCTCCCCCCGCTCACGCGCAAACGAAGTTTGCGCTGACGCGGCAGGCGGACCCTTGGTCCGCCGAGAGCGGGGAGAGGGTCGGGGCGAGGGGGATGCGTGGCGACGTGGTGGGGGATGGCGAAGCGCCGGCGCCCCTACTTCACCAGCGCCCAGTCGCCCTGCTTGACCTCGACCATGTGGAAGGCGTCGAGCGTCAGGCCCATGTGGTCCTTGGGGCTCATCGTCACGATGCCGCCGGTGCCGACATAGCCCTTGGTCTGCTCGATGGCGTCGCGCAGCTTGGCCTTGTCGGTGCCGCCGGCGCGCCTGACCGCGTCGAGCGCGATCATCAGCCCGTCATAGGCGTGGCCGGCGAAGGTCGAGACCTCGGAGCTGAAGGCCTCCTCGTAGACCTTGGTGAACTCGGTCACGACCTTCTTCTGCGGATCCTCGGCGGCGAGCTGCGCCGCGACGACCAGCCCGGCGGCCGGCAGCCGCACGCCCTCGGCGGCACCGCCGGCCAGCCGGATGAACTCCTTCGACGCGACGCCGTGCGACTGGTAGAGCGGCAGCGCGATGCCGAGCTGGCGGTAGTTCTTGGTCACCACCGCCGGCCCCTGCCCCAGCCCGAACACCAGCACGGCCTGCGCCGCCGCGTTGTTGCGGATCTTGGTGAGCTGCGCGGTGACGTCGGTGTCCTTGGCGCCGTAGGTCTCGTCGGCGACCAGCTCGATCCCGCGCTCCTTGGCGACGGCGACGGTCTGCTCGCGGCCCGACTTGCCGAAGCCCGAATCCTCGGAGATCAGCGCCAGCTTGGTCAGCCCGCGCGCCTTCATGTCCTCCATGACCTTCTCGGCGGCCATCCGGTCGGTGTGCGGGGTCTTGAACACCCATTTCTTCACCGGCTCGACGATCACGACCGCGCCGGCCAGCGAGATGAAGGGCACCTCGGCGCGCTCGACCAGCGGCACCGCCGCCATGGTCGCCGCCGTCGTCGTGCCGCCGACGATCACGTCGACCTTGTCGCTCTCGATCAGCCGCTTGGTGAAGGAGGCCGCCTTGTCCGCCGCGCCGCCGTCGTCGTAGACGGTGAGCTGCACCGGGCGCCCGGCGACGCCGCCCGCCTGGTTGATGCGGTCGGCGTACAGCTCCAGCACCTTCTTTTCCGGGTCGCCCAGGAAGGAGGCCGGCCCGGTCGCCGAGACGATGGCGCCGACCTTGATCGGATCGGCGGCCGACGCCGTCCCCGCCATGGCGCCGAGAGCGAGGCCGACCATCGCGGCCATGGTGGAGAGCAAGCGATTGCGCATGGTTTCCTCCCGTCTTGCTGCGCCCTTCGTTGAACCGAAGGACGATTTGCCGAACATAATGTTTCAAACGAAATGATTTCGGAAGAAAAAATTTCCCCCATGATCCACGGGGTCGTCCGGATGCCGCGCGCGTCCTCCCGATGCGGCTTCCGATGCGGACCGGTTGCGATCCGTTGCTCCGATCCATTGGAGGGACGCGTTCCAGCCTTCGATTTCGTGACACATTTTTCTTTTGATGGATGCAAACTAGTGTATCACGTTATTGATTGTCAAACGGAAAGTCCGGACACCCCCATATCCCGCCGCCCGATGCACGCCCATGGCGCATGGCGCTGGCCCTGACCGGGGCGGGTTGCGTATACAGGGGCGCCCGCACCGTCTCGCAAAAAGGACGCCCCGTCCGCATGGCCCGCCCGCGCCGCCTTGAAGATCTCGCCGCCCAGCTGACCGACGCGGTCGCCCCGCGCGCGAAGTCGCTGATCATCACCGTCTATGGCGACGCGATCCTGCCGCACGGCGGCTCGGCGTGGCTGGGCGGGCTGATCGACCTGATGGCCCTGTTCGGCATGAGCGAGCGGATCGTCCGCACCTCGGTGTTCCGGCTGTGCAAGGACGACTGGCTGACCAACACCCAGATCGGCCGGCGCAGCTTCTACCGGGTCACCGACAGCGGCAAGGAACGCTTCGAAGCGGCGGACCGGCGCATCTACGCACCGCTCGTCCGCGACTGGGACCGCGGCTGGGACCTGCTGATGGTGCCGCCGAACAGCCTGGACGCCGAAACCCGCGACGCGCTGAAACGCGAGCTGGTCTGGCAGGGCTTCGGCGCCGCCTCGCCCACCGTCTACGCCCACCCCAACTGCGACGAGGCGGCGATGCGCCGGCTGCTCGCCGAGCTGGGGGTCGCCGACCGCATCGTCCACATGAAGGCGACGCTCGACCGTTCCAGCGGCTTCGGGTCGCTGCGCGATCTGGTGCGCGGCTGCTGGGACGTGGATCAACTCGAACACGACTACGTCGCCTTCCTGGATCGCTTCCGCCCGCTGTGGACGGCGCTCGACACCGCCGACCAGCCCGACCTGCGCGCCAGCTTCGTGGTGCGGACGCTGATGATCCATGATTTCCGCCGCATCCTGCTGCGCGACCCGATGCTGCCGCCCGACCTGCTGTCGGCCGACTGGCCGGGGCAGGAATCGCGGATGCTGACGCGCAACCTGTACCGGCGGCTGACCGCCCCATCGGATGCCTACCTGATGTCGGTCCTGACCACCGCCAACGGCCCGTTGCCGGAGGCGCAGCCCTCCTTCTACGCCCGCTTCGGCGGCCTGCTGGACAGCGAGCCGGCCGCCGCCATCGGCTGACGCGCCCCGCACACCCTCACGACGAGCGGACCGCCCCGCGCCTCCCCCGTGCCTGCGCGCGCGGCGGCGCGGCGACCACCGATTCGATACATCCGCCACGCGTCATCCGAAGCCATGATGATGAATTGATCTGGATCAATTCGCTCATTTTCGAATTGTCCGTTTCTTTTCAATGCAATGCCCATAATTCAAGCGCGCATCAATACGATACAGATATAATTGATTGCTCGCAGTTTTTGTGTCATAAAAATCCCCACAAGGCGCCAATGGACAAACACGAGCGCCCACCGGATTTGAGGAGGAAACGCCCCATGGCCAAGGACTACACCCCCATCGCCAACACGATGGAGTTCCCCCCGGACACCCCGCAGCCCAACGTCTACCCGCTGTCCTGGGAATCCCACACGAAGAAGCTGGAGGAGGTCTACGCCGCCGCCCAGCGCGAGAACTGGGACCCGGCTAAGCTGCCGTGGGACAGCTTCGACGTCACCCGCTACAGCTGGGAGGAACGCGAGGCCATCGCCTACTGGTGGACGATCCTGTCGGTGTTCGACGCCTCGGCCCCGCCGGTCTTCGCCCACGCGCTGATCAAGACCTACGAGGTGCACGAGGAGGACCCCGTCCGCCGCTGCTTCTTCTCCGTCACCCGCGACGAGCAGAACCACGAGCACATGTGCGGTCTGGCGATCACCCGGCTGCTGGAGGCGACCAGCCCGCTGACCTACGTGCCGAAGACCGACCTCGGCCGCCGGCTCCAGCGCAACGCCCACTGGCTCTACTACAACGGCGGGCGCTACTGGGACGGCTACAAGAAGGCGGTGCCGAAATACTCGCTGGCGGTGCTGTTCAGCTCCTTCCTGATGGGCGAGATCGCGGCGGCGACCATCTTCCACCAGATGGCGGCGGGCTGCACCGAGCCGGTGTTCAAGGAGGCCTTCCGCAACATCG
Organism: Azospirillum agricola; assembly: GCF_017876095.1. GTDB lineage: Bacteria > Pseudomonadota > Alphaproteobacteria > Azospirillales > Azospirillaceae > Azospirillum > Azospirillum agricola. The sequence goes on from NZ_JAGINM010000004.1 coordinate 302,155, forward strand.
GCCGCGACGAGGGCCGCCACATGGCGATCTGCATGTCGGTGATGGAGCGCGACTACCCGCACCTGCTGGTCGAGGACCGCGCGATCATCACCAAGCAGATCCGCGCCGGCTACCTGTTCCTGTCCGCCGTGCTGTTCGAGCCGCCGCCGCAGTTCTGGGACCTGCCCGACGACTTCATCGCCACCCAGCGCGAGGCCGAGGCGATCGCCCGCAACGCCGGCTTCCACATCCCGGACTACGAGGCCAAGAAGGAGAACTGGCGCAACGCCATGCTGAACCTGAAGGGCGTGCTGGACCGCTACGGCATCCCGTTCCCGGCGATCCCCGAGGTCGGCATCACCGGCGAGGAGGTCCGCGACATCGACATGGACGAGATCATCCCGGTCTTCTGAGCCCGGTCTTCCGAGCCGCGCGCGCCCGCCCCTCCCGCTCCGCGAGCGGGAGGAGCCCTTCCCGCTCCCTCTTGAGGATTTTCCGGTGAGCCGAATCCGCCTTCACCCCTCGGGCCGCACGGTGGACTGCCGCGACGGCGAGACCGTCCTGTCGGCGCTGGAGCAGGCCGGCTACGCCCTGCCCAACAACTGCCGCGCCGGAGCCTGCGGCGAATGCAAGGTCAAGGTGCTGGAAGGCCAGTTCGACCAGGGCATGGTGCTGGACATGGCGCTGTCGCGGGCCGAGCGGAAGGACGGCTACGGGCTGATGTGCATGGCCAAGCCGATCTCCGACGAGCTGGTCATCGAGTTCGGCACCGCCGACGCCAAGCCCAAGCTGTTCCCCCCGCGCGAGAACGCCCCTTTCGTCGTCACCGACCGCATCCCCCGCACGCCGCGCATCGTCGAGCTGCGCCTGCGCCCGCTCGGCCAGCCGCTGCGCTACTGGCCGGGGCAGTATGTGATGCTGGGCGACGCTTCGGCCGGGGCGCCGCCGCGCTGCTACTCCATCGCCAACGCCCCGCGCCCGGACGGCGAGATCGTCCTCCAGGTCACCCGCGTCGACGGCGGCCCGACGAGCAACTGGATCCACGACACGCTGGATGTGGGCGCCACGGTCCGGCTGTCCGGCCCCTACGGCACCTTCATCGGCGACCCGTCGGTCGACAGCCCGGTGCTGTGCATGGCCGCCGGGTCGGGCCTGGCGCCGATCCTGGCCCTGACCGACGCGGCGCTGCGCCGGGGCTACCGCCCGCCGGTGACGCTGCTGTTCTCCGCCTCCACCGCGGCGGACGTCTACGAGCGCGGGCTTCTGTCCTACTGGCAGGCGAGGCACCGCAACTTCAAGGTCCAGGTGACGCTGACCCGCGAGTCGCGGGAAGGCGGGCTGACGGGACGCATCCCGGCGATCCTGCCCGGCCTGTTCCCCGACCTGTCCGGCCACGCGGTGTTCATCGCCGGCAGCCCGGCCTTCGTCGAAGCGTGCGCCGCCGCCGCGCGGACGCTGGGCGCCAGGGAGGACCGGATCCACAGCGAAGGCTACGTCTCCCAGCACATCCCGGAGGCGCCGCCTCCCGAACGGCTGATGGCCGGCGCGCTGGCCTGAAGCGCGCAAAAAACGGGGCGCCCCTCCGAAAGGCGGGGCGCCCCTTCCTTCCTCGGGCCGCTCAGGGCCCGTCGTAGCGCACCACCTCCTGATCGATGGCGCCGAAGACGCTGGCGCCGGCTTCGTCGAACAGCTCGATCCGCACGCGGTCGCCGAAGCGCAGGAAGGGCGTCCGCGGCGCGCCGGTCGCGATGGTCTCGATGGTGCGCAGCTCGGCGAGGCAGGAATAGCCGACGCCGCCCTCGGCCACCGGCTTGCCGGGGCCGCCGTCCAGCTTGTTCGACACGGTGCCCGAGCCGACGATGCTGCCCGCCGCCAGATGGCGGGTCTTGGCGGCGTGGGCCACCAGCGTCGGGAAGTCGAAGGTCATGTCGGTGCCGGCGTCGGGGGTGCCGAACAGCGCCCCGTTCAGCCGCGTCACCAGCGGCCGGTTGACCTTGGCGCCGTCCCAGGAGCCGCCCAGCTCGTCCGGCGTCACCGCGACGGGGGAGAAGCTCGACGCCGGCTTCGACTGGAAGAAGCCGAAGCCCTTGCCCAGCTCCGCCGGGATCAGGTTGCGCAGGGACACGTCGTTGACCAGCATCAGCAGCCTGATGTGGCCGCCCGCCGCCGCCGCCGAGACGCCCATCGGCACGTCGTCGGTGATCACCGCGATCTCGGCCTCGAAATCGACGCCCCAGGCCTCGGTCGCCGCCGGGATCGGGTCGGTCGGCGCCAGGAAGCCGTCGGAACAGCCCTGGTACATCAGCGGGTCGGTCCAGAAGCTCGGCGGCATCTCGGCCCCGCGCGCCTTGCGGACCAGCTCCACATGGTTGACGTAGGCCGAGCCGTCCGCCCACTGGTAGGCGCGCGGCAGCGGCGAGGCCGCCAGCGCCGGGTCGAACGCCTCGCCCGCCGCCGGGTCGGCGTTCAGGTCGCGATAGACCGCCTCCAACCGCGGCGCCACGGCCGCCCAGTCGTCGAGCGCCGCCTGCAACGTCGCGGCGACGGCCGGCACGGGTTGGGCGCGGGACAGGTCGCGCGACACCACGACCAGGGTTCCGTCGCGCCCGCCCGCCTTCAAACTCGCCAGCTTCATCCTCTGTCTCGCTCCCTGTCGTTGCGCCGCTCACCGGGGCCCCCGTCGCGGCGGCCCCGGCCGTCCGGCCCCCTTACCTCGCCCTCCAACTGTCGACGTAGCCCGCCCATTCCGCCGCCTCCATCGGCTCCAGGACATCGAGCGGGTCGCGGGTGTCGATCATCACCGCCACCTCGTCGGTGTCCTTGCGCTCGTGCTTCTGGGCGACCTCGTAGGCCTTCGGGTGCGGGCCGTGCGGGAAGCCCGAGGGATGGTAGGTCACCATCCCCGGATGGATGTTGTCGCGCGAGAAGAACTGGCCGCGATGGTAGAACAGGACCTCGTCGTAATCCTCGTTGGAATGGTAGTAGGGCAGCTTCAGCGCCTCCGGATCCGATTCGATCGGGCGCGGCACGAAGGTGCAGACGATGAAGCGGTTCGCCACCCAGGTGCTGTGGGCCGAGGGCGGCAGATGGTAGCGGTGGCTCATCAGCGGCCGGATGTCGCGCCAGTTCAGCCGCACCGGCGCCAGATCGCCGTGCCAGCCCACCGCGTCCAGCGGGTTGAACGGGTAGGTCATCGAGCAGACCCGACCGCGCTTGCGGACGCGCACCTCCGTCTCGCGCTCGCTCTTCTGGGACTGGAAGGCGTCGTCGAGCAGCGGCACGTCGAGCACCGCCGGGTCGAAGATCGCGTGGGTGCCGACGATGCCCTTGGCCGGCAGCCGGTAGGCGTCGCCGGTCGCCTCGATCATCAGCACCATGACCGGCCCGTCCGTCTCCAGCCGCCAGGCGGTGTTGCGCGGCAGGACCACGTAGTCACCCTCGCGGACCTCCAGATGGCCATAGTCGCAGAACAGGTGCCCGCCGCCCTGGTGGAAGAACAGCAGGTCGTCGCCGTCGGCGTTGCGGACCAGATGCTCCATCCTGCCCTCGAAGCGCCACAGCCGCACCTGCGTCGCGCCGTTGCCCATCAGGCCGGGGGCGGCCAGCGGGCAATCCTGCGCGCGCTCCAGATGGTTGAGGTCGAAGGCGCGCGGCCGCAGCGGCCCGTCGAAGCGGATCCAGCCGGTCGGCGGGTGGGCGTGGTGCATCTGGGTCGCCGGGCCGAAGAAGCCCTCGCGCCCCATCTCGCGCTCGTAGGTGCCGGCGGGCAGCCGCACATGGGCCTGCCGCGTCGCGGTTCCCTCCAGCTTCGGAAACGAAATCCAGTTCTTCACGGCGTCCTCCCGTCGGGCGTTGGCGGGGCGTTCGGGCACCCCGGATTGTCGGCCCCCATGATTAGTTTCGTTTGAAACTGTTGCAAGCATAAAATTCCCGGGCAGGATGGAATCGGACAACCGCCACGCAGCCGCCACGAAGCCTCCGCCCATGCCGTCCACCCGCCGCCCCGCGCCCGACAGCGCCGCCCCAGCCAGCGCCGACCCGGCCAGCGCCGACCCGGCGGCGCTGCACCTGACGCGCTTCCTGCCCTACCGGCTGTCGGTTCTGGCCAACACGGTCAGCCACACGGTGGCGAAGCTGTACGACAAGCGGTTCGGCATCACGATTCCCGAATGGCGCATCATCGCCGTGCTGGGCGGCGGCGAGACGCTGAGCGCCGGCGAGATCGCCCAGCGCACCGCGATGGACAAGGTGCAGGTCAGCCGGGCCATCAGCCGCATGCTGGATTCGGCGCTGATCCTGCGCGAATCGGGCGACACCGACCGCCGCAAGGCGCTGCTGACCCTGACGCCCAAGGCGCTGGCGATCTACGCCGAGATCGTGCCGATGGCGCTCGCCTACGAATCCGACCTGACCGACGCCCTGCCGGAGGAGGAGCGCGCCCTGCTCGACCGGCTGCTGAACCGGTTGCAGGCCCGCGCCGACCAGCTGGCGGCCCCCGCCGCCCGCGCCGCCGCCCCCGCCGGGGCGGCCCTGGAGGCGGCGGAGGACTGACCGCCGCCTCCACGGGGCCGCCTTCACGGTGGCCCGTTCCCTACGCGCCCTTGACCTGATAGAGCGGCTGGCTGCTGCCGGCGTCCACGCGGGGGCGGTCCGGCTCCACCGCCTCCAGCGGGGCGCAGGCGGTCATGGTCGCCAGCGAACGGACGGCGAGGCGCTGGTACTCCTGCGTCCCCTCCGCCTTCCAGGCGATCTCGTCGTCGCGCAGTTCGCGCACCACCTTGGCCGGCAGCCCGGCGACCAGCGAGCGCGGCGGCACCTGGAAGCCGGCCTTGACGAAGGCCATGGCGGCGACGATGGAGTTCTCGCCGATCACGGCGCCGTCCATCACCACCGCGTTCATGCCGACCAGCGCGCCCCGCTTGACCACGCCGCCATGCAGCACCGCGCCGTGGCCGACATGGCCGTCGACCTCGACCACCGCGTCCTCGCCGGGGAAGGCGTGCAGGGTGCAGTTGTCCTGCACGTTGCAGCCCTCCTCCAGGATGATGCGGCCGAAGTCGCCGCGCAGGCTGGCGCCGGGGCCGACGTAGCAGCCGGGACCGACCACCACGTCGCCGATCAGCACGGCCGCCGGATGCACGAAGGCGGTCGGGTGGATGACGGGAACCACGCCGTCGATGGCGTAGACGGTGGGGCGCGGCAGGCTCATGGACGGATCCTTTCTCCGGTCATCTCTGGCAAGGCGACCGACGCTACACCGCCACCCTTGTTCGCGATACCGATTTTCCGTCATGGTGACCATGCCGGTATCGCGTCGTGCCCCCACCCGGCGGGAGGGCTTGATTGGTATCAAATGAAACTGTATCGTTAGCAACAACAACAATCCGCCAGCGAACCATCCAAAAAAGCATCCCCAGGGGGAAACGCCGATGCACGCCACCTACAGCTACCCGACCTACCCCTACACACCGTCGGAGGAGCAGCGCACCGGCACGGTGCGCCGCCATCCGGTGGTCGTCATCGGCGCCGGCCCGGTCGGGCTGACCGCCGCGCTCGACCTCGCGCAGAAGGGCGTGCCGGTGGTGGTGATCGACGCCGAGGACACCGTCAGCGTCGGCAGCCGCGCCGTCTGCTACGCCAAGCGCGCGCTGGAGGTGTGGGACCGGCTGGGCGCCGGCCGGCGGATGATCGACAAGGGGGTGGTGTGGAAGATCGGCAAGGTCTTCAACGGCGACGGGCTGGTCTACCAGTTCGACCTGCTGCCGGAGCCGGACCACAAGATCCCGGCCTTCATCAACCTCCAGCAATATTACCTGGAGGATTATCTGGTCGCCGAGGCCCGCAAGTCCGACCGGATCGAACTGCGCTGGCGCTCGCGCGTCGTCTCGCTGCGGCAGATGGACGACCACGTCGTCCTCCAGGTCGAGACGCCGGACGGCATCCACGCGGTCGAGGCCGATTGGGTCATCGCCTGCGACGGCGCCAAATCCACGATCCGCAAGATTCTGGGGCTGGAGTTCCAGGGCGAGGTGTTCAAGGACCGCTTCCTGATCGCCGACGTCGTCATGAAGGCCGACTTCCCGGCGGAGCGCTGGTTCTGGTTCGACCCGCCCTTCCACCGCCGGCAGTCGGCCCTGCTGCACATGCAGCCCGACAATGTCTGGCGCATCGACTTCCAGCTCGGCTGGGACGCCGATCCGGAGGAGGAAAAGAAGCCCGAGCGCGTCATCCCCCGCCTGAAGGCGATGCTGGGCGAGGACACGCCGTTCGAGCTGGAATGGGTGTCGGTCTACACCTTCCAGTGCCGGCGGCTGGAGCGCTTCCGCCACGGCCGCGTCTTCTTCGCCGGCGACTCGGCGCACCAGGTCTCGCCCTTCGGGGCGCGCGGCGCCAATTCGGGCGTGCCGGACGCCGACAATCTCGGCTGGAAACTGAAACTGGTCATCGACGGGCTGGCGCCCGACAGCCTGCTCGACAGCTATTCCGACGAGCGGGTGGCGGCGGCCAGGGAGAATCTTCTGAACTCGACCCGCTCCACCGACTTCATCACGCCGAAGAGCGCGATGAGCCGCATCTTCCGCGACGCCGTGCTGGAGCTGGCGGCGGACCATCCCTTCGCCCGTTCGCTGGTGAATTCCGGCCGGCTGTCGACCCCGACCACCTACAGCGACAGCCCGCTGAACACGCCGGACAGCGACGCCTTCGCCGGCCGCATGGTGCCCGGCGCCCCGGCCACCGACGCGCCGGTCGAGCGGAGCGACGGACAGGCCGGCTGGCTGATGGACGCGCTCGACGGGCGCTTCGTCGTGCTCCACGCCGCCGGGACCGATCCGGTGCCGGCGGAGGTTGCCGAGGCGCTCGACCGGCTGGCCGCCGGGCCGCTGCCGCTGGTCTGGCACGCCGTCACCGACCGCCGCCGCGGCCTCGCCAACGAGCTGGTGGATTGCGCCGGCCGCGTCCGCGAGCGCTACGACCTGTCGCCCGGCGCCGTCTACCTGATCCGCCCCGACCAGCATGTCGCCGCCCGCTGGCGCCGCTTCGACGCCGCGGCGCTGATCGCCGCGCTGGACCGCGCCACCGGCCGCCACCCCACCGGCCATCACCCCACCGGCCGCTGACCCGCTTTTTCCAAGGAGAGCTCCCCCATGGCCACGCTCGCGACCGACAACCGGCTCGCCAACCCCGACGATTTCTACCAGGCCCTGATCGACAGCCACCGCGACCTGACGGCGGAGCAGAGCGCCGCGCTGAACGCCAAACTGGTGCTTCTGCTCGCCAACCACATCGGCGATTCGGAGGTGCTGGCGGAGGCGTTGCGGATCGCCCGCAGAGGCGCTCCGTAAGGGGCTTGTTCGGCATCGGAAAAGGATTCTACAACAAGGGGAAGGCCGATTTTTCGCGGAGGAGCGGAGCCCGGATGCGCCCGTCTCCCTCCGCATTTTCGGCCACCCCCGCCGGGCCGCGCCCGGTTTTGCCCGGCGGGGGCGCGAAGCTCGACCGGAACGAGGATTCCCAGCGATGTCGAACCAACACAAACAAGCCATGGATGCGGTCCTGCAAGCCGCCGCGCACGACATCGTCGCCACCCTGAAAGAGCGCGACGTCGAGGACCGCCACAGCGAGGAAGCCGATCTCGCCGTTCTCGACGTGGCGATCCTGCACGCCTACCGCGTCTTCATGCGGATCTGCGAGGAGAACGGGCTGGAGGTGGACGCCGGCTATTTCGCCGACCTCGCCGCCGACCTCGCCGAGGAGGTCGCCCAGGACGAGGATTGACCGTCACTGGCCGATACGTGCCCCCACCCGCCCCTCCCCCCGCTCAGCGGAGGAGGGGCGGGTGGGGCAAGATTTCCCGCACCAGAAAGCCCCCGCCTTGTCAGCCGCCCCCCATTTCTCCCCCGACGTCGCGGTGATCGGCGCCGGCCCCGCCGGGCTGATGGCGGCCGAGGTCGCGGCCTCCGCCGGGCTGCGCGTCGCGGTGTTCGACCACATGCCCACCCCGGCGCGCAAGCTGCTGCTGGCCGGGCGCGGCGGGCTCAACCTGACCCATTCCGAGCCGCTCGACCGCTTCCTGCCGCGCTACGGCGCGCAAGCGCCGCTGTTCCGCGACCTGCTGGCCGGATTCTCGCCGGACGACCTGCGCGGCTGGGCCGCCGGGCTCGGCATCGAGACCTTCGTCGGCAGCAGCGGCCGGGTCTTTCCGGTGCAGATGAAGGCATCCACCCTGGTGCGCGCCTGGCTGCGCCGGCTGGGCGGGCTGGGCGTGACGCTGCACGGCCGCCACCGCTGGACCGGCTGGGACGCCGACGGACGGCTCGCCCTGACCGGGCCGGACGGCGCAGCCGTCACCGCCGCCCCGCGCGCCACGCTGCTGGCGCTGGGCGGGGCGAGCTGGCCGCGCACCGGCTCCGACGGCGGCTGGACGGACATCCTTGCCGCGCGCGGGGTGGAGATCGCGCCGCTGCGCCCGTCCAACATGGGCTTCGAGGTCCCCTGGTCCGACCATCTGCGCGAGCGCTTCGCCGGCCAGCCGGTCAAGAGCGTCGGCCTGTCCTTCGCCGGCCGCCGCCTGAAGGGCGAGTTCGTCATCACCGGGACCGGCATCGAGGGCGGCGCCGTCTACGCGCTGAGCGCCCCCTTGCGCGACGCCATCGAAGCGGAGGGCTGGGCCGGGCTGACGCTCGACCTGCTGCCGGACATGCCGGAGGCGGAGCTGCTGAAGCGCCTGCGCCGCCGGGGCGCCGAGTCGCTGGCGACCTTCCTGAAGAAGGCGCTGTCGCTGTCCGGCCCGCGCGCCGCCCTGCTGCGCGAGTTCGCCCCGGCCGCCGCCCTGTCCGACCCGGCGGCGCTGGCCCGCGCGATCAAGGCGCTGCCGATGGTGCTGACCGGCACCCGTCCCATCGACCGCGCGATCTCCAGCGCCGGCGGCGTGGCGCTGGCGGAACTGGACGAGACCTTGATGCTGAAGCGCCTGCCCGGCGTTTTCCTGGCCGGCGAGATGCTGGACTGGGAGGCGCCGACCGGCGGCTATCTGCTGCAAGGCTGCTTCGCCATGGGCGCGACCGCCGGGCGGGGGGTCGTGGCGCGCCTGCTCCCCACCGCCTCGGTCTCCCTCTCCCCGGAGGGGAAAGGGGATTGAGGGTCGGGCGGATTCAACGCATCTGGTTCCCATAATCATACTGGACCCGCGGCGCGCTGCCGCCGCCGGTCAGCTTGTCGATCAGCGAGCCGATGCCGCCGTCGGCGCGTTGGGCGGGCGCCGGCGCCGCCGTGGGTGCCGGCCCCGCCGGACGGCCCGCCGGAACATCCGCCGAGGCGACCGGCACCGTCCAGGCGGGCGCCCCCTCCACCCCCGGCAGCGGGCGCGCCGGACGGCCGGCGTGGGCGTCCATCATGAAGTCGCGCCACAGCTTGGCCGGCAGCGTGCCGCCGGTGACTTTCTTCATCGCCTCGTTGTTGTCGTTGCCGAGCCAGACCCCGGCCACCAGATCGGCGGTGAAGCCGACGAACCAGGCGTCGCGGTACTCCTGCGTCGTGCCCGACTTGGCCGCCGCCGGGCGGTCGAGCTTCGCCGCCTTGCCGGTGCCGAACTCGATCACCCCGGCCATCATGCGGGCGATCTGCACCGCGTGGGCCGGGTCGACCACGGCGCCACCGCCGCCGCCCTGCCGCCGGTAGAGCAGCGTCCCGTCGCGGTCCTTGATCTCGGTGATGGCGTAGCCCCAGACCGGCACCCCCCGGTTGGCGATCCCGGCGTAGGCGCGGACCAGCTCCAGCAGCGACACCTCGCTGGTGCCGAGCGCCAGCGACAGATCCTTGGTCAGCGGCGAACCGATGCCGAGCGCCGAGGCGACCCGGCGCACCCGCTCGGTGCCGATGCGGTCGACCAGCCGCACCGTCGCGGTGTTGGAGGAATGGGCCAGCGCGGTCGCCAGCGTGATGGTGCCACGGAACTTGCCGTCGTAGTTGCCGGGGCTCCAGTTGGCGATCTGCACCGGCGCGTCCTCGATCAGGCTGTCGGGTGACCAGCCGGCCTCCAGCGCCGCCAGATAGGCGAAGGGCTTGAAGGCGGAGCCCGGCTGCCGCAACGCCTGGGTGGCGCGGTTGAACTCGCTGCTGTCGTAGTCGCGGCCGCCGACCAGCGCCCGCACCGCACCGTCCGGGGTCATCGCCACCAGGGCGGCCTGCCGGGCGTTGGCGGCCGGGCCGGCCGTCGCCAGCAGGGCCTCCAGCCGCTGTTCGGCGGCGCGCTGCATCCTGAGGTCCAGCGTGGTGCGGACGATGACGTCGCCATGCTCGGGGCCGACGAAGCCCGCCACCAGATCGGTCACCCAGTCGGCGAAATAGCGCCCGTCGCCGCCCGGCTTGCGGCGCGGCGACGGCGGGGCGTTGCGGGCGGCCTCGACCTCCTGCGCGGTGACGAAGCCGGCGGCGACCATGGCGTTCATGACGATGCGGGCGCGCTCGGCCGATTCGTCGGGGTTGGAGGTCGGGGCGTAGCGCGACGGCGCCTTCAGCAGAGCCGCCAGCACCGCCGATTCGCGCAGGTCGACCTGGGTCGCCGGCTTGCCGAAATAGGTGCGCGAGGCCGCGTCCACCCCGAAGGTCCCGGCGCCGAGATAGACGCGGTTCAGGTAGGCGGTGAGGATCTGGTCCTTGGTGAAGCGGTGCTCCAGCCACAGGGCGAGCATCGCCTCCTGGATCTTGCGGCGCAGCGACTTTTCGGGCGTCAGGAACAGGTTCTTGGCGAGCTGCTGGGTGATGGTCGAGCCGCCCTGCGTCGCCCGGCCGGACCGCCAGTTGACGTAGACGGCGCGCATCAGCCCGATCGGATCGACGCCGAAATGGCTGTAGAAGCGGCGGTCCTCGATCGCCAGCACGGCGTTGACCAGATGCGGCGGCAGGTCCTTGACGCCCAGCGTCGTGCCGTGCAGGTCGCCGAAGCGCGCGAACTCGCTGCCGTCGGCGGCCAGCACGGTGATCGAGGCGCGCCGCTCGAACTGCGCCACCTTGGAGATGTCCGGCAGATCCAGCGCGAACCAGGCCAGCACGGCGCCCAGCCCGATGCCGCACCAGATCGCCGCGACCAGCCCCCACTGCACCAGCCGGGACAGCCACGACCCGCCGCCGTTCGGACGCGGCGCGGCGCGGCGCGGCGCGGCCGGCGGCTTGGGCGGCCTCGGGGGCTTGCCGGCGGCCGGCGGCCGGGGCGCAGGCGGCGGCGCCTTGGGCGGCTTGGCCTTGCCGCGCGGCAGCTTGGGCAGCGACAGGGCCGGCATCGACCGGGCCTTGCCGGCCAGCCGGTCGAGCGGCGTCGGCTCGTCCCGGGTGCGGACGGGGCGCGGTCCCGCGAAAAGCTGATCCGGTCGGTCGGCGGTCACGGTGCGCTCGCTGCCCCTCTGGCGTGGTACGGCGGTGTGGGTGGGGTGGATTGTTCAGGCCATATAACGCCCACCCCGGCCGGGCCGGAAGAGCGTGATCGCCGCGCCGAAGATTTGTCTCGCGACCGTGGCGAAAGAATGACGGTTTGTGCAATCGGGGGGCGGAAGGGGGAGCGGACGAACCCAACGGCCTCCCTGCGTGTTGTTCCCGCATCACCGCCCGTTCCGGAGAGCCCCGCGATGCCCAAGCCCCTGACCCTGTCCATTCCCCACTCGCTCGGCCGGGCGGAGGCGAAGCGGCGGCTGGCCGACGGGCTGGGCGACGCGCGGGCGCGGCTGGGCGCCGTCGCCACCAGCATCGACGACCATTGGGAGGGCGACCGGCTGGCCTTCCGCGTCGTCGCCCTGGCCCAGACCGTCACCGGCCGCATCGACGTCGCCGACGACCGGGTCGACGTCGAGGTCGAACTGCCCTGGGCGCTCGGCATGCTGGCCGACAAGCTGAAGACCAAGCTGACCCGCCAGGGCACCCTGATGCTGGAGAAGAAGTGACGGTGTCCGGCACCGGAACCGCCGGCCGATCCGCTCCCAGCCCATCCGTCCCCAGCCCATCCGCCCTCAGCCGATCAGCCCGTGCTTCTTCAGCATGCCGCGAAGCTGGTGGTAGCCGAGGCCGAGCGCCTGCGCGGTCTGGCGCTGGTTGAAGCGGTTGCGCTCCAGCGCGTCGCGCAGCTTGGCCGCCTCGAAGGCGCGCACCTCCTCCAGGATGCCGCCATCCGTTGGCGAGGACGGATCGGCTGGGGGCGGATGGGCTGGGGACGGATCGGCCGGCGGTTCCGGTGCCGGACGCCGCTCCACCGGCCGCCAGGGCGAGGCGAAGGGGTCGAGGACGATCGTCCCGACCGCCTCGTCCGGGTCGGCCGCGGCGACGGAACGCTCCACCGCGTTGCGCAGCTCGCGCACGTTGCCGGGCCAGGGATGGCCTTGCAGGGCCGCCAGCGCCTGCGGGGTGAAGCCGGGGAACAGCGGGCGCTCCAGCTCGCGCACCATGCCCAGGGCGAAATGCTCGGCCAGCGGCGGGATGTCCTCCGGCCGGGCGCGCAGCGGCGGCAGCGTCACCACGTCGAAGGCCAGACGGTCGAGCAGGTCGGCGCGGAAGCGGCCGGACTCGGCCAGCGCCGGCAGGTCGGCGTTGGTGGCGCCGACGACCCGCACGTCCACCGTCGCGGTGCGCCCGCCCACCCGCTCGATCTCGCCATACTCCACGGCGCGCAGCAGCTTCTCCTGCACGGCGGGCGAGGCGGTGGCGAGTTCGTCGAGGAACAGGGTGCCGCCGTCGGCCTGCTCGATCCGGCCGATCTGCCGCCGCGTCGCCCCGGTGAAGGCGCCGGCCTCGTGGCCGAACAGCTCCGAGTCGAGCAGCGATTCGGGCAGCGCCGCGCAGTTCACCTTCACGAAGGGCCGGTCCCAGCGCCGCGACAGGTAGTGCAGGCGGGCGGCGATCAGCTCCTTGCCGGTCCCGCGCTCGCCGATCACCAACACCGGCCGCTCCAGCGGCGCCACCCGCGAGACATGCTCCAAGGCCTCACGGAAGGCGGGGGATTCGCCCAGCAGGGGCGGCGGCGTGTCCGGCATCGCTCCATTCACCACTGTTTCGCCAATTCGGCGACTCTATCGCCTTATCGGCGACGCGGCAACCGGCGGTGGGAATGGGCAAACCCCAGGCCGGGCAAGGGAAAGCCCGGACCTGAGCCGTTTGGCACGGCGGTTGCGATAGGGGATGCCAACGGAAGGAGATCACCGCATGACCGACTTCAGCGACTTTCGCCGCCGCTACGGCACCGACACCGCCCCGCTGGCCCGCCGCGTGCGCCAGTTCCTGCGCACCCGCCCGGCGGAAAGCTGGCTGTTCTTCTTCGGCGGCATCGTCGTCGGCGCGATTCTCGGCTGACCGGCCGGCGGCCGACCGCCCGGCCTTCATCAAGCCGCTCTGATTGACCATGGCCCGCCGCAAGGGCCGACCACAGGAACCCGACCATGAGCATCTTTTCCCGCCTGACCGACATCATCCAGTCGAACCTGAACTCCCTGCTCGACCGCGCCGAGGAGCCGGAGAAGCTGATCCGCCTGATCATCCAGGAGATGGAGGACACGCTGATCGAGGTCCGCTCCTCCACCGTGAAGATCATCGCGGAGAAGAAGGAGATCGAACGCCGGGTCGCCGACCTGCGCCGCGAGCGCGACGAGTGGGAGCGCAAGGCCGAGATCGCCCTGACCCACAACCGCGAGGATCTGGCGAAGGAGTGCCTGCTGGCCAAGTCGAAGATCGCCGAGCAGGCCGACACGCTGACCGAGCAGCTCATCCATGTGGAGGCGGCGCTGGCCAAGGCGAACGACGACCTGGGCCGGCTCCAGGCCAAGCTGACCGACGCCAAGACCCGCGAGAAGGCGCTGGCCGCCCGCGCCCAGACCGCCGCCAACCGGGTCAAGGTGCGCTCCACCCTGCACGACGAGCGCATCAACGAGGCGCTCCAGCGCTTCGAGCAGGTCGAGCGGAACCTCGACGAGCTGGAGGGCCGGGTCGAATCCTACGACCTCGGCCGCGCCCGCAACCTGACCGAGGAGATCGCCGAGCTGGAGGCCACCCACAAGGTGGAAGGCGAGCTGGCCGCCCTGAAGGCCCGCCTCGCCGCCCGCCGGGGGAGCTGAGGACGGGTACGCTTGCCCGGCCCCTCTCCCTCAAGGGAGAAGGGCCGGGCGCCAAAACTCGCAGCCCCCCTCCCCAACGACAAGAAAGGCCAATCCGCCATGGGGTTCTTCGGTTTCGTCATCGCGGTGCTGTTCATGGTGGTGGTGGCGCCGATCTGGATCGTCTTCCACTACATCACCCAATGGCGGTCCCAGCGCGGGCTGACGGCCCAGGACGAACGGATGCTCGCCGAGCTGTGGGAGATCGCCAACCGCCTGGAAGGCCGCATCCAATCGCTGGAGCGCGTGCTCGACAGCGAGGCGCCGAACTGGCGCAACAAGACCTGACCGCCTGAACACCGTCTCATCAAGGAAGGACCGAGCCGTCATGGACCGCCCGTCCCCCCATCACTCCCCCTACGAATCGCCCAACCCGCACCGGCTCTACCGCAACAAGGAGCGCGGCATGCTCGGCGGGGTCTGCGCCGGCGTGGCCGACTACTTCGGCGTGCGGCCGGCCGTGATCCGGCTGGCGGTGTTCATCGGGATGTTCTTCTTCGCGTTTCCGCTGATCGTCGCCTACGTCATCGCGGTGATCGCGCTGCCGGTGCGTCCGCCGCAGCTCTACCGCAACCCGGAGGAGGAGGCGTTCTGGCGCGCGGTCTCGACCAAGCCGGACCGGACGCTCGCCGGCCTGACCCAGCGCTTCCGCGACTTCGAGAAGCGAATCACGGGTGCCGAGGCGTACGTCGCCTCGAAGGAGTTCGAACTGAACCGGGCGATCCGCGACCTGGACCGCTGACCGCCGATCACTGACCGCCGACTGGCCGCCGAAGACCTGGCCGGTGAAGACCTGGCCGGCGCCGGCCTTACCGGCGCTGGCGGCGGCGGTCGCGGATGCGGACCGGCACCGGCTTCGGCGTCGGGAGCGTGGCGATCACCCCGGCCAGAACCGCGGCCATCGCACCACCGAGCAGAATGAGATCCATCATTGGCCCTCCACCATCGATCCCCGGCTTGCCTCTCCCCATCGTGGGGCAAGCTGGTTACAACATGGTAGTGAAAAGAGTGGATGACAACACTCCCCCAATCAGACACCGGACAGGGGGGAGAAGGCAATGACCCAAATCACACAATCCGCTCACGAACGGCCCGCTCACGAACGGCCGCCTTCCCACCGTCCGCCCGTGCCCGCCCCCCGGCCCGCTCACCCCTGGTAGGACTCGGCGCCGGTGATGGCGAAGCCCTTGTTCTCCGGGTAGCGGGCGTGGAGTTTCTCCCGCGCCTTCTTCTCGTCCAGGCCCCAGACCAGGATGCGGCGCCCGCGCTTCCAGCTCTCCAGCGCCACGGGGTCGAGCTGGGCGTTGACCTTCGCGGCGTACTCGCCGTTCACCACCCGCAGGATCCAGCCGGCGTCGGCCCGCGTGCGGCGATCGTCCAGCACATAGACCCGCCGGTCGTTGGATCCCGCCGCCTTCACCCGCTGCTCCAGCTCCTCGCAGCCCATGTCGACCGAATTGCGGCGGCGGCGGGCGTCGCGCAGGTCGCGCGCCTGCTGCAAGGTCGTCCGCGCGACCTTCCTGATGCGCTCCACCTGCGCCTGCTTGCGCGCCACCGCGTTGGCGATGCGCTCCTCCGACGTCTTCAGCCGGCGCATCGCCAGCAGCAGCGACACCGCCAGCGAGGCGAGCCCCACCAGGGCGGCGAACACATAGGGCATGGCGGCTCCTCCCTCGCTTCTCAGCCAGCCTTGGCGACCGGCGCCGCGGCCGCGCCGATGTCCTGCATGCGGGTGACGACGTAGCCGAAGGCCGGCGGGTAGCGCCGCTCGATCTCCGCCCGCGCCTCGGCCATCGACTTGGCCCACACCTCGATGGACTGCGGCTGCGCCCAGCTCGAATCGATCAGGGCGTGTTCCTTCTGCTGGAAGGTCGAGGTGCCGACATATTTGTTGGCCACCATGGCGAGGTAGCAGGGCGTCCCCACCACCTCCTCGCCGACCAGACGGACGAGGCGCTCGCCGGATTGCTGCGATTCCTTGATCCGGCGCTCCAGCGACGCCCGGCGGCCCAGCAGCTCCTGGACGGCGCCGTCGGCCTCGCGCAGTTCGCCGACGCGGTCGGCGCGGCGGGCCTCGAACAGGGTCTCCATCTTGGCGCGGCGGGCGATGACGTCGCGCACGCCGGACGTGCCGTGGCGCTTTTCGATCATCCGCTCGCCACAGACGATGACGAGTTGCCCGATGCCGAACCCCAGCCCGGCAAGCCCGAAGGCGGTGATCAGAGCGTTCGTGTAGTCATGCCACATTCAGGTGCGCCCGGTTCGGCCTCAACGCCAACCCTAGGATTATCGCGCGCGAACACGCCGTTCAACGGTGGCGCTGCAACGAATTCCTTCAGAGTCTAACGAAATTGCCTCGGTCCGCCCCTCCGCGCCCCGGCGAAGGATTTTCGCCGCACCCTCCCGCGCCATGGATCGTTGAAAGCGGCTCGGGCGTTTCGCCACTCGGCCCTTGCCTTGGGGACGGGCGACGCATAAGGCTCCAGGAACCGTGAGCCTGGCCTTTCTCCCGGAAAGACGGCCCAGCGGCACGGCCAAGGACGGAAACGGCGATGGAAGCGAGCATGACCGACCGCGAGCATTCGACGAAGCTGCGCGCCCTGACTATGGGCGCGCTGGGCGTCGTCTACGGCGACATCGGCACCAGCCCGCTCTACACCCTGCGCGAATGCCTGACCCAGGGCGGCGGGTTCGACCTGTCGCCCGACGTGATCCTCGGGGTGCTGTCGCTGATCTTCTGGGCGCTGGTGATCACGGTGACGGTGAAGTACGTCATCTTCGTCATGCGCGCCGACAACCAGGGCGAGGGCGGCATCCTGGCGCTGACGGCGCTGGCCCTGCGCGGGATGCGGCCGGGGCACCGGCGGACCGCCACCGTGATGGCGATCGGCGTGATGGGTGCCGCGCTGTTCTACGGCGACAGCCTGATCACCCCGGCCATCTCGGTGCTGAGCGCGGTGGAGGGGCTGAAGGTCGTCGCCCCGGTGTTCGAGGACTACGTCATCCCGATCACCGTCACCATCCTGATCCTGCTGTTCGTGCTGCAAAGCTTCGGGACGGAGAAGGTCGGCAAGCTGTTCGGCCCGGTGATGCTGGTGTGGTTCGTCACGCTGGGCGTGCTGGGCATCCGGCAGATCCTGAAATACCCCGACGTGCTGGGCGCCATCTGGCCGGGCCACGCGGTGGAGATGCTGTTCGAGCATGGCTGGAAGGGCTACCTGCTGCTCGGCGCCGTCGTGCTGGCGGTGACGGGGGCCGAGGCGCTCTACGCCGACATGGGGCATTTCGGCCGCAAGCCGATCCGGCTGGCGTGGTTCGGGCTGGTCCTGCCCTCGCTGCTGCTCTGCTATTTCGGCCAGGGCGCGCTGCTGCTGCACGAGCCGGACGCCATCGAGAATCCCTTCTACCATCTGGCGCCGGACTGGGCGCAGGTGCCGCTGCTGGTGCTGGCGACGGCGGCGACGGTCATCGCCGGCCAGGCGGTGATCTCCGGCGCCTATTCGGTCACGCTCCAGGCGATGCACCTGCGCTACCTGCCGCGCATGGAGGTCCGCCACACCTCGGAGCACGAGAAGGGCCAGATCTACATGCCGCAGCTCAACTGGCTGCTGCTGGCCGGGGTGATCGCGCTGGTGCTGAGCTTCCAGACCTCCAGCAACCTCGCCGCCGCCTACGGCATCGCGGTGACGGGCACCATGGTGGCGACCACTCTGCTCGCCTACAAGGTGGCGCGCAGCCTGGGGCGCTGGTCGCTGTGGCAGGCCGGGCTGGCGCTGATCGTCTTCCTGTCGATCGACGGGGCCTTCTTCTTCTCCAACCTGATCAAGGTCGAGGAGGGCGGCTGGTTCCCGCTGGCGGTCGGGGCGGCGGTGTTCCTGCTGATGGCGACGTGGCGGCGCGGGCGCGAGGTGGTGCGGGCCCGGCTGGCCGAGGACGCGCTGCCGCTCGACTCGCTGCTGGAGCGCCTGAAGGGCGGCTCGATCCAGCGGGTGCCCGGCACGGCGGTCTTCCTCACCGGCAACCCGCGCGGCCTGCCGCCGGGGCTGCTGCACAGCCTGAAGCACTACAAGGTGCTGCACCAGCGGATCGTGCTGCTGACCGTCGACATCCAGGACGTGCCGCACGTTCCCGACAGCCAGCGCTACGAGCTGAAGCCGCTGTCGGCCGGCTTCTTCCGGCTGATCCTGCATTTCGGCTTCAAGGACGAGCCGGACATCCCCAACGCGCTGGAGAAGAGGAAGATCCCCGGCCTGCCCTTCGAGCCGATGGAGACGACCTACTTCGTCAGCCGCGAGACGCTGATCCGCTCGCACCGGCTGGCCGGGATGCCGCGCTGGCAGGAGCCGCTGTTCATCTTCCTGTCGAAGCTGTCGACCAGCGCCTCGGAGTATTTCTGCATCCCGCCCAACCGCGTGGTCGAGCTGGGCATGCAGCTGGAGATCTGAGGGACTTCCGGCCGGGCATGACGACGCCTGAACGGCCGGCGGCGAGGCCGGCCGAGCGGCCCCTCCGCTTCCCCCCCGGAGCCTGTCGCCGCGACTCGGCGTTCCTTCGCGGCCGCCCGCCTGCTATACCTCCTTCGGACGCGCGGCGGCGCCCGCTGGCATGGGGGATTCGGTGGGGGTGGAGGATCGTTTGGGCGGGGACGGGCCACGGCTCGACCCACGGGAACCGCGCCCACGGGAACCGCGCTGGGAGGACGATCCCGCGCGACCGTCCCGGCTGCCCCCGGCGCCGGCCTTCCTGACCGCCAGCCGGCCGGGCGGGATGCCCGCGCCCGCCATGCCTCCCTCCGCCATGCCTCCCTCCGCCGCGCCCGCGCCGCTTGAGGCCGCCATCCCCGGCACCCAGATCCCCGACGCACCCGTCCCCACCCCGCCGCCGCATCTGCCGGAACCGCGCCTGCGCGGGGCGCTGAACCCGTTGCTGGGCGCCGCCGCCCCGGTGCTGGACCTCGCCATGGGCCTGCGCGACCGCATGACCCACGACGCTCCCGACGGCGTGCGCGATCAGTCCCTGGCGGCCATCCGGCGCTTCGAGACGGACGGCGCCGCCGCCGGCCTGACGCCCGAGGAGATCCGCGTCGGCCGCTTCGCGCTGAGCGCCACGCTGGACGACGTGGTCCGCGCCGCCCCCTGGGGGGCCCGTTGCGCCTGGACGAAGCAGGGGCTCGTCGCCGAACTCGACCCCGACGCCGGCGGGGCCGACCGCTTCTTCGACCTGCTCGACACCATGCTGGGCGACCCGCGCCTGCACCGGCGCGAGCTGGAGCTGTTCTACGCCTGCCTGTCGCTCGGCTTCGAGGGCCGCTACCGCGACAAGCCGCGCGGCGCCCACGACCTCGCCCATCTGCGCGACGAGCTGTACCGCATCCTGCGCCGGGCGCGCGGCGAGCCCAGCCCCGGCCTCTCCCCCGCCGGGCAAGGGGCGGCCATGGCGGGATTGGCCGGGCGCTTCCGCCCGCTGGGCGGCGGCCTGCCGTCCTGGCTGGCCTGGGCGGCGGTCGGGCTGGGCCTCGCCCTGCTCCACACCCAGCTCTCCGCTTCGCTGGAGCGGCAGGCCGGGCCGGTGGCCGCCCGCATCGCGGCGCTGCTGCCCGACGGCCCCATCGAGATCGCCCGCCTCGCCCCGCCGCCGCCGCCGACCGCCGGCCCGGCGCTGATCGCCCGCGTCACCGCCCTGCTCGCCCCGGAGATCCGCACCGGCGCCATCGAGGTGCTGGCCG
This sequence comes from Azospirillum agricola, assembly GCF_017876095.1. GTDB lineage: Bacteria > Pseudomonadota > Alphaproteobacteria > Azospirillales > Azospirillaceae > Azospirillum > Azospirillum agricola. The sequence continues at coordinate 321,988 of NZ_JAGINM010000004.1, forward strand.
GGGAGGACGGCGCCCTGGTCATCCGCGTCCCCGCCGCCGCCATGTTCGCCACCGGCGGCGAGGCGGTGAAGGCCCGCCACCGCGCCATCGTCGACCGCGTCGGACAGGCGCTGGCGCCGGAGGCCGGCCGCGTCCTGGTGGCCGCCCACACCGACGGCCAGACGTCCCAAGGCCAAACACCGGGCAACGGCCGCCTTCCCACCGCGCGGAGCCTGACCGACGCGCGGGCCGAGGCCGTGCGCGCCCTGCTGGAGCGCCAGCTCGACCCCGCCCGCCTGTCGGCCGAGGGCCGCGGCGACGCCGAACCCATCGCGCTGAACGACACGCCCGCCGGGCGCGACAGCAACCGGCGGATCGACATCCGCCTCTACCCGCAGTGAGGCGGCCGCCATGACCGTCCCCCGCCCGCCCCGCCAGCCGGCCCCCGGTTCCGCCGCCCCGCCCGCCGCCCGCCCGCGGCGCCCCCGCGCGGCGGGCCTGCCGGCCAGCCTGCGCTGGGGCGTCTCGCTGGGGGGCGTGCTGGCCCTGGGCTTGAGCGGCTGGCTGCTGGTTCCGCAGGCCGTGCCCGGCGCCGACTGGACCGAGCGCCTGCTGCCGCTGCTGCTGGCGCTGGCCGGCTGGGCCGCCGCCAACCGCGCCATCGACCGCCGCGAGCGCGCCGCCAACGCCCGGCTGGTCGAGGCGCTGGCCGCCGCCCGCGATCCCGACCTGAAGGCGTCGCTCGACGAGCTGGGCAGCGTGCGCGAGCGCCTCGACGCCGTGCTGGCCCGACTGAAGACGCAGAAGTTCGGCGCCGGCCTGACCGGCCGCTACCTCTACCAGCTTCCCTGGTATCTGGTGATCGGCGCGCCGGGATCGGGCAAGAGCACGGCGCTGGCCAACGCCCGGCTCGGCGCCCCTCTGGCCAGCGGCGACATCGCCGAGCCGATCGCCAACCTCGGCGGCACCCGCAACTGCGACTGGTGGTTCACCGACCACGCGGTTCTGATCGACACCGCCGGGCGCTACACCACCCAGGACAGCCGCCGGGCGGTCGACGGGCGGGTGTGGTCGGGGCTGCTCGACCTGCTGAAGACGCACCGGCCGCGCCAGCCGGTCAACGGCGTGCTGGTCACCGTCAGCCTGACCGATCTGGCCGCCTGGAGCGACGCCGAGCGCCACGCCCACGCCATCACCATCCGCCAGCGCCTGAACGAGCTGCGGACGCATCTGGGCCTGCGCGTTCCGGTCCATGTCGTGCTGACCAAGGCCGATCTCGTCGAGGGGTTCGCCACCTTCTTCGACCCGCTCGACCGCGCCGGCCGGACGCAGGTCTGGGGCATGACCTTCCCGGCGGAGGAGGCGCCCGACGGACCGCTGCCCGCCTTCCACGCCCTGTTCGCCGATCTGGTGCGGCGGCTGGACGAGCGGCTGCTCGACCGGCTGCACCAGGAGCCGGACATCCGGCGGCGCAGCGCCGCCTTCGCCTTCCCTCTGCGCATCGCCGAACTGGAGACGGCGCTGGCCGATCTGGTCGACACCGCCTTCGCCTCGGAGTCCGGCGAGGAGGTGCCGCTGCTGCGCGGCATCCACCTGACCAGCGCCACCCAGACCGACCGTCCCACGACCGTCGACGAACCGGCCGGAACCTATTTCCTCGACCGGCTGCTGCCCGAGCGCGTCTTCCCCGAGGCCGGCCTCGCCGGGGTCGACCGGGCGCTGGAGCGCCGCCAGCGCCGCGCCGCCGCCCTGTCGGTCGGCGGCGCGCTGGCCGCCGGGCTGCTGCTCGGCGGCTTCTGGCTGCACAGCCGCGACGGCAACGCCGCCCTGCTGGAGCGCGCCGACGCCGCCGCGCGGTCGGTGGAGGAGGCGCTGCGCCCGCTCGGCACGGCGCCGCGTTCGCTGACGCGGGTCGACGACACCGACGCCGCCGCGATCCTGCCGGTGCTGGACGGCCTGCGCGCCCTGCCGCTCGGCCATGCGGAGCGCGGGGCCTGGGCGCCGCCGGGGCTGGCCGGCGGGCTGTACCAGGGCCACCGCATCGCCGCCCCCGCCCGGGAGGTCTACCAGAGGGCGCTGCGCACCCTGTTCCTGGCGCGGATCGCCCTGCGGCTGGAGGAGCAGCTGCGCACCAACTGGGCGCGGCCGGACCTGCTGCGGCTGGCGCTGCGCGCCTACCGCATGGTCGGCGGGCAGGAGCCGATGGACCGGGCCTACCTCGCCGAATGGCTGGCGATCGACTGGCAGCGCACCCTGCCCGGCCCGGCCAACGACGCCCGCCGCCGCGCGCTGGGCGATCATCTGGCCGCCCTGTTCGAGGCCGGCTTCGCGCCGGTCCCCCCCGACGACGCCCTGGTCGCCCGCGCCGGCGAGGTGCTGGCGCAGGCCGAGCCCGCGCGCGCCGCGACACCGGCCCCGTAAGGCTCCCATGATCCTCGGCATGGGAAGCGCGGGCCGGAGAGCGTCCGGCCATTTCCGCGGCGTCGGCTTTCACGGCAAGGTGCCGGCGCGCGGCGATTTCGTCGGCCACGGCCTGCCGCGCGAGGTGCTGGAGCCGTGGGACGGCTGGTTGGCGGCGGCGCTTGCCGAGACGCGGCGACGGCTGGGCGGCGGCTGGGAGCGCTGCTTCGCCGGCGCCCCGGTCTGGCGCTTCGCCCTGTCGGCGGGCCTGTGCGGCGACGCCCCGCTGATCGGCGTGCTGAGGCCAAGCGCCGACCGGGTCGGGCGGCTCTACACCTTCACCATCGCCGCCGCCCTGCCCGACACGCTGGAGCTGAGCGCCGCTCCCGGCGCCTGCACCGCCTGGTTCACCCGCGCCGAGGCGATCGCCACCGGCGCCTGCCGGACCGGGGCCGACGTGGAGGGGCTGCCGGCCCGGCTGGCGCTTCTCGGGCGGCCGGAACCGGAATGCCCGCACCCGATCGCGGTCGCCCTGGTCCGGCGTCTGGCCGGGCCGCTGGCGGCGGGATCGAGCCTGTGGTGGACACGGGGGGGCGGGGACGTCGAGCCGTCGCTGCTGTCGTGCCGCGGCCTGCCCGGCGGCGCCCGCCCGACCGCCATGCTCGACGGCGCCTGGGACCGCTGGGGATGGGAGGACGGGGACGTCGCGCGGGGATAGGGGATTTCCCGCCGTGACCGGCCTGCGGGCCGCTGCACGCGCTGCGCCGGTCGGGCGGGCATCGCCCGGTTGCCGGTCGCGGCGGATGGACTCCGGATTAGAGCGCCGAACAGAATTTCGTTTTCGCCATCGGTGCCCTATGGAACCGTCATCCCCGCTTTCGCGGGGATGACGAGTCGAGAGACGACTCAAGCTTCTGTTCGGCGCTCTTAACGGAGGGCAGCCCGCCGCGCCATCGGGGATGCTCCCGATCCGGACGGCAAGGATCCCGTCCGTGAAGAGCCCGGCCGCGCCATACCGCCGGGCGCAAGCACTGACACACCCATCGTCTTCACGTCATGACCGGGCTTGTCCCGGTCATCCACGCGCAACCATTTTCCCGTGATTTGCGGCCGTGGATGCCCGCCACAAGGCCGGGCATGACGGTTCACGCGTGCATCAGCGCCTTTGCTCGATGGATCAGGCGGCGGCGACCTCGTTCATGCTGCTCATCAGGAAGCGCAGCGTGTCGCTGCCGAGCCGGCTGGAGGTCACACCGCCGGCTTGGCTGAAGGAAGCACCGGACACGCCGGCCATGCGCTCTTCGGCCGACACGTAGCCGTCCTGATTGGTGTCCAGCGGATCGTAGGTCGTCGAGGAGCCGCCCGCCGCCCCGGCCGACCCCGCCGCGCCCGGCGGGGACGAATCCGCATCCTCCGACGACGCGCTGTCGTTGGCCGGCGGCGGCCCCGGCGGCGGCTGGTTGCCGGCCGCCTCCTGCGCGGCGAGCAGGGTGCTGCCGCCGCCATAGTCGAACTGGCTGGCGAAGGAGGAGAACTCCGTCGCGCCGAGCGTACCGCTGGAGTCGGAATCGAGGCTGCCGACCAACTCGTCCACCGCCGACGACAGCTTCGAGCCGTCCGACGATTTGCCCGTCTTGGACAGCGCGCCGATCAGCTCGTCCTTGGACAGGGACGAGTCGGAATTCGTGTCCGCCTTGGCGTAGACGCTCTGGAGCATCGACGCGAGGCCACCGCTCCCATACCCGCTGACCCCATACCCGCTGATCGTCGAGACCATGGCCGGATCCCCCCGTTTGCGCCCGGTTGCGTGGGCGTCCGGCGGCCGGTGGCCGTGAGCGCCCTGGATACCCGACATACGGTGCGGGGCGGCGGACTCCTGCGCGGCCTCCACCCGACCCGTCGCATTTTATGGATTTTGCCGGGACCGGCGCCCCCTGGCGCCCCCCCCTGGCGCCCCCCCCTGGCGCCCCCCCCTGGCGCCCCCCCTGGCGCCCTCTGGCGTTGCGCGCGCAAATCGGCCAGACTGACGGATGGAACCGCAAGGACAGCCGCGCGGCAGGAGAGACGGCCCCGTCATGATCACGCTCTACACCTTCCCCTCGCCCAACGGGCGCAAGGCGTCCGTCCTGCTGGAGGAGCTGGGCCTGACCTACCACCTCCACAAGGTCGATCTGGTGGCCGGCGAGAACAAGCGGCCGGAGTTCCTGGCGATCAGCCCGATCACCAAGATCCCGGCGCTGGTCGAGGAGCTGCCCGGCGGCCGCAGCCGCCGCCTGTTCGGGTCGGGCGCCATCCTGCTGCATTTCGCCGAGCGCACCGGCCGCCTGATGCCCGAGAGCCTGGACGACCGCGCCGAGGCGCTGAGCTGGCTGATGCTGGGCATCAGCGACCTCGGTCCCACGGCGGTGGACATGCTGCGCTTCTCGGTCCGCGCGCCGGAGAAGATCCCCTACGCCATCGACCTCTACAAGGGCGAGCTGATGCGCTGCTACGGCGCGATGGACGACCGGCTGGCCGTGGCCGAGTATCTCGCCACCAGCTATTCCGTCGCCGACATCGCCTGCTTCCCGTTCATCGCCGCCGCGGCGGTCGCCGGGGGCGGGCTGCTCGACCGCTTCCCCAACCTGAAGCGCTGGCACGACGCCGTTGCCGCCCGCCCGGCGGTGCAGCGCGGCATGGCGGTTCCCGAATAGCGTTCCCTACCACCGATACGCTCCCGAAAACGGCCCGCGAGGGCCCCAAAAGCAAACGTCAGAGATATGCCGATCAACAACCGAATCGCCGCCTTCCAGGACGACATGACCGCGTGGCGGCGCGACATCCACGCCCATCCCGAGCTGGGATTCGAGGAAAACCGCACCGCCGACCTCGTCGCCGCGAAGCTGGCCGAGTTCGGAATCGCGGTGCATCGCGGCCTGGGCAAGACCGGCGTGGTCGGCACCCTGAAGGGGCTCGGCACCGGCAGCGGACGCGCCATCGGCTTGCGCGCCGACATGGACGCGCTGCCGATGCCGGAGGCCAACGACTTCGATTACGCGTCGCGCCATCCCGGCAAGATGCACGCCTGCGGCCATGACGGGCACACCACCATGCTGCTCGGCGCCGCCCGCTATCTGGCGGAGACGCGCAACTTCGACGGCACCGTCCACTTCATCTTCCAGCCCGCCGAGGAGGGCCAGGGCGGCGGCCTGAGGATGATCGAGGAGGGACTGTTCACGCAGTTCGACTGCGAGCAGATCTACGGCCTGCACAATTGGCCGGAGCTGCCGGCCGGCCAGATCGCCGTGCATCCCGGCCCGGTGATGGCCGCCGCCAACCAGTTCGAGATCACGGTGAGCGGCCACGGCGCCCACGCCGCCATGCCCCACCGCAGCATCGATCCGGTGCTGGTCTCCGCCCACATCATCACGGCGGCGCAGAGCCTCGTCAGCCGCGGCACCGACCCGGCCGACAGCGCCGTCGTCTCGATCACCGTGGTCGACGCCGGCACCGCCGCCAACGTCATCCCCGACAGCGCCATCCTGCGCGGCACCATGCGGACCTTCTCCGAGGCCACCCACCGCCGCATCCAGGAGCAGTTCGCCCGGCTGGTGTCGAGCATCGCCGAGGGCTTCGGCGCCCAGGCGGTGCTGAATTTCCGCCCCGGCTACCCGGCGACCGTCAACAGCGAGCCGGAGGCCCGCGTCGCCGCCGCCGCCGCCGCCAAGGTGGTCGGCGACGAGAACGTGATCTGGGCGCCGGCCCCGACCATGGCGGCCGAGGATTTCGGCTACATGCTGAAGGAGCGGCCGGGCGCCTACATCTGGCTCGGCCATGGCGGGCACGGCGGGCCGGGCTGCCGGCTGCACAACCCGCACTACGACTTCAACGACGCCATCCTGACGACCGGCGCCAGCTACTGGGCGTCGCTGGTCGAGACCATCCTGCCACGGAGCGCCTGACCCGCATGACCCGCCGTCCCCCGGCCCGCCGCCGCCTCGCTCCGCTCCTTCTCCTCGGCATCCTGTCCCTGACCGCCTGCCAGACCAACGGATCGAACCGGACGGCGGACGGGGGACTGCTCCCCGCCGAGGCCGCTCCCGGGACCTACTGGCAGGGCGACCGCAGCCTCGCCGCCGAGCGCGCCTACGTCGTCGCCCGCAGCGATCAGGATTGGAGCGAGCTGTGGGCGCGGGTCGGGGAGGCGGTGCCGTCCTCGCTGCCCGGCGACCGCATGGCGGTGGCGGTGTTCCTCGGGCCCCGCGACACCGCCGGCTATTCGGTCAGCATCGACCGCGCCCGCACGATGGAGGGCGGGGTGCAGGTCGGTTTCCACGAGCGGGTGCCGGGTCCGGAGCAGGTGGTGGCGCTGACCCAGACCAGCCCCTACGCCGTCCGCCTGCTGCCGCGCGTCGAGGGCAAGGCGACGTTCCAGCGGGACAGGTAAGGGCCTCTTCCCCGGACACCCTTGCCCCCACCCCGACCCTCCCCCGCTGGGCGGGGGAGGGTCGGGGTGGGGGTCTGACTTGCGGGAGTGGCGGTCACACCCGTCCTTCCGCCGCCTCCCGCTCGAATCGGCGCAGCGCCTCCTCCAGCTTCCACTGGATCCGCGCCTTCTCGCTGCGGTCGAGCACCGCCTGGCAACCGGCCGAAGGCGTCGCCGCCACCGACGCGCAGCCCGGCGCCGACCACAGGCTGTCGCCCGGCAGGAAGCTGTGCTCCAGGCTGGTGCGGGCCAGCCCGACCAGATCGGCGTAGCCCAGCCCGAACTCCGTCACCCCGCGTTGCAGCTCGTTGGTCAGGTCGATGCGGCTGACGCCCTCGTCGTCGGTCGAGAGCACCGTCGGCACGCCGGCCGCCCGGTAGAGCGGGAAGGGATGGTCCTTGCCCGCCACGCCGAGGATCAGGTCGTTGCTGGTCAGGTTGATCTCCACCGCGACCTTGCGGGCGGCCATCGTCCGCAGCAGCCCCTGCGGGTCGTCCTCGTACATCAGGTCGACGCCGTGGCCGATGCGCTTGGCCCCGGCGATTTCGACCGCCTTGCGGATGTGGTTGCGCAGCTCCTCCGGCGGGACGAGGCCGAGCGTCAGTTCGCCGGCGTGCAGCGCCACGTTGGTGCCGGGGAAGCGGCGGCGCGCCTCGGCGATCATCCGCATGTGCAGGTCGTAGTCGGACAGCGCGGTCGGGTTGTCCTCCGGCGCCACGAAGTTCAGGCCGGCGACGCGCGGCTCCGCCGCCGCCAGCATGGCGTTGAACAGGGTGGTGGCGAAGACCGGGCCGGGCGCCTGGGTGCGCGAGACCTGCTGGATGTAGCGCACCGACACGCCGCAGCCGGGCTTGGCCGCCGGGGTGCCGCAGCCAAGCAGGGACCGCATGCGCGCCTCCGCCGCGTCGATGTCGGCCCTGGCCTGCGGGATCAGTCCCGGCAGGCCGGCGGCGGTCAGCCGGTCGGCCATGGTCGACAGGTCGCCGGTCCAGGGCTGCTGCCTGCCGATGCCGGCGGCGACCCAGGTGCGGAAGGACACCATCAGCTCGACATGCTGCTCGCCCTGGCGGCCGGCGCGGTCCACCACCTCGGCCAGCAGATCGCCGGTGGCATCGTTGGCGGCGCTGAAGCGGCCGAAGGTGGCGAAGAACTGGTCGTGCAGGCTGTAGCCCGACACCGGCAGGGCGGAGCGGGTCGACAGCGCGTTGACCGCCATCGGGTAGAGCGTCGAATCGGGAATCACCACGGCGGCCGCCGGACGGGGATCCTGCGCGGTGGCGCCGCAGGGCGCGGCCTTGGTCGGCGCGACCAGGAACTTGGTCTTCGTGTCGAAGCAGAGGTTTTCCGCCGCCGCCAGCCGCAGATAGGTTTCGGCGTAGACGGCGCCGGTCAGGTGGCTGTGGAGGTCCGCCCCCTTCGGCATCGCGTGGAGGAAGGCCCGCAGTTCCGGCGGGCTGTGGCGCACCGCCTCGAACCGCCTGGCCGCCGCCGAGCCGGCGACGTCCGGCGCGGCGCCACCAACCTGCCCGCTTCCCACCGGCCCGTTCCCCGCCGTGGCGCATCCCGCCAGCAGCAGCGCCGCCAGGGCGGACGCCGCGATGCCGGACTTCACTTTCTTCATGCAAGGCACTCCCGCGTTTCGTCTTTTGCGGGAACCTTGTTCCTGATAATCGCCCATGCGCAACGCGGCATCCCGCACCGAAGGGCTGTGGAGCCGCGGCAATTCGGCTATGGTGCGGAATCCTTGGAGTTCCAGCCGATTCCGGAGCCGCCCGCGATGACCGACACGCCCGCCCCCACGCTGCTCGATGCGGCCCGCCTGTTCCGGGCCAACGATCTTGCGGGCGCCGAGGCGATCTGCCAGACGGTGCTGGCGACCGACCCGCACAACGCCCAGGGGCTGCACCTCCTCGGCCTGATCGCCGCCCACACCGGCCACGCCGACGACGCGCTCTCCCTCTTCGCCCAGGCCATCGCCGAGCAGGGCAGCGACCCGTCCTTCCACAACAGCCGGGGCAGCCTGCTCTTCCAGCTCGGCCGCGCGGCGGAGGCCGAGGAGGCCTTCCGCGCCGGCCTGTCGATCAACGCCGGCTTCCCGGAGCTGCACGGCAACCTCGGCAACGCGCTGAAGGCGCTGGGCCGGCTGGCGGAGGCGGCGGAGAGCTTCCGCGCCGCGCTCGACCTCAAGCCGGGCGCGCCGGAGATGCATCATTTCCTGGCATCCACCCTGCGCGAGCTGGGCGAGCTGGAGACGGCGGAAACCCATCTGCGCACCGCGCTCGACCTCGCCCCCGACTATCTGGAGGCGCACTACACCCTGGCCGAGCTGCTCGCCACCCGCGGCCGGCTGGAGGAGGCGGAGGCCGCCTTCCGCACCGTGCTGGCCGCCGCCCCGCGCTTCGTGCCGGCGCAGGTCGGGCTGGCCCATGTGCTGCAAAGCCTCGACCGCGCCGCCGACGCCATCGAGGCGATCGAGGCGGCGCGCGAACAGGCCCCCGACCACCCGCTGGTCCAGTTCACCCGCCGTCTGATCTATTCGAACGCGGTGCCCGGCTGGCACCTGCCGATGATCAATGATTTCGAGCGCAACGACGCCTACAAGCACTCGCTGGAGCGCGCGGTGAAACCGGACTCCCTCGTGCTGGAGATCGGCACCGGGTCGGGCATCGTCGCCATGATGGCGGCCCGCGCCGGGGCGCGGAAGGTCGTGACCTGCGAGGTCAACCCGATCCTGGCCCGCGTCGCCAAGGAGACCGTCGCCAACAACGGCTACGCCGACCGCGTCACCGTGGTGCCGCGCCTGTCCACCCAGCTCACCGTCGGCGAGGGCGGCGACCTGCCGGAGAAGGCCGACGTCTTCGTGTCGGAGCTGATCAACATCGGCATGCTGGCGCCGCGCATGCTGTCGGTGCTCCAGCACGCCCGCACCCATCTGGTGAAGCCGGGCGGCGCCATCATCCCGCGCGCCTCCACCGTCTACGCCATGCTGATCGAGACGCCGGAGCTGGCCCGCATCAACCCGGTCAAGCGGATCGACGGCTTCGACATGTCGAGTTTCGACGTCTTCCGCTCCCCCGGCTACCAGCAGATCGATCTCGGGGCCGACGCCCACAGCGCGCTGTCCGAGCCCTTCACCGCGCTGGATTTCGACTTCACCCGCAACATGCCGGAGGAAGGCGAGCGCGAGATCGACGTGACCGTCACCCGCGCCGGCACCTGCCATGGCGTCGCCTTCTGGTTCGACCTCTTCATGGACGAGGAGGTCGTCTACAAGTCGGAGAGCCAGGCGCGCACCAACCATTGGAAGCAGGCGATGACCTTCCTCGACGCGCCGATCCCGGTGCGGCCGGGCGACGTGCTGCGGGTCGTCGCGCGCTACGACAACAACCAGATCTCCTTCGGGATCGGCGGATGAGGCCGTTCGGCGGGGAGCCCCCGGTCGACCGGCGCGCCGTCGCCTCCTGGTGCCTCTACGACTGGGCGAACTCCGCCTACAACACCATCATCACCACCTTCGTCTTCTCGGTCTATTTCGCGCGCGGCGTGGTCGGCGACCCGGTCGCCGGAACCTCGCGCTGGAGCGTGGCGATGACCGTCGCCGGGATCGCCATCGCCCTGCTCAGCCCGGTGCTGGGCGCCATCGCCGACCGCAGCGGCCGGCGCAAGCCGTGGATGGCGCTGTTCACCGGCATCACCGTGCTGCTGAGCGCGGCGCTCTGGTGGGTGGAGCCCGACCCGTCCTTCGCGCTGTTCGCGCTGGTCTGCGTCGTCGTCGCCACCGTGTCCTTCGAGCTGGCCAACGTCTTCTACAACGCCACCCTGCCCGGTCTGGTGCCGGGGCGGCTGCTCGGGCGGGTGTCCGGCTGGGGCTGGGGCATCGGCTATTTCGGCGGGCTGGTCTGCCTCGTCGTCGCGCTGTTCGGCTTCGTGAAGGCGGAGGCGCCGCTGTTCGGCCTGCTCGGCGTCGCCTGGGACGACTGGGGGCCGCAGGCCAACATCCGCGCCACGGCGCTGCTGGTCGCGGTGTGGTACGGGCTGTTCGCCCTGCCCTATTTCCTGTGGGTGCCCGACGAGCCGTCGAGCGGGCGGCCGCTGGGGCAGGCGGTGCGCGAGGGCATCGGCATGCTCGGCCGCACGCTGCGCGAGGCGCGGCGCTACAAGCAGACCGTCCGCTTCCTGATCGCCAGCGCCTTCTACCGCGACGGCATCAACACCATCACCGCCTTCGGCGGCATCTTCGCCGCCGGGACCTTCGGCATGAGCTTCGAGGAGATCGTGATCTTCGCCATCGCGCTCAACGTGGTGGCGGGGGTGGGGGCGATCGGCTTCGCCTGGATGGACGACCGGGCCGGGGCCAAGCCGGTGATCCTGCTGGCGCTGCTCGGCATGACCGCCTTCGGCGTGCCGCTGCTGCTGGCGACCGACAAGCTGTGGTTCTGGGTGCTGGCGCTCGGGCTCGGCGCCTTCTTCGGGCCGGCGCAGGCGGCGGGGCGGTCGATGATGGCGCGCCTCGCCCCGCCGGGCATGACCACCGAGATGTTCGGGCTCTACGGCCTGACCGGGCGCTTCGTCGGCTTCTTCGGACCGCTGCTGTTCGGGCTGGCGACCGAGGCCTTCGCCAGCCAGCGCGCCGGGATGGGAACGGTCCTGGTTTTCTTCGTGGTCGGGTTCGTGCTTATGATGGGGGTGCGCGAACCGGACCGGTCGCGTCAGAACGCCGCAGCCTGAGAGCTTTCCAGGCCGGATCCTGTTACCCTCGTGATTGTTGCACTGCACAATTTCGAGGCCGAGAGGCACGAGCCATGCTGCACATCAAGGACATCGAAGCGTTCGCCCGCATCAACGAGGCGTTGAACGAGAAGCCGGAGAGCGATTCGGCCGGCGGGGAGGCCGCCGCAGCGGAAGAGGCGGAGGCGGCCCGCCTGCGACGGCTCGCCATGCTGCCGCTGCTGCCCTGGGGCCGATTCGTCCGCAAGCGTTGACGAATCCCTCAACGCTGACTTTACCCCTCTCCTTCCCGGGGAGAGGGTGGCCCGCAGGGCCGGTGAAGGGGCGTTACGGCCGGCAGGCCGGAAAAAACAAAAGATCAGCAACGGCTTCCGGTCTGCGACGCACAGTGCGTCCCCCTCACCCAACCCTCTCCCCGGGGGGGAGAGGGCAAGGTCGCAAGGGGAAAATGCCGCTCAGTGCCGGAAGTGGCGCATCCCGGTCAGGACCATCGCCAGACCCTTCTCGTCCGCCGCCGCGATGACGTCGGCGTCGCGGATCGAGCCGCCCGGCTGGATCACCGCCGTGACGCCGGCCTCCGCCGCCGCCAGCAGCCCGTCGGCGAAGGGGAAGAAGGCGTCCGACGCCACCACCGAGCCCTTGGTCAGCGGCTCCGCCAGACCGGCGGCCTTGGCGGCCTCGGCCGACTTGATGGCGGCGATGCGGGCGCTGTCGACACGGCTCATCTGGCCGGCGCCGACGCCGACCGTGGCGCCGTTCTTGGCGTAGACGATGGCGTTCGACTTGACGTGCTTGGCGACGCGGAAGGCGAAGAGCAGGTCGGCCAGCTCCTGCTCGGTCGGGGCGCGCTTGGTCACGACCTTCAGCCCGGCCGGGTTGACGCGGCCGGAATCGCGGTTCTGCAACAGGAAGCCGCCCGACAGATGCTTGACCATCATGCCGGCGTCGGCCGGGTTCGGCACGTCCTTGGTCAGCAGAACGCGCAGGTTCTTCTTGGTCGCCAGCAGCGCGCGGGCCGCGTCGTCGGCGTCCGGGGCGATCACCACCTCGGCGAAGAGCTTGGAAATCTCCTCGGCCGTCGCCGCGTCGAGCGAACGGTTCACCGCGATGATGCCGCCGAAGGCGCTGACCGGGTCGCACAGCAGCGCCGAGCGGTAGGCGTCGAGCAGGTTCGCACCCTGGGCGACGCCGCAGGGGTTGGCGTGCTTGATGATGGCGACGGCCGGCTGCTCGAACTCGGCGACCAGCTCGAAGGCGGCGTCGGTGTCGTTCAGGTTGTTGTAGGACAGCTCCTTGCCCTGGAGCTGGACGGCGGTCGCCACGCCGGGGCGCTGGTCGCCGGTGACGTAGAAGGCGGCCTGCTGGTGTGGGTTCTCGCCGTAGCGCAGCGTCTGCGCCAGCGAGCCCGACAGGGTGACGCGCGGCGGGAAGGTCTCGTCCAGCTCGCCGGCCAGCCACGTCGAGATGGCGGCGTCGTAGGCGGCGGTGCGGGCGTAGGCGCGCTGGGCCAGCTTGCGGCGCAGCCCCAGCGTGACGCAGCCGTCATGGGTCGCCAGCTCGTCCATCACCGCCTCGTAATCCGACGGCTCGGTGACGATGGTGACGAAATCATGGTTCTTGGCGGCGGCGCGGATCATCGCCGGCCCGCCGATGTCGATGTTCTCGACGCAATCGTCGTAGGCGGCACCCTTGGCGACCGTCGCCTCGAACGGGTAGAGGTTGACGACGACCAGATCGATCGGCGGGATGTCGTGCTGCGCCATCGCGTCGGCGTGGATGTCGCGGCGGGCCAGGATGCCGCCATGGACGCGCGGGTGCAGCGTCTTGACGCGGCCGTCCATGATCTCCGGGAAGCCGGTGTGGTCGGAGACCTCCTTGACCGGCACGCCGGCCTCGGCGAGGCGCTGGGCCGAACCGCCGGTCGACAGGATCTCGACGCCCTTGGCGGCCAGCGCCTGCCCCAGCGCCACCAGCCCGGTCTTGTCGGACACGGAAATCAGCGCGCGGGTGATGCGGACCTTGTCGGGGGCGGGAGCGTGGTTGGCTTTCGGCGGGCTCATGGCGTGATCCTGAGGCTTGCGTTGTCGGAACGCGGAAAGCCCGAAGGACACGGATGAACAGGATGAAGAAAAGCACGGATGAACACGGATCAAAATTCATCTGTGTTTATCTGTGTTCATCTGTGTCAGATCCTGCTTTGCCGAACAGAGATTCGACACAGATGAACACAGATAAACACAGATAGAAAAATCCGTGTTCATCCGTGCCCAATCCGTGTTCATCCGTGTTCCAAACCCCGCCCGCCAAGGCAAGCGGGTCCGGCCACCGCGGATGGGCGGGATTTACGCCGCCTTGCGTTCGCGGCGCAAGGCCCATTTCACCGTGATGCCCTCGGGTCCGCTATGCCCCTGCATCACGATCTGGCTGGTCCGCCGCGGCTCGTCGCCGCTGCCCATGTAGATGCTCTCGGCCAGTTCCAGCACCGCCCCGGTCGCCCGCATCCGCCAGACGTTGCCGCTGGGCAGCCGCAGTTCGACCTGGGCGCCGCCCTGGATCAGGGCGGGCTGGACCTGCGGGTGCAGATGGAAGCGGATGGCGAAGGGCTGGCCGGTCGGGGTGGCGCCGATCACCGGCTCCAGCGTGTCCTCGCCGCGCAGATCCTCGCCGTTGTCGGCCAGATAGACCCGCCGCCGGTGCAGGAAGCCGAAGCCCTTGCTGTAGCCGTTGTGGGTGGCGACGACCAGCACGGCGCCGTCCGATTCCTGGCGCTCGCAGCCGACATGCGACGGGCGGCGGCCGAGCCCGCCATTTTCCAGCACCTCGGCCGAGTTGGTGTCGGCGATCACCACCGTCGAATGGGCCGCCGAGCCGGCCAGCGCCGCGCGCCAGCGCCCGCGCTGCGACGGGTGGCTGCCGCAATTGACGATCAGCCGCTCCTTGCCGACCGACACCTCCATCGACAGGATGCCGGCGTGGGCGGTGCGGTCGAGCCCCGGCGGCGGCGGCGCCCCGGTGTCGAGCAGGGCCAGCGTCCGCCCGGCGATCAGCCGCTCGAAGCCGGTGTGCGGCGCGCTCTTCAGCGGACGGCCGCGGGCGTCGGCCTGGGCCAGCACGGTGTCGACCAGCCCGGCCTCCTCCTCGCGCCCGCCGTTGAACAGGGCGAGCCCGCCGTCGGCGTGACGGAAGAAGCGGAGCGCCGGGGTCATCCGGTCGATGGCGTGCTGGAGCGATTCCGGCACCTCGGCGCGGGCGACGCGCAGCACCGCGCGCATGTCGATCAGGTCGCGCAGCACCCGCAGCTGGACCGAGGGGTTGCGCTCGACATGGCCGCCGTCGGGCAGGATCTGGCGGGGCAGCTCGCGCTCGAGCAGGCGCAGCGCCTCGTAGCCGGCCTTCTCGTGGTCGGGCAGGCAGAAGCCGCCATAGACCAGCCCCTTGAGCGCCACGACCAGCCGCTCGCCGTCGAGCGCGCCGGGCAGCACCCGGCCAAGATGGCGGACCTGCCGGGCGAGATTCTCGAAGACCCGCGCGCGGAACTCGTCGTCGGCCGAGGCGCAGTAGAAGTCGTGCAGGCCGATCCAGTTGGCGACCCGCGCTCCCAGTATGTCGGGCGCCCAGCTCTGGGCGTTCCAGCCGCCGTTGTGGTCGAGCCAGGACCAGACCAGCACGCGGGCGCGCCGCCGCGCCATGTCGCCGCCGACCGCCCGCAGGTCGCGCATCCAGTCGAAGCCGTGCAGCGCCCGCAGCCAGCCGGCGCTGGCGCCGGGCAGCCGCCAGTTCGGCTCGCCGATGGGATCGACGGCGACCGCCTGTCCGGCGAAGCGCAGCACCCCGGCGAGGATGGCGGAACCGTCGGCGGCGTCGCCCGGCCAGGGATCGGGGGGGATGACCGCCAGGGCGCCCGGCGCCCGGCCGCCCAGCATCAGCGCGTAGAGCGGGTTCCCATAAGCGAGCCGGGCCATCCCGTCGCGCAGCCGCCCGAAACCGTCACCCATCGCCCGGACTCCTTCAGGACCGCGGACGGCGGGACGGGCCGGCGGGCGACAAAACGACGATGCGGGGAAGCGCGGGCGAAAGCATGAGTGTGTCGTATCAATTCACCGCCGCCACCGCAAGACGATGACGTCTTATTCGGGCCGGCGTCGCAGCCGTGCCACAAAGAAACCGTCGATGCCGCCGAGATCGGCGAGCATGCCGGGCAGCGAGCGGACCTCGCCCTTCTCGTTGATCGGCTCCGACAACCCACCCAGCTCGGCGGGCGTCACCGGCCAGCGCTCGACCCGGCCGTCGCGGGCCAGCAGGCGGGAGATCTGCGCCTCGCCCTCCTCCGGCTGGATCGAGCAGGTGCAGTAGATCAGCGTGCCGCCCGGCTTCACCAGATCGACCGCGCGGGCCAGCAGGCGGCCCTGCGCCTTGGCCAGCTTGGCGATGTCGTCGGGCGTCTTGACGCGCAGGATGTCGGGATGGCGGCGCACCGCCCCGGTCGCCGAGCAGGGCGCGTCGAGCAGCACCGCGTCGGCCGGGCCGCCCTCCGGCTCCCAGGTGGCGGCGTCGGTGGCGACCAGCTCGGCCTCCAGCCGCAGGCGCTTGAGGTTCTCGGTCACCCGCTCCAGCCGCTTGGCCGAGCGGTCGAGCGCGGTGACGCTCGCCCCCTGGGCCACGAGCTGCGCGGTCTTGCCGCCGGGGGCGGCGCAGAGGTCGAACACGCGCTTGGCGGCCAAGTCGCCGAACAGCTTGGCCGGCAGCGAGGCGGCCAGATCCTGCACCCACCAGGCGCCCTCGTCGAATCCCGGCAGCTCGGTGACGGAACCGCCGGACGGGCGGCGCAGCGAGCCGGTCGGCAGCAGGGTCGCTTCCAGCCGCTCCGCCCAGGCCGCCGGGTCGGCCTTCACCGTGAGGTCGAGCGGCGCCTCGTGCAGGTGCGCCTCGACGATGCCGCGCGCCTTCGCCGTGCCGTAGGCGGTGCGCCAGGACAGCCACATCCAATCGGGCGTGTTCAGCCGGCCAGCGTCCTGCTGGGCGGCCAGCGCCGGCCCCTCGCGCCCGATGCGGCGCAGCACGGCGTTGATGAGGCCCTTGTAGGGGGCGGCGTTGCGCGCGGCGGCGAGCTCCACCGCCGTGTCGACGGCGGCGTGGGCGGGGGTGTTGAGGAACACGAGCTGCGCCGTTCCCAGCCGCAGCATGTCGTGGATCGCCGCCTTGGGCAGGCCCGGCTTGGCGAGGCAGCTCTGGATCAGCTCGTCGATCTGGCCCAGCCGGCGCAGCACGGTGGCGACCAGCAGGCGGACGAAGCCGCGGTCGCGCGGCTCCAGCCCGGCAAGGTCGGGGTGCGCGTCGAACGCGTCGTCGAAGGGAACGGACTTGCGCAGCACGTCGCGCAGCAAGTCGAGCGCGACGCCGCGGGCGGCGAGGGTGGTGTCGGTCATTCCGTTGATCTAGCGCGCCCGGCGGCGGGAGTCGATGGCGCAATCATCCTCTTCCACCCCGTGGCAACGCTTGCCACGGGGTGGAAGCGGGAATGGTCAGCCGATCGGCACGCCGTCGATGGTCAGGGAACCGTCCGCGGCCCCGACCCGCACCGTCTGGCCGTCCTTGACGCGGCCCTCCAGGATCATGGTCGCCAGCGGGTTCTGCAACGACCGCTGGATCACCCGCTTGAGCGGACGCGCGCCATAGACCGGGTCGTAGCCGGCGTCGGCCAGCCATTGCGTCGCCGCCTCGTCCACCGCCAGCGTGATGTCGCGCTCGGCGAGCATCTTCGTCAGGCGGCCGAGCTGGATGGTGACGATCCCGCCCATGTGCCGGCGGTCGAGCCGGTGGAACAGCAGGATCTCGTCCAGGCGGTTCAGGAACTCCGGCCGGAAATGGGCGCGGACCGCCTCCATCACCTCGTCGCGGACGGCGGCGCTGTCCTGGCCCTCCGGCTGGTCGGCCAGCGCCTGCGAGCCGAGGTTCGAGGTCATGATGATGACCACGTTGCGGAAATCCACCGTCCGCCCCTGCCCGTCGGTCAACCGCCCGTCGTCGAGCACCTGGAGCAGCACGTTGAAGACGTCCGGATGGGCCTTCTCCACCTCGTCGAACAGCACGACCTGATAGGGCCGGCGGCGCACCGCCTCGGTCAGCGCCCCGCCCTCCTCGTAGCCGACATAGCCGGGAGGCGCGCCGATCATGCGGGCGACCGAGTGCTTCTCCATGTATTCCGACATGTCGAGCCGGACCATGGCGGTCTCGTCGTCGAACAGGAACTCGGCCAGCGCCTTGGTCAGCTCGGTCTTGCCGACGCCGGTGGGCCCCAGGAACAGGAAGGAGCCGATCGGCCGGTTCGGGTCCTGCAAGCCGGCGCGCGCCCGGCGCACCGCGTTGGACACGGCGACGATGGCCTCCTCCTGGCCGATGACGCGGCCGCGCAGGCGGCTTTCCATCGCCAGCAGCTTCTCGCGCTCGCCGGCCAGCATCTTGTCGACCGGGACGCCGGTCCAGCGGCTGACCACGCCGGCGATGTCGCTCTCGCGCACCTCCTCGTTCAGCATGCGGTTGGCGGCGTGCTCCTCGGCGGCCTTCAGCGCGGTCTCCAGGCCGGGGATGACCCCGTAGGCCAGCTCGCCGGCGCGGCCCCAGTTGCCGTCGCGCTGCGCCGCCTCCAGCTCGGTACGGGCCTTCTCCAGATCCTCCTTGATCTTCTGCGCGCCCTGGAGCTGGTCCTTCTCGGCCTGCCACTTGGCGGTCAGCGCGGCGGATTCCTGCTCCAGATCGGCCAACTCGCGCTCCAGGTTGCCGAGCCGGTCGCGGGAGCCCTGGTCGGATTCGCGCTTCAGCGCCTCGCGCTCGATCTTGAGCTGGATGATGCGGCGGTCCAGCTCGTCGATGGTCTCCGGCTTGCTGTCCACCGCCATGCGCAGGCGGCTGGCCGCCTCGTCGATCAGGTCGATGGCCTTGTCGGGCAGGAAGCGGTCGGTGATGTAGCGGTTGGACAGCGTCGCCGCCGCGACGATGGCCGCGTCGGTGATGCGCACGGCGTGGTGGAGTTCGTAGCGCTCCTTCAGGCCGCGCAGGATGGAGATGGTGTCCTCCACCGTCGGCTCGGGCACGAAGACCGGCTGGAAGCGCCGGGCGAGCGCGGCGTCCTTCTCGATGTGCTTGCGGTACTCGTCCAGCGTGGTGGCGCCGACGCAATGCAGCTCGCCGCGCGCCAGGGCGGGCTTCAGCATGTTCGAGGCGTCCATCGCGCCGTCGGCCTTGCCGGCGCCGACCAGCGTGTGCAGCTCGTCGATGAAGACGACGATCTCGCCGGCGGCGGCCTGGATTTCCGACAGCACCGCCTTCAGCCGCTCCTCGAACTCGCCGCGGTATTTGGCGCCGGCAACCAGCGCGCCGAGGTCGAGCGACAGCAGCCGCTTGTTCTTCAGCCCCTCCGGCACGTCGCCCTTGACGATGCGCTGGGCCAGCCCCTCGACGATGGCGGTCTTGCCGACGCCGGGCTCGCCGATCAGGACCGGGTTGTTCTTGGTGCGGCGCGCCAGCACCTGGATGGTGCGGCGGATCTCCTCGTCGCGGCCGATGACCGGGTCGAGCTTGCCCTCGCGGGCGGACGCGGTCAGGTCGCGCGCGTATTTCTTCAGCGCGTCGTAGCCCTGCTCGGCGCTCGCCGTGTCGGCGGTGCGGCCCTTGCGGACGTCGTTGATGGCGCTGTTGAGCCCCTGCGGGGTGACGCCGGCCGCCTTCAGCAGCCGGGCCGAGGGCGTGCCGTCGGCCATGGCGAGCGCCAGCAGGATGCGCTCGGCGGTGACGAAGCTGTCGCCGGCCTTCTGCGCGATCGTCTCGGCCTCGCCGAAGACGCGCGACAGTTCGGGGGAGAGGTAGAGCTGCCCGGCGCCGCTGCCCTCGACCTTCGGCTGCTTGTCCAGTTCGGCGTCGACGGAGGCGAGCGCCATCGCCGGGTCGCCGCCGGCGGCGCGGATCAGGTTGGCGGCCAGCCCCTCCTTGTCGTCGAGCAGGGTCTTCAGCAGATGCTCGGGCGTCAGGCGCTGGTGGCCCCGGCGCGTGGCCAGCGTCTGCGCGGCCTGGACGAATCCGCGGCTGCGCTCGGTGTATTTCTCGAAATCCATGGCGTGCTCCCTTATCTCCGCCGACCGTCCGCGAGGCAGCCCGGTCGTTCCGATCCACATGAAACGTGCGATCCGCAAGGATGCTGCCAAAGATGTAGGCACCGCCCGACGCCATGCAAGACCATCGGCCACACGGGGGCTTGCGGGGGCCAGACCGGCCGAAGGAGGTAGCCGCCGCCGGCGCTTTCCCGCCGGATTCCCGGCCGATCGGATCACTTACGCGCCGCCGACGCCGGCGCTAGACTGCGCGGCGGTCACATCCAGGGAACGGCAAGGGACGGGAGTTCATGACGGCCATCGCCACCCCCCGCAAGACGGCCCGCGACGCGGCCGACCCGGCGGCCACAGCGTCGGCCGCCAAGCCGGCGCCGCGCCCGCTGCTCGCCGCCCTGCTGCGGCTCGCCTGGATCGGCCGGGGGCTGTGGCACCGGGTCGCCCGGCCGCTGACCATGGGGGTGCGCGCTCTCATCCTCGATGAATCCGACCCGGCCGCCGCCCGGATCCTGCTGATCCGCCACAGCTACGTCGGCGGCTGGCACATGCCCGGCGGCGGCGTCGGCAAGGGCGAGACGCTGGCCGAGGCCATGCGCCGGGAGGTGCGGGAGGAGGTCGGGCTGAGGGTGGAGGGCGAGACGCCGCCGTTGGGAATCTACGCCCGCTTCCGCAACGGGGCGAGCGACCATGTGACGGTCTTCGTCGTGCGCGGCTGGAGCGGCACGCCGAAAGCCGACGGGGTGGAGATCGTCGAGGCGCGCTTCTTCACCGTCGACCGGCTGCCCGCCGACCTGAGCCCGGCGACCCGCCGCCGGCTGGAGGAGTTCCTCGGCGGCAAGCCGCCCGCAGCGCGCTGGTAGCGCCACTCTGGACGGAATGGGATCGCCCGCCGGATCGGCGCGTTGGGCGGAGCGGCCGGACCGCCCATCGGACCGGTTGACAGAGCCGATCCCACCCACTCATTGTGCAGTGCAATGAACCCCACCGTCGCCGCCATTCGCCGCCACCCCGTGAAGGGGCTGAGCGGCCAAGAGCTGACCGCCGCCGACCTCGTTCCCGGCCAAGCCCTTCCGCTCGACCGCCGTTACGGCCTGCTGCACGGGCCGGCCGCCCTGGACACCGACGTGAAGGGATGGCGGCCACCGTCGGATTTCTTCACGCTGGACCGCACCGAGAAGCTGGCCCTGCTCGACACCGGGTTCGACGAGGCGACCCATTCGCTGATCGTCCGGCGCGGCGGGCGGCAGGTGTCGCGCGGACGGCTCGACCAGCCGATGGGCCGCACCCTGCTGGAGCAGTTCTTCGCCGCCTATCTGGCCGGCACCGTGCCCGGCATGCCGCGCCTGGTCGAAGCGGCGCCCGGCGGCGCCTTCGGCGACAGCGAGGAGCCGTCGCTGGTCCTGCTGAATCTCGCCAGCCTGCGCGACCTGGAGGAACGGATCGCCAAGCAGCCGGTCGATCCGCGCCGCTTCCGGGCCAATCTGCTGATCGACGGGCTGAATCCGTGGGTGGAACGGTCCTGGGCCGGAACGACGCTGACCGTCGGAGGGGCGACGCTCGCCATCGTCGAGGCGGTCGACTGCCGGCCGGCCTACGACGTGAACCCCGCCAGCGGGGCGACCGACCTCAATCTGCTGCCGCTCATGGAGCGCGGCTACGGCCACGCGCAGGTCGCGCTGCGCGCCCGCGTCGTCCGTGGCGGCCGGATCGCCGTGGGCGATCCGGTCTCACCGGGAGAGGTCGGGTAAAAACCGGGCCTCCCGCCTTCAGGCGTTGACCGCCGCCCGTTCCTCGGCGCCATCGGCCTCATCCTCGCCGCCCTGCTGGTCCTCGTCCTCGGACGTGGCCGCCGGGGCGCCCTGCGCGTGGGCGTGGCTGTTGCCGGGCTGGCCGCCGCGCTGGCGGTTTTCCGATTCCTGGATCTGGTTGATGATGCGGAGATAATGCTCCGCGTGCTGGAGATAGTTCTCGGCCTGCACCCGGTCGCCCGACGACATCGCGTCGCGCGCCAGCGCCTGGTACTTCTCCTGGACTTGCCACGCGTTGCCGCGGATGCGCACGTCCGGACCGTTGCTGTCGAAGGTCTGATGACGCAGCGGAACGTTCTGGCGCCGGTTGGCGTTGCCGCCCCCGCCACCACCACCACCGCCGCCACCACCGCCCCCGCCGCTGTTGCCACGACCGCGCGAACGCCTGGAGTTCGGTCCCTGTCTCATTCGGCTCTTAAGGCCCCATGCAAGAGAAGCGCATTCCCCGGAACGCCCGGCCGGCCATCCCGGCCGCCAAGCCCGCCGTGGAGACCGTCCACGGATGAGTCACGGGGATCAAACGACGCGTCCGCAGCAAGTGCGGCGGGTTGTGGCGGTCAACGCTCGGCAAAGCACCAGTCCGAGACCAAGAACCCCGCAATCCCTTATGTTCGCGGTCGTGTACCGCACACTAACCGCCAACGCCCGCCAATCCAACCTTTTTTTTGGATTACCCGGATCATGCCAAGTCGTTCCGGCCCCGAACACATCGTTCGATTCCACCAAGATCGCGGAGCCGCGCTATGTCCGCGATGCCCTGTGCGGCGAACAGATCCGCCACATCCGGAGCTTGCCCCTGCCCCACCTCGACGGCGACCAGCCCGCCGGGCACGAGGAGCGCCGGCAACTGGGCCGCGATGATCCGATAGGGATCCAAACCATCGGCACCCCCATCGAGCGCGCGCCGCGGGTCGTGCTCCCGCACCTCCGGGGCCAGCGTGGCGATGTCGGCCGTCGGAATGTAGGGCGGGTTGGAGACGACGATGTCGAAACGGTCCTCAATGCCGCTGCCCCAATCGCCGGTCTGGAAGCGTGCCCGCGCGGCCAGCCGATTGCGCTCCGCGTTGCCGGCCGCCGCCTCGACCGCCAGCGGGCTGAGATCGACGCCGAGGCCGCTGGCGTTCGGCAGCTCCGCCAGCAGGGCCAGCAGGATGCAACCCGTTCCGGTTCCGAGATCGAGCAGGCGAAGGGAAGCGTTCTTGTCGGGAAGCGCCTTCAGCACGGCCTCGACCACGGTTTCCGTGTCGGGACGCGGCTCCAGCGTGTCGGGGTTGAGGGCAAGGTCGATGGTCCAGAACTCGCGATGGCCGAGGATGCGGCCGACCGGCTCGTGGGCCGCGCGGCGGTCGACCAGGGCCAGGGCGCGGGCGGCGTCGGCTTCCGGAATTATTTGTTCCGATTTCGTAATGAAGTCGGTCCGTGTGAGGTTCAGCGCGTGTTCCAGCAGGTAGCGCGCGTCGAGATCCGGCGTGTCGATGCCGGCATCGCGCAAACGCGCCTCGGCAAGCCGCCGCAGGGCGTGAAGATTCATGGCCGCTTCGCTCCTTCCCACCGCGACACCAAGTCCCCTCCCCCGCCCAGCGGGGGAGGGAAATGAGGCGTCGATCGGCCTCACCCCAGCTCCGCCAAGCGGGCGGCTTCGTCCTCCGACACCAGGGCGTCCACGAACTCGTCGAGTGCCTCGCCGGTCATCATCTTGTCGATCTTGTAGAGCGTCAGGTTGATGCGGTGGTCGGTCACCCGCCCCTGCGGGAAATTGTAGGTGCGGATGCGCTCCGACCGGTCGCCGCTGCCGACCTGACTCTTGCGGTCCGCCGCGCGGGCGGCGTCCTTCTCGGCGCGCTCGCGGTCGTAGAGCCGGGCGCGCAGCACCTTCAGCGCCTTGGCCTTGTTCTTGTGCTGCGACTTCTCGTCCTGCTGGCTGACGACGAGGCCGGTCGGCAGGTGGGTGATGCGCACCGCGCTGTCGGTCGTGTTCACCGACTGCCCACCCGGCCCCGACGAGCGGAACACGTCGATGCGCAGATCCTTCTCGTCGATGTGGATGTCGACCTCCTCGGCCTCCGGCAGCACCGCCACCGTCGCGGCGGAGGTGTGGATGCGGCCCTGCGCCTCGGTCGCCGGCACCCGCTGCACCCGGTGGACGCCCGACTCGAACTTCAGGCGGGCGAACACGTTGCGGCCGGTGATGTTGGCCGTCGCCTCCTTGTAGCCGCCGATGCCGGTCTCGCTGACGTCCATCGCCTCGAAGCGCCAGCCGCGCGCGGCGGCATAGCGGCGGTACATCTCGAACAGCTCGGCGGCGAACAGCGCCGCCTCGTCGCCGCCGGTGCCGGCGCGCACCTCCAGGATGGCGTTCTTCTCGTCCGCCTCGTCCTTGGGCAGCAGCGAGACCTGGACGCGCCGCTCGAAATCGGGGATGCGCTTGGAGAGGTCGCGGAACTCCTCCTCCGCCATCGCCTTCATCTCGGGATCGCCGTCCGGGTCGGCGATCATCTGGGCGAGGTCGGCGGCCTCGGCCTTGACCTTCTTCAGCTCGGCGATGGCCTCGGCGATCGGGGTGAGGTCGGCGTACTCCTTCGACAGCCGGGCGAACTCGCCCGACTCCGCCAGACCGGCGGCGAGCGCGTCGCGCAGCTCGTCGTGGCGGGCCACGACCCTATTGAACTTCTCGTCCAGGCTCACGTCGCTCGTCCTCTTCGCGTTCCACAGCGCTCGTCCCGTCCAGACGGAACAAGCGAAACAACAGCCGTTCGGCCGCGGCCCGTTCGGCCAACCCAACCCCGTCATGGTCGGCCGCCAGCGCCCGCAGCACCTCCGACGGCCCGTGCAGCAGCCGGTTCACCAGCAGCCGCGTCGCCGAGGCGGCGTCGAGGTCGCCGTGCTCGACCAGCAGCCGCCGCCGCTCCCCCTCGAAATGCATGCGCAGCGCCGCCACGGCGGGCACGGCGGCGCGTTCGGCGCGGTCGCGGGCGAAGGCGGCCAGCGCCTCGTCGACGATGCTCCAGGCGGCCTGGGTCGCCGCCTCGCGCCCGACACGGCCCTGCAAGGCCACCCGCTCCAGGTCGGCGAGGTCGTAGACGAAGGCGCCGTCCATGCCGGCGACCGCCGGCTCCACGTCGGAGGGGATCGCGGCGTCGACCACGAACACCGGGCGGCGGCGGCGGCGCCTCAACGCCGCCTCCATCATCCCGGAGGTCAGGATATAGCGCCCCAGCCCGGCCGCGGTCACCACGATATCGGCCCCGGCCAGCGCGGAGTCGAGATCCGACCAGGGCGCGAAATGCCCGTCGAGCCGCCGCGCCGCCGCCTCGGCCCGGCGGTCCACCGGGGCGGTGACGGTCAGCCGCGGCAGGCCGGCCTCGCGCAAGCCATCGAGCACCAGCGTGCCCATGTCGCCGAGCCCGATCAGCAGGGCGGCGCAGCGCTTCGGGTTGCCGTGCAGGTCGCGCGCCACCTGGACGGCGGCGGCGGCCAGCGAGGTGGCGCCCTCGGCGATCGGCGTCTCGCTGCGCACCCGCTTGGCGGCGGCGTAGGCCGCCTGCATCGCCGCCTCCAGCTCCGGCCCGGTCAGCCCGCCGGCGGCGGCGGTGCGGTGGGCGGCCTTGAGCTGGCCCAGGATGTGCGGCTCGCCGACGATCTGGCTGTCGAGCGAGCAGGCCACCGCGAACAGATGGCGCACCGCGTCGAGCCCGGTGCGGGTGTAGAGCTGGTCGGCGAGATCCGGCGTCGGCAGCCCGACCCGCTCGGCCATCAGGCCGGCGATGGCCAGCGCCGCCTCGTTGGGGCGCTCGTGGACGGCCTGCACCTCGACCCGATCGCAGGTGCTGAGCCACACCGCCTGCGTCACCCCGGCGGCGCGCAGACGCTCCAGCATGCCCGGCACCTCCGCCTCGTCGGTCGCGAGACCGTCGCGGATCGCGCCGGAGCAGGTCCGGTGGCTGGCGCCGATGACGAAGTAGGAGGTGGTGGTCACGCCGGTGGTCGTTTCGTCCCTGCCCGTCGCGGGGGTTCGCGCGTTGGCTGATGTTTATTGAGACACAGATGAACACAGATAAACACAGATGAATATAATAATATTAACATCGATTCCATTTGGCATGAAACCCGATGTGCATCATGTTCATCTGTGTCTATCTGTGTTCATCTGTGTCAAAAAACCTTACTCCGCCGCGGCAGCCGCCTTCTCGGTCGCCTTAGCCGCCTCGACCTCGGCGGCCTTCTTCTCGACCAACCCGACGAGGTGATCGACGATGTCCTTGTCCTTCAGCCGGTGGTCGGTGACGCCGGACAGGTAGATCTGGTGGGTGTTGTTGCCGCCGCCGGTCAGGCCGATGTCGGTCTCGCGCGCCTCGCCGGGGCCGTTCACCACGCAGCCGATCACCGACAGGGTCAGCGGCGTCGTGATGTGGGCCAGACGCGCCTCCAGCAGTTCCACCGTCTTGATGACGTTGAAGTTCTGCCGCGCGCAGCTCGGGCAGGAGATCACCGTCACGCCGCGCCGGCGCAGGCCGAGCGACTTCAACATCTCGTAGCCGACCTGCACCTCCTCCGCCGGCTCGGCCGACAGGGAGACGCGCAGCGTGTCGCCGATGCCCGACCACAGCAGCATGCCGAGCCCGATGGAGGACTTCACCGTCCCGGCGCGCAGGCCGCCGGCCTCGGTGATGCCGATGTGCAGCGGGTAGTCGCAGGCCTCGGCCAGCGCCTGGTAGGCGGCGACCGCCAGGAAGGTGTCCGACGCCTTCACCGAGATCTTGAACTCGCGGAAGTCGTTGTCCTCCAGGATCCTCGCGTGGTTCAGCGCGCTCTCGACCATCGCCTCGGGGCAGGGCTCGCCGTACTTCTCCAGCAGATCCTGCTCCAGCGAGCCGGCGTTGACGCCGATGCGCATCGAGCAGCCATGGTCCTTGGCCGCCTTCACCACCTCGCGCACCCGTTCGGGCGAGCCGATGTTGCCGGGGTTGATGCGCAGGCAGGCCGCCCCGCTCTCCGCCGCCTCGATGGCGCGCTTGTAATGGAAATGGATGTCGGCGACGACCGGCACCGACACCTGCTTCACGATGTCCTTCAGGGCCAGCGCCGACTCGCGGTCGGGGCAGGAGACGCGGACGATGTCCACCCCCACCCGCTCGGCCGCCTGGATCTGCTCGACCGTCGCCTTCACGTCGGTGGTCGGCGTGTTGGTCATGGTCTGGACCGAGATCGGCGCGTCGCCGCCGACGAGCACGTTGCCGACCCGGATCTGGCGGGACTTGCGGCGGAGGATCTGGCGGTAGGCACGCACGGTCATGGCAGGGGCCTCAAGACAGCGTCGGGGGCGACGACGGGGGGCCGGGATCCGTGTGTGCGCACACGGCCGGGGTCACGTCAGAAGTACGGTCCCCCGCGGCGGATTCAAGCGCCAGTTCCAGGACACAGGGTTCCGCGACACGGGGTTTCGCGGCGCCGGGCTCAGCGCCCGGCGGGGCGGACGACACCATGGGCGTCGATGGAGACGTCGCGCAGCACCTGACCGACCGAGCCGAGCGGGCCGCTCTCCGCGCCGTCGGCGACCACCACAAGGCCGCCGGCGTTGCCGGTGCGCACCCGCACCCCGGCCTTGTCGGGAACGCGGTAGGTGTCGCCAGGCTTCAGCACGCGGGTGAAGACGATCTCGCTGCCGTCGCGGATCTGCAACCAGCTCTCCTGGGTCGCCTTCAGGACGAGCCGGACATTCTGGTATTGCAGCCCGTAGACCTTGGCGTTCGGGTTGGCCGGGGCCGCTTCCGCCGGGCGCGGGGCCGGGGCGGCCGGCGGCGGGGCGGCGGCCAGCGGCGTCGGCTCCTGCGGCGACCCCTCGTCGTCGTCCTCCGCCGGAGGCGGCGGCACGTTGGTCACCCCCGCCGGAGCGGGCGTCTGCGGAACCGGAGCCGCCGACGGCGGCAGCGCCGCGACGGCGGGCGGCTTGGCGGGCGGCAGGGGCGGCGCCACCACGGGAGACGAGGCCCCGGCCGGAGCGGGAGCCGGCGCCGCCGGGGCGGCCAATGGGGTGGCCAGCGGGGGGGAGGTGGTCGCCGGGGAAACGGGAGGGGGCGCGGCAACGGAAGCGGACGGCGCAGCGGCCGGAACCGGAGCCGTGGAGGACGGCAGCGCCGCCGTCTGCTGGGGGGCGGACTGGGAAACGGCCGGCGGGGCCGGGTCGGCGGACGGCGCGGCGCCGCCCCTGAACGGCAGCGTGTCGAGCAGCGACACCAGCCGGTCGGGCAGCGCCGGCACCAGATCGGCCATCGACCGGTCGGTCGCCGACAGATAGTACCAGCCGCCATAGACGATGCCGCCCAGCACCAGCGTCATCAGCAGCAGCGTTCCGCCGGGAACCCGCTCCTCCGTCGCCGGGGTCGGCAGGTAGAGCTCCTGCTGGCGCAGGGCCCCCGCCGCCTCCTCCTTGTAGCGGGCGACGATGCTCTCCGGGTCGAGCCCGAGATACTCGGCGTAGGAGCGCAGGAAGCCGGCGGCGTAGGCCGCGCCCGGCAGATCCTGGAAACGCCCGTCCTCGATGGCCTGGAGGTACGGGTAGCGGATGCGCAGCATCGACGCGACGTCGCGCAGCTCGTGCCCCATGGCGATGCGCGCGTCGCGCAACGTTTCGGAGACGGTGGGACCGGCCGGAACCGGGACGTAATCGTCGAAAAGCTTGCGCTTGGCCATGGAATTGCCGTCTCGCTGGGTCGGGCATCCCCGCCGGGGACGCGCAAGCGGAATGGGTACGACAAGCCGCCCCGGCGGCGCAACCGGATTGAGGCCGCCAAGCCCCCTCGGATCAAGCCATCCTCAGATGAGGACGCCGTGATCGCGGGCGAAGGTCTTCAGCTTGTCGCGCAGGCTGTGGTCGGCGCCAAGATACAGGCCCGACATGTACTGCCGCAGCGCCGCCACGTCGAGCGAGCGCAGCATCGTCTTCACCGGCCCGACCGAGGGCGGCGCCATCGACAGCGTGCGGAAGCCGGCGCCGATCAGCGCCATGGCGTCGAGCGGCCGCCCGGCCATCTCGCCGCACAGGCTGAGCGGCACCTTGTTCTTGGCGCATTCATCGACCAGCCGACGCATGACGCACAGCATCCCCGGCGACAGCGCGTCGTAGCGGGTCGAGGTGCGCGGGTTGCCGCGGTCGGCGGCGTAGAGATACTGCATCAGGTCGTTGGAGCCGACCGACAGGAAATCGACCCTGGGCAGCAGGGCCGGCAGTTGCCACAGCAGCGACGGCACCTCGATCATCGTGCCGACGCGCAGGCGGCTCGGCGGCTCGACGCCCTGCCCGGCCTGCCGCTTCAGCTCCAGATCGAGCAGGCGGCGGGCGGCGTCGAGTTCGGCGACCTCGGCGATCATCGGGAACATCACCGACAGCGGCCGCCCGGCGGCGGCCTGCAACAGCGCGCGGAGCTGCTGGCGCAGCAGCGACGGGTGGTCGAGACCGATGCGCACCGCGCGCCAGCCGAGCGCCGGGTTCTCCTCCTCGCCGCCGGTCATGTAGGGCAGCATCTTGTCGCCGCCGACGTCGAGCGTGCGGAAGACGATGGGCTTCTCGCCCGCCTCGTCCATGATCCGGGAGTAGAGTTCGGTCTGCGCCTTCACGTCCGGGTAGGAGGCGCGGACCATGAAGGGGATCTCGGTGCGGTAGAGGCCGATGCCCTCCGCCCCGCTGGCCTGGAGATGCGGCAGGTCGATCAGCAGGCCGCAGTTCAGCTGGATCGAGATCGGCACGCCGTCGCGCGTCACCGAGGGCAGGTTGCGGATCTCCGCGTACATCTGCTCCTTGCGGTGCTGGAGCGCGACGCTGTCGGCGAAGGCCATCTGGATGTCTTCGGCCGGGCGGATGAAGACCTGCCCGTGGTCGCCGTCGACGATCAGCTGGTCGAGCGCCTCGATGCGGTTCAGCGCGTCGGCCGCCTGCACCACCGGGATGTTCAGCGCGCGGGCGACGATGCAGACGTGGCTGGAGGGGGTTCCCTCCTCCAGCAGCAGGCCGCGCAGCCGCGAGCGGTCGTAGTCCAGCAGCTCCGCCGGCCCCATCGAGCGGGCGACCAGGATCATGTCGTCCGGCTGCGTCGCCCCGTCGGCGCTGGAGGTCTTGCCGGCGAGGTGCTGAAGCAGCCGGTTGGTCAGATCCTCGAAATCCTGCAGCCGCTCGCGGATGTAGGGGTCGGTCAGGTGGCTCATGCGGGCGCGGGTGTCGTTCTGCACCTGCTGCACCGCCGCCTCCGCCGTCAGGCCGGCGCGGATCGCCTCGCGGATGCGCGACAGCCAGCCGCGGTCCTCGGCGAACATCCGGTAGGTCTCCAGGATGTCGCGCGGCTCGCCCAAGCCGGCCAGCGTCGCCGCCTCCAGCAGATCGTCGATGGCGCTGTGCATGGTGACGAGCGCGGCGTTGAAGCGCTCCAGCTCGGCCTCGGCGTCCTCCGCCACCAGCTGGCGGATGGTCAGCTGCGGGCGGTGGATCACCGCCAGCCCCATGGCGAGGCCGGGGCTCATGGCCACACCCGACAGGCGGGCCGGCAGCAGCACCGGGTCGCCGGATGTCGAGACCTCCGACGCGCCGACCAGCTCGCTCTGGGCGACCAGCTCGGCGACGACCATGGCGATGGTCTGGAGGCTCTCGACCTCCTCCTCGACGTAGGGACGGCGGTCCTTGTGCTGGATCACCAGCACGCCGCGCACCTTGCCGCCGCGCAGCACCGGCACGCCGGCCATCGACAGGAAGGGATCCTCGCCGGTCTCCGGCCGGTAGGCGAAGCTGGGGTGCGACGGCGCGTTGTCGAGCGCCAGCGGCCGGGCGTGGCCGGCGATGTAGCCGACGATGCCCTCGCCGACCCGCAGGCGGGTGTTGTGGACGGCGGTCTTGTTCAGGCCCTCGGTGGCGAACAGCTCCAGCACCTCGCCGGCGCGCATGACGTAGCAGGAGCAGACGTCGGCCCGCATCTCCGCCGCGATCAGCGTGACGATCTTGTCCAGCCGCTCCTGCCCCGACCCCGACCCGGCCATGATGTCCCGCAGATGGGCCAGCAGCCGGCGCGAGGAGGCGCCGTCGAAGCTGGGGCCGGCCGTCAGGTCGAGGGTGCTGGTCATCGCTACAACGCTCCCAGAGCCGTGGGCGTCTCCGCCGCCTCCGCCACCTCCGTCCTGTCCAAGGATGCCCCATCGCCGCCACGGCGCGCCAGCGCCGTTTCGGCCTGGGCGATCAATTCGGCCAGGATGTCCGTCACCGGCTGTTCGCGGGTGACGAGGCCGACGCTCTGGCCGGCCATCAGGGAACCGGTCTCGACGTCGCCGTCGATCACCGCGCGGCGCAGGGCGCCGGCCCAGAAATGCTCGATCTCCAGCAGCCCCTCGTCGCGGGTCAGCGCCCCGGCGTCGACCTTGGCGATCACGGCGCGCTGAAGCTCCATGAAGGCCTTGCTGCCGGCGTTGGCCAGCGCGCGGACCGGGATCACCGGGAAGCGCGGGTCGATCTGCACCGACACCTGCGCGTCCCGCGCGGAAGCGCGAATGAACGTCTGCTTGAAGTTGGCGTGCGCGATGGATTCGCTGGCGCAGACGAAGCGCGTGCCGACCTGCACGCCGGCCGCCCCCAGCTCCAGATAGGCGACGATCGCCTCGCCGCGTCCGATGCCGCCGGCGACGAAGACCGGGACCTCGCGCAGGTCGGGCAGGATTTCCTGCGCCAGCACGGTGGTGGAGACCGGGCCGATGTGGCCGCCGGCCTCGGTGCCCTCGATCACCAGCGCGTCGGCGCCCTGGCGGACCATGCGCCGGCCGCTGACCAGCGTCGGCGCGAAGGCCATCGCCCTGGCGCCGCCGTCCTTGATGCGGCGCAGCGTGGCGCCGGACGGAAAGCCGCCGGCGATGACGACATGGCCGACCGCCTGCTCGCGGCAGACGTCGATCAGCCGGTCGAGTTCCGGGTGCATGTTGATGAGGTTGACGCCGAACGGCTCCGCCGTCAGCGCCTTGGTGCCGGCGATCTCCGCCGCAAGCTGGTCCGGCGCCATCGACCCGCAGGCCAGGACGCCGAAACCGCCGGCGTTCGAGATCGCCGAGACCAGATTCCGCTCCGACACCCAGCTCATCGCGCCGCCCATCACGGCGGTGCGCGTGCCGAGGAAGGCGCAGCCGCGCGCCCACAGCCGGTCGAGCCGTGCCCTTGCCGCCGTTACGGTCGTCGCCGTCTCGGTCATGCCCGGCTCTCCCTTCCCTGTTTCCTCAACGCAGCGTCAGGCGGCGTCGAGGCCATAGGCGGTGTGCAGGGCGCGCAGCGCCAGCTCCGCGTACTCCTCGGCGATCAGGACCGAAATCTTGATCTCGGAGGTCGAGATGACCTGGATGTTGATGCCCTTGTCGGCCAGCGCCTTGAACATCCGCTGGGCGACGCCGGCGTGGCTGCGCATGCCGACGCCGATGACCGACACCTTGACGACGTTGGCGTCGGAGATGATGCGCTTGTAGTTCAGCGTCTCCTTCGCGTCCTCCAGCACCTTCACGCCGCGCGCGAGGTCGGCCTTGCCGACGGTGAAGGTCATGTCGGTCGACTTGCCGTCCTCCGACACGTTCTGGACGATCGTGTCGACGTTGACGGCGTTGTCGGTCAGCGGCCCGAAGATGGCGGCGGCCACGCCCGGACGGTCGGCGACGCCGACCAGGGTGATCTTCGCCTCGTCGCGGCTGTAGGCGATGCCGCTCACAACTTCCTTTTCCACGATCTCGTCCTCGTCAACAACCAGGGTTCCCGGAAGCGAGCTGCCCGCCGCCGCCTCGAAGCTCGACAGCACCTGCACGCGCACGCGGTGGTTCATCGCCATCTCGACCGAGCGGGTCTGAAGCACCTTGGCGCCCTGCGAGGCCAGCTCCAGCATCTCCTCGTAGGTGATCTTATCGAGCTTCTTGGCCTTGGTCACGATGCGCGGGTCGGTGGTGTAGACCCCGTCCACGTCGGTGTAGATGTCGCAGCGGTCGGCCTTCACCGCCGCCGCCAGCGCCACCGCCGAGGTGTCGGAGCCACCGCGGCCGAGCGTGGTGATGCGCCCCTCCTTCGTCACCCCCTGGAACCCCGCGACCACGGCGACCTCGCCGGTCTGCATGGATTTTTCCATCTGGGTGGTGTCGATGGAGACGATGCGCGCCTTGCCGTGCGTGTCGTCGGTGTGGATCGGAATCTGCCAGCCCGCCCAGGAGCGCGCCGGGATGCCGATCGACTGCAAGGCCACGGCGAGGAGACCGGAGGTCACCTGCTCGCCCGAGGCGACGACGGCGTCGTACTCGCGCGCGTCGTGCAGCTTGTCGATCTCGTTGCAGTATTTGACGAGCTGGTTGGTCACGCCGGACATCGCCGACACGACGACGGCGACCTGATGGCCCGCCTTGACTTCCTGCTCGACCTTCCGGGCCACGTTCTTGATGCGGTCGATGTCGCCGACCGACGTGCCTCCGAACTTCAGGACGATCCGCGCCATACCTCACACCAATTCTCTGGCCGCCTTCACGGGAGCCCTGGCGAGATCCGTGACGAAGGGCGGCATGCGGCACCCCCGCTCTACCGTTGCCGGCGCGGGGCGGCGTATCCATACTCCCTCGCTCACAGCGAGGCAAGGTTGCCCCGCATGCCAACCGTCAACCACCCCACGGAAATCCCAGCCATGACCGCGACCGCCGGAACTCCGCACGCCACGCCCTCGGAAACGTCCTTTGGAACGATCGATCCCGAGGACGTCGCCCGCTTTTCCGCCATCGCCGCCGAATGGTGGGATCCGGCCGGCAAGTTCCGGCCGCTGCACCGGCTGAACCCGCTGCGCCTCGCCTACATCCGCGACACGGTGTGCAGGCGGCTGGGCCGCGATCCGCTGGCGCCCTCTCCGCTGGCCGGCGTCCGCGTCGTCGACATCGGCTGCGGCGGCGGCCTGCTGGCCGAGCCGATCGCCCGCATGGGCGCCACGGTGGTCGGGGTCGACGCCTCGGAAAAGAACATCAGAACGGCGGCCACCCACGCCGCCGAGACCGGCACCGCCGTGGACTACCGCACCACCACCGCCGAGGATCTGGCCGCCGGCGGCGAGCGCTTCGACGTGGTGCTGGCGATGGAGGTGATCGAGCATGTCGCCGACGTCGACCTGTTCGTGAAGTCCTGCACCGATCTGCTGGCGCCGGGCGGCGTCCTGTTCCTCGCCACGCTGAACCGCACCCCGAAATCCTTCGCGCTGGCCATCGTCGGGGCCGAGTACATCCTGCGCTGGATGCCGCGCGGCACCCACAATTGGCGCCAATTCCTGCGCCCGTCCGAACTGAACGCCGCCGTACGCGCGTACGGGCTGGGCGTACGCGACCTGACCGGCATCACGTACAACCCGCTGGCCGACGAGTTCCGGCTGAATCCGAAGGACCTGGAGGTCAACTACATGGGCTGGGCCGAGCGTGTGTGAGCGTTTTTCGTCCCACTTCGGAAGAGAGTCGTTGGCCTACGAATTCGGTTCTTGAGGAAAAGCCTCAAATGTTTCCAGTTGTCGACTGTTGAAAAACCCTCTATTCTAAAGGGAGACTTAGTGGGACGAAAATGTTTCCAAGCCGCATGCCGGAATTTTACATAACCATAACGCGCAACAGCGGATGAATATATCTTGACAGATCGATTATTGTTCAAGTCCCGCAGAGATGTGAAGCTCTGGCTTCGAGACAAGCCGATCGACTGGTCACGTGCGCTCGCCTTCCGCATCGCGCTACGCGTGTTGCCACTTGACGGCTTGGTGGCTGGCGAAACAGCGATGGGAAGCAAGCCACCCGGTTGGCGAGAACGCCTGATCCTCGCAACGATTCGCGCCAACTTCCTGGCTTTACCTACGCAGATTTTTCCAGGTAAGTATATAATTGCTGCCTCTAACGCCGCTGCCTCCACCGCCGCCCACGCAGCTGCCGCTGCCACTGCCGCTGCCGCCGCCCACACTGTCGCTGACGCCGCTGACGCTGCCTATGCCGCCACCGATGCTGCCGCTGACGCCACCCATGCTCGCGCCTACGCCGCCGCCGCCGACGTTTGGTTGTCATTGTCCAATGATGCCTATTGGCTATTGGAACACCAAGAATCTTCAGACACCGAATTGGGAGCATTGCTAGCGAAACAGCCACTGTGGCCAGAGGGTGCACCAAAACAGATTCACAATATCTGGATACGCTTCGCGAAAAGCGATTTTGCTACCGCTCATGGCTTTCATCCCTGGATCCGTTGGTACGAAGCGTTAGCCGGCCTGAAAAGCGGCGCACCGCCACGTGACTTTTTTGGCGAAACATTGACCTTACGGATCGGCAGTCAGGAGAATGATTGGTGGAGGCGCCCCCCGAAGGCGGTTAATGCCGATATTGTGGAGTGGCTGAAGGAAAAAGACGACTCAGACAGTATCGCCCCGGCCGACGTCGCAAGCCCGGCCGCGCTCGCCGACGCCCTGGACAAGCTGCCGGCCCAGCAGCCCGCTCCCTATCTGTTCGACTGGCGTGACGGGCGCCTGGAAATCCTGCCGCCGGATGCCCTGCCCGAGGATGGGGGGATCGCGCAGGATTATCTGGATGAGGCCCGCGACAAGGCGCAAGGGCTGCTCGACGATCTCGCCGACCGCGGCCACAACCTCCCTCCCGACATCGCCCGCAAGGTCGGCAAGCTGCGGGAGGTTCTGAGCGAGCGCACCGCCGATCTCCGCCCGGCGCTGGTGGATTCCCGGACCATCTCCCTCGAACGGCTCGCCAACGCGCTCGACAACCCGCAGGACAAGGCGGAACTGCCGTCCCGCATCCTGGCGGATCTAGGCGATCTCGCCGACACCGCGCGCCGCCTGTGCCACTGCCTGCCCACCTTGTGGAGACGGGATGTCGACCGGCTGGCGAACAGCCTGTCAGCGGACAACGCCGCCACCTTGATCTTGCAGCTCGATATGTTGCGCGAGGGGGTGAAGGACGCGGAGGTCGTCGGGCCGGACACCCGAGCCGCCTTCGCCACCCTGTCGGAAGACAGTGCCGAACCGGCCGCCGACGACCTGAAACGGTGGCGCGTCGCGATGTACGCGCTTTCGGCCCGCAACTTCCTGACCGCGCTGCTGCGCGTCACGAAGGGCTCTGCCGCCGTCGCAAAGGAGCTGTTCCGCTTCGCCCAGGATGTCCGCAAGGAGCTTCGCCCCGAATTGGTCAAGGGAACAGCGAAGATGATCATCGGCGGAAGCCTGACCGTGGTGGCGGCCGCGTGTCTGTTCGTGACACTCCTCGAGCCGGCCAGCGGCATCGCGAAAGTCTTCCCGGAGTTCGAACGGATCATCCGCCTTCTTGAAACGGTGAAGCCGGGCAAGAGCGAGCCCCCCTCGGCGCCCCCGAGCGCCCCGCCTCCCCTCAGTCCTCGTACACCGCGGCCAGCGGCAGAGAAAGGTCCAACGCGGCCAGCGTGACCTCGCCCTCGGTGACGATGTCGGCGACCCAGCCACCGCCCTCGCGGCGGTAGATCTCGATCCGCCGTTCGTTCTGCGCCACCAGCACGATCTCGCGCAGGGAGGGGATCGTCTGGTAGTTCACCCGCTTCTCGCGGCGGTCGACCGCCTCGGTGCTGTCCGACAGCACCTCCACGACCAGGACCGGCGCCTCGACCACATAGGGATCGTCGTCGCCCGGATGGCAGGTCGCCACGATGTCCGGGTAGTAGTAGGCGTTCGCCGCCTCGACGCGGACCTTGACGTCGTTCAGGAAGGCATCACAGCCCCGGCGCAGGGCCGCCTGCCGGATGGCGAAGCCGAAGCGGGCCACGATCCCCGCGTGCCGGCGGCTGGCGCCGACCATGGCGAAGATCTCGCCATCGACATACTCGTGCCGCAGCTCGGCCGTCCGTTCGGCGGCGAGATAGTCACCCGGCGAAATCCAGACCTTGCGCAGCGTGTTCGGCATGACGACGACTATACGCCGATGCCGCCCCAAGAAAAGAGGCCCAAAGAAAAAGGGCCGCGCAACCCGTGCGGCGGCCCTCGCGGCGTACGTCCCGTCATGGAAGCCCGTCAGGCGGTCGGGCTGGCCTCATGCTGGGTCAACAGGGCGTAGATCGCGTCGCCCGACTGGGCACCGCGCAGCTTCTCGCACATGGACTGGTCGCGCAGCAGGCGCGACACGCGGGCGAGCGCCTTCAGATGGTCGGCCCCCGCCTGCTCCGGGGCGAGAAGAAGGAAGATCAGATCCACCGGCTGCTCATCGATCGCGTCGAAATCGATGGGACGTTCCAGGCGGGCGAAGACGCCGTGGACACGGTCGAGGCTGGACAGCTTGCCGTGGGGAATGGCGATGCCATGCCCCACGCCGGTCGTGCCCAGCCGCTCGCGTTCCAGGAGGACGTCGAAGATCGCCCGCTCGTGCTGACCGGTCAGATCGGACGCTTTGCGCGCCAGCTCCTGGAGGGCCTGCTTCTTGCTGCCGGCCTTCAGGTTCGGGAGGATGGCGTGCGGCGCTATGAGGTCGAGCATGAGGCTTCAGACCAGGGGGAAAGGGTCGGCGCCTGGGGTCAGGCGCCGGCCTTCTCCGCCGGATCGACCCAGCCGATGTTCCCGTCGGCGCGGCGGTACACCATGTTCAGGCGACCGTGCACGCCGTTGTGGAACATCAGCGCCGGAGCCTGGGCCAGCTCCAGGCGCATCACCGCCTCGCTGACCGACAGGGTGGCGATGGAGGTTTCCATCTCGGCCACGACCATCGGCTGGTGCGCGCCGTCGACCGGGGCCTCGGCCTCGTGGTCGTCGGCCTCGGCCTCCAGGATCTGGTAGCGGGCGGGCAGCGCCTCGACGGCGGCGGAGCCGTTCTCGCCATGGTGGTCGCGCAGGCGGCTCTTGTAGCGGCGCAGGCGCTTGGCCAGCTTGTCGCAGGCCGTGTCGAAGGCCGGATACGGCTCCGTCGCGTCGGCGGCGCTCTGCAGGACGATGCCGCGGCCCACATGGACCTGGATGTCGGCCTTGTAGAGGTGCGCGTCCTTGGCCAGAACGACGTTGGCTTCGATCGGCTTGTTGAAGTACTTGCCGACGACGGTGGTCAGGCTGTCGGCCACATGGGTGCGCAGGGCGTCGCCCACGTCAAGCTGCTTGCCTTTGACAGTCAGTTGCATGTTGGAACGTTTCCAATATTGGTCCGCTGGGGACGATGGAGAGACGACGGTCCGCCGTACGCGAGCCGCGACCTTAGTCGGGGGTCCCTAGACTGTCAACGAAGCGCGCCCCCGCGGGTTCCGGCTACATGCGTGACATCTTGGCACGGCGTCTCTGCACCGACGACGGTATTTTCATCGCTTCACGATACTTCGCGACCGTCCGCCGCGCAATGTCGATCCCCTCGGCGCGCAGAATCTCCACCAGCTTGTCGTCGGACAGGACGTCCTCGGGCTTCTCGGCGTCGATCATGGTCTTGATGCGGTGCCGCACCGCCTCCGCCGAATGGGCGGCCTGCCCGTCGGCCCCCTGGATGGCCGAGGTGAAGAAATACTTCAGTTCGAACACGCCGCGCTGGGTCGCCATGAACTTGTTGGTGGTGACGCGGCTGACCGTGCTCTCGTGCATGCCGATCGCCTCGGCGATGTCGCGCAGGATCAGCGGCTTCAGGTGCGAGACGCCGTGGATGAAGAAGGCGTCCTGCTGGCGGATGATCTCGGAGGCCACCTTCAGGATGGTGGTCGCCCGCTGGTGCAGCGACTTCACCAGCCAGTTGGCCGACTGGAACTTCTCCGCCAGATACTCCTTGTCGGCCTTGTTGCGGGTGGCGTCGGAGATGCGCGCGAAATAGCGCTGGTTGACCAGCACGCGCGGCAGGGTGTCGGGGTTGAGGTCGATCAACCAGCCGCCGCCGGGGTTGGGCCGCATCAGGATGTCGGGGGTGACGAGCTGCGCCGGGGTGTGGTCGAAGCACAGCGCCGGCTTGGGATTCAGCTTGCGGATGTCGGCGACCATGTCGGCGACGTCCTCGGCGTCGACGCCGCAGACCTTCATGATGGCCGGCAGGTTGCGCGCCGCCAGCAGCTCCAGATTGTCGAGCAGCGCCTGCATCGCCGGGTCGAGCCGGTTCTTCTCGCGAAGCTGGATCGCCAGGCATTCCTTCAGCGAGCGGGCGAAGATGCCCGGCGGGTCGAAGCGCTGGCAGGCCGTCAGCACCCGCTCCACCCGCGCCGGATCGCAGCCAAGCTGTCCGGCCAGCGCCGCGGCGTCGAAGCCGACCAGCCAGCCGGCCTCGTCCAGCATGTCGATCAGCGCCAGCCCGATCAACTGGTCGCCATGGTCGGGCAGGTCGATCTTGAGCTGCTCGGTCAGGTGGTCGCGCAGGCTGATCTCGCCGGTGAGCGTCGCCTCCAGGTTGGAGTCGTCGTCCTCGAAGCCGCTGCGCCCGCCGCGCTCGCTGTAGGAGCCGTAGACCTCGTTGCCGCCGTCCGAACCGTCGGAGAAGCGGTCGTCGGCGTAGACATTCTCGAAATCGGTGTCGAGCGGCGATTCCGACGAGGCCCCCATGGTGTCCGACGAGGTCAGCTCCACCGTGTCGCGGGTGCGCCCGTCCGCCGACGGCGGGGCCGGCCCGTCGTCGCGCCCGTTGAGGCTGTCGGCCAGCGAGCCGCCCGGCTCCGCGCCGCCCGGCCCGTCCAGCCCCCCCTGCGCCTCGCCGCCGACCGGGTCGCTGCCGCCGTCGCCGGGGCCGCTGTCGCGCTCCAGCAGCGGGTTCTGTTCGATCTCGCGGTCCACGAAGTCCGACAGCTCGATGTTCGACAGTTGCAGCAGCTTGATCGCCTGCTGCAACTGCGGCGTCATCACCAGTGTTTGGGCTTGTCGGAGATCGAGACGTTGAGCAAGCGCCATGGACAGGGAACCGAGTGCTAGAGGCTGAACCGGTCGCCGAGGTAGACCCGGCGCACATCCTCGTGCGCCACGATCTCCGCCGGCCCGCCCTCCATTAGTACCACACCATCGTGCAAAATATATGCCCGATCGACTAGGTCTAAAGTTTCTCGCACGTTGTGGTCGGTGATGAGCACGCCGATTCCCCGGTCGCGCAGGTGCCCGACCAGCTCGCGGATGTCGTTCACCGCGATCGGGTCGATGCCGGCCAGCGGCTCGTCGAGCAGGATGAAGTGCGGCTGCCCGGCCAGCGCGCGGGCGATCTCGACACGGCGGCGCTCGCCGCCCGACAGCGCCAGGGCGGGGGCGCGGCGCAGATGGGTGACGGAGAATTCGGCCAGCAGCTCGTCCAGCATCGCCTCGCGCGCGTCGCGGTCGCTCTCGACAACCTCCAGCACCGAGCGGATGTTGTTCTCCACCGTCATGCCGCGGAAGATCGAGGCCTCCTGCGGCAGGTAGCCGATGCCGAGCCGGGCGCGCCGGTACATCGGCAGGGCGGTGATGTCCTGCCCGTCCAGCGTGATGGTGCCGGAATCGGCGGCGATCAGCCCGGTGATCATGTAGAAGCAGGTCGTCTTGCCCGCCCCGTTGGGGCCGAGCAGCCCGACCGCCTCGCCGCGCTGGACGCTGACCGTCACGTCGCGGACGACCGGGCGCTTCTTGAAGGACTTGCCGAGATGGCGGGCGACCAGCCCCTCGGCGGGAGCGGCCGCGGTGGCGGCGGCGCCCGGCCCGTTGGCGGTCAGCACGGTCACGGCTTCGCCGCCGCCGGCCTGGCGCCGGAGGCCGGCCTGCCCTGGGAGCCGCCCGCTTCCGGACCGTTCTGGCCGGGGATCAGCAGGCCGCTGACCCGCCCGGCGGTGGGGCCGGCGATGACGCGGTTGATCTTGGTGTTCATGTTCATCTCGGCGGCCTCGCCGTTCAGCTGGTTGTCGCCGCGCGTGATCTTCACGTTGCCGATCAGCACCGCGACGTTGTCGGCGACCGAATAGACCATCTTGTCCGACAGCGCGACGTCGGTCGCCGTCGTCACCACGACGCTGCCCGACCCGTCGATCCGCTCCATCTGGGTGGAGCCGTCCGGCATCTTCCTGAGCTGGCCGATCAGCACGTCGGCGCGCAGCCGGTCGGCGCCGCGCACCGCCACCGCGTCGCCGCGCGCCACGGTCAGCTCGCGCGCCTCGTAATATTCCAGGCTGTCGCGGGCGGTCACCACGTCCTTGGTGGTGATCAGCTTCAGGTCCTTGCCGGTCACCACGGCGACCTGCTTGTCGACGTCGTAGACGCCGTGGTCGCCGAACACCTGCTGGTTCGGGCTGACCACGCGGACGGCGCCGTCGGCGACGAGCTGGAAGACCTCGTTCCCCTTGCCGGGGACCTCGCGGTAATAGGCGGTCAGCACGTCGGCGAAGACGGTCGATTCGCCGCGCTTGGCCGAGGCGTTGCCGCGCGCCACGTAGGCGCGGACGTCCTGATGCCACTCGATCGCCTGGTCGGCGTTGACCTCGACCGGGATCTTGCCGCCGCCCATGCCGGGCAGCCCCTGGGCCAGGGCCGCGCCGGGCATGACGACGCCGCCGGCGCCCCCGGCGGCGAGAAGGGCGAGGACGGCGGCCAGCCGGCTGCGCGTGGAATGCATCACCGCTTCTTACTCCCCGGACGCTCGGCGGCCTGAACCTCGGCCTTGGACTGGTTGAGGAAGACCACCGTCTTGCCGCGGTCGGTCATGCGGAAGCCCTTGGCGTTGATCTCGCCCTGCGGCCCCTGCCCGGTCACGGGGGCGTCGCCCCAGGCGTTGCCCTTGCGGATGTCGGTCTCCGCTTCCTCGGTGGTGAACTCGTTTCCGTCGTCGCGCATGACGCGGACGTTGCCGCGCATCAGCAGGATGCCGGTCACCTGGTTGTACCAGCCCTTGTCGGAACGGATCGTCACCCAGGTGCCGGCGGTCTCCGTCATCTCCGCCTCGGGCAGGTCGAGCAGCACGATGTCCGGCTGGTCGGTCGACTTGTCGGCCTTGGCGGCGACCAGGGAGAAGGGCTGGTTGTGCTCGTCCAGGCTGAAATAGCGCGGCTTCAGCATCTCGCTCTGCCCCTTGTCCGCGGCGATGCGCGGGGTCGGCAGGCTGGTCAGCGACGGCCACGCCGCCAGCAGCGCCACCAACGCCAGGGCGGCGGCCGGCAGCACGAACTTCATGGCGGAGACGAAGCGGCTGTAGACCCGGCTGACCGGGCGGGTGTCGCGGCGCCGGTGGGCGCGCGAGGCTGCCGTCAGGTGATGCGGGACCGGGCCGGCGGCCAGGGGCAAGGCCGGAGCCGGGGCGGCGCCCTGCGGCGGAACGGCCGGACGGGTGCCCGGGCGGGCCTCGGCCCGCAGTTCCTGGACACCATCCTCGATGCTCATGGGCGGCTTCTCCGCTCGGCCGTGGTCAGGCGGCGCCCGCCCGCAGGCAATCGTGGATGTGCACGATGCCCAGCGGCCGGTCGGCCTCGATCACGAACAGGGTGGTGATCTGCTTCTCGTTCATCACCCGCAACGCCTCGGCGATCAGCGCCTTCGGCCGGATCGTCTTGGGATGGGGCGACATGATGCGGTCCGCGCGTTCCGCCAGCAGTTCCGGGGCGAGATGGCGGCGCAGGTCGCCATCGGTGATGATCCCGACCAGCGCGCCATCACCGTCGGTGACGCCGACGCAGCCGAGCCGCTTCGCGGTCATCTCAAAGATGACGTCGGACAGCGGGGAATCAAGACGGCAGAGCGGCAGCCCGTCGCCCGCATGCATGACGTCGGTCACCTTCAGCAGCCCGCGGCCGAGCTGCCCGCCCGGATGGAATTCGCGGAAATCGGCGGCGGAGAAGCCCCGGCGCTCCAGCAGCGCCACGGCCAGCGCGTCGCCCAGCGCCAGCATCATGGTGGTCGAGGTGGTCGGCGCCAGCCCCAGCGGGCAGGCCTCCGGCACCGGCGGCAGGACCAGCGCCACGTCCGACTGCTCGGCCAGCGCCGAGGCGGCCCGGCGCGTCATGCCGATCAGCGGGATGTCGAAGCGGCGGGTGTAGGCGATGATGTCCGACAGCTCGTGGGTGTCGCCGGAGTTGGAGAGCGCCACCACCGCGTCGTCGCGGGTGATCATGCCGAGATCGCCGTGGCTGGCCTCGCCGGGATGGACGAAGAAGGCCGGCGTGCCGGTGGAGGCCATCGTCGCCGCGATCTTGCGGGCGACGTGGCCCGACTTGCCCATGCCGGTGACGATGACGCGGCCGCGGATGCCGTGCAGCGTGTCGAGCGCCCGCAGGAAGGCGCCGTCCAGCCCGTCGGCCAGCGCGTTCAGCGCGTCGGCCTCGGTGCGCAGGACGCGGGCGGCGCAGGCGATGTCGTCCGCCCGCGTCCTTCCGGACCCGGAGGTCACGGATCCGGCCAGATCGCCGATCGCTTCCGCCGCCTCGTTCAACAAGCTGGTCATGGACGCAGGATGCCTTCTGGAAGAAACACGGCGCCGCCCGCCGGAACGAGCGCGGGCGGCGCCCCGCGAAGGGGGCAGTATGCCCACCGGCGGGCGTCGGGTCAAACCCACGGCCGGATGGACAGGGTTTGTCCCACCTTTGGGAGAGGACGCGACTTTGTGCGAAGGGTCAATGCGCCAGGATGTCCGGAACTTCCCAGCCGCCGAGGTCGAGCTCGCCGCGCGCCGGCAGGAAGTCGAAGCAGGCCTGCGCCAGATGGGTCCGCCCCTCGCGCGCCAGCATGACGTCGAGCTTGGCCTTCAGGTCGTGCAGGTGCAGCACGTCCGACGCCGCGTACTTCATCTGCTCGGGGGTCAGCTCGGAAGCGCCCCAGTCCGAGGACTGCTGCTGCTTGGACAGCTCGACGCCGATCAGATCCCTGGTCAGGTCCTTCAGGCCATGGCGGTCGGTGAAGGTGCGGACCAGCTTGGAGGCGACCTTGGTGCAGTAGACCGGCCGGCAGGAGACGCCGAGATAGGCCTTCATCACCGCCACGTCGAAGCGGGCGAAGTGGAACAGCTTGGTCACGGCGGGGTCGGCCAGCAGGCGCTTCAGGTTCGGCGCCTCGTACTGCCCCTTGCGGAACTGGACGAGATGCACCGCCCCGTCGCCGGCCGAGAGCTGGACCAGGCACAGCCGGTCGCGGTGGGGGTTCAGCCCCATGGTCTCGGTGTCGATGGCGACGGCGTTGTCGCGGGCGTTCGCCGCGAGGTCGAGGCCGTCCGGCAGATCGCCGTCATGAAGATCGATGGGCATGGTCGGTTCCCGGCAGAAGGCCCCCGGCCACGGACCCTAGAAACGACGAACGCCGCTCTGCACGGTCGCCCCGGATCGGGGAGTTGTGCATGCGGCGCAGCCGGGTAGAAAGAAATGGTGCCCAGGAGAAGACTCGAACTTCCACGACATTTCTGCCACAGGTACCTGAAACCTGCGCGTCTACCAATTCCGCCACCTGGGCTCGGTGCTCGGTGTGTGGACGGGTTTTTAGTGACCGGGCCGGGGGCCGTCAACAGCTTTTTTCTCGGGATCGTCATTTTTCCGGAACGGTCCGGCCGCCAGGAGCTGCTCCCATGGATGGGAGGCCCTAGCCGGACGGGGATGCTTTCGCTATAAGCATCGGCGCATTCATGTCCTAGAGATCAGGTCCGGGCGGCGCGCCAGCTAAGGGAGCCCGCGCGACACGGCACGGGGGAGACGGTCGATGTCCTATCGCACTCAGGTTATCACGGTGTTCGGCGGGTCGGGCTTCATCGGCCGCCACCTGATCCGGCGCCTCGCCAAGTCGGGCGCCGTCGTCCGCATCGCGACGCGCAACCCGGCCAAGGCCGGCTTCCTGAAGACCGCCGGCGCCGTCGGCCAGATCGTCCCCTTCGCCACCGACGTGACCAAGGACGAGTCGGTCGC
Source organism: Azospirillum agricola (assembly GCF_017876095.1). GTDB lineage: Bacteria > Pseudomonadota > Alphaproteobacteria > Azospirillales > Azospirillaceae > Azospirillum > Azospirillum agricola. The sequence goes on from NZ_JAGINM010000004.1 coordinate 366,277, forward strand.
CCGCGCGCTCCGGGGCGCCGACATCGCCATCAACCTGATCGGCGTGCTGTACGAGCGGGGAGCCCAGAGCTTCCAGGCCGCCCATGTCGACTGCGCCGCCCGCATCGCCCGCATCGCCGCCGTCGGCGGCGTGTCGCGTCTGGTGCATGTCTCGGCGCTGGGCGCCGACGCCGCCTCGCCGGCCTCCTACGCGCGCTCCAAGGCGGCGGGCGAGCAGGCCGTGCTCGACGCCTATCCGGCGGCGACCATCCTGCGGCCGAGCATCGTCTTCGGGCCGGAGGACAATTTCTTCAACAAGTTCGCCGCGATGGCGCAGATCGCCCCGGCGCTGCCGCTGATCGGCGGCGGCAAGACCCGCTTCCAGCCGGTCTATGTCGGCGACCTCGCCGACGCCATCGTCGCCTCGCTGGATCTCGACAGCGCCAAGGGCCGGACCTTCGAGCTGGGCGGCCCGCGCGTCTACAGCTTCCGCGAACTGCTGGAGCTGACGCTGAAGACCATCCAGCGCAAGCGCTTCCTGGCCACCATCCCGTGGAGCGCCGCCGAGACGCTGGGCGGCGTGCTGGAGAAGGTGCCGGTGCTGGCCCCGGCGCTGACCCGCGACCAGGTCGAGCTGCTGAAGCGCGACAACGTGGTGTCGCCGTCGGCCGCCGGCTTCGCCGACCTCGGCATCACCGCGCTGACCTCCTGCGAGGTGCTGGTGCCCACCTATCTGGGTCGCTTCATCGTCGGCGGCCGCAACCCGACGGTGGCCGGCGGCGCGCACTGAGCCGCAGCGCCCCCGCTTCGCCAACGACAGCCCCGGCCGCCGCGCCGGGGCTTTTTTCATGGCAGCCCTGCCGGAGGGCGGACACCCCCCGGCTTGATTTCACGGGGACGGGGCGGCATGTCCGGGCCTCCGCCTTCCGGCCCGGCGGCGGAACACCAACCGGCGGGAGGCGATCATGACGGACAGCGAAGCAGGCCGCACGCAGGCGGCGCGGCGGGCAAGCCGGACCGCCTTCCTCCTGAACGGCACCGTCTTCGGCGTGTGGGCCACCCACATCCCCGCCATCAAGGCGCATCTGGATCTGAGCGCCGCCGTGCTGGGCACGGCGTTGCTCTGCCTCGCGGTCGGCGCGCTGACGGCGATGGTCGCCAGCGGCCCCCTGCTCGGCCGGCTGGGCAGCGCCCCGGTGACGCGGGCCACGGCGCTCGCCTTCGCCGGCCTGCTGCCCCTGCCCTCGCTGATGCCGGACGTCGCGTCGCTCTGCGCCGCCCTGTTCCTGTTCGGCGCGGCCGGCGGCACGATGGACGTCGCCATGAACGCCCAGGGCGCCCTGGTGGAGCGCCGGCTCGGCCGCCCGGTCATGTCGTCGCTGCACGGGATGTGGAGCCTCGGCGGCCTGACCGGGGCCGGGGCCGGCGGGCTGCTGCTGCCGCTGCTGCCGGCACCCGTCCAGGCCGGGCTGGTCGCCGCCGTCCTGCTCGCCCTCTTCCTGGCGACGCAATCCAGTCTGCTGCCCGACCGCGAGAGCGCGGGAGAGGGCGGCCTCGCCCTGCCCGACCGCGACACGCTGCTGCTGGGGGCGATGGCGATGCTCGCCTTCATGAGCGAGGGCGCCATCCTCGACTGGAGCGCCATCTATCTGCGCGAGGATCTGGAGAGCGCCACGGCGCTCGCCGGCTTCGGTTTCGCGATCTTTTCCGGCGCCATGGCGCTCTGCCGCTTCTTCGGCGACCGGCTGCGCCAGAAGGTCGGCGCGGTGGCGCTGGTGCGGGCGGGCGGGCTGCTGGCCGCCGGCGGGCTGGCGCTCGCCATGCTGGGCGGGACGCCGGCGCTGGCGCTGGTCGGCTTCGGGCTGACCGGTATCGGCCTGTCGAACATCGTCCCGGTGCTGTTCAGCGCCGCCGGGGCCGCGGAGGAGGGACCGGGGAGGATGTCCGCCGCCCGCTCGATCGCCGCCGTCTCGACGCTCGGCTACACCGGGGTGCTGGCCGGGCCGGCGCTGCTCGGCTTCGTGGCGGAGGCGAGCAGCGTCGGGGCGTCCTTCGGTCTGGTCGCGGCGCTGATCCTGGCGATCACCGCCATGGCCCGGCGGGGCGTGCGGGTGCCCGCCCGGCCGTTGTGACCTGACCGTTACAGATAGAGGTAGGCCAGCATCCCGCTGCCGATGGCGATGCGGTACCAGCCGAACGGCGTGAAGCCGTAGCGGCCCACGAAATCCACCAGCGTCTTGACCACCAGCGCCGCCGCGATGAAGGCGGTGACGAAACCGACCGCGATCAGCGCCGCGTCGTCGAGGTTCATCACGCCCCAGTTCTTGTAGAGGTCGTAGGCTGTCGCCCCGGCCATGGTCGGCACCGCCAGGAAGAACGAGAACTCGGCCGCCGCCTTGCGGTCCACCCCCATCAGCAGCGCGCCCAGGATGCTGGCGCCCGAGCGCGACACGCCGGGCACCAGGGCCAGGCACTGGCACAGCCCGATCTTCAGCGCCAGCGGCGCCGAGAAGCTCTCGATCTGGTGATAGCGGGCGACCGGGACGAAGCGCTCGACCACCAGGATGGCGACGCCGCCGACGATCAGGGCGACGCTGACCACGGTCGGGTTGAACAGCAGGGTCTTGATGATCCCATGCAGCCCGGCGCCCAGAACCATGGCCGGCAGGAAGGCCAGCAGCACCGCCCGCACGAAGCGGCGCGCGCCCGGATCGTCGGCCAGCCCGGTGGCGACCTTCCACAGCCGGGCGAAATAGACGACGCAGATGGCCAGGATGGCGCCGAGCTGGATCACCACCTCGAACACCTTGCCGGGCGGTCCCTCGAAGCCGAGGAAGGTGTCCAGCATGATGAGGTGGCCGGTGGAGGACACCGGCAGGAACTCGGTCAGCCCCTCCAGGAGGCCCATCAGGACGGCGTCCAGATATTGATCGATCAGCATGCGGTGCTGCGCCTTCGACGGAGTGGGGGAACACTGTCCCGGCTTATAGCACCCGCCCTGAAGCTTGGCGATGTCGAGGGGTCGGTACCCCTCTTTGGGTGAAAGGACCGTTTCGGGACTAATTTTCTTTCCGATTTTACGAAACCGCCGATATGCGGACCAATCCGGTCTGGATTACGAATGAAAAGGTCAACAAACGATACCTATCGTCCGTTTTGTGCTTCCACCGCGCCGCAGCATGCGTTATATGACGAGCGTCCGCCGGTGCGCGGACGTTCGGTTTCAACCCAGCCGAGGGTCCTAGGGCAACCGCCGGGACTCCCCGGTCAGGCGGTCGCCCCTCACGGCGCGGTGCCGCGTAGAAGGAGCAGAAGGTCATGGCGAGCCAGAAGATGTTGGGCTTCGTGCACACCGCGCAGAAGATGCCCGACAAGCGCACCGCCGAGGAGCGCCGCCAGGACTTCGCCGAGATCTACGCCCGCTTCACCGACCAGCGCGCCAACGAACAGGCCAACCGCTGCTCGCAGTGCGGGGTTCCCTTCTGCCAGGTCCACTGCCCGGTCTCCAACAACATCCCCGACTGGCTGAAGCTGACCGCCGAGGGCCGGCTGGAGGAGGCCTACGAGACCTCGCAGGCGACCAACAACTTCCCGGAAATCTGCGGCCGCATCTGCCCGCAGGACCGGCTGTGCGAGGGCAACTGCGTCATCGAGCAGTCGACCCACGGCGCCGTGACCATCGGCTCGGTCGAGAAGTACATCAACGACACCGCCTGGGAGCAGGGTTGGGTCAAGCCGCGCACGCCGGTGCGTGAACTGGGCCTGTCGGTCGGCATCGTCGGCGCCGGCCCCGCCGGTCTGGCCGCCGCCGAGGAGCTGCGCGCCAAGGGTTACGAGGTCCATGTCTATGACCGTCACGACCGCATGGGCGGCCTGCTGGTCTACGGCATCCCCGGCTTCAAGCTGGAGAAGGACGTCGTCGGTCGCCGCGTCCAGCTGCTGGCCGACGCCGGCGTGGTCTTCCACCCGAACTTCGAGATCGGCCGCGACGCCTCGCTGGCCGATCTGCGCCAGCGCCACGTCTCCGTGCTGATCGCGACCGGCGTCTACAAGGCGCGCGACATCAAGGCGCCGGGCTGCGGCCTGAAGAACATCGTGCCGGCGCTGGACTACCTGACCACCTCCAACAAGGTGAGCCTGGGCGACAGCGTCGCGGCGTTCGAGGACGGCTCGCTGAACGCCAACGGCAAGAAGGTCGTGGTGCTGGGCGGCGGCGACACCGCCATGGACTGCGTGCGCACGGCGATCCGCCAGGGCGCCACCTCGGTGAAGTGCCTCTACCGCCGCGACCGCAAGAACATGCCGGGCTCGCAGCGCGAGGTCGCCCACGCCGAGGAGGAGGGCGTCGAGTTCGTCTGGCAGGCCGCCCCCGAGGGCTTCACCGGTGAGAACCGGGGGGGCGACGACGTCGTGACCGGCGTGCGCGCCGTGCGCATCCATCTCGGCGTCGCCGACGCCACCGGCCGCCAGACCCCGCAGGTGATCGAGGGCTCCGCGTTCACCGAGGAGGCCGATCTGGTCATCAAGGCGCTGGGCTTCGAGCCGGAGGACCTGCCGGGCGCCTTCGGCGCGCCCGACCTGACCGTCACCCGCTGGGGCACGCTGCTGGTCGACCACCGCACCAAGATGACCAGCCTGGACGGCGTCTTCGCCGCCGGCGACATCGTGCGCGGCGCCTCGCTGGTCGTCTGGGCCATCCGCGACGGCCGCGACGCGGCGGAGGCGATGCACGCCTACGCCCAGGCCGAGACGCAGCGCGTCGCGCTCGCCGTCGCCGCCGAGTAAAGCGACAGTCCCCCCCCGCGCGAGCGGGGGAGGGCCAGGGTGGGGGCACGTCACCCCGCCACATCCCCAGGGGTCCAGCCCCCCAGGTCCACGTTCAGACTGTGAAAGGGTCGTTCCATGACCACCGAGTTGAACCAGGGTGAGCAGTTCGTCGCCGATTTCCGCGCCAACGCCGCGGCGCTGACCACTGCCAACGCCTACAATCCGGAGGATGAGCACGACGCCTGCGGCGTCGGCTTCATCGCCGCGATCGACGGCAAGCCCCGCCGTTCGGTGGTCGAGAAAGGCATCGAGGCGCTGAAGGCGGTCTGGCACCGGGGTGCGGTGGACGCGGACGGCAAGACCGGCGACGGCGCCGGCATCCACGTCCAGGTCCCGCAGAAGTTCTTCAAGGACCATGTCAGGGTCATCGGCCACCGCGCGCCCGACAACAACCTCGCCGTCGGCCAGGTGTTCCTGCCGCGCGTCAGCCTGGACGCGCAGGAAGCCTGCCGCTGCATCGTCGAGACCGAGATCCTGGGCTTCGGCTACTATATCTACGGCTGGCGCCAGGTGCCGATCAACGTCGACATCATCGGCGAGAAGGCCAACGCGACCCGGCCCGAGATCGAGCAGATCATCGTCGGCAACACCAAGGGCGTGTCCGACGAGCAGTTCGAGCTGGACCTCTACATCATCCGCAACCGCATCGAGAAGGCGGTGCGCGGCGAGCAGATCAACGACTTCTACATCTGCTCCCTGTCGGCGCGCTCGCTGATCTACAAGGGCATGTTCCTGGCCGAGCAGCTGACCACCTTCTACCCCGACCTGACCGACGAGCGGTTCGAGTCGAGCTTCGCCATCTACCACCAGCGCTACTCGACCAACACCTTCCCGACCTGGCCGCTGGCCCAGCCCTTCCGCATGCTCGCCCACAACGGCGAGATCAACACGCTGAAGGGCAACGTCAACTGGATGAAGGCGCACGAGACCCGCATGGAGCACCCGGCCTTCGGGGCGCACATGCAGGATCTCAAGCCCATCATCGGCGTCGGCCTGTCCGATTCCGGCGCCTTCGACTCGGTGTTCGAGGTGATGGTCCGCGCCGGCCGCACGGCGCCGATGGTCAAGATGATGCTGGTGCCCCAGGCGCTGACCAGCTCCAAGACCACGCCCGACAACCACAAGGCGCTGATCGCCTACTGCAACTCCGTCATGGAGCCGTGGGACGGCCCGGCCGCGCTCGCCATGACCGACGGCCGCTGGGTCGTCGGCGGCATGGACCGCAACGGCCTGCGCCCGATGCGCTACACCATCACGACGGACGGCCTGATCATCGGCGGGTCCGAGACCGGGATGGTCAAGATCGACGAGACCCAGGTGGTCGAGAAGGGCCGCCTCGGGCCGGGCGAGATGATCGCCGTCGACCTGCTGGAGGGCAAGCTCTACCACGACCGCGCGCTGAAGGACCATCTGTCGGCCCTGAAGCCGTGGGGCCAGTGGGTCAAGAACACCACCCACCTCGACGAGCTGGTCAAGGACGCCGCCCAGAAGGGCGAGCCGTCGGAGATGGACAAGGCCGAGCTGCGCCGCCGCCAGATGGCCTTCGGCCTGACCATGGAGGACATGGAGCTGATCCTCCACCCCATGGCCGAGGACGGCAAGGAGGCCATCGGCTCGATGGGCGACGACAGCCCGATCGCCGTGCTCTCCGACAAGTACCGTGGCCTGCACAACTTCTTCCGCCAGAACTTCTCCCAGGTCACCAACCCGCCCATCGACTCGTTGCGCGAGCGCCGCGTGATGAGCCTGAAGACGCGGCTGGGCAACCTCGGCAACATCCTGGACGAGGACGAGAGCCAGACCCGTCTGCTCCAGCTCGACAGCCCGGTGCTGACCACCGCCGAGTTCCGCGCCATGCGCGGCTACATGGGCGACACGGCGGCCGAGATCGACGCCACCTTCCCGGTGGACGGCGGCCCCGACGCGCTGCGCGACGCGCTGCGCCGCATCCGCGTCGAGACCGAGGACGCCGTGCGCGGCGGCGCCAGCCACGTCATCCTGACCGACGAGGCGATGGGGGCCGCCCGCGCCGCCATCCCGGCGATCCTGGCGACCGGCGCGGTCCACACCCACCTGATCCGCAGCAACCTGCGCACCTTCACCTCGCTGAACGTGCGCACGGCCGAGTGCCTGGACACCCATTACTACGCCGTGCTGATCGGCGTCGGCGCCACCACCGTCAACGCCTATCTGGCGCAGGAGGCGGTGGCCGAGCGTCACCGCCGCGGCCTGCTGGGCTCGCTGCCGCTGGAAAAGGCGATGGCCAACGTCAAGAAGTCGATCGACGACGGCCTGCTGAAGATCATGTCCAAGATGGGCATCTCGGTCATCAGCAGCTACCGCGGCGGCTGCAACTTCGAAGCCATCGGCCTGTCCCGCGCCCTGGTCGCCGAGCATTTCCCGGCGATGGTCAGCCGCATCTCCGGCATCGGCCTGAACGGCATCCAGAAGAAGGTGCTGGAGCAGCACGCGGTGGCCTACGACAACGCCGTCGTGGCGCTGCCGGTCGGCGGCTTCTACCGCTTCCGCAAGTCGGGCGACCGCCACGGCTGGGAGGGCGGCATCATCCACACCCTCCAGCAGGCCGTCACCAACGACAGCTACACCACCTTCAAGAAGTATTCCGAGCAGGTGAACAAGCGGCCGCCGATGCAGCTGCGCGACCTGCTGGAGTTCCGCTCGACCAAGCCCGCCGTCCCGGTGGACGAGGTCGAGAGCATCACCGCCATCCGCAAGCGCTTCATCACCCCCGGCATGTCGATGGGCGCCCTGTCGCCCGAGGCGCACGGCACGCTGAACGTCGCGATGAACCGCATCGGCGCCAAGTCCGACTCGGGCGAGGGCGGCGAGGATCCGGCGCGCTTCCGTCCCGACAAGAACGGCGACAACTGGAACTCGGCGATCAAGCAGGTGGCGTCGGGCCGCTTCGGCGTCACCGCCGAGTACCTGAACCAGTGCCGCGAGCTGGAGATCAAGGTCGCCCAGGGCGCCAAGCCCGGCGAGGGCGGGCAGCTGCCCGGCTTCAAGGTGACGGAGATGATCGCCAAGCTGCGCCACGCCACCCCCGGCGTGATGCTGATCAGCCCGCCGCCGCACCACGACATCTACTCGATCGAGGATCTGGCCCAGCTCATCTACGACCTGAAGCAGATCAATCCGGACGCGAAGGTGACGGTGAAGCTGGTGAGCCGGTCCGGCATCGGAACGATCGCCGCCGGCGTCGCCAAGGCCAACGCCGACATCATCCTGATCTCGGGCCACTCGGGCGGCACGGGCGCCAGCCCGCAGACCTCGATCAAGTTCGCCGGCCTGCCCTGGGAGATGGGCCTGTCGGAGGTGCATCAGGTCCTGACGCTGAACCGCCTGCGCCACCGCGTGCGTCTGCGCACCGACGGCGGCCTGAAGACCGGCCGCGACATCGTCATCGCCGCCATGCTGGGTGCGGAAGAGTACGGCATCGGCACCGCCAGCCTGATCGCCATGGGCTGCATCATGGTGCGCCAGTGCCACTCCAACACCTGCCCGGTCGGCGTCTGCGTGCAGGACGAGGCGCTGCGCGAGAAGTTCGTCGGCTCGCCGGAGAAGGTCGTCAACCTGTTCACCTTCCTGGCGGAAGAGGTCCGCGAGATCCTGGCCAAGCTGGGCTTCCGCACGCTCAACGAGGTGATCGGCCGCACCGACCTGCTGCACCAGGTCAGCCGTGGCGCGGAGCATCTCGACGACCTCGACCTCAACCCGCTGCTGGCCCAGGTCGATCCCGGCGAGAACGCGCGCTACTGCACCCTCCAGGGCCGCAACGAGGTGCCGGACACGCTCGACGCCCGCATCGTCGCCGACGCCCGCCCGCTGTTCGAGGAGGGCGAGAAGATGCAGCTCGCCTACAACGCGCGGAACACGCAGCGCGCCATCGGCACGCGGCTGTCCTCGATGATCACGCGGAAGTTCGGGATGTTCGGGCTCCAGCCCGGCCACATCACCGTCCGCCTGCGCGGCACCGCCGGCCAGTCGCTGGGCGCCTTCGCGGTGCAGGGCATCAAGCTGGAGGTGATGGGCGACGCCAACGACTATGTCGGCAAGGGCCTGTCGGGCGGCATGATCGTGGTGCGCCCGCCGGTCAGCAGCCCGCTGCTGTCCAACGAGAACACCATCATCGGCAACACGGTGCTGTACGGCGCCACCGCCGGCAAGCTGTTCGCCGCCGGTCAGGCCGGTGAGCGGTTCGCGGTGCGCAACTCCGGCGCCACCGTGGTGGTGGAGGGCTGCGGCTCCAACGGCTGCGAGTACATGACCGGCGGCACGGCGGTGATCCTGGGCAGGGTCGGTGACAATTTCGGCGCCGGCATGACCGGGGGCATGGCCTACATCTACGACGCCGACGACCAGCTGCCGCTCTACATCAACGACGAGAGCGTCATCTTCCAGCGCATCGAGGTCACGCATTACGAGGCCCAGCTGCGCGGCCTGATCGAGGAGCACGTCGCGGAGACCCAGAGCCGCTTCGCCGCCGAGATCCTGAACGACTGGGAGCGCGAGCTGACCAAGTTCTGGCAGATCGTGCCGAAGGAGATGCTGAACCGTCTGGCCGTTCCGGTGACGCTGCCCAAGGCGATCCCGGCGGAGTGACGGCCCGTCTGCAAGCCCCTCTCCTCCTGCGGGAGAGGGCTTCGGACGGCCTTTCGCGAAGACTTCCACCAAGACTTCCACAGGGGCGGTCCCATCCGGGCCGCCCTTTCTCTTTGGGCGCACTCCCGGCTCCCATCGCGACCAATGGACCGTTCGCCTATTTCCGCATTCCGGAATATTCTGGTGTGTGGATGGTTGATGCAGGCGGACCCGACCACCGCCCCGCAACCGACGAAAGGAGGGCGCATGCCGGCAGGCGACGGCTTTCGCATCGTGATCCGCATGGCCCGCGCGACCGACGCGCCGCGCTGCGCCGAGATCTTCCTCCACGGCCGCCGCACGGCGTTCTCCTGGCATCCGGCCGACCGCTTCGGCCTCGACGACTATTACGATTGCGTCCAGGAGGACGAGGTGATGGTCGCCGAGGTGGACGGGCTGGTCGTCGGCTTCGTGTCGATCGACGAATCGGAACGCTTCATCCACAACCTGTTCATCGACGCCGCCTGGCACAAGCGCGGCATCGGCTCCGCCCTGCTGCGCGAGGCGCTGGCCCTGCTGCAAGGCTCCGCCCAGCTCGCCTGCGCGGCGCGCAACGCGGCGGCCCGCGCCTTCTACGAGCACAAGGGCTGGACGCCGGTCCCGCCTCCCCCCTCGGACCATCCCGAACCGCTGGTGCTCTACCGGATGTCGCGGGCGGGCTAGAGCGCGGCCGGTTCGGGCGTTTCCCAGGATGCCCGCGGTCGCGCCCGTGCTAGAAGGAACCGGCACCCGGCACATCACCCGCGCGCAGGAGAAGCGTCATAGCGACCATCGCCGAAGCGCTGAATCTGGCACTCGACCACCACCGGCAGGGACGGATGGAGGAGGCGGGCATTCTCTACGGCCGCATCCTCGACGCCGACCCGGACCAGCCCGACGCCCTGCACCTGCTTGGCCTGCTGCGTGCCCAGCAGGGACACCCCGCGCAGGCGCTGGAGCTGGTGGACCGGGCGCTGGCCCTGCGCGGCGACCGCGCGGCGTTCCACGTCAACCGCGCCAAGCTGGCCCTGGTCCTGGGCCGCCCCCAGGAGGCCGGCCACGGCCTGCGCCGCGCCCTGGCCCTGGACCCGGCGGCGCCGGACGCCTGGGAGCAGGCGGCCTCCCTCGCGGAGCGCGGCATCGATCCGCCATGGGATCCGCCGTGGGATTGGCGACAGGCTCTCCGCCGCGCCGTCCGGCTGGGACGGCGGGATCTGGCGGCCCGGCTGGCGGCCCTGGGGCGGCAGCACGGCGACGCCATCCTGCTGGACGACGCCGTCGCCGCCGGAGCCTGCGACGCCGACACCTTCTACGCCCTGGGCAACGCCCGGCTCGATGCGGGCCGTCCGGCCCCGGCGGCCCGCGCCTACCGCGCGACCCTCTGCCTGCGGCCGGACGCCCACGCGGCCTTCTACAATCTGGGCGTGGCCGCCTTTTCCTCCAGGGATTTCGACAGCGCCGAGCGGGCCTTCGCGCGCGCCGGCACCGTCCGCCCGGACGACCTGCAAGCGCTCGACTACCGCGCCGTCGTCCTCCACGCCGCCCATCGGCTGTCCGAGGCGGCGGCCCAGACCGACCTGCTGCTCGACCGCAAGAACGCGCTGGCGCCCGCGGCACCGCCCCTGCCGGAGATGCCCAGCCATCCCGGCCGGCGCCGGCGCGACGTGATCGCCTTCAGCCTGTGGGGCGACCGGCCGGAATACACGCAGGGCGCCATCGAGAATGTCCGGCTGGCGCGGGAGCTTTATCCCGGCTGGATCTGCCGGATCTACCACGACGGCTCGGTGCCGGCCCCCGTTCTCGCCGCGCTGGACGCCGCCGGAGCGGAGCGGGTGGCGATGCCCGCGGGGAAAGCGGCGACTCAGGGAACCCTGTGGCGCTTTCTGGTGTCCGACGACCCCGACGTGGCGCGTTTCCTGTGCCGGGACGCCGATTCCCGGCTGAACCGCCGCGAGCGGGCCGCCGTGGACGAATGGCTGGCCTCGCCGCACCCCTTCCATGTGCTGCGCGACCATGTGCTGCACAGCGAGGTCATGCTGGCGGGGCTGTGGGGTGGTCTGGCCGGCCTACTGCCGCCGCTGCCGCCGCTGTTCGACACCCACACCGCGCGGGGAACCGACCGGCTGAGCGACCAGCGCTTCCTGCGCGACGTGATCTGGCCGCGCATCCGCACGCGCTGCCTCGTTCACGACAGCGCCCACCCCCGCCACGGCCGTCCCTTCCCCCCCGTGACCATCGAGTCGCGGTTCACCTTCACCCATGTCGGGGCCAGCGTCCGGGTGGAGGGGTGAAGGTCGTGGCCGGCCGGGCCTGAAGCCGCGATCGAAACCGCGATTCGGGGACCGGGCGCGACGCTCCGGCCGATGGGGGCGGTCATCCCCCGAACGGACGAGCGCCCACCCCGCCGCCCGGGCTGTTTTCCTTTGCTGCGTTGCGCTACAGTCCCGCCGCCATGAGGACCCTGTACCACCACCCGCTCCACACGCTGTCGCGAATCGCCCGCGTGATGCTGGCCGAGAAGGGCCTGCCCTTCGATCCGGTGATCGAGAAGCCGTGGGAGCGGCGCACCGACTTCCTCAAGCTGAACCCCTCCGGCGAGGTCCCGGTCCTGGTCGAGGAGGACGGCACCATCGTCGCCGGCGGGCTGGCGGTGGTCGAGTATCTGGAGGAAGCCTACCCCGACGTGGTCCTGCTGCCGCGCGAGATCGCCCACCGGGCCGAGGTGCGGCGGCTGGTCGACTGGTTCACCCGCAAGTTCGAGCGCGAGGTGACCGAGAATCTCGTCGGCGAGAAGCTGATCAAGCGGCTGTCCGGCGAGGGCCACCCCTTCGCCCCGGCGATCCGCGCCGGGCTGGCGAACATCCACTACCACCTCGACTACATCGCCTTCCTGTCGGAGCGGCGCCCCTGGCTGGCCGGGCCGAGCTTCACGCTGGCCGACATCGCGGCGGCGGCGGAACTCTCCTGCCTCGACTACATCGACAATGTGCCGTGGGACCGGCACGGCGAGGCCAAGGACTGGTATGCCCGCATCAAGTCACGGCCCAGCTTCCGCGCCCTGCTGGCCGACAACATCACCGGCAGCCCGCCGCCCAGGCATTACGCCGACCTGGATTTCTGACCGGGGGGCTCGGCGGATCGGCGGGTCGGCGGTTCGTCCGTCTCCCATTCAGACGATGGACCGGCGTCGCGTATCAGGCTTAACTGAGGGCAAACAACCCCTTGGGAGAGCCTCCAAATGCGTCGTCCGTCCGTCCGTCCCCTCACACCCGGCGCGCTCGCCGGCGGCCTGTTCGTCCTGGTCGCCGCCGCCTGGACTCCGGTCCGGGCCGAGGTGCCCGTGGTCGATGACGCCGGCGCCCGCGCCCTCGCCGCCACGCTGAAGAGCGGCCTCAACCGCTGGTTCCCCGCCGCCACCGAGGACAGCGAGGGCATCGGCTTCGAGTGGGAGGGCGAGCCCACCGTCAAGCCGGCCGGCGACCATTACGACGTCGCCCTGCCCCGCCTGTCGGCGGAGGGTCCCGAGGGCACGCGGATCGAGGTCGGCACCGTCCTGCTGACCGTCACGCCGCGCGACGCCGGCCAGTTCGGCATCGCCGTCACCCTGCCCGGCAGGATCGCCGTCCAGCAATACGACGAGGAGGAGGACGATTACGCCGAGGCCGCCACCGTCACGCTGGGGCGCCAGAACTTCACCGGCACCTGGTCGGCCCCGCTGGAGACCCTGCTGACGGTCGACGCCGCCTACAACGACGTCACGGTCATCAGCCCGGACGGCAAGGGCAGCATCGCCATCGGCTCCCTGACCATGGCCCAGGACCTGAAGCCCGACGGCGCCACCACCTGGAGCGGCCCGGCCGCCATCGCCATCGGCGGCGTGGTCGGGCTGGACGAGAAGAAGCGTGAGATGTTCAAGCTCGGCGGGCTCGCCATCGAGAACAGCTACGTCCGCGCCGACCTCGCCAAGATCGGCGCCCTCCAGAAGCTGTCGCAGCAGCTCGCCGCCAGCGGCAAGACCCCGACCTCGGCCGAGGTGCTGCCCATGCTGCGCGGCCTGATCGGCAGCGCCACCGGCAAGCTGCGGCTGACCGGCCTGTCGGCGACCGACAGCTCGGACGGCTCCACCGTCACGCTCGGCCAGCTCGCCTTCCAGGGCGGCGTCACGGATCTCGACCAGGGCTTCGCCACCGCCAGCTTCGGGCTGGAGGCGCGCGACTTCGCCATGACGCCCTCGCCGGCCCCGTCGGCCTTCACGCCCAAGGCGGTCGATGTCCAGCTCTCGCTCGCCAAGCTGCCCACCACCGCGCTGTGGCAGACCTTCAGCGACCTGATCGTCGCCGCCGAGGCCGAACAGAAGGCCGCCGCCGAACCGCCCAAGAAGGGCGCCAAGGGCAAGCAGCCGCCGGCCGCCCCGGCGCCGGCCGCCGCCGATGTCGCCATGCAGAAGGCGATGGCCGCCCTGATCGAGGCGGGCAGCGAGCTGCGGCTCGACAAGCTGGCGGTCGACACGCCGGCCACCGCCGGCAGCGCCACCGGCGCGCTGCGCGTCGCCCCCCAGTCGCCCTTCGGCGTCACCGGCGGGACGGTCGTGCTGCTGAAGGGGCTGGACGCCGCCGTCAAGGCCTTGCAGCCGGCCCCCGGCGCCAAGCCCGACAAGGAGACCCAGGACGTCCTCGGCATGATCGGCATGCTCCAGGCGATGGGGCAGGTCAGCCAGGATCCGGGCGGCGCCGAGGTCCGCAGCTACAAGATCGACGTGACCGAGACCGGCCAGCTCCTGCTGAACGGCGCCGACATGGCGCCGCTGCTGGCCGGCGGCGCCGAACCGGCCCCGGCCGAGCCGCCCAAGAAGGCCCCCAAGAAGTAAAGGGACGGGTCAAGCAACCGCCCTCCTTTCCCATCCGCCATGCCCGGCCTCGAGCCGGGCATCCACGCGCAAACTCCCGACACCCATGGCGGTACGCCCGTGGATGACCGGGCCAAGCCCGGTCATGACCTGGTCGGGGGAGCTGGCGCGCTGTTTCCGTGCGTCTCCCGGCCCAGCCGGACACTTCGCTTCACCAGCGCCGCGCAACCACGACGGGACGGGAAAACATCCCCGTCCCGTCGTGCGCGCGGTGTTTCTGCGCCCATGCCTCTTGAACCGGAGGGGTGCTCTCGCCTATCTCCGCCGTTCAAACGCTTCACCACGACAAGACACGGACGAAGGTGCCCCCATGACCGAAGAACGGCTCAGTTTCCAGGCCGAGGTCAGCCGCCTGCTCGACATCGTCGCGCACTCGCTCTACAGCGAGAAGGAAGTGTTCCTGCGCGAGCTGGTTTCCAACGCGTCGGACGCCTGCGACCGGCTGCGCTACGCCGCGCTGACCCAGCCCGAGCTGTCGGCCGAGGACCCGAACCTGACGGTCCGCCTGCTGGCCGACAAGGAGGCGCGGACCCTGACCGTCGCCGACAACGGCATCGGCATGAACCGCGAGGATCTGATCGAGAATCTGGGCACCATCGCGCGGTCGGGCACCGCCGCCTTCATGAAGTCGCTGAAGGAGGCCAACGCCGAGGGCAAGAAGGACGTCAACCTGATCGGCCAGTTCGGCGTCGGCTTCTACTCCGCCTTCATGGCCGCCGACCGGGTCGAGGTGCTGACCCGCAAGGCCGGCGAGGCCCAGGGCTGGCGCTGGGAGTCCGACGGCAAGGGCGAGTTCACCATCGCCGAGGCCGACGGCCTGCCGCGCGGCACGAGGATCGTCCTGCATCTGCGCGAGGGCGACGACGAGTATCTCGAGGAGCACCGGCTGGGCGCCATCGTCCGCAAGTATTCCGACCACATCGCCATCCCCATCGTCTTCGGCGAGGGCGACGACGCCAAGTCGCTGAACAGCGCGTCCGCCCTGTGGACCCGCTCGAAGAGCGAGATCACCGCCGACCAGTACAAGGAATTCTACCACCATGTCGGCCACGCCTTCGACGAGCCGTGGCTGACGCTGCACTGGCGGGCCGAAGGGGCGCTGGAATACACCAACCTTCTGTTCGTCCCCTCGACCAAGCCCTTCGACCTGTTCGACCCCAAGCGCGCCCACCGGGTGAAGCTGTACGTCAAGCGCGTCTTCATCACCGACGCGGCCGAGGGGCTGATCCCGCCCTACCTGCGCTTCCTGCGCGGCGTGGTCGACAGCGAGGATCTGCCGCTGAACATCAGCCGCGAGATGCTCCAGCACAACCCGATGCTGGCCAAGATCCGCGCCGGCCTGACCCGCCGCGTCCTGTCGGAGCTGAACAAGAAGGCCAAGGACACGGAGAAGGCCGCCGAATACGCGACCTTCTGGGAGAATTTCGGCGCGGTCCTCAAGGAAGGGCTCTACGAGGATTACGAGCACCGCGACGAGTTGCTGAAGCTGCTGCGCTTCCGCAGCACCGCCGGCGACGGGCTGGTGTCGCTGGAGGAATATGTCGGCCGCATGAAGGAGGGCCAGGACACCATCTTCACCCTGTCGGGCGACGATGTGGACAGCCTGCTGCGCAGCCCGCAGCTCGAGGGCTTCAAGGCCAAGGGCGTCGAGGTGCTGCTGCTGACCGACCCGGTGGACGAGTTCTGGATGCCTTCGGTCGGCGTCTATGACGGCAAGCCCTTCAAGTCGGTGACCCGCAGCGGCGCCGACCTCGGCAAGATCAAGGGCGGCGAGGAGGACAAGCCGGAGGACAAGGCGCCGGAAGGCGAGCTGGTCGACCTGCTGGCCCTGCTGAAGCTGACGCTGAGCGACGCCGTGAAGGACGTCCGCAAGTCGGAACGCCTGACCGACAGCGCCGTCTGCCTGGTGTCCGACGACAACGACATGGACATGCACCTGGAGCGGCTGCTCAAGCAGCACAAGCAGCTCGGCGCCGACGCGGCCGGGGCCAAGCGCATCCTGGAGATCAACCCGTCGCACCCGCTGATCAAGCGTCTGGCCGACCGGGCCAAGGCCGAGGGCGCCGCGGTGAATCTTGAGGACGCGGCGTGGCTGCTGCTCGACCAGGCCCGCATCGTCGAGGGCGAGTCCCTGCCCGACCCCGCCGCCTTCGCCCGCCGCCTGGCGAGCGCCATGGAGAAGGGGCTGGCGTAAGCGGCCGGCAGCGGAAAAGAGAAAGAGCGGAAAAGAGAAAGGCGGGCCGTCTGGTCCGCCTTTTTCATGCCGTCTCGTGTCAGCCCCGCCCCATCCGGTCGGCCGGGAAGACCAGCGCCATCGTCGTGCCGCGGTCGGGCGTGCTGATCACGTCCAGCCGGCCGCCATGCAGCTCGATCAGGCATTTGGTCAGCGGCAGCCCGAGCCCGGTCCCGACATGGCCGCGCCCAAGCGCGCTGTCGATCTGCCCCCAGGGCTCCAGCGCCTTGGCCAGCTCCTCGCCGGACATGCCGATGCCGGTGTCGTGCACCGACATCCACAGCGATCCGTTCGCCGCCAGACGCGCGCTCACCGTCACCACCCCGTCGGCCGGCGTGAACTTCACCGCGTTGGACAGCAGGTTCAGCAGCATCTGGCGCAGCTTGCGCTCGTCCGCCCACAGGGCCGGCAGGTCGGGCGGAACCGCGGTGACGATGCGCACGCCGTTGCGCGCGGCGCGCTCGGACAGCAGGCGCGCGGTGCCGGCGAGCACGCGCGGCACGTCCACCGTCGCCTCGACCAGATCGAGCCGGTCGGCCTCGGCCTTCGACAGATCCAGCAGGTCGTTGATGAGATCCATCAGGTGCCGGCCGCTCTCCGCGATGTCGCGGGCGTATTCGCGGTAGAGCGGGATGGCGTGGGGCCCGAGGACCTCCTGTTCCAGGATCTCCGCGAAGCCCATCATGGCGTTCAGCGGCGTGCGGATCTCGTGGCTCATGTTGGCGAGGAAGGCGGTCTTCGCCCGGTTGGCCTGCTCGGCCTGCCGCCGCGCCGCCTCGAGCTGGCGGCTGCGCAGTTCGCCCTGCTCGGCCGAGCGCGCCATCAGCCCGGTGGCGGTGCCGAGGCCGAGATAGCGTCCATCCCGCACCACCACGAAGCCGGTCACCAGGGCCGCCGGCTTCAGCCGCGCCATCCGCCGGCCGATCTCGCTCAGGGTCAGGCCGGCCTCGACCGTCAGCGGCTTGGCGTCCATCAGTTCGGCCACCGGCCGCCGCGCCACCTCGGGATCCTCGGCGAAGGCCGCCATCAGGCTGTTGCGGTCGATCAGCCCGAGCACCCAGCCGTCGCGGTCGACCACGACCAGCGCCGGCAGATCGGCGTGACGGGAAAAGCGGTCGATCGCCTCGGCGCAGACGCGGTCGCTGTCGACCGGCGCCACGGGCACGGCAAGCCCGGCGGCCGTGTAGGCCGCCTCGTCGTCGCGCGCCGCCGAGGCGTAGCCGATTGGGTCGGATGGCGTCACCGCGCTCCCCGCTGTCTGGACCGCCGCCGGTTCCGACCGGCCTTGCGGGCACCGGACAGGGTCGGGCAGCGGGTATCGTCGCGCCGGTCCCGACCGCAATCGGGCTGCGCTTGCAGCAAACGCTAGCAGCCGTTTATGAGCAATTGGTTTCCGAACGGCGTTTGCCCCTGCCTCCGCCCGGCCCGCCGCGGCGTCCGGAACGCCTTCCGCCGGCCGGTCGCGCCGGTCGGAATAATGAGGCGCGCGATCTTGCCATGGATCGGCGGCGGGGGCATTTGAGAATGATCTCGAAACACAGTATGATGGTCGGATATTCGGGGGCCGGGCGCAAATCCTGGTCCGGCCACCCGCAAAGCTCGCGGGCGGCCCTTCGCCGGAAGCGGTTAGAGACACGACAACAGGGGATTTCCATGCCTTCGCGCCTCGAGGATCTGTGTGTGCAGAAGGGGTTGAAGATGACCGACCAGCGGCGTGTGATTTCACGCGTGCTGTCCGACGCCACCGATCATCCCGACGTGGAGGAGGTGCACCGCCGCGCCTCCGCCATCGATCCGCGCATCTCGATCGCCACGGTGTACCGGACGATGCGGCTTTTCGAGGAGGCGCACGTGATCGACCGGCTCGATTTCGGCGACGGCCGCGCCCGCTACGAGGAAACCCGGACCGACCACCACCATCACCTGATCGACGTCGATTCCGGCGAGGTGATCGAGTTCACCAACGAAGAGATGGAAAAGCTGAAGGAAAGCATCGCCCGCGAACTGGGCTATGACCTGATCGGCCATCGTCTTGAGCTGTACGGCGTGCCGCACAACCGGCGCAACGACCAGGGCGAGGAATCCTGATCGATTCGGGTTTGGGTGCAAATCCTAATCGTCTGCGCGCAAGGGGTGCCCGCGAACCGGGCACCCCCCGGAATCTCCAAAACTTTCACGGGCGGTTACGGCGTCCCACCGCTTGCGGAGTGCGCCGGGCGCGGCGCTGGTTCTTGACGGTTCCGGATCCCAGATCAAGACTTGGACCCACCCCACCGACCGGAACCGGCCGTACCATGGACGACAGCAACACCGACCCCGTGCTCGCCCGCTTGGACCGCTTGTCCGAACTGCTCGTCCGCCGCCTGGACCGCCTGGAACAGAAGGTGCGCGGGCTGGAGCAGGACAACGGCGAAATCATCAACCTGCTGATCGCCGTCAAGGCGGGGCTGGAGGAAGCCTCCGGCGACCTGATCGCCCAGCTCGAGGAATTCCAGGCGGACGACCCGGTTCCCGACGACGACGGGCGGGACGGCCAGGCGGGCCCCATGCTGCACTGAGGTTTTCCCTGGCCGCAGGTCCCACGGAAAACCCTTGCCGGAGCGGCCGGGACAGCCGGATAAACGCGGTCATGCAGACCACCGACGCCAAAGCCGCGCCCCACGGCCCTTCGTCCGCCCCCGACCAGCCCGGCATCGACCGGCCCGGCATCGACCCGGCCGGCGGCGGTCCCGGAGTCGCCTTCTTCGACTTCGACGGCACCCTGATCCACGGCGACAGCCTGCCGATGTTCGTCGGCGAGGTGATCGGGCGCCGCCGCGCCGCGCTGGCGCTGGCCGACGCCATCCGCTCCGGGCTGCACCGCCATGTGCGCGGGCGCGGGCCGGGGGTGGATTTTCCCGGATCGGTCAAGGCGATCTTCCTGAAGCGCACCCTGCGCGGCCTGCCGGTCGCCGACGCGCTGGCCGCCGCCGAACGGATGGTGCCGCGCGTCCGCTGGCATCCGCCGCTGCTCGACACCCTGAAGGCCCACCGCGCGCGCGGCCACCGCGTGGTGATCGCCACCGGCGCGCTCGACCTCTACATGCCGGCGCTGCTGCGCGGGCTGGGGGTGGACGATCTGCTCGCCACCGGCATGGAGGTGGTGGACGGCGCGCTGACCGGCCGGCTCGGCACCGCCAACTGCGTGCGGCTGAACAAGGCGGAGCGGGTGCGCGCCTGGATCGCCGCCCATGGCCCGGTCGGCGCCACCTGGGGCTACGGCAACCGTCCGAGCGACCTGCCGATGCTGGCGCTGATGGAGCGCGGCGAGGTGGTGAAGATCCGCCGCGGCCACGCCCAGCGGTAGCGCCGGTTTACAGGCCCGGCTCTCCGTTCTATAACCGAACGGTGATGAGCGAGGGAGACGGGCGGTGTTCAGCATCGATGCCGATATCCGGCCGCCGGGCCATGGCGGGCGCCGCGCCGTGGTGTCCGACCGAGACGCCGGACAGCGCGAGGCGTTGAGCCGCCATCTGGCCGGGCGCGGTTTCCGCGTGTCCCAGGCCGACAACGGGCTGGACGCCCTGTCGATCATCGGGGAGGAGGCGCCGAGCGTCGCCCTGCTGCACGACGACCAGGGCGGCGACGGCGAACGCGCGCTGGCGCTGGCCGCGATGCTCTACCCGCAGACCCGCATCATCGTCACCCGGATCGTCGTCGCCGGCGCCGCCGGGATGGACGACGCGCCGGACGGCGAGGAACCCTTTCCGGTCCTGCGCCGCCCGGTCGACCTCGACCAGCTCGACCGCTGCCTGGACGCGCTACAGGCCTGACGGCGGCGTCACATGCGCCAGCTTGTGCGGGTTGGCGATCTTGTACAGGCGCGTGATCCGCCCGTCCGCGATGTCCAGCGCCCACACCCCGCTGAACACCCCGCCATGGGTGGTCAGAAAGCCCGGCCCGCCATTGACCCGGACGGGCGTGAAGGCGAAGGCCCGGCCATGCTTGCGCTGCACGCCGATGATGAAGCGGGCGATGCGGTCGGCGCCGCGGATCGGGTTGAGCGCGGTCAGCGCCACGCCGCCGCCGTCGCCCAGCCACAGCGCGTCGTCGGACAGCAGCGACACGATCGCCGCGTAGTCGCGCCGGACGCTGGCCTCGGCGAAGGCGTCGGCCAACCGGCGCCCCGCCTCGGGCCGGGCGTTGGCGGCGGAGGGTTCGGCCAGACGCCCGCGCGCCCGCCGCATGATCTGGCGGCAGGCCTCGGCGGACTTGCCGAGAATGGCGGCGATCTCCGCGTAATCGAGATCCATCGCCTCGCGCAGCACGAAGACCGCCCGCTGGTCCGGGGCCAGACGCTCCAGCAGGAGCATCATCGCCATCGGCACCTGATCCGCCGCCTCGACCTCGTCGTCCCAGGAGGACACCTCGGGTTCCGGCAGCCACAGCCCGTAATAGCGCTCGCGCACCGTCCGGGCGGCGCGCAGCCGGTCGAGCGCCAGCCGGGTCACCATGGTGGTCAGGAAGGCCGCCGGCGTCCCGACGGCCGCCGGATCGACCGCGCTCCAGCGCAGCCACGCGTCCTGGAGCACGTCCTCCGACTCGGCGACCGAGCCGAGCAGGCGGTAGGCCAGCGACCGCAGCCGCCCCCGCTCGGCCGCGAAGACCGTCAGCGGATCGCGGAGGGCGGTGTCGCCGAAGGCCGTGTCCTTAAAGGCCGTGTCGCCAAAAGCCGTGCCGGGGGCGGCGCTCATGCCGGCCTCAGGCGGCGGCCGGCGACACGGCTTCGCGGTACTGGGCGATGCCGAGCCGGTTCCAGGCGTTGATCTGCGCCACCGCCACGGTCAGGACGCCGATCTGGCCGTCGTCGAAATGCCGCTGAAGCGCGCGGTGCGCCCCGTCGATCTCGTCGTGCCGGTTGCGGGTCAGCGCCTCGGCCCAGGCGAAGGCGGCGCGCTCGTCCGCCTCGAACCGGTCGGACGCGGCCCAGCCCGCCAGGGCGTCGAGACGCTCTTCCGTCTCCCCCGCGTGGCGGGCCTCCTTGCCGTGCATGTCGATGCAGAAGGCGCAGCCGTTGATCTGCGACACCCGCAGATCGACCAGATGGATCAGGCGGGGCGGCAGGCCGGCGGCGCGGACGGCGGTGGTCGTCGCGATCATCGCGCGGTAGAGGGCGGGAGCGGTGGCGGAAACGGAAAGACGGGTGTCCATGGTCGGCGCGTCCTTGGGCTTGGTTTGCGATCACCCCTGTGACGGGACGGCCGGCGGACGCGTGACGCATGGCCGCCTTGCGCCTGCATCAATGCTCCGTCAGTCGCTTTCGAGGATCAGCCCGGCCGCCTCGCGCAGGATCGCGGTCTTGGCGGCGAAGCGGCCGGCCGGGTCGCTCTCACCGATCAGCTCGATCATGATGCCCAGCGCGTGGGCGACCCGTGGCGCCATGCCCGGCATCGCCCGCACCCGCCGCGCCAGATCGGCCAGGGCGTCGGCATGGGGCTTGCCCTCGAAACCGTCCGTGGCGATGGCCTCGAAGCGGTTGGCGAGGTCGAGAACGGCGGCGTTGTCCATCGGGGCGGGCTGGCTTTCCGGCATGGGCGGGCTCACACGAACAGCATGGCGGCGCCCTTCGGCGCCTCGTTCAGGAAGGTGACGACGCCGCCGCCCTGCACCGGCACGTCCGCGCGCAGGGCCGTGCTGGCCGGCAGGCCAAGCGCCCGCAGCCCCATCTCGCAGGCCATCACGCGCACGCCGAGCAGGACGCAGGCCTCCAGCAGCTCCTCGAAGGTCGCGACTCCGTTGCCGGCGAACCAGCGGTCGCGCGCCGCCGGGGCGCTGCCGTCGTCGGCCGGGTCGAGCCCGTGCCAGCCCGGCGCCTCCGGCCCGCTTCCGGGCAGCAGGGCGCCCAGGGCGCGGCCGGTGAAGAACAGGGTGACCGGCCGGTTTGTGGCCGCCGCAGCACTCGCCATCACCAGCGCGTAATGGACCCGGTCGAACCCGCCGGCGAACAGCACGATCGCCAGCCCGGCCGGGTTGCCGGAGCCGGCGGATGGGGTTTCGGATGAAGACATGGCCGCCCTCCTCGGGCCGCGGAGCGCCTCAATGGGCGGAGAGATCGTGGGCGGAGAGATCGAGGATCGTCGGGTGATCGCCGCACAGCGGGCAGTCGGGATCCCGCTTCAGCCCGATGCGCTGGTAGGACGCGTAGAGCGAATCCATCATCAGCAGGCTGCCCGACAGGCTCTCGCCCAACCCCAGCAGTTCCTTCAGCACCTCGGTCGCCTGGAGCGAGCCGACGAAGCCGGCCAGCGCCCCCAGCACCCCGCCCTCCGAGCAGGAGGGCACCAGGCCGCGCGGCGGCGGTTCGGGGAACAGGCAGCGGTAGCAGGGGTGCGGCGGGCCGAGATGCGCCTTGAAGCTGCTCAGCTGCCCGTCGAACCGCAGGATCGCCGCCGACACCAGGGTCTTCCTCGCGAAGAAGCAGGCGTCGTTCAGCAGGAAGCGCGTGGCGAAATTGTCCGACCCGTCGGCGACGAGGTCGTAGCGGCCGATGAGGTCCAGCGCGTTGTCGCGGGTCAGCCGGGTCCGGTGGGCCTCGACCGTGACGTCCGGGTTGAGGGCGCGGATGCGCGCGGCGGCGCTCTCCACCTTCGGCTGGCCGAGCGAGGTCTCGTCGTGGATGACCTGCCGTTGCAGGTTGGACAGATCGACCGAGTCGTCGTCGACGATGCCGATGGTGCCGACCCCCGCCGCCGCCAGATAGAGCAGCAGCGGCGCGCCCAGCCCGCCGGCGCCGACCACCAGCACCTTCGATCGCAAGAGCCGTTCCTGCCCGATCCCGCCGACTTCCGGCAGGATGATGTGGCGCGAATAACGGTGGAGCTGTGTGTCGGTGAAGTCCATGGCGCCGAGCATAGCGCAACCCGCCCCACCCGGCGCAAGTGTCCGCTCCGCTCTTTTCCGAAAGCGGCCGCCGGGGCGGCCGGCGGGGACGGCCGGCGGGGACGGTTGGAGCGGCGGTGGTAGGAGTGGAGGCGGCCGGGGCGGCGGTCAGGCCGAGGTCGTGGTCGGCTTGGCCTCCGACGCCCATTGCTTCAGACGCGCCTCGCGCTCCCGAAGGATCTTGCTGACGCCGCTTTCCTGGTTCCCGCCCGTCGCGGTCACGCTGGTGTCGCGCGGCACGAAGCTCATGTGGAACGGGGTCGGTTGCTCCATCTTGGACGAGGGAATGATCATCATCTGATATTCCCCCGGCTCGATCTTGAAGGTCGGCTTGTTGAAGAAGTCGGTTTCCTGCTTGCTGTCGCTGGAGGCGACGACCTGGCCGTTCTTGTCCATCATCGCCCAGCGGGCGTTGGGCAGCGAGAAGTTGGCGATGAAGCTGCCGCCCTGGGCGACGTTCACCGTGTGCTTCTGGATGCCGGTGTCCGCCCCTGCCACCGGCTGCGCCATGCCCTTGAACGTCGCGCCGGCGGCGGTCATCAGCACATTCTGCCGCTCGCTGATGTCGAGCGAGAAGTCGCGGGGCTTTGCGGTCCGGTTGGCCTCGGTGATCACCGCGGTGTAGGTGCCCGGCCCGAGCTTCGCGCTGGTGTCGGCGACCTCGGTCTTGGAATTGAGCTGGGCGACGACCTTGTTGTTCTGGTCGAGGATCTTGACGTTGGTGAAGGTGTTGTTGATCTTGAAATTGAGTTCGGACGCCTTGCCGACCTGGAACTGCTGGTAGGACGCCTTGCCGCCGTCGGAGGCGAGCTCCGTCGTCTTCCCCTTGATGCGCGAGAAGCTTCCCAGCGTCACGTTCGGTATGGAGACACCCATGGCGGTCACTCCCCATCGGCAAGGGGCACGCTCGGGCAGGCCGGATCGCCGGAGCGGCGGATGATGGAACGAATTTACTAAAATACGATCAAATCGTCAAACGGGAACCGTGTCCCGGCACGGACCCGCACGCCGGATCATAGCCGAACCGGCGCGGGCGCACAACGCTGGATGGAAGCCCGGCGGGGAAACCGCCCATGGAAGCCCGGCCACGCGGCGCGGCCGGGCTTCCGCCGGGGGCTTAGAGCGCCGAACAGAATTCCGTTTTCACCATCGGTGCCCAATGGGGCCGTCATCCCCGCGAAGGCGGGGATGACGAGTCGAGAGACGACTCAAGCTTCTGTCAGGCGCTCTTACTCCAGCCCTTCGAACAGGGCGGTCGACAGGTAGCGCTCGGCGAAGGAGGGCAGGATGACGACGATCTGCTTGCCCTCGTTCTCCGGACGGGCGCCCAGCTCCAGCGCGGCGGCCAGCGCGGCGCCGGACGAGATGCCGACCGGAACGCCTTCCAGGCGGGCGACCTTGCGGGCGGTCTCGAAGGCGCGCTGGTTGGAGATGCGGATCACCTCGTCGATCAGATCCTTCTTCAGGATGTCGGGCACGAAGCCGGCGCCGATGCCCTGGATCTTGTGCGGGCCGGGCATGCCGCCCGACAGGACCGGGCTGTCCTCCGGCTCGACCGCGACGACGCGGAAGCCGGGCTTGCGGGCCTTGATGACCTCGCCGACGCCGGTCAGCGTGCCGCCGGTGCCGACGCCGGAGATCAGGAAATCCGCCTGGCCGGCGGTGTCGGTCCAGATTTCCTCGGCCGTGGTGGCGCGGTGGACCGCCGGGTTGGCGGTGTTCTTGAACTGCTGGAGCAGGTAGGCGTTCGGGTCGGCGGCGAGGATCTCCTCGGCCTTGCGGATGGCGCCCTTCATGCCTTCCGACGCCGGGGTCAGCACCAGCTCGGCGCCCAGCAGCTTCAGCATCTTGCGGCGCTCGACCGACATGCTCTCCGGCATGGTCAGGATCAGCTTGTAACCCTTGGCGGCGGCGACGAAGGCCAAGGCGATGCCGGTGTTGCCCGAGGTCGGCTCGACCAGCGTGGTGCGGCCGGGCGCGATGGTGCCGGCGGCTTCCGCCGCCTCGATCATGGCGTTGCCGATGCGGTCCTTGACGCTGGCCAGCGGGTTGAAGAACTCCAGCTTGCCGAGAATCTGCGCCTTGACGCCCGCGTCGTCGGCCAGACGCTTCAGCCGCACCAGCGGCGTGGCGCCGATGGTGTCGAGCACGCTGTCGTAGATCCTGCCGCGGAATTCGGAAGCAGCCATGATTCTACCTCTTTCCTCTGTCTTTTAAGCGGTTTCAACACCCTGACTGGAATTTACCCACTCCGCCAGGGGGAATCAAATCGTAAAGTCGATGCGGTCTTCCGTTTCGCTCTCCACCCCGGCGGCCCGCGCGCGCATGCACAGATCCTCGATGGTGATGGTGTCGAGCTGCTTCATGGTCTCCTCCTGAAGCTCGCCCCACAGCGGACGCACCACCTTGTGGCCGAGGATCGAGCCGGCGGGCTCCTCGATCGGGTCGGTCGCGGTCTCCATGGAACGGACGACCTTGACGATCTCGCCCAGCGTGATCCGCCGCCGCTCGCGGGCGAGGCGGTAGCCGCCGCGCGGGCCGCGCACCCCCGCCAGCACGCCGTCGCGGACGAGCTGCTGGAGCACCTGCTCCAGATAACGCTTCGGAATGCCCTGGCGGCGGGTGATCTCTCCGGACTGCACCGGCTCGGTGCCCGCGTTGTAGGCGATGTCGAGAACCGCCTCGATGGCGAACATCAGCTTCTTGGAGATGCGGAGCATCACGGCCACTCCTGAACGGTGCAATGGGTGTTGCGGGCGCGGACTGCCCGGTTTGCATCCGGCGGATTGGGGAACGCGGACGGCTTTCCCCAGCCGGACTGTTGGTTGGAAATTGTTTTACATCGGAGAGGCGGGAATTCACAACATGATTTGTCGCACCCCGCGGTGCGGCGGGGCGTGGGATGTCCGCTCCGCAAGGTGGCGACGTCCCGTGATGTCTAGGCCGCCGCGTCGGCGCCCACCACCATGCGCGCCAGCGTCTCCAGCCGGTCGGCCTCGGGGGCGGGCTTGTCCCAGCGGATGCGGTGGATTCGGGGGAAGCGCATCGCCAGACCGCTCTTGTGCCGGGTCGAGGGGTGCACGCTGTCGAAGGCGACCTCCAGCACCAGCCCGGCCGACACCTCGCGCACCGGGCCGTATTTGCGGACGGTGTGGTTGCGCACCCAGCGGTCCAGCTCGACCAGCTCGGCGTCGGTGAAGCCGAAATAGGCCTTGCCGACCGGGACCAGCTCCGCGCCGCGCCAGACGCCGAAGGTGAAGTCGGAATAGAAGCTCGACCGCTTGCCGTGGCCGCGCTGGGCGTACATCAGCACGGTGTCGAGGGTCAGCGCCCCGCGCTTCCACTTGAACCACGGCCCCTTGGGACGGCCGCCGAGATAGGGGCTGTCGCGGCGCTTCAGCATCAGCCCCTCGATCCCGTTCTCCCGCGCGCCCTCGCGCAGCGCCGCGAGCTGCTCCCAGCCCTGGAAGGGCACCAGCGGCGAGAGGTCCATGCGGCGCGGCCGGACGGCCTCGTACCAGCGTTCCAGCCGGGCGCGGCGTTCGCTGAAGGGAAGGCCGCGCAGATCCTCGCCGCCGTCGAACAGGATGTCGTAGAGCCGCACCCAGGCCGGCCCGTCGCGCAGCATCGCCGCCGTCACGCTCTTGCGGTTCAGCCGCTGTTGCAGGTCGTTGAAGGGCGCCACCACCCCGTCGCGCGCCACCAGAAGCTCGCCGTCCAGCACGGCGTCGAACAGCATGTGGTCGGCGACGTCGGGGAAGGCGCCGGACAGCTCGTCGCCGGTGCGGCTGTAGACGCGCCGCTGCCCGTCGCGCGCCACGAGCTGCACGCGGATGCCGTCCCATTTCCATTCGGCGCAATAGGCGGCGGGGTCGAGCGCCGTCCGGTCCTCCTCCTCCAGCGGGTGGGACAGCATCATCGGGCGGAAGCCGGCGCCATGCCCGGCGGCGGGCCGCTCCCCCCGGCCCTCGGCCCAGGCGAACAGGCCGGCGTAGGGCGGGGTCAGGCCGTGCCAGACCTCCTCGACCTCGGCGATGTCGAGCTTGCCCCACTCGGCCAGCGCCGTCTTGGCGAGCCGGGCCGACACGCCGATGCGCAGCGATCCGGTGATCAGCTTCAGCAGGGCGAAGCGGCCGGACGCGTCCAGCGTGTCGAGCCAGCCCTCGACCAGCTCCATCACCTGCCCGCGCTTCACGTCGTGCAGCCCCCGCACCACCTCGTCCAGGCTGGGGGGCAGGCTGTTGGCGCGCTCCGGCCGTTCCGGCCAGATCAGCGCCACCGTCTCCGCCAGATCGCCGACGTAATCGTAGGAAAGGGCGAACAGCTCCGGATCGACGCGGGTGGCGACCAGCTGGCGGATGGCGGCGGGCTTGGCCTCGCGGAAGCTCAGGCTCCCGGTCAGGGCGGCGAGCGCCCAGCCGCGCTCCGGGTCGGGCGTCTCGGCGAAATGGTCGATCAGCAGGCGGATCTTGCCGTTGCGCGACGGCATGAAGACCAGCGCGTCGATCAGCGCGGCGAAGCGGTTCACGCGCCTTTCCCCCTTGCGCCTTCCCCCTTCACCGCCGCTTCCTCCAGATCCTCCTCCTCGAAGCCGATCAGGGCCAGGGCGCGGGCGCGGATGCCGCGCCGGGTGGCGTGGTGGACCAGCGCCTCCTCCCGGCCATGGGTGACCCAGACCTCGGGCGCGCCGACATCCTCCAGCGTTTGCGTCAACTCGTCCCAGTCGGCGTGGTCGGAGATGACGAGCGGCAGCTCGACCCCGCGCTGCCGGGCCCGCTGGCGCACCCGCATCCAACCCGACGCCATGGCGACCACCGGGTCGCTCAGCCGCCGCGCCCAGCGGTCGGTCGCGGCGGCGGGCGGGGCGAGGACCAGCGCGCCCTTCAGCTCCTCCCTGGCGGCGACGGTGGCCGGGCGCAGCTCGCCCAGCTCCACCCCGAAGCGGCCGTAGAGGGTGCAGAGCGGCTCCAGCGCGCCGTGCAGGTAGACCGGCCGGTCGTAGCCGGCGGCGCGCAGCAGCGTGATGACCCGCTGGCACTTGCCGAGCGCGTAGGCGCCGACGACGTGGCTGCGCTCCGGGAACAGCGCCATCGAATGCAGCAGCTTCTCCACCTCCCCCAGGTCGGGCGGGTGGCGGAAGACCGGCAGGCCGAAGGTCGCCTCGGTCACGAAGACGTCGCAGGGCACCGGCTCGAAGGGCGCGCAGGTGCGGTCCAGGCGGCGCTTGTAGTCGCCGGAGACGACGACCCGCGACCCGGCATGCTCCAGCACCACCTGGGCGCTGCCCAGCACATGGCCGGCGGGCACCAGCCGGACGAGGACGTCGCCGATGCGGATCGGCTCGCCATACTCCAGCGGCTGGGTCGAGGCGGGGGCCGCCTCCCCCATGCGCTGCGCCATGATCGCCAGCGTCGCGGGGGTGGCCAGGACATGGCGGTTGCCGGGCCGGGCGTGGTCGGAATGGCCGTGGGTGACGACGGCGCGCTCCACCGGCCGCACCGGGTCGATGTGGAAGCCGCCGGGCTCGACATACAGCCCCTCGGGCTGGACCTTGATCCAGCGGTCGGGATGGGGACGGCCGGAAGGGAGGGGTTGGGGATGGAGTGCCGGGGCCATGCCCCCTAATATAGGGCGCGCCCACGCGAGAGCCATCGCCCCGGCGCCTTCGTCCCAAAGCCTCATTGCCCGGAGACCCCCATGCACGAGCGCCTGCTGCCGACGCCCGAGATCGCCGACGCGCTGGCCGAGGGCCGCCCGGTGGTGGCGCTGGAATCCACCGTGATCTCGCACGGCATGCCCTACCCGCGGAATCTCGACAGCGCCCGCGCCCTGGAGGCGGAGGTCCGCGCCGCCGGGGCCGTCCCCGCCACCATCGCGGTGATGGACGGGCGCATCCGCGTCGGGCTGGACGATCCGGCGCTGGAGCGGCTCGCGGCCGGCGGAACGGCGGCGTGGAAGCTCAGCCGCCGCGACCTGCCCACGGCGCTGGCGGTCGGCGCGCTCGGCGCCACCACGGTGGCCGCGACGATGATCGCGGCGCGCATGGCCGGCATCGCCGTCTTCGCCACCGGCGGCATCGGCGGCGTCCATCGCGGGGCGGAGACCAGCTTCGACGTGTCGGCCGACCTCGACGAGCTGGCCCGCACGCCGGTCTGCGTCGTCTGCGCCGGGGCCAAGTCGATTCTCGACCTGCCCAAGACGCTGGAGGTGCTGGAGACACGCGGCGTGCCGGTCCTGGGCTTCGGCACCGACGAGTTTCCCGCCTTCTACAGCCGGCGCAGCGGCCTTCCCGTCTCGCACCGCTGTGACAACGTCAGCGAGGTCGCGGCGATCCTGCACGCCAAATGGGACCTCGGGCTGGAGGGCGGGGTGCTGCTCGCCAACCCGATCCCGCCCGCCGACGAGCTGGACGGCGAGGCGATGGAGGCGGCCATCGGTCTGGCGCTGGCCGACGCGGACTCCAAGGGAATCAAGGGGAAGGACATCACGCCGCATCTGCTGGCGGCGCTGGAGCGCCTGACGGAGGGGCGCAGCCTGACCGCCAACATGGCGCTGATCCGCGACAACGCGCGCGTCGCGGCGGGGGTGGCGGCCGCCTTCGCGGCCATCACCCGCCCGAAGGACTAGGCCATACCTCAGGGGGAGTAAGGCTTCCGCCCCTGACCGGCTTAAGACCCCGTTAACCGCCGTGGGGCAACTCTGGGGCCGTCACACAGCGGAGGCTCTCATGCACACCTCGACCCTGGTTTCCCGGATGATCGCGATGGCCGGCCAGCCCGACGAGACGGCGCCCGCGACCGAGACCCAGCCGGCGGCGCGGGTCAAGCGCATCGTCTGGAGCGCCCAGGCCGCCGCGCTGCGCGGCTCGCTGTCGGCCCGCGCGGTCTACGACATCGAGACCGCCGTGACGCTGGATCTGGACAGCATGGAACTGCCGGAAATCTTCTTCACCTCGGTCGAGATCGGCGGCCGGGTCATCACCTGCGATCTCGACGCGTCGGGCACCGCCTCGATCTTCGGCCTGATCGACGCCGGCGAGTACGACGATCTGGTCGAGGAGGCCGGCGACGACGCCCTGTTCGGCGTCGATTGGGACGGCGTCTACATCACCCCGGCGCGCACCCGCCACTGAGGTCCGCCGCTGAGCCTTTGCCTTCCTCCCGCTTGGAAGCGGGCGGACGCGATGCCATACTCAGGGGCATGAGCGGTCCCGCCCGCCGTGTGATGACCGTCGACGAGTTCCTCGTCTGGGACGACGGAACCGACACCCGCTATGAGCTGATCGGCGGCGAACCGGTCGCGATGGCGCCGCCATCGCCGAACCATGGTGCCTTGACGGTCGCCATCGCCGTCCAGATCGCCGCCCGCCCGCGCCCACCCTGCCGGGTGATTTCCGAAGCCGGCATCCGGCTGGCCGACCGCAACGACAGCTGGTTCCAGGCCGATCTGGCGGTGACCTGCCAGCCGCTCGGCCCCGCCCTGACCGCGACCCCCGACCCGACCGTCATCGTCGAGGTGCTGTCGCCCTCCACCGAGGGCACCGACCGGACGGTCAAGCTGCCGGCCTACCGCAACATCGACTCCGTCCAGGAAATCCTGCTGATCTCCGTCACCAAGCGCCGGGCGGAGCTGTGGCACCGGTCGGGCGATGAATGGCGGGTGCGGGACATCATCGGCGACGGCGTCCTGCGCTTCGAGTCGCTGGACGCCGAGATTCCGATGACCACGCTCTACGACGGGCTGGTCTGACTCACCCTCATTGCAGGCTGCGCTGCATCTCCTCGAAGTTCCGCGAGAAACCGTTCAGCGGAAAGTCGATGTCGCGCTTGCCGGCGCGCAGGAAGCTGACGCGGACCAGGATCGACGACCCGTTGCGGAACTGGTCGACCACCTTGCCCGACATGAAGTTCGGGAACATGCACATGTTCAGCGTGGCGATGTGGGATTCGATGCGCGGCTGGCGGTCGACGCGTATCGCGCAGCTCTCCACCAGCCCCTGGCTGGTCGTCAGGAACAGGTGGTAGTCGTTGCCGGTCGGGATGACGCTGAGCGCGACGAAGCCGACGTCCTTGCCGTCGTCGAACAGGCGGTAGACCATCAGCCGGCAGACCTTGCTGTCGGTCATGCGGTCGACGTCGCACTGGGTCGACCACGCGCCCTCCGGGCCGAACTCGGCGCCCGCCTTCGAGAAGTCCACCGCCCCCGCCGGCTGGACGAGGAACGCGGACATCAGCGCCGCCACGAAACCACCCAGAAGACCTTTCCAGCGCATCGCCCCGGCCCCTCCCCATCCGTTCGGGTTAATACCCGCGCATGATAACCGGGGAAGGCCGGGGCGCAAGGCGCGTGTTGCCGCGCAACACTCAGATGCGGCCGGCCTCGTAGTCGCGGAAGGCCTGCATCACCTCCTCGCGCGTGTTCATCACGAAGGGGCCGCCCCAGGCGATCGGCTCGCCCAGCGGACGGCCGGACAGCAGCAGGAAGCGCGCGCCCTCCGGCCCGGCGGCGGCCTCCACCCGCTCGCCCTCGCCCAGCACGACGACCTGCGGGCCGGACAGGGTTCCCTCGGCCCCCGCCACGCTGACGCCGCCCTCGAACAGCACGAGGAAGGCCGTGTGACCGGCCGGCAGCGGCTCGGCGAAGACGGCCCCGGCCGGCAGCGCCACGTCGAAGTAACGCGCGTCGGTCGCCTCGGCCCGCACCGGCCCGGCGGTGCCGCGCGCGGTGTCGCCGGCGATCACGGTGACGGTGACGCCCCCCTCGCGGCTCTCCACCGGGATGCGGGCGGCCGGGAACTCCTGGTAGCGCGGCTCGGTCATCTTCAGGCGGGCCGGCAGGTTGATCCAGAGCTGGAAGCCCCGCATCAGCCCCTCGGTCTGCTCCGGCATCTCGGAATGGATCAGGCCGCGCCCGGCGGTCATCCACTGCACGCCGCCGGTCTCGATGACGCCCTCGTGGCCGTGGTTGTCGGCGTGGCGCATCCGCCCGGCCAGCATGTAGGTGACGGTCTCGAAGCCGCGGTGCGGGTGGTCGGGGAAGCCGGCGAGATAGTCGGTCGGCTCGTCCGACCCGAACAGGTCGAGCATCAGGAAAGGGTCGAGCGTGCGCAGGCGCGGGGTGCCCAGCATGCGGGTCATGCTCACGCCGGCGCCGTCCGACGTCGCCATGCCCTCGACGGCGGCGATCACGGGACGGATGCTGGGGGTCGGGCTGGCGGACATGGCGGACTCCTCGAGGCTGGAACTGGCCGAGAGGTAGTCGTTCCTTTCCGATGCCGGAAGTGGGAATGGAAAGGGAAGAGTGTTGCGAAGCGTGAAACAATGCCCGGTTCAGAACGCCGCTTCCGCCGTGCCCTTCCCGCCCCCGCCCTTCAGCCAGCCGCGCAGCCGGAGCTTCAGCCGCGCCAGCGCGCTCTGGCGCTTCTGGACCGCGTAGTATTTGCGCACCGTCTCCTTGATGTCCCAGGTGCCGGTGAAGCCCATCGGCAGCACCAGCGCGTCGCCGGCCCGATACTCCCGCGCGGCTCCGCCCTCGGGGGTGATCACCACCCGGCCGGACAGCAGGACGCAGAACTCGTCGTAGGGCCAGTCCTTCATCGCCACCAGCCCCGGCGTGCATTGCCAGACGCCGGAGGCGAAGCGCCCGCCGTCCCCGTCATAGAGGTTCCGGTGGATCTCGCGCGGGTCGCCCGACAGGACGTCGCCGAACACCGCCGGCTTGCCGACCTCGTCGGCGGCGATGCGGCCCTGGTCGATGCGCAGGACGGGCGGGGGCATGGCGGATCTCCGGCGTCGGGGACGTGAAGGGGTGTTCGGGCGGCTCGCGCTGCAAACAGCCAAGACCGCGAATCGATCCGCCTATTCCCCCAAATTGATGATCTCCACCCGCCGGTTCGCCGCCGCCTTGGGCTGGTCGGGCAGCAGCAGCTCGCGCAGGCCCCGGCCGGACGCCTCCAGCCGTTCGGGGGCGATGCGGTGAGTCTCCACCAGATAGGCCGCCACCGCCCTGGCCCGCCGCTCCGACAGGGCGAGGTTGGCCGCGTCGCCGCCGACCGCGTCGGTGTGGCCGACGATGCGGAAACGCGCCTTCCCCGCCTCCGGCCCCGTCATCACCGCCGCGACCCGGTCGAGGATCGCCCGCGATTCGGGGCGGATGACGGCCGAATTGAACGCGAACTCAATCCGGAAGGCGGCGCGCAGGGTGGGCTTGGCGATGTCCGGCGGCGGCTCCAGCGCCGGAACCGCCACCGGTCCCGGCTTGGCCGGCGCAGCCGGCGGCGGGGCGGCCAACGGCGGGGGGGCCGGCTGCGACGGATCGGGCGGCGGCGGGCGGCGCATCCGCAGGGGTGGGCAGTCCGGCCCGGCCACGCCCAGCAGCGCCGCCTGGATCTCGCATTCGCTGGGGTTCGGCCCCAGGGGAACGGTCTGCGCGAGGGCGCCCGGCGCCGCCACCGCCACCGCCACCGCCACCACCAGCATCCCGGCGACGGGACGGCACCGCCGCCCCCGCATGGCCGGATTGTCCGCCAGACGGACGGTTTCATCAAATTCCGCGTGCAAGGGTCGTGCGTCGGTCTGTACCATCCCGGTCCGTATCTTTCGTATAAGGCGCTTGGGAGGAAACAAGCATGACATCGCTGAAGGCTCTGCTCGCCGGCATCGCGCTGGCCGCCCTGACGGTTCCGGCCCTGCTGACGGGCACCGCCGGCGCCGCCGACTACAAGGCGGAGTACAAGCTCTCCACCGTTCTGGGCAAGCCTTTCCCCTGGGGCATCGGCGGCGACCGCTGGGCCGAGCTGGTGAGGGAGAAGACCAACGGGCGCATCAACGTCAAGATGTACCCCGGCACCTCGCTGGTGAACGGCGACCAGACCAAGGAGTTCACCGCGCTCCGCCAGGGCACCATCGACATGGCGGTCGGCTCGACCATCAACTGGTCGCCGCAGGTCAAGGAACTGAACCTCTTCTCCCTGCCCTTCCTGATGCCCGACCACAAGGCGCTCGACGCGCTGACGCAAGGCGAGGTCGGCAAGAAACTGTTCGACCTGCTCGCCACCAAGGACGTGGTGCCGCTGGCCTGGGGCGAGAACGGCTTCCGGGAGATCTCCAACTCCAAGCGCTCCATCCGGACGCCGGAGGATCTGAAGGGCCTGAAGATCCGCGTCGTCGGCTCGCCGCTCTACCTCGACACCTTCACCGCGCTGGGCGCCAACCCGACGCAGATGAGCTGGGCCGACGCCCAGCCCGCCCTGTCGACCGGCGCCGTCGACGGGCAGGAGAACCCGCTGACCATCTTCACCGCCGCCAAGCTGCCGACGCTCGGCCAGAAGCACCTGACGCTGTGGGGCTACGTCGCCGACCCGCTGATCTTCGTGGTCGGCAAGGGCGTGTGGGAGAGCTGGTCGAAGGAGGACCAGGAGGCCGTGCGCGCCGCCGCCATCCAGGCCGCCGCCGAGGAGGTCGCCATCTCCCGCAAGGGCATCGCCGCCGGCGACGACAGCCTGCTGAAGGAGATCGCCGGCCAGGGCGTCGAGGTGGTCCAGCTCACCCCCGACCAGCAGAAGGCCTTCCAGAAGGCGACCCAGGCCGTCTACGACAAGTGGGCCAAGCAGATCGGCCCCGATCTGGTCAAGACGGCGGAAGGCGCCATCGCCAAGCGTCCGTGAACGCTCAGGTCATCGAGCGCCCGGAAACGCCCAGGGGCGCAGGGCCGGTCCGCAAGGGCCGGCCCACCTTTCGAATCCACCATCCGATCCGCGCCGCCACGCCGGCCTCCGTCCCCTCCTTTCGGCATAAATGCGTCCCGTCCACCGACCATTCGGCATCCCGCCCACCAGGATCGCCTTCCCCTTGTGATCCAACCTCCGCGGATCAGCGTATGACGATGCAACAGGGCGCGCCGGCGCCTGTTGTCTTCCCCAGTCACATCAGCGAGGGGGTGGACGGCCGGCCGGCGGAGACCCATCGGACAAGAACTCCAAGGGACATGATGCCGCCCAGACGGGAAGGAAGGGACGGATGGCTTACATCGACGATCCGGAGACTCAGCGCGCGAATCTGAGCTTCATCAAGGCGTCCATGCGCGAACCGCTGCTGTCGCGCGATCACGAGTTCGATCTTGCCCGCAAATGGCGCGAGGGGGCCGACGAGCGCGCCCTGCACGAGCTGGTGCGGGCCTACACCCGGCTGGTCATCGCCACCGCGTCGCGCTTCCGCAATTACGGCCTGCCGATGGGCGATCTGGTCCAGGAGGGCAACGTCGGGCTGATGCAGGCGGCCAGCCGCTTCGAGCCCGACCGCGAGGTGCGCTTCTCCACCTACGCCGCCTGGTGGATCCGCTCGGCGATGCAGGACTACATCCTGCGCAACTGGTCGATCGTGCGCACCGGCACGACCGCCGCGCAGAAGTCGCTGTTCTTCAACCTGCGCCGCCTGCGCGCCAAGATCGACAGCGCCTCGCAGAACGGCAGCGGCAACAGCCTGACCAAGGAAGGCCGCGAGTGGATCGCCGGCGAACTCCAGGTCGACGTCGCCGAGGTCGAGGCGATGGAGATGCGCCTGTCCGGCGCCGACCAGTCGCTGAACACCCCGGTGGCCGACGGTTCGGACGACGACTGGCAGGATTTCCTCGCCGACCAGCGTCCGTCGCCGGAGGACGTCGTCATCGGCATGCGCGACGCCAGCACCCGCTCGCAATGGCTGGCGGACGCGCTGGGCGAGCTGTCGCCGCGCGAGCGCACGATCATCCAGGAGCGCCGCCTCCGCGAGGAGGGCGCCACGCTGGAGGAGCTGGGCCGCGAACTGGGGGTCAGCAAGGAGCGCGTCCGCCAGCTGGAGCATCGCGCCCTGCTCAAGCTGCGCCAGTCGATGCTCAAGCGGGTCGAGGATTCCGACGACCTGCTGGCCGAGGCGTGAGGAACGCCGGCCAGGGCCGGGGCCGTCCCGTCACTCCGGCGGCCGGACAGCAGGATGAGCATGGGGGTGGGACTGGGGATGGGCATGGCTGTGATGGCCGTGCCCGCCGCCGGTCCCGCCGCCGCGCAGCGGGTCGCCGGACACCGGCTCGTCGCGCACCGGGATGACGACCGCCCGGCCGTGCCGCACGCCGCGCTCGGCGATCACCCGCTCCGCCATGCCGCGCACCGCCGCCTCGTCGCCCTTCAGCACCGACACCTCCATGCAGCTTCCATGGTCGAGATGGACGTGCAGCGTGGTCAGCGTCAGCTCGTGATGCTCGTGGAAGGTGGTGGTCAGCCGCTTCGACAGTTCCCGCGCCGCGTGGTCGTAGACATAGACCAGCGCCGCCACGCAGGGCCCCGTCTCTCCCTCCGCCGGGGCGGCCTCGGCCAGACCGCTGCGGGCGAGGTCGCGGATCGCCTCCGAGCGTCCCTGGTAGCCGCGCCGCTCGACCAGCCGGTCGATGTCGGCCAGCAGATCGTCGTCCAGCGTGATCGTCACCCGTTGCATGCCGCCTCCCGCCGCGCCGGGCCGGACACGGAAGGGCCGGGCGCAAAACCTTTTTTCCATAGGGGTATGATGATTCCAGATGGACATCATACAACCCCGGCCGTATCGTCACCCCATCGACCATAGGCCCGGTCACGGCGGCCGTCCATCCGCAAGCGGCGGTTGGACGAGGCCGCCGCATGCCCGCGCGAGGGATGCGGCCGCGCGAGGGGCATGGCGGGCGGGCCGGACGGAAGGGGGTTCGGATGACGCGGTGGCGGATGGGGCTGATCGGTGCGGCGGCCGCGCTTCTGGCAACGGCGGCCGCGGGGCACGCCGTGGCGGCAAGCCCCAAGGGGACGCTGACCTATTCCTGGACCGGCAACGTCGGGCCGCTCGACCCGCACCGCTACGCGCCCAACCAGATGTTCGCCCAGGCCATGGTCTACGAGCCGCTGGTGCGCTACCGCGACGGCGGCGCCATCGAACCGTGGCTCGCCACCGCCTGGACGGTGTCGCCGGACGGCCGCACCTACGACTTCACCCTGCGCGAGGGCGTCACCTTCTCCGACGGCACGCCCTTCGACGCGGCGGCGGTCAAGGCGAACTTCGACGCCGTGCTCGCCGACCGCGCCAGGCATGACTGGCTGGAGCTGGTCGCGCAGATCCGCTCCGTCGAGGCGCTGGACGCCCGCAAGCTCCGGCTGACCCTGAAGGATCCCTATTACCCGACCCTGCTGGAGCTGGCGCTGATCCGCCCGGTGCGCTTCGCCGCCCCGTCGGTGCTGACGCCGGACGGGGTGACGAAGCCGGTCGGCACCGGCCCCTGGATGCTGACCGGGACGAAGAAGGGCGAATACGACGTCTTCACCCGCAACCCGTCCTACTGGGGGCCGAAACCGGCCTATGAGCGCATCGTCGTCAAGGTCATCCCCGACCCCACCGCCCGCGCCGTCGCCTTCGAGACCGGCGAGATCGACCTGATCTACGGCGGCACCGGCCAGATCTCGGCCGACAGCTTCACCCGCTTCAAGGCGCGGGGCACCGGCCAGACCGCCGTGTCGGCGCCGCTCGCCACCCGGACGATGGCGATCAACAGCGGTCGCGCCCCAACCAATGACTTGGCGGTGCGCAAGGCGATCAACCACGCGGTCGACAAGGACGCCATCGTCGCCAAGCTGCTCTACGGGCTGGAGCCCAAGGCCGACACGCTGTTCGCCGCGAACTTCCCCTACAGCGACCTCGGCCTGACGCCCTATGCCTACGATCCGGCCCGCGCGGCGCGGCTGCTCGACGAGGCCGGCTGGATCCTGCCGCCCGGCGGCAAGCTGCGCGTCCGCGACGGCCAGCCGCTGCGGGTCGAGCTGTGCTTCATCGGCAACGACGCGCGGGAGCGGACGCTCGCCGAGGCGATCCAGGCCAACCTCAAGGCGGTCGGCTTCGACGCCCAGCTGGTCGGCGAGGAGGAGAACGCCATCGAGGCGCGGCAGAAGGACGGCCGTTTCGGCCTGATCTTCGGCGACACCTGGGGGGCGCCCTACGACCCGCATTCCTTCGTCGGCTCCATGCGGGTGCCGACCCACGCCGACTACCAGGCGCAGCGCGGCCTGCCGATGAAGACGGAGATCGACGCGACGATCTCCGCCGTTCTGGTGACGACCGACGAGACGACGCGGCGGGCGCTCTACCGCGACATCCTGACGACGCTGCACGAGCAGGCGGTCTATCTGCCGCTCTCCCACCTGACGGCCATGGCGGTCAGCCGCGGCGTGGAGGGGGTGGGCTTCGGCGCCAGCGCCTACGAGATCCCGTTCGGCGCGATGCGGCCGGCGCCGTAACCGGGGAGGGACGCCGATGCTGCGCTTCATCGCCGGTCGCCTGCTGACCCTGCCGCCGCTGCTGCTGGCGGTGTCGGCCGGCGTGTTCCTGCTGCTGCGGCTGGGGCGCGGCGATCCGGCGCTGGATTACCTGCGCCTGTCGAACATCCCGCCGACCGACGCCGCCATCGCCGAGGCGCAGCGGCTGCTCGGCCTCGACCGGCCGCTGGCCGAGCAGTATCTGTCCTGGCTGTGGCAGGCGCTGCACCTCGATTTCGGGCTGTCCTACGTCACCCGCCAGCCGGTGCTCGACGACCTCCTCCATTACCTGCCGGCCACCCTGCAACTGGGCGCCGCCGCGCTGGCCGTCACGCTGGCGGTCAGCCTGCCGCTCGGCGTGTGGGCGGCGCGGCACCGCGACCGGATGCCCGACCATCTGGTGCGGGCGCTCGCCTTCGTCGGCGTGTCGATCCCCAACTTCTGGCTGGGCTTCCTGCTGGTG
Source organism: Azospirillum agricola (assembly GCF_017876095.1). Taxonomy (GTDB): domain Bacteria; phylum Pseudomonadota; class Alphaproteobacteria; order Azospirillales; family Azospirillaceae; genus Azospirillum; species Azospirillum agricola. The sequence goes on from NZ_JAGINM010000004.1 coordinate 405,545, forward strand.
CTGCTGTTCGCGGTGACGCTGAACTGGCTGCCGCCGCTCGGCCGGGGCGGCTGGAGCCACATGGTGATGCCGGTGGCCGCCGTGTCGCTGATGTCGCTGTGCATCAACGCCCGGCTGCTGCGCGCCAGCATGCTGGAGACGGCGGGGCAGCGCCACGTCCTCTACGCCCGCCTGCGCGGCCTGCCGGAGCGGCGCGTCGTGCACGGCCACATCCTGCGCAACGCCCTGCTTCCCATCGTCACCGCCACCGGCATGCACATCGGCGAGCTGCTGGGCGGCACGCTGGTGATCGAGAACATCTTCGGCTGGCCGGGGGTCGGGCGCTACGCCGTCTCGGCCATCCACAACCGCGACTATCCGGTGTTGCAGTGCTTCACCCTGCTGATGACGGTGATCTTCGTGCTGTGCAATCTGGCCGTCGACGTGCTGTACGCGTGGCTCGACCCGCGCATCCGGCTGGCGCGGGAGGCCGCGCGATGAGCGCGCTCGCCGAGGAGGCCGCCACGCCGGCCATCCGCCGCCGCCGGCCGCGCCGCACGACGCTGGCCGGGCTGGCCCTGGTCGGGACCATGATCCTGGGCGCCCTGGCCGCCCCCCTGCTGCCCTGGGATCCGGAGGCGGTCGACCTGATGGCCCGGCTGGAGGGGCCGGGCGCCGCCCACTGGCTCGGCACCGACCATCTCGGGCGCGACGTGCTGGCGCGGCTGCTGCACGGCGCCTCGGTGTCGCTGGGGGCGGTCGCCGCCATCGTCGGGCTGATCCTGGCGCTGGGCATCGGCGTCGGCGGCCTGTCGGGCCTCCTGGGCGGGCGGACCGACCGGATCGTCATGCGGGTGTGCGACGGCTTCCTGACGGTGCCGACCTTCGTGCTCGCCATGTTCATGGTCGGCGCGCTCGGCACCGGGATGGCCAACGTGATGCTGGCCATCGCCCTGTCGCACTGGGCCTGGTACGCCCGCCTCGTGCGCGGCATGGTGCTGTCGCTGCGCGAGCGCGACTATGTGGCCGCCGCCATCGTCTCCGGCGCCTCGCGCCCGCGCGTCTTCGTCGAGCACATCCTGCCGGGCGTGCTGGTGCAGCTGGTGGTGCTGGCGAGTCTCGACATCGGGCACATGATCCTGCACGTCGCCGGCCTGTCCTTCCTGGGGCTGGGGGTGACGCCGCCGACTCCGGAATGGGGGGTGATGATCAACGAGGCGCGCGAGTTCATCTGGACCCAGCCCACGCTGATGCTGTGGCCGGGGCTGATGATCCTGCTGACGGTGATGGGCTTCAACCTGCTGGGCGACGCCCTGCGCGATCGGCTCGACCCGACGCTGGCGGGGGACGGCTGTTGAGCCCGCGGCGCCTGACCGTCGAGGGGTTGCGCCTCGCCGCCCGCCGCGACGGCCGGCCGCTGGAGCTGGTGCGCGGCGTCGACCTGGCGCTGGAACGCGGGCGGGTCACCGCGCTGGTCGGCGCCAGCGGGTCGGGCAAGTCGCTGACCTGCCTGGGCTTGCAGGGGCTGACGCCGCCGGGGGTGGAGCGGCTCGCCGGCCGCGTCCGGCTGGACGGCGCGGCGGTCGGGCCGGAGACTCTGCCGGGCCGGCTGGTGGCGACGGTGATGCAGAACCCGCGCAGCGCCTTCAACCCGGTGCTGACCATGCGCGCCCACGCCCGCGAGACGCTGGCCGTCCGTGGCGTCACCGACGATGTGGACGGGCGGCTGGCCGGGGCGCTGGCCGAAGTCGGCCTGCCGGAGCCCGGGCGCGTCGCCCGGCTGCACCCCTTCGAGATGAGCGGCGGGATGCTCCAGCGCATGATGATCGCGCTGGCGCTGCTGGCCGACGTGCCCTTCCTGCTGGCCGACGAGCCGACGACCGACCTCGACCCGCCGGCCCAGGCGCGCATCCTGGCGCTGATCGAGCGGCTGGCCGCCGAGCGGGGGCTGGGGGTGCTGATCGTCACCCACGACATGGGCGTGGTCGCCCGCCTGGCCGACGAGGTGTCGGTGATGGAGGCCGGCCGCATCGTCGAGACCGCGCCGGTGGCCGATCTGTTCGCGGCGCCGCGCTCCGGCGCCGCCCGCGCCCTGCTGGCCGCCCACCGCGCGCTCTACCCGGAGGAATTCGCGTGACGGTCCTGCTGGCCGCCGAGGCGGTGGAGAAGCGTTATCGCGGACCGGGCGCCTTCGGCGGCGGCCCGGCGAGGACCGTGCTGCGCGGCGTCAGCCTGTCGGTGCGCGAGGGGGAGAGCGTGGCGCTGCTCGGCGCCAGCGGGTCGGGAAAGAGCACGCTGGCCCGCCTGATGCTCGGCCTCGACCGGCCGGACGGCGGCACGGTGCGCTGCCTCGGCCGGCCGCTGGACGGGCTGGACGCCGCCGGGCGCCGGACCTTCCGCCGGACGGTGCAGGCGGTGTTCCAGGATCCGCTGGGCGCCGTCAACCCGCGCCATCCGGTCGGCCGGATCATCGCCGAGCCGCTGCGCCACCTGACCGGCCTCGACCGGCAGGGGCGGGAGGCGCGGGTGGCCGAGCTGCTGCGGCTGGTCGGGCTGGAGCCGGAGGATGCCGGCCGGCTGCCGGGAGGCTTGAGCGGCGGCCAGGTCCAGCGCGTCTGCATCGCCCGCGCGCTCGCCCCGCAGCCCCGGCTGATCCTGCTCGACGAGGCGGTGTCGAACCTCGACCTCGTGCTGCAAATCCAGATCCTCGACCTGCTGGCCGGACTGCGCGAGCGGCTGGGCACCGCCTTCCTGTTCATCACCCACGACGTCCGGCTGGTCCGCCGCTTCTGCGGCCGGGTGGCGGTGCTGCACGAGGGGGAACTGGTGGAGGACCGGCCGGCCGGCCCCACCCTCGCCTTCGATCATCCGGCGGCGCGCGCGCTGCTGGAGGCGGTACTGCCGGCCGCTCCGTCAGCCGCCCGGCCCTCGCGGTGAGGGTGGGACGCGGCGGGACGATCCCTGCGCGAAAATGCCGCTCACGCCGCCCCCGGCGCTTCGGCTAGTGTGCCGCCCCGGTGCGTGTCGGGCACCACACCAGGGACGGATCGACGGACCGGCATGAGCGCGACCCAGGACAGGATGCGACCCGCGCGGCGGGCCGGCCTCGCGGCCGGCGCGGTCGCGCTGCTGTTGCAGATCGTCGCCTGGGCCTGGATGCCCGCCATGATCGCGTCCGCCAACGCGGCCGACAGCAGCCGGATCGTCATCTGCACGCCGGATGGCTTCAAGACCGTGGTGTGGGGCGATCACGGCACGGGAAGCGATCCCGCGGACGACAAGGCCGAAGCGGCGATGTCCGGCGGTTCCTGCCCGCTCTGCCCGCTGATCGGCGGGCTGGCCCCGCCGCCGCCGGACACCCGGCCGCTGCCCGCCATGGCCGGACGCCACAGCCCCGAGGGGCTGCCCGGCGGCCTGATCGCCGCCGGCTGGTTCCTCTCCACCCTCCAGGCGCGCGCGCCACCGGTCTGAAGTCCAGGGATGCGGGACCGTCGCGCGGAAGATCCGCGCGACCGACCGCCGTCGCCACCCTCCTGCCTTCCGGCTTCGACAGGCCGCCCGCGCCCGTGGCGCGGCGCCGTGCCGAAGCCGGCCTCAGATCGAGAATTCCCATGACGTCGCGTTTTGCCGCGGCCGGCGCCTTGCGCGCGGCCCTGCTGTCGGGTGCCGCCCTGGCCGGCCTTCTGTCCAACGATGCCTTCGCCCAATCGTCCCAATCCCCGGCTCCTCAATCCCAGGCCCTTCAATCCCAGGCCGCCCAATCGCTTCCCGCCATCTCGGTGATCGCCAGCCCGGACGACTCCCTGCCCGCCGGCGACGGCCTGGGCGGAGGCGGGCTCGCCGCCCGCCTTCTCACCACCGACGACGTGGCCTCCCTGCTGCGCGGCCTGCCCGGCGTCAGCCTCAACGGCAACGGCGGCGTGTCGAGCCTGCCGGCGCTGAACGGGCTGGGCGCCGACCGCGTGAACGTGCTGGTCGACGGCGCTCCGGTCGCCCCCGCCTGCCCCAACCAGATGAACCCGGCGCTGTCCACCATCGCGCCCGCGCGCGTGGCCAAGGTGCAGGTGCTGGCCGGCATCACCCCGGTCAGCGCCGGCGGCGACAGCATCGCCGGCACCATCTCCGTCGAAAGCGCCCCCCCGGTCTTCGCCGCGCCGGGCGAGGCGGTGCGCAGCGGGGCCAAGCTGTCGGCCTTCTACCGGTCCAACGGCCGCGGCGTGTCCGGGGCCGCCGAGGCGTCCATCGCCAGCGACAGCCTCAGCCTCGGCTACAACGGCTCCTGGAGCCGCGCCGAAAACTACAAGGCAGGCGACGGCCGGACCGTCCGCTCGACGCTCTACAACGTCCAGGACAACGCCGTGACGTTCGGCGCGCAGCGCGACGGGCACCGGATCACCGTGCAGGGCGGCGTCCAGACCATGCCCTACCAGGGCTTCCCGACCCAGCGCATGGACCTGACCGACAACCGCAGCGTCTTCCTGAACGGCCGCTACGAGGGAAGCTTCGACTGGGGAACGCTGGACGCGCGGGCCAACTGGCGGCGGACCCGGCACACCATGAACTTCCTGGAGGACAAGGGCGGCTTCACCGCCGGTGGCGGCATGCCGATGGACACGCTGACGACGGACGCCGGCTATTCGGTCAAGGCGACGCTGCAACTGTCGGCGCGCGACACGCTGCGCGTCGGCAACGAGTTCCGCCACACCGGCCTGGACGACTGGTGGGATGCGGTGGCCGGCAGCATGATGATGGGGCCGCTGACCTACTGGAACGTCAAGGACGGCACCCGCAACCGGCTGGGCACCTTCGCCGAGTGGGAGGCAGGATGGTCCCCGGCCTGGACGACCCTGCTCGGCGTGCGCAACGACGTGGTGTGGATGGACACCGGCGCGGTGCAGCCCTACTCCTGGCGGAACCCCATCGGCATGGGCATGATGGCGATGGCCAACCCGGACGCCGCCGACGCCCTCGCCTTCAACGCCCGCGGCCGCGCCCGCACCGACGTGAATTTCGACGTGACCGCGCTGGTCCGATACACCCCGTCCGACACCAGCGCGATCGAGGCCGGATACGCCCGCAAGACCCGCTCGCCCAACCTGTACGAGCGCTACGCCTGGGGCACCGGCGCCATGTCGAGCAGCATGAACGGCTGGTTCGGCGACGCCAACGGCTATGTCGGCAACCCCGACCTCAAGCCCGAAATCGCCCACACCGTCAGCGCCACCCTGGCCCTGCACGCGGCCGACCACCAGGCGTGGGAGGTCAAGCTCACGCCCTACTACACCTATGTCCAGGACTTCATCGACGTCGAGCGGATCGGCACGCTGGGCAACGGCTTCGTCAAGCTGCGCTTCGCCAACCACGACGCGGTCCTCGTCGGCGCCAACCTGTCGGCGGCGGCCAGGGTCTACGAGGATGACGCCATCGGCGCCTTCCGCCTGTCCGGGGTGGTCGGCTGGGTGCATGGCCGCAACCTCGACACCGGCGACGCGCTGTACCACATGATGCCGCTCAACGCCCTGTTGACGGCCGAGCACCGGCTGGGCGGCTGGAGCAGCGCCGTCGAGCTTCAGGCCACCGCCCGCAAGGATCGGGTGCAGGCGGCGCGCAACGAGCCGAGGACGCCGGGCTACGCCCTGGTCAACCTGCGGACGGGGTACGAGTGGGGCAGCGTCCGGGTCGACGCCGGGATCGAGAACCTGTTCGACCAGCGTTACGACCTGCCGCTGGGCGGGGTCGATTACGCCGGCTACCGGGCCGGGGGAAGCCGCGGCACGGTCGGCGCGCTGCCGGGAGCGGGACGCTCCTTCATCGCCGGCATGACCGTCAAGTTCTGAGGCGGGGCGGCGAACCGCCGGAGCCGCTCAGGCCTGGAGCAGTTCCAGCGGTTCGCCGGCCGAATCCAGGCGGGCGCAGACGAGAGGCCCGCCGAATCCGCAGCCGCCGTCCAGCGTGATCGTGTGCGGCCCGGCGGCCAGCCCCCGGCGGGCCGGATCGAAGCCGCGAACCAGGCGCCGGAAGGCCCCGTAGGAGGCATCCAGCCGGGCGAAGCCGTTGCCGCCCCACCAGAAGGCGTCGCCCTGCCCGGTCAGCGGCCGGGCCGGGTCGATGCCGGCGCTGACCAGCAGCAGCCGGGCGTCGTCCGGCCCGCCGCCGTCATTACCATTGCCGTTGCCATCCCCGTCCGCGTCGCCGCCGCCGTCGGCACCGCCGGTGTAGGCGGCGCGGCGCAGCGCGTTGAACAGGGCCTCGTGCCCCGGCCGCGCCTGGACCGCCTGCCGGAGCCCCCGCGTCCAGCGGCCGAGCATCACCGTTCCGCCGCGCGCCGCCGCCATGCCGGCGTCCGGCGTGCCGCCATAGGCGGCCAGCGTCGGGCCGACGCCCTGGCGCAGCATCCAGTCGAGCACATGGCGGGGATCGGGGGCGAAATGGAGTTGCAGCAGCTTCTGCCACATCTCCTCCTGCGCGCCGCGCAGATAGACGATGTCGGTGGCCAGCATGCCGCGCCGGCTCAGCAGGGCGCGGCGGAAGGCGAGCAGGCGGTCGATGGTGTCCAGCGCCCGCTCGCCATGGCCGACCATGTTGCCGAGATAGACCAGCCGGTCGCCCGGCTGGAATCGTTCGGCGATGGCGTGGTGGATGGCGTCCAGCGGGCCGGGCTGGGCGTGGATGGCCCCGACGGCCCAGACATGGCGCGGCCGCCCGAGCGCGGCGAAACGGGTGTCCGCCACGCTTCCGGGGGCGGGGTTTCCGGAAACCGCGCGGCCGGGAGCGGTGACGCGGCCGGCGGTCCGGGGGGCGATGTTTCGAAGATCAGCCATGCGCACACAAACGCCCACACTCCGGTCCGAGGAATGACGGGCCGGAGTGTAGGCGTGTTGCGCAACGGAAACAAAGACGAAAGCGGACGGCGGGCGCGCGGCTTAACGATGCAGCCGCGCGGACGCGCCGCAGATTCTCAGGCGGCCTTGGACAGGACCGATTCCAGACGCTCGGTCGCCTTCATCTCGTCGATCATCTCGACGGCGGCGAGTTCGCGGGCCAGGCGCTCCAGCGCGGCCTGGTAGATCTGACGCTCGCTGTAGGACTGGTCGGACTGGTCGGCGCCGCGGTACAGGTCGCGCACCACCTCGGCGATCGACACCGGGTCGCCCGAATTGATCTTGGCCTCGTATTCCTGGGCGCGGCGGCTCCACATGGTGCGGCGCACGCGCGAACGGCCCTGGAGGGTCTCCAGCGCGACCTTGATCCGGTCCTTGGTGGACAGGCGGCGCAGGCCGGCGTTGCGGGCCTTGCCCACCGGAACCTTGAGCGTCATGCGCTCCTTCTCGAACGTGATCGCGTAGAGCTGAACCTCAAGGCCAGCGATGCTGTGGGTTTCGATCCCTTCGACTCGACCGACGCCATGAGCCGGATAAACGACGAAGTCGCCGGCTTCGAAGTCAAGCTTGTTCGACATGTGGGTTGGCTCTCACTTTCCGCGATCACGCCATTTTGGCCGCCCCGGTGGAAGGGACGAAAAAAGACCCTCAGACGATCATGGCGCCGTGGGGATTGGAACCCAGCCACGACGATCACGACAGTCACGAGTCCTTGAGCGTTGGGAATGCCGGCAATGGCGCGAAGGCCGGCTCCGGGCGCGCATTATAGCGATGTTACGCCCGAGTTACAAAGGGAACGTCCCCTGGGCCGGGCGGTTTCGTCCGCCGCCCGACCATGGCCGACCCGTCCATTTTGCATGGCAACAAATTTAGGCGAAACCCACGAAACGGTGCCGACTCCGCGCCGCCCGCGAAGGGCCGGCGCGTTGGTGTCACTTGCCGGGCTTGGGCGAAAGATGCTTCAGCTTGTCCGCGACGCCCTTCCACTGGTCGGCGTCGGGAAGCGCGTCCTTCTTGCGGGTGATGTTGGGCCACTGGCCGGCGTAGTCGCGGTTCAGCTCCAGCCATTGGGTGGCGCGGTCGTCGGTGTCGGGGACGATCGCCTCGGCCGGGCATTCCGGCTCGCACACGCCGCAGTCGATGCATTCGTCGGGGTGAATGACCAGGAAGTTCTCACCCTCGTAGAAGCAATCCACGGGACAGACCTCGACGCAGTCGGTGTACTTGCACTTGATGCAGCCGTCGGTGACGACGTAAGGCATGATTCTCTCTCCGCTGTTCCGGCCCGCCCGTCTGTCCGTCGGCGCGAAAGCCCGCGCCGGACGGCCGTCAATGCCGGATTGCCAACCCGCGCCTGCCTAGCACGCCGCCTCGAAGGGGTTCAACCCTGCGCGTGCTGTGGGCGCTTGCGTCGCGGCCCCGGCGGCCGTCTCCGGAACCGCGCCGGACACGCTGTCCAGGAAGGCGCGCAGGCTGGCGGTCTCGATGGAATCGGTGCGGCGGACGAACAGGGTGGGCATCCGGCCCTGCCCGCCCGGCAGGGCGCGCCACGCCAGCAGGCCTCGCCACGGGTCGCGCTCCACCACCGAGCGCGGCAGGACGGTGACGCCCATGCCCGCGCCGACGCATCCCAATATGGCGTCGAGCGAGCCGAACTCCATCACCCGGAAGGGCACGCGGCCAGCCTCGCGCATGACCATCTCCGCCCGGCCACGGTAGGCGCAGGCCCGCGCGAAGCCGAGCAGCGTGCTGCGCGCGCCCTCCGTGGTCAGGCCGCCCGCCGGCTCCACCAGCACCAGCTCCTCGTCGAAGACGGCGAAGGCGGTCAGGTCGGGATGGTCGACCGCCCCGCCGACGAAGGCGCCGTCGATGCGGCCGGCCAGCACCTCGGCCAGCATGGTCTCGGTCGGGCCGGGAAGGATGGTCAGCTCGACGTCGGGATGGTCGGCGTGGAAGCGGGCCAGGATCGGCGGCAGCCGCACCGCCGCCGTCGATTCCATGGTGCCGATCGACAGCCGCCCGCCGCGCCCGGCGGCGTCGGCCACCGCGTCGCGCGCCTGCGCCACAAGCCGCAGCACGCGGTCGGCGTAGTCGGCCAGCACCCGCCCCGCCGGGGTCGGCACCATGCCGCGGCTCATCCGCCGGAACAGGTCGACGCCGAGATCCTCCTCCAGCCGCTTGACCCGCGCGGTGACGTTGGACTGGACGCAATGCAGCGTCTCCGCCGCGCGGCTGACGCTGCCGGTGTCGGCCACCGCCTTGACGACGCGCAATCCCGCCAGATCCATGCCAGTCGCTCCCTTGCCGGGCCCCCGGTCGCCGCATGGCTCCCATCACCCGGAGTGCAGCTTATCATCAGGACAATTCATTGGAAATGAGCGCTGAACCGCGTCCATGATGGACACCAAAAGCAATCAGAAGACCAAACGAGAGGCGTGGACCATGTTTCGGGTGCTGATCGGCGGCGTCATCTCGCTCGCCATCGCCATGGGGGTGGCGCGCTTCGCCTTCACCCCGATCCTGCCGGCCATGCAGAGCGCCACCGGGCTGGGCACCGACGGGGCGGGCTTCCTCGCCTCGCTGAACTATCTGGGCTATTTCATCGGGGCGATCGGGGCCGGGCTGGTGCCGCACGGGCGGGTGCGCACCAACGTCTTCCGGCTGTCGCTGCTGCTCAACGTCGCCAGCACGGCGGCGATGGGCATCGATTTCGGCAACGCCGCCCAGGCGATGCCGGCCTGGAGCGTGCTGCGCTTCGTCTCCGGCGTGACCAGCGCCGGCATGTTCATCCTCGGCATCGCCATGGTGCTCGACACGCTGGCCCGCGCCCAGGGCGAGCGCTGGGCCGGCTGGCTCTACATGGGCGTCGGCACCGGCATCGCCTCGTCCGGGCTGTTCGTGGCGCTGGTGGGGGGGCGGCTCGGCTGGACCGGCGACTGGCTGGCGCTGGGGGCGATCTGCGCGGCGATCGGGCTGCTGCCGGCGCTGTGGCTGACCGACCCGCCGCCGGCCGCCCACGCCTCCCACGCCGCCGCTCCGACGGCCGGTGCCGGGAAAGCCGACGGGAAGAACGGCGCGTCGTCCGCCCTGTCGGCGCCGCTGCTGCTGCTGACCGCCGCCTATTTCCTGGAGGGCGGGGGCTACATCGTCTCCGGCACCTTCCTGGTGTCGATCCTGAAGACCGACCCGGCCATGGCGGCGCTCGGCGAGACGGCCTGGATGGTCGTCGGGCTGGGCGCCATGGGGGCCGGCGTGTTCTGGGCGGCGGTCGCCCGCCGGGTCGGCTCCTGGTGGGCGCTGATCCTCGCCCACCTCGCCCAGACGGTCGGCATCCTGCTGCCGATGACCGGGTCGCCGACGGCGGCGCTGGTCTCGGCGATCCTGTTCGGCGGGACCTTCGTCGGCATCGTCTCGCAGGCCTTCGCGCTCGGCCGCTCCCTGTCGGGCGGCGCCTCGGCGAAGGTCGTCGGCACGCTGACCGCCGTCTACGGGCTGGGCCAGATCATCGGGCCGCTGCCGGCCGGCATGGTGGTGGCGCGCACCGGCAGCTTCGATTCCGCGCTGCTCGGGGCCGCGGCGGCGGTGGTCGCCGGGGCCGTCCTGCTGGCGGCCGGCGCCTGGATCGCCGGACGCCGGGCGGAAGAGCGCGATCCGCTGGTCCGTCCCAAGATTTCGTAAGTCTTCATATGAGTCCGGGCGGCCTGCGACAATAGGTGCCCGCCGCCCGGACAGTCGGCGGCTTCCGCCGATCATACGCCTTGTCTACAGTTTCCCCCGTGTCGTCATCGGTTGGACACGACTCCAACAAGCGGGGGAAAACATGAAGCGCAAACTGGTTCCGGACGTCATCGGGTCGCAGGAGCTGATCCTGGTGCCGGAGGACACCTCGGTCGCCACCGTGTCGAAGCTGATGGCCGAGAAGAACATCGGCGCCGTGCTGGTGGTCAATCACGGCTCGCTGATCGGCATCGTCACCGAGCGCGACCTGAACAACAAGGTCCTGTCCAGGGATCTCGACCCGGCGGCGGTCGAGGTGTCGGCGGTGATGACCCGCAACCCCGACACGCTGCCGCCCGACGCCGACGCGGTGGACGCGCTGAAGCTGATGCACGACAAGCACTACCGCCATCTGCCGATCACCCAGGGCAAGCGCGCGGTCGGCATCGTGTCGATCCGCGACCTGTTCAAGGTCGCCTACGAGCATCTGATGGCCGAACGCGCGCCCGCCTGAGGCAGGAAAGAGGGCGCGAGGCCGGGGTGGGCGGGGCTCAGTGCCCCGCCGCCGCGCCCCGCGCCTCCTTCTGCGCCGCCTTCTTGCGCCGGCCGGCGGCCATCAGGTTCAGCGCCTCGACCAGCGCCGAGAAGGCGATGGCGAAGTACAGGTAGCCCTTGGGGATGTGGAAGCCGAGACCGTCGGCGATCAACGCCACGCCGACCAGCAGCAGGAAGGACAGCGCCAGCATCTTCACCGTGGTGTGGCGGTTGACGAAGTCGCCGACCGGGCCGGAGGCGAACAGCATCACCGCCATGGCGATGACGACCGCCGCGACCATCACCGGCAGGTGGTTCGACATGCCGACCGCCGTGATGACGCTGTCCAGCGAGAAGACGATGTCGAGCACCATGATCTGGAGCACGACCGAGCGGAAGGTCGCGTGCTTCGGCGCGGTCCCGGCCTCCTCGTGGCCTTCCACCGTGTGGTGGATCTCCAGCGTGCCCTTGGCGAGCAGGAACAGGCCGCCGCCGATCAGGATCAGGTCGCGGCCCGACACCGCCCAGCCCATGACCGTGAACAGCGGTTGCGTCAACTGGGCGATCCAGGCGATGGAGGCCAGCAGCGCCAGCCGGCTGATCAGCGCCAGCGCGAGGCCGAACTGGCGCGCCGACTTCTGCTGCTCGACCGGCAGCTTCGACGCCATGATCGAGATGAAGATGATGTTGTCGATGCCCAGCACGATCTCCAACGCGGTCAACGTCAGAAGGCTGGCCCAGACATTCGGGTCGGCGAGCAGGTCGAGCATGATGAAGGGCGGGGCTCCAGGGGTTCGGGACGGCGTACGGCCGCCGGCCGGTCAAGCGTGACCGCGCCCACATGATGCCACAATCATCATCCCGCAAGAGGGGATGCGATGATTTTCCGGCTCAGCTTTTCGCCCTACGCCCGGCGTCCCGCCCCCCTCCGGCGGAGTCACTCGCCGTCGCCGTGCAGGGCGTCGATGGCCCGGCGGTCGCGCTTGGTCGGCCGCCCGGCGCCGGGCGCCCGGTAGGGATCCTCCAGCCGCTCCTCCGGCACCGGCGGGGAGAGATCCTCGTAGAGCGCCTGGGCCTCCGGCGCCGGGCCGCGCCGGTTTCCCAGCGCCAGCACCTTGATCACCCGGATGTGCCGCCCCTGCGCGAAGGTCAGCACGTCGCCCGGCTTGACCGCCGCGTGGGCCTTGGTGACGACCGCCCCCGACAGGCGGACGGCGCCGTCGTTGCACTGCTTGGCGGCGAGGCTGCGCGTCTTGAAGAAGCGCGCGAACCACAGCCACTTGTCGATGCGCAGCCGGCCGGGGGCGGAGTCGTCGGCGTCGCCGGTGGCGGTCATGACGGGGCTCCCGCCTCGTCCGAAATTCCGGCATCGTGCATGTCGTTCATTCACATCCCCGACAGTTGACGCAACTTGGCGAAGGGGTGGTCGGCGTTGGCCGGGGTTCCGCGCCGTGGCCTCGGCCCCTGAGGGCGCCGCCGCCGCCACGTCACCGCCCCGTCCTCCGCCACCGAGCGGGCATAGCCGAGCCCGGTCAGCACCGCGCCCAGCTCCTCCGCCGACACGCCGATCCGCTGCCCGAGCGCGACCTCACTGACCGGCGCGCCGGATTTTCCGAGGGTCAGCAGTTCCGTCTCCAGCCGGTCGAGCATGTCGACCCGCAGGGCCCGCCCGCCGGCCGGCGGATAGCCGATGGCCTCCCAGAAGGCGGGCGGCGCGCCGGCGGCCTCGACCGAGACGCGGCCCGGCGGCGGCAGCGGAACCGGCAGCGGGTGCCCCTTGGCGACCGCCCACAGCAGCCCGCGCAGCGCCACCGCCGCCGGCTTGGCCAGCGCCGTCAGGTAGAGGTGCGACACGCCGAGCCGCACGCCGAGCCTGGCCAGCGCCTTGCGGTCCTCGCGCTCCAGCCCCTCGACCAGCGGGGCGACCGGCAGGCGCGGCAGCACCCCCAGCCCCTCGACGAGCTGGAAGGCCAGCCCGCGCGCCGTGCCCGACAGGCCGTGGGGTCCGGCCCCGTGACCGTCGGCCAGCGCGAAGAGCGGCTTCAGCCGGGCGGCGACATGCTCCTTCAGCCAGCGTTCCAGCCGGGCGCGCACCCGCTCGCGCTGGGCCTGATCCAGCATGCCCTCGTCGAAGGGGACGACCAGCGGCGCCAGCACCGACGGCCCGGCGGCGAGCCTCGCCACCGGCACCCCGTCGGCGCTCAGCACCCCGTCGGGGCCGAGCGCGAAGACGTCGTCCGGCTCCTGCTCGAAGATGCGCAGCCGCCGCGCCAGCTCGTCGCGCAGCGCGCGGCGGGCGGCGGTCGCCAGCGCGCGCGCCTCCTCCGAGCGGTCGGGCGCGTCGGGGACGAAGCGGAAGCCCTCCAGCCGGCCGACGACGTGCCCCTCCACCACCACCTCGCCGTCGGCGCGCACGCCGCCGATCAGGGCGCGGCCGTCCTTCAGCGTGCGCGACAGCGTGGCGGAGCGGCGGTCGATGAAGCGTTGCGTCAACCGCTCGTGCAGGGCGTCGGACAGCCGGTCCTCGATGGCGCGGGTGCGCTCCTGCCAGTGCAGCGGGTCGCTCAGCCAGGCCGGGCGGTTGGAGATGTAGGTCCAGGTGCGGATGTGGGCGATGCGGGCGACCAGCGCGTCGATGTCGCCCTCGGTGCGGTCGAGCCGGGCGATCTGCTTGCCGACCCAGTCGGTGTCGAGCCGGCCGAGCCGGGTCCGCAAGGACCGGTAGACCTGACCCAGCAGCCGGGTGTGGGCGTCGGACAGCACCTTGCGGAAGTCGGGAACCTGGCAGACCTCCCACAGCAGCCGCACGGCCTCCTTGCCCTTGGCGAGATCCAGCACCTCCTGGTCGCGCACCAGCGCCTGGAGCGCCAGATGGTCGTCGGCGTCGCGGGTGCGGCTTAGCTCCGGGATGGGGGCCCGCTCCTCCAGCGACTTCAGCAGGAAGCCCGGCGTGTCGAAGCGCAGCGCGCTGTTGCGCCAGCTCAGGGTCTTGAGCGTCTCGAACTCGTGGTTCTCGACGCGGCTGATCAGGTCGGGATCGAGTTCGCCCACCTCGTCGGTGGTGCCGAAGGTGCCGTCGCGCATGTGGCGGCCGGCGCGGCCGGCGATCTGCGCCACCTCGGCCGGGCGCAGGCGGCGCGGGGCGAAGCCGTCGAACTTGACGATGCGGGCGAAGGCGACATGGTCGACGTCCATGTTCAGACCCATGCCGATGGCGTCGGTCGCCACGAGGTAATCGACCTCGCCCGCCTGGTAGAGCGCCACCTGGGCGTTGCGGGTGCGGGGCGACAGCGCCCCCAGCACCACCGCCGTGCCGCCGCGCTGGCGGCGGATCAGCTCGGCCATCGCGTAGACGTCGGTCGCCGAGAAGGCGACGACGGCGGAGCGCGGCGGCAGGCGGGTCAGCTTGCGGTGGCCGGCGTAGGTGAGCTGCGAGAAGCGCGGGCGGTTGATGAACTCGACGCGCGGCACCAGCCGGCGGATCAGCGGCTGGATCGAATCGGAGCCGAGGAACATCGTCTCGACCAGCCCGCGCGCGTTGAGCAGCCGGTCGGTGAAGATGTGGCCGCGCTCGGGATCGGCGCAGAGCTGGATCTCGTCCACCGCCAGGAAATCGACGGCGCGGTCGAGCGGCATCGACTCGACGGTGCAGACCCACCAGGACGGGTTGGGGGGCAGGATCTTCTCCTCCCCCGTCACCAGCGCCACGGCGTGCCTGCCCTTGATCGAGACGATGCGGTCGTAATTCTCCCGCGCCAGCAGGCGCAGGGGAAAACCGATCATGCCGGACCTGTGGCCGAGCATGCGCTCGATGGCCAGATAGGTCTTGCCGGTGTTGGTCGGCCCCAGCACGGCGACCACGCGGCCCCCAAGCCCGAGACCGCCGCCCCCCAAAGCTTGAGAGGCCGAAGCGCGAGAAGACGTCATGGCAGTAAGCTTTGGTGTGCCGGGGGCCGCTTTGCAAGCGTCGGCTGGGCGTTGGGCGAGCCGTTCAGGGGGACTTCGGCTTCTCCGCCTTCGGCGCCTCGGGCGCGGGCGCCGCCCCGCTGCCGGCCATTTTCGCCACCCGCTCCAGATTGACCGCCGCCGCCTTGCCGGAGTCGCTGTCGGGGGCGAGGCGCGCCACCAGCGCCCAATCCTCCCTGGCGCCGGCGAGGCCGCCGCTCAGCGCCTTGACGTTGCCGCGCAGCAGGATGGCCTCCGGGTCGCCGGGCTTCAGCTCCAGCGCGTGCCCGATGTCGGCCAGGGCCTGCCGGTAATTCGACAGCGCCTTCTGCGCGCTGGCCCGGTAGAGATAGGCGTCGGCCCGCGCCGGATCCTTGGCCAGCGCCGCGTCGAGGTCGGCGATGGCGTCCCAGAAGCGCTCGGCCTCGGCGCGGGCGAAGGCGCGGTCGATCAGCAGGTCGACGTCGCCCGGCTGCCTGTCCAGCGCCGCGCTGTAGAGCCGTTCCGCCCGCTTCTGGTCGCCGGCCCGCAGCCACGCCCAGCCGCCGCGCGCCAGGATCGAGGCCGCCGCCTTGGGGTCGTCCTTGCCCATCACCCCGGCCAGCTCCTCCAACCGCCCGCCGGCGGCCTTGAAGTCGCCCTTGTGGAACAGCGCGAGCGCCTGGCAGAGCCGGGCGTAGTCGCCGCCGCCCGCCTCCTGCCAGCGCAGCGCGCGGTCGAAGGCGGCGTCGGGCGCGGTCTCGGCCTGCGTCGCGCAGTCCTTCAGTTCGCGGTTCCGGTCGAGCGCCGGGTCGGCGGCGAGCGCGGGGGTCAGGGCGGGGGCCAGGGCGGAGGCCGTGGCCAGCAGCGACAGGACGGCCAGCGTGCGGTAAGCGTTGCGTCGGATCATGGTCGCCTTACACTCCGCCATCGTCCGGTCCGGCGCAAGCCCCAGCGCGCCGGGCCCGCCCCCGACTCCGTTGCCCAAGGATGCGCCGCGATGTCCTCTCCCCGCCTGTTCGTCTTCGGCCTCGGCTACAGCGCCCGCGTCTTCGCCGAGTCGCTGCGCGCCGAGGGCTGGCGGATCGCCGCCACCTGCCGCGGCGAGGAGAAGCGCGCCGCGCTGGAGGCCGAGGGGATCGAGGCCTTCCCGTTCGACCGCGACCGCCCGCTGGCCGACCCGGCGGCGGCGCTGGAGGGCACCACCCACCTGCTGGTCAGCATCCCCCCCGACGCCAAGGGCGACCCGGTGCTCGACCACCACGCCCGGCATCTGGCCGACCTGCGCACGCTGGACTGGGCCGGCTACCTGTCGACCACCGGGGTGTACGGCGACACCAAGGGCGAGTGGGTGAGCGAGGCGGCGTGGCTGAAGCCGACCGGCGAGCGCCAGAAGCGCCGGGTCGAGGCGGAACGCGGCTGGCTCGGCCTCCACCGGCAGTACGGCGTGCCGATGCACCTGTTCCGGCTGGCCGGCATCTACGGCCCCGGCCGCAGCGCGCTCGATTCCGTGCGCGACGGCACCGCCAAGCGGGTGGACAAGCCGGGGCAGGTCTTCGGCCGCATCCACGTCGCCGACATCGCGGCGACGCTGCGCGCCTCGATGGCGAAGCCGACGCTGGGCGCCGTCTACAACGTGGTCGACGACCTGCCGACCCCCTCCCACGAGGTGGTGGAGTACGCCTGCCGCCTGCTGGGCGTCGAGCCGCCGCCGCTGGTGCCCTTCGAGCAGGCGGATCTGTCGCCGATGGCCGCCAGCTTCTACGCCGACAGCCGGCGGGTGAAGAACGACCGCATCAAGCGGCAGCTCGGCGTGACGCTGGCCTATCCCGACTACCGCGCCGGGCTGGACGCCCAGCTTGCCGCCGACAGGCTCGCCGCCGGCAATCTTCGATCTTGAAGGATTCGCCGGCACACCCCGGTAATAATCGGGCCTGCGACCAAAACACGCGTCCGGGCCGGAAAAGGTTATTTAATACTCTCAACGGATCATCACCGCATCGCTGACGGGAATCCTGCGGGAGTGTGGGCATGAACGGCACGTTGCCCGGCGTGATGGCCAAGACCGGCGGTGTGTCCGCGGAGACCCCGGACACCGAAATCTTCCGCCGCCAGATGAACGAGGTCGTCTCGCGCATCCCGATGCACGCCATCCGTTCGGTGCTGGACGCGGTGGAGGAGTCGGCCGCGCCCAACGGCCAGCGCGCCCGGCACCTGCGCGACGCCCTGGTCGATCATTTCAACCGCCTGCGCCCGATGAAGGCGCGCCGCCTGTTCACCGGCCTGTTCGAGCCCTTCCTGGTCGACGACCAGATCCTCTACCGCGCGCCCGAGGCGGTGCCGGCCCTGATCCAGCGCGTCGACATGGGCGGCATCTGGAGCGCCCTGACGCAGCACGCCTTCCCCGCGCTGGCCGCCGAGGTGCAGAGCCGGCTCGACGACATGGCGCGCGAGGCGATGCTCGACGCCGTGCTGGTCAGCCCGCAGGCGATGGGCCTGCGCGAGGAGATGCGCCGGGAGGCGCTGGACTTCCTGATCCGCATGGCCGCCGACCGCAAGCTGACCGACCGCTTCCTGGCGACGGCCAACGACGAGGCGCTGCACGACGCCCGCCTGCGCACCCAGTATCTCGGCCGCAAGGCGCCGATCGACAGCGACCTGCTGGGCTTCGTCCGCGCCCTGCTGGAGCACAACGCCGTGCTGGTGCCGCTGACCGAGCGGATGCGCCGCGACATCGAGGAGATGCAGGCGGGCAGCGACTCCCGATCCGCCGAGGTCGAGTGCCAGTCGGCCCTGATGGTCGGCTTCGTGCGGCGGGTGCGCGACCTCGGCGTGCCCTTCCGCGACCAGAGCCAGGTGCTGGCGTGGTTCGCCCCGCTCTACGGGCTGAACGTCAAGCGCCGCTACGACGTGTTCCTGCGCCATGTGCGCGAGCACGCCGGCCCGGCGGTGCGCGAGTCGCACCCGCTGCTGCGCGCCCTGCTCGCCCATTTCCACGCCGCCGGCACCACCATCCGCGAGGTGGTGGACGGCATGTTCGGCGACGTCGACATCCAGGACGGCGGCGTGCTGTCGGTCAACACCGCCACCCGCGAGCTGCTGTCGGGCGCGGTGGAGCGCTTCGACCGCGCGCTGACCGCGCTGTCGGGGACCGGCTTCCTGGCCAGCCGCTCGACCGGCCCGGCGATCCGCGGGCAGCTCGCCGAGGTCAGCCGGGCGCTGACCGGAACCGTCATGCCGGCGCTGGCCTCGCGCATGCAGGCGGCGATGAGCGCCCGCATCGCCCCGGTGCCCGACCAGCAGGACATCGTCTGGCTGCTGGAACTGGTGTGGCGCTGGGGGCGCTGCCTCGGCAACGCCGGCTACGCCAACCCCGAGCTGAAGTCGCTGCGCCTCTACGCGGTGGAGACCGGGCGCGTCGCCTTCGTCCAGGCGATGAAGGCCGAGGGCGACGAGAGGCCGGCCCACCGGATGGCCCACATGCTGCGCATCCGCCGCCTGATGGCGGCGCTGGGCGAGGGCGTCGATTCCTGGATCAGCCCGGTCAGCCAGGGCCTGCACCGCGTCGTCTACGCCTATCTCGATCAGGTCGAGGCGATCGCGGAGGACGAATGGGCGGTGATCGACGCCTTCGTCGCGGCGGTCCGCTCGGAACTGACCCGCTCCCGCCACTGGCAGAGCGCCGACCTCGTGGAGATCCTGCGGCTGCACGAGATGCGCGGGCGGTGATCGTCGGCAATCGCGCAGACGCCGGGATAGCCCGCGCCGAACGGTCGTATGATCCGCCATAAGGCCCTGATCGCACGAATTTGGTTCGACGCAACCGCCATTATGGTATGATGCGCGCCCGCTCTGGGCGGTTGTCCCGGATTCCGCCTCCGGAAGTCCGCCCGAGCGCCCACCGATACACCCGCCGCCGAGACGACGACAGCATGAACATCACCATCGAACGCGCCGCCCTTCTTCGGTCCCTGGGTCACGTGCAGAGTGTGGTCGAGCGGCGGAACACCATTCCCATCCTCTCCAACGTCCTGCTGCGCGCGAGCGACGGCGAGCTGTCGCTGGCCGCCACCGACATGGATCTGGAGATCGTCGAGACGGTGCCGGCCACGGTCGGCCGCGCCGGCGGCACCACGGCCCCGGCCCACACCCTCTACGACATCGTCCGCAAGCTGCCCGACGGCAGCCAGGTCGAGCTGGACGTCGGCGGCGACGGCAACATCCTGACGCTGCGCGCCGGCCGCTCGCAGTTCAAGCTGTCCTGCCTGCCGGTGGAGGATTTCCCGCAGCTCTCCGGCGGCGAGCTGAAGCACAATTTCGCGGTTCCCGCCGCCGACCTGCGCGCGCTGGTCGACCGCACCCGCTTCGCGATCTCCACCGAGGAGACGCGCTATTACCTGAACGGCATCTACCTGCACGCCACCCGCTCCAAGACCGGCGGCGGCGCCGAGCTGCCGGTGCTGCGCGCGGTCGCCACCGACGGCCACCGTCTGGCGCGGGTCGAGATGCCGCTGCCCGAGGGCGCCGAGGGCATCCCCGGCGTCATCGTGCCGCGCAAGACGGTCAACGAGATCCGCAAGCTGATCGACGAGGCGGCCGACCGCATCGAGCTGTCGCTGTCCGACAACAAGATCCGCTTCGGCTTCGATTCCGTCACCGTCACCTCCAAGCTGATCGACGGCACCTTCCCCGACTACGAGCGGGTCATCCCGGTCGGCAACGACAAGGTGATGGAGGTCGACGCCAAGCTGTTCGCCGCCGCCGTCGACCGCGTCGCCACCATCTCGACCGAGAAGAGCCGGGCGGTGAAGCTGGCGCTGGCGCGCGGCGCCCTGACCCTGTCGGCGACCAGCCCGGAAGCCGGCAGCGCCACCGAGGAGCTGGAGGTCAATTACCAGGAAGGCCCCCTGGAAATCGGCTTCAACTCGCGCTACCTGCTCGACATCACGCAGCAGATCGAGGGCGAGGGCGCCCGCTTCACGCTGGCCGACGCCGCCTCGCCGACGATCATCCGCGACGTGGCCGATTCGACGGCCCTCTACGTCCTGATGCCGATGCGCGTGTGATGGGGTGCGGGGGACGGGTCCTCCGCCGAGCGGAACCGTGTCCTTGTCCACAGCATCCACAGGCTTTTCCCCGATGAGCGCGGAACCGCCGGCGCTGGCGGTCCGCCGCCTGACGCTGACGCGCTTCCGCGGCTACGACTCCGCGCGGCTGGAGCCCGACCGCCGGCCGGTGGCGCTGATCGGCCCCAACGGCGCCGGCAAGACCAACCTGCTGGAGGCGGTCAGCTTCCTCGCCCCCGGCCGTGGCCTGCGCGGCGCGCGTCTGGCCGAGATCGAGCGGATCGGGTCGCCTCCCGGCGCCGGCTGGGCGGTGGCGGCGACGCTCGACGGCCCGGCCGGCCCGGTGGAGATCGGCACCGGCCGCGAGCCGGCCCGCGAACCGCAAGGCTCCCGCAAGCCGACCGACCGCGACCGCCGCCTCGTCCGCATCGACGGCCACGCCGCCAAGGGCCAGACCGCGCTGGCCGAGCATGTCGCCGTCGTCTGGCTGACCCCGCAGATGGACCGCCTGTTCCTGGAGGGATCGAGCGGACGGCGCCGTTTCCTCGACCGGCTGGTCTTCGGCTTCGATCCCGCCCATGCCGGCCGGCTGTCGCGCTACGAGCACGCGCTGCGCGAGCGCGCCCGCCTGCTGCGGGATGGCCGCTTCGACGAGGGCTGGCTCGGCGCGCTGGAGGACCAGATGGCGACCACCGGCGTCGCCGTCGCCGCCGCCCGGCGCGAGGTGGTGCAGCGGCTGCGCGCCGCCTGCGCCCGTTCGGTCGGCCCGTTTCCCGGCGCCGACCTCGCGGTGACGGGGGCGGTGGAGGACTGGCTGGACGAGGGGCCGGCGCTGGCCGCCGAGGACCGGCTGCGCCAGTCGCTGCGCGACAGCCGGCGCCACGACGGCGGCGGCGACAGCGGCGGGGGCGGGGCGGCGACCGGCCCGCACAAGAGCGACCTGTCGGTCCGCCACGCGCCGAAGGACATGCCGGCCGCGCTCTGCTCGACCGGCGAGCAGAAGGCGCTGCTGATCGCCATCGTGCTGGCCAACGCCCGCCTGCTGGCGGCGGAGCGCGGCGCGGCGCCCATCCTGCTTCTCGACGAGGTGGCCGCCCATCTCGACCCCGACCGGCGCGAGGCGCTGTTCGGCGAGATCCTGGCGCTCGGCGCCCAGGCCTGGATGACCGGCACCGACGAGGCGGTCTTCGCCCCCCTGGCGGACGAGGCCGGGCGGTTCCACGTCGAGGACGCCCGCATCCGCCCCGGATAGCCCTTCCGATGATCCGGCCGGGCCGTGGAAGGCCGGAAAAAAAGCAGGCGTGCGCATGCGAAAACGCCGTTTTCTCAACCCGATCTGTTATAGTTGGCGCATGGCACAGGAAGCATTGAAGAACGACCTCCCGCAGCAGGACTATGGGGCCGAGTCGATCACCGTTCTGCGCGGGCTCGACGCCGTGCGCAAACGTCCGGGCATGTACATCGGCGACACCGACGACGGGTCGGGTCTGCACCACATGGTGTACGAGGTGGTGGACAACGCCATCGACGAGGCCCTGGCCGGCTATTGCGACAAGGTCGAGGTGCAGTTGAACGCCGACGGATCGGTGACGGTCCGCGACAACGGCCGTGGCATCCCGACCGACCTCCACCCGGAGGAGGGCATCTCGGCCGCCGAGGTCGTGATGACCCAGCTCCACGCCGGCGGCAAGTTCAACCAGAACAGCTACAAGGTGTCGGGCGGCCTGCACGGCGTCGGCGTCTCGGTGGTCAACGCCCTGTCGGAGACGCTGGACCTGCGCATCTGGCGCGGCGGCCGCACCCACACCATGCGCTTCCGCCACGGCGAGTCCGAGGCGCCGCTGGCCGACGTCGGCCCGGCCCCGGCGCTGGAGCCCGGACGCGCCGACGGCAAGACCGTGCTGAGCGGCACCGAGGTCACCTTCCTGCCGTCGAAGGAAACCTTCACCAACACCGAGTTCGACTACGCGACGCTGGAGCACCGGCTGCGCGAGCTGGCCTTCCTCAACTCCGGCGTCCGGCTGGTGCTGACCGACGCGCGCGGGGTCGAGCCGAAGGTCCAGGATCTGCATTACGAGGGCGGGCTGGAGGCCTTCGTCACCTACCTCGACCGCTCCAAGGTGGCGCTGCACAAGCCGGCGATCACCCTGAAGGCCGAGCGCCCGACCGAGCATGGCGGCGTGGTGACGGTGGAATGCGCGTTGCAGTGGAACGACAGCTACCACGAGACGACGCTCTGCTTCACCAACAACATCCCGCAGAAGGACGGCGGCACCCACCTCGCCGGCTTCCGCGCGGCGCTGACGCGGGCGATCAACAGCTACGCCAACGAATCCGGCATCGCGAAGAAGGAGAAGGTCAACCTGTCGGGCGACGACGCCCGTGAAGGCCTGACCTGCGTGCTGTCGGTGAAGGTGCCCGATCCGAAATTCTCCAGCCAGACCAAGGACAAGCTCGTCTCGTCCGAAGTCCGCCCGGTGGTCGAGACCATCGTCGGCGAGGCGCTGGCCCAGTATTTCGAGGAACACCCGGCCGACGCCAAGCGCGTCGTCATGAAGGTGGTCGAGGCCGCCGCCGCCCGCGAGGCCGCCCGCAAGGCGCGCGAGCTGACGCGGCGCAAGGGTGCCTTGGACATGGCCTCGCTGCCCGGCAAGCTGGCGGACTGCCAGGAGCGCGACCCGGCCGGCTCCGAGCTGTTCATCGTCGAGGGCGACTCGGCGGGCGGCTCGGCCAAGCAGGGGCGCTCGCGCCAGTTCCAGGCCATCCTGCCGCTGCGCGGCAAGATCCTGAACGTCGAGCGGGCGCGCTTCGACAAGATGCTGTCCTCGGCGGAGATCGGCACGCTGATCGCGGCGCTCGGCACCGGCATCGGCCGCGACGAGTTCAACGCCGACAAGACGCGCTACCACAAGATCATCATCATGACCGACGCGGACGTGGACGGCAGCCACATCCGCACCCTGCTGCTGACCTTCTTCTTCCGGCAGATGCCGGAGCTGATCGACCGCGGCTATCTCTACATCGCCCAGCCCCCGCTCTACCGGATCAAGCGCGGCAACGCCAAGGAACGGTACCTGAAGGACGACCGGGCGCTGGAGGAGTATCTGGTCGAGGCGGCGCTCGGCGACCTGTCGGTGCAGCTCTCCGACGGCAGCCTGCTGATCGGCGAGCAGCTGAGCGGTCTGGTCGAGCAGGCGCGCACCGCCCGCCCGGCGCTCGACGCGCTGGCCCGCAAGGCCGGCACCCTGACGGTGGTGGAGCAGGCGGCGGTCGCCGGCGCGTTGTCGCTCGCCCTGGTCAACGACGCCGCCGCGGCGCTCGCCGCCGCCCAGACGGTGGCGGAACGCCTGAACGGGCTCGATCCGGAGGGCGGCTGGCGCGGCGAGACGCTGCCGCAGGGCGGCTACGCGGTGGTTCGCTCGCGCCGGGGCGTGACCCACCGGCATCTGTTCGACGCCGACCTGCTGAAGAGCGTCGAGGCGCGCCGGCTGGACGCGCTGGCGCCCGACCTGAAGCGGGTCTTCGGCACGGTCGGCCGCGCCTTCGAGAAGCAGAAGGAAACCCGTGCCCTGACCGGCCCGGTGGCGCTGTTCGACGTGGTGATGGAGCTGGGACGCCGTGGCGTGACCATCCAGCGCTACAAGGGGCTGGGCGAGATGAATCCGGACCAGCTCTGGGAGACCACGCTGGACCCGGCCAAGCGCTCGTTGCTCCAGGTGCGCGTCAACCACGCCGACCAGGCGGAGGAGGTCTTCTCCACCCTGATGGGCGACATCGTGGAACCGCGCCGCGAGTTCATCCAGGACAACGCGCTGAAGGTCTCCAACCTCGACGCCTGACAGCGCAAGTGTCGGTTGTCTGATAAACCGAGGTTTCGCCACATTAAGCGAGGCGGGTGGAACACCCCGCCTCGCTTTTCTTTTCGCGGTTGCGGGAAATATTCCCAGCCTCTCTTTGAGAGCCTCGGCGCGCCTCTTGTCAACATTGCCCCCTCCCCGCTGACCGGGTGGGGAATGCGAGGTAACCCGGTCGGCGAAACGCACCCCGCCCATACCCACGGACCGCGTCTCTCAAACTGTCCTTGGCACCGCTCGCCACCGCCCCAGAGCGCCGGGCGTCCCTCAATGTTGACAGTGTAATCGCACCTTTCCTTTCCCGTATTCGCGAAGATAGACCCCCGAAACCCCGGTGTCCGAAAGACAGACCGGCAAAGGATAGGTGCGCGCGGAAGCGATCCTGAGAATATTCGCTCGTTGCTTCGAGCGCATCCGCGTCCCATCATCTTCGCACTTCTCCTTCACGGAACCTTCGGAAGGATGCGAAGGACACGGGGCGATAGCGTCCGTCAAGATGGTGGAAAATCGTGCGATGCTGAGGTGGCCATTGTTCAGGCGGCTTTGGGTGGAAACGTGATGGCTGATGAGGCTTC
>NZ_JAGINM010000005.1 GCF_017876095.1 Azospirillum agricola
GGCGGCATGGGCACGCTGTTCGGCCCGGTGGTCGGCGCCGCGCTGGTCGTCACGCTGGAGAGCTATCTGGCCGCCACCAGCCTCCCGGTCCCGGTCGTCATCGGCGCCATCTTCGTCGTCTGCGTCCTGCTCTTCCGCAAGGGCATCGTCGGCGAAATTCTGGCCCGTCTTCCGGGCCGGGCCCGCTGATCCGCGCCGGAACAGGCCGGACGCGAGAGATTTCGTTTTGCGGTTGTTCCCCTTGGGGGGCCGTCATGGCCCCCTGCCTTTTCGGGGATGCGCGATCCATCGATCGCAAGCCGATCCATTTGTTTTTTCTATTTGAAAGGCCGGTGCCGCCGTGCGGCGGGCGCCCATGCCCTCGACAACCCACAACGAAGACAAAAGAACGGGAAGAGGAAACGCCATGCTGTTGAAGGGAAAGGCCGCCATCGTCACCGGGTCCACCAGCGGGATCGGCCTGGGCATCGCGCGGGCGCTGGCCGGGGCCGGGGCCGATCTGGTGCTGAACGGCTTCGGCGAGCGGGACGCCATCGAGGATCTGCGCCGCTCCATCGCCTCGGAGTTCGGCGTGCGCGCCACCCACCACGGCGCCGACCTGTCGAAGCCCGACGAGATCGCCGCGCTGGTCGCCCACGCCGAGGCCGAGTTCGGCCGCGTCGATGTTCTGGTTAACAACGCCGGCATCCAGCACGTCGCCCCGGTGGAGGAGTTCCCGGTCGAGCGGTGGGACGCGGTGATCGCCATCAACCTGTCGGCGGTGTTCCACGGCATCCACCACGCCCTGCCGGGCATGCGCCAGCGCGGCTGGGGCCGCATCGTCAACATCGCCTCGGTCCACGGCATGGTCGGCTCGGTCAACAAGACCGCCTATGTCGCCGCCAAGCACGGCGTCGTCGGCCTGACCAAGGTGGTGGCGCTGGAGACGGCGGGCAGCGGGGTGACCTGCAACGCGATCTGCCCCGGCTGGGTGCTGACCCCGCTGGTGCAGAAGCAGATCGACGCGCTGGCGCTGTCCAAGGGGATTTCGGTCGAGGAGGCGGGCCGCCTGCTGGTCGGCGAGAAGCAACCCTCCAAGAGCTTCGTCACCCCCGCCCAGCTCGGCGAGCTGGCGGTGTTCCTGTGCTCCGGCGCGGCGGACCAGATGACCGGCTCCGCGGTGACGATGGACGGCGGCTGGACCTCCCAGTAATTCTTCGAAGGCCGACGCTTGGAGCGGGCTCCGTCCCGTTCCTTCGATCATCAGAGACCTTGTGTATCCCCATGCCGCAGTTCCCTTGCCGTAAATCCCCAAGAAACTGAAGCAGGGGAAAGGTCAAATCGGTGGAGAGACGGAGCGCGTCACTGGCGCTCCACTTCCCGATACACGCCTTCCCTTCGTCAGCCAGGATGGGCTACCATGCAGACCTCCGACAATGTTGGGGAAAATCGCTGCGGTGCAGCGAAGGCCGACGCCGCGACGACACCAGTCGGTCCTGTCTGGGAGGGTGGAGTGGGCGACAACGTCGATTTCGAAGCGCTGCGCCAGCGCGCGGTCCACTCCCTCTCCGAACATCTGGAAAGCATGTGCGTCGGCGCCGTCACCGTGGACCACAACGCCCGCATCGCCTGGATGGACGACAAGTACAAGGCGCTGGTGGGGTTCAAGGGCGATCCGCGCGGCAAGCCGGTGGAGGATGTGCTTCCCAAGAGTTTGCTGCGCCATGTCATCGAGACCGGCCAGCCGATGCCGCTGGACATCATGGAGTTCGGCGACCGTTCCTTCGTGGTCACCCGCCTGCCGCTGTGCGGGCCGGACGGCGCCGTCATCGGCGCCATCGGCTTCGTGCTGTTCGACCGCGCCGAGTATCTGCGCCCGCTGGTGAAGAAGTACGAGCAGTTGCAGGAGGAGCTGGTCCGCGCCCAGCAGGAGCTGGCGCATGAGCGGCGGGCCAAATACTCCTTCTCGCAGTTCCTCGGAGCCAGCGAATCCGTTCGCGAGATCAAGCGGCTGGGCCGCCGTGCCGCGCAGATGGATTCCACCGTCCTGCTGCTGGGGGAGACCGGGACCGGCAAGGAGCTGCTGGCCCAGGCGATCCACAACGCCGGCCCGCGCGCCAACCGCCCCTTCGTCGGGGTGAACGTCGCGGCGATCCCGGAAACGCTGCTGGAGGCCGAGTTCTTCGGCGTCGCCCCGGGAGCCTTCACGGGTGCCGACCGGCGTCACCGCGAGGGCAAGTTCCAGCTCGCCAACGGCGGCACCCTGTTCCTCGACGAGATCGGCGACATGTCGCTGCCGCTCCAGGCCAAGCTGCTGCGCGTGTTGCAGGAGCGGGAGATCGAGCCGCTCGGCTCCAACAAGGTGACGCGGGTCGATGTGCGGATCATCGCGGCGACCAGCCGCGACCTGCTCGGGCTGGTGAAGGACAAGCAGTTCCGCGCCGACCTCTATTACCGGCTCAACGTGATTCCCATCACCCTGCCGCCGCTGCGCGACCGGCCGGAGGACGTCGAGAGCATCGCCGACCGCATCCTGGAGCAGCTGGCGATCCAGCAGGGCACACCGCCGCGCGAGCTGCTGGAATCGGCGGTGCAGGTGCTGCGCGAGTATGAGTGGCCGGGCAACGTCCGCGAACTCTACAACACGCTGGAGCGGGTGGTGGCGTTGACCGACGCGCCGATCCTGACGGCGCCGCGCATCCGCAGCGTGCTGCCCGGCGTCCATCATCACCCGGCCGGCGCCTCGGCGCTCGCCGCGCATCCCGGCACCCGGCCCTTGCAGGAGGTGCTGAGCGCCGCCGAACGGATGGCCATCGCGGCGGCGCTGGAGGAGGCCGGCGGCGTCAAGGCACGGGCGGCCAAGCTGCTCGGCATCTCGCGCGCCTCGCTCTATGAGCGGATGATGTCGTTGGGGCTGGGTGCCTCGCCCCAGTGACCCGGCGGGCCGCCTGGCCCGGTGCCGTCAGTCCAGCCGGCCTCCGGCGATCCGGGAATCGGTCCGGGTGGCCAGCAGGGTGTCCACCGCGATCCGCAGCGCGGCGGCGACGCTGTCGACGCTCATCGACGGGCTTCCCGGATGGCGCGCCGCCTGCTCCGGTGACAGCGGAACATGGATGAAGCCGACCCGCATCGTTGGCCGATGCCGCGCCCGCAGGTGGCAGGCGCCGTAGAACAGATGGTTGCAGACAAAGGTCCCCGCCGTCTGCGACACCGAGGCCGGCAGGCCGGCGGCTTGCACCGCCGCGACGATGGCCTTGACCGGCAGGCTGGCGAAATAGGCGTCGGGACCGCCGGGAATGACCGGCTCGTCGATGGGCTGGCGGCCGGCGTTGTCGGGGATGCGGGCGTCGTCGAGGTTGATCGCCACCCGCTCCACGGAAACATCGGCGCGGCTCTGCGCCTGGCCGACACCGAGCACCGCCACCGGATCCGCGAGCGCCACCGTCCGCTCCAGCGCCGTCAGCGCCGCGCCGAAGACGCAGGGGATGCGGTGGACCACCACGCGATGGCCCCGGCATTCCCAATCGGCGAGCCGGCGCACCGCCTCCCAGGACGGGTTGACGGATTCGCCCGCGAAAGGCTCGAAGCCGGTCAGCAGAACGGTGCGCATGACTTTCTCTCCGGACCTTGTTCCAACCGCCGTCACGTCGGGCCGTCACGCGGCGTGCCGACACTCTCGACAAAAGAAAAGGCCGGACGGTGACAGACCGTCCGGCCGCAAGGTGAGCCTCCGCCAGGAAGCGGAAGCCCGACGCACCCGAGGAGGAGCGCATTCCAGAAAACACGGCGAAGCGGTCGCCCAAGGGGGCCCGTTTCGAATGGAAAGGAGGTCGCGCGGCAAGGCCGCGATCCGGTTTCGACTCTTACAGATCGTCCGGGAGGCGTCAATAAATAACTCACCATGAGTTATTCGACGGGGCAAAAAAAAGCGCCGCAATCGGGATTGCGGCGCGTCGGGGAAACGGGGCGGAGCAGGGCGCGCGAACCGGCGTCAGGCCGCGGCGGCAAGCTCCAGGGTCTGCTTGGCGACCTTGGAGAAGGCCTTCTCCTCGATCTGGCGGATGCGCTCGCGGCTGACGCCGTAGCGGACGGCCAGATCCTCCAGGGTCAGCGGCTGCTCCGACAGACGGCGCGACGTCAGGATGTCGCGTTCGCGGTCGTTCAGCACCGTCATCGCCTCGCGCAGCAGGGCGCTGCGGCGGCCGGCCTCGCCGCGCTCGATCAGATGGTCCTCGACGGTCGGGCGCTCGTCGGCCAGCAGATCCTGCCATTCCGAATCGCCCTCCGCCGCGATGGGCGCGTTCAGC
The DNA here is from genome assembly GCF_017876095.1 of Azospirillum agricola. Classification (GTDB taxonomy): domain Bacteria; phylum Pseudomonadota; class Alphaproteobacteria; order Azospirillales; family Azospirillaceae; genus Azospirillum; species Azospirillum agricola. The sequence goes on from NZ_JAGINM010000005.1 coordinate 4,287, forward strand.
GAGGCGACCGGGGCGGACAGGCGGCGGTTCATCGCCACCACGTCGCTCTCGCCGACCTCCAGGTCGTTGGCGATGCGGGTGACGCTCTCCGGGGCCAGGTCGCCGTTGCCCAGCTCGCCCAGCTTGCGCTTCAGGCGGCCCAGGCTGAAGAACAGCTTCTTCTGGGCGGCGGTGGTGCCGATCTTCACGAGGCTCCAGGAGCGCAGGATGTAGTCCTGGATCGACGCCTTGATCCACCACATCGCGTAGGTGGACAGGCGGAAGCCGCGTTCCGGCTCGAATTTCTTGACGGCGGTCATCAGGCCGAGATTGCCCTCGGCGATCAGGTCCGACAGCGGCAGGCCGTAGCCACGGTAGCCGCCGGCGATCTTCACGACCAGCCGCAGATGGCTGGTGACCAGCGCGTGCGCGGCCTTGACGTCGCCATGCTCGGTCCACGCCTTGGCCAGCATGAACTCGTCGTTGGCGGCCAGCACCGGATAACGGTGGGTTTCGTTGATGTAGCGGGTCAGGGATTCGCCGGTTTCCGGCGAACGGAGTGCGAGCGCGGTGCTCATGTCACATCCTCATGCAAAGCGATATGACGGGAACGGACCCCCCATGCGGCGGGATCCGGCCTCTCCGACGGAGCAGGTTGGTTAATCTTAAGAAATTGGCCGGGCCTGTCAAGCTTTTGGCCCGAACATTGACCTCGCTCAGTGCAGGACTGCCACGCGCGTGGCAGGAGGGAGGGTCGTCGGGTGCGTCATCGCGGACAAGCAGGAGCACCAATGCCCATGAAAATCGCGGTCGGGACCCAGGATTTCCGGACCATCGCCACGCATGGCGGCCGGACGCGCCGTTTCCTGGTCTTCGAGGCGGAGGCCGGCGCCGCCCCGGTCGAGACCGGCCGGATCGAGCTGGCCGAGGATGAGGTCCTGCATCTGTGCGGCGACGGACGGCCGCACCCGATCGACGCGGTGGGCGTGGTCGTCGTCGGGGCGTCCGGCGCCGGTTTCGTCGCGCACATGAGACGCCGTGGGATCGAGCCGGTGACGACGACCGAAACCGATCCGCTCCAGGCGATCCGCGACTGGTTCGCCGGCGCGGTGAAGACGGCGGGGGAGCCCGCCCACCCGCACGAGCACCACGACCACAACCACGCGCACGGGCACCACGACCACGGGCACCAGGGCCATGGCGGCGGTGAGCCGGTCAGATCGGAAAGCTGACCCCGGCGGTCGTTCCGCTCGCGTCGGAATCGGTGGACAGCGTGTCGCCGAGCTGGCCGGCGAGAGCCTCGGCCAGCATCAGCCCATCCTCCGCCGTGGTGTCGAAGCCGGCGGGCAGGGCGCGGCCGTTGTCCTCCACCGTCAGGCGGGCGCGGCCGTTCGGCTCCTGCCGCACCGACACCCGGATCCAGCCGTCGTCGGGATAGGCGTGGTGCAGGCAGTTGGTCACCAGCTCGGCGATGATCAGGCCGAGCGGCATCGCCTCGTAGAGCCCGACCTGGATCGGGTCGGAGCTGACATGGACGGGGATGCGGGCCAGCCCGCCCGGCGTGCCCTCCTTCACCGTCTCGCACAAAGCCTCGACGTAGCGGCCCAGATCGACATGGGTGCCCGATCCGGTCTCGTGAAGCTGGCGGTAGAGGATGGCCAGCGCCTCGATCCGCAGCATCGTCTGCTCGTAGGCGGCGCGGGCGTCCGGGTCGCGGATGCGGCCGGCCTGAAGCTTCAGCAGGCTGATCACCAGTTGCAGGCTGTTCTTGGCGCGGTGCTGAAGCTCGCGCAGTTCCGATTCCAGCTCCTGGATGCGGCGGTTCAGCCGGTCTTCCGGCGCCTCCGCTTCGGGCGCGCCGCCGGTTCGGTCCGGGGGAAGAAGCGCGGCGCGGGGCCGCAGGGACATCGGCATCGGGACGGTCTCGGCTCGGGCGGCAGGATGGGGGCGATGGGGCAACAGTATGGGTCGGCACGGCGTCACGAGGGAACCTGCTTCAATCTAGGCCCTCGGCGTGCCGTCCAAACCAGTTCTAAGGGAGTAATCCGGCGCGCCTAGTCGAAAGGGCCGCCGGCCTTCCACCGCCGGCCGGGACTTGGCCGCCCCTTCGCTTCCGGGCTTCGGCGAACGGGCGACACCCAACGGGTGGTTCCCTCGATCGAACGGGCGTGGCATGAGTGCGGGCATGACGACGCGCACGAAAACCCTCTCCGCCCTGTTGCTGCTGGCCCTGTCCGGCGGCTGCGCCGCGCTGGTCGGCACCGACCGGCCGAACGCCGCCGCATCCCCGGAGGGCGCGACTCCGGGAGCCGCGATTCCGGTGATGCTCGACCGCGAACGGCCGGGCGTGGACCGGGTCGGCGGCCTGCGCTTCCTCGGCGCTCTCGACCTGAGGGCCGAGGGACTCGGCGGACTGTCCGGCCTGTGGGTGGCGCCGGAGGGCGACCGTTTCGTCGCCGTCGCCGACACCGGCCTCGTCGCGACCGGCCGCCTCGATCACGATCCGGCCGGCCGGCTGACCGGCGCGCGCGACCTGCGGGTGCGTCCGCTCGCGGTCGAGGAGGGCATTCCCGGACGCAAGCGCCGCTCCGACGCGGAGGAGCTGGCGCGCCTGCCCGACGACGAAGGGCACGATGGCGGATGGCTGGTGGCGTTCGAGCGCGATCACCGCATCCTGCGCTACCCGGCCGGGGAGGGCGGGCCGGACGGCACCCCCGTCCCGGTGCCGGTCCCCCCTGACGTCGCGGAGGGCAGCCCGCCCAACAGCGGCCTGGAATCGCTGACCCGACTGTCCGACGGACGCTTCCTGACCATTGAGGAGGGGGCGGACGGACTCCAGGACCGGCGCGCCTGGGTGACGCGCACCGCCGCCCTGCCGGAGTCCCGCGAGGACTGGCGGCCGCTGGCCTACCGGACGGCGCCGCGCTACCGGCCGACCGGCGTGGCGCCGTTGCCCGACGGCGGGGCGCTGGTGCTGGAACGGCGGGTGTCGCTGCTCGGCGGCTGGTCGTCGCGGGTCGTCCGGGTCGCGGCGGCCGACCTGCGGGAAGGGGCGGCGGTCGAGGGGCGGGAGCTTGCCCGGCTGGAGTCCCCGCTGCTCAACGACAATTTCGAAGCCATCGCCACCCGGCGCGGGCCGGCGGGTGAGGTGCTGGTCTATCTGCTGTCCGACGACAATTTCAACGCGCTCCAGCGCACCTATCTGGCGCTGTTCGCGCTGGGGGAGGAGGCGCCCCGCGCGGTCAGCGCGGGACGCTGAGCAGGCCGCCGGCCTCCATCAGGCCGAGGCCGGCGCTGATGGTGACGAAGGACAGCGCGGTCGCCACCAGCAGGGCCGCCGCGCAGACTCCCTCGCGCCCGTATTTCTGACCGAAGATCGGATAGACGGTCAGCATCGGCGCCGCCGCGAAGAGGATGGCGGCAATCTGGAGCTTCGGGTCGATCGGCGGCAGCAGCAGCAGCGCCGCAAGGACGGCCAGCGGGTGCAGGATCAGCTTGCCGCTGACGATCTGGAGAAGGTCCGGCAGCATCCCGCGCACCCGCAGGCCGACCAGCGTGCCGCCGACCGCGAAGAGGGCCACCGCCCCCGACGCCGCGGCGAACAGATCGATGACCCGCGCGACCGGCCCCGGAGGCGGGGCGCCGAGCAGGGCGAAGGCGAAGCCGGCGACGATCGCCAGGATCAGCGGGTTACGCGCCAGCCGGCGGAAGCTGGCGGCGACGGCCCGCAAGGGCGAGCCGCCCTGCGGGCCGCCGCTCTCGGCCAGCGCCAGGATGATGGGCAGGACCAGCATGTTCTCGACGATCATCGTCAGAGCCAGCCCGACCCCCGCCGTCGGCCCCAGGATCTGGAGGACGATGGGGTAGCCGATGAAGCCGCTGTTGGAGCAGGACATGCCCATGCCGTTCATCGTGCTGGCCGGCAGGCTCAGCTTGCGGCCGAAGCGGGCGACGGCGATGCCGAAGGCCAGCACCGTCAGCGATCCCGCCGCGTAGGCCAGCAGGTAGGTGCCGTTCAGGATCTCGCCCAGCGGATGCTGCGACAGCGAGCGGAACAGCAGGGCCGGCAGCGACAGGTTGATGACGAACTTGCCCAGCCCGGCGACGTCGGCCTTGCTCATCACGCCGGAGCGGACGGTCAGGTAGCCGATGGCGATCGTGAGGAAGATCGGGGCGGTGACGGTGGCGATGTCGATGTCCTGCATGGCCCCGGTATAGCAAAGTCCGCCGGCCGGAGAACCGCCATGCTCCCGGTTCCGACGCGATGCGGCCCTGCGGATTTCGCGGGTGTCGGCCGTCCCCGCCCGCCCGCCCGTCCGTCCGGTGGTCGGGGCGGCCGGGGCGGTCAGCCGGCCCAGGGCCAGCGCAGGGTGACGGCGGTGCCGCGTCCCGGCGCGCTGTCCAGCGTCAGCGCGGCGCCGATCAGCTCGGCCTGTTCGCGCAGGCCGAGAAGCCCGAAATGGTTCGCCTGATCGGCCGTGGGATCGAAGCCGACCCCGTCGTCGCGCACGCTGGCCTGGAACGCCGCGGCACCGTCGCCGCCCTCCACCAGCGCGACGGAGACCGCGACGCTGGTGGCGTCGGCGTGGCGGACGGCGTTGCGCAACGCCTCCTCGATCATCCGGTAGAGGGTCTCGGCGGCCTGGCCCGTCATCCCCTCGGCCCCGTCATCCACCGCCAGCGACAGGCGCGCGGTGCTGCGGTCCTGGATCTGGCAGACCAGACGGCGCAGCGCCGGACCGAATCCGTCGTCGCGCACGGGGGAATAGCGCAGTTGCGACACCGCGCCGCGGGCGTGCGCCAGCCCCTCCTGCGCCGCCTCGTCGGCCCGGCGGATCTCCTCGGGCAGGCGCGAGGGATCGACCTCCACCAGCTTGCGGATCAGCCGGATCTGGGTCAGCAGCCCGAGCAGCGTGTGGGCCACCGTGTCGTGCAGGTCGCGCGAGATGCGCAGCCGTTCGCGGACGATGGCGGCGGCGCGGGTCTCGTGGCTCAGCCGCTCGATCTCGCGGGTGCGCTCCTCGACGCGCGCGTCGAGCCGTTCGTTGCTCGCCGACAGTTCGGCGTTCGCCTGTTGCAGCGTGCCGACCAGCGAGGCGATGGAGCGGCCGATCCGTCCGGCCTCGTCGCGCCCGGTCGGCCCCTCGAAGCCGGTCTTGCGGCCGGTGCGCAGATCGTCGGCGGCCTCGGCCATCGCCGTCAGCCGGCGCATGATCCGGCTGGCGACCAGCACGCTGAGCAGCGTGGCGACCAGCCCGCCCAGCGCGATGGCGGTGAAGATCGACACCGAGGCGCGGTCGGCGGTGCGGAAGGCGGTCGCCACCGGCTCGCGCACCATGACGCTCCAGCCCAGGCCGGGGAAGTCGGCGAAGCCGCTGCTGCGGGCGATGCCGCTCAGCAGCCCGCCCTCGACGCTGTGGCTGGTGCCGAAGGGGTGGGCCGACAGGTCGATGCGGGTGCCGCGCGGAGTCTGCCGCGACCCGAACAGCACGGTGCCGTCGATGCCGAGCAGCAGCACCTCGGCCCCCGGCCGGTCCTTCAGCGTGGCGAGCGTGCCGCGCTGCAACGCCTCGATCCACGACCAGCCGAGCGTCACCGCCAGCACGCCGCGAATGCTCCCGGCGCGGTCGAGCACCGGCGCCGACAGCTCGACGAAGCGGCGCGGCTCGCCGTTGCGCAGCGGCGGCAGCAGCCGGTCGAGCAGCAGCTCGCGGTGGGTGTCGCCGATGTAGGGGCCGAGGAAGGCGCCGGTGTACCAGGGGCGCAGCACCACCGACTGACCGACCAGCACGCCGCCGGTGCCGGCGACCACCGTGCCGTTCAGGTCGATGATGCCCGCCCATTCGATCTCGGCCAGCGCGCCCTTCAGGTCGGCCAGCGCCCGATCCGTGTTCGGCCCGGCCAGCCCGCCTTCCCGCACGCCGATCAGGGTGGCCGACGCGGCGACCCATTCCCGGCGGCCGGCGAGGTTGGTGTCGATGGTGTCGATCAGCCGCTGCGCGTGGGTGGCGTAGAGCTGGCCGATCTCGCGCTCCAGCGCCTGCCGCGCCTCGCGCATCGTCCAGAAGCCGACGAACAGGGCGACGGCCAGCGACACCAGCGCGATCGACCAGCCGATCGCCGCCGCCAGCCGCCAGCGCGGGTCGACGCTGCGCAGCAGGGGACCGGCGCCGGTCTCCCCCACGCTTTCCCCGACGCCGCCGCCACCGCCGCCACCGCCACCGCCACCGCCGAAAGTGACGTTCGTCATGCCCGATCCGTGTCTTTCGTCAATGTTCGAACACCGCCCACGTGAGTCATGATTTCGCCAACGGAAGGTTGGTTCCATGAAGCATGCGGCGCAGGCGCTTGTCGAGGAGGTCGCGGCCCGGTCCGGCGTTCCCGTCGCCCAGACGGCGGCGGCACTGGACGCGCTCCTGCCGCTGCTGGCGGCGCGGCTGCCCTCGCCGGTCTTCGGCCGGCTCCAGCGGATCTTGACCGAGGACGGGGAAGCCCCTTTCCTGGAGGGCCATCCGGAGCCCGGCCCGCCATGATCCCGCCCAGTCCCCCGAACAGTCCCCCGAACAGCCCTCCCATTCGAATCGTCATCGCCGAGGATCAGCAGCTGATCCGCCGCGCCTTCGCCAACCTGCTGTCGCTGGAGGCCGACATCGAGATCGTCGGCCAGGCCCCCGACGGGGCCGAGGCGGTGGAGCTGTGCCGCCGCTTCCGGCCCGACGTGGTGCTGATGGACATCCAGATGCCGCGGCTGGGCGGCATCGCCGCGACCAAGCAGATCCTGTCGGAGTTCCCCGCCACCCAGGTGGTGGTGCTGACCACCTTCGACACCGACGACCTCGTCTTCGGCGCCATCTCCGCCGGGGCCGCCGCCTATCTGCTGAAGGACGCCTCGGAGGCGGAGATTCTCGACACCATCCGCGGGGTGATGCGCGGGGAGACGCGCATCTCGCCGCACATCGCCCGCAAGCTGTTCGACGAGCTGCGCCGCTCGCGCCCGGCGGCGCCGCCGGAGGGCGCCAGCCTGCCCGACCTGACCGAGCTGACCGACCGCGAGCACGCCATCCTCGACCTGATCGCCCAGGGCCAGAGCAACCGGCAGATCGCCGGCGGGCTGTTCCTGGCCGAGGGGACGGTGAAGAACTACGTCAGCCGCATCATGGAGAAGCTGGGCGTGCAGTCGCGCACCGAGCTGGCGGTCAAGGCGGTGCGGACCCCGAAGCGCTGAACCTTTCCGAATGCGCATGATCGCGGATTGTTTGATATTATGACTTTCGTCACGTCGCAATGTGACGCCCGGCAGCTGTCGCCGCCGCCGTTTCCGGCCGATACTGCCCCCAAGAATGGCGGCAAGAGCCGCGCGGGACGGGAGGATGAGGGAATGCGTCGGTCCATCGCGACCGTGTCGCTCAGCGGCACGCTGCCGGAGAAGCTGGAGGCCATCGCCGCCGCCCGTTTCGACGGCGTCGAGATCTTCGAGCCGGACCTGACCGGCCACCACGGCCGCCCGCGCGAGATCCGCGACATGGCCGCCGACCTTGGCCTGACCATCGACCTGTTCCAGCCCTTCCGCAACGCCGAGGGCGTCGAGCCCGCCCGCTTCGCCCGCGGCCTCGACCGGCTGGAGCGCAAGTTCGACCTGATGGGAGAGCTGGGCACGACGCTGATGCTGGTCTGCTCCAACGTCGAGCCGGACGCCATCGACGACGACGGGCTGGCCGCCGAACAGCTCCGCGCCATGGCCGAGCGCGCCGGCCGGCGCGGCATCCGGCTGGGCTACGAGGCGCTGGCCTGGGGCACCAACGTCTCCACCTACGACCACGCCTGGCGGATCGTCGAGCGCGCCGACCACCCGCATCTCGGCCTCATCCTCGACAGCTTCCACACGCTGGCGCTGCCCCACGACTGGAGCGGCATCGGCGACCTGCCGGGCGACCGCATCTTCTTCGTCCAGCTCGCCGACGCGCCACGCCTGGACATGGCGACGCTGATGCTCAGCCGGCACCACCGCTGCCTGCCGGGGCAGGGCGAGTTCGACGTCGGCGGCTTCACCGAGGCGGTGCTGCGCGCCGGCTACACCGGCACCCTGTCGCTGGAGATCTTCAGCGACGCCATGCGCAGCGCCCCGGCCCGCCAGACCGCCAAGGACGCCATGCGCTCCCTGCTGCACGTCGAGGAGCGGGTGCGCCGGGTCGAGGCGGCCCGTCGGGAACCGGCCGCCGCCGCGCCGCCGCGCCGGGTCGAGCTGTTCGACCCGCCGACCCCGGCCCGGCTCGACGGCATCGCCTTCGTCGAGTTCGCGGTCAGCCACGCCTCGCAGGCGAAGCTGGCCGACGAACTGACGCGGCTGGGCTTCCGCCGGCTGGGCCGCCACCGCAGCAAGGACGTCACCCTCTACGGGCAGGGCGACATCCGCTTCGTGCTGAACGCCGAGCCGCATTCGACCGCCCATTCCTACTATCTGCTGCACGGCACCTCGGTCTGCGCCGTCGCCTACGAGGTCGACGACCCGCTGCGGGCGCTCGGCCGGGCGGAGGCCTTCGGCTGCCCGCGCTTCGAGGGGCGCGTCGGCCCGAACGAGCTGTCGTTGCCGGGCATCCGCTCCATCGGCGGCGAGCTGGTCTATTTCACCCGCCGCCGCGCCGACGGCTCGATCGATTTCGAGACCGACTTCATCCTGGAGGACAGCGGGGAGGCGCCCGGCGACCTGCGCCGCATCGACCACATCGCGCAGGTGCTGCCGGAAGGCGCGCTCGACGCCGCCGTGCTGTTCCACCGCACCGTGCTGGATCTGGAGCCGGAGCCGGTCTTCGTGCTGCCCGACCCCTTCGGCCTGGTGCGCAGCCGGGCGATCTCCGACCGCCGCCGCCGGGTGCGCTTCCCGCTGAACATCGCCAGCGGCCGCAACACCACGACCGCCAAGTCGGTCTCGACCTATCTCGGCGCCGGGGTCCACCACATCGCGCTGGAAACCGCCGACCTCTTCGCCGCCGCCGAGGCGCTGCGCGCGACCGGCACCGCGATCCTGCCGATTCCGACCAACTATTACGACGACCTCGCCACCCGCTTCGACCTCGACGACGATCTGCTGGCGGCGATGACCCGGCTGAACATCCTCTACGACCGCAACGGCGACGGCGAGTTCTTCCAGCTCTACACCCAGCCCTTCGAGGGGCGCTTCTTCTTCGAGCTGGTCGAGCGGCGCGGCGGCTACGACCAGTATGGCGCGGCCAACGCCTCGATCCGCATGGCCGCCTTCAGCCAGCTCGGCGCCAACGACACGCTGGTCGGGTGAGGGGCATGCACGCCTCCGCGCATGACGGCTCGACCCGGCTCTTCTTCACCATCGGCCATCCGGTGGCGCAGATCCGGATGCCGCTGATCATGCCGGCGGTCTTCGCGGCGCTCGGCGTCAACGCGGCGTGGCTGGCGCTGGACATCGCCCCCGGCGAACTGAGGGGCGCGCTCGACGGCCTGCGGCGGGTGCGCAACCTCGGCGGCCTGTCGGTGACGATCCCGCACAAGCCCGACGCGCTGGCCGCCGCCGACCGCGCCAGCGACCGGGCGCGGGCCGCCGGCGGCGCCAACCTGCTGCGCTTCGAGGCGGACGGCTCGCTGACCGCCGACATGGTGGACGGGCTGGGTTTCGTCGAGGGACTGCGCGCCCGCGGCTTCGAACCGGCGGGCAAGCGCGTCTGGCTGGTCGGCAGCGGCGGGGCGGGGGCCGCCGTCGCGGCGGCGCTGTGCGAGGCGGGGGCGGCGGCGCTGGCGCTGACCGATCTCGACCGCGCCCGCGCCGAGGCGTGCGTCGCGCGGCTGGCCGGCCTCTTCCCGGCGGTGGCGCTGTCCGTTTCCGGCAAGGCGCCGGAGGGCTGCGATCTGGCGGTCAACGCCTCGCCCTGCGGGCTCGGCGCCGGCGACCCGCTGCCCTTCGACCCGGCGGCGCTGACGTCCGGCACGCTGGTCGCCGACGTCATCATGAAGCCGCCGGTGACGGCGCTGCTGCGCGCCGCCTCGGCGCTCGGCCATCCGGTGCAGCCGGGGCGCCCGATGCTCGATCACCAGCTCGCCCCGGCGCTGCGTTTCTTCGGGATCGACGCCGGGGCGGATCGGGTTCTCGCGGCGATTCCCGCGTGATGTTCAAGAACCGGTTCAAAAAATCCAACGGGAGGATCATCCAATGACGTTCAAGACCTTCGCCGCCGGCGTCGCGCTCGCCGCGGCCTTCGCCGCCCCGGCCTTCGCCGACACGGTCAAGCTGATCGACGTGATCGAGCTGTCGGGTCCGGGGGCGCCGGCCGGCACCAACTGGAAGAACGGCTCCGATCTGGCGGTCGCCGAGATCAACGCCAAGGGCGGCATCCTCGGCAAGCAGATCGAGCTGATCCATTACGACAGCCAGACCAACCCCGGCGCCACCCGCGCCGCCGTGCAGCGCGCGGTGGACGAGGACGCCTACGTCGTGCTCGGGCCGATCTTCTCCGGGCCGATCAGCGCCTCAATGCAGATCACCCAGCGGGCCGGCGTGCCGCAGATCGTCGGCGGCGAGGCGTCGGCCTTCACCAAGCAGGGCAACCCCTACATCTTCCGCACCTCGCTGAACCAGGCCGATTCGATGCCGAAGCTGGCCAACTACCTGCGCGACGAGGTGAAGGCCAAGTCGGTGGCGGTGGTGTGGATCAACAACGACTTCGGCAAGGGCGGCCGCGACGCGATCATTCCGGAGCTTCAGAAGCGCGGCATCCAGGTCGCCGCCGACATCGCCACGGAATCCGGGCAGGCCGATTTCGCCGCCGACGCGATCAAGGTGAAGAACGCCAACGCCGACGCCGTCTTCGTCTATCTGAACGAGGAGGAGAGCGCCCGCTTCCTGCGCGCCGTCCGCCAGCAGGGCATCGCCAAGCCGATCATCGGCGAGACGACCCTGCTCGGCGCCAAGGTGATCGAGCTGGCCGGCGACGCCGCCAACGGGGTGAAGGGCCATGTCGGGCTGCTGGTCGACGCGCCCAATCCGGGCTTCCAGGCCTTCGGCAAGAAGTACATGGACAAGTACGGCTTCACGTCGGACCACAACGGCATCAAGGGCTACACCGCCGTCTACACGGTGAAGACCATCACCGAGCGCATCGGCAAGTTCGACCGCGAGGCCTTCGCCAAGGCCCTGCACGGCGCCCGCATCGACGTGGCGCAGGAGCCGGGCATCCTGATCGACACCAAGTGGCTGGCGAACGGCGACGTCGACCGCGAGAGCTTCCTGGTCGAGGTGACGAACGGCAAGCCGGTGGTCAAGGCGACGCTGCCGATGATCAACCCGTAAGGCGGTTTCTTGAGAAAGCCCTCTCCCGCCCCGGGAGAGGGAGGGGACCCGCGCGGAGCGCGGGGAGGGTGAGGGGCGATCGGAACATGGAGTCCAACCATGGAGCTTCCGCGCCCCCGCCCCCGTAGAATTCTCGGGCAACCCCTCACCCTTCCCATGCTGCGCATGGGCCCCTTCCCTCTCCCGGGGCGGGAGAGGGAGAAGAACATCAGGAACGCTGACATGGACCAGTTCCTTCAGCTCATCGTCGCCGGGCTGGCGACGGGCGCGATCTACGCGCTGGCCGCCATCGGCTTCACCCTGGTCTGGCAAACCTCCCAGACCATCAATTTCGCGCAGGGCGAGTTCGTCATGCTGCCGGCGATCCTCGTGCTCGCGGCGTCCCATGTCGGGCTGCCGATGTGGCTCGCCTTCGTCGTCGGGACGGTCGGCTTCGTCCTGCTGTTCGGCTTCGGCTTCAAGCGCTTCCTGGTCGAGCCGATGCAGCGCCACGGCGTGCTGCCGCTGGCCATCGCCACCATGGCGCTGTCGGTGCTGATCAAGGAGGCAGCCAAGAACGGCTTCTCCGCCGAGGCGCAGCAGTTCCCCTCGCTGGTGCCGGAAGGCACGCTGTCGATGCTGGGGGCCGCCGTGTCGGTGCGCGACCTCGCCATCTTCGTCGTCGCCGTGGCCGCCATCCTCGGGCTCCAGGCCTTCATCACCCACACCCGCACCGGCCGCACCATGCAGGCGACCGCGCAGAACCCGACCGTCGCCCGCATCCTCGGCGTGCCGGTCCAGCGCATGATCCTGCTGACCTTCCTGATCAACGCGGCGCTGGCGCTGGTCGCCTCCTACCTGATCTCGCCGGTCTATCTGGCGAAATTCTCCAACGGCGAGCACATCGGGCTGGCCGCCTTCATCGCCGCCATCGTCGGCGGCTTCAACCAGATCCGCGGCGCGCTCGCCGGCGGCTTCCTGATCGGTCTGATCGACAACCTCGCCGCCGCCTACGTGTCCAGCGCCTACCGGACCGCCGTGCCGCTCGTGGTCCTGGTCGTCGTCATCCTGGTCAAGCCCGAGGGGCTGCTGGGCCGCAAGGAGGAGCGCACGGTATGACCCGCAAGCTGAACCCGACCCTGCTGATCGTGCTGCTCGCCTTCCCGATCCTGTGGTTCGCCCCCGCCGGGCTGAAGAGCTACGGCCTTTACGTCGTGGCGCTGTGGCTGGTGATGTCGATCGCCGCCATGGGGCTGAACCTGACGCTGGGCTACGCCGGGCTGACCTCGCTGGCGCAGGGCGCCTTCCTGGGCATCGGCGCCTACGCCACCGCCATCCTCACCGTCAAGGCCGGCTGGTCGCTGCCGGCTTCCTTCCTGGTTTCCACCGGCCTGTCCTTCGCGGTCGGCATCGTGCTGGGCTTCCCGGCCCTGCGGGTGAAGCACCATTACCTCGCCTTCGTCACGCTGGCCTTCTCGGTGGTGGTCTTCCTGGTCGCCCGCAACGAGGAATGGCTGACCGGCGGCGTCTTCGGCCTCGCCAACATCCCGCGCCCGGTGCTGTTCGGCATCGACCTCGGCGGCGGGCTGGCCTTCTACCGCTTCGTGCTGTGCGTCACGCTGGTGCTGACGCTGGTGATGTGGTGGCTGCTGCACTCCCCCTGGGGCCGCGCCTTCCTGGCGATCCGCGAGAACGCGCTGCGCGCCGCCAGCCTGGGCATCGACATCCGCGCCTACACGCTGCTGGCCTTCGCCATCGGCTCGGCCTTCGGCGGGGCGGCGGGGTCGCTCTACGCGCCGCTGGTCGAGTTCATCGACCCCGCGCCCTTCGCGCTCTCGGCCTCCTTCGTGCTGCTGCTGACGGTGGTGGCCGGCGGGGCGGGGTCCTTCTTCGGGCCGTTCGTCGGCGCCTTCTTCTCCTACATGCTGCCGGAGCTGCTGCGGGCGACCGGCGGCTGGTACCTCATCATCTACGCCGCCGTCGTGCTGGTGCTGGTCATGGTCAGCCCGACCGGCCTGCTCGGCCTGATCGACCGCTGGCGCGACCACCGCTCCCAGCGCAGGGCCGCCACCATCCGCGCCGCCGCCCGCCCGACGCTGGGCGCCCGGCAAGGACCCCAGCAAGGATCCGCGTCATGACCCGCGTTCTCGAAGTCAACGGCATCCGGAAGCATTTCGGCGGCGTGAAGGCGGTGGACGGCGTGTCCTTCCACGTCGACGAGGGCGAGATCCTCGGCTTGATCGGCCCGAACGGCTGCGGCAAGTCCACCCTGTTCAACTGCATCCTCGGCCAGCTCTCGCCGGACGACGGCGAGGTGCGGCTGGACGGCAAGGCGATCACCGGCCTCTACCCGTCGCAGCTCAACCGGCTGGGCGTGTCGCGGACCTTCCAGCTTCTCCAGGTCTTCCCCAACCTGTCGGTGCGCGAGAACCTGATCCTCGCCGGGCAGGAGCACAAGGGAACCATGCTGAAGCGCCTGTTCGGCCCGCGCGACGCCGGGCTGACTCCGGACGCCGACCGCATGATCGCCTTCTTCAAACTGGAGCATCTGGCCGAGCAGAAGGCCGGCGGCCTGTCCTACGGCCAGCAGAAGCTGCTGGACGCGGCGATGGCCTTCATGGCGGGGCCGCGCCTCGTCCTGCTCGACGAGCCGGCGGGCGGCGTGAACCTGACCATGCTGGCCAACCTGAAGGAGCGGTTGCAGGCGATCAACCGCGAGCTCGGCGCCACCTTCGTCGTGATCGAGCACAACATGGAGTTCGTCATGAGCCTGTGCTCGCGCGTCGTCGTGATGGCGGAGGGCAAGGTGCTGGCGCAGGGGTCCCCCGCCGCCGTCCGCGCCGACCCGGCCGTCGTCGAAGCCTATCTCGGCCATTGAGGGGAACCCCGCCATGACCGCCCAAGCCGTTCCGGCCCAGCCCATCCTGACCCTGTCGAACGTCGTCGCCGGCTACGGCAAGATGACGATCCTCAACGGGACCAGCTTCTCCGTCCCGCGCGGCTCGATCACCACGGTGATCGGCCCGAACGGGGCCGGCAAGTCGACCGTCTTCAAGACCATCTTCGGCCTGCTGAACGCGCGGGAGGGGACCGTCGCCTTCAACGGCCGCGACGTCACCAACAAGGAGCCGCGCGACCTGCTGGAGGCCGGGATCTGCTACGTCCCGCAGGGGCGCAACATCTTCCCCGAGCTGTCGGTCCGCCACAACATCGAGATGGGCGCGGTCGCCGCCGGGCGCGGCATCACCGACATGCCGGCGCGCATCGAGGCGGCGCTCGACCGCTTCCCCATCCTGCGCCGGAAGGCCGACCAGCAGGCCTCCACCCTGTCCGGCGGCCAGCAGAAGCAGCTGGAGATCGTGCGCGGCCTGCTGCTCGATCCCAAGCTGATCCTGATCGACGAGCCCTCCATCGGCCTGTCGCCGATGATGGTGGCCGAGACCTTCCAGATCCTGACCGAGCAGCGCGACAAGGGCGTGTCGATCCTGATGATCGAGCAGAACGCCCGCTCGGCGCTCGCCATGTCCGATTACGGGCTGGTGCTGGAACTCGGGCAGACGCGCCTGTTCGACACCGCCCCGGCCATCCTGGCCGACCCGCGCGTCGGGCAGCTCTTCCTCGGCGGCTCCCTGGAGGAGAAGGGGGTGGCGGCCTGACCGAAAGGGGCGGCGGCCGGAGGCTCCCGCCGCCGCCGGTTTGGTGTAGGGTGCCAAGCCATTCGTGAACGAAAAGGTTGCCCGATGCCCAGCGCCATCCGCCCGCCGGTCCCGAACCCGCCCGCGGCCGTGATCTTCGACTTCGACGGGGTCATCCTCGATTCCGCCCGCATGAAGACCGACGCCATGGTCGATCTCTTCGGGGCGCGGAACGGCCCCTTCGAGGCGGCCGTCCGCCAGACGGTCTGGCAGAACGGCGGGCTGACCCGCACCGGCTCGATCGCCGTGCTGGAGCGCGGCGTCTTCGGTCGCGAGCCGACGCCGGAACGGGTGGCCGAACTCGCCGGCCGCTACGCCGCGATGGTCGACGACGCCGTGAAGGATTGCCCGCTGATCGACGGCGCGCCGGAACTGCTGCGGGCGCTGGACGGCACGCCCTGCCATCTGGTGTCCGGCACGCCGCACCGCACCCTGCTGGACACGGTGGCGCGCAAGGGGCTGGGCGGCTTCTTCGTCACCGTCACCGGCGCGCCCGACGACGGCACGCCGAACGACAAGTCGGCGGTCTTCGCCGGCCTCGTCGCCACCCACGCCCATCGGGCGGAGCGCACGCTGATCGTCGGCGATTCGCTGACCGAACTGGTCGGCGCCCGCCACATCGGCGCGCCCTTCGCCGGGGTGGTGCCGCCGGACGTGCCCGATCCCTTCCCGGCCGGCACCGCGATCGTGCGCGACCTGCACGGGCTGGCCGCGCTCATCGGGGTCGGTTGAGGACTTGCCGGCCCGCTACCGGGCCGGCTTTCTCGCCCCCAGCACGCAGGCGACGGCGGCGAGGATCAGGGCGAGCGCCACCGCCAGCCGGGGCGTCACCGGATCGCCGAGGATGACCACGGCGCCGCTGACGCCGACGATCGGGATCAGCAGCGTGCTGACCGCCGCCTCGCCCACCGTCAGCCGCCGCACGGTCACGTACCACAGGGCCTGGGCGGCGCAGAGCGAGCAGATCAGGTGCCAGGCGAAGCCGGCCCACACGGCGCCGTGGATCTCGGCCAGGGCGGGGCGGCTCTCGCCCATGGCCGCGAGGATCATCGGCAGGGCGCAGACCACATACTGCCAGCCGGTGATGACGGTCGGGTGCGCCCGCCAGACCCGGCGCTTCATCAGGATGGTGCCGAGCGCCCAGGCCAGCGCCGCGACCAGCATCAGCGCCGGGCCGAGCAGCGCCTTGGGCGGGGCCGACAGCGCCTCCGGCCCGAGCAGCACGAACAGGCCGGACAGGCCGCAGACCAGCCCGGCGATCTGGCGCGGCCCCGGCCGCTCGCCCAGGATGGGAATCGCCATCAGCGTCGCCCACACCGGCATGGTGAAGGCGATGATCGCCGCCTGCGAGGTCACCATCATCGTCTGCGCGAAGGCGGTGCACAGGTTGAAGACCAGCACGTTGCACAGGCCGGCGGCGACCAGCGCCGGCAGCTCGTCCCGGTCGACCCGCAGCCGGTGGCCGGACAGCCGGGCCAGCCCGAGCAGCAGCACCGCCCCCGCCGTGAAGCCGATCGCCCGCAGGCTGAAGGGCGGCACCTGGGAGAGGATCGTCTTCACCGCCGGCCAGTTCAGGCCCCAGAACAGGGCGACCATGGCGATCAGCGCGTATTTCATCGGATCCCGGGCCGGGGCGGGGCCGGAGAGGCCGGCGGCGGCGGCGGTCATCCCAGCGCGGCCTCGTACCCGTCGAGGAAGCTGCCGAGGTTGGCGGCGAGGTCGTCCACCGCGTAGCCGCCCTCCTGCACCAGCACGGTCGGCAGGCCGGCGTCGGCGATCAGCGCGGCCATCCGGGCGAAGCCGGGGGTGGTGACGCCGAAGGCGGCCAGCGGATCGTCGATGAAGGTGTCGAAGCCCAGCGAGATGAACAGCATGTCCGGGGCGAAGCGGGCGATGGCGTCGAGCGACTGCCCGATGGTGGCGAGCACCGTCGCCTCGTCGCTGCCGATGGGAAGCGGCAGGTTCAGGGTGTAGCCCTCGCCGCGCCCGATCCCGCGCTCCTGCGCGTAGCCGGCCATGTGGGGGTAGAAATGCGCCGGGTCGCCGTGGACCGAGACGAAGAACACGTCGTCGCGCTCGTAGAAGATGTCCTGCGTGCCGTTGCCGTGGTGGACGTCCACGTCGAGGATGGCGACGCGCGCCGCCTTGCCCTGGCCCCGCAGGATGGGCAGCACGGATTCGGCGGCGACGGCGACGTGGTTCAGGTAGCAGAAGCCGCCGGCCATGTCGCGGGTGGCGTGGTGGCCGGGCGGGCGGCACAGCGCGTAGGCCGCCCAGTCGGCGCCGGTGGCGACCAGCCGGGCGGCGTGGATGGCGGCGTTGGTGGCGGCGCAGGTCGCGGTCCAGGTGTGGGCGTCGATCGGGCAGGCCGTGTCGTACATGTGCCAGCCGGCCTGCCCGACGATGGACGCCGGGTAGGAGGGAACGCGCTGCATCTTGTGGACGTTGGGCAGCACGACGTCGCCCATGCCGCCCTCGGCCATCCAGCGGGCGTGGGCGGTCTCCAGGAAGGCGAGATAGGCGGGGGTGTGGACGGCGGCGCGCGGGGCCGAACCGTAGTCGTCGGGGCGGATCAGCGCGCCGCCGCGCTTCCCGACCAGGGCCGCGAGCGCGCCCAGCCGCTCGGGCTTCTCGGGCAGGGCGCGGAGCTGGCCCTTGTTGAAGTAGGTCGAGGGGCGGTGCAGCGCCGCGTCGGGATGGTGGACGAACTTCATCGGGGAAACTCCGGGAGGATGTACTCTCCCTCTCCCGCCCCGGGAGAGGGAGACGAAGGGCTCAGGGCGTTCCGGCCGTGGCGACCAGGGCCTCGAACAGCACGGCGGCGCCGCGCGCTCCGTCGGCGGGGCTGATGTTCTCGACCTCGTTGTGGCTGATGCCGTCCTCGCAGGGGATGAAGACCATCGCGGTCGGCACCTTGCCCGCCACATAGACCGCGTCGTGCCCGGCGCCCGACACGATGTCGCGGTGGCTGAAGCCGAAGCCGGCCGCCGCGTCGCGCACGCGATCCACCAGCGTCCTGTCGAACGGGGTGGGGGGGAACTCCCAGAAATCGGCGACCTCGGCGGTCACGCCCGCCTCGGCGGCGATGGCGGCGACGTCCTCGCGGAAGCGGCGGTCCATGCCGGCCAGCGTCGCGGCGTCGGGGTGGCGCAGGTCCACCGTGAAGAAGACCCGGCCGGGGATGACGTTGCGCGAGTGCGGGTGCACGTCGAGGATGCCGACCGTCGTGCAGGCGTCGCCGGGAGTCTCCAGCCCCAGCGCCTGCACCGCCTGGACCATGCGGGCCGAGGCCACCAGCGCGTCGCGGCGCAGGCGCATCGGGGTCGGGCCGGCGTGGGCCTCGGTGCCCGTCACCGTCACCTCGTACCAGCGCTGCCCCTGCGCGCCGGTGACGACGCCGATCTCCTTGCCCTCGACCTCCAGCACGGGACCCTGCTCGATGTGGGCCTCCAGATAAGCGTGCATCGGGTGCTCGACCGGCGCGTCGCCGGCGTATCCGGTGCGGACCAGCTCGTCGCCGAGCCGGGCGCCGTCCTGGGCGATCTTGCCGAGGATCTCGTCCAGCCCGAACACGCCGGTGACGACGCCCGAGCCCATCATCGGCGGCGAGAAGCGCGAGCCCTCCTCGTTGGTCCAGACGGCGACCTCGACCGGGTGGCGGGTGGCGAGGCCCCGGTCGTTCAGCGAGCGGATCACCTCCAGCCCGGCCAGCACGCCGAACACGCCGTCGAAACGGCCGCCGGTCGGCTGGGTGTCGAGATGGCTGCCCATCACCACCGGGGGCAGGCCGGGATCGCTGCCGGGGCGCCGGGCGAAGATGTTGCCGACGCGGTCGACCGAGACGGTGCAGCCGGCGTCCTCGCACCAGGACACGAACAGGTCGCGCCCGGCCTTGTCCTCGTCGGACAGCGCGAGGCGGCAGCTTCCGCCCTTGGCCGTGGCGCCGACCTCCGCCATCGCGGCGAGGCTGGCCCACAGCCGGTCGGGGTTGATGGGCAGGTTGGAGGGCAGGGACATGGCTATGGCTCCAGGGAGCGGGGGAATGAAGGGAAGAAGGGTGGGGACAGGCCTTGCCTCACGCCGCCAGTTCGCTGCGCCGCTCGCGCGCCCGCAGATCGACCAGCGCCAGCACCGCGCGCATCATCGGCACCGCGACGCCGACCCGCTCGGCCAGCTCGATGACCGAACCGAGGATGGCGTCCAACTCCAGCCGGCGGCCGGCCTCGTAGTCCTGGAGCATCGAGGTCTTGAACTCGCCGACGCCGGCGGCCATGGCGATGCGCTCGTCGACGCTGGTGGCGAAGGTGACGCCCAGCCGCTCGGCGACCGCCTTGGCCTCCAGCATCAGGCTGCGGCCGACGTCGCGGGTGCCGGGGTCGTTGCACAGCCGGCCCAGCGTGGCGCCGGTCAGCACGCTCAAGGGGTTGAAGCCGAGATTGCCCCACAGCTTCACCCAGACCGCCTGCCGGATGTCGGACGTGCGCGCGGGCTGGAAGCCGGCCTGCCCGAACAGCGTGACGATGCGGTCCACCACGGGCCGGTCGCGGTCGGCGGCGTCGCCGAAGACGAAACGCTGGTCGCTGATGTGGCGGATGCGGGTCGGACCGTCGCCTTCCACCGCGACGAAGGTGGTGGCGCCGACCACCCGGTCGGGGTCGATGGAACGCCACAGCAGCCCGTCGGGATCGACGCTGCGCAGCGGCCGGTCGGCCAGCGGCTCGGGCTGGCGGTGCGGGTACCACCAGGGGACGCCGTTGACCATCGGCACGATGGCGGTGTCGGGCCCCAGCAGCGGCGTGATGGTGTCCACAGTGCCGCGCAGGGCGTGCGCCTTGACGCAGAGGATCACCACGTCCTGCGGCCCCAGCGACAGGGAATCGTCGGTGACGCGCGGCGTCAGGCGGGCGACGCGGTTGAGCGGCGTGACCATGGTCAGACCGTCGCGCCGGATGGCGGCGGCGGCGTTGGGGCGGGCGACCAGCGTCACCTCCGCCCCAGGGGCGCCGATGGCGCCGAGCCGCGCGATCAGCAGCCCGCCGACTGCGCCGGCCCCGACGATGGCGACCTTCATGAAGCGGCTCCCACGATCGGCGCCTTTTGCAGGTCGTCCGGGATGTGCCACGCCTTGCCGGGGATGGCGTCGAGCAGCGAGCGGGTGTAGGCGTCGCGCGGGTGGGTGAAGACCTGCCGGGAACTTCCCATCTCGACGATCTTGCCGCGCCGCATCACCGCGATGGTGTCGCAGACCTGGGCCGCGACCCGCAGGTCGTGGGTGATGAACAGCATGGCGAGGCCGAGGCGCTTGCGGATGTCGTCCAGCAGCTCCAGCACCTGCCCCTGCACCGACACGTCGAGCGCCGAGACCGGCTCGTCGGCGACCAGCAGCTTCGGCTCCATGGCGAGCGCGCGGGCGATGCCGACGCGCTGGCGCTGCCCGCCGGAGAACTCGTGCGGGAAGCGGTCCGCCGCCGAGCCGTCGAGCCCGACCATCGCCAGCAGTTCCCGCGCGCGGGCCAGCGCCTTGCCCCGGTCCTCGCCGAAGGCGACGGGGCCCTGCGCGATGATGTCGCCGATTCGGTGGCGCGGGTTCAGCGAGGCGTAGGGGTCCTGGAACACCATCTGCACGGCGCGGCGGTAGGGCCGGAAGCCCTTGGCGTCGAGCGACAGCAGGTCGGTGCCCTCGAACAGGATGCGGCCGGAATCCGGCTTGATCAGGCCGACGATGCTGCGGCCGAGCGTCGATTTGCCGGAGCCGGACTCGCCGACCAGCCCGACCGTCTCGCCGGGATGGATGGTCAGCGACAGGTCGTCGCCGGCCACCACGGGCTTGGACTTCCTGAACAGCCCGCCGCCGACATGGAAGGTCTTGCGCACCTTCTCGGCCACCAGCAGCGGCTTTCCGACCTTGGCGTGGTCCTCGCGGTGCTCGATGTAGTGGGGGACGGACGCGATGAGCTGGCGGGTGTAGGGGTGCTGCGGGCGGTTCAGCACGTCGCTCGCCGCGCCATACTCCACCAGCCTGCCGTGGCGCATGACCGCGACCCGGTGGGCGATCTCCGCCACCACGCCGAAGTCGTGGGTGATGAACATCATGCCCATGTGACGCTCGGCCTGGATCGACCGGATCAGGTCCAGGATCTGCTTCTGGGTGGTGACGTCGAGCGCCGTGGTCGGCTCGTCGGCGATCAGGATGTCGGGCTGGCAGGCCAGCGCCATGGCGATCATGACGCGCTGGCGCTGGCCGCCCGACAGGCGGAACGGGTAGGCGTCGGCCAGCTCGGCCGGGTTGGGCAGGCCGACCTGATCGAGCAGCTCCACCACCCGCTGGCGCCGGGCCGGGGCGGGCAGGGGGGTGTGGGCGCGCAGCGACTCGCCGATCTGGCGGCCGACCCGCATCAGCGGGTTCAGCGCGGTCATCGGCTCCTGGAACACCATGGCGATGCGGCCGCCGCGCAAGTTCCGCTGCTCGGCCTCCGGCATGGCCAGCACGTCCTTGCCCTTGAACAGCAGGCTGCCGCCGGCCACCCGCACATGGGGGTGCGGCAGCAGGCCCATCATGGCGTGGGCGGTCATCGACTTGCCCGAGCCGGATTCGCCGACGACGCAGAGGATCTCGTTGGCGTTGAGCGTGAAGGTCAGATTGTCCACCGCCAAGGGGCGGTCGGCGCCGGGCGGCAGCGCGATGCTGAGGCCGCGAACGTCCAGCAAGGGAACGGTCATGTCGGTCGTCTCCGGCACGCTGTGGCCTGGGAAAGAGGGGCGGGTCATGGTCTCACCCCCGCGAGCGGGCGAGCTTGGGGTTCAGCGCGTCGTTCAGCCCCTCGCCGACGAGGTTCAGCGCCAGCACGGTCAGCACGATGGCCAGACCGGGGAAGAAGCTCATCCACCATGCCTGCCGGATCACGGTGCGGGCGGCGCCGATCATGTAGCCCCAGCTCATCGCGTTGGGGTCGCCGAGGCCGAGGAAGCTCAGCGAGCTTTCCAGCAGGATCGCCGTCGCCACCATCAGCGAGGCCGAGACGATGATCGGCGACAGGCTGTTCGGCAGGATCTGGCGCAGGATGATCGTGGTGTTCGACTGGCCGGTGGTGATGGCGGCCTGGACGAACTCGCGGGTGCGCAGGCTCATGAACTCGGCGCGGGCCAGCCGGGCCAGCGGCGGCCAGCTGACGATGGCGATGGCGGCGACGATGGTGGTCAGGCTCGGCGTGAAGATCGCTACCAGCACCACGGCCAGCACGAAGTTGGGGATGGTCTGGAACAGCTCGGTGAAGCGCATGATCGCGTCGTCCACTCGGCCGCCGTGGAACCCGGCCAGCGCGCCCAGCGTCACCCCGATGGCGAGCGCGGCGGCGGTGGAGGTCAGGCCGATCAGCAGCGACACCCTGGCACCATGCGCGATGCCGGCCGCGATGTCGCGCCCCAGCATGTCGGAGCCCAGCGGCGAGCCTTCGGACAGCGGCGGCTGGAACGGCGCGGTCGCCATGTCCCACGGATCGCCGGGGAACAGGACGGAGGCGAAGGCCGCCAGCACCAGGATTCCAGCCAGGATGACGAGGCCGAAGACGGCGCCCTTGTTGCGGGCGAAGGCCTTCCAGAAATCCCCGGAGGAGGAGGAAAGTTTCAACATCAGCGTGCCGCCTGGATGCGAGGATCGACGAGGCCGTAGAGGATGTCGGTCAGGATGTTGAAGAGGATCACCATCACCGAGGTGACGAGGAAGATGCCGAGCAGGACCTGATAGTCGCGCTGCAAGACCGCCTCGAAGGCCAGCCGCCCGATACCGGGCCAGGCGAAGACCGTCTCGATCAGGATGGAGCCGCCGACCAGCTGCCCGGCCTGGATGCCGGCGACCGTGATGACCGGCAGGATGGCGTTGCGCAGGACGTGGCGGGTGACGATGTGGGATTGCGACAGGCCCTTGGCCTTGGCGGTCTTGACGAAATCCTGGCCGCGCACCTCCAGCATCGAGGCGCGGGTGAGGCGGGCGTAGCCGGCCATGTAGAACAGCGCCAGCGTGATCACCGGCAGGATCAGGTGCGCCGCCACGTCGGCGGCGTGGGCCAGCCCGGTGTAGCCGGCGCCGATGGTCTCGTAGCCGAAGGCCGGCAGCCAGCCGAGCTGGATCGAGAAGAGCAGGCTCATCATCAGGCCGATCCAGTAGATCGGCGTCGCGTAGGCCAGCAGGGCCACGACGGTGATGGCGCTGTCCGCCCAGGTGCCGACGGTGATCGCCGCCAGCGTGCCGAGCGCGACACCGGCGGCCAGCGCCAGCAGGAAGGCGGTCAGGGTGAGGATCAGCGTCGCCGGCAGCCGCTCCGCCAGGATGTCCCACACCGGCCGCTGCTGGCGGTAGGAGAAGCCGAGGTCGCCCTGCGCGATCTTGCCGACATAGGTGGCGAGCTGTTCGTGCAGCGGGCGGTCGAGGCCGAACTGCTGGCGGAGCTGTTCGACGAACTTCTCGTCGGCGGCGCCGGCCTCGCCCGCCATGACCATGGCGGGGTCGCCGGGGGCGGCGTGGACGAGGAAGAAGTTCATCACCACGATGGCGATCAGGATCGCGAGCGCCTTGACGAGGCGGCTCGCGAAGAGGTGGGCGAATCCCAGCATGGGCGTGGTTCCTAAGCTGAACGCCCTCTCCCGTCCCGGGAGAGGGAGGGGACCCGCGCGAAGCGTGGGGAGGGTGAGGGGCCATCGGAGCATGGATCAGGTCGCACGCCCGATAGCCCCTCACCCTTCCCGCTTCGCGGGCCCCTTCCCTCTCCCGGGGCGGGAGAGGGAAAGTCAAACGGAGACGGCCTTACTTCGCGGCCAGCCAGACGTCCTCGTAGGTGTCGTTGACGCCGATGGCGGTCTTGTTGGCGTTCCTGACCCGCTTGTCGAGGAAGGTCGGGAACTCCATCTCCAGCAGCCAGACGACCGGCAGCTCGTCGGCCAGGATCTGCTGGACCTCGCTGTAGTCGGCCTGACGCTTGGCCGGGTCGATCTCGCGCGCCGCACTGGCGAAGAGCGCGTCCACCTTGGGGTTGGAATAGCCCATGGTGTTGGTGAACAGCACGCCCTTGCGGATGTTGTCCGAGATGTAGGTGCGCGCCACACCCAGCGCCGGGTCGCCGTACTGGTAGAGGAAGTTGGTGGTGATCTCGTAGTCCCAGTTGGCGACGCGCTGGCTCCAGCCGGCGGCGTCGGTGCTCTCAAGCGTCACGGCGATGCCGGCCTTGCCGAGCGCCTGCTTGAGATACTCGCCGAGCCGCGTCCAGGTCTCGCCGTAGGGCATCGGCATGATCTTGACGGTGGCGCGCACGCCCTTGGCGTCCGGCTTCAGGCCCATTTCATCCAGCAGAGCCTTGGCCTTCTCGATGTTCGGCTCGTAGGTGGTGACCTTCGGGTCGTAGAACTTGACCACCGAGTTGATCGGGCCGGTCGGCACGCGGCCGAGGCCGAACCAGATCTTGTCGCGGATGAACTTGCGGTCGATGGCGTAGGCGATGGCCTTGCGGAAGCGCTTGTCGTCGAGCGGCTTGACCCGGTGGTTGATCTCCAGCCAGGACATCGGCGCGACGAATTCATAGCCCTTGGTGCTCAGCTCCAGGTTCGCCAGCGTCTTCAGGCGCGGAACCTCGAAGGGTTCGACGTCGCTGTACTGGGTCTGCTGGACCTGACCGCTCTCCAGCGCCAGCGAGCGGCTGGCGGCGTCGGGGATGACGCGGAAGGTGATGCCGTCGAGGTAGGGCAGGCCGGCCTTGTAATAGGCCTCGTTGCGGACGAGCTGGATGTGGCTGCCCTTGACCCATTCCTTCAGCTTGAAGGGGCCGGTGCCGATCGGCGTCGCGTTGGCCGGGTTGGCGCGGAAGTCGGTGCCTTCATAGAGGTGGGCCGGGACGATCGGCGCCGACGACACCTCGAAGGATTGCAGGAAAGCCGGGAACGGCTCCTTCAGCTTGAACTCGACGGTCAGCTCGTCGGGCGCGGTGATGGACTCGCAGCGGGCGAAGACGGCGCGGGCGCGCGGGTGGACCTCCATCAGGAACTTCGAGGCCGAGAAGACGACGTCCTTCGCGGTGAAGGGCTTGCCGTCGTGCCACGTCACGTTCTCGAACAGCTTGAAGGTGTAGGTCAGCCCGTCCGGCGAGACGGTCCAGCTCTTGGCCAGCGAGGGCAGCGGGTTGAGCTTCTGGTCGTAGGTCAGCAGGCCCTGGTAGATCTTGCCGGCGACGGTCTGGGTCGGGCCCTGCTGATTCAGGCCGAGCATCAGGGTCGGCGGCTCGGGCTGCACGATGCTGTTGAGGACACCGCCCTTGACCGGAGTCTCCTGCGCCATGGCGGGGGCAGCGGTCAGGCCGGAGAGTGCGGGAATGGCGAGCACGGCGGCGAGCAGGCCGGCGGCCGTCGCGCGCTGCACGGCGAGGGGGAGGCCGAACTGGAAGCCGGAAATCGAACGTGTCATTGCGGTTGTCCTCGTCTCCGAAGGGAAAGGCTGTGGCGACCCTGTTTCCTGGTTTTTTGGTTCAGCGCGGCCCGGTGGGGCTGCCGGTCATCGCGGCCCGGTCGGGCTGCCGGTCATCGCGGCCCGGTCGGGCCGGTGGTGCTGTCGAGCCAGCGCAGCAGCGCGTCCCATTCCAGGACGCCGGCGCGCGGGTAGGCGTGTTCGTATTGGCGGGCGGTGTGCTCGCAGACATCGTGCGGCGGGGTGATCAGCGGGCGGCCGCCGGCGAGCGCCATCACCTGCTGGCGGCAGGCCTGCTCCAGGTAGTACATCAGGATCGCCGCCTCCGGCACGTCGCGCCCGACGGTCAGCAGGCCGTGGTTGCGCAGGATCAGGCTGTGGTGGCTGCCGAGATCGGCGACCAGCCGCTCGCGCTCGGCCAGATCGAGCGCGATGCCTTCGTAGGCGTGGTAGGCGATGCGGTTGTACCAGCGCAGCGAATGCTGGGTGATCGGCAGCAGCCCGTCGGCCTGGGCGCTGACCGCCATGCCGGCGTCGGTGTGCAGGTGGATGACGGCGCCGGCATCGTGCCGCGCCCGGTGCACCGCGCTGTGGATGGTGAAGCCGGCCGGATTGACGGCGTCGCCGTCGCGCGCCTCCACCAGATTGCCGTCGATGTCGACCTTGACCAGATTGTCCGGCGTGACCTCGTGGAACATCAGGCCGTAGGGGTTGATCAGGAAATGATCGGGCGTGTCGGGGATGCGGGCCGACATGTGGGTGTAGATCAGGTCGGTCATGCCCAGCCGGTCGAACAGACGGTAGGCGGCGGCGAGATCGGTCCGCGCCTTCCACTCGACGTCGGAGCAGCGGCGGGTGGAGCGGGGGGCGTGGGTGGCGTTGGCGATCATGGCGTGTCGGTCTCTCGGGAGGCTCGAAAACAGGCGGAATCAGGCGGGTTCCAGGCCGCACCAGCCGGCGATGAACAGGGCCAGCACGCGGGTCACGTCGCGCACGCTGTCGAGCGACACCGACTCGTCGATGCCATGGATGCGCGTCGCCTCGGGGCCGTAGCAGGTCGCCGGGGTGTCGCCGTACAGCGCGAAGAAGCGGGCGTCGGTGGTGCAGGTCAGGGCGACGTGGCGCGGCTCGTCGCCGCGCACGGCGCGGTGGCTGTCGGCCAGCATCGCCAGCAGCGGGTGCTTGGGGTCGATGGCGCAGCCCTCGGCCTGGAAGCCGGTCCACACCAGCTCGGCCGACACGCCGGCCAGGGCCGGGTCGTCGCTGAGCGCGCGGGCCAGCGCGTCGGCAACCTCGTCGCGCACGGCGCGCGGATCCTGGCCGGGGTAGAAGCCGAGCCGCAGATCGACCGCGCAGCGGGTCGGCACCGAGGAGGTCCACTCGCCGCCCTCGATCCGCCCGAGATTGATGTTCAGCGGGTGCGGGTGGTCGCAGAAGGCGTGGTGGCGGCGGCCCGGCTCGTTCCAGCGGACCTCCAGCGCCTTCAGGTGGGCGGCGAGCGTTGTCGCGGCCTCGATGGCGTTGGTGCCGGCGGCGGTGTCCAGCACATGGGCCGGCGTGCCGGTGACGGCCAGCCGCACCCACATGACGCCGACCTGGGCGATCGACAGCGTGTGGTTGAAGGGTTCCGGAATCACCGCCGCGTCGGCGCGGTAGCCTCGGTGCAGGCAGGCCAGCGCGCCGTTGCCGGTGCACTCCTCCTCAATCACCGACTGGAGATAGACCGGGGCGGCCGGGCGGTAGCCGAGGCTCGCCAGCGCCTCGAAGGCGGCGGTGTAGGCGGCGATGCCGGCCTTCATGTCGCCGGCTCCGCGCCCGTAGAGGCGGCCATCGGCGATGCGCGGCTCGAAGGGCGGGGTGGTCCACAGCTCGGCCGGGCCGGTGGGCACGACGTCGATGTGGCCGTTGAGGATCAGCGAGCGGCCCCTGGCCTCGCGCGGACGGTGCACGCCGACGACGTTCGCGCGGCCGGCGTAGGCGTCCGGCAGAACCGGCGGGGAGAAGCCGGGCAGCGACGAAATCGCCGCCTCGTCCACCTCGAAACGGTCGACCTCCAGCCCCAGCGCAGCGAAACGGTCGGCCATCAGCGCCTGCGCCCCGGCCTCCGCGCCCAGCAGCGAGGGCTGCCGCACCAGATCGGACAGCAGCCCGACGCAGCGCGCCTGCGCCGCGTCGGCGGCGTCGATGATGGCGGCGCGCAATCCGGCGTCGGGCAATCCGTTTTCGCTGGTGGGGGCCTTCGAAACGCTCATTCCTGTTTCCCGTCGCGTTTTAGAAAAAGACAAGCCATGAGGGTTTCGGCCCTATCCTTCCGGATATGGCCGCCATACTGTGATCTTATGCTTTGTGCGTTGCGGCGATGTTTGGGGCCGCGATGGAATGATTAGGCCGTCCCGACCGGCCATGGCGCAAATAAGCATTTTTCATTTTGCCCATGAATCTGATTTATGCCGCAGTTGCTCACTGGGCGTTCATGTGCATAGAATTTGGCCAGACCCAAGCCTGCCACCCGAACAGGCAGCCGAGCGAACGAGGGATGCGGTGAACGAAACCGAGGCGGAGCGCCAAGCTCTGGCCCGTCTGGGGCAGCAGCTCGACTGGAATCTGCTGCGCACCTTCATGGTGATCGTGCAGGAGGGCAGCATCACCAAGGCCGCCGTGCGCCTGTTTTTGACGCAGCCGGCGGTCAGCCTCGCCCTGAAGCGGCTGGAGGAACAGCTGGGCCGTCCGCTGATCGACCGGGGACCGGGGCGATTCGCCGTCACCGCCGCCGGCGAGCAGGTCTATGACGAGGCGGTGTCGATCCACGGCACGGTGTCGCGGCTGGGCGCCCTGGTGCGCGACGCCAAGGACGGGGTCAGCGGCCACGTCCACATCCTGATGACCAGCCGCATCCAGACCGCGCTGTTCGACCGCTCGCTGCGGGAGTTCCACAAGCTCTACCCGCAGGTGACCTTCCGCATCGACGTGATGGCGTCGGCCGACGCGCACATCGCGTTGCAGCAGCGGATCGGCGCCATGGCGATCTGCCTGCTGCGCGAGCCGATTCCGGGGCTGGCCAGCATGGTGTTCCTGCGCCAGACCTACCGGCTCTATTGCGGGCCGGACTTCCGGCTGTTCGGCCGGCGCGACATCGACATCGCCGAGCTGCGGCGCGAGAATTTCGTGTCCTTCACCTCGGACCAGATCGACGGCGCCCTGTCGCCGCTGACCCTGTTCCGGGCGCGCGAGAGCTTCGCCGGCCGCATCGTCGCGTCGTCCGCGAATCTGGAGGAGGTGCGGCGGCTGATCCTGTGCGGGCTCGGCATCGGCCCGCTGCCCGACCACATCGCGGCGCGCGACGTCGAGGACGGGCTCCTGTGGGAGCTGCCGCCCTACGAGGGCGTCGCCCCCGTCAACATCCACCTGATCTGGAGCGAGCAGGGCAAGCTGAACCGGGCGGAACGCGCGTTCCTGGAGTATTTGCAGACGGTCGCGGCGGAGGTGTAGCTGTCCCTCTCCCGGGACGGGAGAGGGACAAGAGCGCCCGCTTACTTCGAATAGTCGTAGAAGCCCTTGCCGGTCTTGCGGCCGAGGTGGCCGGCGTCGACCATCTCCTTCAGCAGCGGGGCTGGGCGGTACTTCGGATCGTTGAAGCCTTCGTAGAAGACGTTCATGACGAACAGCATGGTGTCGAGACCGATCAGGTCGGCCAGCGCCAACGGGCCGATCGGGTGGTTGCAGCCCAGCTTCATGCCGGTGTCGATGTCCTCGGCGGTCGCCAGACCCTCCTGAAGCGCGAAGATCGCCTCGTTGATCATCGGGCAGAGGATGCGGTTGACGGCGAAGCCGGGGCTGTTCTTGGCGGTGATCGGCGCCTTGCCGACGCGCTTGGCGAAGGTTTCCGCCGCCGCCAGCGTCGCGTCGGACGTTTGCAGGCCGCGGATCAGCTCCAGCAGCGCCATCATCGGCACCGGGTTGAAGAAGTGCATGCCGATGAAGCGGTCGGGGCGGTCGGTCGCGGCGGCCAGCTTGGTGATCGAGATCGACGAGGTGTTGGTGGCGAGCAGCGCCTCGGGCTTCAGCGTCTCGCAGAGCTCCTTCAGGATCTTGACCTTCAGGCCCTCGTTCTCGGTCGCCGCCTCGATCACCAGATCGCAGTTGGCGAGCTTCGCCTTGTCGGTGGTGGCGGTGATGCGGGCGAGCGCCTCGTCGCGGGCCTCGACCGTCATCTTCTCCTTCTTGACCAGACGGTCGAGGCTGCCGCCGACCGTCTTCAGGCCGCGGGCGACGGCCTCCTCGGAGATGTCGGTCATCACCACGGTCAGGCCGGCGGCCGCGCAGATCTGCGCGATGCCGTTGCCCATCGTGCCGGCGCCGATGACGCCGATGGTCTCGATGGCGATGGTTCCCGTGCTCTCGGTCATGGTCCCAATGTCCCTTTGTTGGTCTCGCGGGTGCAGCAGCTTCTACACCGTTTCCTGTTGCACTGCGATGACTTGTCCATCGGCCACGCTGCCGCAGGGGGTGTCGCAGCCCTCCGCGCACAGGCGAATCCGGCCGGTCCCGGCCATCCACGCGGCGCGGTTTCGATTGCTTTGCCAACGAATTGTCATCGGTCCGCCCCGCTCCCCCGCCACTCCCTTCTCCGTCCCGTGGCCGGGGCGGTCGCCGGGGGGAAGGAAAGGCCGACGACCGGCATCCGCCGCCTCCGCGCCATCGGCCGGGCCCGACTCGGCGCTCCGGAAAGCCGGCCCCAGCGGCATCCTCATCGGTCCGGAATCCCGTATTTCCGCAGCTTGTTGGCGATCATGGTGTGCGAGATGTCGAGCCGGGCCGCCAGCTTGCGGCTGGACGGGAAGCGGGGATAGAGCCGGCGCAGCAGCGCCCGTTCGAATCCCTCCACCGCCGCCTCCCAGCTTTCGACCTCATCCACGCCGTCGGCCGCCGCGCCGGGGTTACCCGGCTCCATGCCGGCGCCAGCCAGTTCCAGGTCGGCGGCGTCGAGGAAGGCGCCGTCGCTCATCGTCACGGCGCGGAAGATGACGTTCTCCAATTGGCGGACGTTGCCCGGCCAGCGGTTGGCGAGCAGCGCCGCCCCCGCCGCCGCGGTCAGCCGGCAGGGCGGGCGCCGGGTCTGGGCGCAGGCCCGCGCGATGAAGTGCCGGGCCAGCAGCAGGATGTCGTCGCCGCGCTCGCGCAAGGGCGGCACATGGAGGGACAGCACGTTCAGGCGGTAGAACAGATCCTCGCGGAAGCCGTGCTCGGCGACCATCGCCTCCAGCGGGCGGTGGGTCGCGCTGACGACACGGACGTCGACCTTCTGCTCACGCTCGCCGCCGACGCGGCGGAAGCTGCCGTCGTTGAGGAAGCGCAGCAGCTTGGCCTGGAGATAGGCCGACATCTCGCCGATCTCGTCGAGGAAGACGGTGCCGCCGTGCGCCAGCTCCAGCAGCCCCGGCTTGCCGCCGCGCTGCGCTCCGGTGAAGGCCCCGGGGGCGTAGCCGAACAGCTCGCTCTCGGCCAGATTCTCCGGCACGGCGGCGCAGTTCAGCGCCAGGAAGGGCTTGTCGGCGCGCGGGCTGGCGCGGTGGCAGGCGTGGGCGATCAGCTCCTTGCCGGTGCCGGTCTCGCCGAGGATCAGCAGCGGCGCCTCCACCGCCGCGACGCGGGCGGCCCGCGCCTTCAGCCCGCGCACCGGCGGGGAGTCGCCGAGGATCTTCTCGAAACCGCCCTCGTCGAAATTCTGCAAGGCGTCCAGCCGCTCGCCGATGCGCGCCGGGGCGAACAGGGTGACGACGGCGCCTTGGACAGCACCCTGGACGGCACCCTGGGCAGCGTCCGCCGCGTCCTGGTCGATGATCGGGGTGACGTCGATCAGGAAGGGCTGGCCGTTCAGCGTCGCCTCGCGGCCGGGGATGCGGAAGCCGCCGCCGGTCAGATCGCGGGTCAGGGCCGGGTCGCCGAGCAGCGCGCCAAGATCCGCTCCCGTCAGCGCCGCCTCGGGGACGCCGGCCACCGAGGCGGCGGCGGCGTTCGCCACGACGACATGGCCGGCGCGGTCGACCGCCAGCACCGGATCGGGCAAGGCCGCCAGCAGCGCGTCGAGGTGCAGCCGCCGCCGCGTTCCTGGCAGCATGTCGATGGCGGTGACCGACCGCACGCCCTCGATGCCGCGCAGGGCGTCGCCGAGCGCCGGAAGGGTGGCCGGATCGAGGCCGGGGGCGTCGATGTGGATGTGGGGCGGATCGACCTCCACCCCGACGACGTTCAGCCGGCGGATGGCCAGCACGGCGAGGATCTCGTGGGCGATGCCGACCCGGTCGGCGAAGGTGACCTCGATGCGCATGGCGGACCTTGGCGGGGAGCAGGCGCCAAAAACTGTACCGGAAAATTTACGCCGTATCAAAATCTTTACAGTGACAGTAATTCACTGAAACTGAAAGAAATTTCCCTTCTCCACTTGATCGGGACGGTCGGCCCGTAAACTTCTGTGTACAGCCGGGCTCCCCAGCGTTCCCCAATCTCCAGCGTTTCCGCCACCGCACCGTCTGGCATCGCTCTTGCTAACCCGCCTTCCAAGCGACTTCATGATCCTCGGGAGCCAGTCACATGCGCGTGATCGTTCTGGGCAGCGGCGTCATCGGTGTCTCCACCGCCTATTATCTGGCGCGCGCCGGCCATGACGTGACGGTGATCGACCGCCAGAGCGGCCCCGCGCTGGAAACCAGCTTCGCCAACGCGGGCGAAGTCTCGCCGGGCTACTCGGCCCCCTGGGCGGCGCCGGGCCTGATGCTGAAGGCCATCAAGTGGATGACCATGAAGCACTCCCCGCTGGTCATCCGGCCGAAGCTGGATCCGGCGATGTGGTCCTGGTGCCTGAAGCTGCTGATGAACGCCAACGAGGCCAGCTACCAGCTCAACAAGAGCCGGATGGTCCGCATCGCCGAATACAGCCGCGACTGCCTGAAGGCCCTGCGCGCCGAGACCGGCATCGCCTATGACGAGCGCACGAAGGGCACCTTCCAGGTCTTCCGCACGCAGAAGCAGATGGACGCCGCCGGCTACGACATGGCGGTGCTGGAGCGCTACGGCGTGCCCTACAGCCTGCACGACCGCAATGGCTTGAGCGCCGTCGAGCCGGCGCTGGAGGGCGTGAAGGAGAAGCTGGTCGGCGGCCTGCTGCTGCCGGGCGACGAGACCGGCGACTGCTTCCTGTTCACCAACCGGCTGGCCGAATTCGCCGCCAAGCGCGGCGTCGCGTTCCGCTACGGCGTGAACATCCGTGGCCTGGAGAGCGACGGCCGCAAGGTCACCGGCGTCGTCACCGACCAGGGCACCCTGACCGCCGACAGCTACGTCGTCGCCATGGGCAGCTACTCGCCCAAGCTGGTCAAGCCCTTCGGGCTCGACCTGCCGGTCTACCCGGTGAAGGGCTACTCGCTGACGCTGCCGATCACCGATCCGGCCGGCGCCCCGGAATCGACGGTGATGGACGAGACCCACAAGGTCGCCGTCACCCGGCTGGGCGACCGCATCCGCGTCGGCGGCACCGCCGAACTGGCCGGCTTCGACCTGACGCTGCGCCCGCGCGGCCGGGGTCCGCTCGACCATGTGGTCAGCGACCTGTTCCCGCGTGGCGGCGACCTGTCGAAGGCCGAGTTCTGGACCGGCCTTCGCCCCAACACGCCGGACGGCACGCCGATCGTCGGCCCGACCCCCGTGCGCAACCTGTTCCTCAACACCGGCCACGGCACGCTGGGCTGGACGATGGCCGCCGGATCGGGCCGGCTGGTCGCCGACGCGGTCGGCGGCCGCCAGACCGAGATCGACCTGGACGGCCTGACCGTCGAGCGTTACGGCCGCAAGCCCGCCGCGACGGCCGTCTCGCGTCCGGGCGCCGTCCGTCCGGCCGACGCCCGGTCGTAAAGGCACGCGGGGCGACCGGCTCCACGTCTCCCTTCGTATGCCCGGCCTTGCGCCGGGCATTCACGACCGCGAACCATTACCCAGGAGTTGCCTGCCCGCCGGTTCCGCCTCACGGCGCCGGCGGCGACCAGGCCAACTCCGTCAGCGGCTTGCTCTGCCGCAGCGATTCGTACACCGCCGCGCCCTTCTCGCGCTCCGTCTCGCACAGCATCAGCAGCACCTCGGCGTCCGCGCTGACCGACGAGCACACCTTCGAATCCCGGTTGCAGTTCAGCCGCCGAAGCGGCGCCAGCCATTTGCCGGGCTGGGCCTTCTGCGCCGCCAGTTGGAAGGCGGCCACCAGTTTGGCGCTCTCGCCCTCGCTGCCGTCGTTGCGCACCGTGAGCAGCGGCGAGCGCACGCCGCTCGTGAAGAAGCTGGAGGTCGCCAGCTGCGCCACGCAGTAGCGCTCGCGCTCCGGTGCCGGGGCCAGGACCGGCGCATCGGCATACACCGCGCCCGGCGGCAGCGCCGGGGTGCTGCTGGCGATGGGGCCAACGATCAGCTCGCGCAGCTCGCGGGCGCGCCACAGCTTCACCAGCACACTCTGCCCGTCGGGCACCACGCCCAGAGCGCGGCGAATCTGCGCCGCATCGCCCACCGCGACGCCACGCACCTCCAGGATCACGTCGCCGCTCCGGATGCCCGAAAGCTCGGCCGCCCGGCCCGGCATCAACTCCGTCACCAGCAGACCACGCGGCGCCTCCAGCCCCACGGCCCGCGCCAGCTCGGCCGTCAACGGGCCGACGGCCGCCCCCATCGCCCCCTGCGGTTCGTTCGCCACCGCCGGTGCCGGCGACGCACCACCGGCACCCGCCACCGCTCCCGTGTCCGCCGCCGCACAGCGCTGCTCCGCCATGACTTGGCGCACCGCCTTGACGTTGACCACCACCGCCTCACGGTACGCCGGATCCACCGAGCGCAGTTGGTCGCTGTGCCATCGCAGCTGCGTCGCCAGCGTCTGGCAGTCCGTGCCCCGGTAGGAGGGAACCGTGTCGGCCACCAGCGACGCCTCCGACGGCATGCTCGCCGCGTTCATCGCCCCGATCGCCAGCCCGGCCGGATCAAGCGCGCAACCCGACAGCAGCGCCGCTCCCGAAGCCGCCACCAACGCCGCCATCCATGCCGTGGCCCCTGTGCGAACCCGCTGCATCAACCCCGTCTCCCCCATGTGGCGGGCGGCCATGTCCGGCATGATCGGCGCATCGAAACCTTGAGCGACGATTTCCCGGACGGGAGGCCCATCCGCCCGTCTCGGGACGCAGTGTGCCCGCTCCAAAGTGGTAAGAAAAGCGGCGGGAATCGTGAGCCGCGCCATTCACCAGCCAAAACATCGCAAGTTGCGATGGGGGCGGCACCGCACGTCCGCCGTCCTACCGCCCCATGGCCCGCGCCGCGCGGCGGAAGCGGGTCATGGCGAGTTCCAGAAGCGCCGAGTCGCTCACCGGGGCGCCGTCCAGCAGATGCCGGGCGGCGCCCTTCTCGTGCGGGCCGGGGTGGCGGCGCACCTGATGGCCGAGGCGCCGCAGATGCAGGATCGCCTCGTAGAGCCGCGCCGGCTCCTCCGCGAGGGTGCGCCGCTCCATCACGCCAGCACCAGCAGCAGGTCCTTGGTCTCGACGTTGCGGCCCTGCTGGGCGACGATGCGCTCGACCGTGCCGGCCCGCTCGGCGCGCACCGTGGTCTCCATCTTCATCGCCTCCAGCGACAGCAGCGCGTCGCCGGCCTCCACCGCCTGGCCCGGCTGGACCAGGATGCCGGTGACGAGGCCGGGCATCGGGGCGCCGACATGGGACGGGTTGCCGTCCTCCGCCTTCGGGTGGGCGGCGCGGGCCGGGGCCACCTTGCGGTCGCTGACCTTGATGGTGCGCGGCTGGCCGTTCAGCTCGAAGAACACCGCGCGGCGGCCCTCCTCGTCGGCCTCGCCGGTCGCCAGATAGCGGATCAGCAGCGCCTTGCCCGGCTCCAGCTCGACGCCGGTCTCCTCGCCCTGCAACAGGCCGTGGAAGAACACCGGCGTGGAGAGCACCGACACGTCGCCGTGCGTCTTGCGGTGCTGGCAGAAGTCGGCGAACACCTTCGGGTACATCAGGTGCGAGGCGAGCTGCCGGTCGTCGATCACCAGGCCGAGCTTCGCGGCGACGGCGGCGCGCTCGGCCTCCAGGTCGGCCGGCGGCAGGATGGCGCCGGGCCGCACCGTCAGCGGCGCCTCGCCCTTCAGAACCTTGCGCTGCAAGGCGTCGGGGAAGCCGCCCGGCGGCTGGCCCAACTCGCCCCGCATGAGCTGGACGACCGATTCCGGGAAGGCGATCTCCTTCGCGGGGTCGAGGATGTCGTCCTCGCTCAACCCGCCGGTCACCATCACCAGCGCCATGTCGCCGACCACCTTGGAGGTCGGCGTCACCTTCACGATGTCGCCGAACAGCCGGTTCACCGTGGCGTAGGCGCGCACCACGTCGTCCCAGTGATGCTCCTCGATGCCCAGCGA
Organism: Azospirillum agricola; assembly: GCF_017876095.1. GTDB lineage: Bacteria > Pseudomonadota > Alphaproteobacteria > Azospirillales > Azospirillaceae > Azospirillum > Azospirillum agricola. The sequence goes on from NZ_JAGINM010000005.1 coordinate 40,136, forward strand.
GCGCGCCTGCTCGCGCAGGTTCGTGTATTGCCCGCCCGGCATCTCGTGCCAGTAGACCTCCGAGGAACCGGAGCGGATCGCGCTCTCGAAGGGCGCGTAGGCGGCGCGAACCTCCTCCCAGTAATGGCCGATCCGGCGGATCGCCTCGGCGTCGAGCCCGGTGTCGCGCGGCGTGTGGCGCAGCGCCGCCGCGATGGAGCCCAGCGGCGGCTGCGAGGTCAGGCCGGACAGGCTGTCCATCGCCGCGTCCACCGCGTCCACCCCGGCCTCGACGGCGGCCAGCACGCTGGCGGCGCTGGCGCCCGAGGTGTCGTGGGTGTGGAAGTGGATCGGCAGCCCGACCTCCTCCTTCAGCGTGCGCACCAGCAGCGAGGCGGCGGCCGGCTTGCACAGGCCGGCCATGTCCTTGATGCCGAGGATGTGGGCGCCGGCCGCCTCCAGCTCCTTGGCGAGGCTCACGTAATAGCGCAGGTCGTATTTCGGCCGCGCCGGGTCGAGCAGGTCGCCGGTGTAGCAGATCGCCGCCTCGCACAGCGCCCCGGTCTCGCGCACCGCGTCGATGGCGACGCGCATGTTCCCGACCCAGTTCAGGCTGTCGAAGACGCGGAAGACGTCGATGCCGCCGGCCGCCGCCTGTTGGACGAAGTGGCGCACCACGTTGTCGGGGTAGTTGGCGTAGCCGACCGCGTTCGACGCGCGCAGCAGCATTTGCAGCAGCAGGTTCGGCATGGCGGCGCGCAGGCCGTCGAGCCGCTCCCACGGGTCCTCCCTGAGGAAGCGCATGGCGACGTCGAAGGTCGCCCCGCCCCAGCATTCGACCGAGAACAGATCGGGCAGCAGCCGGGCGTAGGCCGGCGCCACCGCCAGCAGGTCGTGGCTGCGCACGCGGGTCGCCAGCAGCGACTGGTGGGCGTCGCGCATGCTGGTGTCGGTGACCAGCGTGCGGGTCTGCGCCTTCATCCAGCGGGCGACGGCCTCGGCGCCCTCGGCGGCGAGCGTCTGCTTCAGGCCGGGCGGCGGGGCGACGCGGCCGACCGGCGGGGCCTTGGGTTCGGCCGGGCGGGGGTGGGCGCCGGGCTTCAGCTCGGGGTTGCCGTTGACCATGACGTCGGCCAGGAAGGTCAGCAGCCGGGTGGCGCGGTCGCGGCGCGGCTCGCGCTGGAACAGTTCGGGCGTGGTGTCGATGAAGCGGGTGGTGTAGGTGCCGCCACGGAACTGCGGGTGGTCGATCAGCGCCTCCAGGAAGGCGAGGTTGGTCGCCACGCCGCGGATGCGGAACTCGCGCAGCGCGCGGTCCATGCGGGCGATGGCCTCCTCGGGCGTCGGCGCCCAGGAGACGACCTTTTCCAGCAGGCTGTCGTAATGGCGGGTGATCAGCGCGCCCGAGAAGGCGGTGCCGCCGTCGAGCCGGATGCCGAAGCCGTTGGCGCCGCGATAGGCGGTGATGCGGCCGTAGTCCGGGATGAAGCTGTTGTCCGGATCCTCGGTGGTGATCCGGCACTGGATGGCGTGGCCGGTCAGGCGGATGTCGCGCTGTTCCGGAACGCCGCTGGCGCCGCCGCCGATCAGGGCGCCGGCCGCGATGCGGATCTGCGCCTTCACGATGTCGATGCCGGTGACGACCTCGGTGATCGTGTGCTCGACCTGGACGCGCGGGTTGACCTCGATGAAGTAGAAGGCGCCGCTGTCGGCGTCCATCAGGAACTCCACCGTGCCGGCGTTGCGGTAGCCGGCGGCGCGGGCCAGCTTCAGCGCGGCGTCGCACAGGCCGAGCCGCTCGTCGGTGGTCAGGTAGACGGCCGGGGCGCGCTCGACGACCTTCTGGTTGCGGCGCTGGACGGTGCAGTCGCGCTCGAACAGGTGGACGAGGTTGCCGGCGGCATCGCCGAGGATCTGCACCTCGACGTGGCGGGCGCGGCGGACCAGCTTCTCCAGATAGACCTCGCCGTTGCCGAAGGCGGCCTGGGCCTCGCGCCGCGCGGCCGCGACAAGGTCGGGGAGGTCCTTCGCCGTCTCGACGACGCGCATGCCGCGCCCGCCGCCGCCCCAGCTCGCCTTCAGCATCAGCGGGTAGCCGACCTCCCCGGCCAGGCGCGCGGTCTCGGCCGGGTCGTCGGGCAGGGCGCCGGTGGCGGGCATCACCGGCACGCCGGCCGAGACGGCGAGGTTGCGGGCCGCCACCTTGTTGCCGAGCAGCCGCATGGTGTCCGGCGACGGGCCGACGAAGGTGATGCCGTTGGCGGCGCAGGCGTCGGCGAAGGCCGGATTCTCCGACAGGAAGCCGTAGCCGGGGTGGATGGCGTCGGCGCCGGTCTGGAGGGCGACGGCGATGATGGCGTCGATGTCGAGATAGGCCTCGATCGGCCCCTTGCCCTCGCCGATGCGGTAGCTCTCGTCGGCCTTGAAGCGGTGCAGCGCGAAGCGGTCCTCGGTGGAATAGACCGCGACGGTGGGAATGCCGAGTTCGGTGGCCGCCCGCAGCACGCGGATGGCGATCTCGCCGCGGTTGGCGACCAGGAGTTTGCGGAAGGCGGGCGTCGGCATGGCGCGGGTCCTCGAAGATGGGCGAGAGGGCGGGCAGGCGCGAGGGGCAGGCGCGAGGGGCAGGCGCGCGGAGGCGCACCGGCGGTCATGATGGATCAACGTGTCGGCGGACCGCTTGTCAGCGGCCTCCTAGCGGATGACGACGACGATCAGCCGCTTCGGACCGTGGACGCCGTAGGCCAGCGTCTGCTCGATGTCGGCCGTCTTGCTGGGGCCGGAGATCAGCAGCGCGTTGGTCGGCATGCCCTCGGCCCAGCGGTTGTCGCGCATCGCCTGCCAGAAGGTGTCGTACAGCGCGTCGGCGCGCAGCAGCGCCACATGGATGTGGGGAACGAGCGAGAGCAGGCGCGGCTCCTCGACGCTCGGCCACAGGATCAGGCTGCCGGTCTCGGCGATGGCGCCCAGCGTGGAGGTGAGGCCGGCGTCGATGCCCTCGAAGAGCCGTTCCTTGAAGGCCTCGACCGGACGGTCGTAGGGGACGAGGGTTAGGTTTCCCTCACCCCGACCCTCTCCCCGGGGGGGAGAGGGGGGAAAAGCGGAGGCGAGAGTGGCGCCATCCGGCGTCGCCGGGGCGTAGAGCAGGGTCGCCGCCCCTTCGCGCACCAGGAACTCCCGCACCACGACGGACCAATCGGCCTCGGTCGCCTCCAGGAACTCGGTGTGCACCGCCTCCATCAGGCGGCGGATGCGGGGGAGCCGCTCCTCCGGCGCCCAGCGCTTCTCGGCCAGCACGGTGGTGTCGGACGGCGGCGGTGTCACCGGATGGGCGTCGCGGTTGGTCCGCAGCTTGGCCAGGATGGCCGAACGGGCGTCAGACATCGGGAATCCCCTTCTCGCGGGCCAGATCATGGAGCGTGCGCGACGCGAAGCGCGGCTTGGCCCGCACGCTGGTCCATTCCTTCAGCAGCGGCAGCCCCGTGGGCGCCGCGTTGCCGAGCTTGCTCATCGCCATGGTCGCGATCTTGTAGGCGGTCGGCGAGGCGTTCATCGCCGCCCAGCCCTTCCACACCATCGCCTCGGCCTTGCTGGCCTGGGCGCCGGCATCCTTCACCGCGTCGCCGGGGCGCACCGCCTCGACGCGCAGCCGGCCCATGATCTCGACGATGGGAATCCGGACCGGGCAGATCTCGACGCAGGCGTTGCACATGGTGCAGGCGTGGGGCATCTCGCCGCGCTTGGCCAGACCCTCCATCTGCGGCACCAGGATCTTGCCGATCGGGCCGGGGTAGGGCGCCTCGTAGGCGTGGCCGCCGACCTTGGTGTAGACCGGGCAGTGGTTCATGCAGGCGCCGCAGCGGATGCAGCGCAGCGTGTCGCGCAGCTCCGGGTCGGCGTAGACCGACGACCGCCCGTTGTCGAGGATCACCAGATGGATCTCGCGCGGGCCGTCCAGCTCGCCCTCCTTGCGCGGCGAGGTGATCATGTTGACGTAGGTGGTGATCGGCTGGCCGGTGGCGGAACGCGGCAGCAGGCTGATGACCGGCGGCACGTCCTCCAGATGCTCGACCACCTTCTCCAGCCCCATGAAGGCGATGTGGACCGGCGGCACCGTGGTGCACATGCGGCCGTTGCCCTCGTTCTCGATCAGGCAGAGCGTGCCGGTCTCGGCCACCGCCGCGTTGACGCCGGACATGCCGACGTCGGCGGTCATGAACTTCTTGCGCAGGATGCGCCGCGCCAGATCGGTCAGGTAGGCGGCGTCCTCGATGCTCTCCGCCTCCTTGATCTTGCGCTTGAACAGGTGGGCGATCTGCTTGGTGTTCAGGTGGATCGCCGGCATGATGATGTGCGACGGCATGGTGCCGTCGAGCTGGACGATGTACTCGCCGAGATCGGCCTCCAGCGCCTCGATGCCGTGCTGCTCCAGGAAGGCGTTGAGGTGCATCTCCTCCGTCACCATCGACTTGCCCTTGACGGCGAGCTTGGCGTCGACGCGCTTCATGATGCCCAGCACGATGGCGTTGGCCTCGGCGGTGGTCGAGGCCCAATGCACCTGGATGCCGTTGCGGGTGCAGTTCGCTTCCAGCGTCTCCAGCAGTTCCGGCAGCTTGGCGAGCGTGCGCAGCCGCACGCTGGCCGCCAGCGCCCGCATGTCGTGCCACTCCTTGGCGTCGGCGAACTGGACGGCGCGCTTGCTCATCAGGCCGTCCATGGCCCGGCGGAAGTTGCCGCGAAGCTGCGGGTCGAGCAGCGCCGCCTTCGACGCGGCGGCGAAGTTCACGGCCTGGGGGGGATGCTCAGCCATGGAGGCGCTCCTTCAGGAACTGGGCGATGTGCTGGCCCTGGACCGGCTTGCGCCCGCCCTCCAACGCGCCGTTGATGTTCAGCAGGCAGCCGCAGTCGCCCGACACCACCCGCCTGGCGCCGGTCTGCTCGATGTCCGCCACCTTGTCGCCGACCATCGCCGCCGAGATCTCCGGGTGGCGGACGGCGAAGGTGCCGCCGAAGCCGCAGCATTCCTTCTCGCGCTTCAGCTCGACCAGCTCGACGTTGGCGAGCTGGCGCAGCAACGCCTTCGGTTCCTCGACCACGCCCATCTCGCGCTGGGCGTGGCAGGAGGCGTGCCAGGTGACGCGCATCGGCTCGCCCTTGTCCTCCAGCCTGACGTCGAGGACCTGGACGAGGAACTGCGTCAGCTCCCAGACGCGGGACGAGACGTTCACCGCCTTCGCCTCGTCGGGCTCGCCGTGGAACAGGTGGGGCCAGTGCTTCCTCATCATGCCGGCGCAGGAGCCCGAGGGCACCACGATGGGCAGATCCTCGGGAAACAGGTCGAGCTGGGCGCGGGCGACCTTGAGCGCCTCGTCGCGGTAGCCGGAGTTGTAGGCCGGCTGGCCGCAGCAGCTCTGCCCCTGCGGGAAGACCACGGTCAGTCCCTGGGCCTTCAGCAGCTCCATGCCGGCCATGCCGGCCTCGGGATAGAACAGATCGACCAGACAGGTTCCGAAGAAATAGACCTTGCTCGGCCGGGGCGGGGTCGGCTGGGGCGCGGTGGCGGTGGTCATTGCACGGTGTCCTGTCAGAAGGCGGGTTCGGGCGCGCGGGCGGCCGGGGCCGTGGCGGCCTTGGGGCGCGAGCAGGCGTCGACGAGGTAGACGATCGAGCGGTAGGGCAGGCCGGCGTGGTCCGACAGGCCGATCTCGCAGGTGCGGCTGGTCGAGTAGCCGGAGCTGGCCCCCGCCGGCACGTCCTTCTTCAGGTGGCGCAGCGCGTGGGCGTTGAGTTCCGGCGTCGAGAAGCCCTTGTCGCCGGCGAAGCCGCAGCACCCCACATCCTCGGGCACCACCACCTTGCTGGAGCAGGTCCTGGCGATGGCGGTCAGCGTGGAGTCCAACCCCATGCGGCGCGTGCTGCACGTCAGGTGCAGGACGACCGGCTCATCGCTCCTGACGATGTCGAGGCGGGGCAGGGCGTGGAGGTGCAGGAACTCGGCGATGTCGAGGATCCCGAGGCCGCTCTCGGCCGCCCGCTTCTTCAGGCGGAAGGCGCAGGGGCTGGTGTCCATCACGATGGGCAGCGCGCCGTTGCCGCTGGCCTTGGCGAGCGCCGCCAGCATCGCGTCGGCCTTGGCGTCGGCCTGGTCGGCGAGGCCCTTGCTCTCCAGCGACATGCCGCAGCATTGCGAGGACAGCTCCTCCGGGTAGATCACCCGGAAGCCGGCCTTGCGCATCAGCCCCTCGACCTTCTCGGGCAGCGGGACCTGCTCCGGATCCCCGGCCGACGGGCCCATGGTGCGGCTGACGCAGCTCGGGATGTAGACGACAGCAGGTTGGGCCGCCGGCTGGCTCTCCGCCGCCTTCTCCGCCAGCGGCGTGAAGCGGACCGGAGTCGGCATGTTGCGCGGCAGGCCGGGCAGATGGCCGGCGGTCAGCGCGCGGGCGGCGGTGCTGACCGCTTCCGGACCGGCGACGCGGCGGGCGAGGTCGGCCAGCCGCAGGCCGGTGCGCGCCACGCCCAGCACGCCCCCCATGTGGTCGGCGACGAAATCACCGACCTTCCGGGCGACGGCGCCGCGATTCTGGCCGCGCAGCGCCTTGATCAGCAGCCCCGTCTCGATGCCGACCGGGCAGGCGGTGGAGCACAGGCCGCAGGCCGCGCAGGTGTCGATGCCCTGGTAGTCGTAGGCGTCGCTCAGCGCCGCCAGCCGGGCCGGGTCGGCGCCGTCGCGGGTCAGGCGGGAGATCTCGCGCCAGCCGACGATGCGCTGGCGCGGCGACAGCGTCATCTTGTGCGACGGGCAGGTCGGCTCGCAGAAGCCGCACTCGATGCAGGTGTCGACCAGCGGGTGGGCCGGCGGCATCGGCTTGAGGTTCTTGAGATGCGCCTCGGGGTCGCCGTTCAGGATCACGCCGGGGTTCAGCAGCCCCTCCGGATCGAACAGCGCCTTGATCTCCTTCATCAGGCCGTAGGCCTGCGGCCCCCACTCCATCTCGACGAAGGGGGCCATGTTGCGGCCGGTGCCGTGCTCGGCCTTCAGCGAGCCGTCATAGCCCTGCACCACCATGGCGCAGACGTCGTCCATGAACTGGCGGTAGCGGTCGACCTCGGCGTCGGTGTCGAAGGCCTGGGTGAAGACGAAGTGCAGGTTCCCTTCCAGCGCGTGGCCGAAGATGATGGCCTCGCTGTAGCCGTGCTTGAGGAACAGCGCCTGGAGTTCGACCGTCGCCTCGGCCAGCCGCTCCAGCGGGAAGGCGACGTCCTCGATGATGACGGTGGTGCCGAGTTCGCGGATCGCGCCGACCGCCGGGAACAGGCCCTTGCGGATCTTCCAGAAGCCCTCGCAGGCCTTGGCGTCGGTGGTGAAGGCGCCCTCGCCGATGGTGACGGTCGTCGCCAGCACGGCGGCGATCTCGGCGAGCTGGGCGTCGAGCGCGGCCGGGCTCTCGGCGCGGGTCTCGACCAGCAGGCAGGCCACGTCCGGACCGAAGCCCCTGATCTGCGGCGGCATGCCCGGCTTGTCCTCGATGGAGCGCAGCGAGGCGCGGTCCATCAGCTCCACCGCCGAGACCGGAGTCGCCTTCAGCAGGGCGACGGCGCGGCAGGCCTCGGCGATGTCGGGGAAGAACAGCAGGGCGCTCGCCTTGTCGGCGTGCTCCGGAACCGTGTGCAGGGTGATGGCGGAGATGAAGCCCAGCGTCCCTTCCGACCCGACCAGCAGATGCTGGAGGATGTCGATGGGATCCTCGTAATCGACCAACGCGTTCAGGCTGTAGCCGGTGGTGTTCTTGATGCGGAACTTGTTGCGGATGCGCTCGGCCAGGGGCTCGTCGGCGCGGGTCCGCGCGCCGAGCTCCGCCAGGCTGTCGAGCAGGGGCTTGTGGCTGCGCCAGAAGGCGGCGCGGCTGCTGGCGTCGCCGGTGTCGAGCACGGTGCCGTCGGCCAGCGCCAGCCGCATCGAGGCCAGCGTCCGGTAGGTGTTCTGCGCGGTGCCGCAGCACATGCCGCTGGCGTTGTTGGCGGCGATGCCGCCGATCTTGGCGGTGGCGATGGAGGCCGGGTCGGGACCGATCTTGCGGCCCAGCGGCGCCAGCTTGCGGTTGGCCTCGGCGCCGATGACGCCGGGCTGGAGCGTGACCGTCGCGGCGTCGGGCGCGATCGCGCAGCCGCGCCAGCCGTCGCCCAGCAGGACGAGCACGCTGTCGCTGACCGCCTGACCCGACAGGCTGGTGCCGCCGGCGCGGAAGGTGACGGGCGCCTTGTGCCCGCGCGTCACGCGCAGCAGGCGGACGACCTCCTCCTCGGTCTCGACGATGGCGACGATCTTGGGAATGAGACGGTAGAAGCTGCCGTCGGTGCCGTAGGCCAGCGTCCGCAGCGGATCGGTGATCAGGCGGGCTTCGGGCATGAACTCCCGCAGCTCGGTCAGCACGCGCTCGTAGGGGACGGGCAGCATCGGTCCGGTTCCTTCGGCTGGAATGAGATGGCTTCAAGGAAAAGGCCGGTCGGACGGGCGAACCCGTCCGACCGCAGTCAGGAGAGTCGGTCGCGGAGGATCAGGGGATCATCCACTGGAAGTAGTAGGCCTGGAGCACCGTGATCACGCCGATGATGGCGACGAAGAACAGGCTGTGCTTCAGGGTGAAGCGGAACAGGTCCGCCTCGCGCCCGACCAGACCCACGGCGGCGCAGGCCACCGCGATGGACTGCGGCGAGATCATCTTGCCGGTGACGCCGCCGGTGGTGTTGGCGGTGACCATCAGGATGTCCGACAGGCCGAGCTGCTGCGCGGTGGTCGCCTGGAGGGCGCAGAACAGCGCGTTGGACGAGGTGTCCGACCCGGTCAGGAACACGCCGAGCCAGCCCAGCACCGGCGAGAAGAACGGGAAGGCGTTGCCCGTGCCGGCCAGCAGCAGCGCCAGCGTCGAGGACAGGCCCGAGTAGTTGGCGATGAAGGCGAAGGCCAGCACCATGCCGATCGAGTAGATCGGGCGGCGCAGCTCCAACAGCGTCTCGCCGAAGGTCGAGACGGCCGTCGAGGGCTTCATGCGCAGGAAGAAGACGGTGACGATGGCGGTCAGCAGGATCGCCGTGCCGGTGGCGGCCAGCAGGTCCAGCTTGTAGACCGCGTCGTAGGGCTTGGGCGAGGCGACGATCGGGGCGACGCGCATCACCAGCTGGTGCAGCCCCTCGACCGGGAAGTACAGCACCGTCGAGGCGAGCGCGCCGGTCTTGGCGAACAGCGCCTTGAAGGGGGCGAGGCTCCACACGGTGACGATGGCGGTCAGGACCAGGAAGGGCGACCACGCCTTGATCACCTGACCCGACGTGTAGGCCGGGGCGTTGCCGGCCAGCGCGGAGGCCGGGGTGGCCATGGCGCCGACCGAGGCGGCCGCCGGGCCGCGAACAGGGGCGCCCATGGCGCCGGCGTTCTCGAAGCGGAAGATGCGCTTGGGCTTCCACACCTTCAGGAACAGCGTCAGGCAGACGAGGCTGAACAGGGCCGACGTGATGTCCGGCAGCTCGGGGCCGATGAAGTTCGAGGTGAAGAACACGCCGACGGCGAAGGAGGTGCCCGCCACCAGCACGGCCGGCCACGTCTCGCGCACGCCGCGGAAGCCGTCCATGATGAAGACGATCCAGAAGGGCACGAACACGGCGAGCAGCGGCAGCTGGCGGCCGGCCATCTGGCCGATCTTGAAGGCGTCCAGACCCGTCACCTGGCCGGCGACGATCATCGGGATGCCCATGGCGCCGAAGGCCACCGGGGCGGTGTTGGCGATCAGGCAGAGGCCGGCGGCGTAGAGCGGGTTGAAGCCGAGGCCGACCAGCAGGGCCGCCGTGATGGCGACCGGCGCGCCGAAGCCCGCGGCGCCTTCCAGGAAGGCGCCGAAGGAGAAGCCGACCAGCAGCATCTGGAGGCGCTGGTCCTCGGTGATCGACAGGATCGACGAGCGGATGATGTCGAACTGCCCGGTCTTGACCGTGATCTTGTAGAGGAACACGGCGCCGACGATGATCCAGGCGATCGGCCACAGCCCGTACAGGAAGCCGTAGACCGCCGAGGCGAAGCCCATGCCGAGCGGCATCTTGTAGAAGAAGATGGCGACGAGCAGCGCGATGGCGACCGTGATGGTGGCCGCGACATGCCCCTTCATCCGCAGGAAGGCCAGGGCGACGAAGAAGAAGATGATCGGCAGCGCGGCGACCAGCGCCGAAACCCACAGGTTCCCCGCCGGATCATAGACTTGCATCCAAGGTTGCATTTTATCTTCCATTCAAAGTTTGACCGCGCCGTCCCTCGTCAAAGGCCGGCGGCGGCGCGATCAGAACCCGAAGGCGACCATCGGCGCCGTGGCCGGCCCCCACATCGGCGCGAACGGCGCCGGCGGGGCCGTGCCGTTCATCGGGGCGTGGGTGCGGGACCGGATCATCCGAGGGCTTCCTCCGCGAGGGGCGTGGGTTCCAGACCTAGAAAAGTCGGGGAGGAGGCCGGTCGTCGGTCGGCCCGCCATGCGGCAAGCCAACAGCGTTCGCCGCCGCCGGACCGGCGGCGACGCGGAACGCCTTCTCGGCGGGTCCGTCCTATCCCCAGAACAGATGGACACCCTTGACCAGGAACCGGATCGGGACAGAATCCTTCGCCGGGGACCTCAGTCTGGACGTCTCTTATCCATATGACGTTTGCTGGATAAAAGATTTGACCATACCGTGCAACGGTAAAATCATTGGGTGGTCGATGCACTTTCGTAGGGGGGTGGGGCCACCGGGATGCGGCGGCAGTGGACGCTGTTGGAATCCATGGGGTATTGAAGACACCGAGACGCGCAGAAGGACCGCCTACCCAATGCAGGGGACGATCAAACCCGCCAAGCTGGCCGACGCCATTGCCGAGCATCTGGAAAAGCTGATCCTGGAGGGCGCGCTGCGTCCGGGCGAGAAGCTGCTGGCCGAACGCGAGCTGGCGGCCAAGCTCGACGTGTCCCGCCCCTCGCTGCGCGACGCCATCGCCAAGCTGGAGGAGCGCGGGCTGCTGGTGACCGGGCGCAACGGCACCCACATCGCGCAGTTCCTCTCGCACATCGGCGACCCGCTGGTGGCGCTGCTCCAGAACAACCCAAAGACGACCTTCGACTATCTGGAGTTCCGCGGCTCGATCGAGGCGCAGGCGGCGATGCTGGCGGCCCAGCGCGCCACCGACCTCGACCGCGCCGGCATCGGCGCCATCGTCGCCCGCATGAAGGCCGCCCACGGCAAGGACGACAGCTCGGAGGAGGCCGACTCCGACGCCGACCTGCATCTGGCGATCTACGAGGCGGCCCACAACATCGTCATGCTGCACATCATGCGGACCCTGTCCAACATGCTGCGCAACGACGTGTTCTACAACCGCGCCGACCTCTACTCGCGCCAGGGCGTGCGCGACCTGCTGCTGGCCCAGCATCTGGACATCGCCGACGCGGTGCTGACCGGCGACCCGGCCCGCGCCCACGCGGCGGCGACCGCGCATGTCGAGTACACGCTGAAGACCCTGCGCGAGATCCGCGAGAACGACGCCCGGCTGGAGGTTTCGCTGCGCCGGGTCGGCCGCACCGACCTGATCGATACGTCCGCTTAACCAACGGATGGTAAAAAGGGCGTCTGGCTGCAACCGGCCGCGCGCGCTACACTTCGTCACCGAAACGGGACCGACCGACGCCATGCCAGCATCGCCGCGAGTTTCCCCCAAGCGCAGAATCCTGCTGATCGAGGACACGCTTCCGCTCGCGACGCTGTATGTCGAGTACCTGCGCGCCGAACCGCTCGCCGTCACCCACGTCACGACCGGGCGCGACGCGCTGGCGGCTGCGGAAGCCGACCCGCCCGACGCGGTGGTGCTCGACCTCAAGCTCCCCGACATGGAGGGGCTGGAGGTGCTGAAGGCGCTCCAGGCGCGCGACCCCGGCGTGTCGGTGGTGATCGTCACCGCCCACGGCTCGATCGACATCGCGGTGGAGGCGATGCGGCTGGGCGCCTTCGACTTCATCGTCAAGCCCTTCAACGCCGACCGGCTGAAGCTGACCCTGCGCAACGCGCTGGAGCGGCGGGCGCTGGCCAGCATCGTCGCCGGCTACCGCAAGGATCTCGACCGCGGCCGCTTCCACGGCTTCATCGGCGGCTCGCCGGAGATGCAGGCGGTCTACCGCACCATCGAGAGCGTCGCCGCCAGCCGCGCCAACGTCTTCATCACCGGCGAGAGCGGCACCGGCAAGGAGGTGGCGGCCCAGGCCATCCACCGCGCCAGCCCGCGCCGCGACCGCGCCTTCGTCGCGCTGAACTGCGCCGCCATCCCCAAGGATCTGCTGGAAAGCGAGATCTTCGGCCATGTGAAGGGGGCCTTCACCGGCGCCACCGGCGACCGGCCGGGAGCGGCCCTGCTGGCCGACGGCGGCACGCTGTTCCTCGACGAGATCTGCGAGATGCCGATCGACCTGCAAAGCAAGCTGCTTCGCTTCGTGCAGACCGGCACCGTCGCCCCGGTCGGCAGCGGGCGGGAGCAGCGGGTCGACGTCCGCTTCGTCGCCGCCACCAACCGCGACCCGCTGGGCGAGGTTCAGTGCGGGCGGTTCCGCGAGGATCTCTATTACCGCCTGCACGTCATCCCGCTGGCCCTGCCGCCGCTGCGCGAGCGCGGCGAGGACGTGGTGGAGATCGCCCGCGCCCTGCTGACCGACTACGCCCGCGAGGAGGGCAAGGCGCTCGCCGGCTTCGCGCCGGAGGTCGAGGCGCGGCTGCGCGCCCACGATTGGCCGGGCAACGTGCGCCAGTTGCAGAACGTCCTGCGCAACGTGGCGGTGCTGCACGACGGCCCTCGGGTGACGCTCGACATGCTGCCGCCGCAGATGATGCCGCAGGGGGCCGCCCCGTCGGCGCGGGCGGCGAACGGCAGCCAGCCGGACGGCGGCGGCCTGGCCGACGGCGACGCGGTGCTGCCGCTGTGGCGGGTCGAGAAGGAGATGATCCAGCGGGCGCTGCGCCTGACCGGCGACGACGTGCCGCGCGCCGCCCTGCTGCTGGAGATCAGCCCCTCGACCATCTACCGCAAGCTCCAGCAATGGCGCCTGTCCGAGGAGCGGGCGGCGTGAACGCGGCGGCCGGTCCGACCCTGCCTCCGACCCTGCCCGACGAGGCGGAGCGCCAGAGCGTGCTGGACGCCTGCTGCATCCTCGACACGCCGCCGGAGCCCGGTTTCGACGGCGTCACCCGGCTCGCCGCCCATGTCTTCCGCACGCCGATCGCCCTGGTGTCGCTGATCGACCGCGACCGCCAGTGGTTCAAGAGCCGCGTCGGCCTCGACGCGACGGAGACTCCGCGCAACCTCGCCTTCTGCGCCCACGCCATCGCCGGCCACGACGTGATGATGGTTCCCGACGCCACGCGGGATCCGCGCTTCGCCGCCCACCCGGCGGTGACCGGCGAGCCGGGCGTCCGCTTCTATGCCGGGGCGCCGCTGGTGGTCGCGGGCCGCCGGCTCGGCACCCTGTGCGTCGTCGACACCGTTCCCCGTTCGGATTTCGCCGACCGGGACGCCGAGACGCTGGAGCAGCTCGCCCGGCTGGTGGTGGAGCTGCTGGACCAGCGCCGGATCCGCCAGACGCTCGCCGACGCCATCGACGCCATCCCCGACGGGCTGGTGCTCTACGATTCCGACGACCGGCTGATCCTGTGCAACCGCCGCTACCGCGCCGCGCACCCAAGAACCGCCCCCGCGATCGTTCCCGGCGCGCCGTTCGAGACCATCCTGCGCGCCGGCATCGCCAACGGGGAGTTCGGCCGCGCCCCCGACGGCCGCGCCGATTCCGAGAGCTGGATCCAGGGGGAACTCGCCCGGCACCGGGCGCCCGACCAGCCCTTCGAGCGGCAGCTGGCCGACGGGCGCTGGATCCGGGTGGCGGAGAAGCGGACGGCCGGCGGCGCCCTGGTCGGCACGCGCACCGACATCACCGAGCACAAGCGCGCCGAGGCCGAGCTGCAACGCCAGGCCGCCGACATGTGCGCGCTGGCCGAGGGGCTCGACGCCGCCCGCGAGGACGCCGACCGGCAGCGCTCCGCCGCCGAGGCGGCGACCCGCGCCAAGTCGGATTTCCTCGCCACCATGAGCCATGAGATCCGCACGCCGATGAACGGCATCATGGGGATGAGCGAGCTTCTGTTCGACACCCCGCTGACGCCGGAGCAGCGCCAGTTCGCCCAGGCGGTGCGCAGCTCCGCCAACGCGCTGCTGACCATCGTCAACGACATCCTCGACTTCTCCAAGCTGGAGGCCGGCAAGGTCTCCATCGAGGCGCTGCCCTTCGCCCCCGCCGATCTGGTCGAGGGGGTGGTCGAGCTGCTGGCCCCCCGCGCGCGGGAGAAGGAGATCGAGATCGGTTTCTTCATCGACCCGCGGCTCCACCGCACGCTGGTCGGCGATCCGACGCGCATCCGCCAGATCCTGGTCAATCTGGTCGGCAACGCCGTCAAGTTCACCGACCGCGGCAGCGTGACGGTGGAACTGGAGGCGCTGGAAAGCGGCGGCGACCGTCTGGTGATGCGGGCCACGGTGAGCGACAGCGGCATCGGCATCCCGGCCGACGCGCTGCCCACCCTGTTCGGCAAGTTCCAGCAGGTCGACGGTTCGATCACCCGCAGGTATGGCGGCACCGGCCTCGGGCTGGCGATCTGCCGGCAACTGACGGAGCTGATGGGCGGCGGCATCACGGTGGAGAGCACCCCCGGCGTCGGCAGCCGCTTCCAGGTCGATCTCCCGCTCGGCGTCGGCGCGGAGGAGGGACCCGCCGCGCAATCGCTGGCGGGCCGGCGTGTCCTGGTGGTGGACGATCTGGCGATCAACCGCCGCGTCCTTTCCTCCATGCTGGAGGGGCAGGGGGCCGAGACCGTGGCGGTGGACAGCGCGCTCGAAGCGCTCGACGCGCTGGAGCGCGCCGCCGCCGCCGGGCGCCCCTTCGACATCGCGCTGATCGACCAGACCATGCCGGTGATGGGCGGCGACGCGCTGCTGGCGGCGATGGCCGAGCGGCCCCGGCTGGGCCGGGTCAAGCGGGTTCTGGTCACCTCGCTGGGACCGGGGGCCGGGAGCGGCGAGGGTGGGCTCGCCGACGCGACCCTGACCAAGCCGCTGCGGCAGGCCGCGCTGGTGTCCTGCCTCGCCACGCTGTTCGGCGACGGGATGCGCCCGGCCCCAGCCGCGCCGCCCGCCGCGCAGGCGGACGGCGTGGTGCGGCGCGGCCGCATCCTGCTGGCCGAGGACAACCGGACCAACCAGCTCTTCGCCACCACCCTGCTGCAACGGCTGGGCTACGACGTGGAGGTGGCGGAGGACGGCCGGCAGGCGCTTGCCCTCGCCATGGCCGGCGGCGTCGACCTGATCCTGATGGACGTGCAGATGCCCGTCATGGACGGGCTGGACGCGGCGCGGGCGATCCGTGCCCTGGGCGGGCCGTGCGCCACGGTCCCGATCGTCGCCCTGACCGCCGACGCCATGCCGGGCACGCGCGAGGAATGCCTCGCCGCCGGAATGGACGACTACATCACCAAGCCGATCGGCCGGCCGACGCTGGTGGCGGCGCTCGACCGCTGGCTGTCGCCGGCGGCGGAAGCGCCGGTCGAGGCGGCGCCGTCGGCGGACGTTCGGGAGGCAGGCTCCGAGCCGGATGGCGACGTGATCGACGAGGCAGTCCTGAATGAACTGGCGGACAGCGTCGGACCGGAGAGCCTGGGCCGGATCATCGACAGCTTCCTGGGCGACATCACCAGACGGGTCGGCCGGCTGACGGTGATGGGCGAGGCGATGGCTTCCGGCGACCTCGACCTGCGGGCGCTCGCCAGCGAGGCCCATGATTTGTCCAGCACGGCGGGCAGCTTCGGCGGGACACGGGTCATGCATCTGGCGTGGCGGCTGGAGGTGTCCGGCCGGCAGGGCGAGCGCGCCCAGGCCGAGGCCCTGCTGCCGGAGTTGCTGCGCGAGGCCGGGCGGCTCGAACGCACCCTGCGCCGCCGGATCGCCGCCGCGCGCTGAAGGCGCGCGTCAGGAACCGGCGGCGGGCGTGATCAACGTTTCATTGGCCGCCGCGCTGACCGCTCCGGCGGCCGTCGCCGCGCACCGTCACCGGCTGCCAGATCATCGCCGCCCCGGCGCCGGCACCACAAGCCGCCCCGACGAAGCCGTCGGACGCGCCGGCCTGGGTCGTGCCACCGCTGCCGTCCGGCCGCGCATTGGCCGGTTGCGACATCTGCTCTTGCTGCTGGGATCGAGTGGTCATACCAATTCCTCCTGTGGAGGGCGCTCTTCTAGCGGAGGCGCCGGACCGAATCAAGATGGATTTCAACAATCGAATCCGGGATTGTCCGAGTCAAGACAATCGGCAAGGCCATCTTTTTGTTTCCACCATATGGAATGTCCAGGGGCGCAACGAAAAACCCGCCCCAGTTGGGGCGGGCTTCGCTGCAATCCGACATTGCGGAAGTGTCACGGGCGCCGGCATCGGCCCCTCTCCCGCAAAAGGGGGAAGGGCTCGCATGGCGCGTCCGGTCAGAGGAGCGCCTCAGCCGCTGTTGCGCAGGCCGGCGGCGATGCCGTTGATGGTCAGATGGATGCCACGGGCGATCTGCCCGTCGGTGTCGGTGTCGGGGGTGTTGCCGCGATGGCGCTTCAGCAGCTCGACCTGGACGTGGTTGAGCGGGTCCAGATAGGGGAAGCGGTTGCGGATCGAGCGCGCCAGCAGCGGGTTGCCTTCCAGCAGCGCCTGCTGCCCGCTGATCGCCAGCAGCGCCTCGATGCTGTCCTGCCACTCCGCGCGGATGCGGGTGAAGATCGCCTCGCGCAGCGCCGGGTCCGACACCAGCTCGGCGTAGCGCGACGCGATGGCGATGTTCGACTTGGCCAGCACCATGTCCATGTTCGACAGCAGCGTGCGGAAGAATCCCCAGTCGCGGTGCATCGCCCGCAGCCGCTCCAGCCCGCTCTCCGGATGGTCGGCCAGCCACGCCTTGACGGCGGAGCCGAAGCCGTACCAGCCCGGCAGCATCAGGCGGCATTGCGACCAGCTGAACACCCAGGGAATCGCGCGCAGATCCTCGATGCTGGTCGACTTCTTGCGCGAGGCCGGGCGGCTGCCGATGTTCAGGTTGGCGATCTCGCCGATCACCGTCGATTCCCAGAAATACGTCTCGAATCCCTCGGTCTCGTAGACCAGCCCGCGGTAGGCCTTGAAGGCGTGGGCCGACAGCTCCTCCATCGTCGCCAGGAAGACCTCCTCGCAGGGCGCGGCGGCCTCCGGGTGGAGGAGGGTGGCCTCCAGGGTCGCGGCGGCCAGCGTCTCGAGGTTGCGGCGGCCGACCTCGGGGTTCGAGTATTTGCCGGCGATGACCTCGCCCTGCTCGGTGATGCGGATGGCGCCCTGCACGGCGCCCGCCGGCTGGGCCAGGATCGCCTGATAGCTGGGGCCGCCGCCGCGGCCGACCGAGCCGCCACGGCCGTGGAACAGCCGCAGCCGCACCTTGTGCCGGGCGAAGACCTCGACCAGCGCGATCTCGGCCTTGTACAGCTCCCAGCCCGAGGTCAGGAATCCGCCGTCCTTGTTGCTGTCGGAATAGCCGAGCATGACCTCCTGCAAGCCGCCGCGGCTCTCGAGGAAGCGGCGGTAGACGGGCAGGGAGAGCAGGCGGTCCATGGTGGCGGCGCTGTTGCGCAGGTCGCCGATGGTCTCGAACAGCGGCGCGATGTTCAGGTCGAGCGCGCCGTCCTTCGGGCGCAGCAGCCCCGCCTCCTTCAGCAGGACGGCGACCTCCAGGATGTCCGACACGCCGTCGGTCTTGGAGATGACGCAGTTCACCACCGCGTCGGCGCCGAGGCGGGCGCGGCAGTCGGCGGCGGTGCGCAGGATCGCCAGCTCCGACTTCGTCTCCTCCGAATAATCGGCGTAGGGCGAGGCCAGCGGGCGGTTGCTCTCGAGTTCGCCGAGCAGCCGCTCGATCCGCTCATCCTCCGGCAGCGCCTTGTAATCGACGGACGGATCGGCGAAGGCCAGCAGCTCCGCCACCGTGCGCTCGTGAACGTCGGAGTTCTGGCGCAAGTCGACGCTGGCGAGGTGGAAGCCGAACAGGTCGACCGCCCGGCGCAGGCTGCGCAGCCGTCCCTTGGCCAGCGCCGCCGAGCCGTTGACCGTCAGCGAGCGGTCGAGGATGTCGAGGTCGGCGCGCAGCTCGGCGGCGTTGGCGTAGGCCGGGGCGTCGCCCAGCGCGTGACGCGCCGCCTCGTGCCCGTCGAGCTGCTTCGCGGTCGCCGCCAGCCGGGCGTAGATGCCGGAGATGGCGCGGCGGTAGGGCTCCAGGCTGCGGTGCGGCGAGGTGTCGGGGGAACGCTCGGCGAGCTGGCGCAGCGGCTCCGACACGGCGATGACGCGGGTGCTGAGCGACAGCTCGGCGCCCAGGCTGTGCAGCTCGTCCAGGTAGAAGCGCAGCGCCCGCGTGCTCTGCATGCGCAGGGCCTGCTGGAGCACCGGGGCGGTGACGAAGGGATTGCCGTCGCGGTCGCCGCCGATCCAGCTTCCCATCCGCACGAAGGAGGGCAGCTCGGTCGTGGTCCAGGCCGGGTCCATCTTGCGCAGCTGGTCCTCCAGCGCCGCGTAGAAGCGCGGCATCTCGCGCAGGAAGGTGTAGTCGTAGAAGGTCAGCCCGTTGGCGACCTCGTCGATCACCGCCAGCTTGGTCCAGCGCAGGATCGAGGTCTGCCACAGGGTCAGGACCGAGCGTTCCAGCCCTTCGAGGTTGGCCTGCTCCTCCTCCTCGGTCATCGGGCCGCGCTCGCGCTCGGCCAGCAGGCGGGCGAGGTCCATCTGCACGGTCAGGATGCTCTTGCGCTGCACCTCGGTCGGGTGGGCGGTCAGAACCGGGCTGACCAGCGCCGTCGCGAAGAAATCCTGGAGCTGCTGGGTGGTGACGCCGGCCTTGCGGGCCTCGTCGAGCGCGTGCGCCATGGTGCCGTCGCGCGGCGCCGAGCCGGCCAGCGCGTGGGCGCGGGTGCGGCGGATGTGGTGCTGGTCCTCGGCGATGTTCGACAGGTGCGAGAAGAAGCTGTAGGCACGGACGACGCGGGCCGTCTGCGGCGGCGACAGGCTGTTCAGGATGCCTTCCAGCTCGCGCCGGGCGCCCTGGTCCTCGTCGCGGTGGAAGCGGATCGAGGTCTGGCGGATGCGCTCGACGATGTCGAAGACGGCTTCGCCTTCCTGGCGGCGGACGGTGTCGCCCAGGATGCGGCCGAGAAGACGGATGTCGTCGCGCAGCGGGTGGTCCTTCTCGGATTCGTCCTGGGTGAGCACGATGGCGGACATGGGCGGCGGTATCCTCGGGGCGAGCGTGGCGGAACGAGCGTGGACAGGGTCGGCGGCCGACTTCAATGTTGGGCCGTGGTCAAAAATCCGGCAAGATCCGGTCTGCGCACGAAGTGGTCAGACCAACACCCACAGAATGCCTATTCCTGTTCAAGTTTCAACCATCCGTGTGCAGGCGCAAAATATTTTCCATAACCAGACTTATGTGTTTATGGCGCCGCCCCGAGGAAGCCTCCCCGAACCCCTTGGGGGAAGGCTTCAGCCGTCCAGTTCGGGATAGGCCCGGAAGATGCCGTTCTCGTTGAAGGGAATCCGGCGGCCGGAGCCGCAGTAGGCCTGAATGCGGGGAAGCGCCGCCACCCGGTCGTGCAGGGCGACGGTCTTCGGCCAAGCCGGCTCCATCCTGGCCATCGTCCTGGGAAAGGCGTAGCGCAACCCCTCCACCAGTTGGAACAGCGAGGTGTCGGCGTGGCTCAGCCGGTCGCCGACAAGATGCTCCGGCCCCGCCGGGTTGCGGGTCAGGATCGTCTCGAACCACCCCAGGAACTTCGGGATGCGGTCCTCGCGGAATTGCGCGGCGCGGCGCAGCGCCTCGGCCTTCTGCTCCTCGTAGTAGAAGCGGTTGCCGACGGGGTGGTGGGTGTCGTGGATCTCGACGACGAAATCGGTGACGGTCAGCTGGATCTGGTGCAGCCACAGCCGCCCGGCCGCGTCGTCGGGTGCCAACCCCAGCTTGGGCCCGAGATGATGCAGGATCGCTGCCACCTGCCCCACCAAAATCTCCCCGTCGCGCAGGAAGGGCGGCGCGAAGGACGGGGTGCGGACGTCCGGCGCCTCCAGCAGGCGCATCATCGCCTCCACCCCGCCCTCCCCGCGCGCCACGTCGCGGTAGGGAGCACCGGCGGCCTCCAGCGCCAAGCGCACGAATTCGCCGCGCCCCTGGATCTCCGGCCAATAGTAAAGCTCATACATCGGCGCATCCTCCCTGCTCCGCCTCCCCCGGCCGGCGAACCGGCGGTCCCGAACGAGCCTACAACACGGGAACGGGGCGGATCGTCGCGTCGGGACCGCCGGCGGCCGTCAGCCGGGCGCGGCGCCGCGCGGCCCGTCGGGTCAGATGCTGTAGTCGCCCTGTTGCAGGCTCTGGTCCATGCTGAGCGCCGGGGCGACCTCGTCGCGGCACCAGCCGACGATCCTCGCCGGGATGCCGGCCACGGTGGCGCAGCCGGGAACGTCCTTCAGCACGACGCTGCCGGCGCCGACCTTGGCGTGGGCACCGACGGTGATGTTGCCCAGCACCTTGGCGCCGGCCGCCAGCAGCACGCCGTCGCGCACCTTGGGATGGCGGTCGCCATGCTCCTTGCCGGTGCCGCCCAGCGTCACGTTCTGGAGGATCGAGACGTCGTTGCCGATCACCGCCGTCTCGCCGATGACGACGCCGGTGCCGTGGTCGATGAACACCCCGCGCCCGACCGGAACCGCCGGGTGGATGTCCACCGCGAAGGTCTCCGACACCCGGCTCTGGAGGAAATGCGCGAGGTTGTGGCGCCCGTTCCCCCACAGCCAGTGGGCGACGCGGTGCCATTGCAGGGCGTGGAAGCCCTTGAAATACAGGAAGGGCGTCAGGCAGCTGTCGGCCGCCGGGTCGCGCGCCAGGATGGCGGCGAGGTCGGTGGCGGCGGCCTCGACGATGCCGGCGTCGGCCTCCATCGCCTCCTGCACGGTCACGGCCAGACGGTCGGGCGGCATCACCCGGTCGGCCAGCTTGCGCACCAGCAGCGCGGCGAGCGCCGAGCCGAAACAGTCGTGCGACAGGACCGATTCGTTCAGGAAGACGCGCAGCGTCCGTTCCTCCGCCGCGACGCGGGCGGCGTCGGCGCACAGGGTCCGCCACAAATCCTGCCCGACCGGCGACGGGTCGCGCACCGCAAGGCCGAGGGTGTCCATCCGTCCGTCTTTCCCAGCCACCGATCAAGAAAGCGCTACTTTGGTGACGACGGCCCCTCCGGGTCAAGCCCATTGCCGCCGCGACCGCCCGGCGGCGCCGCATGGCTGTCGGCAGCCGCGTGCATCCGCCGGAAGCCCTGGGGCGACCGCCCGTCGCGCCGGGTGAAGAAGCGCGAGAAATAGGCCGGATCCTCGAAGCCCAGCGCGTAGCCGATCTCGGCCATGCCGTGGCTCGTGTAGATCAGCGACCGCCTGGCCTCCAGCATCACCCGGGCATGGACGAGTTGCAGGGTCGAGCGGCCGGTAACGCGCCGGCAGGCCGCGTTCAGCCGCCCGGCGGAAACGCCGAGCGCCCCGGCGTAGCGCTCGATCGGCCAATGCTCGCGGAACCGTTCCTCGATCAGGTGATGCAGCCGGGCGAGCAGCCGCAGGTCGGGGGAGCGCCCCTGCCCCGCCCCGCCCGCCGCCGCGATCCGCCGGGCGGCGAGCAGCCGCGCCGCCGTCACCAGCAGCAGCGTCACATGCGCGGCGATGGCGCTGGCCCGCCCGACATGATGGGCGCGGAACTCGGCCACGATGTCGGCGAAGGCGCGCTCCAGCGCCGCCAGCTCCGGCGCGGCCCGGTCGAGGTCGTGGGCGAAGGGCAGCGCCAGGGCGTCGCGCGGATCCTCCTCGTGGGCGGCGGCCAGCACGCCGGAGAGGAAGCCCTCCGACATGGTCAGCACATGGCCGTCGGTGCCGGGATCGAAGCGGAAGCCGTGCACCACCTGGGCCGGCACGGCGATCAGCGCCGGGGCGCGGAACCACCAGTCCGCCGCGTCCACCGTCAGCCGCCCGCCCCCGCCGCTGACCAGCAGGGCGTGGCTCAGGCCGTCGTGGCGGTGGGGCCGGACCTCCCAATTGTGCAAGCGCATGCGGTCGGGAATGCTCTCGATGTGGACGAAGCGCAGCTCCGGGACGGCCGGCGGCTCGCCGTAAAGCCAATAGCGCGGGATGGGTTCGGCGGTCTGGGGCATTGGCGGCGATGGCGGGTCCGGCAAGGCGCTGTGGCGATGGAAAGTGCAAGAGATCGGCCGGTTCGTCCATGTCCGGCCGAGGGAACGAACGATTATGATCGAGTCGATACAGTTCGGCATCAAGATCGTTTGAAGAATCGCGCTTCTTTGAAAAATCCCCGAAGAAGGAGCAGAGACATGGCGCAGGCCACGCCCAACTCCATCACACGGACCCAGGTCGGCATCATCGGGGCCGGCCCGGCCGGCCTGTTTCTCGCGCATCTGCTGCACCGCCAAGGCATCGAGTCCGTCATCCTGGAAAGCCGCAGCCGCGCCGGGATCGAGGGCACCATCCGCGCCGGCGTGCTGGAACAGTGGGTGGTCGACCTGATGAACCGGATGGGCCTCGGCGGGCGCATGATGCGCGAGGGCCATTTCCATTCCGGGATCACGCTCCGCTTCGACCACCGGAGCCACCACATCGACATGGCGGATCTGACCGGCGGGAAACGCGTCACCGTCTACGCCCAGCACGAGGTGATCCGCGATCTGGTCGCCGCCCGGTTGGAGGAGGGCGGCGGAATCGTCTTCGGCGCGTCCGACGTGCAGCCGCTCGATATCGACGGCACGGCCCCGCGCATCGCCTTCCGCCGCACCCCGGACGGGCCGCCGGAGGAGCTGCGCTGCGATTTCATCGCCGGCTGCGACGGCTTCCACGGGCCGAGCCGCCCGGCGATCCCGGCGGCGCTGCGCAACGAGTTCCAGACCGTCCATCCCTTCGGCTGGCTCGGCATCCTGACGGAGGCGCCGCCCTCGCACCCCGAACTGATCTACGCCAACCACGAGCGCGGCTTCGCGCTGCTCAGCACCCGCTCGCCCGAGGTGCAGCGGCTCTACCTCCAGGTCGATCCCGGCGACGACATCGCCCACTGGTCCGACGACCGCATCTGGTCCGAACTGCACGCCCGGCTGGAGGACCGCGACAGCTGGACGCTCACCGAGGGGCCGATCTTCCAGAAGGGCATCATCGGGATGCGCAGCTTCGTCTGCGAGCCGATGCGGCACGGCCGCCTGTTCATCGCCGGCGACGCCGCCCACATCGTGCCGCCGACCGGGGCCAAGGGCCTGAATCTGGCGGTCGCCGACGTGCTGGTGCTGTCGCGGGCGCTGGCCGCCTTCTACAGGACCGGCTCGACCGAAGGGCTCGACGGCTACAGCGCGACCTGCCTGCGCCGCATCTGGAAGGCCGAGCGCTTTTCCTGGTACATGACGACGATGCTGCACCGGAATCCGGCGGAATCGCCGTTCGAGCAGCGCATCCATCTGGCCGAGCTGGACTATCTGGTGCAGTCGCGCGCGGCGATGACGGCGCTGGCCGAGAATTACGTCGGCCTGCCGATGGACTGACCGGGCGGTTTCCAAACGGCGGAAAAGCCGTCGCAACACCCTGTTCCCCCCGGCCGGATTCCGGCATCCTGGCGGACCGGAACAGGGCGGCGGGGTGCGTGGCGATGGAACGGGTGATGTTCGTCGAACTCGGCATGGGGGTGGACCTGCACGGGCAGGACGTCACCAAGGCGGCGGTGCGCGCGGTGCGCAACGCCATCGAGCGCAACTCCATGCCGGGCATGCGGGCGCTGGTCGACGGCGACACCAGCCGGATGCGGGTGCGCGTCACGCTGGCCGTTCCCGCCGACGCCGACCGGCTCGATCACGAGGCCGTGCGGGCGGTCTTTCCCTACGGCGACGTCTCGATCCGCGTGACCTCGGGCGGCATGCTGGCGCCGAGCGGCATCTTCCTGGCCGACAAGAACGACCGCAACGAACTGATCTACGTGGTCAACGCGGCGGTCGAGGTCGGGGTCTGACGGAGAGGCGCTCTGGCCCGCCCCTCACGCCGCCAGCGCGACGCCGAGGTGACGTTCGAGCAGCGCGTGGTCGGCCTTGGCCTGATGGGCCGGTCCGGCATGGACGACGCGGCCACGGTCGAGGAAGACCACGCTGTCGGCGAAATCCAGCGCCCGGTCGACCTGCTGCTCGACCAGCACCACCGTCATGTCCAGTTGCGACAGCGCCGCCATCAACTGGTCGCAGATGACCGGGGCCAACCCCTCCAGCGGCTCGTCGAGCAGCAGCGCGGTCGGCCGGCCGAGCAGAGCGCGCGCCACCGACAGCATCTGCTGCTCGCCCCCCGACAGCTCGCCGCCGCCGTTGCGCCGCCGCTCGCCCAGGCGCGGGAACAGGCTGTAGGCCTCCTCCAGCGCCGCGCGCGGCCGGCCCTTCAGGCCGGTGACGAGGTTTTCCTCCACCGTCAGCGACTTGAACACGTCGCGCGTCTGCGGCACGTAGCCCAGCCCCGCCGCCGCCCGCGCCGAGGACGGCAGGGCTCCAAGCTCCACCCCGTCCAGCCGGATCGAGCCGGCGTGGCGCGTCGTCTGCCCGACCAGCGTCGCCAGCGTCGTCGTCTTGCCGACCCCGTTGCGGCCGAGCAGCGCGAGCCGCCCGCCCGCCGGCACCGTGAAGCCGACCCCCTCCAGGATCAGCGTCCGGCCGTAGCCGGCGCTCAGCCCCGCGATCTCCAGCAGCCCCTTCGCGTCGGCCCCCGCCGCCCCCGCTCCCGCCGCCCCCGCTCCCGCCTCAGTGCGCATGCGCCCGGCTCCCCAGATAGACCTCGCGCACCCGCGGGTCGGCCACGATCTCCTGCGCCGTGCCCCGGCAGAGCAGGCGTCCCTGCGCCAGCACGACGATCGAGCTGGCGAAGCGGAACACCAGATCCATGTCGTGCTCGATCATCAGCACCGCCAGATCCTTCGGCAGCCGGTCGATGGCGTCGAGGATGCGCTGGCTTTCCGAATGCGGCACGCCGGCCGCCGGCTCGTCGAGGATCAGCACCTTCGGCCGCATCGCCAGCGCCAGCGCGATCTCCAGCAGCCGCTGCTGCCCATAGGCGAGCGAGCCGACCGGCGTCGCGGCCACCGCCCCCAGCCCCATGATGTCGAGCAGCCCGGCCACCTCGTCGGCCAGCCCCGGCACCCGCGCCACCGAGGCGAAGAGGCGGAAGGTCCGCCCATCGCGCTGAAGGACGGCCAGCTCCAGATGCTCGCGCACCGTCATCGACTTGAACAGGCGGGCGACCTGGAAGCTGCGGATCAGCCCGCGCCGCACCCGCTCCGCCGCCGGCAGCCTGGTGACGTCGCGGCCGTCGAGGCGGATCGTCCCGGCGCTCGGCGGGATCACCCCGGTGACGAGGTTGACGAAGGTCGTCTTGCCCGCCCCGTTCGGCCCGATCAGGGCGCAGCGGTCGCCGGGATGCAGGCTCAGGCTGATGTCGGACGACACCTGGAGCCCGCCGAAATTCTTGCTCAGCCCCTCGACCTCAAGCAGCGCCGGCTTCATGCCTTTCCCCCCTTGGCGCGGAACAGGCCGCCCAGACGCTCGATTCCGGACAGGATGCCGCCGGGCAGGAACAGCACCACCCCCATCAGGAACAGGCCGATGAACAGCATCCAGTGGAACGGGTCGCTGGCCGCCAGGATGTGGTGGACGCCCATGAAGGACACCGTGCCGAGGACCGCGCCGTAGAGCCGCCCGGTGCCGCCGAGCACCAGCATCACCAGCGCCTCGGCCGACCAGGAGAAGCTGGCGCTGTCGAGCCCGACGATGCCGCTGGTCACGGCGGTCAGCGCGCCGGCCACCCCGGCGAAGACCCCGGCCACCGCGTACATCGCCACCAGATAGGCCTTGGGCGAGCCGCCGATGGCGGATATCCGCAAGGGATCCTCCTTGACGCCGCGGCAGGCCAGCCCGAAGGGCGAGCGGACGATGCGCCGCGCCACCAGCAGCCCGGCCAGCAGAACCGCCAGCGCGAACAGGTAGGAGGTGCGGCCGAACATGTCGAAGCGGAACAGCCCGAGCAGCGGGGCCGGGTCGATGCCGGACAGACCGTCGCTGCCGCCGGTCCAGTCGCGCGCCTTGTTGGCGACCTCCTGGACGATCTGGGTGACGGCGATGGTCAGCATCAGCAGGGTCAGGCCGCGGGCGTGCAGGATCAGCGCGCCGGTCAGCAGCGCGATCAGCCCGCCGGCCAACCCGCCGACCGCGAGCAGGGCCAGCGGATCGCCGATCCAATGCACCGCGGCGATGCCGGCGGCGTAGGCGCCGGTGCCGAACATCGCCGCCTGCCCCAGCGTGGCGATGCCGCAATAGCCGAGCACGAGGTCGAGCGACAGCACGTAGAGCGCGGTGGCGAGGATGCGGGTCAGCAGCCCGAGATCCTCGGGAAACAGCCAGAAGGCGGCCAGCCCGGCGGCGGCCGTCACCGGCACCCCGAGCCAGCCGAGGTCGCGCGGCCGGCGCGCGGGCGCGGCGGCGGGAGCGGCGGTCTTGTCGGTCTTGGCCCGGTCGGTCGCGGCGGCGGTCATGCCGTCCTCCCCTTGAAGAAGCCGTGCGGCCAGCGGAACAGGATCAGGATGAGGGCGGCGTAGAAGAAGAACTCGCCGAAATTCGGGATCAGGTACTTGCCGGCGGTGTCGGTGACGCCGAGCGCCAGCGCGGCGGCGGCGGAACCGAAGATGCTGCCCGCCCCGCCCACGGCGACCACCGCCAGGAACAGCACGATGTAGCGGATGGCGTAATAGGGCTCCAGCGGCAGCAGCTCGGCCCCCAGCACGCCGCCCAGCGCCGCCAGCCCGGTGCCGAGCGCGAAGGTCGCCATGTAGAGCCGCTCGGTGCGGATGCCCAGCGCCGCCGCCATCGCCGGGTCGTCGACCGCCGCGCGCAGGCGGATGCCGAAGTCGGTGCGCTCCAGCAGCCACCACAGCCCGAGCAGGGTGACGGCGCCCATGCCGATGACGAAGGCGCGGTGGGTCGGGATCGCCTTGGGCCCGAGCGACACGGTGCCGAGCAGCGCGTCGGGCAGCGGAATGCGCTTCAGGGTCGGGCCGAACAGGTAGTTGACGCAGGCGACGATGACGAAGGTCAGGCCGATGGTCAGCAGCACCTGCGACAGCTCGTTGGCGTGGCCGTAGATCCGGCGGTAGAGCAGCGTCTCCAGCGGCAGGGTGGCGAGCACGGTGAGCGCCACCGCGACCACGAGCGCGGCGGCGTAGGGCAGCCCCAGCGTCTGCGCGGCGTAGGAGGCGACGTAGCCGCCGACCATGGCGAAGGCGCCGTGGGCGAGGTTGACCACCCGCATCAGCCCGAGCGTCACCGACAGGCCGACCGAGATGATGAAGAGGATCATCCCATAGGCAACGCCGTCCACGGCGATGCCGAACATGGTTTCCATGGCTCTGCTGCGCCCTCGTCAATGGCCGGTCATGCCGCCCTCTCCCGGGACGGGAGAGGGCGGCGCGCGTCACTTCCCGACCTTGTAGCCGTAATCCGGCTGGTCGGCGAAGGCGGCCTGTTCGGTGTTCTGGAGCTTGCCGTCGACCTTCTCCACCGTGCGCAGGTAGATGGTCTGGGTGACGTGGCGGCTGTCCGGGTTGATGGTCAGCGGCCCGCGCGGGCTCTCCCAGCTCATCCCCTTGACGGCGTCGACCGCCTTCAGCCCGTCGGGCTTGCCGCCGGTCTTCTGGATCATCTGGTAGATGACGTGCGCCCCGTCATAGGCGCCGACCGAAGTGAAGGTCACGGTGTCGCTGGAGCCGAACAGCTCCTTGTGCTTGGCGAGGAACGCCTTGTTCTTCGCCGAATCGTGGGCCTGGCTGTAGTTGAAGGTGGTGGTGATGCCCAGCGCGGCGTCGCCGAGCGCCGGCAGGTCGGGTTCCTGCGTGATGTCGCCGGGGCCGAAGAACTTGATGCCCTTCTCCTTCAGGCCGTTGTCGGCGAAGGCCTTGGCGAAGGCCAGCGTCGTCGGGCCGGCTGGCAGGAAGGCGTAGATCGCCTCGGCGCCCGAATCCTTGATCCGCTGCATGAAGGGGGCGAAGTCGTTGGATTTCAGCGGCATGCGGATGGTGTCGACGACCTTGCCGCCGGACTTCTCGAAGGTGGTCTTGAAGGCGGTCTCGCCGTCGATGCCGGGGCCGTAGTCGCTGACCGCGGTGACCACCGTCTTGATCCCCTGCCTGGCCATGTGCTCGGCCAGCGGCACGGTGTTCTGCCAGAGGGTGAAGGAGGTGCGGACGTAGCGCGGCGACTTCTCGGTGATCGCCGAGGTCGCGGCGTTGAAGATCACCGCCGGGATGTTGGCCTCGTCGATCAGCGGCGCCACGGCGAGCGCGTCGGGGGTGAAGAAGAAGCCGGCGAGGTAGCCGACCTTCTCCTTGACGATCAGCTCCTGGGCCAGCGCCTTGCTTTGGGCCGGGTTGGCCTGGTCGAGGTCCTTGAAGATGAACTCGACGGTGTCGCCGCCGACGGTCTTGCCGTTTTCGGCCTGATAGACGGCGATGGCCTCCTTGAAGGTCTTGCCGACCATGGCGAAGGGGCCGGAGAATGGGGCGATCACGCCCACCTTGACCGTCGCCGCCGATGCCCCGCCAACCCCCAGCGCGAGGCCGAACACCGCCCCGAACAACGCCGTACGAAGATGCGTCG
The DNA here is from genome assembly GCF_017876095.1 of Azospirillum agricola. Classification (GTDB taxonomy): domain Bacteria; phylum Pseudomonadota; class Alphaproteobacteria; order Azospirillales; family Azospirillaceae; genus Azospirillum; species Azospirillum agricola. The sequence continues at coordinate 68,967 of NZ_JAGINM010000005.1, forward strand.
CCATGGTTCCTCCCAGTTTTTGCCCGTGATTTCGACCGTGAGCGGATGCCGGACACCGCCCGATCTTCAAGTGTTTGGCCGAGCGTACTGAGGGACATCCCAACCGTCAAGTGCGATATTGGAATTCTGGGGCGATAATCGCACGATGAGCCGATTCCTAGCAACAGTATGTTTTACCATGATGTTCCGGCATAAGCATCGCCTCCATTTTGGGAATTCGCTTATGCTGCGCCGCAATATGGGCGTTTATCGAACGAACATGTGCAAAATCGCCCTTGACACGCCTGCGACATTCCGTCCACTCTGTGCGCAAACAAGGACACAGGTGCGATCTTCGCACACTCGGGAGGTCATATGGCGCTTATCACGCCCCTGCGCGAGGCGGTGTCGAGCCTCGTGCGCGACGGCGACACCGTCGCCCTCGAAGGCTTCACCCACCTCATCCCCCACGCCGCCGGGCACGAGATCATCCGTCAGGCGAAGAAGGACCTGACCCTGGTCCGCATGACGCCGGACCTCATCTACGACCAGATCATCGGCATGGGCGGCGTGCGCAAGCTGATCTTCTCCTGGGGCGGCAACCCCGGCGTCGGCTCGCTCCACCGCTTCCGCGACGCCGTCGAGGGCGGCTGGCCGCGGCGGCTGGAGATCGAGGAGCACAGCCACGCCGGCATGGCCAACGCCTACGTCGCCGGCGCCTCCAACCTGCCCTTCGCGCTGCTGCGCGGCTACACCGGCTCCGACCTGCCCAAGGTCAACCCGAACATCCGCTTCGTCGAATGCCCCTTCACCGGCGAGAGGCTGGCCGCCATCCCGTCGGTCCGCCCCGACGTGACGGTGATCCACGCCCAGAAGGCCGACCGGCGCGGCAACGTGCTGCTGTGGGGCATCCTCGGCGTCCAGAAGGAGGCGGTGCTCGCCGCCAAGCGCTCCATCGTCACGGTCGAGGAGATCGTCGACGACCTGGAGGCGCCGCCCAACGCCTGCGTGCTGCCGGGCTGGGCGCTGTCGGCCGTCTGCCATGAGCCGGGCGGCGCCTACCCGTCCTACGCGCAGGGCTATTACGAGCGCGACAACCGCTTCTACAAGGATTGGGATCCGGTGGCGCGCTCGCGCGACGGTTTCCGCGACTGGATGAAGCGCCACGTCCTCGACACCGAGGATTTCGCGGGTTTCCGGCGCGTGCTCGCCGAAACGGCCGGCCCCAAGGCGGCCGGACAGGAGGTTGCGTGATGGCTGAAGCGGTTCCGTCCTCCGCCGATTTCTCGGCGACCGAGATCATGACCGTGGCGGCCAGCCGCCTGCTGCACGACGGCACGGTCTGCTTCGTCGGCATCGGCCTGCCCTCCACGGCGGCCAACCTGGCGCGCCTGACCCACGCCCCCGAGGTGGTGCTGATCTACGAATCCGGCCCGATCGGCGCCAAGCCCAACGTGCTGCCGCTGTCGATCGGCGACGGAGACCTGGCGCTCACCGCCGACACGGTGGTCAGCACGCCGGAGATCTTCCGCTACTGGCTCCAGGGCGGGCGGATCGACGTCGGCTTCCTCGGCGCGGCGCAGGTCGACCGCTTCGCCAACATCAACACCACGGTGATCGGCGCCTACGACGCCCCCAAGGTCCGCCTGCCGGGCGCCGGCGGCGCGCCGGAGATCGCGGCCCAGGCCAAGGAGGTCTTCATCGTGCTCAAGCAGAGCCGGAAGGCCTTCGTCGAAAAGCTGCCCTTCATCACCTCGGCCGGCTTCCTCGACGGCGGGGACGCGCGCGAGAAGGCCGGCATTCCGGGCGGCGGCCCGACGGCGGTCATCACCGACCTCGGCATCCTGACCCCCGACCCGGTGACGCGCGAGCTGACCCTGACCAGCATCCACCCCGGCGTCACGGTGGAGCAGGTCAAGGAGGCCACCGGCTGGGACCTGAGGATTTCCCCCGACCTGAAGACCACCGAAATCCCGGACGCCGCCGCGCTGGCCGCCCTGCGCGACCTCCAGGCGCGCACCGCCAGGGCGCACGGCCAATCCGCCGGCGGGGAGGGTTGAGCGATGCGTGACGCCTACATCTGCGACGCCGTCCGCACCCCGATCGGCCGCTACGCCGGGGCCCTGTCGCCGGTGCGCCCCGACGATCTCGGCGCCGTCCCGCTGAGGGCGCTGATGGAGCGCAACGCCGGGGTCGACTGGGCCGCCGTCGACGACGTGATCTTCGGCTGCGCCAACCAGGCCGGCGAGGACAACCGCAACGTCGCCCGCATGTCCAGCCTGCTGGCCGGCCTGCCGGACGCCGTGCCGGGCACGACGATGAACCGGCTCTGCGGCTCCGGCATGGACGCCGTCGCCACGGCGGCGCGCGCCGTCAAGGCCGGCGAGGCCGAGCTGATGATCGCCGGCGGCGTCGAGAGCATGAGCCGCGCCCCCTTCGTGATGGGCAAGGCGGAGACCGCCTTCGCGCGCGCCGCCGACATCCACGACACCACCATCGGCTGGCGCTTCGTCAACCCGCTGATGAAGGCGAGGTACGGCGTCGATTCGATGCCGGAGACGGCGGAGAACGTCGCCAAGGACTGGAAAATCTCCCGCGCCGACCAGGACGCCTTCGCCCTGCTCAGCCAGCAGCGCGCCGCCCGCGCCATCGCCGAGGGGCGGCTGGCGAAGGAGATCGTCCCGGTGGTGGTCAAGGGCCGCAAGGGCGAGACGGTGGTGTCCACCGACGAGCACCCGCGCGCGACGACGCTGGAGGCGCTGGCCGCGCTGAAGCCGGTGGTCCGCCCCGGCGGCACGGTGACGGCGGGCAACGCGTCGGGCGTCAACGACGGAGCCTGCGCCCTGCTGATCGCGTCCGAGGCGGCGGTCAAGCGTTTCGGCCTGACGCCGCGCGCCCGCATCGTCGGCGGCGCCACCGCCGGGGTGCCGCCGCGCGTCATGGGCATCGGCCCGGCCCCGGCCACCCGCAAGCTGCTGGAGCGGCTTGGGCTCGGCATCGGCGCCATCGACGTCGTCGAGTTGAACGAGGCCTTCGCCGCGCAGGGGCTGGCGGTGCTGCGCGAGCTTGGCCTGCCGGACGACGCGCCGCACGTCAACCCGAACGGCGGCGCCATCGCGCTCGGCCACCCGCTGGGGATGAGCGGCGCGCGGCTGGTGACAACGGCGCTGCACGAGCTGGAGCACGGCGGCGGGCGCCGCGCGCTCTGCACCATGTGCATCGGCGTCGGCCAGGGCATCGCCCTGGTGATCGAGCGGGTGTAGGATTCGGGAACCCCACAGGCGTCAACAAAGCCCCTCTCCCCTCGCGGGAGAGGGGTCGGGGTGAGGGGGCAGAGCGAATTCCTCCGCCTTCGGCGGCTACCCCTCATCCCGACCAGCAATGCCTACGGTCGCCTTTGGCACCCTCCAGCCCCGCCCCACAAGGGGAGAAGGGCCAACGAAACCGGGAGACACCATGCCCTTCATCGACGCCGGCGGCATCACGGTCCACTACGACCTGACCGGCCCGGCCGACGCGCCGGTGCTGCTGTTCGCCAACTCGATCGGCACCAGCTTCCACATCTGGGACGCGATGGTCCCTGTCTTGGCCCAGCGCTACCGGGTGCTGCGCTACGACATGCGCGGCCACGGGCTGACCCAGGCGACGCCGGTGACCGGCGACGCCGGCTACGGCATGGACACGCTGGCCGACGACGCGGCGGCGCTGCTCGACGCGCTGGGCATCGCGCGGGCGCATGTCTGCGGCCTCTCGATCGGCGGGATGATGGCGCAGCGGCTGGCCGTCAAGGCGCCGCGGCGGGTGAACGGCCTGATCCTCTGCGACACCGCCGGGCTGATCGGTCCGCCGTCGGTCTGGGCCGACCGCATCGCGGCGATCCGCGCCCGCGGCATGGCCGGCATCGCCGACGGCGTGATGGCCCGCTGGTTCACCGAGCGTTTCCGCGCCGAGCACCCCGCTCAGGTCAGAGGCTACGCCGCCATGCTCGGCCGGACGACCGAGGACGGCTATGTCGGCTGCGCGATGGCGATCCGCGACGCCGACCTGCGCGCCGCCAACGCCGGCATCGCCGCCCCGACGCTGGTGGTGGTCGGCGACCAGGATCTGGCGACACCGCCGGCCCTGGCCCGCGAACTGGCCGACAGCATCCCCGGCGCCCGCTTCGCCCTGCTGCCCGACGCCGCCCACATCCCCTGCGTCGAGCGCCCGGACGAGCTGGCCGCCCTGATCGACGGGTTCCTGCGCGGCCTGCCACTCCGATAAGACCACACCGACAAGGCCAAGCCGATGACCGACGAGATGCTGGACAAGGATCTGTACGAGCGCGGGCTGGTGGTCCGCCGGGCGGTGCTGGGCGACGCCCATGTCGACCGCTCGCTGGCCCGCGCCACCCCGTTCGACGCCGATTTCCAGGAATACATCACCAAGCAGGCCTGGGGCTCGGTCTGGACCCGGCCGGGGCTGGACATCCGGACGCGCAGCATGCTGACCATCGGCATGCTGGCGGCGCTGGGCAAGGACGGCGAGCTGAAGCTGCACATCCGCGCCACCCGCAACACCGGCGTGACCCGCGACGAGGTGAAGGAGATTCTGCTGCAAACCGCCGTCTACGCCGGGGTCCCCGCCGCCAACCACGCCATCGCGCTGGCCCGCGCCGTCTACGACGAGATGGACGCCGAAGACGCGGCCACGAACGCGCAGGGAGGCTGAGGCCCCGCCATGACCGACCCGCGCCCCGCCGATGCCCCGGCCGATGTCCCGGCCGATGTCCCGGCCAATGTCCTGGCCGATCCGCTGCTCGACCCCCTCTTCACCACCGCCGCGGCGGCGCGCGCCTTCTCCCCCGCCGCGCGCGTGCAGGGGATGCTGGATTTCGAGGCGGCGCTCGCCCGCGCCGAGGCCGCCGTGGGTGTCATCCCGGCGACGGCGGTTCCCGCCATCGCGGCGGCCTGCGACGCGGCCCTCTACGATCCGGCCGGGCTGGGAGCGGAGGCGGCGCTGGCCGGCAACACGGCCATCCCGCTGGTCAAGCACCTGACCGCCAGCGTCAAGGCCGCCGACCCGGACGCCGCGCGCTTCGTCCACTGGGGCGCCACCAGCCAGGACGCCATGGACAGCGGGCTGGTCCTGCAACTGCGCGGCTTCATCGACGGTCTGGACGCCGATCTGGGGAGGCTGGCCGACGCCCTGGCCGCTCTCGCAGACCGCCACCGCGCGACGCCGATGGTGGCGCGCACCTGGCTGCAACACGCGCTTCCCACCACCTTCGGGCTGAAGGCCGCCGGCTGGCTCGACGCGCTCGGCCGCGACCGGCGGCGGCTGGCCGTGGCGCGCGGCGGGCTGGCGCTCCAGTTCGGCGGCGCCGCCGGCACGCTGGCGGCGCTCGGCGAGGCCGGCCCGGCGGTGGCCGAGGCGCTCGCCCGCGAACTGGACCTCCCCCTGCCCGCCCTGCCCTGGCACGCCAGCCGCGACCGGATCACGGAGCCGGCCGCCGCGCTGGGCATCCTCGCCGGCACGCTGGGCACCATCGGCCGCGACGTGTCGCTGATGATGCAGATGGAGGTCGCCGAAGCCTTCGAGCCCGCCGGTCCCGGCCGCGGCGGTTCCTCCACCATGCCGCACAAGCGCAACCCGGTCTCCTGCGCCGTGCTGCTGTCGGCCGCCGTCCGCGCCCCGGCCCTGGTCGGCGGGCTGCTCGCCGCGCAGGTGCAGGAGCACGAGCGCGGCCTGGGCGGCTGGCACGCCGAATGGCAGGCCCTGCCCGACCTCGCCCGCCTCGTCGCCGGGGCCGCCCACCACGCCGCCTCGATGATCGCCGGCCTGACGGTGGACGCCGACCGGATGCGCGCCAACCTCGACCTGACGCGCGGGCTGATCCTGGCGGAAGCGGTGACGATGGCGCTCGGCGGGCGGATGGGTCGGCTCGCCGCCCATTCCCGCGTCGCCGAGGCCAGCCGCCGCGCCGTCACCGAACGCCGCCCCCTGCGCGACGTGCTGGCCGAGGATTCGGAGATCGTCCAGGCGCTCGGGATCGACGAGCTCGACCGGCTGTTCGACCCGCTGAACTACACCGGCTCGGCGGCGGTCTTCATCGACCGCGTGCTGGCGGAGCACGCACGGAATTGAGAGTGCCAACGCGCCGCCAGGCAACGGAAGCGGCGCAGGAGGAGGAAACAATGTCCCCACAGGAGGCGTCCGAGATGGACACGGTCAATCCGGCGGAAGCCGATTTCACCCCGCGCGACTGGGCCCAGCACCCGCCCTACCTGTCGCCCGGCTACAAGTCGACGGTGCTGCGCTCGCCGCGCAAGCCGCTGATCCCGATGAGGCAGAGCCTGTCGGTCCGCACCGGCCCGGCGTTCGGCCATGACAGCCTCGACCCGCTGGATTCCGACCTGACGCAGAACGGCCGCGTCAACGGCGAGGCGATCGGCGAGCGCATCATCGTCACCGGCCGCGTGCTGGACGAGAGCGGCCGGCCGGTGCCCAACACGCTGCTGGAGATCTGGCAGGCCAACGCGACCGGCCGCTACGTCCACCGCTGGGACCAGCACGACGCGCCGATCGACCCGAACTTCTTCGGGGCCGGGCGCTGCATGACCGACGAGCAGGGGCGCTACCGCTTCGTCTCGATCAAGCCCGGCGCCTATCCCTGGGGCAACCACCACAACGCGTGGCGCCCGGCGCACATCCATTTCTCGCTGTTCGGGCCGTCCTTCCTGACCCGGCTGGTCACCCAGATGTATTTCCCCGGCGATCCGCTGCTGCCGCTGGACCCGATCTTCAACGGCGTGCCGGAGGGGTCGCGCGACCTGCTGGTCTCGCGCTTCTCGATCGACGTGACCGAGCCGGTCTGGGCGCTCGGCTACGAATTCGACATCGTCCTGCGCGGACGCCACGCCACGCCGATGGAGGCCTGAACCATGCTGAAGCAGACCCCGTCCCAAACCGTCGGCCCCTATTTCGCCTACGCCTGGACGCCGGAAACCTACGGGCGCCGCCCGCTGGCGACCAACGACCTGACCCGCAACGGCACCACCGGCGAGCACATCCGCCTGGAGGGCGTCGTCTATGACGGCGAGGGCGCCATCGTCCGCGACTGCGTGGTCGAGATCTGGCAGGCCGACGCCGCCGGCAAGCACCAGCCCGGCACCGCCGGCTTCGGCCGCTGCGCCACCAACGATTCCGGCGAGTATCATTTCCACACGGTGAAGCCGGGAGCGCTCGGCGACGGGCAGGCGCCGCACATCGCGGTGACGGTGTTCGCCCGCGGCATGCTGAGCCACGCCTTCACCCGCGTGCATTTCTCCGACGAGGAGAGCGCCAACGCCGCCGACCCGGTGCTGGCGACGGTGCCGGAGGAGCGGCGCGCGACCCTGATCGCCACCCGCGCTGCGGGCAGCTTCGGCACCGTCTACCGTTTCGACATCCGCATCCAGGGCGAGAACGAGACGGTCTTCTTCGACTGCTGAGGGATGCCCTCTCCCGCGCCGGGAGAGGGGGAAAACCCCTTACCCTCTGGCGCGTTCGATCTCGACGCCGACGCTGGCGGCGTCGGGGAACACGTCCAGCTTCTCCACGCGGACCTTCGCCGACGCCACCCGCGCGTCGGCGAGGCAGCGCTCGGCGATCCGCTCGGCCAGCGTCTCCACCAGCGTGACATGGCCCTGCGTCACCACGCCCTTGACCAGCACGGCCATGTCCTCGCCGGTCACGCCGGGCGCCACGACCTCCAGGTCGAGGTTCAGGCGGATGCGCTGGGACTTGATCCGTTCATGCGCGTAGACGCCGATCAGCGCGTCCATAACCAGATCGCGGACGAAGCAGCGGGTGGACAGCACCGCCGGGGCCGAACGCGGCAGCGGGGCGGTGACGGTGGCGAAGAGCTTGTTCATGGGAAACGCCTATACACGGACGGCGGCGCGCTGCCAAGCCGCCGCCGCCGCAAGGCAGGGCCGCCCCGGCGGGCGGCGCTCCGCCGGATGGGCCGGCCCGGCGGATCGGCCCGCTGGACCGGCTCAGTGTGCCTCGGCCCGGATGCGCTCGCGCAGCACGTCGATCGGCTGGAGGGCGTCGCCGTCCTCGTAATGCCAGAAGGTCCAGCCGTTGCAGGCCGGCAGCCCGGCCATGGCGGCGCCCACCTGATGGATCGAGCCGCGATGGTCGCCGCGCGGGCTGGAGCCGATCAGCGTGCCGTCGGCGCGCACCTTGGCGGCGACGCGGCGGCGCTGGTCGAACAGGGTCGAGCCGGGGCGCAGAAGCCCGCGCTCCACCACCCAGCCGAAGGGGATGCGCGGCGCGCTGCGCTTGGGCGGCGTGTCGAGGATGGCGCCCTCCGGAGCCTCCTCCACCGCGTCGATGCGGGCCTGCGCCGCCTTGACGTAGCTGTCGTCGCGCTCCAGCCCGATCCATTTGCGGCCCAGCCGCTTGGCGACGGCGCCGGTGGTGCCGGTGCCGAAGAACGGGTCGAGCACCGTGTCGCCCGGCCGCGACGAGGACATGATGACCCGGTAGAGCAGCGCCTCCGGCTTCTGCGTCGGGTGGGTCTTCTTGCCGTCGCCGTCGCGCAGCCGCTCGCCGCCGGTGCAGATCGGCAGCAACCAATCGCTGCGCATCTGGAGATCCTCGTTGAGGTTCTTCATGGCGTCGTAGTTGAACTGGTAGCGCGCGTCCTTGTCCTTCGACGCCCAGATCATCGTCTCGTGGGCGTTGGCGAAGCGGGTGCCCCGGAAGTTCGGCATCGGGTTGGTCTTGCGCCAGACGATGTCGTTCAGGATCCAGAAGCCCAGATTCTGCAAGGTCGCGCCGACCCGGAAGATGTTGTGGTAGCTGCCGATCACCCACATCGAGCCGTTCGGCTTCAGGATGCGGCGGGCCGCCGCCATCCAGTCGCGGGTGAAGCGGTCGTAGGCCTCGAAATCCTCGAACTTGTCCCACTCGTCGTCCACCCCGGCGACGCGGGAATGGTTCGGCCGCAGCAGCTCACCCCCCAATTGGAGGTTGTAAGGCGGGTCGGCGAAGACGAGATCGACCGACTCGGCCGGCAGCTCGTTCATGAGAGCGATGCAATCGCCGACGAGGATACGATTGTGAGGGAGCATTGGGGCAACCGAATGAAGCGGGGACTCGGCCGGACAATGAGTCGGGCCCGAGTCGCCGTCAACAGCTTTTTTCGGCAAGAGTCAGGAGAGTCAGCCGGTTATGGCCTTTTGCCGGGCGACTGGTGCAAAAGAGACTCGGTGGTGCGGCGTGACGCCGTGGACACTCAGCGCGGCCAGATGCTCGGGCGTCGGGTAGCCGGCGTTGCGGTCCCAGCCATAGTGTGGATGCCCGGCCGACAACCGCAACATCTCGCTGTCGCGCGCCACTTTGGCGAGAATTGACGCGCAGGCGATGGATTGGCTGCGGCTGTCGCCCTTGACCACCGCCACCGCCTCGCAGCCGATGTCGGGGAGGAATTTTCCGTCGATCAGGGCGGCGTCCGGCGCCGCGCCCGCCAGGGCGTGGTAGGCGCGCTTCATGGCGAGCAGCGTCGCCTTGTGGATGTTCAGCGCGTCGATCTCGGCCGCCGACGCCTCGGCGATGGCGAAGGCGAGCGCGTGGGCGCGGATGGCCGGCTCGATCTCCTCGCGCAGGCGGCGGGCGAGCGCCTTGCTGTCGTCGATCAGGGCGGCGATCTCCGGCGGCAATCCCTCGGGCGGCAGCACGACGGCGGCGGCGACCACCGGCCCGGCGAGCGGCCCGCGCCCCACCTCGTCGATGCCGCAGACCCGGCGGCCGGGACCGAAGGCGGCCTCGAGGGACAGGTCGGGGCGGTGGCGGGGCGCCGGGGCGCGCGGCGTGGCGGAGGCGGCTTTGCGGGGCATGGTGGAATCGCGAGGTGGGGAGGAACGGTCCGCTTGATAGCGACCGCCGGCCGCCGGCGGCAAGGACCGCGCGCCTCCTCCCTGCCCATCTTTTGATCTGTCCCCTTGAGAAGCGGTTCGCGGCTGCGGTATGGATGCGCCCCGCGACGGCATGGCGCCGCCGCGTGCCAGCCGGGATCCGCTCGCCATGACCGCCGAAACCACCCCCGCTTCCGCCGAATGCCCCTGCCGGTCCGGCAAGAGCCTGGACGCCTGCTGCGGCCCCTATCTGGCCGGCCTGCCCGCCCCGACGGCGGAGGCGCTGATGCGGTCGCGCTATTCGGCCTTCGCCACCGGCAACATCGACTATCTGCACGACACGCTGCTGCCCAACACCCGCGACGACTTCAACCGCGAGGAGATCGAGAACTGGGCGAGGAACAGCGTCTGGACCGGGGTGGAGATCCGTGGGACCGAGGCCGGCCAGCCGGGCGACAGCGAAGGGGTGGTCGAGTTCGTCGCCCGCTTCTCGATGAACGGCAAGCCGATGACCCACCACGAGACCAGCCGCTTCGCCCACCAGGACGGCCGCTGGTACTACGTCGACGGCACGCTGGGCGCCCGTCCGCGCAGCGGCCCCAAGGTCGGCCGCAACGATCCCTGCCCGTGCGGCAGCGGCAAGAAGTACAAGAAATGCCACGGGGCGGCGGCCTGATTCGGTCGTCCTCCACCCGCGATGCGGTTGTCCGGCTTGTTTCATCGCCCCCGACGCGCCCGCCCGGCGGGCCGCGATCGGGGTTTCTCGAGTCTTTCGTGCGCCCCGATGCGATCCTGATTGAAATATGATCGGGAACGGATCATCTTCCGCGTGCCGTGTTCCGGCGTTTCGGAGTGCGGCCTATCACGACAGATGAGACTACACTGATGTTCGACCGTCCGCAGCGCAACAACAACTCCTTCCGCGCTCCCGAGATCACCCAGCGCGACATCCGCGCCACCGTCAAGTGGTTCAACGCCACCAAGGGCTTCGGCTTCGTCACGCCCGAAGACGGTTCGCCGGATGCTTTCCTGCATTCCACGGTTCTGCAATTCTGCGGACATGACAGCCTGGACGAAGGCGCCACCATCACCTGCGATCTGTCGCGCGGCCCGAAGGGCCCGCAGGTTGCCACCATCCACGCCGTCGACACCTCGACGGCGGCCCCCAGCCGTCCGGCGCGCCCGGCGCGCGAGCGTGACTCCTGGGGCAATGACGGCGGTTACGGCGGCGGCGGCTACAGCAGCCGCGGCGGCTACGGCGACGACGCCGACGGCGAGGTCGTCGACGGCACGGTGAAGTGGTTCAACGTCACCAAGGGCTTCGGCTTCATCGCCCCGGCCACCGGCGGCAAGGACATCTTCGTCCACATCCGCGCTCTGGAGCGTTCGGGCATCCAGGGTCTGTCGGACGGCGAGCAGGTCCGCGTCACCATCCGCCAGGGCGCCAAGGGTCCGGAAGCTCAGCGCATCGAGCTGCCGTAATCTCGTCTCGTGATGTGATGTGAAAAGCCCCCCGCTCCACCGGAGCGGGGGGCTTTTTGCTGGCCCGACGCGGGACGATCCGGCCCGAAGACGGCCGGGAGCGTGGATCACGCCTGCTTGGCGTCGATGATGCCGCGTCGGATGGCGCGGGTCTTGGTGAACTGGTCCTGCAACTGCTGCCCCTCGCCCCAACGGATGGCGCGCTGGAGGGCGGTCAGATCCTCGGTGAAGCGCTGGAGGATCTCCAGGACCGCCTCGCGGTTGTTCAGGAACACGTCGCGCCACATCACCGGGTCGCTGGCGGCGATGCGGGTGAAGTCGCGGAAACCGCCGGCCGAGAATTTGATGACCTCGGACTTGGTGTCGTCCTCCAGGTCCGACGCGGTGCCGACGATGGTGTAGGCGATCAGGTGCGGCAGGTGGGACGTGATGGCCAGCACCCGGTCATGGTGGTTGGCGTCCATGATCTCGACCGTGGAGCCGACCCGGCGCCACAGCTCCGTCACCTTGTCCAGAGCCGTGGCGTCGGCGCCGGTCGGCGGGGTCAGGATGCACCAGCGGCCCTGGAACAGGCTGGCGAAACCGGCCTCCGGCCCGGAATGCTCGGTGCCGGCGACCGGATGGCCGGGAATCAGATGCACGCCGTCCGGCAGGTTGGGGCCGACGTCGCGGAACACCGCCTGCTTCACCGACCCGACGTCGGTCACGATGGTGCCGGGGGCCAGATGCGGGCCGATGCGCTCGCCCACCTCGGCGAAGCTGCCGACCGGGGTGGCGAGCACCACCAGATCGGCGCCGTCCAGCGCGACCTCGATCTCGGTCGTCGCCATCTCGACGATGCCCAGTTCCATCGCCTTGACGCAGGCGTCCTTGCTGCGGTCGGCGCAGACCACCTGCCGGGCGATCCCATACTCCGCCATCGCCCGCGCCAGGGAGGAGCCGATCAGACCGATGCCGACGATGGCGACGCGGTCGAACAGGGGAGCGGTGTCGGTCATGGGGATCCACCGAAGACGGGTTGCGGAGGCGAAAAACGCCCCGTTTTAAACCACCTCGGCGCGGATGGACCAAGCGAAACTTTGCGGAGCGCGGAGAGGACCCGACCGGAAAGGCCCGCGGGATGGGGCTTTGATTCTTGACACAGATGAACACAGATGGACACAGATGAATATCGATTGTTTTTCATGAACTCCTCAGCATCGGGAAACTCATCGGTGCAATCCGGAGATCATCTCCGTTCATCTGTGTCCATCTGTGTCCATCTGTGTTCATCTGTGTCAAAAAAAAACGGGGCGAACATCCTTGCCCTTCTCAAGGAACATCACCCGCCCGCCGCCTCTTCCTCCGCCTGCCGGCGCCGGAAACCGATCAGCGCGGTTTCGTCCAGCATGTTGGCGTCCTTGCGCTTCTGCTTCTCCTTCTCGCGCTTCAGCCGCTCCTCCTCGGCCAGCTCGTAGCGCTTCAACTCCTGGTAAGCCTCGGCCATCTGGTCGGTCGCCACCGAGATCTGCACCTCGACCTGAGCCAGTGATTCACCGAGCCGCCGCCCGCGCTCCAGCGCCGCCTGGGCGAAGTTCGCGTAGGTGAAGGACACCGCGAAATCCTCGCGGGCGGTCGCCTGCTCGCGGGCGATCTCCTCCTTCAGGCGCTCGATCTCCGCCTTCAGGCGGTCGCCGAGATTCTGCAATTCGGCCAGCACACGGCGCTTCTCGTCGAGCTGGAGCTTTTGCAGGCGGATGATGGTCTTGAGGCTCATTGCGGCCACTGCACCCCGAAGATTTCAGCCAGAAGGGCGTAGCTGGTCGCCAGATCGGTCGATTCCCGCTTGCCCTGCTTCAAGAAGGCCTCCAATGCCGGCTGGTAATGGATGGCTTCGTCCACCTGCGGGTCGGAGCCCTTGCGGTAGGCGCCCAGCCGGATCATCTCCGCCATGTTGTCGTAGGAGGACAGCAGGCGCCGCGCGTGCCCGACCAGCTCGTTCTCGTTCCGGGAATTGCAGCCCGGCATGGTGCGCGAGACGCTGCGCAGGATGTTGATGGCCGGATAGCGCCCGCGCTCGCCGATCTGGCGCTCCAGCACGATGTGGCCGTCGAGGATGCCGCGCACCGCGTCGGCGATCGGCTCGTTGTGGTCGTCGCCCTCGACCAGCACGGTGAAGAGCCCGGTGATCGAGCCCGAGCCGACCAGCCCCGGCCCGGCGCGCTCCAGCAGGCGGGGCAGCTCGGCGAAGACGGTCGGCGGGTAGCCCTTGGTCGTCGGCGGCTCGCCGGCCGACAGGCCGATCTCGCGCTGGGCCATGGCGAAGCGGGTCACGCTGTCCATCATGCACAGCACGTTGCGGCCCTCGTCGCGGAAATGCTCGGCGACCGCCAGCGTCATGTAGGCGGCCTGCCGGCGCATCAGCGGCGCCTCGTCGGAGGTGGCGCAGACGACGATGCTGCGCGCCAGCCCCTCCTCGCCGAGATCCTCGGTGATGAACTCCTGCAACTCGCGGCCGCGCTCGCCGATCAGCCCGATCACCGCGATCTCGGCGCCGGAGAAGCGCGCCAGCATCGACATGACCGACGACTTGCCGACGCCCGAGCCGGCGAAGATGCCCATGCGCTGCCCCAGGCAGCAGGTCAGGAAGGCGTTGATGGCGCGGATGCCGAGGTCGAGCTTCTCGCCGACCCGCGCGCGGGCGTGGGCGTTGGGCGGGTTGTTGCGGATCGGCGTGGCGCGGGGGCCCTTGGGCAGCGGCCCCTTGCCGTCCACCGGCTCGCCCAGCGCGTTGACCACGCGGCCGAGCCAGGCGTCGGTCGGGAAGATCGAGGGCTGGTCGCCCGCCACCAGCGCCCGGCAGCCGAGCCCCACCCCGTCGAGCGCGCCGAACGGCATCAGCAGCGCGCGGCCCTGGCGGAAGCCGACCACCTCGCAGGGGATGTGCCGGCCGTCGCGCGTCTCGACGAGGCAGCGGCCGCCGACCGACAGCTCCTTCTCGATGCCGCCGACCTCGACCATCAGGCCGGACACGGCGGTGACGCGGCCGAAGCGGCTGTGGCCCGGAATGGCGTCGATGTCGCGGATCAGCTGGGCGATGTCGGCTGGCATGGTCCCGGTCCAGAGCGTCGGAACGAAAAGGGCGGCGAAGGGTTAACAAAGAGGAGGTAGAGCGGTGGACCCGTTTTCCGTTAACCACCATGTCCGCATCTTCCGATGGAAGCATTAACGTTGGATGAAGCGCATCACGCTGGCGTTAAGCTGAATCGTCTGTTAACTTGTGTAAACGGCGGGGGGTAAACCGTTCATGAAGGAGCGGGTGCCGCGCCAGGGTTCCGGTTGCGAAAGCGCGCCATCAAACGTCGGGATATCGCCATGAGGGTTCTGCTGGTTGAAGACGACTCCTCCGTCGCCAAAAGCATCGAATTGATGCTGAACACGGAAGGGTTCATCGTCGACTCTACCGACCTGGGTGAAGACGGGCTGGAGATCGGCAAGCTCTACGATTACGACATCATCATCCTCGATCTGATGTTGCCGGACATCGACGGGTACGAGGTGCTGCGCCGCCTGCGCGCTGCCCGCGTCACCACGCCGATCCTGATCCTCTCGGGCCTCACCGAGATGGACAACAAGATCAAGGGGCTGGGTTTCGGCGCCGACGATTACCTGACCAAGCCGTTCGACAAGCGCGAGCTGATCGCCCGCATCCAGGCGATCGTCCGCCGGTCCAAGGGCCATTCCGACAGCGTCATCCGCACCGGCCGCCTGACCGTCAACCTCGACACCCGCACGGTGGAGGTCGACACCCAGCCGCTGCACCTGACCGGCAAGGAATACGGCATCCTGGAGTTGCTGAGCCTGCGCAAGGGCACCACCCTGACCAAGGAGATGTTCCTCAACCATCTCTATGGCGGGATGGACGAGCCGGAACTGAAGATCATCGACGTCTTCGTCTGCAAGCTGCGCAAGAAGCTGGCCGCCGCCACCCAGGGCGACAACTACATCGAGACGGTGTGGGGCCGCGGCTATGTGCTGCGCGACCCGCACGAGGCGATCGCCGAGGGCAACCCGCCCCCGCCGCCCCGCGTGCAGCAGCAGCAGCCGACGGGCTGAAGGCCGCTGCTTTCCCCGCTCTTTCCCTTGGGTTCCCGCGCGCCGGCGTGGCCATATTTCCAGGCTCCGCCGGTTTTCGCTTGAACAGGGTGGGTGCAGCCCCCACTTCTAGGGTGTCATTCTGCTTCGGACTGCCCGGGCCTGTTACGCCCACGATCTCGCTTCGCGAGCTTGCCAGATTGCGGCCAATCCAAAATCCAGTCTGATGCGGCGCATCGGTGATGCGCCGCCACTAGCGCTATGGGAGACAGAGATGCCCGTCGGCACCGTCAAATGGTTCAACAGCACCAAGGGCTTCGGTTTCATTCAGCCGGAAAGCGGCGGGGCGGATGTGTTCGTTCACATCTCCGCCGTCGAGCGCGCCGGGCTGCGCAGCCTGCTGGAAGGCCAGAAGGTTTCCTACGAAGAGCAGCGCGATCCGAAGCGTGGCAAGACCTCGGCGGAAAACCTGAAGGCGGTCTGATCCGTCTTTAGCGATTCCAGAGAAAAGGGCATCGGGAAACCGATGCCCTTTTTCCGTGTTTCCCGATCCGGAGTCCGCACCCATGGCCTTCAAACCGAATTACAACCAGCAGCGCGCCGAGCGCAACCGCGCCAAAGAGCAGAAGAAGCAGGAAAAGTTGCAGCGCCGCGAGGAGGAGGTGGCCGCCCGCCGCGCCGCCGGCCTGCCGCCCGACCTTGATTCCGAGGTTGGCGACGCCGACAAGCTCGCGGACGACGCGCCCGGCCAAACGGACACCGAGACGACCGGCAACGGTTGAGTCACCGATCACGCCTTTCAGGAGAGTGCGACATGGCACGCAGCAAGAAACAGCCGGCGGACGCCAGCTTCATCCTCTACGACGTCTTCTACCAGGACGGCGCCCGCACCTCGAACCGCAAGGTTCCGACGGCCGAAATCGACAGCTTTGACAACGAAGCCTCGGTCCGCGCCTTCATCGAGGCGCAGGATCGCAAGATTGCCGAAATGTCGGGAAACCCGCGCGGGCCGATCAAGTCGATCACCCGCTCGGACGCCTGAGCGCCGGCCGGCACCCCGCCCTCAGGGATGCGCCATCAGGGATGCGGGAGGCGGATCAGCCCGCCGCCTTCATCCCCGCGGCCGAGAAGCCGCCCAGGCTGTAGAGGCCACGCTGGCCCTCGACCGGCTTGAAACGGTCGGTGATGCCCAGCACGGTCTCGGCGCCGCCGAGATAGAGCACGCCATCCTGCGGCATCTGGCGGGCGATGGCCTCCAGCACCTTGGCCTTGGTCGGCCCATCGAAATAGATCAGCACGTTGCGGCAGAAGACGATGTCGAACTGCCCCAGCGGCGACAGGTCGCCCAGCAGATTCCATTCCCGGAACGACGCCATCTGGCGAAGCTGCGGGCTGATCTGCCACTTGTCCCCGTTCTGCTTGAAATGCTTCACCAGCATGGTGATCGGCAGGCCGCGCTGCACCTCGAACTGGGTGTAGACTCCGGCCTTGCAGCGCTCCACCATCTCGCCCGAGATGTCGGTGCCGACGATCTCGATCCGCCAGCCGGCCAGCTTGGCCGCCTCGTCGTTCAGGATCATCGCCAGCGAATAGGCTTCCTGGCCGGACGAGCAGGCGGCCGACCAGATGCGCAAGCTCCGCTTGGCCGCCCGCGTTTCCATCAGCCGCGGCAGCACGAGCTGGCGGAACTGGTCGAACGGCTTCTGGTCGCGGAAGAAGGACGATTCGTTGGTCGTCATCGCTTCCGTGATGTCGCGGAGCAGCGCCTCGTCCTTGCGGGTGCGGACGGTGGTCGCCAGCTCCTCCAGCCCCTTCATGTTCCATTTGCGGGCCACCGGCATCAGCCGGGATTCCAGCAGATAGGCCTTGTCGCGGGTCAGGACCAAGCCGGAGCGCTGCTTGAGCAGCGTGGAGAACATGTCGAAATCTTCGACTCTCATGCTGCCCTCGAGGCGAACTTGCGGATGTAGGGACCGATTTCCTTGAGCGGCAGGATCGACTGGCAGATGCCGGCCTGGGCCACCGCGCCCGGCATGCCCCAGACGACGCTCGACGCCTCGTCCTGGGCGATCAGGGTGCCGCCGCCGTTGACGACGTCGGTGCAGCCCTTCAGCCCGTCCTGCCCCATGCCGGTCAGGATGCAGGCCAGGATCTTGCGCCCGCCATAGGCCTTCAGGATCGACCGCATCATCGGGTCGACCGCCGGCCGGCAGAAATTCTCGGGCGGATCCTTGGTCAGCGAAATCACGTTCACCCCGGCCCGCTGGGCCACCAGCATGTGGAAGTCGCCGGGCGCGATGTAGCAGCGGTTCGGCACCACCGGCTCGCCGTCCTTCGCCTCCTGGGCGTTGATGCCGCATTGGCGGGTGATGTGCTCGGCCAGGATGGTGGTGAAGGTCGCCGGCATGTGCTGGGTGATCAGGATCGGCTGGGTGACGCCGCCCTTCATGTGCGACAGCACCTCGAACAGCGCCTGAGGCCCGCCGGTGGAGCTGCCGATGGCGATCACGTCGGGCTTCACCTGGAGGCCGACCGGCGCCGGCCGGGTGGTGATCGGCCCGACCTCGCGCTTCAGCGCCGACAAAGGCAGCGGCGCCGGCGACAGCGGACGGATCTCGCCGCGGGTCCGCGATCCGGCGCGGCGGGCGGCGGCGCCCAGCGCCTTGACCTTGGACACCAGCTCGCGCTTGAAATCCTCGGCCCCGCCGATCTCGCGGGTCGAGGTCGGCTTGGGGATATAGTCGGCGGCCCCGGCCGACAGGCAGCGGATCGACACGTCGGCCCCGCGCAGCGTCAGCGTCGAGGCCATGATGATCTTGACCTGCGGCGCCACCGCCAGCAGCTTCGGGATGGCGGTCAACCCGTCCATCACCGGCATCTCGATGTCGAGCACGATGACGTCGATCGAGTTGCGCTGGAGCGAGTTGACGGCCATCTGGCCGTCGCCGACCGAGGTCACGACGCGGATGTCCGCGTCGCCTTCCAGCGCGCGGGTCAGCAGGCCACGGATGACCGCGGAATCATCGACCACCATGACGCGGATGGGATCCGCGCCGCCCGCCCCGGAGCCGCCCCCGGAGCCGCCAAGCCCCGAACCGGTCGTCGTTCCCAGGCCGGCCGGCCGCGCGGCGCTGAAGGGTCTGCCAAAACTGTCCGACATAACGGCGAATCGCCTTTCAATCCAACACCGGGACGGTTGCTGCGCGGCGCCGACGCGTCACAGCAGCCCGACCTGGGCGAATTTGGTCTGGATGATGTCGCTGTCGAAGGGCTTCATGATGTATTCGTTGGCCCCGGCCGACAGCGCCTCCTGGATGTGGGCGAGATCATTCTCGGTCGTGCAGAACACCACCTTGGGGAAATCGCCGCCGCTCATCTTGCGCAGGCGGCGCAGGAACTCGATCCCCGTCATCACCGGCATGTTCCAGTCCAGCAGGATGGCGTCGGGCATCTGCCTCGCGCAGGCCTCCATCGCCTGCTTGCCGTCCTCGGCCTCGGTGCAGGCGAAGTTCAGTTCCTCGAGGATCTTGCGGGCAACCTTGCGCACGACTCGACTGTCATCGACCACCAGACAGGATTTCATCTCGGTAGAGCCTCGGGCATGCGGAAATTCCGGCGGAGGGGCCGGGAAGGGGTCACACCCTCCCCGGTCCGGTGGGCGGCGTCAAGCCGCCCCGACTTTAAGCCGCCTCGACGGTCGTGAAGTTCAGCAGGCGCGGAACGTCGAGAACCACCATCAGCTGGCCGTTCAGGCGGTAGATGCCGGTCGACACCTCGCGCCAGCGCGGATCCAGCGTCGCCGGGTTGCGCTCGAAATCCTCGTTGGTGAGGCTCAGCACCTCGCCGACCGAGTCGACCATCAGGCTGTACAGCTCGCCGCGCAGGTCGACGACGATGGACATGCCGGGCTTGTCCTTCGGCCGGCCGGTCAGGCCGAGCCGCAGGCGGACGTCGATCGCGGTGACGATGCGGCCGCGCAGGTTCAGCGAGCCGGCCACCTCGGGCGGCGCCAGCGGGATCCGGGTGATCCGCTGATGCCCCAGCACGTCCTGCACCTGAAGGACCGGGATGCCGAACATCTGGTCGGCGATCGTCATGGTCACGTAATCCTGGTTGCCGGTGGCGACGAGGTCGTCGCCCTTCGACTTCCGGACGGTGGACGGCAGCTTGGCGTTGCTCATGCGGCACCTTTCTGTTCGGTCAGCGTCTGCTGGAGGGCGTAGAGCAGCGCGTCACGGTCGAACTTGGCGACATAGTCGTTGAAACCGGCGATCCGGCCGCGATCGAGGTCGCGCGGGCTGGCGTGGCTCGACAATGCCACCATCGGCACATGATGCCAACGGCTGCCGTGGCGGACCGCCTCGGCGAAGTCGAAGCCGCTCATGCCCGGCATCTCGATGTCCGACACGATGACGTCGAAGTCCTCGCCGGCCTCGCACAGCGCCAGCGCGTCGCCGGCGTTCTCCACCGCCGTCACGTCGTAGCCGGCGACCGACAGCAGCGGCGTCAGCAGGTTGCGGAAGAAGGGGCTGTCGTCGACCAGCAGCACGCGCTGGAGCTTCTCCTCCTCGAACCCCTCGTTGGTGGCCGAGCCGAACCAGTCCTTGTAGGCCTGGGTCAGGAAGAAGCCGGCGTCGATGACCTCCGTCGCCTTGCCGGCGATGATCGCCGAGCCCATCAGGCCGGGACGCTCGGCGGCGAGCTGGACCTGGAGCTTCTCCTCGACGATGTCGACGATCTCGTCGACGATCAGGCCCATCGAGCGGTCGCCGTCGGCGAAGACCAGCACCGGCTGGCGGCCTTCCTGGCCGATCATGAAGTTGGGGTCGATCGGGACCAGCGGCATCAGCTTGCCGCGGTACTGGACCATCGGCAGGCCGTTGGACATCTCGACCGTGGCGAGATCGACGTCCTCCAGGCGGGCGACCAGCGACAGCGGCACCGCCTTGGGCGCGCCCTCCCCGGCGCGGAACAGCAGGAGCGCCATCTTGTCCTCCTGGCGCTGGGTCTGGACGGTGGCCGCCTCCTTGCCGGCGCTCTCGCCACCGCCCAGCTCGCCGGTGGCCGACGCGATGCCGTTGGGGTCGAGGATCATGATCACCGAGCCGTCGCCCAGGATCGTGTTGCCCGAGAACATCTCGATGTGGCGCAGGATCGGGGCGACCGGCTTGACGACGATTTCCTCGGTGTCGAACACGCGGTCGACCATGATGCCGAAGGTGTAGGTGCCGACCTGGGTGACGACGATGAAGGTCTCGTCCTCGGTCTTCTTGGCGGCCTCGGCGGCGTCGTCGAGCCTGAGGAGCTGCTGGAGCGAGACCAGCGGCAGCAGGCGGTTGCGCAGGCGCAGCACCGGCGTGCCCTTCAGGCGCTCGATGGTGTGCTCGCTGTCGGCGGCGGCGCGCACCAGCTCGACCACGCTGATCTGCGGGATGGCGAAGCGCTCGCCGGCGCACTCGACGATCAGGGCGGAGACGATGGCCAGCGTCAGCGGGATCTTGATGACGAAGGTCGACCCCTTGCCCTGGGTCGACTTGATCTCGATCGTGCCGCCGATCTTCTCGATGTTGGTCTTGACCACGTCCATGCCGACGCCGCGGCCCGACACGTTGGTGACCTTCGCCGCGGTCGAGAAGCCGGGCTTCATGATGAACTGGATGATCTGCTGGTCGGTCATCGACGCCAGCTCGATCTCCGAGGCCATGTTGTTCTGGATGGCCTTCTGCTTGATCCGGTCGATCGCCAGACCCTTACCATCATCCTGGATCTCGATGATGATGTGGCCGCCCTCGTGATAGGCGTTGAGGGTGATGCGGCCGGTCTCGATCTTGCCGGCCTTGACGCGCTCGGCCGGGATCTCCAACCCATGGTCGGCGCTGTTGCGCACCATGTGGGTCAGCGGATCCTTGATCAGCTCCAGCACCTGGCGGTCCAGCTCGGTGTCGGCGCCGAGCATCTGGAGGTCGATCTTCTTGTTCAGTTCGTGCGCGAGATCGCGCACCAGGCGCGGCAGCTTGGCCCAGGCGTTGCCGATCGGCTGCATGCGCGTCTTCATGACGCCTTCCTGCAACTCGGACGTCACATGGTTCAGGCGCTGCAAGGGCGCGGCGAACTCGCTCTCCTTCTGGGACCGGAGGATCTGGAGCAGCTGGTTGCGGGTCAGCACCAGCTCCGAGACCATGGTCATCAGGTTTTCGAGCAGGTCGACGTTGACGCGGATGGTCTGGGCGGCGACCGCCGATTCCTTGGTCGCGGCCTCGGTGCCGCCGTCGTTGCCGCCAGCGCCGCCGCCGGTGACCGGGGTCGCGGCGACCGGAACCTTGGCGGCGGGAACCGGCTCCGGTTCCGGAACGACCAGATCCTGGGAGGGGGCGGGCTCATCGGCCGGCTCGGGCGCGCGGGGCGCCAGCGCGGTGCTGGCCGGGGCGGGAACCGGGGTCGCCGGGCCGGGCGTGGAATTCCACAGCGCCTCCAGCTCGTCGAGCGTCACCGGGCGCTCCTCCGCGGCGGCGACGGCCGGGGCGGTGGGGGCGGCGGGCGGCGGGGCGGCGGCCGGAGCCGGGGCGGGGCCGCCCAGCTTGCCTTCGGCGCACAGGTTCAGCCGCTCGATCAGCGGCAGGTCGTCGCCCGGCGGCTCGGCCTCGGTGGCCTCCAGCACGGCGAGCAGGCTCTTGATGGTGTCGAGCGCCTGGAGGATCAGCGAGACCGCTTCCGGGTTGATCGTCAGTTCGCCGTCGCGGAACTTGCCGAGCACGTTCTCCGACGCGTGCGCCACCTTCTCCAGGCGCGGCAGGCCGAGGAAGCCGCAGGTGCCCTTGATGGTGTGGACGAGGCGGAAGATGTTCGACAGCAGTTCCGGATTGTTGGGATTCTGCTCCAATCGGACCAACTCGACGTCGAGCACCGATAGGTTTTCGTTGGTTTCCGTCAGAAATTCGGAGAGCAGATCATCCATGTCGCATTCCCCAGGCCCAATGTTATGGTCCGTGCCGGCCCGCGGCCCGAACGGGCGACGTCGAGCGTCGCCGGTTGCGTTCCAGTCCAGGTGTGACCGGAGCGTGTCAAACACTGATTAAGAGAACCTTACCTCTTTTGATAGGGACGTTCGTGCAACACCCCGCCGAGGAAACGCGGCGCGGATTGTCACAGGAGGACCGATGAAGGATGCGGATCTCGCCAAGGCCGTGCGCGACGCGGTGGCAACCCTGAACGAGGCGCTGGCCCAGGCGGCGCGGCACAATCTGGCGGTGACGCTGCGCACCACCGCGCACCAGACGACCGGCGGGGTCGAGCGGGTCGTGGTGGAGCCGCGCATCTTCAAGCAGCTGTGAGGGGCCGTCCGGCCGGCAACCCCCTGTCTTCCCCCGCGTACCGTCATGACCGGGACAGGCCCGGTCACGACGGATGAAAGATGCCCCGGCCCCTCACCAGTCGGCGGTGAGGACCAGCCGGTCGGGGCCCGACGGGGTGACGGCGATGCGGAACCCGTCATCCTCGGCGAAGCGGCCGGCCAGATAGGCGTGGACGCTGCGCGGCGTCAGCTCGGCCGCCTCCGTTCCGGCCAGCGCGGCGGCGGTGGCCGGGTTGAGCGCGCCGGGGCGGCCCTCGGCGGTGACGGTCAGGCGGCCCGATTCCTCGGTGCCCTCCCCCGTCACGCGGATGATGCCGCCGTGGGTCAGCGCCTCGTCGGCCAGCAGCACGAGGTTGAGCAGCGTCTTCACGACGCCGCGCCGGTAGGCGATCATGTCGCTCGGCACCCGCTCCGGCCAGTCCAGCTTGGTGCGCCCGCCGTCGAGCCAGCCGGCGGCGGCGTTGCGGGCGTCGCCGAATCCCTTCTGGTCGCGCCCGGCGACCCCGTAGGCCAGCCGGAACACCCGCAGCCGCCGGTCGGCCTGCAACGAGGAATGGTCGATCAGCTTCACCGCCTCGCCGACGAATCCGCCGGCGGGCGCGCCGTCCTCGTCGTCCTGCATCTCCTCGATCAGTTCCAGCCCGTTGCGGATGGCCCCCACCGGGCTGACGAGATCGTGGCAGAGCTTGGAGGCGAGCAGTTCGAGCACCCGGATGTCGATGGTCAAGGTGGCGTCTCCAGCAAGGCGGAAAAGTCCGGTCGCGGCGGCGATTGCCGCGTGCGCACCCGGATCCATATCCGATATCCTACCATCGACACAGCGATTCGAGTTCCGGAAAGGATGCGCGATGGACGATTCCCTGGTTCCCGGCGCCTGGGTGCGCCACCCGAGCCAGCCCGACTGGGGGCTGGGCCAGGTGCAGTCGGCCATCCGCAACCGCGTCACCGTCAATTTCGAGCATGCCGGCAAGGTGCTGATCGACTCCGACGTCATCGCGCTCACGGTGGTGGATCCCGATCGGGGGTCCTGACCCGGCCCCGATCAGGGCCGAGCCCGGTTGCGCCGCCGCGTCCGCTTTGCTTTCATGGAGCGCCGTCCCGCCTCCGGGCGGACCGGCCCTGACCTCGACGCCCTTCAACAGCACGGGGCTCCGCGTGTTTTCACGGCTCAAGGGCGGCATGAGCGCGTTCGGGGTGGTGCTGATCCTCGGCCTCAACGCCATGATCGGCTACGACCTGCTGCGCGAGCACGGCACCCTGGTCGACCAGGCGCGCGACGAGACGCAGTCGCTGGCCCTCGTCCTCGAACGCCACGCCACCGACAGCTTTTCCGGGGTCGCCAAGACCCTGGCGGGAGTCGCCGAGGTGCTGGCGGTGCGCGGCGACCGCTGGACCCGCGGCGCGCCCGAGGTGCACGCGCTGCTGCGGCGCCAGCTCGCCCTCTCGCCGCTGACCCGCGCCCTGCTGGTGGTGTCGGCCGACGGGCGGCTGATCCACGACACCGACACGCTGGAACCCGCCGACCTCGACCTGTCCGACCGCGACTATCTGCTGGCCCACCGCGACGGGCCGGCCGGCACCGTCTATCTCGGCGTTCCGGTGGAGGGACGCACGTCCGGCGCCTGGTTCGTCAGCATGAGCCGCCGGCTGGAGACGCCCGACGGGCGCTTCGCCGGAGTCGCCGTCGCCGTCGTCGAGCCGGCGGCCTTCCGCGGCTTCTACGAATCGCTGAAGCTGCGCAACGACGCGGTGGTGACGCTCCACCACGCCGACGGTCCGGTGGTGGCGCGCTTTCCCGACCATGAGCGCTTCGTCGGCCGCCCGGTCCGGGACGGGGCGGGCGGGCGGGACGAGGGAACGGACCGCATCTCCAGCCACCGGACATCGTCCGAGGTTCCGCTGGTGGTCACGGTGTCGCTGGCCCGCGACGCGGTGCTCGCTCCCTGGCGGATGCGCGCGGTGGTGGAACTGGCGGCGGCGCTCGGCGCCAGCCTGATGCTGGGGCTTCTGACCCTGACGCTGGTCCGCGAGGCCGGCCGCCGCGAGCGGATGCTGGAGGATCTCCAGGCCAGCGAGGGCGCCCTGCGCGACAGCCAGCGCCGGCTGATTCTCGACATCGCCGCCCGTCACCGGGCGGAGGCCGAACTGATCGCCGCCAAGCAGGCGTCCGATTCCTCCAACCAGGCGAAGACCCGGTTCCTCGCCAACATGAGCCATGAGCTGCGCACCCCGCTGAACGCCGTCATCGGTTTCGCCGAGGCGCTGGAGAGCGGCATCTTCGGCGCCATGTCGGCCAAGCAGACGGAGTATGTGTCGGACATCCGGCGCTCCGGCCTGCATCTGCTGAGCCTGATCAACGACATCCTCGACACCACCAAGATCGAATCGGGCAAGTACGTCCTGCACGAGGAACGGCTGGCGGTCCGCGCGGTCGTCGGACAATGCCTGCGCCAGATCGAGCCGCTGGCGGTGCAGAAGGGAATCGGGCTCTCCGTCTCGCTGGACCCCGATCTGCCGGACCTGCTGGCCGACGAGCGGGCCTTGCGGCAGATCCTGCTGAACCTGCTGTCGAACGCCGTGAAGTTCACGCCGGCCGGCGGCCACATCGTCGTCATCGCCGACCGGGCCCAGCTGGATTTGCGCCTGCGCGTCACCGACACCGGGATCGGCATCCCGCAAGGCGAGCTGGAGCAGGTGCTGGAGCCGTTCCATCAGGTCGACAACTCCCACACCCGGCGCTACGCCGGAACCGGGCTGGGGCTGGGGCTGGTCAAGTCGCTGGTCGAGATGCACCAGGGCAGCCTCGGCCTGACCAGCGTGCTGGGGCGCGGCACCACGGCGACGGTGGTGCTGCCGGCCGGGCGCTTCGTCGCCCCGCAGGAGGCTGAAACCGTCCGGGCCGCCGGGGCGCTGGCGTGAGAAGCGTTTGACAAGCGACGGTTTCCAACCTTTCTGATGCGTGGGATCGCGCAACTCCGGCGACGCGTGCCCCATCCACGAATTTCAGGGTTGGCCCAGGAACCATGACCGTGAACGCCTCGACCGCGAACCGTTGGCTGCACAGCTTCCGCCCCGTCGCCCATCCACGCCGGATCCTGCTGTGCTTCCCCTACGCCGGGGCCGGGGCCGCCCTGTTCCGCGACTGGCACCGCGACGCCGGACCGGAGGACGAGCTCCTCGCCGTCCGCCTGCCCGGCCGCGAGCACCGCTTCGGCGAACCCTGTCTGACGACGGTGGCGGAGGCGGTTCCGCCGGTCCTTGAGGCGCTGACCGAACGCTTGGGCGGACGCCTCGACCGGCCGCTGATCCTGTTCGGCCATTCGCTGGGCGCCGCGCTGGCCTACGCCACCGCCCGCGCGCTGATCGGGCGCGGCCACCCGCCGCGCCTGCTCGCCGTCTCGGGACGCCGCGCGCCGCAGGTGACGCTGCGCCGCACCGCCACCCAGGATCTGAGCGAGGCCGAGTTCCGCGACAAGCTGCACGCGCTGGGCGGCACCCCGCCCGAGGTGCTGGCCTCGGCCGAGCTGATGGAGCTGATGGTGCCGCTGCTGCGCGCCGACTTCGGCATGTCCGACCGCTTCTTCGAGCCGGCCCCCGCGCCGCTGCCGATCCCGCTGGTCGCCTTCGCCGGCACCGGCGACGCCGAGGTCCCGGTCGAGGCCGTGGCCGAGTGGGAGCGGCTGGCCGGCGCCGGCTTCGCGCTGCACCGCCTGCCCGGCGATCATTTCTTCCTGAACGCGCAGCGCCGGACCATCCTCGACGCCCTCTTGTCCGCCGCCTGAGTCCGACCCGAAGGGACCTTCCCAGCCACCGGCAACGCCGCTTCCACCGCCACGGCCATTCCGGACAGCCGCTTGCCAGCCGGCGGCGCTCCGGAACACTCCCAACCATTGCCGCGCCGATTGTTCGTATATCGGCACGAATGTTGCCTCTACCCCTTCCGAGAAGGGCGCGGCGGCCCTCCCAAACGCCGCGCCACGTTGGGAGAGGACATTCCGAATGGCTGCGCTGGAGACCTTCTACGAGGTCATGCGGCGGCAGGGCATCACCCGCCGCTCGTTCCTGAAATACTGTTCGCTCACGGCCGCCGCCCTCGGGCTGGGGCCGGAGCTGGTGCCGCAGATCGTCCACGCCATGGAGACCAAGCCGCGCACCCCGGTGCTGTGGCTGCACGGGCTGGAATGCACCTGCTGCTCCGAATCCTTCATCCGCTCGGCGCACCCGCTGGTGAAGGACGTGGTGCTGTCGATGATCTCGCTCGACTACGACGACACGCTGATGGCCGCCGCCGGTCATCAGGCCGAGGCGATCCTCGACGAGGTGATGGAGAAGTACAAGGGCAACTACATCCTGGCGGTGGAGGGCAACCCGCCGCTGAACCAGGACGGCATGTCCTGCATCATCGGCGGCAAGCCCTTCCTCGACCAGCTGCGCAAGGTGTCGCGCGACGCCAAGGCGATCATCTCCTGGGGCTCCTGCGCCAGCTTCGGCTGCGTCCAGGCGGCGCGGCCCAACCCGACGCGCGCCACCCCGGTGCACGAGGTCATCACCGACAAGCCGATCATCAAGGTGCCCGGCTGCCCGCCGATCGCCGAGGTGATGACCGGCGTCATCACCTACATGCTGACCTTCGACCGCATCCCGGAGCTGGACCGCCAGGGCCGCCCGAAGATGTTCTACAGCCAGCGCATCCACGACAAATGCTACCGCCGGCCGCATTTCGACGCCGGCCAGTTCGTCGAGGCCTTCGACGACGAGGGCGCGCGCAAGGGCCATTGCCTCTACAAGGTCGGCTGCAAGGGTCCGACGACCTACAACGCCTGCTCCACCGTGCGCTGGAACGAGGGGACCAGCTTCCCCATCCAGGCCGGCCACGGCTGCATCGGCTGCTCGGAGGACGGCTTCTGGGACAAGGGGTCCTGGTACGCCCGCCTGTCCGATTTCCACCAGTTCGGGATCGAGGCCAACGCCGATCAGGTCGGCGCCACCGCCGCCATCGGCGTCGGCGGAGTCATCGCCGCGCACGCGGCGGTCAGCGCCCTGAAGCGCGCGCAGCACAAGGGAGACGTCTGACCATGGCCGTTCTGCAAACCCCCAACGGCTTCGCCCTCGACAATGGCGGCCGGCGCATCGTCGTCGATCCGGTGACGCGCATCGAGGGGCACATGCGCTGCGAGGTGAACGTCGATTCCGACAACATCATCCGCAACGCCGTCTCGACCGGCACCATGTGGCGCGGGCTGGAGGTCATCCTCAAGGGTCGCGACCCGCGCGACGCCTGGGCCTTCGTCGAGCGCATCTGCGGCGTCTGCACCGGCTGCCACGCCCTGACCTCGGTCCGCGCGGTCGAGGACGCGCTCGGGATCCGCATTCCGAAGAACGCCCACCTGATCCGCGAGATCATGGCGAAGACGTTGCAGGTCCATGACCACATCGTCCATTTCTACCATCTGCACGCGCTCGACTGGGTCAACCCGGTCAACGCGCTGAAGGCCGACCCGCAGGCGACCTCGGCGCTCCAGCAGTCGGTGTCGCCGCGCCACCCGAAATCCAGCCCCGGCTATTTCCGCGACGTGCAGAACCGGCTGAAGAAGTTCGTGGAATCGGGCCAGCTCGGCATCTTCAAGAACGGCTACTGGGACAACCCGGCCTACAAGCTGCCGCCCGAGGCCGACCTGATGGCGGTCACGCATTACCTGGAGGCGCTCGACCTCCAGAAGGACATCGTCAAGATCCACGCGGTGTTCGGCGGCAAGAACCCGCACCCCAACTACATGGTCGGCGGCGTGCCCTGCGCCATCAACATGGAGGGGACCGGAGCGGCCGGCGCGCCGGTCAACATGGAGCGGCTGAACTTCGTTCTGGCCCGCATGCAGGAGGCCGCCGCCTTCATCGACAACGTCTACATCCCCGACGTCCTGGCCATCGCCAGCTTCTACAAGGGCTGGCTCTACGGCGGCGGGCTGTCGGCCACCAACGTGATGGATTACGGCGACTACGAGAAGGTCCCCTACGACCGCTCGACCTGCCAGCTTCCCGGCGGCGTCATCCTGAACGGCAACTGGAACGAGGTGCACCCGATCGACCCGCGCGACCCGGCGCAGGTGCAGGAGTTCGTCGCCCACAGCTGGTACAGCTACGAGGACGAGAACAAGGGCCTGCATCCCTGGGACGGCGTCACCGAGGCGAAGTTCGAACTGGGCCCCAACACCAAGGGCAGCCGCACCGACATCAAGGAGCTGGACGAGGCGGCCAAATACTCCTGGATCAAGGCGCCGCGCTGGCGCGGCCACGCGGTGGAGGTCGGCCCCCTGCCCCGCTACATCCTGGCCTACGCCCAGAACGTCACCTACGTGCGCGACCAGATCACCGATTCGCTCGGCCGCTTCAACAGCCTGTCGGGCACCAGCTTCACGCCGCAGCAGGCGCTGCCGACCACCATCGGCCGCACGCTCGCCCGCGCGCTGGAGGCGCAGTACTGCGCGACCATGATGCTGGACGACTGGCACAGCCTCGTCGCCAACATCAAGGCCGGCGACACCGCCACCGCCAACGTCGAGAAGTGGGATCCCAAGAGCTGGCCGAAGGAGGCCAAGGGCGTCGGCGTCGTCGCGGCGCCGCGCGGCGGACTCGGCCACTGGATCAAGATCAAGGACGGCAAGATCGAGAACTACCAGTGCGTCGTTCCCTCGACCTGGAACGGCAGCCCGCGCGATCCCAAGGGCAACATCGGCGCCTTCGAGGCGTCACTGCTCAACACGCCGATGGAGCGTCCGGACGAGCCGGTCGAGATCCTGCGCACCCTGCACAGCTTCGACCCCTGCCTCGCCTGCTCGACCCACGTGATGGCGCCGGACGGGGCCGAGCTGGCCCGCGTCACCGTGCGCTGATCCCAGACCGGAGGGTTTCGCCATGGCACCTCTCGACCACGGGAAACGGGACGGCGCGGCGCCGGGGGGGGCGGAGGATCCGTCCGCCCCGGCGGCGCCCGCGCGCTTCCTGAAGGCGATCTACGTGTACGAGGTCCCGGTGCGCCTGTGGCACTGGGTCAACGCGCTCGCCATCACCGTGCTGGCCGTCACCGGCTATCTGATCGGCAGCCCGCTGCCGAGCATGCCCGGCGAGGCCAGCGCCAACTACCTGATGGGCTACATCCGCTTCGCCCATTTCGCGGCGGGCTACATCTTCGCGATCGGCTTCCTCGGCCGGCTCTACTGGGCCTTCGCCGGCAACCACCACGCCAAGCAGCTGTTCCGCTTCCCCTTCTGGGACGGCCACTGGTGGGGCGAGCTGTTCCTGGAGGCGCGCTGGTACCTGTTCCTGGAGCGCAAGCCGAAGCTCTATGTCGGGCACAACCCGCTGGCCCAGTTCGCCATGTTCTGGACCATCGCGGTCGGCAGCGTCTTCATGATCGTGACCGGCTTCGCGCTCTACGGCGAGGGGGCCGGGGTGGACAGCTGGCAGGACCGGCTGTTCGGCTGGGTCATCCCGCTGTTCGGCCAGAGCCAGGACGTCCACACCTGGCACCATCTGGGCATGTGGGTGATCATCCTGTTCGTGATGGTCCACGTTTACGCTGCGGTGCGCGAGGACATCATGTCCCGCCAGTCGATCATCTCGACGATGGTCAGCGGCGTGCGCACCTTCAAGGACGCCGAGGCCCCGGCCGACGAGCCGGAACCGAAGGCGGCCAAGCCGGCCTCGCCCAAGGCGCTGGAGCCGGCCGGCTGAGCCCGGGTCTTGCCCCCACCCAACCTCCCCCGCTGGGCGGGGGAGGAACTGCCGCCACTCTTTCCCTCACCCGTCATGCCCGGCCTTGTGCCGGGCATCCACGGCCGCAAATCATCCCCTGAAGCTTGCGCGTGGATGACCGGGACAAGCCCGGTCATGACGCAAGGAAGAGAGTGTGAACGGACCCCGCTCCCTCCTACCGGAACGCTCAGGGCACCCGCGCTCCGGTGAAGGGGTTCAATCCCAGCGCCGCCAGCGTGGCCCAGGCGGTCGCTCCCAGATGCGGGCGGCGGTAATAGAGGAAATCGTCGGTCTTGCTGTCCGGACCGATGGCCAGCCCGGTGGTCAGCACCGCCGGGCGGGTCGCCCACAGGAAGCCGCCGGGGCTGATGTCTTCCAGCAGCCCGGCGAACAGCCGGTCGGCGTCGGCCCGCCGGCCAAGCGCCCGGTAGGTCAGCGCCGCCTGCGCGGTGCCCTCCACCCAGACGCCGTCGCGGTCGTCGTTGAAGTCGAAACCACCGTCCACCCCATGCGCCCGCTCGGCGTAGGCCAGCGCGCCGCGCCACGCCTCCGGCGCGTCGCGCAGCAGCAGGGGCCAGAGCTGCGCGTCGAGCCCCGAGGTGGCGTGGCTGATCGTCACCCCGTCCGGCGTCGTGCCGACCGGGAAATGCCCGTTGCCGGCCGCCCAGGCGGCGTCGAGGAAGCCGCGCGCCGCCTGGGCCGGAGCCTCCCACCCCTTGCCGAGCCGGCCGAACAGGGCGACCAGATCGGTGTTGTGCTCGGTCGATTTCCAGGTCAGGAGCTGCGGCGCGTTGTCGAAGCCCTGCACCCCGCCGTTGAAGCCGCCCGGCCCGCGCGGGTCGGCGGTCTTGTCGGCGACCCAGCGGGCCAGTTCGGCGGCGCCGTCGCGGAAACGCTTCTCGCCGGTCGCCTCGCCCAGCGTCACCAGCGCCAGCCCGGCCCAAGCGACGTTCCCGGTGGCGGTGCCGATCTGGTAGGGGTCCTCCAGCCAGCGGTTCTCCACGGCGTCCCACCAGCCCATCGGCGGGATCGGCCGCTGCTTCTGCGCGCCGGCCCGGTAGGTGTTGCGCAGGCGGCCCTTGTAGCCGGCGCGGTCGAGCGTCACTGCGTCCAGCAGCGCCTCGCCGATGCGCAGCGCCTGGGGTCGCTTGCCGCAGCCGTTCAGCGCGATGACCGCCAGCGCGTTGTCGTAGGTGAAGGCGGCGATGGACAGCGCCGGCTCGGAGGTCGGGCCGGGGGCGTAGGCGTTGTCGTAGCTGCGCAGGAACACCGGGCCGGAGCCGGCGATCTCGTCCACCCGCGCCGCCAGCGTCGCGCAGGTCCTCGCCGCCAGCTCGGCCGCCGGCCCGGCGCCCTCGGCGCGCGCGGCGCCCCCCGGCAGCAGCGTCAGCATTGCTCCGGCCAGCGTCATCCCCAACGCCGAGCGGCGTCCCTTGCCCATCAACCCCATGACGATTCCGGCCACCGGCGCAGTTCACGACTGGGCCAGATATGGACCGCCCGGCAACGCCCGGCAACCGGTTGCGACAATCAGCGGCGCGGGCCGCGGAAACCGTCGACGCTGAAGCGCCCCGCGCCCGACGCGACCAGCGCCAGATAACCGCCGATGATGGCGAGGTTCTTCATGAACTGGATCTGCTGCATCTTCATCGCCTCGGGCGCCGCGTCCCAATAGCGGTGGGCGATCAGCGTGGCGGCGACGGTGAAGCCGGCGACCAGCAGCGCGGCCAGCCGGGTCCAGGCACCCAGCACCACCGCCAGCCCGCCGAAGCATTCGACCACCGCCCCGACGGTGCCGGCCACCGCCGCCATCGGCACCCCCTGGCTCTCCAGCCCGGCGATGAAGCCGCCCAGCGCCATCAGCTTGCCGAACCCGCTCTGGACGAAGATCGCGCCCAGCAGGACACGGGCGGCCAGCAGCAGGGCGTCCCGTCCGCCCTCCGCCGTCCGATCCATCCGGCCGACGCGCGTGTCGTTGTCGATCATCCCGTGAAACTCCCCAGCGTCCGCGCCAGCCCGGTGCCGGCGCGGCTTTCCGAGCCCAGGACGCCGCGCGCCGGGCTTCTATTCCCGCGCGCCTCCGATTTCCGTGGCGCCGATTTCGGCCGAGGCGACCCAGGCCTGCCCCAAGCTGAGGCCGCCGTCGTTGGCCGGGGCCTGCCGCGGCAGCAGCGCCTCGATCCCGGCCGCCGCGAAGCCCGCCGCCAGCCCCTCGGCCAGCACCCCGTTCATCAGGCAGCCTCCCGACAGCACGATCCGCCGCAGACCATGCTCGCGCAGGGCCGGCAGGGACCAGTCGATCAGCGCGGCCGTCAGCGTGCCGTGGAACAGCTCCGCACCCTCCGCCGCGTCGGCGGCGTCCAGCAGCCGCTCCAGCAGGGGCGTGAGATCGAGCACCCCGTCCGCCACCCGCCACCCGCCGTCCGCGACGCGGGGCCGGCGGACCAGCGATTCCAGGATCATCGGCGCCTCGCCCTCGAAGCCGGCGACCGGACGCACGCCGAGGATGCCGCAGGCGGCGTCGAACCAACGCCCGCAGGAGCTGGTCGGCGGCGCGTTGATGCCGCCCTCGATCATCCGCCGCACCCCCTCGGCCGGGCCGTGGGCGGCGAAGCGGGGGACGATCTCGCCGGCCCGGCCCATGCGGACCAGCACCGCCGCCGCCATGCGCCAGGGCTGGCGGGCGGCGAGGTCGCCGCCGGGCTGGGCCAGCGGCGCAAGATGGCCAAGACGCCGGCAGGACGCCCCCTCGACCAGCAGCATCTCGCCCCCCCAGGATTCGCCCCCCGGCCCCAGCCCGAACCCGTCGAGCGCGAGGCCGACCGCCGGCCCCTCGTCCCGGGGATCGATCCGATGCTCGGCCAGCACGGCGGCGACATGGGCGTGGTGGTGCTGGACCGCGACCGTCGGCAGCCCCATGCGCCCGGCGAAGCGGGTGGAGTGGAAGTCGGGGTGCCGGTCATGGGCGACCGCCACCGGCTCCACCCCCAGGACATGGAGCAGATGGGCGACCGTCTCCTCCAGGAAATCCAGCGTCGCGGGGTTGTCGAGATCACCGATGTGCTGCGACAGGAACGCCTCGTCGCCGCGCGTTACGCAGACCGTGTTCTTCAGATGGCCGCCGACCGCCAGCACGGGCGGAACGGCGCGGGCGAGCCGGATCGGCTCCGGCACATGGCCGCGCCCCCGCCGCAGGAAGGCCGGAGCGCCGGCCAGCCGGCGGACCACGCTGTCGTCGGCGCGGACGACGATGTCGCGGTCGTGATCGACGATCAGGTCGGCGATGCCGGCCAGCCGCGCCCGGGCCTCTTCGTTGCCGATGGCGAGCGGCTCGCCGCCCGGATTGGCCGAGGTCATCACCAGAACCAGGGGTTGCGGCTCCCGCGCCCAGCCGGTCCCGGCCGGCCGGCCGGCGGCCTCGTGGAACAGCAGCCAGTGGATCGGCGTGTAGGGCAGCATGACGCCGAGCCACGCCAAGCCAGGGGCGATATCCGGAGCGATGCCCGGGGCGATGCCGGGCGCCAGTTCCGGCGCGTCGTCGCGGCGGCGCAGCAGCGTGATGGGGCGGGCGGCCCCCTCCAGCAGCGCCCGCTCGCCCGCGTCGAGATGGACGAGGCGCGCGGCCGACGCGGCGTTGGCGACCATCAGGGCGAAGGGCTTGCCGTTGCGCTGCTTGACCCGGCGCAGCCGCTCGACCGCCCCGGCGTCGGTGGCGTCGCAGACGAGATGGAAGCCGCCCAGCCCCTTGATCGCGACGATCCGGCCGGCCGCCAGCGCGGCGAGGATCGCCTCGGGCGGATGCGACAGGCGGGGGCCGCAGTCCGGGCAGGCGGTCGGCTGGGCGTGGAAGCGGCGGTCGGCCGGATCGGCGTATTCGGCGGCGCAGGCCGGACAGAGCGGAAAGCCCGCCATCGCCGTCTGCGGCCGGTCGTAGGGAAGCCGGCGGGTGATGGTGAAGCGCGGCCCGCAATGGGTGCAGTTGAGGAAGGGGTAGCGGTAGCGCCGGTCCGCCGGATCGAACAGCTCCGACAGGCAGGCCGGGCAGACCGCCGCGTCGGGAGCGACGCCGGTGGTGACGGCGCTTCCCGCCTCGCTGCGGCGGATGGCGAAGCCCTCCTCGTCCGGCCGGACCGGACGGGACACGGCCTCCACCGCGTCGACGCGGGCCAGCGGCGGCGCCTCCGCGGTCAGGGCGTCGAGGAAGGCGGCGATGGCGGCGCCCTGGATTTCCAGCAGCACCCCCCCGCCGTCGTTCAGGACCCAGCCGGTCAGGCCGAAGCGGCCGGCCAGCGCATGGGCGTGCGGGCGGAAACCGACCCCCTGCACCCGACCGCGCACCCGGATCCGCAACCGCCGGACCGTCGGCCCCGCCGCCTGATCGGCCCCCCGCTCGACCACACCGGATGTCATGGTTTCCCCGCTCGCTGGATTTCCGGCCTTGCCCATGGGAAGGCGGCCGGGACCGCCGCGTCAAGACCGCGCAAGATCCGGTCAAGGCGCCAAGCCCCGATGCTTGCAGAATTCCCTGATTCGTTCATTTACGAAACGGAAACAATCGTTGCGGCAATAGATCACAATCAAGCGTTTTGCCGATCGGCGACCGGCGCTGTACCCTTTCCGCAAGGCCTGTCACACCCCGCAGCCGAAACGGAACCGGGCGGGCCGGCTGGCGCGGATGGTCACAAGGTGGTTGCATGGCGATGGACACGGGCCCCTACGCCCTGATGGCCGAGTTGCTCGACAGCGTGAATGTCGGCCTCTGCCTGTTCGATTCCGGCGACCATGCCCTGCTGTGGAACCGCAGCTTCCTGACCCTGTTCCCGGAGCATGAGGGCCACATCCGGGTGGGCGAGCACTATTCCGTCAACCTGCGCCGCTTCTATCAGGCGCGGCTGTCCGTGGACGAACTGCCGCTGATCGACGACTACATCGACGGGGGCATCGCCCGCCACCGCGCCCAGACCCAGCCCTTCGTCTTCCAGCACCGCGGCCAATGGCTGCGCGTCGCCTCGCTGCCGACCGGGACGGAAGGGCGCATCCGGGTGTGGACCCCGCTCGCCTCGCCGACCGGGGCGGCGCCGTGGAACCGTCCCGGCGCCCAGGCCGACGCCGAGGATCTGCTGCTGGAGCATGTCGCCGACGGCGTGCTGCTGCTGGATCCCGACGGCCGGATCGCCAAGGCCAACGAGCAGGCCCTGTTCCTTTACGACGTGCCGCGGAAATCCGACCTGATCGGGCTGAGCTTCGAGGAGCTGCTGGAGCTGGTGTGGCGCGGCAACCGCTCGCGCCTGCCGGCGATGCTGACGGAGCGGCAGCGCTTTCCCAGCGCCCCCTTCGAGGTCGAGCTGCCGGGCGACCGCTGGCTGCGGGTCGCCCAGCAGCGCGGCGTCGACGGCATCGCCTACACCACCCACGTCGACATCACCGAGATGAAGCGGCTCCAGACCGCCATGATCGGCGCCAGGGAGGAGGCGGACCGCGCCAACGCCGCCAAGTCGCGCTTCCTCGCCATGATCAGCCACGAGATCCGCACGCCGATGAACGCCATCATCGGAATCGGCCGGATCGCCCTGAAGTCGGCCGTCGAACCGGGGCAGCGCGGCTATCTGGAGACGATCAACGCCTCGGCCGGGCGGCTGCTCGGCATCATCAACGACCTGCTGGACTTCTCGAAGATCGAGGCCGGCAAGGTGACGATCGCCGAGCAGCCCTTCAGCCTCGACGAGGTGCTGGAGCCGCTGTGCGACCTGATCGTCGGCAACGGCGGGGCGGACGGGGTCGAGGTGGTCATCCGCGTCGTCCCCGGCACGCCGGACCGGCTGGTCGGCGATCCGTTGCGGCTCGGGCAGATCCTCGCCAACCTGATCAACAACGCCCTGAAATTCACCGAGCGCGGCGAGATTCTGGTGACCGTCGGGGCGGCCCCCGGCGGCGCCGATCGCGTGACGCTGGAGGTCTCGGTCGCCGACAGCGGGATCGGCATCGACCACGCCCAGCAGGCCCGGCTCTTCCAGCCCTTCGTCCAGGCCGACGACACCACGACGCGCCGCTTCGGCGGCACCGGCCTCGGCCTGACCATCTGCAAGCAGCTGGTCGAGCTGATGGGCGGCCGCATCGCGGTCAGCAGCGAGCCGGGCCGGGGCAGCCGCTTCGGCTTCGCGGTGGAGCTTGGGCTGGCCGCGCCCGAAACCCCGCCGCCCCCGCCGCTGGGCGGGCGGGTGCTGGTGGTGGACGACCATCCGACCGCCCGCGCCGCCCTGGTCGAGATGGTCGCGGCGCTGGGCGCCGAACCGCTGGAGGCCGCCTCGGGACCGGCGGCGCTGCTGGCGGTCGAACAGGCGGCGAGGGAGGGGCGCCCGGTGACGGCGGCGCTGGTCGACTGGCGGCTGCCCGGCTGGGACGGCCCGGAGACCATCGAGCGGCTGCGCAACAACGGCCGGGCCGCCGGGCTTCCGATCCTGGCGCTGATGCCGCTCGACGCGCGCGGCGACCGCGACCGGCCGGCCTTCGTCCAGGATCCGGGCGGCGGGGCCGACGGCGTGCTGGTGAAGCCGGTCAGCCCCGGCCGGCTGCGCCACCGGCTGACCTCCCTGCTGGGAGGGCCGGAGGAGCGGAGCGCGACCCCGGTGGCGGAGCGCGGCGACCTGTCGCGGCTGCGCGGCGCCCGCCTGCTGCTGGTCGACGACAACGCCCTGAACCGCGAGGTGGCGCTGCATCTGCTGACCGAGGCGCGCATCGCCGTGGACGTGGCGGAAAACGGGGTCCAGGCGGTGGAGCGGGCCGGGCGCGGCGACTACGACCTCGTTCTGATGGACATCCAGATGCCGGTGATGGACGGGCTGGAGGCGACCCGGCGCATTCGCGCCCTGCCCGGCTGCCTGGATCTGCCCATCGTCGCCATGACCGCCCAGGCGATGTCCGGCGATCGGCGGACGAGCCTGGCGGCCGGGCTGGACGAGCATCTGAGCAAGCCCATCGAGCCCGACCTGCTGTTCGACACCCTGCTGCGGCTGATCGATCCGGTCCGTCTCGCCGGACGCCGGACGCCGCGGGATCCGGCGCCCGACGCGGCCAGGGGCGGCGGCGATGCGGGCCGGACCGATACGAACCGGGACATGGGCCTGGCCGCGCGCGACGCCGCGCGGCAGGCCGGGCTGGACTGGGACGGGGCGCTGCGCCGCGTCGACGGCGACCCGGCCATGCTCTCCCGGCTGGTCCGGACCTTCCTGCGCGATTGCGCCGGCCATCCCCAAGCCCTGGCCGAGGCCGCCGCGACCGGGCAGACCGAGCGGATCCGCTTCCTGGCCCACGCCCTGCGCTCGTCCTCGGCCTACATCGGGGCGACCGACCTGTCGCTGCTCGCCGGCCGGGTCGAGGAGGCGCTGCGCAACGCCCATTCCCGCACGGCCGAGCGGCTGACGGCGGATCTGGCGGGGGAACTGGCCGCCCTGCTCGACCGGCTGTCCACGCTGGCGCCGATGATCCCGTCGCCGCCCGACCCGGCGATCGACGCGACGCTGGAGGAGGCGATCGGCCGTCTGGCCGAGCTGCTCGACCGGGCGGACCTGCGCGCCGAGGATGTCTGGCGCTACCTCCAGGGGCGGCTCGCCCCGGCGCACCCGGACTTCGCCACGGCCATCACGAATCTGCTGGACGACCTGCGCTATGGCGAGGCGCTGGAACGGCTGCGCGCCTTCGCCCGGCCGC
This sequence comes from Azospirillum agricola, assembly GCF_017876095.1. Taxonomy (GTDB): domain Bacteria; phylum Pseudomonadota; class Alphaproteobacteria; order Azospirillales; family Azospirillaceae; genus Azospirillum; species Azospirillum agricola. Next base: position 107,196 of record NZ_JAGINM010000005.1, read on the forward strand.
TCGGCATCGCCCTTCCCCCCGACACGGAGCGGAGCGCCGCCGCCATTCCCATGCAGGCGTTCGGCAATATCCTCTAAAGGTTGCGGCGCTGCGACAATTGCGATGTTGCCGCCCAAGAGAAAGCTCTGATATTTTATAGGGACTAAAGTTTTTCCCTTTGCGTTGCAAAACAAGCCTCGCCCCGCAGCGGGGCGGGAGCCTTCCTATGGGCCAGTTCCTGAAACGTCTCTCCTTCACCCACAAGCTCGTCTCGCTGACGCTGCTTGGCACCATCCTGAGTTGTGCCTCGACGCTGTTCGTGGCGCTCTATTTCATCGCCACCGACCTGAAGCGTCAGGAAATCGACCGGCAGGACATGAACATCCGGGTCGCCAAGGAAATCCTGAACCCGAGGAACCAGCCCTACCGCATCGCCGACGGCAAGCTGATGGTCGGCGACACCGCGCTGGAAGGCACGTTCGAGCATGTCGACCGCATCAAGTCGGCGCTGAACATCACCGTCACCATGTTCCGCGACAGCACGCGCATCGCCACCACGCTGGTGAACAAGGACGGCAGCCGGGCCATCGGCTCCCGCATGCCGGACGACATCCACCAGCGCGTCGTCGGACAGGGCGAGAGCCTGCTCGGCGAATACCCGGTGCTCGGCGTCAACTATCTGGTCAGCTACGTCCCGCTGAAGGACCAGTCGGGCAAGACGATCGGCGCCTTCGCCGTCGGCATGCCCTCGGGCGAGTTCCACGCGCTGATCGGCGCCCTGGGCTGGCGGATCGGCGGGGTGTCGCTGCTGGTCGGGCTGCTGCTGAGCGCCGGCGTCTTCGTCTATGTGAAGCGGCAGATGGGCGCGCTCCAGCACCTCGCCTCCGCCATCGACGCGCTTGGCCACAGGAACTACGCCACCGTCGTCGAGGAAACCGGCCGGGCCGACGAGATCGGCGCGATGGCCCGCGCCGTCGCCGGCTTCCGCGACGGGCTGGCCAACGCCGAGTCGCTGGCCGAGCGCCAGCGCGAGGCCGAGCAGCAGCAGGCCCGCCGCCACGCCGAGATCGACGCGGCGACCCGCAGCTTCGCCGGCAAGATCGACGTGGTGGTGCGCGCGGTCAACGACTCCGCGACGCGCATGCGCGGCAACGCCGAACGGCTGACCAGCAGCGCCGAAAGCACCCAGGAGGCCGCCAGCAGCGTGTCGAGCGCCGCCGTCCAGGCGTCCAGCAACGTCGAGACCGTCGCCGCCGCCGCCGAGGAGCTGTCCGCCTCGATCGGCGAGATCGGCCGCCACGTCGGCGAGGCGACCCAGGTCGCCCAGCGCGCGGTGAGCGAGGCGCAATCGACCAACGACACGGTGAAGGGGCTGGCCAACGCCGCCAACCGCATCGGCGAGGTGGTGGAACTCATCAACTCGATCGCGGCGCAGACCAACCTGCTGGCCCTGAACGCGACCATCGAGGCGGCGCGCGCCGGCGAGGCCGGCAAGGGCTTCGCCGTGGTGGCGAGCGAGGTGAAGAATCTCGCCAGCCAGACGGCCAAGGCCACGGAGGACATCCAGGCCCAGGTCGCCGGCATCCAGGGCGAGACCCAGGCGGCGGTGGGAGCGATCTCGGCCATCGTCGACACCATCCGCCGCATCAGCGACATCACCGCGACGGTGTCCGACGCGGTCGGCCAGCAGGGGGCCGCCACCCGCGAGATCGCCCGCAACGTGCAGGAGGCCTCGACCGGCACCCACGCCGTGACCTCCAGCATCGAGGACGTGTCGCGCCAGGCCCGCGACACCGGGTCGAGCGCCGAGGAGCTGCTCACGGCCGCCGGCAACCTGCTCGGCGAATCCCAAACCCTGTCGAGCGAGGTGTCGAGCTTCCTGTCGGTGGTGCGCCGGGCCTGACCGGTTTCGCACGACGACGCGATGCGGCCGGAGAAGGCCGGACGGGAACCTCCCGTCCGGCCTTCCCGCCATTTGCAACCCGACGGCCCGCACCGGGGCGTCGACCGCCCTTCCGACGCCGGTACCTGTGGAAGCGTTGTTGCCCATGCACCCTGACTCACCGATGCGGATCGCGGACACGCGTTCGGAAGGAGGCCGCGCGTGAGCGCGCCCTCCGCCATCGAAGGGGCCGTGTCGGTCCGTCTTCACGTCTCCGGCGGGGCGGTCCGCCGTGCCGAGGTCGCGGTCCGCCGCCCGACCGCCGCGGCGCGGGCGCTGGTCGGGCGCCGGCCGGAGGAGGCAGCCCGGCTGGTGCCCCTGCTTTTCAGCCTGTGCGGCACCGCCCAGGGTCTCGCCGCCGCCCTGGCCTGCGAGGCCGCGCTGGGTGTCGACGCCTCGGCCTCGGGCCACGCGGCGGCGCGCTCCCTGATGCTCGACGCCGAGGCCGCCGACAACCACGCGTGGCAGATCGCCATGGAATGGCCGAAGCTGCTCGGCGAATCCCCGGATCCGCAGTCCCTGCGCGCGCTGCGCGCCACCGTGGCGGCCCTCGGGAAAGCGCTTCATCCGGACGGGGACGGGCTGATGCCGGGCGGCGGATCGCTCCGCCCCGACCCGGCGGCGCTCGGCCGCGCGGTGGAGGGGATCGCCGGCTGGATCGGATCCCATGTCTTCGCCGGCCCCCGCCCGGCCGATCTCGACTCGCTCGCCGGCTGGGCTGCGCGCGGCGCCACCGCCGCCGCCCGGCTGACGGCGCGGCTGCTGGCCCCCGGCCTCGCCGGTCAGGGGGCCGTCGGGATCGCGGCCCTGGACGAGGACCGCCCCTCCTGGTTCGGCGAACGGCTGGCCGCCGATCCGGCCTTCTCGTCCCGCCCGCACCGGGACGGCGCCCCCGCCCACACCGGACCGCTGGCCCGCCGCGCCGGCCACCCGCTGGTCGCTTCGGTGGCCGCGCGGCACGGCTTCGGGCTGGCGGCGCTGGCGGCGGCGCGGCTCGCCGATCTGGCCGAGCTTCCCGTGCGGATGGCCGGAGCGCTGGCGCGCGTGGCGCCCGCCCCCCCCCTGGCGCTCGGGCCGGCGCGGGCCGGCGCCGGCTGCGGCGTGGTGGAGACGGCGCGCGGCCGGCTCGCCCACTGGCTGCGCCTCGGCCCCGACGGGCGCATCGCCGATTTCCGCACGGTGGCGCCGACGGAATGGAACTTCGCCGCCGACGGGCCGCTGGCGCGCGGGCTGGCCGGGCTGCCGGACGGGCCGGACCTGCCGGAGCGGGCGCGGTTGCTGGCCGCCCTGCTCGACCCCTGCGTCGCCTGCGCCATCAGCGTCGTCGGGGAGGATGGCGCAGGCCGCGCGGGGAGCGCCGGCGGCTGAAACGGAACGGCGGACGGCCGGCGCCCACCGGGCTACCCCGTCGTTGCCGCGCCGGACGCGCCGTCGGAAGGACCCCTTTCGCGCTCTGGCCGTTGCCTCTCTCGGATGATCCTATGCCCGGACTCGGACGATCCGCGAAGAGAGGTTCCAATGGCACTGCTCACCACCGTCCGTTTGGGCGCCCCCCGTTTGGACCCGGACAGGCTGGCCGGAACCGCGTCGGCCGCCCAGGCGATGGCGCGCCTGCCCGGCGGCCAGCCGCTCCACCGCCATCGCGTCAAGCGCGGCTTCGACGTCGTCGGCGCGCTGGGTCTCATCGTCCTGTTCGGACCGCTGATGATCGCGGTCGCCTGGCTCGTCGCCAAGGACGGCGGGCCGGCGGTGTTCGGGCACCGCCGCGTCGGCGCCGACGGGCGGCCCTTCACCTGCCTGAAGTTCCGCTCCATGGTGGTGAACGCCGACGAGGTGCTCGACCGCCTGCTGGCCGAGAATCCCGAGGCGCGCGCCGAATGGGAGAGCGCCCGCAAGCTGCGCAACGATCCGCGCATCACCGGAGTCGGCCGTTTCCTGCGCCGGTCGAGCCTGGACGAGCTGCCGCAGCTGTTCAACGTCCTGCGCGGCGAGATGAGTCTGGTCGGCCCGCGCCCGATCGTCGACGACGAGGTCGCCTTCTACCACGCCTGCTTTCCCTTCTACACGCAATGCCGGCCCGGCCTGACCGGGCTGTGGCAGGTCAGCGGGCGCAGCGACGTCGATTACGTGCGCCGGGTCCAGCTCGACACCGCCTATGTGGTGGGCTGGAACTTCTGGAGCGACATCGCCATCATGCTGCGCACCGTGCGGGTCATGGTGAAGGGCAGCGGCGCCTACTGACGCCTCCCCCTTTCGACGAAGGAGCACATCCGTTCACGCCCGTGCGCGTCGCCTTCCGGGGGCGCGACAATGGGGACCGCGCGCCCCATTTCCCGTTCACACCTCCCGCCGGGACGGTGGGGGTGGAGTTTGAGAATGGGCGGACACCGTGCTAGGGTCGATGCCCGGCAGCGACAATCCCGGCTGGCGAAACCCCTGGTGCACGTGAACGATGCGATGGATTCCGCCGGACGGACCGGCCAGTCGAGAGGGGCCTAGGATGGCGAAATTGCTGGCGGCCTTGCTGCTGATGATGGTGGCGATCGGTCCGGCCTGCGCGGTGGCCCCGACCAGCCGGGCCGACACCGTGGCGGCGCTCGAACGCTACCGCGCCGAGTTCGCCAAGACGCGCGGCTACGGAACCCTGTCCCCCTCCGACCGCAACTACGTGCTGTTCGCCGACGCCATGCGGCGGGTCCTGACCGAGCATGTGAAGCCCTACGACCCGCAGGTGCTGGTCGACAAGGCGCTGACCGGCGTCCAGAAGAAGAAGGCCGAAACCCCGCGCGCCAGCGACCGCGCCCTGACCGAGGCGGGTCTGGACAGCATGCTGGGCGGGCTCGATCCCTATTCCAGCTTCCTCGATTCCGAGCGCTACCGCTACCTGCGCGAACAGACCCAGGGCGAGTTCGGCGGGCTGGGCATCGAGGTGACGATGGACGAGGAGAGCGGGCTGATCCGCGTCGTCTCCCCCATCGACGGCTCGCCCGCCGCCCGCGCCGGCCTGCGCAGCGGCGACCTGATCGCCCGCATCGACGACGTGCAGGTCAAGGGCCTGAACTTGCAGGACGCGGTGGCGCGCATGCGCGGTCCGGTCGGCACCTCGGTCGCCCTGACCGTGCGGCGCCCGCCCTCGGCCGACCCCACCAACCGGGTCTCGCTGACCCGCGCCATCGTCAAGATCCACCCGGTGCGCTACCGGCTGGAGGGCGACGTCGCCTACATCCGCATCGCCACCTTCAACCAGCAGACCAGCTCGGCCCTCGACGCCGCGGTGGAGGACATGCGCCACCAGTCGGGCGGCCGGCTGGCCGGGGCGGTGATCGACCTGCGCAACAACCCCGGCGGCCTGCTGGAGCAGGCGGTGAACGTCGCCGACCGGCTGCTGGAGGCGGTGGACATCGTCACCGTGCGCGGCCGCGACCCGGACGAGACGCGGGCCTACCACGGCACCTCGGGCGACCTGCTGGCCGGGCTGCCGGTGGTGGTTCTGATCAACAGCGGCTCGGCCTCCGCCTCGGAGATCGTCGCCGGGGCGTTGCAGGATCATGGCCGGGCGCTGCTGTTCGGCACCCGCTCCTACGGCAAGGGCTCGGTGCAGACCATCTCGTCGCTCAGCGCCGACACCGGCATCCGCCTGACCACGGCCCGCTACTTCCGCCCGTCGGGGGCGCTGGTCGACTGCTTCGGCGTGTCGCCCAACCTGGAGGTCAAGCCGGCCAACGGCAACGCCGACGAAACCCACCCCGACCCGGCGACCTGCGACGCCAACGCCCCGCCGCCGCCGCCGCCGCGCGTCTGGACGATGGAGGACATGTGCCCGGACGTCGCCAACACCCCGGTCAAGCCGGACGCCGACCGCCCGATGGATTGCGCCGTCGCCGCCATCCGCACCCGCCTGACCGGCACGCTGGCCGGACGGAACTGAGCCGGCCGTTCAGGCGTCGGCCGCCCCCAGCGCGCGGCGGCCGGCGCGTTGGGCGGCTTTGGCCCTGAGCCGCGCGAGCTGTTTCCGGCCGAGCGCGATCCCCGGACGCTCCACCGTCAGATGCACGAGGCTCGCCGCCAGCACAACCAGCCCACCGACCAGGGCGAGCACGGCGGCGTAAAGCGTTCCGTCGCTCCGCACGGCGGCCGGCAGCGCGCCGTTGCCGGTGATGGCGACCCACAGCACGATCCCGTGCAGCAGATAGACCCCGTAGCTGATTTCCCCCAGCCAGAGGATGGGGCGTCGCGTCAGCAGCGCCCCGAAACCCTGCCCGGAGGCGACGGCGAGGAAGACGACGGTCAGCCCAAGCATCGGCAGCGGCGCGTAGGCCGTGTCGCAGAAGGCGACGGTGCACGCCAACCCGGCCAGGGCGAGGAGCGCGCCGGCCGGGGAGCGGGCGAAGGCGGCGAGCCCCGGTCGGCGGATCCAGCAGGCCGCGGCGAAGCCGCCGCCGAATCCCGCGAGGACAGCCGGGTTGAAGCTCCGGAAATAGAGGAGGACCGCCAGCGTCGCCGCCAGCGAGGCCAGCGCCGGCCCGCTCCGCCGGGCGCCCGCGAACAGGAAGGCCAGGCCGGGAAGCGCCGCGTAGAACAGCAGCTCGTAGGGCAGCGACCAGGTCGCGTAGGCGACGATCTGCCCGGCATTCTCCATGCCGTTGACCGGCGGCGCCTTGAAGCTGGCCCAGCCGGCCAGCGAGCGGAGCAGCGTCACGGCGCCGACCGCCGGCGAGAAGCCGGTGGAGGCCAGGGCGATCAGCACGACACAGGACGCGGCCAGCAGATAGACCGGGTAGAGCCGGTAGAAGCGCGACACCACGAAGCCCAGCCAGTCGGTCGGCGTCCGTGCGTCCAGAATCCTGGTCCAGAACAGGAAGGCCGTGACCATGAAGAACAGGGCGACGCCGGACTGCCCGAGATGGATGAACAACCGCTGATCCGGCAGCGCCCATTGGCCGGTGTGGAGGTAATTCCAGGTGATGACGCCGTGGTGGATGAACACGCCGTAGGCCAGCAGGCCGCGCAGCCCGTCGATGGTGGTGAAGCGCCCCCGCGCCTCCTCCCCGGCGGCCGGCGGCAGCGCGCCGGCGGGCAGCACGCGCAGCAGCAGGGCGGACAGGCCGATGGCGACGCCGTACAGCGCCGGGACGAGAAGCAAGCCGTTGGTCATGCGCGGGAAAGGTCCGGAACCGGGAAAAAGGGACGCTGCCGGCCGATGATTACCAGACAATCCCTCTCCGCGCGGGGGCAAAAATCACGCCCCGCGCGCCCTCCCGCAAGACGCCGCCCTCATCAGACCGTGATGGCGCCTTCCAGATACAGGACGGCCTTGCCGCCGATCCTCACGCGGTCGCCGGCCAGCGCGCAGGCCAGCTCGCCGCCGCGCGCGGACACCTGCCGGGCCGACAGCGCCGTCTTGCCGAGCCGCTCCGCCCAGTAGGGAATCAGCGTGCAATGGGCGGAGCCGGTGACCGGATCCTCCGGGATGCCCTGGGCGGGGGCGAAGAAGCGCGAGACGAAATCCACCCCGTCCGCTCCCGGCGCCGTCGCGCACACCGCGTAACGGTCGAGCTTCGCCAGCGCCGCCATGTCGGGGGACAGGGCGCGCACCGCCGCCTCGTCCTCATAGACGACCAGATAGTCGCGGGCGGCAAGAACCGCGACCGGGGCCGGCCCGCCGAGGGCGGCGGCCAGCCCCGGATCGGGGGCCGCCACCGGTTCGGCCGGGCGGCTGGGAAAATCCAGCGTGAAGAGGTCGCCGGAGCGGGTCACGGTCAGGGTGCCGGCCTGCCGGGTGACGAAGTCCAGCCGGTCGCGCCCCGGTTCCAGCAGGGTGGAAATGACGAAGGCGGTCGCCAGCGTGGCGTGGCCGCACAGATCGACCTCGACCGCCGGGGTGAACCAGCGCAGTTCGAACACGTCGCCGCTGCGCAGGAAATAGGCGGTTTCGGCCAGATTGTTCTCGGCCGCGATGGCTTGGAGCTGTTCGTCGGGCAGCCAGCTCTCCAGAGGCACGACCGCCGCCGGGTTGCCGGCGAACACGCGGTCGGTGAAGGCGTCGACCTGATAGATGGGCAAGCGCATGGGGCGGCTTCCTCGCAAGGGGCGGGACACGGGATGGGGACGGAAGAAACGCAAGCTCAGGCGGCCCGCACCAGCGCCGCGAAACGGTCGAGATCGACGTTGCCGCCGGTGACGACGATGCCGACGCGCTTGCCGCGCAGGTCGATGCGGCCGGACAGCGCCGCCGCCACGGCGAGTCCGCCGGTCGGCTCGACCACCAGCTTCAGGCGGGCGGCGAGGAAGCGCATGGCCTCGACCAGCTCGTCGTCGGCGACGGTCTCGATGCCGTCGACCAGCGCGCGCAGCACCGGGAAGGTGAGCTGGCCGAGGCTGCGGCTCTGGGCGCCGTCGGCGATGGTCTTGGGCGGTTCGATGCGGACGATGGAGCCGAGACGCAGGCTCTGCTGGGCGTCGTTGCCGGCTTCCGGCTCGACACCGAGAATCCGGCAGTCGGGGACGAGCGCCCGCGCCGCGACGGCGCAGCCGGACAGCAGCCCGCCGCCGCCGGTCGGCACCAGCAGCAGGTCGAGGTCGCCGGCCTCCTCGATCAGTTCCTTGGCGACGGTGCCCTGCCCGGCCATCACGTGCGGGTGGTCGAAGGGCGGGATGAAGGTGCCGCCGCGCCGCGCCATCAGCCGGGCGACGACGGCGTCCGGCGGCTCGGCGTAGCGGTCGTACAGCACCACCTCGCCGCCATAGCCGCGCGTCGCGTCGAGCTTGGCGGCCGGGGCGTCCTGCGGCATGACGATGGTCGCCGCCACGCCGAGCAGCCTTGCGGCCAGCGCGATCGCCTGGGAGTGGTTGCCGGACGAGTAGGCGACGACGCCGGCCGCCCGCTGGGCCTCGTCGAGCTGGGCGATGGCGTTGTAGGCGCCCCGGATCTTGAAGGCGCCGGTGCGCTGGAAATTCTCGCACTTGAAGAAGAGCCGCCCGCCGGTCCGCGCGTCGGCGGTGGCGGAGGTCAGCACGGGCGTGCGGTGGGCGACCCCGGCGATGCGCCCGGCCGCCCCCGCCACGTCCGCGAAGGAGATCGCAAGATCCGTCATGGCGTGACACCTCCCCTCGGATCGTCTTGAACCGGTCGTCTTGAACGGGTCGTTCGCGCCCGACCGCCTTACGGCAGGTCGGTGAACAGGAAGGCCTGCCCGTGCCGGGCCAGCCCGGCCTGCTCGTAGAAGCCGACCGCCTTCGGCGCCGAAAGCAGCAGGCAGGTCGTGCCCGGCCCCACCGCGTCGCGGGTGCGGCGCATCAGCTCCTTGCCGATGCCCCGCCCCTGGATGGCGCGGTCGACCGCGAGGTCGGACAGGTAGCAGCAATAGACGAAGTCGGTGACGGAGCGGGCGACGCCGACCAGGGCACCGTCCAGCCGGGCGGTGATGATCAGGCCGGCGTTGCGCAGCATCGCCTCGACCCGCTCAACCTCCGCCACGGGCCGGCGTTCGGCCAGCCCGGAGCGGTGCAGAAGGTCGATGAAGGCGTCGGCGGTCAGATCCGGTTCGACGGCGTACTGGATGGGGGCGTATTGGATGGTGGGAAGGGGTTGGTCGGCCATCGTCTCATCCCCGCCAGAACGGCTTGGTGACTTCCTGCTCGACCTCGCTGCGGCTGACGCCGATGTCCTTCAGCAGATGCTCGTCGAGCGCCATCAGCGCGCGCCGCTGTTTGCGCCGCTCCAACACGGTGAACAGCAGATCCACCACCGTCCAGAACGCACGCCCGCCGACGCTGGTGCCGCGGGTGGCAGGGGCGTCGCCGTTGGCGGCGGTCGCGAACGAGCCGGGGCTGCGGGTCATGTCGGTAGGGCGCATCGGATCCTCCATCATCTGGCGCTCATTGGCTCGAACAATCGAGACAATGAGGATTATGGACAAGCGAACGACAGGGTCAAATCGAATATTGTCACCATTACATTTCCGATATCGGATGTATCTTTTCGGTCACAGCGGGGCTTCGCGCCACCCGGTTTGCCCTCAATAGTCAATGTTTTCAGTGGGAAAGCATGCCACCCTCGGCGCACTCGACACGCACCCAATCGAAACCGGACGTTAAAATGGGGACAATGCCAATCAAATGAGGACAATCGACACGCCGCATGGCCGCCATGCGCACGGACGTTCCGCGGCGTCAGCGTTCCACGGCCCGATAGAGTCCGTAGCGGCCGTAGGTCATCAACAGCTTGTTGTACTCGTTGACCAGCAGGTTGGCGGTGCCCGGCCACAGCCACCAGTCGGCCAGATGCACCGTGGGGGCGACCACCGGGTGGGGCACCAGCTCGATGTCCGGCATCGCCATGGCCAGCTCCAGCAGGCTGCGGCGCATGTGGTAGTTGGCGGTCACCACCCGCAGCGAGCGGAAGCCCTGGTCGCGCATCCAGTCCGCCGTCTCATAGGCGTTGCCGATGGTGCTGTCGGCGGAATAGCCGAGCGCGATGCAGCATTCCATCTCGGTCGGCGCGCGGCGCGACAGCTTCAGCAGCTCCTGGACGTCGACCCCGTCATAGACGCCCGACACGAACAGCTTGCGCGCCCGCCCGGCGGCCAGCAGCTCCAGCCCGGTGGCGAGCCGGTTGCTGCCGCCGGTCAGCACGACGATGGCGTCGGTCGCCCGCCCGGCAACCGGGTCGTCCAAATTCGGGGCATGGCGCGGCACCCCGGCGGCGAACCAGAACAGCCCCAGCCCCCAGACCGCCGCCAGCAGCAGAAGCCCTGCCAGCGTCCGCCCGGCCAGCCGCGCCAGCGTGCCGCGCCGCGAACCGGTCACGGCAGCGACTCCAGGGTGCGCAGCACGGTCCAGCGCGCCGTCATCCGCGCCAGCAGCGCCGCGGCCAGCGGCACCAGCGCCAGCGCCGCCCATTGCCAGGGCGCCAGCGCCAGATCGGGCAGCAGGCTGGCGCGCAGTTCCTGGGAGGCGCGCAGGGTCCCGGCCAGCGCCGCGACCGCCAGCAGCAGCCCGATCAGCCCGCCGCGCAGCGTCAACCCGACCACATGGGTCTCGAACTGGCGGGAGACATAGCGGTCGGTGGCGCCCATCAGATGCAGCAGCTCCACCACATGCCGGTGGATGGCCAGCCCGGCGCGGACGGAGAAGACCACCGTCATCACCCCGGCCCCGCCGATCAGCCCGACCACCCCCAGCGCCGCCAGATGCACGGCGCCGGCGAAGGCCCGCAGGTCGGCCAGCCAGACGGCGTGATCGTCCAGCGTGGCGCCGGGCGCCGCCGATTTCAGGCGCAGCGTCAGGCCGGGCACGTCGACCGGCCCGTCGGTGGCGACGTCGATGAGGCGCGGCATGGGAAGCAGCGGGTCCCCCGCCTCCGGCCCGAGCCAGGGCTCCAGCAGGCGGGCGGTGGCGGCGGCGTCGAGCGCGGTCGCCGTCCTGACGCCGGGGGCGGCGCGCAGCACGGTCAGCGCCGCCTCCACCCGTTCGTCGAGCGGCGCCACCGGGGCGCCGGGCAACGGGGCGATCTGGACGGTCAGCCCGCCGGCCAGCCCGTTGTCCCAGCGCCGCGCCATGTCCGACACCACCATCGCCCCGGCCAGCGCCAGCGCCGCCAGGAACACCATCAGCGCGGTGATCCAGGCCAGGAAGCGCGAGGACGGGTCCTTCGCCAGCGGCAGGTCGGACGGACGGCCCAGGAGGAACAGCGCCATGGCCCTCAGCCCCAGCGCGGGTTGCGGGCCGGCACGACCTGGAGGCGGCCGTTGTCGAGATGCAGGTGCGGGTGGTCGAAGCGGCGGATCAGCGCCTCGTTGTGGGTGGCGATGACCACGGTGGTTCCCAGCTTGTGAAGCTCCTCGAACAGATAGAGCAGCCGCATGCCGATGCCGTCGTCGACGTTGCCGGTCGGCTCGTCGGCCAGCAGCAGGCGCGGCCGGTTGATGACCGAACGGGCGATGGCGACGCGCTGCTGCTGGCCGCCCGACAGGGTGGAGGGCTTGGCGTGCAGATGGTTGCCCAGCCCTACCCAGCGCAGGATCTCGGTGCAGTGGGCGACAGTGTCGGCTTCCGGCGCGCCGCCCATGCGCAGCGGCAGCGCCACGTTGTCGAGCGCCGACAGATGGTCGAGCAGCGCGAAGTCCTGGAAGACGACGCCGATCTGGCGGCGCATCTCCGGCAGCTCGGCGCGGGTGACGCGGGCCATGTCGCGGCCGAACAGGGTGATCAGCCCGCGCGACGGCCGGTGCGCCAGATACATCAGCTTCAGCAGCGACGACTTCCCCGCCCCGCTCGCCCCGGTCATGAAATGGAAGGAGCCGGGCGGCAGGGTGAAGCTGATGTCGCGCAGCACCTCCGATTCGGTGCCGTAGCGCAGTCCGACATTCTCGAAACGGATCACGGTCCCACCACAGCCTCGCCGACACAACGGCAACGGACAATGCACCGGCGCGTGGCCCCGAGTCCACAGATGGAGTCCGTGGACGCTGTCCGCCGGGCGTGGTCCGCCGGAGGCGGCCCCCCGCGACCGCACTTGAGAAGGCGTGCGATTCCTGACAAGTTGCCGGCCATGATCTGGCTCCGTTCCCTCGCCTTCAACATCGCGTTCCACGCCTGGACCGCGCTGATGTGTTTCGCCCTTCTGTGGATGCTGCTGCTGCCGCGCCGCCGGATGGTCGCGGTCGTCATGTGGTACCTGCGCAGCGTCGGCTGGCTGGAACGGGTGCTGGTCGGCATCCGCTACGAGGTGCGCGGGCGGGAGAATCTGCCCGAGGGCTCCTTCCTGCTGGCCGCCAAGCACCAGTCGGCGTGGGAGACCATGAAGCTCCACCTGCTGGTGGACGACCCGGCCATCATCCTGAAGCGCGAGCTGATGTGGATCCCGATCTGGGGCTGGTACGCGTCCAAGGCGAGGATGATCCCGGTGGATCGCGGCGCCGGCGGGGCGGCGATCAAGTCGCTGATCCGCAACTCCCGCCCGGTGCGGGACCAGGGGCGGCCGATCGTGATCTTCCCGCAGGGCACGCGGGTGGCGCCCGGCGCCTACAAGCCTTACCGGATCGGCGTCGGGGTACTCTACGAGAGCCTGAAGATTCCCATCGTGCCGATGGCGCTGAACGCCGGGGTCTACTGGCCGCGCCAGAGCTTCCTGAAGCGCCCCGGCACGGTGGTGGTCGAGTTCCTGCCGCCGATTCCGCCGGGCCTCCCGCGCGCCGAGGCGATGCGCGACCTGGAGGAGCGGCTGGAGGCCGCCAGCGACCGTCTGGTGACGGCGGCCGGCGGCCCGCCGACGCTGAGGCCGGCGGCCGAACAGACGGCGACAGCGGTGTCCTGAGGGTTTCCCCAAGACCAAGCGCTCCATCCCCGACCGCGATCATCACCGCTTGCCCCGCTCATCCGCGGCGAAGCCCGACGTCAGCGTTCCTGGCGTTGCCAAACTCGCGGACGTGGCCAACCGCGAATGGATCGCACGGTATCGGAGTCCGACGGAACCGTCTCCGGATGAAGCGGCGGCGGAAACCCGCGACAACGCAACGGAAGCAGGCCTCCACCGGCCCGGCGACGCCAGCGACCCGTGAACGCCGAAGGGATCGGTGGGCGGGCGTGGCGGGGAGGTGGAGCGCAGCCCGAAGACATGGACGCAACCCGCGCCCGGCCAGCGGCTCGATCAGCGGCTCGATCAGCGCCACTCCGTCCTATCCAAGGGACGCACGGGCACGCCCGCTGCCGACTGGACCTCGCGGAAACGCCCCCGCGCCGAACGGCAAGTCTCCAGCCAAACCGGCAACCAACTTGCCAGTTTGGCGCCACTCTGTAACGTTCATGTCCACAACAGCTTCAGGACCAAATCAAATAGCCGGAAAACGCCCGCAATTTCAGTTGCTTGGAGCAATTACTACCTTTGGCATGGAACTTGAGTATCGAGGCGGGCTGCGGCGGGAGCGCCGCATCGGCAGGACGGACCGCCCGGCAAGGCGGCCGCGACGGGGAGGGACAGAGGGCATGAACCGGGGCAACCGCATCCTGGTGCTGGGAATCGGCAACATCCTGTGGGCCGACGAAGGGTTCGGCGTCCGCGCCGTGGAACGTCTGGCCGAGGGCTGGAGCTTCCCCCCCAACGTCACGCTGATGGATGGCGGCACCCAGGGCCTGTACCTGCTGCCGCATCTGGAGAGCGCCGACACGCTGATCCTGATCGACGCCATCGACTACGGCCTGCCCCCCGGCACCCGGCGCGAGTTCCGCGACGGCGATGTCCCCGCCTTCCTCGGCGCCAAGAAGATGAGCCTGCACCAGACCGGCTTCCAGGAGGTTCTGGGCAGCGCCACCCTGCTGGGCCGCTGCCCGGAACGGATGATCCTGGTCGGCGTCCAGCCGGAATGCCTGGAGGATTACGGCGGCGGCCTGACCGACACCGTCGCCGCTCAGCTGGAGCCGGTTCTCGACCGCGTGCGGGAGATCCTGCGCGACGAGTTCGGCGCGGGCGGCGAGCCCCGCCCGGCGCGGGCGGCGACCTCCACCGCATCCGCCGCCGTGTCCCGCCAGGCCTACGAGACCGGGCGTCCCAGCGCGGAGGAGGCCTGCCGCATCGGCGATCCCCGCGTGCTCGCCGCCGCCGGCGCGCTCTGAGGATCCGCCCATGTGCATCGGCACGCCCGTGCGGATCCTGACGGTGGACGGCATCGCCGCCACCGGCGACGACGGCTCGGGCACGCCCGTCGCCGTCGATCTGTCGCTGCTGCCCGACACGCGGCCCGGCGACTGGGTGCTCGACTTCCTCGGCGCCGCCCGCCGCCGCATCGACGCCGACGAGGCGGCGCTGATCCGCGACGCGCTGGCGGCGGTCGCCGCCGCGATGCGCGGCGAGGAGCATGACGGCTTCGCCGACCTGACCGACCGCACCCCCACCCTTCCCCCCCATCTGGAGGCGGCCCGCGCCGCCGGCCGTTCCGAGGGCTGACCCCGCATGACCGACACGCCCGTTGCCGAGCCGGCCACGACACCCGCCCCGAAGCCGGCGAAACCCCTGCTGCCGCTGCCGCCGCTGGTCGACCGGCTGACCGACGCGCTCGGCTACCCCCGGCTGGAGAGCGCCGACGACCAGCCCTGGCGCGGCGGGACCGAGAGCTGGGTCGTCTTCCTCCCCGGCCACGGCAAGGGCAACGCCGAGACGGCCGATGTCGCGGTGATCCTGCCCGAGCTGGTGCGCGTCCTGTCGCCCCATCTGAAACCCGCCGTCGCCGGGCCGGCCGCCGAACAGGCCCTGCTGGCGCGCGCCGGGATGATGAGCCTGCCGGCGCTGGTCTTCCTGCGCGGCGACGATCTGCTGGGCAGCATCCCCCGCGTCCGCGACTGGGACGACTACCTGGAGCGGATCGCCGCCATCCTGCTCGGCCCCCACGCCCCCTCCGCCCGCTTGCAGTGAAGGATTCCGCGATGACCTCCCTGTACGGCCTGACCCACCCGCCGATCGGCTTCGGCCCCGGCAGCCAGCCCGAGGCGGACGCGGAGGGGCTGGAGTATCTGCCCATGCCGTCGGGCATGCGCGTCTACCACCCCCATCTGCCGGACGTCACGGACCCCGCCCGCGCCGCCGCCGCCCGCACCCTGCTGGAACGGCTGCACGCCGCGCTGGCCGGCTGGAGCGAGGGCGAGGAAATCCGCATCCCGGTGGAGCGGCTCGACGCCCCGGTCCTGTCCTTGATCGACGAGGCGCTGGGCGAGGGCGAGGTCTCCGTCCTGGTCGAGCGGCCGGGCGACCGGCTGGAGATCCAGGAGGCGGCGCTGGCCGGCGTCTGGCGTGTTCGCTCCTACGAGACCGGAACCGCCGCCCCACGCGAGACGGTGCTGGTCGGCGCCTTCCCGCGCGTCGCCCTGACCCGCGCCTTTCCGGCGGCGCCCCCGGCCGAACCGCAAGCCGAAGCGCCCGCCGGGCTGATGAACGGCCTGCCCATCCTGACCGAGCTGCTTGACCACAGCGCCCGCTGGCAGCGCGGCGACGCCGCCCACGCGGTGAATTTCAGCCTGCTGCCCCACAGCCCGGAGGATCTCGCCTTCGTCGAGCGGCGGCTCGGGGTCGGCGCCACCACCATCCTGTCGCGCGGCTACGGCAATTGCCGGGTCACCGCAACGGCCACCCCCAATGTCTGGTGGGTGCGCTATTACAACTCCATGGACACGCTGATCCTCAACACGGTCGAGGTCACCCAGGTGCCCGCCGTCGTCTGCGCGGCGGCGGAGGACATCGCCGACAGCGCCGAGCGGCTGGCGGAAATCCTCGACGCCCTCGGCGGGTCCGGCGCGAACGGAGCCTCGGCATGACCGCCTTCGCCGTGCCGGGGCGGTTCGAGGGCTCCTACCTCGGCGACGCCTCGCGCCTGTCCGCGACGGCGCGGATGGAATGCAAGATCTGCTGGCACGTCTACGACCCGGCCGAGGGCTGCGACGTCTGGCAGGTTCCCGCCGGAACCCCCTTCGCGGCGCTGCCCGGCGAATGGCGCTGCCCGGTGTGCGACGGCGACCGCGACCAGTTCATGACGCTCGACGCCGGCACCGACACGGCCGCCCCGCCGCCCGCAGCCATCGCCGCTCCGCCGCGTCCGATGGTCGCCGCGCCGGAGCCGCCGGCCGCCGTCATCCAGGGGCTGGAGCGCGCCTTCCGCGAGATCCACACCGCGCAGATGCGCGGCATTCCCATCGTCAACGACGCGCTGGCGGTGAAGGCGGTCGGCTTCCGCCCCTGGGACGGGCGCTGGCTCGGCGCCCTGATCACGCCCTGGTTCATGAATCTGGTGTTGCTGCCCGGCGGGGCCGACGACTGGTCGGGCCTCGTCCCCGGCGCCAAGGAGCTGGTGGAGTTCCCGTCGGGCCGCTACGAGTTCGTCCACGCCCTGCGCAAGGACGTCGGCCCCTACAAGGCCTGCTCGCTGTTCTCGCCGATGTTCGAATTCACCAGCATGCTGCACGCCAGCGAAACCGCCGCCGCCGCGCTGGTCGCCCTGTTCGATCCGGAGATCCGCGAGGACGGCGCCCGCACCGCCGAGATCCGCCGCTTGCGCGAAGCCGAACTCGCCCCGCCCGCCGGGGCCATGGAACCGGCGGAGGCCGAGGCAGCCCCGGTGGACGAGCCGCCCCCCCCGCCGCGCCGCCCGTCGCGCCGCGTCCTTCTGATGGGACCGGGCGCGGAGCCGGCGCCATGAGCGGGGCTTGCCGCCATGCATGAGATGGCGCTGTGCGAAAGCCTGCTCCAGGCGATGGAGGAGGCCGGGCGGAGCAACGGCTTCACCCGCGTGCGCCGGGTGCGGCTGGCGATCGGCCGCTTCGCCGGGGTGGAGCCCGAGGCCTTGCGCTTCGGCTTCGACGTGGTGACGCGCGGCACGCTGGCCGAGGGGGCCGAACTGGTCATCCTCGACGTGCCGGGCCAGGGCTGGTGTTTCGATTGCAGCGAGACGGTGCCGCTGGAGCATCGGCTGGCCTCCTGCCCGCGCTGCGGCGGCGACCGGCTCCAGCCCAACGGCGGCACCGAGATGACGATCAAGGATCTGGAGGTCGAGTGATGTGCACGGTTTGCGGTTGTTCGGGCGCCACGGTCGGCGGGGCCGACCACCATCATCATCACGGCGATCACGATCACCATCATCATGACCATGGGCATGACCACGCGCACGGCCATTCCCATGACCATTCCCACGATCACGATCACGATCACGATCATGGCCATTCCCACGATCATGGCGACGACGGGCATCACCATCACGGGGCTGCCGGGCTGCTCGACTACGGCGCCGGGCCGGCCCGCGCCCACGCGCCCGGCCTGTCGCAGACCCGCATGGTGGAGATCGAGCGCGGCATCCTGTCGAAGAACGACGGCTACGCCGCCGCCAACCGGGCGCGGCTGGCCCGCGCCGGCACCTTCGCGGTCAACCTGCTGTCCAGCCCCGGCGCCGGAAAGACGACCCTGCTGGTCGCCACGCTGAAGGCCCTGGCCGGCCGCTGGCCGGTCGCGGTCGTCGAGGGCGACCAGCAGACCTCCAACGACGCCGAGCGCATCCGCGCCACCGGGGCGCCGGCCGTGCAGATCAACACCGGCAAGGGCTGCCACCTCGACGCCCACATGGTCGGGCACGCGCTGGAGCAGCTTCCGGGCCTGGACGGCGGCCTGCTGTTCGTCGAGAATGTCGGCAACCTCGTCTGCCCCGCCGCCTTCGACCTGGGCGAGGCCAAGCGGGTCGTCCTGCTGTCGCTGACCGAGGGGGAGGACAAGCCCCTGAAATACCCCGACATCTTCGCCGGCGCCGATCTCGTTCTGGTGACCAAGGCCGATCTGGCGCCGCATCTCGACATCGACGACGAGGCCATCGACCGGGCGCTCGCCCGCGTCAATCCGGGGGCCGCGATCCTGCGCGTGTCGTCGCGCGACGGCCAGGGCATGGACGGATGGCTCGGCTGGCTGGAGGCCGAGCGCGGCGCCTTCCTGGGCGCGCTCGCCACCGAGGCGGAGGCCCGCGCCGCCAGCCTGCGCGCCGCCGCCGGCCCGAAGCCGCATCCATGACCGCCTCCCCCCGCCCCGGCATCCTGGTGGTCGACGACGAGCCGCGCTCGGTCGAGGTCATCGCCCGCGTGCTCGACGAGGATTTCGACGTCCACACCGCGCTGTCGGCCGAGGAGGCCCTGCGGCTGCTGGAAACGGAATGGATCCAGATCGTCTTCTCCGACCAGCGGATGCCCGAGGTCAGCGGGGTGGAGTTCCTGACCGAGGTGCGCGAGCGCTGGCCGGAGGTGGTGCGCATCGTCATCACCGGCTACATCGACCCCGAGGACATCATCGGCGCCATCAACACCGCCGGCATCCACCAGTTCATCACCAAGCCCTGGCACCCCGACCATCTGCTGCTGACCGCCCGCAACGCCGCCCGGCTGTATCAGCTTCAGCGCGAGCACGACCGGCTGTCGGGCGAACTGAAGCTGCTGACCCCGGTCGCCGAGAGCCGCGTCGTCACCCGGCGCGAGCGGGTCGCCCAGCATTACCGCTTCGACAGCCTGGTCCGCGCGCCCGGCAGCCCGGTGGACGCGGTCTGCCGCAAGGCGGCGCAGGTCGCCGGCTTCAACGTGCCGGTGCTGGTGCTGGGCGAGACGGGGACCGGCAAGGAGCTGCTGGCCCGCGCCATCCATTACGGCAGCCCGCGCAGCGACCGGCCCTTCTACGCCGAGAATTGCGGCGCCATCCCCGACGAGCTGCTGGAAAGCGAGCTGTTCGGCCACAAGAAGGGCGCCTTCACCGGCGCGCATTCGACCCGTATCGGCCTGCTGGAGCAGGCGGACGGCGGCACCATTTTCCTCGACGAGATCGGCGACATCTCCCCCGCCTTCCAGGTCAAGCTGCTGCGCTTCCTCCAGGAGGGGGAGATCCGCCCGGTCGGCTCCAACGAGACGCGCACAGTGGACGTCCGCGTGCTCGCCGCCACCCACCGCGACCTGCCGGCCGAGGTGCGGGCCGGGCGGTTCCGCGAGGATCTCTATTACCGGCTCGCCACCATGACGCTGACCATGCCGCCGCTGCGCGACCGCCCGGCCGACATCCCGGTGCTCGCCCGCAACCTTCTGGAACGGCTCTCGGCCGCCCACGGCAAGCCGGTGGCCGGCTTCACCGACGAGACGCTGGCCTGCCTGGAGGGCTATGGCTGGCCCGGCAACGTGCGCGAGTTGCAGAACGAGATCATGCGGATGCTGGTGCTGTGCGAGGGCGACCGGCTGGGCGCCGAGCTGCTGTCCGACACGGTGCTGCGCGGCGCCGCGATGAGCGCGCACGCGCCGCCCGCCGGCGCTGGCGGCGACGCCGCGGCGCTGGAGGCGCTGGCGCAGGGCGGCCCGCTGAAGACGCGCATCGAGCGGGTCGAGGCCGGCATCCTGCTGGAGACGCTGGTGCGCTGCCGCTGGAACAAGAGCCGCGCCGCCGACGAGCTGGGCCTGTCGCGCATGGGCCTGCGCGCCAAACTGGAACGCTACGGCATCGAACGCGCCGCCACGGCGCAGCGTCACTGACGCCGCATTTTGAGAGGAAGGAGCCAACCGATGTGTCTGGGCATTCCGGGCCGCATCGTCGCCATTTCCGACGCCGACGCCCTGCTGGCGACGGTGGACGTGTCGGGCGTGCGCCGCGACGTCGACATCACCTGCGTCGCGACGCCGGGCGAACCGCTTGAGGATCTGCTGGGCCGCTGGACGCTGGTCCATGTCGGCTTCGCCATGAGCCTGATCGACGAGGCGGAGGCCCAGGCGACCCTGGCGATCCTCGCCGAGATCGGCGAGGCCGAGGCGGAGATCGCCGCCTTCGCCGGACAAGGACAGGAACAGGACCACGCGGGAGCGGCGCCATGACCACCCGATTCACCCCCGGCGGCCCCGTCACCGCCCCCTTCCACGACCGCGACACCGGCCGCCGCCTGATCGAGCGCATCGGCGACAAGCTGCGCGCGCTCGGCGCCACCGAGCGCGACCCGATCCGCCTGATGGAGATCTGCGGCGGCCACACCCACGCCATCTTCCGGCATGGGCTGGCCGGCGTGCTGCCGCCGGGGGTCGAGTTCCTGCACGGCCCCGGCTGCCCGGTCTGCGTGCTGCCGATGGGCCGCATCGACGACTGCGTCGCCATCGCCGAGGATCCGCGCGTCATCCTCGCCACCTTCGGCGACGCCATGCGGGTGCCGGGGTCCAGGAAGTCGCTGATGCAGGCCAAGGCCGACGGCGCCGACATCCGCATGGTCTATTCGCCGCTCGACGCGCTGGCGCTGGCGCGGCGCAACCCGGACCGCGAGGTGGTGTTCTTCGGGCTCGGCTTCGAGACGACGATGCCCTCGACCGCGCTGACCGTCCTGCGGGCCGAGCGCGAGGGGATCGCCAACTTCTCGCTGTTCTGCAACCACATCACCATCATCCCGACGATCAGGGCGGTGCTGGATTCGCCGGGCATGCGGATCGACGGCTTCATCGGGCCGGGCCATGTCAGCATGGTGATCGGGCTGAAGCCCTACCGCTTCATCGCCAGCCACTACAACCGTCCGCTGGTGGTCGCCGGCTTCGAGCCGCTCGACGTGCTGCAATCGGTGTGGATGCTGCTGGAGCAGATCGGGCGCGGCACGGCGGCGATCGAGAACCAGTATTCCCGCATCGTCCCGGAGGACGGCAACCCGCAGGCCCAGGCCGCCATCGAGGCGGTGTTCGAGACGCGCGCCTTCTTCGAGTGGCGCGGGCTCGGCAGCATCGACGAGTCCGGCGTCGCCGTCCGCGAGCGCTACGCCCGCTTCGACGCCGAGCGCCGCTTCGCGGTCGAGAGCCCGGCCGTCGCCGACCCGGCCGGCTGCCAGTGCGGCGACGTGCTGAAGGGCGGCCTCAAGCCCTGGCAATGCGCGCTGTTCGGCGGCGCCTGCACGCCGGAAACCCCGATCGGCGCCCTGATGGTCTCCTCCGAGGGGGCCTGCGCCGCCTACCACCAGTATGGCGGCCTGCGGAAAGGTGCGGCATGACCGCGAAGGCTCCCGCTCCCACCCCGGTTCCCCTCCGTCCCTCGCGGCGGCGGGTGCGGCACGAGACGGTGACGCTGGCCCATGGCGGCGGCGGCAGCGCCATGCGCGATCTGGTCGAGGACGTCTTCGTCTCCGCCTTCGCCGAGCATCAGGACGGCGCCCAGGCCGCCGCCCCGCTGGAGGACCAGGCCCGCCTGCCGCTGGCCGATCTGATGGCGCGCGGCGACCGGCTGGCCTTCACCACCGACAGCTTCGTCGTCCATCCGCTGGAGTTCGCCGGCGGCGACATCGGCCGGCTGGCGGTCTGCGGCACGGTCAACGATCTCGCGGTCGGCGGCGCCGTGCCGGTCGCGCTGTCCTGCGCCGTGGTGATCGAGGAGGGGATGGCCGTCGCCACGCTGCGCCGCATCGCCGCCTCCATCGCCGCCACCGCGCGCGAGGCCGGGGTGCGGGTCGTCACCGGCGACACCAAGGTCGTGGCGCGCGGCGCCTGCGACAAGCTGTTCATCACCACCAGCGGCGTCGGCGTCATCCGCACCGGGGTCGAGCTGGGCATCGCCCACGCGAGGCCGGGCGACGTGGTGATCGTCAACGGCCCGCTCGGCGACCATGGCGCGGCGATCCTGGCGGCGCGCGGCGAGCTGGCGGTCGAGACCAGCGTGGCGAGCGACTGCGCGCCGCTGAACGGGCTGATCGGCGCGCTGCTCGACGCCGCCCCCTGCACCCGGCTGATCCGCGACGCCACGCGCGGCGGGCTGGCCGCCGTGCTGAACGAGATGGCCGAGGCGTCGGCCGTCGGCGTCCGCGTCGACGAGTCCGCCATCCCGATCCGCGACGAGGTGCGCGGCCTGTGCGACCTGCTCGGCCTCGACCCGCTCTATCTCGGCAACGAGGGGGTGGCGGTCGCCGTGGTCCCGGCCGAGCAGGCGGACGCCGCGCTGGCCGCGCTGCGCGCCCATCCGCTGGGCGGCATGGCCGCCGCCATCGGCACGATCACCGCCGAACGGCCCGGCCTCGTCGTCATGGACACGCCCTTCGGCGGCACCCGCATCGTCGATCTGCTGGTCGGCGACCCGCTGCCCCGCATCTGCTGAGTGTCCGTTCCCAAGACGCACCCGCCCGCCAACACCCGCCCCCGCCAACATCCGCCCCCATCAACCTCCGCAAAGAACATCTCCGAAGGAGAGCCCTTGATGAGCACGCCGTCCTCCGCCCGCCTCCTCGCCCTCGCCGCCGCGCTGTCGGCCGTCGCCCTGCCGGCGCTCGCCCATCCCGGCCATCTCGACACGGCCGGCTTCCTCGACGGGGTCGGACACCCGCTCGGCGGGCTGGACCATCTGGTCGCCATGATCACCGTGGGCGTCTACGGCGCCACCATCGGCGGGCGCGCCCTGCTGGCGGTGCCCGGCGCCTTCGTCGGCATGATGCTGCTGGGCGGCGCGCTGGCGCTGGCCGGGATCGGCCTGCCGCTGGTCGAGCCGATGATCTACGCCTCGACCGTGGTTCTGGTGCTGCTCTGCCTGATGCCGATGTCGCGCACCGCCTGGATCGGCGTGGTCTTCGCCGGCTGGTTCGGCCTGTTCCACGGCTTCGCCCACGGCGCCGAGATGCCGGCCGACGCGGCGGCGCTGGGCTACGCGGCGGGCTTCCTGCTCTCGACCATCGGTCTGCACGCCGCCGGCCTCGGTCTGGGTCTGGCCATCCATCGCCTGCTCGGACGCGGCGCCGTCGAGGCGTAACGGTCTCCGGACATGGTGAAACGGAAAGCGGCGGATGGTTGCCCATCCGCCGCGTTTCTCTTGCCTTACATGCCGCCCGGATAGTTCGGGCCGCCGCCGCCTTCCGGCACCACCCAGACGATGTTCTGGGTCGGGTCCTTGATGTCGCAGGTCTTGCAGTGCACGCAGTTCTGCGCGTTGATCTGGAGACGCGGATCGGTGCCGTTGTCGTTGCGGACGATCTCGTACACGCCGGCCGGGCAGTA
Source organism: Azospirillum agricola (assembly GCF_017876095.1). Lineage (GTDB taxonomy): Bacteria > Pseudomonadota > Alphaproteobacteria > Azospirillales > Azospirillaceae > Azospirillum > Azospirillum agricola. Next base: position 130,606 of record NZ_JAGINM010000005.1, read on the forward strand.
ACGCTGCTCCGGCGCGTCGTAGAGCGCCAGATTGACGCTGATCGGAACCTCGGGGTTCTTCAGCGTCAGGTGCGACGGCTGGTTCTCCTCGTGGTTCGTGTTCGACAGGTAGACCGACGACAGGCGGTCGAAGCTGATCACCCCGTCCGGCTTGGGGTAGGCGATCTTCGGCGCGTCGCCGGCCTTGGCCAGCGACTGGTTGTCGGCCTTCTTGTGGTGCAGCGTGTAGGGCAGGAACTTGCCGAGCCCGAGCTGGTGCAGCCACATCTGGAAGCCGCCGTGCAGGCTGCCCAGCGCCAGACCCCATTTCAGGCCGGGCTTGACGTTGCGGACCTTGTGCAGGTCCTCGTGGACCCAGCTTTCCTTCCAGCTCTTCTCGTAGCTGTCGAGCGTGTCGCCGGAGCCGCCCCCGTTCGCCAGCCGGTCGAAGGCGGCGTCGGCGGCCAGCATGCCGGTCTTCATGGCGTTGTGGGTGCCCTTGATGCGCGGCACGTTGACGAAGCCGGCCGAGCAGCCGATCAGCGCGCCGCCGGGGAAGGCGACCGCCGGGACCGACTGCAAACCGCCCTCGTTGATGGCGCGGGCGCCGTAGGACAGGCGCTTGCCGCCCTCCAGGTAGGGCCGCACGTTCGGGTGCTGCTTGAAGCGCTGGAACTCCTCGAACGGGCTCAGATGCGGGTTCCAGTAGTCGAGGTTGACCACGAAGCCGATCGAGACGAGGCCGTCCTCGAAATGGTACATCCAGGAACCGCCGGCCGTCTTGGCGTCGAGCGGCCAGCCCTGGGTGTGGACGACGAGGCCCGGCTTGTGCTTGGCCGGGTCGACCTGCCACAGCTCCTTGATGCCGATGCCGTATTTCTGCACGTCGCAGTCGGCGCGCAGGTTGAACTTATCCATCAGCTGCTTGGAAAGGTTGCCGCGCACGCCCTCGGCGAAGAAGGTGTATTTGGCGTGCAGCTCCATGCCCGGCGTGTAGTTGCCGGTCGGCTCGCCGTCCTTGCCGATGCCCATGTCGCCGGTGGCGACGCCCTTGACGCTGCCGTCCTCGTTGTAGAGCACCTCGGCGCCGGCGAAGCCGGGGTAGATCTCGACGCCCATCTCCTCGGCCTGGGTGCCGAGCCAGCGGCAGAGGTTGCCGAGCGAGATGGCGTAGTTGCCGTCGTTGTGCATCAGCGGCGGCAGGAGCGCGTTGGGAATCTGGAACCCGCCCTTTTCGGACAGGACGTAGAAACGGTCGTCGGTCACCGGGGTGTGGAGCGGAGCGCCCTTCTCCTTCCAGTCCGGGATCAGCTCGTTCAGCGCCTTGGGGTCGAGCACGTTGCCCGACAGGATGTGGGCGCCGACCTCCGACCCCTTCTCGATCACGCAGACGCTGACCTCCTGCCCGCTCTCGGCCGCGCGCTGCCTCAGGCGGATCGCCGCGCTGAGACCGGCCGGGCCGGCGCCGACGATCAGGACGTCATACTCCATTACCTCGCGCGGTTCGCGTTCCATAACCAAACTCCCCCACCTTCTTGTTCTGGTGCTTCTTGCTCTCTCGGTCCCCCCGCCTCTCCCGCGGGTGGGTGCTTTTAGCATAGGATGCCGGGCACCCAAATCGGGTATCTGCACCATGAAAGACCACACGCCTTGTGGTAAGGTCAAACGATGATTGACGTAAGCGACATCCTGGACGCGCTGCGCTGGCATGCGGACATCGGCTGCGACGAAGCCATCGGCGACACCCCGCTGGACTGGGCGACTCTGACCGCCCGCGCCGCCGCGCGGGCGCCGTCCACCGCGTCCGCCGCCGGCTCCGTCCCGGCCACCGGAGGCGGTGCGACTCGGGGGCAGCCGGCTCCCCGGCCGGCGCCGCGACCGGCCGCCGCCTTCGCCGGCGCGCCCTTCGCCGATCCCGGCCAGCCGCTCGGCGCCAGCGAGGCCGGGGTCAGCGCGCGGGCGCGGGCGGGGGAGGCGCGGACGCTGGCCGAGCTTGAGGCGGCGCTGCGCGCCTTCGACGGCTGCCCGCTGAAGGCCACCGCCATGAACACCGTGTTCGCCGACGGCAACCCGGAAGCCACGGTCATGCTGGTCGGCGAGGCTCCCGGCGAGGACGAGGACCGTCAGGGCAAGCCCTTCGTCGGGGTCAGCGGCCGGTTGCTCGACCGCATGCTGGCGCAGATCGGGCTGGACCGCGGCGCCATCTACATCACCAACATCCTGCCCTGGCGCCCGCCCGGCAACCGCAGCCCGACCCAGGCGGAGATCGCCGCCTGCCTGCCCTTCCTGGAACGCCACATCGCGCTGGTCAAGCCGAAACTTCTGGTTGCGCTCGGCGGCGTGTCGGCCAAGACTTTGCTGAACCGGGCCGAGGGAATCACCCGGCTGCGCGGGCAGTGGCGCGACTACGACGCCGCCGGCGGGCCGGTGCCGCTGCTGCCGATGCTCCATCCCGCCTATCTGCTGCGCAACCCGATCGCCAAGCGCGAGGCGTGGCGCGACATGCTGAGTTTGCGGCAAAGGATGAATGAAGTCGCCGCCAAGTCTTCGTAAATAAAAAACAGGCTTTCCAAATCCTCCCAAATCGTTTGGATGAGCGAGGCACGACAAGGCCGCAACCGGCATCGCTCTACGGCCAAACGCATCTTACAGTCGGGCTAAGGCGTTTTAGCCAGAGCGGTTAACCCGTTGTTAGCGCTGGCGATTACCGACGATGACACAAAAGGTGCGAATCCATTGCTTGCGGTTCGCGCTGGCGTGGGTTATTCGGATCCCATGCTCCGGATATTTTGCAATGCAGCATACCGGGTCGCGATCGCGGCCCCGCTGCGGCGGAACCTTCTGGGGGTCCTGGGTCTCGCGGTGGTGTCCACCGTACTGCCCGACGGGCCGGGTGCCGTGCGCCCAGCCCGTGCCGCCCTCATCATCCACGCGCCGGACGGCCAGGCCGTCGTCCCGCCCGGCACCGAAACCGCGCCCGAACCGCTGCTCCTCGCCATGGACGAGGAGGCCCGCGCCGTCCAGCTCAGCGAGGACGAGGCCGACCGCTACCGCCGCATCTTCACCTTGCAGGAGCGCGGCGACTGGGAGGCGGCCGACGGCGAGATCCGCCAGTTATCGGACAAGCGGCTGGTCGGCTACGTGCTGCGCCAGCGCTACCTGCACCCCGACCGCAAGGCCAGCTACGACGAGCTGGCGCTGTGGATGCAACGCTACGGCGACCTCGCCGGGGCGGAGCGCGTGCACAGCCTCGCCCAGCGCCGCCAGCCGGCCGGGCAGCGCGCGCCCAAGCCGCCGCGCGGCGACGAGACGGTGCGGCTGAACGGCTCACTGGAACGGCTGGGCGGCCTGCGCACCGTGTCCGTCAAATCCTCCGACGCGGCCAAGTCCGACGGCGCCAAGCCGGAGTCCGGGGAGGGCAAGACGGCCGACGACCCGGCCGGCACCACCGCCGACGCCGCCGAGGGGACCGACAGCGTCACCGTGGCGCCGCGCAGCCGCACGGTCAGCCGCGCCCGCGCCGACCGCGCCGCCGTCGCCCGCGTCGAGGAGCTGCTGCGCTCCGGCAAGGCCGGCGCCGCGCTGTCCCTGCTGGGGCAGGACGATTTCTCGCGCAACCTCGACCCGGTGCAGTACGACGCCGCCCGCACCCGCATCGCCGCCGCGCTCTATTACGCGGGCGAGGTTTCCCAGGCGCTGGCGCTCGCCTCGGCCAGCGCGGCGCGCTCGGGCGACGCCCTGCCGGAATCCCACTGGATCGCCGGGCTGGCGGCGTGGCGGCTGAAGCAGATCGACCGCGCGTCGCGCCATTTCGACGGCATGGCGGCGGCGGGGCCGCGCTCCCCCTGGCTGGCCGCCGCCGCCGATTTCTGGGCCGCCCGCGCCCACGCCCGCAAGGGCCGCTCGCGCGAGGCGCTGGCCCACATGACGGCCGCCGCCCGCTACCCGCACACCTTCTATGGGCTGGTCGCCCTGCGCAGCCTGAACCGCGTCGACCAGTTCCGCTGGCAGGCGCCCGAGCTGACCGGGGCGCATCTGTCGGCGCTGGCCCGCAAGCCGGCCGGACAGCGCGCCATCGCCCTGCTCCAGGCCGGCCAGCGCGATCTGGCGGAGATGGAGCTTCAGCGCGTCCACCCGCAGAACGACCCGCTGGTCGAGCAGGCGCTGGTCGGGCTCGCCGACCGCGCCGGCCTGCCGGCGCTGTCGCTGCGAATCGGCAACGCGCTGGCCGGGCCGGACGGCGCGCCTTACGCCGCCGCCCTCTACCCGCTGCCCTACTGGAAGCCGCGCGACGGCTTCGCGCTCGACCGCGCGCTGGTCTTCGCGGTGATGCGGCAGGAATCGCGCTTCGACCCGCGGCTGGTCAGCTCGGCCGGCGCCACCGGGCTGATGCAGATCCTGCCCAGCACCGCCCAGCATGTGCAGGAGCGCAACGCCGACATCGGCAGCGCCGACACCGACCGCGCCGCCCTGTTCGACCCCGCCCGCAACATGGAGCTGGGCCAGCGCTATCTGGCCGAGCTGCTGGCGATGCCCGACATCGGCGGCAACCTGTTCCTGGCCGCCGCCGCCTACAACGCCGGACCGGGCACGCTGGGGCGCTGGCGTCGCGATCTCAGCGAAGTGACCGACCCGCTTCTGTTCATCGAAAGCCTTCCCTTCGCCGAGACGCGCGACTATGTGGAGAAGGTGATGGCGAACTTCTGGATCTACCGGCTGCGGCTGGGCCAGGAAACCGCCACACTGGACGCCGTTGCGGCCGGCAAATGGCCGGTCTACAGCCCGGCGGACAGCCGCCCGACGCAGGTCGCCATCCAGCCCGACGCCCCGGTCGAGACCGTGGCCGAGAAGGAGGTGGCCGGTCCCACGCCCTGACCGCCACATCCTCCCCGGAAAGCGCCTCCTCCATGCCGAAGATCGACGAGACCCGCCCCTTCCTGCCGGTGAACATCGCCGTCGTCACCGTCTCCGACACCCGCACGCCCGCCGACGACCGGTCGGGCGACGCGCTGGCGGAACGCTTGACGGCGGCCGGGCACCGGCTCGCCCGGCGGGTCATCGTCAAGGACGACGTGGCGGCGATCCGGGCGCAGGTGCAGGGCTTCATCGCCGATCCGGAGATCGACGTGGTGCTGACCACCGGCGGCACCGGCGTCACCGGCCGCGACGTCACGCCGGAGGCGGTCGAGGCGCTCTACGACAAGGCGATCCCCGGCTTCGGCGAGCTGTTCCGTTACCTCAGCTACGCCAAGGTCGGCACCTCGACCATCCAGAGCCGGGCGACCGGCGGGGTGGCGAACGGCACCTACCTCTTCGCCCTGCCCGGCTCGCCCAGCGCCTGCCGCGACGCCTGGGACGACATCCTGGTCTGGCAGCTCGACAACCGCCACCGCCCCTGCAACCTCGTCGAGCTGATGCCGCGCCTGCGCGAGCATCAGGCCCAGCGCGAGCATCAGGCGTAGGCCGCCGCCTTGCCGCCCTTCTCCCTGCCGGCCCTCCACGCCGCGCTGGCGCGCCTGCCCGGCTTCGCGGCGCTCCCCATGGACGCGCTCGAACCGCTGCCGCTCAAGGGGGTGGCCCACGATCATGTCCGGCTGCGCGGGCATGGCCTCGTCGCCCGCATCCCGCGCTGGAGCCAGATGGGGCTCGATCCGCTGACGGCGCTGGACCATCAGGCGGCCGCCTTCCGCCGCGCCGAACCGTCGGGCCACACCCCGCGCCTCGCCGCCGTGCTGCCGCCGGCCCTGGCTCCGGCCCTGGCTCCGGAAAACGGCCTGCCGCTGGGCGCCCTGCTGGTCGGCGAGATCGCCGGGCGCACGCCGCGCCTGCCGGACGACATGCCGGCGATCGCCCGGGCGCTCGCCGCCCTGCACCGGCTGCCGCTTCCCCCGCCGGAGGAGCGCCCGCCGCTGCCGGCCCCGGCCGACCCGGTGGCGGCGCTGCTGGCCCAGGTCGAGCGGCAGGCCGACTGGTTCGCCGACGCCGGCCTGGCCGCCGAGGCGCGGGCCCTGATCGAAGCCGAGCTGGACGCCGCCCGCGCCGCCCGCCTGGACGGCCCGGCCCCGGTCGTCCTGGTCGGGGTCGACGTGCATCCCGGCAATTTCCTGATCGACGCCGCCGGCAAGGCGTGGTTCACCGACCTTGAGAAGCTGCAATACGGCCATCCGGCCATGGATCTGGCCCACGCCAGCCTCTACAGCTCGACCAAGTGGGATCCGGCGGTCGACGCCGCGCTGACCGCCGCCGAGGTCGCCGCCTTCCACGAGTCCTGGGCCGCCGCCGTGCCCGTGGAACTGGCCGGCATGGTGCGGCCGGGGATCAAGCCGCTGCGCCGCCTCACCTGGCTGCGCACGCTGTCCTGGATGGCCCGCTGGTCGGTGAAGGGCGCGACCCTGTCGCCCGGCATGCCGGAATCGCTGCGCATCCATATGGACGGGCACGCCGCCGACATCCTGCGCGCCGCGCGGATCGAGCAGGTGCGGCGCGATTGGTCGTAGAGGAGGGCGCTTGCACGACCGGCTCCCGTCACGTCGAAGCGCGGCGGGAGCCGGGGAGGCGCTCAATAGAGCGTCATGGAGGACGAGGGGTATATCTCGAGAATGCCCTTGGTTTCCGGAAGGGTCCGATCGAGGTTGGCCGGACCGTCGACGCTCCAGACGACCTCCCTGTCCCCGAGCGGGACGGGCGGGGTGTCGTCGCGGTGGGCGCCAAGCCTTTCCAATTTCTTTTCAAGGAGCGTGGCATCGACCCGCGTGTCGGTCGTAATCAACCATTTCATCGGACTCTCCTGTCGCAGTTCATGCGCTCCGCTGCATCCTCCTGCCCGGCCCCTCCCGCCTTGCGCAGCCCGCCCTCACGCGACCCGTCCTACGCGGTGGGCACCCTCCGCCTCTTCAACAGCTGATAGGCGGCGGCGGCGTTCACGACTCCCGAACCCGTAAGATGGTCTGGTCCCGGTTCTCCGATGTCAATAGCGCTCTCCATAAGAACCGCTTTCATCTCCAGCGGGCTGATGCCGGGAGACGCGCTGGCCAGGGCCGCCGCCACGCCGCAGACCACGGGCGTCGCCGCCGACGTTCCGTTGTCGAACGGCTGGGCCAGTCCTGCCGGCCGCCCCGGCCCGAAATTTCCGAAGAAGTGCGAGTAGCCGGCGATGTCCGGTTTCGCCGGGTCGAACATCCCCGGCCCCTGGCTCGAATAGCCGATGCGCTCGTGCCGGCTGTTCACCGCGGCAACCGTGACCACCTCACTCAGGCTGTTCGACGCGTGGATCGACCGTCCGGGACCGGTCCCGCTGCTGTGGCAGACGGAGCTGGGGCATTCGCCGCCGCAGTTCCCCGCCGCGAAGAAGCAGGTCACGCCTTCGGCGACCACCTCCCGGATCTTCCGGTGCAGGGGGTGGTTGATGTCCCAGATTTCGTGACGCGGCTGGGTCGCCCGATCGGGCACGGCGACATAACCGTAGCTGTTGTTGGTCAGGTGAGGCGTTCCATCCCGGCGCCGGCGTTCGAGGACCGCCTGGAACATGGCCAGGGCGCCACCGGATCGCGGCTGGCCGAGGAATGGAAAATCGTACAGCCGCGCCGCCGGGGCGGCGACCAGGATGTCCGCCGCGCACATCGATCCGTGACTGTGAATGGGGGCGATGCCCCACAGCTTCTGGTTATCCTTTTCGAATCCCCCGACGACGGGGTAGGCGCCGTTCACCCCTTCGTCCAGGATCGCGACGATGACGTTCTGCCCGCGATAGCCGTCGCGCCACAGCGCCTCCACGCCGAGAAGCTGGCGGATGGCGTCGACCGACACCCCCGGCCGGAAGGGACGGCAATCGGTTCCGCCCCCGCTGCCGGCGAGATCGAACAGTCCGAAATACCCGTCGCCGGCCGCCCCCCCGTCTCCCAGCAGCGTGATGGGGCTGTTCGGCCAGACGATGATGTCGTCCCGCTCCTCCAGCCGCGCCAACGCCCCCGGCTTCACCTGGGCGGACACGACGAAGGTCCGCTCGCTGCCCGGGGCATCCGCAAGCGTGCCCTCGAACGTCATGCCGAACAGACCGGGCGACTGAAGGAACACCGGATCATCGGGCCCCGACGCGAGCGGGATTGGACCGATGTCGTCCAGCACGTCCACCCCGAGACCGGGAAGGTCGGCCAGCAGCGCCTCCGCCCTTCTCACCCGTTCGGCGGGACCGGCGGAAAAAGTCACAGCCTCGACGGCGGACAGGGAAAGCGGATCGCCGCCCCTGACCTCAATCAGAACATTCATATCCGCCATGACAATCCCTCGAAAAGACATGGTATCGAAACATGTTCAATTTTATAACGCCGGGATGAAGCGGGAAGGGGAATATGTTTGCGAACCGATCGCCTGCGACGCGATTTCCCCGCCGTCCGTTGCCGACGACCGGCCGCCGGCTGGAGATGCGGGCCAGCCATCCCCATTTCCCTGCGGATGATCGCCGCGAATGATCCCTGCGGATGATCCCCGCGGATGATCATCGTGCGATCAGGCCATCAAGTGTGTGACAGCCGGCGATTTGCTGCTTAGGCTCACGAGTTCAAACCCGCTCCCGCAAGGTGGACAAGGTATGACGACGTTCCGGATTGGATTGCGGCTGGGTGCCGCCCTGGTGCTTTCCTCGCTCGCCCTCGCGGGTGCGCAGGCGGCGGGCACGCCGGGATCGGCGACCGGCAGCTATCTCGCCGGCCGCTTCGCCCAGCATCAGGACGACTGGACCGCCGCCGCGCTCTACACCGCCCAGGCGCTGGCCGCCGACCCCGACGACCTCGCCCTGCTGCGCCGAACCTTCCTGCTGAAGCTCGGCGAGGGGCAGATCCCCGCCGCGCTCGGCCTCGCCAACCGGCTGCTGGAGGAGGACAAGGAGCCGCAGATGGCGATCACGCTGATCGCCGCCGACCACCTCGCCGCCGGCCGGCAGGCCGAGGCGGAGGCGATGGCCGCGCGGATGCCGGCCGAGGGGCTGGGCAAGTTCGTCGCCCCGCTGACCCGGGCGTGGCTCGCCGCCGGGCGCGGCCAGACCGACCGCGCGCTGGAGGCGCTGGAGCCGCTGGCCGGGGTCGCCGGCTTCGGGGCGCTGTACAACCTGCACGCCGGCCTGATCCTCGACCTCGGCGGCCGCAACGAGGACGCGGCGGCCCGCTACGCCAAGGTGGCGGAAACCGAGGCCCCGCTGCGCGTCGTGCAGATCGTCGGCAATTTCCTGGAGCGCACCGGCCGCCCGGCGGAAGCGCGCAAGCTCTACGAGGCCTTCCAGGCCGGCAGCCCCGACCGCCAGCTCGTCGAGCCGGCGCTGAAGGCGCTCGCCACCGGCACGGTGCCGGTCCGCATGGTGAACGACGCCCGCCACGGCATGGCGGAGGCCCTGTTCGACCTGGGCAGCGCGTTGCAGCACGAGGGGGCGGCGGAGACCGCCCTGTTGTTCGGCCGCATCGCCCTGCATCTGCGCGGGGATCTGCCGCTCGCCCGCCTGATGATCGGCGACGTCATGGAATCGCGCGACCATTTCGAGGACGCGCTGGCCGAATACAGGCAGCTCGAAGGCAACCCGGTGCTGGGCTGGACGGCGCGGATGCGCGCGGTCGACGCGCTCGCCCGGCTGGAGCGCAACGACGACGCCATCGCCGCTTTGAAGGCCTTGTCGGCCGAGCGGCCGGAGCGCACCGACGCGACGATCCGGCTCGGCGACCTCTACCGCTACGCCCGGAAGTTCGCCGAGTCAGCCGAGGCCTACAGCGCGGCCCTGGCCCGCATCGGCACGCCGCAGGAGCAGCATTGGCCGGTGCTCTACGCCCGCGCCATGGCCTTCGAGAAGACCAACCGCTGGCCGGAGGCCGAGGCCGACCTGAAGGCGGCGCTGAACCTGAAGCCGAACGAGGCGACGCTGCTGAACTATCTCGGCTACAGCTGGATCGACCGTGGCCTCAACCTCGACAAGGCCAAGGCGATGGTCGAGCGGGCGGTGGAGCTGAAGCCGCGCGACGGCTACATCGTCGACAGCCTGGGCTGGGCGCTCTACAGCCTGGGCGACTACGAGGGGGCCGTCGCCAAGCTGGAGCGGGCGGTGGAGCTGAAGCCGGTCGACCCGACGATCAACGACCATCTCGGCGACGCCTACTGGCGCGTCGGCCGCCGCAACGAGGCGCGCTTCCAATGGACCCGCGCGCTGCGCAACGCCGACGAGGACACCCAGAAGGAGGCCATCCAGGCCAAGCTCGACAAGGGGCTGCCCGACAAGCAGGCGGCGGCGGCCAAGCCGTAGGGGCAGCCCCGTCCGTCATGCCCGTGGCTGGCATGGGCATGACGGGTGCCTGGGCAGCCTACTCCGCCGTCGCCGCCGCCGGTTCTCCCGCCACATAGGGCCGGTAGAGGGCGTCGGTTTCCTGGATGTGCTCGACGAACCAGTCCTTCAGCAGCAGGATCAGGTCCATCCGCAGCATGGTGGTGTTGTCGCCGCCGAAGTCGTCGTGGAGCTTCTCCACCTCTCCGGCAAAGTAGCGGTGGGCGGCGATGTGGGCGTCGAGATCGGGATAATGGCGTCGCTCCATCAACGCCTCCTCCCGCGCGAAATGGACCGCGACATAATCGCGCAGGCTGACCAGCAGGGCCGACAGCTCCTCCCGGTTCGCCGGGGTGATGCCGCTGTCGAGCAGCCCGTTGAACAGATCGAGCAGGCGTTTGTGTTCGTCGTCGAGCACGGCGACGCCGACGCTCATCGTTTCGTCCCAGGCGACATGCGTCATGGCCCCAATCCTCCCCTGCGCGCCCCCCGGATTCTCCGGGGCGGCAACCGGCCGACCGATCGAGTTGTGGAATCTTGACAGGGATCCTAAAACCGGCAACGGTGCCGGCTCAAGCGGCAAATCCCCGCAGGGGGGTGCCGCGGAGGGCGCCGCATGGGGCGCGCTTCCCCCTCCCTCCCCCGCCAGTTTCCCTCTCCGGTATCCTGGCTTCGTTTTCCGGAGACTGCGGCGCATGCCCCTGCTCGACGTGATCGCCGACAAGAAACAGGCGCTCGACAGCGCCCGCCCGCTGCCCCAGGACACCGTCCACGACCTCGCCGACTGGTTCGAGATGGAGCTGACCATCGCGGCGCTGGGGATCGAGGGCGTCGTGCTGAAGCGGGCCGACGTCAAGGCGATCCTGGAGCGCGGCACCGTGCTGCGCCACCGCCCGGTCGACGAGCAGCGCTTCGTCCTCAACCACCGCGGCGCGCTGGAGCTGATGGCCCGGCTGTCCTACGAGCCGAACGGCGTGATCGGCGAGCGCACCGTCACAGCCTTCCACACGGTGCTGGAGCAGGGCATCGACGAGGAGGCCGGCAAGTACCGCAACGGCCCGCCCAAGGACGATCCGGCCGGCGCCGCCCCCGACCCGGCCAAGCTGCGGGTGTCGATGTCGGCCCTGTCGGGCTGGCTGCGCCGCGCCGAGGCCGGGCCCGACACCGCCTTCGAGACGCACCACCGGCTGATGGCGATCCGCCCCTTCCGCGCCGGCAACGCGGCGACGGCGCTGCTGATGTGCAACCTGATGCTGAACCGCGCCGGCTACCCGCCGGTGGTGGTGCGGGCCGAGGACCGCGCGCTCTACACCGATCTGGTCGAGCGCGCCTGGGCGGTCGGCGACAAGACGCCGTTCCGCGACCTGATGATGCGCTTCCTCGATCAGAGCCTCGACGTCTGCCTCGTCGCCGCGGCGAAGGGGCTGGCCGTTCCCGAGGCCGGGAAGGACGGGCCCGGCGCCGGCTGACCGAACGGCGCGTCCGCCGCCCCCGGCAGCGGAAGGCGCAGCCGCGACGGGCGGTCCGGCCCGCTGTGGATCAGCAGGGTGATCGGCTGGGCGTCGACCCGCCGCGTCTCGCCCGGCTCGGCCCCGGTGCCGGGGTTGACCGGGTAGGCCGGGAAGCAGGCCCCGGCGAGGCTCAGCCGCAGCGCCGAGCCCGGCGCCAGAGTCGCGCAGACCCCGCGCATGGCGATCGCGAGCGGCCGGGTCGGGTCGCCCGGCTCGACCCGCGCGTGCCCCTGGGTCAGCGGCAGCACCCGCCCGTCGGGGCGCACCACCGACAGCACCGCGCTGACGTCGAAGGACGGCGCGTCGGCCTCCACCCACAGGTCGAGCGCCACCCGCCCGGCCAGCGTCAGCGGCTCGCCCAGCGGCGGGGTGGTGTAGACGGCGACATCCGGCCGCCGGTCCACGGCGGCGCGGTCGCGGCAGCCGGCGTCGGGCACCGCGTGGCCGCCGACCGCCGGCACCGGCCCGCGCGGGTCGTGCACCACAACGTCGAGCGCCGCGCTTTCCGCCATCTCCAGCCCGAGCCGCCCGCCCTGGCGGTTGGCCAACCCGTCGCTCGACAGGTGGAAGGCGGCGCCGGCCGGCGGAACGGCCGGCAGATCGTGCCAGCGCCCGGCCTCGACGTCGTGCAGGCGCACGGCTCCGCCACGGCCGCCGTCGGCGCCCTCGCCCTTCAGCACCCGGTCGAACCACGCCAGTTGCAGGCTGTCGAGCGACGGGCCGTCCTGCGGCCCGGCCGCCGTCCAGGGACCGACGACCAGCCGCACCGGCGCCCGCGACCGTCCCTCCCTCCGTCCGGCCAGCGCCTCGTGGGCGTCGAGCGTGCCGGCGAGGCGGGGGTCGTACCAGCCGCCGATCTGCATCACCGCCACGTCGTCCGGCATGTCGGCCAGCATGGCGCGCGGCGACAGGGCGTCCCAGCTCCGGTCCGGCGCCGGCAGGCTCAGCCAGTCGTCGTAATGGGTGTAGCGCGCGTAATCGCGCAGCGCCTGCGGCCGCGAGGGGATCTCCTCGTCGAGCGGCAGGCGGCGGGCGGCGTCGGACAGGATGCGGTGGGCGGTGCCGTCCTCGACCCGCCGGGCGGCCTCGGCGGCGGAGCGCAGGGCCCATTCCATGGCGTCGGCCAGCCGGAAGGCGCCGCCCTCGTAGGCCCAGTCGGAGAAGACGTCCCAGCCGGCGAAGGACGGCGCCACCGCGCGCAGGGCCGGCGGGGCCGCCGCCAGGGTGAGAAGCTGGGCGATGCCGGCATAGCCGCAGCCATAAAGGGCCACCGCCCCCGACGAACCGGGAAGCGAGGCCGCCCAGGCGACGGCGTCGGCGCCGTCCTCGCGCTCGGCCTCGAAGGGGCGGAAGCGGCCGTCCGAGGTGCCGCAGCCCCGCATGTCCTGCACCACCACCACATAGCCGCGCGCGGCGTACCAGCGCGGGTGGGCGTAGTGGCTGGTCAGCGCCGTCCGCCGGCCACAGGGCAGGCGCAGCAGCAGCACCGGCCAGGTCCCGGCGGCGTCGGGCCGGTAGAGATCGGCGTCCAGCCGCGCCCCGTCGCGCGTGCGCATCGACACGGTTTCCGGCGGCCGGACCGGCAGCAGGGGGGAGGTTTCGACGAGCAGCGGAGCGAGGTGGGTCATGCGGCAACGGCGTCGTGTGTGGATTCCGCCGGATCCTGTGGCAAGGCGCGTGCCAGGGCATGGCAACCGCCCCCATTGGGCCGGGGGTGCGACCACTTGCCCCCACTTGCCCCTTTCTCCATTGGGCGGGGAATGGGGGACGGGAGCCTTGCCGGGGCGCGGCGGAACTCCCTACCCCGCCCGGCGGAGGAAGGGCGGGGCGGGGGCGAGGGCTCCTCATTGCCCAAACAACAGCCAACCGCCCAAAAAACCGCCACGCCGCCCGCTCAGGCGGCGATCAGCTCGAAACGGTCGACATCCACCATGCCACGGTCGGTGATCTTCAGATGCGGGATCACCGGCAGCGGCAGGAAGGCCAGTTGCAGGAAGGGCTCGGCCAGCGGACAGCCCATCGCCCGCACCGCGGCGCGCAGGCCGCGCAGTTGCGCCTCCACCGTCTCGAAGGGCTCCAGGCTCATCAGCCCGGCCAGCGGCAGGGCGAGTTCGCCGACGACCCGGCCGCCGCGCACGGCGACGAAGCCGCCCTGAAGCTCGATCAGCCGGTTGACCGCGACGGCCATGTCGGCGTCGCTCGCCCCGACGACGCAGATGTTGTGGCTGTCATGGCCGACCGAGGAGGCCAGCGCCCCCTCCGCGAAGCCGAAGCCCTGGACGAAGCCGCGTCCGACGTTGCGGTTGCTGCCGTGGCGGGCGAAGACACAGATCTTCAGCAGGTCGCGCGCCGGGTCGGCGACCATCCGCCCGCCGGCCGCCGGCACCTCGATTCGCCGGTGCTCCGTCAGGATCCTGCCCGGTTCCAGCCCGATCACTGATTGCACCGAGCCGCCGGCCGGCACCGCGAAATCCTCCACCGTCACCGGGTCGAGCCGGACCGAATCCAGCCCGACCGGAGTCACCGCCGGACGGCCCGCGAAGCTCTCGGCCGTCACCACGCGGCCACCCCGGATCACGCGGTTGACGGCGCATTCCTCCAGATCGTCGAGCAGCACCAGATCGGCCCGGTGCCCCGGCGCCACCAGCCCCCGGTCGAACAGGCGGAATCCGCGCGCGGCCGACCAGGTGGCCGCCCGGTAGACATGGGCCACCGGCGCGCCGAGCCGGATGGCGCTGCGGATGAGGTGGTCCATGTGCCCCTCCTCCGCGATGTCCAGCGGGTTGCGGTCGTCGGTGCAGAATCCGAGGAAGGGCGAGGTCTCCGGGGTGATGACTTCGGCCAGGGCGTGGACGTCCTTCGACACCGACCCGTCGCGGATCAGCACCTGCATGCCCTTGCGCAGCTTCTCCATCGCCTCGTCGGCGCTGGTCGTCTCGTGGCAGTTGCGGATGCCGCAGGACAGGTAGGCGTTCAGCTCCCGCCCCGTCACCAGCGGCGCGTGACCGTCGATGTGGCGCCCGTCGAAGGCGGCCAGCTTGTCGAGCACCCCGTCGACCTTGTGGAAGACACCGGGGAAGTTCATGAACTCGGCCAGCCCGAGCACCCGCGGATGATCCATGTGGCGGATCAGGTCGGGCGCCTCCAGCCGGGCGCCGGAGGTCTCCAGCTCGGTCGCCGGCACGCAGGAGGAGAGCTGCACGAACAGGTCGATCGCCGTGCCGCCGGCGCTGTCGAGGAAATAGCGCAGCCCCGCCTCGCCCAGCACGTTGCAGATCTCGTGCGGGTCGCAGATCGCCGTGGTGGTGCCGCGCGGCAGCACGCAGCGGTCGAACTCCTGCGGGGTGACGCAGGTGGATTCGCAATGGACGTGGGTGTCGATGAAGCCGGGGACCACGGTCAGCCCGCGCCCGTCGATCTCCTCGGCCCCGTCGTAGGATTCATAGGTACCGACGATGACGTCGCCGCAGACGGCGATGTCGCCCTCGGCGATCTCGCCGGTCACGACGTTGAGGAAGCGCGTGTTCTTGATGACCAGATCGGCCCGGCTCTCGCCGAGCGCCTGCCCGATGCGCGTCTTCAGCGCGTCCCGCCCGATCGCCATGCCCGCCTCTTCCTTCGTGTGCCGTCGAAATCGGAACATGGCTCGGGCGGGGCCGATCCGCAAGCGCGGGCCTATTCCCCGTCGAAGTAGCGGGCGACCGGCAGGCGCACGCTGACCGTCGTGCCCTCCCCCTCGCGGCTGCGGATGTCGAGCGTGCCGTTCAGCATCTCCACGAAGGAGCGCACCAGCGGCAGCCCGAGCCCGGTGCCGCCCGACCGCCGCGACAGCTGGCTGTCGACCTGGCCGAAGGGTTGCAGGGCGACGGCGATGCCCTCGGCGCTCATGCCGATGCCGGTGTCGGCGACCTCGATCAGGATGCGGTCGCGGTCGCGGCGGACCTGGAGCGACACCGTTCCGCCGGGGCCGGTGAACTTGACCGCGTTCGACAGCAGGTTCAGCAGGATCTGCTTGACCCGCACCGGGTCGCCGAGCAGCAGCGGCGTGTCGTCCGCCACCGCGTCCGTCAGGGTCAGCCCGCCTTCCGACGCCCGCTCGGCGATCAGCAGCAGCGAGCTTTCCACCGCGTCGCGCACGTCCATCGGCTGCGGGTGGAGGTCGAGCTTGCCGGCCTCGATCTTGGCGATGTCGAGGATGTCGCTGATCACCGCCAGCAGATGCTGGCCCGACGTGCCGATCACCCTGGCGTAGTCGAGGTATTTGGGATGGCCGAGCGGCCCGACGATCTCCCCCTCCATCATCGCCGAGAAGCCGATGATGGCGTTCAGCGGGGTGCGCAGCTCGTGGCTCATGTTGGCCAGGAACTCGCTCTTGGCGCGGTTGGCGAGTTCCGCCTGCTCCTTGGCCTGGATCAGCGCCTGTTCGGCGCGGCGGCGCTCCTGCACCTCCTGCATCAGGGCGCGGGTGCGCTCGGCGACGCGCATCTCCAGCTCGTCGCGGGCCTGACGCAGGGCCAGCTCGGCGCGCTTGCGCCGGGTGATGTCCTGGCCGACGCAGAGGATGCCGGGCGCCACCCCCTCCACCTCGGGCAGCCGGTTCATGTTCCACAGCAGCACCCGCTCGCCGATCCCGGCGCGGTCGTGCTGGACCTGCTCGAAGTTGCGGATCTCGTGGCCTTCGGCGGCGATGGCGAGCTGGGCGGCGAAGGCGCTGACCGGATGCTCGCCGACCACCTCGGTCCAGGCCCGGCCGACGGTGGTGCCGGGCTCCAGCCCGAAGGCGCGCTCCGCCTCGCGGTTGGCCTCGTGGACCCGCCCGTCCTCGCCCAGCACCAAAATGATGCTGGCGGCCGTCTGCACCAGGGACCGGAAACGCGCCTCGCTGGCGCGCAGCTTCGCCTCGCGCCTCCTCAGCTCGTCGATGCCGGCGGCGATGCCCTGCATGCGATCGGTCCCGCGCTGGCACAGCTCCAGCTCGGCGACGCGCCTCCTCAGCCGGCGGATCGTGTCCTCCGGCGTTTCCCCGGCCGCCGTCTCCTGGGCCGGCGTCTCCTCGGACAGGCTGTGCAGAGGCTGAATCACCACGGTCCAAACACCTTGCCAACGGTTCGCCGGCCTTGCCATCCCGACTATGCTGGAAGGGGTAGGCCCACGCAAGTCTCTGCCATCCGGCCAGGGGTGACCATTCAGGGGAAACCGCGACAGCCGGTCGCATGCTGGTTTAAGGATCTCGAAATATTGTCCCCCTAGACCATGCTGATGCCGGAGCGGGTTTCGAAGAGAAAAACCGAGGCGCGCAGTGGGAAAGGGCGGAAGCGATAATGTCAGCGCTTAGAAAGCTAAGAATCGGTTCCAAGATTTATTCGATCGCCGGCATCCAGGCGATGGCCGCCGCGCTGCTCGGTCTTCTCGCCCTGATCGCCATGAACGATCTGTCGGAGCTTTCGACCCGGATGGAGAACGCCTCGCACCGGCAGGCGCTGGGCGAACGGCTGAACGGGCTGGTGCTGTCGGTGGTGATGGACAGCCGGGGCGTCTACATGGCCCGCGACCGCGCCGAAACCGACAAGTTCGCCACCCCGCTGCTCGCCGCGCTCAAATCCCTCGACGAGCGCATGGCCGAGCTGAAGACGCTGACCCCGGCGGCGGAGCGCGGGCATGTCGCGGACTCCTCGGCCAAGCTCGCCGAGTTCGTGAGCTTCCGGACCGAGCTGGTGCGCATCGGGCGCGAGCAGGGGGCGGCACCGGCGCGGGTCTACGGCGACAACGACGCCAACCGCAAGAGCCGTCAGGCGCTGAACGCCGCGCTGGAGACGCTGGTCGGCGCGATCGACCGCGAGGTCGACCAGCTGCGCGCCGAACTCGTCGCCGCCGAGGCGCGCTGGACCCTGATCGTCGCGGCGACGGCGGTCGCCGGCATCGTCCTGGCGCTGCTGCTGGCGGTGGCGGTGGCGCGCGGCCAGATCGCCCGGCCGCTCCAGCGGATGACGGCGGCGATGACCGGCATCGCCGCCGGCGACACCAACGCCGCCGTGCCCAACACCGACGGCGCCGACGAGATCGGCGACATGGCCCGCGCCGTGCTGGTCTTCCGCGACGCCCTGCGCCGCAACCAGGAGCTGGCCGAGCAGGAGCGGGTGGCGCTGGCCGCCCGCCAGCAGCGCCAGGAGGCGCTGGAATCGCTGACCCGCGGCTTCGCGCAGAAGGTCGAGGGGCTGTGCCGCACCCTGAACGGCGAGGCCGACCAGATCCGGGGCAGCGCCGAGGGGCTGTCGGATTCGGCCCGTGACGCCTCGCAGCGCTCGGCCAGCGTCGCCACGGCGGCCGAACAGGCGACCGGCAACGTCCACACCGTCGCCGCCGCCACCGAGCAGATGGTCGCCTCGATCACCGAGATCAGCGCCCGCATGCACGAGGCCGCCCGCATCGCCAGCGAGGCCGAGAGCGAGGCCCAGCGCACCAACGAGACCGTGCGCGGGCTGGCCGACGCCGCCAACCGCATCGGCGAGGTGGTGGGACTGATCAACTCCATCGCGTCCCAGACCAACCTGCTGGCGCTGAACGCGACCATCGAGGCGGCCCGCGCCGGCGAGGCCGGCAAGGGATTCGCCGTGGTGGCCGGCGAGGTGAAGAACCTCGCCAACCAGACGGCGAAGGCGACGGAGGACATCTCCGCCCAGATCGTCGCCATCCAGGGCGAGACGCACAGCGCCGTCGCCGCCATCAGCGGCATCGTCGGCACCATCGAGCGGATCAACGGCATCAGCGCCGGCGTGTCCGCCGCCGTCGAGCAGCAGGGGGCGGCGACGCGCGAGATCACCCGCAACGTCCACGACGCGGCGTCGGGCACCCGCGAGGTGTCGCAGACGATCGGCGGCGTGTCGGAGGCCGCCAGCCGCACCGGCGACGCCGCCGCCCGCATGCTCGACGCCGCCCAGGGGCTGACCGTCCACGCCCGCACCCTGCAAACCGATCTCGACGATTTCACCGAACGTCTGAAGGCGGTGTGAAGCCGGGCTTGACCAGCAGGGGCGCCACCCAGCGGCGCAGGAACGCGTCCTCCGGCGGCACCGCCACCGCCGGACCTGCGGCCAGCAGCAGTTGCAGCAGGGCGGTGTGCAGTTCCGTGCAGGCGCCGAGATCGACGCGCGGCCCGGCCGCCGCCTCCAGCCATTCGGCGAGCGGCAGCGCCTCGTCCACCGCGCACACGCCCTCGAAGCGGGCGGTTCCGCCGGCTCCGGCCTCCGGATCGTAACGGATCGGCATCACAAAAGCTCCCGCAGGTCGAGCACCAGCAGCAAACGCCCGTCGCCCAGGACCGCCGTGCCGCTGTAGCCGCGCAGCCCCCGCAAGACGCCGTGCATCGGCCGCAGCATCACGTCGGCCCGTTCGCGCACGTCGTCCACCACCAGCGCCACGGTTCCCCCGGCGCCGCCGAGCCCAGCGACCAGCACCCGTTCCGCCGCGCGCCCGCGCGGGTCCTCGGGAAAGCCAAGCAGGCGGCGCAGGCGGAGCAGCGGCACGACGCGGCCGCCCAGCACGACGCTTTCCGCCGTCTTCAGCGCGCGGATGTCGGCGCGGGGAACCCGCCGCATGCCCTCGACCAGGGCGACGGGCACGCCGAACAGCTCGCCCGCCGCCTCGACCACCACCACGCGGGTGATGCTGAGCGTCAGCGGCAGCGCCAGCCGCACCCGCGTGCCGGCGCCGGGGGTGGAGGCGATCTCGACACGCCCGCCGGCCCGCTCGACGGCAGCGCGCACGGCGTCCATGCCGACACCGCGCCCCGACAGCTCGGACACGCCGGCCGCCGTGCTGAAGCCGGGGGCGAAGACCAGACGCACCGCCTCCCCGTCGTCCAGCGCCGCGGCGGCGGCCTCGTCGAGCAGCCCCTTGCGGCAGGCGGCGGCGCGCATCGCCGCCGGGTCGATGCCGGCGCCGTCGTCCACCACCTCGACGACCACGCCGTCCTTCTCCTGGAAGGCGCGGACGCGGATGGTGCCGCTGTCCGGCTTGCCGGCGGCGGCGCGGCGGTCCGGCGATTCGATGCCGTGGTCCAGGCTGTTGCGCACCAGATGCAGGAGCGGCTCGCCCAGCGCGTCGAGGATGTCCCGGTCGGCCTCGGTCTCGCCACCGTCGAGTTCCAGCGCGACCGTCTTGCCGAGCCGCCGCGCGGTGTCGCGGACCAGCCGGGGCAGCGGTTCGAACACCCGAGACAGCGGCAGCAGGCGCAGACGCAGGGCGGCGTGCTGCAACTCGCCGACCAGCGCGTCGAATTGCGCCGACACCGCCTTCAGCCCCTGCCCCAGCGCGTCGTCGCCGGCCTGCCGGACCAGCGGCGGCAACTGGCTCTTGGCAACGGTCAACTCGCCGACCAGGGTCATCAGCCGGTCCAGGCGCTCCGGATCGACCCGCAGGGCGCGGCGCCCGACCGTGGGCGGCGTTCCCCCGCCGGCGGCCGGAGCCCGCGCGGTCTCGACGAAGCGGCGCAGCGATCCGGCGTCGGCGCAGGCCGCCAGCAGGGCGGCGCGGTCCACCGTCACCCCCTGCGCCGCCAGGATGTTGCCGGCCGAGCGCGCCACGGCGGCGCGGCGGGCCTCGCGTTCCTCCGGCTCGCCGGGCAGGTCGAGGATGCGCTCCTGCGCGCGCAGCATCGCGTCGGCCAGGCTGCCCGCCCCCTCCGGGCCGGGGGCCGGCGGCGGCGGCGTCACCGGGGCGACCCGCACCTGATCGGGGACCGTGCGGAACACCGCCGTCACCTCGGCCACCGACGCGCCGCTGAGCGCGCGGAAGCGCAGCAGGCAACGGTAGGGGTCCAGCGCGCCGAGCGGCGGCAGCGGCTCCGCCGGCTCGACGAGCAGCAGGCGCAGGTCGGGGATCCGCCGGCACAGGGCCAGCGGATCGTCCCCGTTGAAGAAGCATTCGGGATCGGGATCGTAGGCCAGCGCCGTCAGCGTTTGCCCGCCGGTCAGGCCGGCCGCCTCGCGCCGGCTCCCGTCCAGCGTCTCCACCCATTCGAAACCGGGGGCCGGTCCGGCCCCCGGATCGCCGCCCGGGCCGACGCCCGGATCATCGCCCGGATCATCGCCAAGCGCGGCGCCCAGCCGCCGCGCCGCCTCGGTGGCGTCGTCCGGCAGGGTTCCGGCAGCCTCCAGCGCGTCGATCCAGCGGGCGCTCTGGTCCAGCGCGCGGAACAGCCGGTCGGCCAGCTCCGGCGTCAGGACGCGCCGCCCGTCGCGCACGGCGGCCAGCGCATCCTCCCCGGCATGGACCAGACGGGTGAAGGGCGCCAGATCGAACAGGCCGGTGGCCCCCTTCAGCGTGTGGAAGGCGCGGAACAGGGCGTCGACGGCGGCCCGGTCGGCGGGATCGCGCTCCAGCGCCAGCAGGCTGTCGCCGGCCTCGGTCAGCAGGTCGCGCGATTCCAGGATGAACTGGTCGAACAGCGCGCTCATGGGGTTCCCTCCGCGTCGGGGCGGCCGGCTGGCGGGCGGCCGGTCAGCAGGCGGGCGGCGGCGGTCAGCGCGTCGGGCCGCGCCGGCTTGACGATGTACCAGTTCGCCCCGGCGAGGAAGGCCTGCTCGCGGTCGCTGTCCTTGGCCTCGGTGCTGACCATGATCGCCGGCACGTCGCGCAGGGCCGGGTCGCGGCGCAGCACGCGCAGCATGGT
This sequence comes from Azospirillum agricola, assembly GCF_017876095.1. Classification (GTDB taxonomy): domain Bacteria; phylum Pseudomonadota; class Alphaproteobacteria; order Azospirillales; family Azospirillaceae; genus Azospirillum; species Azospirillum agricola. The sequence continues at coordinate 152,063 of NZ_JAGINM010000005.1, forward strand.
GTAGCCGTCCATCTTGACCATGTTCACGTCGACGACCAGCAGGTCGGGCGGCTCGGCCAGGGCGCGCTCCAGCCCCTCGATGCCGTTCACCGCCTCGTCCACCGTGAAGCCGTCGCCCTCCAGCACCTGCCGGCTGTAGGCGCGGACGGTGGCGGCGTCGTCCACCACCAGGACGCGGGGAGACCGGCCCGCGGCCGGATGCGCGCTCATGGCAGCCCCCCCTGCACCGGCTTCTGGTAGAGGATGGCGTCCGGGAAGCGCCGGGGAACGAAAAGCGAGGAGATGCGGCTCATGCTCTCCGAATGGCCGAGGCACACGAACCCGTTGGGCGCCAGAGCGTCATAGAACATCGATGCGGCCTCCCTTCGGCCAAGGTCGTCGAAATAGATCAGCAGGTTCCGGCAGAAGATGACGTCGATGCCGCGAAAGGCGCGCAGCTGTTCGGGATCGACGATGTTGACGTGCGAGAAATCGATGGACTCGCGCAGCTCCTCGATGATCCGCCAGCGGTCGGGGTCGGAACCGACCCGCCGGAAATATTTGGCCCGCAGATGCGCCGGCAGCCCCTGGAGCGACCGTTCCTCGTAAATCCCCTCCTGGGCGCGGGCAAGGACCGACGAATCGATGTCGGAGGCGTACAGCTCGATCTCGAACTCGTCCACCCGCCGCCAATGCTCCAGCAGCATGATGGCGATGGAGTAGGGCTCCTCGCCGGTCGAGCAGCCGGCCGACCAGATGCGCACCCGCGCGCCCGGCGGACGCCCGCGCACCACCTCGTCCAGGGCCGAATTGACGAGGCAGTCGAACTGGTACTTCTCGCGGAAGAAATAGGTCTCGTTCACCGTCATCAGGTTCACGAGAAGCTGCAATTCCTCGCCCGAGGCCTGGAATCGCAGAAGCCGCATGTACTCGCGCACGGTGGCGGCGCCCACCGCCGCCATGCGGGCGGCGACGCGGCGGTCGACGAAATAGCGCTTGGCCTCGGTGAAGGACAGGCCGGTCCTCTCCCGCAGGAAATCGCAGAGCATCTCATAGTCGGCCGGCGGCAGGCCGGGGGACGACTCGTCGGGAGGAGCGTTCATTCCGGCGGTCATCCGCCCCGGAAGCGGCGCCGCGCCGCGTCGACCGAGAAGCCGACCATCGGGTCCTCCGGAAAGCGCAGGAGCAGCCGCTCCAGGGCGGGCAGCGCCGCCGGGTCGCCGATCTCGCCCAGCGCCTCGACGGCGGCGAGGCAGACGTTGACGTGGGGATCCTGCTCCAGGACTCCGGCCAGCCAGGCCGGACGCTCGGGATGGCGCAGCTTGCCGACGAGTTGGACCGCGAAGATCCGCAGGTCGGAATCGGCATGGCCGAGCAGCGGCACGACCGACGGGGCAACGGACTCGCCCGGCATCTGCTGAACGCTTTCCAGAACGGCGTTGCGCAGTCCGGCGTCCTCGCGGGCGAGCAGCGGCAGCAGCGCCTCCACCGCCTCGCCCGTGCCGATGCGGACCAGCGCGGTCAGGATCGCCTCGCGGACACCGGGCTCGGTCTCGATCGCCAGCCGGTCGGCCAGCGGGGACACCGCGCCGGGGTCCTGCGCCAGCCGGTGCGCCGCCTGCCGCCGCACGGCGGCGTCGGAATCCGACAGCCCGGCGCGCGGATCGGCGCCGGGCGCCTCGGCCGCCGGAACCGGGGCCGCGTTCTTCTTGGCCTTGACCAGCGCCATCCCATGTCCTCCCCTTGCGGGTTTCAAGCGTGCGAAACCCGGTGTGTCCACCCCTCACCCCGTCCGCCGGCCGGGCGGGGCCAGCAGCCGCGCCAGATGCCCGGCGATCCGTTCGGACGGAAGGACGATGCTGGCGCCGCCGCGCCGGATCAGATCCTGCGGCATGCCGAAGACGACGGCGCTCTCCTCCGACTCCGCGACGGTGCGGCCTCCCGCCTTGCGCAGCTCGGTCATCGCCTCGGCGCCGTCGTTGCCCATGCCGGTCAGCAGCACGCCGACCAGACGCTCGGGCGGCAGCAGCCGCATGGCGCTGCGCACCAGACGGTCGGCGCTGGGGTGCCAGGGTTTCTCGCCCCCCGGCGGCACGGGCGTCACCATCAGGCGCCCGCCGCGCCGGACCAGCTCGACGTCGGCCCCGCCCCGCGCGATGCAGACGCAGCCCGGCTCCAGCGCCATCGGCGCGGCGGCCTCGACCACGCGCAGGGCGCAGAGTTCGTCGAGCCGGCGGGCCAGGGGGCCCGTGAAGGCCACCGGCATGTGCTGGGCGACGATCATCGGCCAGGGAAATCCGGCGGGCAGGGCCGACAGGATCTCCTCCAGCGTGCTCGGCCCGCCGGTGGAGACGCCGACCAGCACGGCCCCCATCCCCTCAGCCTCCGGCACCGCGCTGTCCGGGTCCGGCGGAGCCGCGAAATCCTCTCCGGCGATGCGGGCGCGGGTCAGCCGCAGCCGCTCGCGCAGATTGCGCGCCCGGCGCGGCCGGGCATGGGCGGCGGCGGCCACGGTGTCGACCAGAGTCTCGGCGATGAGGCCGAGCGCGCCGGCCGACGGCTTGCGCACCGCCTCGACCGCGCCGAGCCGCAGGGCCTCCAGCGTCGCCTCCGCCCCGGCGGCGGTCAGGGCGGACACCATCACCACCGGCTTGGGATGCTCGACCATGATGCGGGCGAGGCAGGTCAGGCCGTCCATGCCGGGCATGGTGACGTCCAGCGTCACCACGTCGGGGTCGAAGACCGGCAGCAGCGCCAGCGCGTCGCTGCCGTTCACCGCCGTCTCGACGACGAATCCCGCCCCGCTCAGCAGCTCGCCGATCCGGCGGCGCATCAGCGCGGAATCATCCACCACCAGAACCTTGGTCATTCCCGCTCCATCCCCGCCGGTCAGGCCGAAAGCAGCGGGGCCGAAGGCAGCAGGGCGGACAGGCGGTCCATGTCGAGCAGCCCGTCGGACTCCATCAGCAGGATCAGACGCGCACTCCCCGCTTCGCCCGCCAACGTGGCGACCCGGCGGATCAGCCGGCGCTGGGCGTCGGACACCGACGGCGCCGGACCGATCCGGTCGGCCGGCACCGCCAGCAGCCCGGCCGTCCCGTCCACCAGCAGCCCGACTCGCGCCTCGCCCTGGGCGATCACCACCACGCGGCCCCGGTCGCTCCCGCCTGGGGCGCCACCCCGACCGCCGCCATCCGCCGGCAGGCCCAGCAGCCGGCGCAGATCGACCAGCGGCAGAACGGCTCCGCGCAGCGTCAGGACCCCCGCCACGAAGTCCGGCGCGTTGGGCAGCGGAACCGGCGCGTCGGGCCGGCGCAGCACCTCCTGCACGGCGGCGACCGGCAGGCCGTACTCCGCTCCGGCCAGCCGGAACACCACGAAACGCTCGTCGGCGTCGACGGTGGCGCCGATGGTGGCGCCGATGGCGGCATTCCCACGCGTCCCTGACCGCTCCATCGCCGCCTCCCCCTCACCGCCCAGCGACAGGCCGTGGCGGAACATGCGCGCCGCCGACAGCACCGACACCAGACGGCCGCCGTCCCCGGCGCGGGCGATGCCGTCGAGATCCTCGAATTCCGCCTCGCGGGCCAGCAGCGGCGGCACCGGGTCGATCAGCGCGCGATCGATGCCCAGGATCTCCCGCACCTCGTCCACCACCACCCCGACCAGCGCGTCGCCGCCCCCGGCCTGGACCACCACGACCCGGCCCCCGGAGCCCTCGCCGGCGGCGCCGAGGCCGAACAGGGCGCGCAGCCCGATCAGCGGCAGCAGCCGGTCGCGCAGCGGCACGACCCCCAGCAGATGCGCCTTGGCCCTGGCCATGCGGGTGACGCCGGCCGGCGCCGGCAGGACCTCCCGGACCTGTTCGACCGGCAGGGCGAACTCCTGTCCGGCACCCCCGAACACCAGCAGCCGCGCGCGATCCACGGGCGCCGCCGTTGCCGGGTGGATGGCCGGAGACGCGGGACCGATCCCGCCCGCCAGCGCGCTCCGCGGCGCCGCGGCGGCCCACCCCGCGCCGAACTGGCGGTCGATCAGCGCGCCGCTGTCGAGAATGGCCACGGCCCCGTCGCGCAGCACGCCGGCGAGCAGGGCGGCGTCGACCACCGGAGCCTCCGCGTCGTCGATCGGATCGATGCGGTCGGGAGCCGCGCGGACCATGCCGGCCATGCCGTCGACCCGCAGCCCGACCGGCTGCCCCTGGTGCCGCACCACCACGACGCGTCCGCCCGTCCCGCCCTCTCCGCCGGCTCCGTCTCCGCTCCCGTCTCCGCTCCCGGACTCCTGGCCGAGCGCGCGGCCCAGATCGAGCACCGGCATCGCGGCGCCATGCCATTGCGCCAACCCGTCCAGGCCGGGCGGCCCCAGCGGAACACGGACCACCTCCGGCGGCCGGACGACCTCCAGCACCTCGGCCAGCGGCAGGGCGAAGCCCAGCCCGGCGGCCCGGACCGTAACGAAGGCCAGCGCCCCGGCGGCCCCGCCCCCGGTACCTGTCCCTGCCCCGGCCGCTTCCCGGTCGGTCGCGGCGGCGCTCACGCGGCGCCCAGCAGGCTGTCGGCCATCGCGGCGATCTCCTCGATGGCGGCGGCCAGCTCCTCGGCCCCCTTGGCCTGCTCGCGCGCGGCCTTGGCGGCTTCGGACGCCGCGATGTTGGCGGCGGCGGCGGCGGTCGCCACCTGATCGACGCCGACGCGGGTTTCCCGCAGCGCGACCGACACCTCGCTGGACGCGGCGACGATGTCCCGGCTGCCGGCCGTCACCGTCCGCAACTCCTCCGCGGCGGTGGCCAGGGTCGCGGCGAAGGCGCGGTGGCGCACGGTCTCGGCGGCGGCGGCGGCGGCGATCTCCTCGATGTCGCGGCGGACGTGGAGAACCTGGTCCTGGATGTCGCGCACGATGTCCTTGACGCGCTCGGCGTTCCGCGCGCTGTCCTGGGACAGGTTGCGGATGTCGTTGCTGACCACGGTGAAGCCGCGCCCGTAGTCGCCGGCCCGCGCCGCCTCGATGGAGCCGCTGACCGCCAGCATCCCGGTCTGGATCGACACCATGGTGATGGCGTCCACCACCTTGTCGATCCGGCGCCCCAGCCGGTCCAGCCCGTCCATCCGCGCGATGGCGGCGCGCGCCGACTCGACCGCGCCGGTCACGCCGTCGGCCAGTTCCCCCAGCATCCCGCGCATCTCGCCCAGCAGATCCTCCATCGCGGCGGAGCGGTCGAGCGCCTCCCGCGCCCGGTCGCCCCCCAGCTTGGCGGCGGCGTCGATCTCGGTGATCGCGGAGGCGAGCTGGTGGGTCGCGGCGCTCTGCGTCTGGGCGCCGCCGGCGATCTGGCCGATGGCGGTCATGATCTGGGCGGCGGCGCGGTTGATCTCCTCGATGGCGGCCGACAGCTCGTCGGCGGAGGAGGCCAGGTCGTCGGCGGTCGAGGCGAGGTTGGCCGCCCCCTCCAGCTCCTCGGAAACCTCCGCCAGCAGGCTGGCGGCGCGTTCGCTCTGGGCCAGGGCCTGCGCCTGCTCGCCGACCGTCTTCAACGCCTCCTCGGCGGCGGCGGACTGCTCCTCGGCGCTGGCGGCGATGGTCTCCGCCCCCTTCTGCGCCTCGCGGGCGGCCTGGTCGGCCTCGGCGGCGGCGCGGATGGTTTCCTGCGCGCCCTGGGCGACGGTCGCCATGTCGACGCGCATCGTCTCCAGCCGCTCGACGATCCGCCGGCCGCGCCCGACCTCGGTCTTGGCGGCCTCCGACGAGGCGACGATGCCGCCGGCGATGGCGGTGACGGACTCCTGGATCGAGGCGACCATCGCCTGGACGTCGTTGGCGCTGCGCTCCGACCGGTCGGCCAGCGCCTGCACCTCGTCGGCGACCACGGCGAAGCCGCGCCCGCTGTCCCCGGCGCGGGCCGCCTCGATGGCGGCGTTGAGCGCCAGCAGGTTGGTCTGCTCGGCGATGGCGGCGACGCCCTGGACGATGGTCCCGATCTCCGACGCGTGGCTCTCCAGGTCGCGCACCAGCCGGACCGACGCCTCCTGCCGCTCCGACGAGCGGACGATGGCGTCGATGGAGGCGAGGATCTGGACGCTCACCGCCTTGACGGTGGCCTGAAGGGCCTCGATCCGGACGACGGCCTGCTCGGCGTTGCCGCGCGACGCGCCGACCAGCTCGCCGGCGCGCCCGATCATGCGCTGCGACTGCTGGGTGGACCCCGCCGCCTGCTCGGCCCCGGCGGCGATCTGCTCCATCGCCTTGCGCAGTTCCTCCGACGCCGAGGCCGCCTGGGCGACGCCGCTGGCCAGCTCGCCCGCCGCCGTGGCGATCCCGGCGGCGGCCTGACGGCGGCGCGAGTTGGCCCGGGCCTTGCGCTGCTGCACGGCCGCCGCTCCGCCGGACAGCGACGGCGACGGCGCCGGGGCGGGCGGCGGAACGGAGGCGGCGGGGCCCTGGTCGGCCGTTCCGACGCCCGGCGTCCTGCGGGACGTGTCGATCTGCTTCTTCTTGATGAGTGCCATGTCCCTCGGTTCCCCAAACCGGCGCGCCCGCGCGCCCTCGTCACCCACGTCTCCGCGTTCCCGCGTTCAGCCGCCCGACACACGCCCGATGAAGCGGCCGAGCGTCCCCCGCAAGCGCCCCATCGAGCCGGGATCGAGCATCAGCACGACCCGGCCGCCGAGCGTCTGGGCGGTGGCGCGCAGATCGATGCGGAACAGCACCACCGTGTCGTCCGCCTCCGCACCCGCAGCCCCACCCGCCTGGCCGCCTCCGGGGAAGCCCGCCTTGCGGCAATCCGCCAGGATCGCGGCGGCGGTTCCCCGGCGCACCGCCGGAAGGCTGGTGTCGATCCCGCCGCCCAACAGGTTGGCCACCAGGGCCAGCGCGCTGTTCAGCACGATGTTGCCCAGTTCGGCCAGCGCCTCCTCCTCCATCGGACCGGCCTCTTCCGGCGGCACGTCGGGCGGCAGGGCCGCGCGCACCAGCGGAAGGCTGTCGGTCTCCGGAAACAGGAACAGCGCGGTGCCGTCGAAGACCCCGCCCAGCGACTCCGACACGCCGATCAGCGGGCCGGGCAGCGCCTCGCCCAGCGACCGGATGGCGGCGTCGGGGTCCATGACCTCCACCGAGGGGACCGACAGCCGCACCAGCTCGCCGACCATGCGGCCGAGCGCGGTCGACGCCCGGCCGATCCCCATGTTGCCGAGCTCGGCCAGCGCGTCGCGCTCCAGATCGGTCAGCCGCCGGTCCCATGCCTCGCCTGCCAAGCCGCCCGCCGGCCCGCCGGGCGGTCCATCGAGCTCCCCGGCCGCGGCGGTCACTCCGACGCCGCGCGGCGGCGCGGCAGGGCGGTGGAGGCCAGGAAGCGGCCCACCTGTTCCTCGTCCAGCGGTTTCGGCATGAAGGCGGCGCCGACCGCGCGGATGCCCGACACCACGGCGTCCTGGGCGTTGGCGGTGATGATGGCGATGTGAATGTCCGGCTTGGCCGCGCGCAGCTTGGCCGCGGCCTCGACCCCGTTGTCGCCGGGCATGTTGTAGTCGATGATCGCGACGTCCACGGCAGCCTCGTCCAGTTTCCGGAAGAGTTCGTCGCCGTTCGCGGCCTCCACCACCGACCAATCGGGCTTATGACGCAAAATCATCGCCCGCACGTGCATGCGGGACAGTTTGCTGTCATCGACAATGATCGCTGTCTTACTCACGTTATATGCCCTTAGGCGAGAGGTTCGGCAATTTTCCCCGATTATACAGTTTGTTTATCGGGGCACCAGCCCCTCTCAATGCCGTCGAAGACTTGAAGTTCCCGACGAACGGCCACCCACGGTTTTCCCGGCGCGTCATCATGGTCGAAGCGTGCTATCAAGAGGTGCCGGGACCGCAACGCCGCAACCTTGATGACCCTTCCGCCTCCCCCCTCCCTCGCCGACGCGCTGGCCCGGCACCGTGCCGGCGACCTCGCCGGGGCGGAAGAGGGCTACCGCGCCATCCTCGCCGCCGACTCCGGCCAGCCGGACGCCCTGCATCTGCTCGGCGTGCTGGCCCACCAGTGCGGCCATCACGGGGAGGCGGTCCGGCTGATCGGCGAGGCGCTGGCCCGGCGGAACGGCATCGCCGAGTATCACGCCAACCTCGGGCTGGCGCTGCACGCGCTCGGCCGGACGGCGGAGGCGGAGGCCGCCTACCGCCGGGCGCTCGACCGGCGGGAGGCTTATCCGGAGGCGCACAACAGCCTGGGCAGCGCCCTTCAGGAGCGCGGCCGGCTGGAGGAGGCGGCCGCCCATTACCGCCGCGCGCTGGATCTGCGCGGCGACTACGCGGAGGCCTGGACCAACCTCGGCACCGCGCTGCGCGCCGCCGACCGGACCGGCGAGGCGGAGGACGCCCTGCGCCGGGCCTTGCGGCTCGATCCGGAAAACCCGGTGGCGCTGACCAACCTGGGCGTCCTGCTGAAGGAGGCCGGCCGGCTCGCGGAAGCCGAGGCCGCCCATGCCGGGGCGCTGCGCCACGCCCCCGGCGACCCGGAGACGCTGGTCAACATGGCCCTGCTGCGCGAGGCGCAGGGCCGCCCGGCCGACGCCGAGGCGCTGCACCGGCAGGCGCTGGCGACCGACCCGGACTTTCCGCTGGCGCGCTGGAACCTCGCCCTGCTGCTGCTCGGCCAGGGGCGGCTGGCGGAGGGGCAGGCGCTCTACGAGGCGCGATTCGCCTCCCGCCGGGTGCAGGGTGGGCGCGACGACCTCGCCATGCCGCGCTGGGACGGCGACGATCCGGCCGGCCGGCGCATCCTGGCGTGGCGCGAGCAGGGGCTGGGCGACGAGCTGCTGTTCGGCTCCATCCTTCCCGATCTGGCGGCGCGGCTCGCCGCCTCGTCCGGGCATCTCGTGGTCGAATGCGACGCGCGGCTGGTCGGGTTGCTGGCCCGCTCGCTTCCCGGCGCCACGGTGCGGGCGCCGACGGCGGGACCGGCCGACGCCGACCGGCACGTCGCCATGGGGTCGCTGCCCGGCCTGATGCGGCGGCGGCTGGCCGATTTTCCGGCGGCGGCGGATTCGGGGACGGCAGATTCAGGAGCGGCGGGCTGGCTGAAGGCCGATCCGGGCTTGGCCGCGCGATGGCGCGAAAGGCTGGACGCGCTCGGGCCGGGGCTGCGGGTGGGAATCTGCTGGCGAAGCCGGCTGCGGGCCGGGGAACGCAAGAAATCCTACACGGCGCTCGCCGATTGGGCGCCGCTGTTCGCCGTGCCCGGCCTGACGCTGGTCAGCCTGCAATATGACGGGGCCGAGGCGGAGATCGTGGAGGCCGAGGCGCGCTTCGGCGTGAGGCTGCACCGCTGGGCCGACGCCGACCTGACGGAGGATCTGGAGACGGCGGCGGCGCTGACGGCCGGTCTCGACCTCGTGGTGACGGTGGCGACCTCGGTCGGCGAGATGGCGGGAGCGCTCGGCGTGCCGGTCTGGCGCTTCGGCCAAGCTGGTGACTGGACCGCTCTGGGCACGGCGGTGCGCCCCTGGTTTCCAGCCATGCGGCTGTGGAGCGCGCGGCCCGGCGAGGGGCTGGGCGACGTGCTCGGGCGGATCGCGGACGCGTTGCGGCGGATGGCGCGGGAGCCGGCAAACCGGGCGACCGCCCTGCTCGCCGAGGCCCGCCACCTTCACGACGCCGGCCGCTGGCCCGATGCCGAGAAGGCCTACCAGCGCCTCCTCGACCTCGATTCGAACAACGCGGACGCCCTGGAGGGCTATGGCTGGCTCGGCTGGCAGGCCGGGCGGCCGGACATCGCCGTCACGCTGCTGACCCGCGCCATCGCGGCCAAGCCGACGGCCGGCCGCCACCGGCGGCGGGCGCTCGCCCACCAGACCCTGGGCGACCTCGCCGCCGCCGAAGCCGACTGGAGCGACGCCGCCGCCCTCGCCCCCGACGACGTGGAGGCGCTCGGCAGCCTGGGTGCCCTGCGGTTGAGCCGGGGCGACGCGGCGGGGTCGGCCGAGGCGACGCGGGCGGCGCTGCGTCACGCTCCCGATCACGCCGGCCTGCACGCCAATTTCGGGCTGGCGCTCCAGGCGGCGGCGGGCGGCGGCACGGCCTCCCTGCGCCGCGCGCTCGCCCTCGACCCGGCGCTGGCGGAGGCGTGGAACGGGTTGGCCGCCGGGGAAGCCGGCACGGCGGCGGAGCGCGCCGCGCGCCGGGCCCTGCGGCTGCGCCCCGGCTATCCCGAGGCGATGGGCAACCTCGGCGTGGCGCTTCTGGCGCTGGACCGCGCCGACGAGGCGGTGGCGAGCCTGCGCGCCGCCCTGCGCGTCCGGCCGGAGGATGGCGGCACCCTCGCCAATCTGGCCCTGGCGCTGGAGCGCGGCGGCGACGGCAACGCGGCCGGGCTGGTCTGGTGGCGGCTGATCCTGCTCGCGCCCGGCGGCGGCGAGGGCTGGGCCGGGCTGGCGGATCTGCGGCAGCGGCAGGCCCGGCTGGACGCGGCGCTGAAGGCCTGGGGACGGGCGCTGACGGCGGCGCCGGGGCGGGCGGACTGGCGCTACAACCTGGGCAACGCGCTGCACGCCGCCGGCCGGCCGGCGGAGGCCGACGCCGCCTACCGCCTCGCGGTGGAAACGGATCCGTCCATGACCCTGGCGGCCTTCAACCGGGGCTACGCGGCGCTGGCGCGCGGCGAGCTGGCGGCGGGCTGGGCCGGGCTGGAGGCGCGTTTCGCCTCGGGACAGGCGTTGCCGGACCGGCGCTTCCGCATTCCGGGTTGGGACGGCGGCGATCTGGCGGGACGGACCGTGCTGGTCTGGCGGGAGCAGGGGATCGGCGACGAGCTGATGCACAGCTCCTGCTACGCCGACCTGATCGCGCGGGCCGGACGGGTGGTCATCGAATGCGAGGCACGGCTGGTGGCGCTGTTCGCCCGCTCCTTCCCGACCGCCCTGGTGCGGGCGGAAAGCGCGGATCCGGTGGATGCCGACGTCCAGGTCGCGGCGGGGTCGCTGCCGCTGCGGCTGCGCGGCCGGCTGGCGGATTTTCCGACGGGCAATGCCGGATGGCTGAGGGCGGATCCGGCGGCGGTGGCGCGGTGGCGAGCGGTGGCCGATGGAAAGCTGCTCGTCGGACTCTGCTGGCGCAGCCGCTTCATGAGCGCCGCGCGGTCCGCCAATTACGCCACGCTCGACCGCTGGGGAGCGATCCTCACCCTGCCCGGCCTGCGCTTCGTCACTCTTCAATACGACGAGTGCGAGGCCGAACTCGCCGGGGCCGAGGCGCGCTTCGGCATCCGCATCCTGCGCCCGGACCTCGACCTGTTGAACGACCTCGACGGCGCCGCCGCGCTCACCGCCGCGCTCGACCTCGTGATCTCCGCCGGAACCTCGGTGGCGGAGATGGCCGGGGCGCTCGGCGTGCCGGTCTGGCGCATCGGCCACGCCGGGGAATGGACGGCGCTCGGCACCGGCTGCCGCCCGTGGTTCCCGTCGATGCGGCTGTTCGGCCCGCCGCCCGGCGGCACGCTCGACGACGCGCTGGGCGCCGCCGGGCGTGCGTTGCGGGACCTTACCAGGCCGGAACCACCGCGTCCTTGAACTTGGTCAGGACGAACTGCTTGACCTCGGGGCTCTGGTAGATCTTCACCAGCTTGGCGACCCAGGGCTTGTCCTTGTCGGCCTTGCGGACGACGAGGATGTTGGCGTAGGGGCTCTCGGCCGCCTCGCGGGCGATGGCGTCCTTCACCGGATCCATGCCGGCCTCGATGGCGTAGTTGCCGTTGATCGCCGCCACCGTCACGTCGTCCAGCGAGCGCGGCAGCTGCGCGGCGTCCAGCTCGACGATCTGGAGCTTCTTCGGGTTCTCGACGATGTCGATCGGCGAGGCCTTCAGCGTGCCGCCGTCCTTCAGCTTGATCAGCCCCTTGGCCTGGAGCAGCAGCAGCACGCGGCCGCCGTTGGTCGGGTCGTTGGGGATGGCGACCTTGGAGCCGGGGGCCAGCTCGTCCAGGTTCTTGATCTTCTTGGAGAAGAGACCGATGGGGAAGACCACCGTCTTGCCGACGGTGACCAGATCATAGCCACGGTCCTTGATCTGGTTGTCCAGATAGGGCTGGTGCTGGAACGAGTTGATGTCCAGATCGCCCTGCGACAGCGCCTGGTTGGGGATCACGTAGTCGGAGAATTCCAGGACCTCGAGATCCAGCCCTTCCTTGGCGGCGAGCGGCTTCACCGCCTCGAAGATCTGGGCGTGCGGACCGGGGGTGACGCCGACCTTGAGGGCTTCCGCCGAAGCGCCGAAGGCCATGGCGACGGTGGCGGCACCGGCCAGCAGGGCGGCCAGCGGACGGAGACGGATACGCGGCATCTCGAACACTCCTCAGACTTTCAGATTTCGCTTGTTGACGCGGCGGGCGATCCAGTCGCCCGTCGATTGCACGACCTGCACCAGCACGATCAGCACGACGACCACCGCCAGCATCACCTCCGGCAGGAAGCGCTGGTAGCCGTAGCGGATGCCGAGATCGCCCAAGCCGCCGCCGCCGACGGCGCCGACCATGGCCGAATAGCCGATCAGGCTGACGGCCGACAGGGTCAGGCCCATGGCGATGGCCGGCAGCGCCTCCGGCAGCAGCACCTTGCGGACGATCTGGAACGGCGTGGCGCCCATCGCCTGCGCCGCCTCGATCAACCCGCGATCGACCTCGCGGATGGCGTTCTCGACCACGCGGGCGATGAAGGGAGCCGCCGCGACGGTCAGCGGCACGATGGCCGCCGAGGTGCCGATGGAGGTGCCGGCGACCAGCCGGGTGAAGGGGATGATCGCCACCACCAGGATGATGAAGGGGGTCGAGCGGGTCATGTTGACGACCGCGCCGATGATCCGGTTGAAGACGAGGTTCTGCAACAGCTCGCCGCGTCCCGTCACCGCCAGCAGCACGCCGAGCGGCAGCCCGATCAGCGTGCCGATTGCGCCCGACACCGCCACCATGTGCAGCGTGTCGATCAGCCCCTTGATGAGCAGGTCAATGATTTGCGGGGACAGCATGGCCCAGGACCTCGACACCCAGATGGTTGACTTTCAGCAGGCTGACCGCCGCCTCGACGGAGGTGGAGTCGCCCAGCGCCTCGACCACCAGCGTGCCGAAGGGGGCGCCCTGGATTTCGTCGATCTGCCCGTGCCAGATGTTCAGGTCAAGGTTCAGCTTGCGGCTGATGGCGCTGATGACCGGGCTGGTCGCCTTCTCGCCGGTGAAGGTGATGCGCAGGACCGGGTTGGCGCCGGGCTGCGGGGTCGGCGACAGACGGTCCTTCAGGCTGTCCGGGATGCCCCGGTTGATCACCGGATCGACGAAGCTGCGCGTGGTCGGGTGCGACGGGTGGGCGAAGATGTCGAAGACCGGCCCCTGCTCGATGATGCGGCCGCCCTCCATCACCGCCACCTTGTGGCAGATCTCCTTGATGACGGCGATCTCGTGGGTGATCAGGACGATGGTCAGGCCGAGCCGCCGGTTGATGTCGGCCAGCAGATGCAGGATCTGGGTCGTCGTCTCCGGGTCGAGCGCCGAGGTCGCCTCGTCCGACAGCAGCACCTTGGGCTTGCTGGCCAGCGCGCGGGCGATGCCGACGCGCTGCTTCTGCCCGCCCGACAGCTCGGCCGGGTAGCGGTCGCGCTTCTCGGCCAGCCCGACGAGGTCGAGCAGCGGCTCCACCGCCGTCTTGATCTCCGCCTTGGGCATCCCCGCCAGCTCCAGCGGCAGCGCCACGTTGTCGAAGACGGTGCGCGAGGACAGCAGGTTGAAATGCTGGAAGATCATGCCGATCGAGTGGCGGGCCTGCCGCAGCTCGGCCGCCGACAGGGCGGTCATCTCGACGTCGTCGACGCGCACGCTGCCCGTCGTCGGCTTTTCCAGCAGGTTGATCGTGCGCAGCAGGGTGGATTTCCCGGCCCCGGAGCGACCGATGATTCCGAAGATCTCGCCGCGCCCGATGGTCAGGTCGATGTCGGCGAGCGCCTGGACCGGCACGCCCGAACCACGGGCGGGGAAGGTCTTCTGAAGGTTTGTTAGCGTAATCATTTTCTGGTCGGCGAAAGGGGGAGCCGCAACTCCCCCGGCCGTCTCACCACGTCGGGATGATGGAGCCGTTGAAGCGCGTCTCGATAAACTGCCGCACTTCGGGCGAACGATACAGCGCGATGAAGCGCTTGATCGCCGGATCCTCGGCGCGGTCCTTGCGGACGGCCCAGACGAGGTGCCACTTGGACTGGTCGTCCTCCAGCAGCAGCGCCTGCTTCGGGTCCAGCTTGGCCAGCACGGCGTAGTTCAGCGTGATGACCGAGGCGTCGACGTCGTCGAGCGAGCGCGGCAGCTGGGCGGCGTCCAGCTCGACGAACTTGATGTTCTTCGGGTTGCTGGCGATGTCGACGATGCTGGTGTTGATGCCGGCGTCCGGCTTCAGGCCGATCAGCCCTGCCTTGGCCAGCAGGAACAGGGCGCGGGCGGCGTTGGTCGGGTCGTTGGGGATCGACACGGTGGCGCCGGACTTCAGGTCCTCCAGCTTCTGCGCCTTCCTAGCGTAGATGCCCATCGGCACGACGACGCTCTTGGCGACCGAGACGATGTCGTAGTTGCGCTGCTTGATCTGGTTGTCGAGGAAGGGCTGGTGCTGGAAGTTGTTGGCGTCGATGCTGCCGTCCTGGAGCGCCGCGTTCAGCATGTTCCAGTCGGTGAACTCGATCACCTGGGCCTCGATGCCCTCCTTGGCGGCGATCTTGGCGGTGAAGTCGAGGATTTCGCCGTAGGGACCGGCGGAGACGCCGACCTTCAGCGGGGCGGCAAGGGCGGTGGCGGCGGCGGTGAGAAGGCCGGCGGCCAGAACCGCCGACGTCAGGAAACGCTTCACGGCAGATGTCCTTCGTTCTTCTTGGGGATGATGCGTGGGACTGGAGGTCGTCGCGGATCCGGGCGGGCCGCTCAGCGGCGGCGGTTGTCCGGCAGGCGGCTGAGATGCTGGTGGGCGGCGCGCTGGGCCTGCCCGACGTTGCGGAAGACCCGGCGGTCGAGGTCGCGGAAGGCCCAGTCAGACACGAAGAAGGTGAAGCCGCCGCGCTCGGCGACGACGATGCCGGCGGAACGGCCCTGGACCTCGATGGCGTAGGCGTTGGCGTGGGTCATGACGGAAGGCTCCCCTCGGCCCGTGGCGACCGGCGGTCTGTCGCGGTCGGCGGCGCGGGCGGTGTTGTCTCGAATCGGCGGAAGGCTGCGCTGGGGTCAGCGGCAACACATTCGGGCGACGGAGAACACGGCAACCGGGAACCTGTTCCGGGAGTGGGGAGGAGCGGCGGTCCGCTGGGTCATTCCGGTCTCTCCTTCATCAGAGGTCCACGACCGGCATCGTGGCGCTTTAGCGTTTGGTGACGCGGCGCAAGCTGCGAGGATCAAATTGCCGCGGGCTGCCCACCATTGGGCCGCCGATGAGCTTTATCTACGCCACGAGTCAGGATTGTGTCAATCCACATTTTTCACCGTAGATGTGAAATAACATATTCCACACAAACAACGGGTTCATAGCGGGACCCCAGCCTTCCGTCCCTCCCCGTCACCACAAAGGTCACCACAAGGGTGACGCGCGCGTGGAATGTGCTATCTATCGCGTCTGCGGTTCACCCGGGGCGCCCGCCCGCGCCCCGGCGGTCCACCCGAGGAGAGAGTTTTGTCCGCCGACACCAGCGCCCCGGCGAATCCGGCCACCCCGTCCCCGGCCGACGACCAACTGGTGCTGGCCCTGCCCAAGGGCCGCATCCTGAAGGAGCTGCGCCCGCTGCTGAAGCATGCCGGGATCGAGCCCGAGGCGGCCTTCGACGACGACAACAGCCGGCTTCTGCGCTTCGCCACCAACGTGCCGAACCTCAGCATCATCCGCGTCCGCTCCTTCGACGTGGCGACCTTCGTCGCCTTCGGCGCCGCGCATCTCGGCGTGGCCGGCAACGACGTGCTGATGGAGTTCGACTATCCCGAGATCTACGCGCCGCTCGACCTCGGCATCGGCAAGTGCCGCCTGTCGGTCGCCGAGCCGGTGGAGCTGGGGGAGAGCGACGATCCGTCGCGCTGGAGCCACGTCCGCGTCGCCACCAAATACCCCGAGGTGACCAAGCGCCATTTCGCCGCGCGCGGCGTCCAGGCCGAATGCGTCAAGCTGAACGGCGCCATGGAGCTGGCGCCGACGCTGGGCCTGTGCCGCCGCATCGTCGATCTGGTCTCGACCGGCTCGACGCTGAAGGCCAACGGGCTGGTCGAGGTGGAGCACATCGCCGACGTGACCTCGCGCCTCATCGTCAACCGCGCCGCCTTCAAGACGCGGCCGGACGAGATTTCGCAATGGATCGACAGGATGCGGGAGGCGGTCGATGCCCGTCAGGCTTGATATCCGGGACACCGCCTTCGCCGAGGGCTTCGAGGGGCTTCTGCACGCCAAGCGCGAGACCAGCGAGGACGTCCAGGCGCTGGTCGCCGGGGTCATCGACGAGGTCAAGGCGCGCGGCGACGCGGCGCTGATCGACTTCACCGCCCGCTGGGACCGCCAGACCCTGACGCCCGGGACCCTGCGCATCGGCCAGGACGAGATCGACGCCGCCACCGCCAAGTGCGGCGCGGAGACGCTGGAGGCCCTCGACCTCGCCGCCGCGCGGATCGAGGATTTCCACCGCCGGCAGGTGCCCGAGGCGGTGGACTACCGCGACGCCCAGGGCGTGCGGCTCGGCGCCCGCTGGACGCCGGTGGGCGCGGTCGGGCTGTATGTGCCGGGCGGCACCGCCTCCTACCCGTCCTCGGTGCTGATGAACGCGCTGCCGGCCAAGGTCGCCGGCGTGGAGCGCATCGTCATGGTGGTGCCGACGCCGGACGGGATCATCAACCCGCTGGTGCTGGCCGCCGCCAAGCGCTGCGGAGTCGGCGAGCTGTACCGCGTCGGCGGCGCCCAGGCGGTCGCGGCGCTGGCCCACGGCACGGCGACGATCCGCCCGGTCGACAAGATCGTCGGCCCCGGCAACGCCTTCGTCGCCGCCGCCAAGCGGCAGGTCTACGGGCTGGTCGGCATCGACAGCATCGCCGGCCCGTCGGAGATCCTGGTGGTCGCCGACGCGCGGAACGACCCGGCCTGGATCGCCATGGACCTGCTCTCGCAGGCCGAGCACGACACGTCCGCCCAGTCGATCCTCATCACCGACGACGCCGCCTTCGCCGACGCGGTGGCCGCCGCCGTGGACCGGCATCTGGAAACCCTGCCGCGCACGGCCATCGCCGGCGAGAGCTGGCGCGAGCACGGCGCCGTCATCCTGGTCGGCGACCTGCTGGCCGACGCGCCCGCCCTGGTCGACCGGCTGGCGCCCGAGCATCTGGAACTGGCCGTCGAGGACCCGGACGCGCTGGCCGCGCGGATCCGCAACGCCGGCGCCATCTTCCTCGGCCGCCACACGCCGGAGGCCATCGGCGACTACGTCGCCGGCCCCAACCACGTCCTGCCGACGGCGCGCAGCGCGCGCTTCTCGTCGGGGCTGAACGTGCTGGACTTCATGAAGCGGACGACCTTCGTCGGCTGCGACGCGGACAGCCTGCGGGCCATCGGCCCGGCCGCCGTGACGCTGGCCCGCGCGGAGGGGCTGGACGCGCATGCCCTGTCGGTGGCGCTGCGCCTGCCCGGCGGAGGGAGCTTAACGACGGGAGGGGGCGCGTGACCGCAAAGAGCAACCGCCGCATCACCCATGTGACGCTCGACGAGCGCACCGTGGTCCGCCGCAAGCCGGAGGTGGAGCACGAGCGCGCCGTCGCCATCTTCGACCTGCTCGAAGAGAACGAGTTCTGCCCCTGCGACCACGCGGACGCCGGCCCCTACCACCTGCACCTGTCGATCGAGGACAACCGGCTGCTCTTCGACATCCGCTGCGAGGACAACAGCGATCTGGTCACCATCGCCCTGCCGGTGACCGGCTTCCGCTCGATCGTGAAGGACTATTTCCTGATCTGCGAGAGCTACTACGCCGCCATCAAGCGGTCGACGCCGTCGCAGATCGAGGCGATCGACATGGGCCGGCGCGGCCTGCACAACGAGGGATCGGAAATGCTGCGCGACCGGCTGTCGGGCAAGGTCGAGATGGATCTCCAGACCGCGCGCCGGCTGTTCACGCTGATCTGCGTCCTCCACATTCGCGGCTGACGGGGCGGACGGCGCATGGTCATGGTGGCGGCCCCGGCCTTCCAGACCCTTCCGGTCACGAGCGTTCTGTTCGCCTGCACCTACAACATGATCCGCTCGCCGATGGCGGCGGCGCTGATGCGCCATTTCCACGGCACGCGGGTCTATGTCGATTCGGTCGGCGTCCGCGAGGGGGACGAGGTCGACCCCTTCGCCGTCGCGGTGATGGAGGAGATGGGGATCGACCTCTCCAAGCACCGCTGCCGCACCTTCGAGGATCTGGAGGACACCAACTTCGACCTGATCGTCTCGCTGTCGCCCGAGGCGCAGCACCGCGCCATCGAGATGACGCGGACCATGGCCTGCGACGTCGAGTTCTGGAACACCTTCGACCCGACCCTGGTCGACGGCACCCGCGACGCCATGCTGGAGGCCTACCGGCAGGTCCGCGACGGGCTTCTGGTGAAGCTGAAGCAACGCTTTCCCCTGTCGCGCGGCCCCAGCGTCTGACACCGCCAAGCGTAAGCTGACACACCCACCTTGCTTTCCGTCCTGACCGGGCTTGTCCCGGTCATCCGCGCGCAATCCCGGCCATGACGATCTGCGGCCGCGGATGCCGGGCTCAAGGCATGGCTCAAGGCAGGACTCAAGGCCGGGCATTCGCCCGACGGCGCGGCACGCGGAAGAGTTGGTTTTTCCTGTGATATTTTCAACTTTTCGAGCGGACCCCATTCCCACGCCACCGCCTCCGATGCTATTGAGCTGTGTCATGGAGGCGGCTTTTGCCTCATTCTAGGGTCGGATCCGTCCCGTTTCAGACCCGCCCCGCTGGAGACACGCCCCCCATGCCCGCAGGACCGCTGCCCCGCCTGCTCCGCGCCGTGAGCCCGCGCAGCCTGCGCGTCCGGTTGATGGGCGTGGTGCTGGCGTCGCTGGCCCTGCCGCTGCTGGGCGCGCTCTATCTGTTCGACCAGCAGCTCGACGACCGCCTCGACGCCGCCCGCGAGCAGGTCGTCCATCTGGCGGCGGACGGGGTCGAGCGCCAGCGCGACCTGATCGGCGAGGCGCGCAACCTGCTGGGCGTGCTGTCGCTGGTGCCGGCGATCCGCGACGCGACCTTCGAGAGCACAGACGCCTGCGTCGGCACGCTCGCCCCCATGCCGCGCCAGCACCGCTGGACCACCGGCGTCTGGCTGGCCGAGGCGGACGGGCGGCTGATCTGCGACACCAGCGGCCCCGGCGGCGGCATCAACCTGCGCGAGCGCGAGTATTTCCAGCGCG
The DNA here is from genome assembly GCF_017876095.1 of Azospirillum agricola. Taxonomy (GTDB): domain Bacteria; phylum Pseudomonadota; class Alphaproteobacteria; order Azospirillales; family Azospirillaceae; genus Azospirillum; species Azospirillum agricola. Next base: position 171,474 of record NZ_JAGINM010000005.1, read on the forward strand.
TGCTCGACACCCGCGCCGCGGTGGTGAGCGACTTCATCATCGGCAAGCGGTCGCTGCGGCCGCTGATCATCGTCGCCGCCCCGATCCTGCGCGACGGCCGGGTCTGGCGCGTCATCGGCGTCGCCGTCGACCTCGCCTGGCTGACCGACCTCGTCAAGGTGCTGAAGCAGCCCGACGCGCGGGTGCTGGTCCTCGACCGCAACGGCGTCATCGTCGCCCGCCAGCCCGACCCCGAGGGCTGGCTGAACCGCAACGTCAGCGACCTGCCCTACGTCCAGCGCATGCTGAAGGAGGGTGCCGGCACCCTGGACAGCCCCAGCGCCGACGGCCGCCCGCGCCTGTGGGCCTTCCGCCATTCGGCGGAAACCAGCACCATCTTCGCCGTCGGCGTGCCGACCGAGCCGATCCTCCGCGAGGCGAGGCGCGACCTGCTCCAGGGGCTCGGGCTGCTGGCGGTGGCGGCGCTGGTCAGCGTCGCCGCGCTGTGGGCGCTGCTGCGCGCCTCGGTGCTGCGTTGGGTGTGGGAGCTGGCGGGCGCCGCCAAGCGCATCGGCGCCGGCGGGGTCGGCACGGTGATCGAGGCCGACCGCGCGCCCCACGAATTCCAGCTCGTCGCCCACGCCTTCAACGACATGTCGCGCCGCCTCCAGCAGCGCGAGCAGGACCTGCGCGGCGCCATGGAGGAGGCGCGGGCCGGCAGCCGCGCCAAGGAGGAGTTCCTGGCGACGATGAGCCACGAGATCCGCACGCCGATGAACGGGGTGATCGGATTCGCGGAGATGCTGCTGGAAACCCCGCTGACCGCCGAACAGCGCCGCTACGCCTCGCAGGTGCGCGAGGCCGGGCGGTCGCTGCTGACCGTCATCAACGACGTTCTCGACCTGTCGAAGCTGGAGGCCGGGCGGCTCGATCTGGTCAGCGTGCCGTTCCGGCTCGACGACCTCGCCGACCGCTGCGTCGCCATCGTCCGCCTGACCGCCGAGCAGAAGGGTCTGGAGTTGCAGACCGCCATCGCCTCGACGGCGCGCGGCTTCGTGATGGGCGATCCCGACCGGGTGCGGCAGATCCTGCTGAACCTGCTGGGCAACGCGGTCAAGTTCACCGACCGCGGCTCCGTCCGGCTGACGGTGAAGGCGACGGACGACGGCCAGGGCGGCCGGCGCTGCACCTTCACCGTGACCGACACCGGCATCGGCATCGCCGAGGAACGCCGACACGACCTGTTCCAGCGCTTCACCCAATTGGAGCGCGGCCGGGGCGGCACCGGGCTCGGGCTGGCGATCTGCCACCGGCTGGTCGAGCTGATGGGCGGCGAGATCGGCGTGGAGAGCCGGCCCGGCAGCGGCAGCAGTTTCTGGTTCACGCTGCCGCTGCAACCGGCCGGCGCCGCCGTCCTCCAGGCGGAGAGCGCCGCCCCGTCCCTGTCGGAACCCGGCAGCCCCGGCGCCCGCGTGCTGCTGGCCGAGGATCTGGCGATGAACCGCGACCTCGCCGTCGCCATGCTGACCCGGGCCGGGCACCATGTCGATTCCGTGGAGGACGGCGCCGCCGCCGTCGCGGCGGTGCAGGAGACGCCCTACGACCTCGTGCTGATGGACGTGCAGATGCCGGTGATGGACGGGCTGGAGGCCACCCGCCGCATCCGCGCCCTGCCCGGCCCGACCGGCCGCATCCCGATCCTCGCCCTGTCGGCCGGCGTGCTGGCGGTGGAGGTCGAGCGCTGCCTCCAGGCCGGCATGAACGCCCACCTCGCCAAGCCGCTCGACAAGGGCAAGCTGCTGGCCGCCATCGCCCATTGGGCGGCGCCGGCGGAGGACGGTCCCGGCCTGGAGACGGACCGGCCCGCCGGACCACGGCAGATCGTCCACACCTGAACCGGCGCCGGAACCGGCGCCGAACAGGATGGTGCGGCCGAACCCGCGCGGATCCGCTTGAACCGCCCGCCGGTTGTCCCCCGCAGGTTGATGCCCATATGGGCTGAGTCGGTGCTATACTGCCTGTCCGCGACCGCCACCGCGTGGTCGCCGAGTCGACGGTCTCCGGTGGTTCATGAAGGTTGCGCAGCCCCCTCTCGCTCCCGTTCCCGAGCGGAAGCCCGATCCGCCCCCGGCCGGCAACACGGCCGGGGGAGGCGATGCCTCGTTCCTCGACGTCATGGCGCAGTCCCAGCCCGTTCCGCGCGGTCGCCTCGCCAACGGCCAGAAGGCGCCGCCGGCACCCGCCACCAAGCCGGAACCGCCGATGGAGCTGGCCGACGGCACGCTGGTGCCGCTGCCCGTCCGCAAGCCGTCCCTGCCCGCGTCGCGCGGCGGGCTGACGGGCGCCGCCGCCATCGCCGCCTCCGACAACCCGACCGCCGTCCGCGTCTCCATCGCCTCCCAGCAGGTCGCCGGCCTGTCGGGCCACAGCTTCACCGCCATCCTGGCCCAGGCGACCCAGGAAAGCGGCCTGAACGTCAAGGCGCGCAACAGCAACAGCTCCGCCGCCGGCCCCTTCCAGTTCCTGGAGCGCACCTGGCTCGACCTGTTCAGCCGCCACGGCGCCGCCTACGGCCAGGGGGAACTGGCCAGCCGGATCCAGAACCGCAACGGCATCGCCTCGGTCAAGGACCCGGAGGTGCGGCGGAAGATCCTCGACCTGCGCCACGACGTCGACCTGTCGGCCGGCATGGCCGCCCGCTATCTGGCCGAGGGGCGGGAACGGCTGGAGAAGCGGCTGGGCCGCCCGGCCAGCGAATCCGAGAGCCGGATCGCCTACATCATGGGCGTCGGCGGCGCGGCGAAGCTGATCAAGGCGGCCGAATCGGCCCCCCAGACCGCTGCGTCGGACCTGCTGCCGGCCGCCGCGAAGGCCAACCACAACCTGTTTCACGACCGCGGCAGCGGCCGGGCGCTGACCGCCGTCGAGACGGTGGCGCGGCTGACCCGGCGCATGGAGATCGACCAGCGGGAGATGTTCGCGGCCATCGGAAAAGCGGCGGAACCCCTGCAAAAGCTGGACGGCGGAACCCAATCGCCGCTCAGCCCGTTCCAGAGCGTGGGCCTGTCCGGCGCCGAAAGCGAGGACGACACGGCGAACGCGCAGGGCTGACCCGCACCTCAAAGCTGCGACCGAACGCACGCCGGATGGGAATCCCCCTTGACCCGGCGGCTTCGGAAGGTCAGTTATTGCCGCGAAACTCTAGGCACGGACTAAAGGTCATATGGCAAAGGAAGATCTGATCGAGTTCTCCGGGACCGTCGTCGAATTGCTTCCGAACGCGATGTTCCGGGTGAAGCTCGACAACGATCACGAGGTTCTCGCCCACACCTCGGGCAAGATGCGCAAGAACCGGATTCGCGTTCTGGCGGGCGACCGCGTCAACGTTGAGATGACGCCGTACGACCTGACCAAGGGCCGGATCACCTTCCGGTTCAAGTAACAGCACACCCACGCCGCTGCCCCGCGTGATGAGCATGTCCAAGGCGCCCCGGCTGGTCCTGGCTTCGGCCTCGCCCCGCCGGCTCGACCTGCTGCGCCAGATCGGCATCGTGCCCGACGCGGTCGACCCCGCCGATCTCGACGAAACCCCACTGCCGCGCGAACTTCCGCCCCAGCACGCCCTGCGTCTGGCGGGCGGGAAGGCGGCCTGCGTCGCCGCGCGCCACCCCGACTCCTGGATCCTCGCCGCCGACACCGTCGTCGCCTGCGGCCGGCGAATCCTGCCCAAGGCCGAGCAGGAGACGGAGGCGCGCAAGTGCCTCGACCTGCTGTCCGGCCGCCGGCACCGGGTCTATGGCGGCGTCGTCCTGCTGGTTCCGGACGCCGAGGGCGGCCATCGCCGGCTCGAACGGCTGGTCCGCACCGACGTGACCTTCAAGGCGCTGTCCAAGGCCGAGGTCGAATCCTACATCGCCTCCAACGACTGGCACGGCAAGGCCGGCGGCTACGCCATCCAGGGCCGGGCCGCCGCGCTGGTCCGCTGGATCGGCGGCTCCTACAGCAACGTGGTCGGGCTGCCGCTGCACGAGGTGGCGGGCCTGCTCCACGGCGCCGGGTTCCCGCAATCATGACGGGCCGCCCGGCCGGCGGTCCCGCTTGAGCCGGATCGACGTCCTCGTCGACCGTGACGGCACGCTGACGCGGGCGGCGGTGCTGACGGACGGGCGGCTGACCGACCTGCACATCGACCGCGCCGACAAGCCCTCGCTGCTCGGCCATGTCTTCCTCGGCCGGGTCGAGCGGATCGTCAGCGGTATCGACGCCGCCTTCGTCGAATTGGGCGGCGGCGTCTCCGGCTTCCTGGTCGCCGCCGACGTCCGCCACCCGTCCGACGCGGACAACCCCGACGGGCGCCCCCGGCAGAAGACCGGACGGATCGGCGCCCTGCTGCGCACCGGCCAGCCGGTGCTGGTCCAGGTCAAGGCCGACGCCACGGCCTCCAAGGGGCCGTCCCTGACGATGGACGTCACCCTGCCCGGCCGCTTCCTGATCCACGCCCCCTTCGGCCGCAGCGTGGCGGTGTCCAAACGGCTGGGCGCCGGTCCGGAGCGGGCCGGGCTGGGGCTGCGCGTCCAGCGGCTGGCCACCGGGTCGGGCTGGATCGTCCGGGCGGGAGCGGCGGTGGCCGGCGACGACCGCCTGGCCGCCGAATCCGAAACCCTGCACCTGCTCTGGCGCGGCATCCGCGACGCGGCGGAAAGCGCCACGGCCCCCTCGCCGCTGCACGCCGGCCCGTCCGCGCCCGTCCGCGCCCTGATCGAGCAGGGAGCCGCCCCGGCCTCCATCCTGGTCGACGATGAATCGATGGCGCGGCGGCTGGCCGGCTGGTGCGCCGACCACGCCCCCGACCTGCTGCCGCTGATCGAGCGGCACAAGGCGCCGCCGCGCCTGTTCGACCTGCGCGACCTCGACAGCGCCATCGCCGACCTGCTTGACACGCGGGTGGAGCTTCCGCGCGGCGGTTCGCTGGTGATCGAGCCGACCGAGGCGCTGACCGTCGTCGACGTGAACGCGGGGGAGCGCGGCAACCCGCTCGACGTCAACCTCGACGCGGCGGCCGAGATCGCCCGGCAGTTGCGCCTGCGCAACGTCGGCGGCATCGTCGTCGTCGATTTCGTCAACATGCGCTCGCGCGGCGACGCCGAACGGGTGCTGGCCGCCCTGCACGAGGCGGTGGACGGCGACCCGGTGCAGACCCAGGTCTATGGCATGTCGAAGCTGGGGCTGGTCGAGCTGACCCGCGCCCGCCGGGGCTCGCCGCTGGCCGCCCTGCTCACCCCCTGAGTGCCGGTCCATCCGAACGGGAGATGTGTCCCCCATGAACGCCAAAGCCACAACCGCCGCCAAGCCCTGTCCGGTCTGCGGCCGGCCCGCCGACCCCACGGCCCGCCCCTTCTGCTCGCAGCGCTGCGCCGACGTCGATCTCGGCCGCTGGCTGGGCGGAGTCTACCGCATCGAGACCAACGAGACTCCGCAGCCGCCCTCCGCCGCGTCCACCGAGGATTGACCCGCCGCCGCCGCCCTCAGCGCACCGACGGGTTGTTGGCGACGAAGGCGAAATAGGGCAGGCGCCGCACCGCGTCGGCGACCATCAGGTAGCCGACCGCGAAGGCGAGCAGCGAGCCGAGGAAATAGCCGTAGCCGTACCAGGCGAAGCCCAGCCTGCTGAAGGCCAGGGTGAAGCCGGCGTTGGCCGCCAGATAGAGAAGCTGGACCGCCAGGTTGCGCCCGCGCAGGTCGAAATAGGCGAGGATCACCGTGCAGAACAGGAACATCGCCTGGAAGAAGGCGCCCAGCGCGCCGAAGCGGAACATGCCGATCTGCTGGTAATGCAGACCCAGCGCGCCGACGATGGCCGGGGCGGTGAAGATCGTCACGGCGCAGACGGCGCCTTGCAGGATGATCAGGTTGCGCCCGCTCTCGACCAGCGCCGCGATGATGGAGCGGTGGTTGCGGGCGATCTGGTCGTAGGTCGCGTGGCTCTGGATGTCGCGGTAGAAGCCCTGGTAATGCTCGAAGAAGCGCGTCTCGATGTTCACCGTGAACAGGGTCAGCGCCGGCAGGATCGTCAGGTAGGCGACGAACATGGCGCTGTCGTAGGCGGTGTGGATCACCATGGCGCCGGAGACGACCTCGCGCTCCGGCGCGAACCACATCACCCACTTGTCCGACCAGACGGCGAGGTTGGCGACCAGCCCGATCAGCGCCAGATCCCAGTATTTTCGGAAATAGGCGAGAAAGGCGAAGAGGCGGGCGACCTTGTAGGGGTATTCGGCGAAGACCCGCGCGATCAGCCCGAACTGGATGCCGGCCAGCCCCAGCGAGAAGCCCCAGACCATCCCGGCGGCGCCGTAAAAGGCCCCCAGCGCCGCCGTCATCGCCATGCCGCCCAGCATGCCGAGCCCGAAGGCGGTGGTGACCGACAGATAGTCCTTCAGCGCCGACAGGAAGATCGACACCACCCAGATGCCGCAGACCAGGAAGAAGTTCACCAGCCCGCCGGCCAGGATCGGCGCCGGCAGGTCGCTGAACAGCAGATAGAAGGGCCCGGCGGTCAGCGCGGCCAGCGCGTAGGCCAGTCCCAGCGTCGCCAGCAGCATGCCGGGGGCGGCGTCCACCGCCTTGGCGTAGATGGCGTCGGCGAGGTAGCGGGTGGCGACCAGCACCAGCGGCCCGGTCAGCACCACCGAGAAGCAGAAATTGTAGATCACCACGACACGGAACAGCGACAGCTCCTCCGGCCCGACCATGCCGCGGCCGACGAAGTTGATGCCGGCCAGCGCCAGGATGGTGAACATCCACGGCCCCGAGGTGATGAAGGCCGAATGGGCGTAGCCCTGAAGCACGCCCAGCAGGTCGTCGCGGCGGGCCAGCCGGCGCAGCGCGAATCCGATTCCGGCCATCAGGCGGCTCCCTCGACGTTCATGGAGATGACGGTCCCCGGCCGGCGCATCGAAAAACGCTCCACTCTGGTCGGCAAACGATTACCCAACCGCTAACCCGCAGGTTAGACAGGACCGCAGCCGGATGGACACCCCCGCCTTCGGGGGATGCCGGCCCCATCCTTCTGGACCTGTGGGAGCCGCCGCGATGAGATTCGCCGCCAACCTGACCATGATGTTCACCGAGCACCCCTTCCTGGACCGTTTCGGCGCGGCGGCGGCCGCCGGATTCGACGCCGTGGAGGTCCTGTTCCCCTACGAGGCGCCGGCCGAAGCGCTGGCGGCAGAGTTGCGCGCCCATGGCCTGACCCAGGCGCTGTTCAACCTGCCGCCCGGCGACTGGGCGGCGGGGGAGCGCGGCATCGCCTGCCTGCCCGGCCGCGAGGCCGAGTTCCGCGACGGGGTGGCGACCGCCATCGGCTACGCCAAGGCGCTCGGCAACCGGCGCCTGCACTGCATGTCGGGGATCCCGGCTCCGGGAACGGACCGCGCCACGGCGCTGGACACCTACGCCGGCAACCTGCGGGTCGCTGCGGCGGCCTGCGCCGAGGCCGGGCTGACCCTGCTGGTCGAGCCGATCAACAACCGCGACATGCCGGGCTACCTGATGAACAGCACCGCCCTGGCGCGTGCGATGATCGAACGGGTCGGGGCGCCCAACCTGAAGCTTCAGCTCGACCTCTACCATTGCCAGATCAGCGAGGGCGACCTCGCCACCCGCATCCGCGCCAACGCCGGCATCACCGGCCATGTCCAGATCGCCGGCGTGCCCGACCGCCACGAGCCGGACCTCGGCGAGGTCAACTACCCCTACCTGTTCGGGGTTCTGGCCGCCACCGGCTACGACGGCTTCATCGGCTGCGAGTACCGCCCCAGGGGCCGGACCGAGGACGGGCTGGGCTGGCTGGCCTCCCTGCGCCGCCGAGCCGCTGAGCCGCCGAGCCGCTGAGCCGCTGAGCCGCGCGGAACGGCCGGCCGCAGCATCCGGATTCGACCGCAAGAAACGGGAAGCGCCGGTTGCCCCTCCTCGTGCATCACCGCGCGACAGTCACAGCCACGGGGAGAATGACGATGGGGCGGCAATTGGCGGGAAAGACGGCGATCGTCACCGGCGCCAGTTCGGGAATCGGTCGGGAGGCCGCAAGCCTCTTCGCGCGGGAGGGCGCGCGGCTCGTCGTCGTGGCGCGCCGCCGCGCGGAGCTCGAGCGGCTCGTCGCCGCGATCGAGGCGGAGGGTGGCGAGGCCGCCGCCGTCGCGGGCGACGTCCGCGACGAGGCCGTGGCGGAAGAGGCGGTGAGCGTCGCGGTCCGCCGGTTCGGCGGGCTTGACATCGCCTTCAACAACGCCGGGACGATGGGGGAGGCCGTGCCCGTCCCGGACATCACCCCGGACGGCTGGCGGGAGGTGCTCGACACCAACCTCACCAGCGCCTTCCTTGGCGCCCGCCACCAGATCCCGGCGATGGTCGCGCGCGGCGGGGGCTCGCTGATCGTCACCTCGACCTTCGTCGGCCACACCGTCGGCTTTCCGGGAATGGGCGCCTACGCGGCCAGCAAGGCCGGCCTGATCGGCCTCGTCCAGGTGATCGCCGCGGAGTTCGGCGGCCAGGGCGTCCGGGCCAACGCCCTGCTCCCCGGCGGCACGGACACCCCGATGGGCCGCGCCGCGATGGCCACGCCGGAGGCGCGCCGCTTCGTGGAGGGGCTGCACGCCCTGAAACGGCTGGCCTCGCCCGGCGAGATCGCGCGCTCGGCGCTGTATCTGGCCAGCGACGCCTCCAGCTTCACGACAGGGACGGCGCTTCTCGTCGAGGGCGGCGTCTCGATCAGCCGGGCGTAGAAGAGGTGGGGGCTGGGGTGGGGGAAGGGGCCGGGCCGCCGGCCCGTCGCGCGACCGTTCCCAGAGGCTCGGCGATCTCCTCCAGCCCCTTGCGCTCGGCGTCGACCCCGCAGACCAGCGCGACGAGGCCGCCCGCGATCATCACCACCGAACCGACGACGTAGCCCCAGAACAGCGGCTCGCGCTCCGTCCCGTCGCCCACCAGCCACCCGAACAGCAGCGGCCCGGTGGAGCCGACCAACTGGCCGACGGCGAAGAAGTAGGAGATCGCCTGCCCGCGCACCTCCAGGGGAAAGATCTCGCTGACCGTCAGATAGGCCGAGGACGCCCCCGCCGACGCGAAGAAGAAGGAGGCGCACCACAGCACGGTGTGGGTGCCCGCCGTCAGCGCCCCTTGCCGGAACAGGAAGGCCGAGGCGAGCAGCACCGCCCCGGCCAGCAGATAGGTCCCGACGATCATCCGCCGCCGGCCGACCGTGTCGAACAGCGGCCCGAGCAGCAGCGGGCCGAGCAGGTTGCCGGCGGCGAACGGAAAGAAATACAGCGCCGCCCGCGATTCGCTGAGATGGTAGAAATTCTGGAGAACCAGCGCGTAGGTGAAGAAGATCGCGTTGTAGAGAAAGGACTGGGTCACCATCATCGTGACGCCGAGAACGGTGCGCGACGGGTATTGCCGGAAGAACACCTCGGCCAGCCGGCCGAACGGCACCGCCCCCTCCGGCTGTAGGCACAGCGCCCGGCCGGCGTCGACCGGCGGCAGTTCCCGGCCCTGCGCCCGTATCTCCGCCTCGATGCGCGCGACGATCCGCTCGGCCTCCTCCGCCTGCCCGTGGGTGACCATCCAGCGCGGGCTTTCCGGGATGTGGCGGCGCAGATGGATGATGACCAGCCCCAGCACCGGCCCGATGAAGAAGGCGATCCGCCAGCCGACGTCCGCGGGCAGCAGCGCGTGGTCGAGCAGGAAGACGCTGCCCGCCGCGCCCAGCATGGCGCCGGCCCAATAGGTTCCGTTGACGGCGATGTCGACCCGGCCGCGGTACCGGGCCGGAATCAGCTCGTCGATGGCCGAGTTGATCGCCGTGTACTCCCCGCCGATCCCCAGCCCGGCGACGAAGCGCCAGACATAGAGGAACCAGGGGGTCCAGGCCAGACCGGCGATCCCCGAGGCGACCAGATAGAGGGCGAGGGTGACGAGGAACAGCCGCCGCCGGCCCCAGCGGTCGGTCAGCCGGCCGAACACCAGGGCGCCGACGACCTGCCCGACCAGATAGGCCGTGCCGGCGAAGCCGACCTCGGCGCTCGACATGCCCAGGCTTTCCTTGAAGCCCGAGGCCGCGATCAACTGGATCTCGATGCCGTCCAGGATCCAGCTCACCCCCAGCCCGACGACCACCGTCCAGTGGAAGCGCGCCCAGGGCAGCCGGTCCATGCGCGGGGGAACGAGGTTGCGGATGGTCGTGCCGTCATCCCCGCTGGTCATCGCCCGCAACGCTCCCCCCGGACTCGGCGGAGGCGACGCGCCGCCCCGCTCCTCGAAAACGGGTGGACGGACGGAATGTCACGCGCGGCATCGTCGGCTGTTGCCTGGAATGGTGAGGCCTGTGCTACACCTGCGACACCCTGCCGCATCTTGCCAACGATCAGGAACGAGCGCGCCGCGATGACCGAACAGCTTCAGGAATCGTCGCCGGACCTTTCGTTCCTGAACGGCGGCGGCGAGCTGGGACGGCTGATCGCCGGGTTCGACTGGCCGTCCACCGCGCTCGGCCCCATCGCCGGCTGGCCGCCCAGCCTGCGCACCACGCTCGCCGTCGTCCTGCGCTCGCCCGTGCCGATCGTCACGCTGTGGGGCGAGGACGGCGTGATGATCTACAACGACGCCTATTCGGAATTCGCCGGGGGACGGCACCCGCGCCTTCTCGGCTCCAAGGTGCGCGAGGGCTGGCCGGAGGTCGCCGACTTCAACGACAACGTCATGAAGGTCGGGCTGGCCGGCGGGACTCTGGCCTACCAGGACCAGGAGCTGACGCTCCACCGCAGCGGCGTGCCGGAACCGGTCTGGATGAACCTGGACTACTCCCCGATTCTCGGCGAGGACGGCACGCCCGCCGGTGTCATCTCCATCGTGGTCGAGACCACGGCGAAGGTGCGCGCCGAACGGGCCGAGCGGGAGGCGCTGGCCGCCCTGAAGGCGCAGACGACGGCGCTGGCCATCATCAACCGGGCCGGCATCGCCCTGTCGGCCGAGCGCGACCTCGACCGCCTGACCCGGATCGTCACCGACGCCGGGGTGGCGCTCAGCGGCGCCGAGTTCGGCGCCTTCTTCTACAACGTCCAGGACGAGGCGAGCGGCCGCTACATGCTCTACACCCTGTCGGGGGTGGACGGCGGCGCCTTCGCCGGCTTCCCGATGCCGCGCAACACGGCGGTCTTCGCCCCGACCTTCGCCGGCGAGGGGATCGTCCGTTCCGACGACATCACGACGGATCCGCGCTACGGCCGCAACGCGCCGCGCTCCGGCATGCCGGAGGGGCATCTGCCGGTGCGCAGCTATCTGGCGGTGCCGGTCAAGTCGCGCAACGGCGAGGTGATCGGCGGCCTGTTCTTCGGCCATTCGCGGCCCGGCCGCTTCGACGCCGCCGTCGAGGACAGCCTGTCGAGCCTCGCCGCCCAGGCGGCGGTCGCCATCGACAACGCCCGGCTGCTCCAGTCGGTGCAGGAGGAGAACCGCTACCGCGCCCACGCCGAGGCGGCGCTCCGCGACCTGAACGCCAGCCTGGAACGGCAGGTGGCCGAGCGGACGGCCGACCGCGACCGCATGTGGCGGCTGTCGACCGACATCATGCTGGTGGCCGGCCTCGACGCGACGATCTCGGCGGTCAACCCGGCCTGGACCCTGGTGCTGGGCTGGACGGAGGCCGAGCTTCTCGGCCGCTCCTTCCTGGATCTGGTGCACCCCGACGACCGCGCGGCGACGCTGGCCGAGGTCGCCAAGCTCGGCCGGGGGGTGACGACCTTCCGGTTCGAGAACCGCTACCGGCGCAAGGACGGCAGCCATTGCCTGCTGTCCTGGACGGCGGTTCCCGACCACCGCTTCATCCACGCCGTCGGCCGCGACGTCACCGCCGAACGGGAGGCGGCGGAGACGCTGCGGCGGACGGAGGCGGCGCTCCAGCAGGCCCAGAAGATGGAGTCCATCGGCCAGCTCACCGGCGGCGTGGCGCACGACTTCAACAACCTGCTCCAGATCATCGCCGGCAACCTGCATCTTCTGCTGCGCGACGTCGCGGGGGACGAGCAGGCGCGGCGGCGCGTCGCCAACGCCCTGGCCGGGGTCGAGCGCGGGGCCAAGCTGGCGAGCCAGCTCCTCGCCTTCGGCCGGCGGCAGGCGCTGGAGCCGAAGGTCGTCAACATCGGCCGCTTCGTCACCGGCATGGGCGACCTGATGCGCCGCACCATCGGCGAGGCCATCGAGGTCGAGGTGGTGATCGCCGGCGGCCTGTGGAACACGCTGGTCGATCCCGCCCAGGTCGAGAACGCCCTGCTGAACCTCGCCATCAACGCCCGCGACGCCATGGACGGGCACGGGCGGCTGACCGTGGAGGTCGGCAACGCCTTCCTCGACGACGCCTACACCCTCGGCCACGCCGACGTCCGGCCCGGCCAGTACGTCATGCTGGCCGTCACCGACACCGGCAGCGGCATGACGCCGGAGGTCATGGCCCAGGTCTTCGAGCCCTTCTTCTCGACCAAGCCGGAGGGCAAGGGCACCGGGCTCGGCCTGTCGATGGTGTACGGCTTCGTCAAGCAGTCCGGCGGTCATGTGAAGCTCTACAGCGAGCCCGGCCAGGGCACGACGGTGAAGCTCTATTTCCCGCGCGTCCACCAGGGCGAGGACGTGATGATCCCCGTCGCCTCCGGCCCGATCACCGGCGGCAGCGAGACGATCCTGGTCGCCGAGGACGACGAGGGGGTGCGCGCCACCGTGGTCGAGACGCTGGGCGACCTCGGCTACCGCGTGCTGACCGCGCGGGACGCGGCCAGCGCCCTGACCGTGATCGAGAGCGGCGTCCCGATCGACCTGCTGTTCACCGACGTGGTGATGCCGGGGCCGCTGCGCAGCCCCGAGCTGGCCCGCAAGGCACGGGAACGGCAGCCCGGCATCGCCGTGCTGTTCACCTCGGGCTACACCGAGAACGCCATCGTCCATGGCGGCCGGCTCGACGCCGGGGTCGAGCTGCTCTCCAAGCCCTACAGCCGCGAGGCGCTGGCCCGCAAGCTGCGCCATGTGCTGGCCAACCGCGCCCAGCGCCTCCAGGACCCCGCCCCGGCGGCGCCCGAGGCCGCCACCGCCGGAAAGGGCGAGGCGGACGACGCCGGCCTGTCCGTCCTGCTGGTCGAGGACGACGCCCTGATCCGCATGGCCACGGCCGACATGCTCCAGGATCTCGGCCACAGCGTGGTCGAGGCGGCCAGCGCCGAGGAGGCGATGGCGGCGCTGGAGGACATGGCGGTCGAGGTGCTGGTCACCGACCTCGGCCTGCCCGGCCTGTCGGGGGCCGAGTTCGCGGCCCGGGTCCGCGCGCTCCGCCCGCGGATCGGCATCATCTTCGCCACCGGCCAGGACGACCCGCCCAAGATGGACGACGGGCGGGGAACCACCCGCCTGCTGCGCAAGCCCTACGACAGCAACGGCCTCGCCGCCGCCCTGCGGGCCGTGCGGGCCGGGCGCGGCATCGGGTAGAGCCGGGGGTAGAGCCGGGGCTAGCGCCGGGGCCGGCGGCGGACGGATTGCCGGTTCCCTGCGCCGGGCAATCCCTCTATGACTTGAGCAACGGCGCGGGCGCTCCCGCAAGCCCTTCTCCCGCAAGGGGAGAAGGGCTTCAAGGAGCGCCCACCACCGCCCCGCTCCCGTGCCCAGCATCCGGACGTCCCGCATGGCAACGATCCACGAGGCCCTCCTGATCGCCCTCGACCATCACCGGGCGGGGCGCCTGAACGATGCCGCGACGATCTACCGCCGCGTGCTGGAGGCGGATTCCGGGCAGCCGGACGCGTGGCAGTTCCTTGGCGTGCTGCACGCCCAGAGCGGGCGGGCGGCCACCGGACGGGCGATGCTCCATCGGGCGGCGGCCCTGCGGCCGGACGGGGCCGGAACCCACTCCAACCTTGCCGGCGTCCTCCAGACGCTGGGGGAATCGGCCGCCGCCGAGGCCTCCTACCGGCGCACGCTCCGGCTCGCCCCGACGCTGGCCGACGCCCACGCCGGGCGGGCCAGCGCGCTGCGCGCGCTCAGCCGGGCGGACATGGCGCGGGATTCCGCCATCCGCGCCCTGGCCCTGGAGCCGGCGCACGGCGAAGCGCTGGCGAACGCCGCCGACGCCCTGCTCGCCTGCCACCAACCCGACGCCGCCGAGGCCGCGGCGCGCCGGGCGCTGCGGATGCGGCCCGATCTGACCGCCGCCTGGATGACGCTCGGCTCGGCGCTGACCATGGCCGACCGCTGGGAGGAGGCGGCCCCCGCCTACCGCACCGCGCTGGCCCTGGATCCCCGCTACGGCGAGGCGTGGGAGAACTGGGCGGCGCTGCTCGCCAAGCTCGGCCGCTTCGACGAGTCCCTGGCCGGCTTCGACCGCGCCGAGGCGCTGCGCCCGTCGCCGCTGCTGTGGGTGACGCGCGGCATCGCGAAGATGGCCATGGCGCGCCCGGCCGAGGCGCTGGCCGATTTCGACCGGGCGCTGGAGTCCCGGCCGGACGATTCCGGCCTGCGCTGGAATCGCGGTTTCGCCCGGCTGCTGATCGGCGACTACGCCGGCGCCTGGCCGGAGGTCGAGCATCGCCGGGCCGACACGCGGACCGAGCTGCCCTGGCGGTCCTTTCCGCAGCCGACCTGGGGCGGCGAGGACGTCGCCGGCCGCACGCTGCTGCTCTACGCCGAGCAGGGCTTCGGCGACACGCTGCAATTCGTCCGCTACGCGCCGCTCGCCGCCGCGCGCGGCGCCCGCGTGCTGCTGGAGGTGCAGCCGCAACTGGTCCGGCTGCTGTCCGGCCTGCCGGGGGTGGAGCGGGTCTTCGGCCGCGGCGAGCCGCTGCCCGACTTCGACCTGGAATGCCCGCTGATGAGCCTGCCGCGCGCCTTCGCGACGGAGCCGGATTCGGTGCCGGCCGCCCCCTATCTGCGGCCGGACCCGGCGCTGGTCCGGCGCTGGCGGGACCGGATCGGCGATGGGGAGGCGCTGAAGGTCGGGCTGGTCTGGGCCGGCAACCCGCGCTTTCCCGGCGACCGTCTGCGCTCGCCGCGCCTGGAGGGGATGCGCGCCGTGCTGGACGTGCCGGGCGTGCGCGTCTTCGGCCTCCAGGCCGGCCCCGGACGCGCCGACCTGGAGGGCGCCGACCTGCCGCCGGGCTTCACCGACCTCGGCCCGGAGCTGACGGATTTCACCGACACGGCGGCGATCATGGCCAACCTCGACCTCGTGATCTCCTCCTGCACCGCGCCGGCGCATCTGGCGGGAGCGCTGGGGGTGCCGCTGTGGGTGGTGCTGCCCTTCTCGCCGGACTGGCGCTGGCTGCTCGACCGCGAGGACAGCCCCTGGTACCCGACCGCCCGCCTGTTCCGCCAGACGCGGGTCGGCGACTGGGCAAGCGTCGGCCGGCGAGTCGCCGACGCGCTGCGGCGGCTGCGGGCAGAACGGGGGGCGTGTCCTTCACCCCCGTAGGCAGAGCCCCGTAGGCAGAGCGATCGCCGGCTCCCTCTCCCGCCCTGGGAGAGGGCAAATTCAGCGTCCGCCCGCCAGGATGGTTTCCTGCAAGGCCAGCACGCCGGCCCCGATCACCCCGGCGCTTTCCACCTGCGGCACATACTGGATGTCGAGGTGGCGCGTCGACAGGGCCAGCGAGCGCTGGTAGACGCTCTGCCGGATCGAGGCGAGCAGCAGCGGCCCGATCTGGGCGATGCCGCCGCCGATGAAGACGTGCGACGGGTTGAAGAAATTGACCACGGCGGCCAGCATCCGGCCGATCTGCACCCCGGCCCGCTGGACGATCGCCGCCGCCGCCGCGTCGCCGGCCCGGCTGGCGTTCCCCAGCTCCACCGGGCTGATGAAGCCGTTGAGGTCGAGGATCTCCCTCAGGCGCGGGCTCTCGCCGGCGCGCGCCGCCTCCTCGGCCATGCGGGCGATCGCCGGGCCGGCGGCCATCGCCTCGACGCAGCCGGCGTTGCCGCAATGGCAGAGCGGGCCGTTGGGATCGACGCAGATGTGCCCGACGTCGCCGGCCGAGCCGTCGGCCCCGCGATAGACGGTGCCGTGGCAGATCACGCCGCAGCCGATGCCGGTGCCGATCTTGAGCACCAGGAAATTCTGCAACTGGCCGCGCAGGCGCCAATGGGTGCCGAGCGCCATCACGTTGACGTCGTTGTCGACGAAGACCGGCGCGCCGTACTCCGCGCCCAGCTCGTCGCGGATCGAGAAGCCCTCCCACCCCGGCAGCAGCGGCGGGTTGACCAGCAGGCCGCTGTCGAAGGCCACCGGGCCGGGCACGCCGACGCCGATCCCCAGCACCCGGTCGCGGGTCAGTCCGTGCCGCTCCAGCGCCTCCCCCAGCAGCGCGCGCGCGCGGGCGAACAGCGCGGCCGGACCGGCCTGGACGTCGGCCGGCTCCGACCGGTGGTCGAGCAGGGTCATGTCCGGGGCGAGCAGCGCGACGTCGAGGCTGGTCGCCCCGACGTCGATCCCCGCTAGCACGCCCATCCGGTGGCTCAGGTGCAGCATCTCCGGCCGGCGCCCGCCGGAGGACGGCAGGTTGCCGCCCTCCTCGATCAGGCCGCGCCCGATCAGGCTGGCGATGACCAGGTTCGCCTTGCTCTTGGAGAAGGCGGCCGAGCTGGCCAGCTCGCCGCGCGACAGGCCCGCCGACCAGAACAGGCGCTCCAGCAGGGCGCGCTCGCCGGCCGACAAATGCTGCCAATTCACCACGGACCGCACCCTCCCCCTCCCCGCCTTGCCCCGGTTTCCGTCCCGCCGAACCATCCCCGGCAAGACCCGATCGGAGCACAGATCGGATTCCAAGGAAACAGACTTTCCACCCGAACCGGACCATCTTGGAACATATTATGGTCGAAGATGACCATTGTCTGTCCAAACTCGCCTTTGTATGATGGACGGACTGAAGGAAGCGGCAACGGGCGCCCCGGCTCCCGGACGACACGCTCCGCATCGGGAGAAACGTCATGGCCGATCTCGTTCGTCCGATGGCCGCCCGGTCGCCGCGAAAGGCGGCGCCATGAGCCTGCACGTCGCCTTCGAGGGCATCACCAAGGAATTCGGCGCCGTCCGCGTCCTGCACGGCGTCAGCGTCGAGCTTCAGCCCGGCCGCGTCTACGGCCTGCTGGGCGAGAACGGGGCCGGCAAATCGACCCTGATGAAGATCCTCGCCGGCTACCACGCCCCCACCGCCGGCACCCTGCACATCGACGGGGAGGCCCGGCGCTTCGCCTCGTCGCGCGAGGCGGAGCAGCAGGGAATCGTGCTGATCCACCAGGAACTCAGCCTCGCCGACGACCTGACCATCGCCCAGAACATGTTCCTCGGCCACGAGATCCGGCGCGGCTGGCTGCTCGACGACCGGGCGATGCGCCGGAAGGCGGAGGAGGCCCTGCGGCAGGTCGGCTTCGAGGGCGACCCGGACCTCAAGGTGCGCGACCTGATCGTCGCCGAGAAGCAGCTCGTCGAGATCGCCAAGGCGCAGGTCCGCAACGCCCGCCTGCTGATCATGGACGAGCCGACCGCCAGCCTGACCCCGGCCGAGTGCGAGCGCCTGTTCGCCCTGATCGGGCGGCTGAAGCGCGCCGGCGTGACCATCGTCTACATCTCGCACAAGCTGGACGAGGTCGAGCGGATCACCGACGAGGTGGTGGTGATGCGCGACGGCCGCTTCGTCGCCCGCGCGCCCACCGCCGAGACCTCGCGCCACCGCATGGCGACGCTGATGGTCGGCCGCGAGCTGACCGACCTGTTCCCGGCCAAGCGGGTGGCGCCGACCTCGGGCACGCCGCTGATGTCGGTGCGCGGCTTCACGGTGCCGGGCTGGGCGGAGGCGGTGGATTTCGACCTGTGGCCCGGCGAGATCCTGGGTTTCGCCGGGCTGGTCGGCGCCGGCCGCACCGAGCTGTTCGAGGGCATCCTGGGCCTGCGCCCGCACAGCGCCGGCCGCGTCACGCTGGACGGGCGCGAGGTTCGGCTGCGCGGCCCGCGCGAGGCGATGCGCCACGGCCTCACCTACCTGAGCGAGGACCGCAAGGGCAAGGGCCTGCATGTGAACCGGTCGCTGCGCGACAACCTCACCCTGATGACGCTCGACCGCCACGCGCACCCCCTGCTGTCCGGCCGTTCGGAGGACGGGGCGCTGGGACGCGCCGTCGCCGCCTTCGGCGTCCGTGGCGACCCGGAGGGCCGCGCCTCCTCCCTGTCCGGCGGCAACCAGCAGAAGCTGGCGATCGCCAAGTATCTGGAGCCCGACCCGCGCGTGTTCGTGCTCGACGAGCCGACGCGCGGCGTCGACGTCGGGGCCAAGCGCGACATCTATTTCCTGGTCGAGCGGCTGGCCGCCGAGGGGCGGGGCGTGATCGTCGTCTCGTCGGAACTCATCGAGCTGATCGGGCTGTGCCACCGGGTGATCGTGATGCGGGGCCGCCGGGTGACGGCGACCCTGCCCGCCGAGCGGCTGACCGAAGAGGAGTTGATTGCCCATGCCATCGGCACCCACACCCGCCACTGAGACGGGCGCCACTGACACGCCTCCCGGTGTGGACAGGGCCGGCAAGCCGAAGGCGCCGTCCCGGCGCTTCGACCCGCACCGCTACGGCCCGCTGATCGGGCTGGGGCTGCTGCTGGTCGTCGGCACCCTGCTGAACCCGGATTTCGCGACCTGGGACAACTGGATGAACGTGCTGACGCGCACGGCCTTCATCGGGATCATCGCGATCGGCATGGGATTCGTCATCATCTCCGGCGGCATCGACCTGTCGGTCGGCTCGATGGCGGCGCTGATCGCCGGCGTGATGATCCTGCTGATGAACGCGCTGGCCGGGTCGCTCGGCTCGCCGGTGCTGGTGGTCGTGGTCGGCATGCTGGCCGCCGTGGCGCTCGGCGGCGCCTTCGGGCTGGCGCACGGCTTCCTGATCACGCGGGGGCGGATCGAGCCCTTCATCGTGACGCTCGGCACGCTGGGCATCTTCCGCGCGGTGCTGACCTGGCTGTCCGACGGCGGCGCCATCACGCTCGACGGCGACCTCGCCGATGTCTACAGCCCAGTCTATTACGGCAGCCTGCTCGGCATCCAGACCCCGGTCTGGATCTTCGTCCTGGTGGCGGTGGCCGGCGCGGTGCTGCTGAACCACACGCCCTTCGGCCGCTACGTCCAGGCCATCGGGTCGAACGAGCTGGTGGCGCGCTACGCGGCGGTCGACGTCGACCGGGTGAAGCTGCTGACCTACGCGCTGCTCGGCGCCTGCGTCGGCATCGCGACGGTGCTCTACGTGCCGCGCCTGGGCTCCGCCTCGCCGACCACCGGCCTGCTGTGGGAGCTGGAGGCGATCGCGGCGGTGATCGTCGGCGGCACCTCCTTCAAGGGCGGCGAGGGGCGCGTCGCCGGCACGGTGATCGGCGCCATCCTGCTGTCGGTCATCAGCAACATCCTGAACCTGACCAGCATCATCAGCGTCTACCTGAACGCGGCGGTGCAGGGCTGCGTGATCATCGCCGTCGCCTTCCTGCAACGGCGGCGTCCTTGAGTCACTCTGTGGACCAACCAGAAAACAACGGTGGAGAAAACGTCATGACGAAGGTTGCGACTGTCGCCCGGCGCTCTGTCCTCGGTGCCGGTGCCGCCCTGCTGGCATTGGCCGGGACCGGCGGGTTCGCCCTGGCGGCGGAGACGGTGAAGCTCGGCGTCTGCATCCCGGCGGCCACCCACGGCTTCACCGGCGGCATCGTCTGGTGGGCCAACGAGGCCAAGAAGGAGCTGGAGAAGGCCCACCCGAACCTGAAGATCACCATCAAGACGGCCGGCGGCGCCCCGGAGCAGGCCAACCAGCTCCAGGATCTGGTGACCGTCACCAAGATCGACAGCCTCGTGATCTTCCCCTTCGAGTCCGCCGCCCTGACCCAGCCGGTGGCCCAGGCCAAGAAGAAGGGCGTCTACGTCACCGTCGTCGACCGCGGCCTGACCGACACCAGCGCGCAGGACGCCTACATCGCCGGCGACAACACCGCCTTCGGCCGCATCCCGGCGGAATACATCGCCAAGAAGTACAACGGCAAGGCCAACATCGTGGCCCTGCGCGGCATCGCCACCACCATCGACAACGAGCGCTGGAACGCCTTCACCGAGGTGATGAAGAAGCACCCGGACATCAAGATCCTCGACGCCAAATACGCCAACTGGAACCGCGACGACGCCTTCAAGGTGACGCAGGACTACCTGACCCGCTTCAAGGAGATCGACGTCGTCTGGGCGGCCGACGACGACATGGCCTTCGGCGTGCTCAAGGCGATCGAGCAGGCCAAGCGGACCGACATCAAGGAGGTCTTCGGCGGCGCCGGGTCCAAGACCATGGTGAAGACCATCCTCGACGGCTCCAACCCGCTGATCCAGGCCGACGTGTCCTACTCGCCGAAATTCATCTACGACGCCATCAAGATGACGGCGGAGGCCCGGCTGAAGGGCGCGGCGCTGCCGGCCACCCACATCATCCCCTCGTCGCTGATCACCAAGGACAACGCCAAGGACTTCTACTTCCCGGACTCGCCCTACTGAGAGCGGACCGTCCAGTCTCCGGGCGTCGCCGGCACGGCGGTGTCCCGGACCGGGCGGTTCGATGCGAACGCATCGGATGGAAAGGACGTCCATGAAGACGATCAAGGGACCCGCCATTTTCCTGGCGCAGTTCGCCGGCGACGCGGCGCCGTTCAATTCCCTGGAGGGGATCGCCCGCTGGGCCGCCGGTCTGGGCTTCAAGGGCGTGCAGATACCCTCCTGGGACCGCCGCCTGTTCGATCTGGAAAAGGCCGCCACCAGCGCCGCCTATTGCGACGAGGTGAAGGGCGTCCTGGCCGACGCGGGCGTCGCGCTGACCGAGCTGTCGACCCATCTCCAGGGGCAGCTCGTCGCCGTGCATCCGGCCTACGACGCCATGTTCGACGGCTTCGCGCCGCCGGAACTGCGCGGCCGTCCGGAGGCCCGCCAGGCCTGGGCGGTGGAACAGCTCATGCTGGGTGCCAAGGCATCGGCCAATCTGGGCCTGACCGCGCACGCGACCTTCTCCGGCTCCCTCGCCTGGCCCTTCCTCTATCCCTGGCCGCAGCGCCCGCCCGGCCTGATCGAGACCGCCTTCGACGAGCTGGCGCGGCGCTGGCGGCCGATCCTCGACGCCTTCGACGAGGCCGGCTGCGACCTCTGCTACGAGGTCCACCCCGGCGAGGACCTGTTCGACGGCACGACCTTCGCGATGTTTCTCGACCGCGTCGGCGGCCACGAGCGCTGCAACATCCTCTACGACCCCAGCCACTTCGTGTTGCAGCAGCTCGACTACCTCTCCTACATCGATGTCTTCCACGACCGCATCCGCATGGTCCATGTGAAGGACGCGGAGTTCAACCCGAGCCCCTACCAGGGGGTCTATTCCGGCTACGCCTCCTGGCCGGAGCGCGCCGGGCGCTTCCGCTCGCTGGGCGACGGGCAGGTCGATTTCGGCGGCATCTTCTCCAAGCTCACCCAGTACGGGTTCGACGGCTGGGCGGTGCTGGAATGGGAATGCTGCCTGAAGCATCCCGAGCAGGGCGCCGCCGAGGGCGCCCGCTTCATCAACGACCACATCATCCGGGTCACCGACCGCGCCTTCGACGATTTCGCCGAGGCCGGAACCGACCTCGCCGCGAACCGCCGCATCCTCGGGCTGGGGTGAGGAGACGAGACATCATGGGCAAGAACGGTGCATCCCCGCCGTCCTCCACATCAACGCCCCTCGGGCGGCGCCTGCGGCTGGGCATGGTCGGCGGCGGGCAAGGGGCGTTCATCGGCGGCGTGCACCGCATCGCCGCGCGCCTCGACGACCGCTACGAACTGGTGGCCGGCGCCCTGTCCTCCGACCCGGACCGCGCCTGGGCGAGCGGCGCCGAGCTGTTCCTGGCGCCGGACCGCCGCTACGCCGACTTCACCGCCATGGCGGCGGCCGAGGCGGCGCGGGACGACGGCATCGACGTGGTGGCGATCGTCACCCCCAACCATCTGCACCACCCGGCGGCCAAGGCGTTCCTGGAGGCCGGCATCCATGTGATCTGCGACAAGCCGCTGGTCCACACGGTCGAACAGGCGGAGGAGCTGGCGGCGCTGGTCCGCGACCGCGGGCTGGCCTTCGTCCTCACCCACAATTACAGCGGCTACCCGATGATCCGGCAGGCCCGCGCCATGGTCGCGGCCGGCGCGCTGGGGCCGCTGCGGGTGGTGCAGGTCGAGTACGCGCAGGACTGGCTGGCGACCCCGCTCGAGGCGACCGGCCAGAAACAGGCGGCGTGGCGCACCGACCCGGCGCTCAGCGGCGCCGGCGGCTGCATCGGCGACATCGGCACCCACGCCTTCCAGCTCGCGGAATATGTGTCGGGGCTGGCCTGCCGGTCGCTGGCCGCCGACCTGTCCTCCTTCGTGCCCGGCCGCAGCCTGGACGACAACGCCCACATCCTGATGCGCTACGGGTCGGGCGCGCGCGGGATGCTGTGGGCCAGCCAGGTCTGTCCGGGCAACGGCAACAACCTGAAACTGCGGATTTACGGCGAGGCGGGCGGGCTGGAATGGCGGCAGGAGCGCCCGGAGGAGCTGCGCTTCTCGCCCCTGGGCGAACCGGCGCGGACCATCCTGCGCAACGGGCCGGGCGCCCTGCCCGCCGCGACCCGCGCGTCGCGCATCCCGGCCGGCCATCCGGAGGGCTATCTGGAGGGCTTCGCGCAGATCTACCGCGACGCCGCCGACCTGATCACCGCCCATCTGGAGGGGCGCCCGCCGCCCGACGAAGCGGCGGACCTGCCGGGCGTCGAGGACGGCGTGCGGGGCGTGCGCTTCATCCACGCCGCCGTGGAATCCAGCCGGCATGACGCGGCCTGGGTGGAGCTGTGAGGCCGGCGGCTCATCCGACACGTCATGCCCGTGGTCGGCACGGGCATGACGGAGGGTCGATGGGCGGCCGTTCCCTCGCGCCCCCTCAATAGCTGCGGGTCATCTCCGGAACCGGAGGCGCCTCGGCCCGGTCGTGCGACGTCCCCTCGTCCCAGCCGAGCCGCTCGTGCGACCCGCCGCCCTCCAGCCGCTCCTTGATCGGGCAGTGGCCGCTCATGCCGCGCGCGACCAGGGCGGCGCCGACCAGCCCCATGATCGCTCCCGGCACGCTGGCCCCCTTGCGCAGGCCGCCGGCCGCGACGGCGAGGCCGAGGCCGGTCGAGAGGACCCGCTCGCCGAGCCCGAGATTCTGGCCGCCCTGGAAGGCGCTGTCGTAGGCGTGGCGGATGGTGGATTGGGCGCTCATGGCGACTCCATGGAAAGGGTGCGTGTCAGTGTGCCCTTCTCAACGGCGGGAGCGGCCTCCTGTTCCGTCGCCCTCACCGCCCGAACAGGTCCAGCTCCGGATCGGGCGCGCTTTCGGGGTCGGTCAGGTCGGTGCAGCCGATGCCGATCAGGCGGAAGGCGCGGCCGTCCACCTCGCGCTCCAGCAGGGCCAGCCCGGCGGCGAGGATGGCGTCGGCCGAACGCGTCGGCTCGACCCGGCGGGAGCGGGTGAGCTGCTGGAAATCCTTGGTCTTCAGCTTCAGCACCACGCTGCGGCCGAGCAGCCCCTCGCGCTCCATCCGCCGCGCCACCTTGGCGGCCAGCGGGCGCAGTTCCTCGGTCAGGGCCGGCAGGGTGGTCATGTCCCAGTCGAAGGTTTCCTCCGACGAGATGCTCTTGCTGACCGATTCCGGCTGGACCCGGCGCTGGTCCTCGCCGCGCGCGAAGTTGAACAGCACGCGGCCCATGGCGCCGTAGCGCTTGACCAGCCAATGCTCGTCCTTGTCCTGGAGGTCGCCGACGCGGGTGATGCCGTCGGTGAACAGCCTGCGCTCCAGCGCCGGGCCGACCCCCCACAGGATGGTGACGCGCCTGGGCGCCAGGAAGGCCGCCGCCTCGCTCCGGCCGAGCACCGAGAAGCCGCGCGGCTTGTCGAGATCCGACGCGATCTTCGCCAGCAGCTTGTTGTAACTGAGGCCGATGGAGGCGGTGATGCGGAGGTCGGTCTCGAAACGGCGGACGATCTCCACCAGCGCCTGGGCCGGGCTGATGCTCAGACGCTCCTCGACGCCGGTCAGGTCGAGATAGGCCTCGTCGATGCTGATCGGCTCGACCAGCGGGGTGAAGGCGGCCATGATGGCGCGGGCCTGATGGCCGACCTCCCGGTATTTGGCGTGGTCGGGCCGGATGATCGTCGCGTCGGGGCAGCGGTCGAGCGCCTCGCGGATCGTCATCGCCGAGCGCACCCCCGACATGCGCGCGACGTAGCAGCAGGCGGCCACCACCCCGCGATGGTCCTCGCCGCCGACGATCACCGGACGGCTGGCCAGCTCCGGCCGGTCGCGCTTCTCCACCGTGGCGTAGAAGCTGTCGCAGTCGATGTGACCGATGGACAGCGCGTGCAGCTCCGGATGGCGGAACAGCCGCCGGCTGTCGCATTTCGGGCAGCGCGCCGCGTCCCCGCGCAGGGCGGCGGCGCAGTCGCGGCAGACGCAGGATGCGGTCATGGCGTGCCCTCCTTCCCGGCTTGCCTCACGCGGCGCCCAGGAGGCCCTGCTTAGCAAATTACGGCTCGGCGGACCAGCTTTCGAGTACGAACACGGAACATTCCGGAAGCCCGGCGGCTCCGGCCGGACGCCCCCATACGCCCCCATGCGACCTTCGCGAAACGCCTCAGCGCAGGATGTCCCCCTCCACCGCCAGCTTGCCGGCGACCACCGCCGCCTGGGTGCGGCTGACCACGTTCAGCTTGCGCAGGATGCTGGAGACATGGACCTTCACCGTCTGCTCCGAGACGTTCAGCTCGCCGGCGATCTGCTTGTTCAGCTTGCCGTCGACGATCATCGTCAGGATGCGCAACTGCTGGGGCGAGAGGCTGGCGAAACGGCGGGCCGCCTCGGCCTCGTCGGCCTCCGGGCTGCCCAGCCCGCCCAGCGGCGGCGCCCAGACGGCGCCGCCGAGGATGGCGCGGATGGCGTCGGCCATCGCCGCCATCGACAGCGATTTCGGGATGTAGCCCGAGGCGCCATAGGCCAGCGCCCGGCGGATGGTGTCGGAATCCTGCAAGGCCGACAGGATGGCGACCGGCACCGTCGGGTGGTGGGCCAGCATCAGGAACAGCCCGGCGAAACCGTTGGTCCCCGGCATGTTGAGGTCGAGCAGCACGAGGTCGACGTCGTCCGGCCGCTCCGCCACCGCCGCCATCACCGAATCGAGGTCGAGGCATTCGACCACCGCGACCTCGGGCATCGCCTTGCCCAGCGCGTCGCGCAGCGCCGCCTGGACCAGCGGATGGTCGTCGCCGATGACAATCGTCGTCCGGGTCATGGCCCGCGTCTCCCCCCTATCCGCGCCGTCCGGCTTGTGCCGCCGGTTCCGGCCCCTTCCCTAACGCTCCGCCACCGCCGTCGTCTGCAAGGCCGCCCCATTGAGGAAGCGGCGCAGCGAGGCCGGCTTGACGGGCTTGTAGAGCACGCCGCAACCGGCGCGCTCGGCCTCCGCCCGCACGATCTCGGAACGGTCGGCGGTGATCAGCAGCCCCTTCACCGGACGGTCCCACAGTTCCCGCAGCCGTTCCAGCACCATCAGGCCGGTCAGCCCGCCGCCGACGTGATAATCGACACAGACCACATCGGGCAGCGCTCCGTCCAGCGCCGCCAGCGCGCCCTCCACCCCCGAGGCGGTCGCCACCCGGCAGCCCCACTGGCCGAGCAGGGCGCGCAGGCCGGCGAGGATCGCCTCCTCGTTGTCGATGCACAGCACCAGCAGACCGCCGGCCAGCTGCCCGGCGGGCGCGGCCGCCGGCCGGGCGGCGGAGACGGCGCGATGCTCGGCCACCGGCACCTCGACCGCGAAGCCGGTGCCGCGCCCCAGGGTGGAGCGCAGCGTCACCGGATGGCCGAGCAGCTTGGCGATGCGGTCGACGATGGCCAGCCCGAGCCCCAGGCCGCCCGGCCCCAGCCGGTGATCGGCGACGCTTCCGGCGCCGTCGCCGCCCAGCCGGCGGAACTCCTCGAACACCTCACCGCGCTTGTTCTCGGGAATGCCGGGGCCGGTGTCCCACACCTCGATGCGCAAGGCCCCGCCGCGCCGCCGGCAGCCCAGCAGCACCCGCCCCTTCGGCGTGTAGCGGATGGCGTTGGCCAGGAAATTCTGCAACACCCGGCGCAGGAGCTGCGGATCCGAGCGCACCACGGCACCGCAGCCGACCACCCGCAGCGTCAGCCCGCGCTCCTGCGCCAACGCCGAGAACTCGACGCCGAGCCCGCTCAGCAGCTCGCCGATGGCGAAGGTCCGGATCTTGGCCCGCACGTTGCCGGCGTCCAGCGAGGAGATGTCGAGCAGCCCGCCCAGCAGCATCTCGGTCGAGCGCAGCGCGGCGGCGGCGTTGTCGACCATCGCCCCTTCCGCCGCGCGCTGGTCCGGCCCCGGCGCGGCTTCCCGCACGCTCTCCTCCAGCGCCGAGACGAACAGCCGCGCCGCGTTCAGCGGTTGCAGCAGATCGTGGCTGGCGGCGGCGAGGAAGCGGGTCTTGCTGGCGTTGGCGGCCTCGGCCTCGGCCTTGGCCTGCTGGAGCGCGTCGGTGCGCTCGCGCACGCGGTGCTCCAGGCTCTCGTTGGCCTCGCGCAGCGCCTCGGCGGCGCGGTAGCGCTCGGTCACGTCGGCGTAGGTCGAGACGTAGCCGCCCTCCGGCATCGGGTTGACCACGATCTCCAGCACCGTGCCGTCGGGGCGGCGGCGCTCGTAGCGGTAGGGCCAGCTCTGGCCCGCAGCCTCGCGGCCGACCAGCAGATCCCGCAGGTCGCGCACGCCGTACTCGCCGCGCGCGGTGTTGAAGCGGATCAGGTCGCCGAAGGAAACGCCGACCCGCACCATGTCCGCCGGCAGGTCGAGCAGTTCCAGGTAACGGCGGTTCCAGGCGGCCACCCGGAACTCGGCGTCGATCACGCAGACGCCCTGGCCGATGTTCTCCAGCGTCTCCTGCAACAGCTTTCGGTTGAAGAGCAGCGCCTCCGACGCCTCGTCGAGCATCGCCATGGCGTCGCCGCGCGACAGCGAGCGCCCTTGCAGCGAGGCCGCCATCACCACGCGGGCCGAGGCGGCGCCCACCGCCCCGGCGATCAGCGTCTCGGTGAAGCGCACGGCGTCGAGATCGGCCGGCCCGGCCCTTCCGCCCCGGCCGGCGCCATAGGCGTCGAAGGCGGCGTTGCCGCGCTCGGCCCCAACGAAGCGGACGGCCAGCGCCCGCAGATCGTCCAGCCGCGCCGGGGAGCGGGCGAACGGACGGCTCTCCTCCACGTCGGCGAAGCGGGTCTCGATGTAGGCGGCGGCCTGGGTGCGCTCCACCGCGCTCGGCCGCGCCAGCAGCGAGCCGGCGACGAAGGCGATCAGGTTGGCGAGCAGGCTCCACAGGCTGGCGTGGGAGATCGGGTCGAGCCCCTCGATCCCGAACAGCGCCCCCGGCGCCAGCCAGCCGATGCCCCAGGGGCCGTCGTCCAGGAAGCCGGCGGGGATCGGCACGATGCGGGCCATCGCCGGCACCAGCAGCGTGTGGATCCATACGAGGAAGCCGGCGCCCATCCCGGCCAGCGCCCCCACCCGGTTGGCGCGCGGCCAGTAGAGCGCCCCGAGGAAGGCCGGCCCGAACTGCGCCACCGCGACGAAGGACAGCAGCCCGATGACGGTCAGCGGGTAGCCCTTGTCGACCAGCCGGTGCATGAGGTAGGCGAGCAGCAGGATGCCGACCACCGACAGCCGGCGCACCAGCAGCAGCGTGCCGACCATGTCGCGCCCCGTCTCGCCGCTGCCCAGCCGGGCGGCGAAGCGCGGCCGGCGCAGCAGCAGCGGCATCACCACGTCGTTGCACAGCATGGTGCTGAGCGACACCGCCGCGACGATGACCATGCCGGTCGCCGCCGACAGCCCGCCGATGAAGGACAGCAGGCTGAAGCCGTTCGCCCCGGCGGCGATCGGCAGGGTGATCATGAAGGTGTCGGGGTTGACCAGCCCGTCCCCGAAGGTGACCAGCCCGGCGACCGCGATGGGGATCATCAGCAGGCTCAGCGCCAGCAGGTAGGACGGGTACATCCAGGCGGCGGCGCGGACATGGCGCGGGTTCTCGTTCTCCACCGACAGGACGTGGAACATCTGCGGCAGGCAGAGGAAGGCGACGACCGAGATCGCCGTGTTCGACCACCAGGTCGGGTGCAGGAAATCGGGATCGAGCAGCGGCGCCGCCTGCGGCCGCGACAGCAGGTCGCCGAACCCGTCGAACATGCCGTAGACGATGAAGACGGCGACGGCGACGAAGACCGCCAGCTTGACCAGGCTCTCGAAGGCGATGGCCAGCATCAGGCCGCGGTGATGCTCGCTGGCGTTGATGTGGCGGACGCCGAACAGGATGCTGAAGACCGCCATCGCCCCGGCGACCGCGAAGGCGGTGTCGCCCCAGAAGGGCGGCTGCGCCTTCGCCGCCGCCAGCGCCGGGGCGGTCAGCACGTCGAAGCTGGCGGCGACCGCCTTCAATTGCAGCGCGATGTAGGGCAGCACGCCGACCAGCGCCGTCAGCGTGACCAGCGCCGCCACCGCCTGGCTCTTGCCGTAGCGGGCGCCGATGAAGTCGGCGATCGAGGTGACGTTCTGCGCCTTGGTGATGGCGATGGTCTTCAGGAAGACCGGCCGGGCGAACAGCAGCAGGATGGTCGGCCCGAGATAGATCGGCAGGAAGTCGAAGCCGCTGGCCGACGCCCGGCCGACCGAGCCGTAGAAGCTCCAGCTCGTGTTGTAGATGCACAGCGTCAGCGCGTAGAAGACCGCCGCCCAGCGCGAGGTCAGCGAGACCAGGGCGCCGCCGCCCGCCCGGCCGCCGCCCGCCCCGCCCCCGGCGCGCGGGTCGGTCTGGCGGTCGCCCCACCACGCGATGGCGAACAGCACGCCCAGATAGGCCGCCGACACGGCCAGCACCAGCCAACTCTGCACGGCAACCGACCTTCCGCGATTCCGCCCGTCCCGAGCCCCGGCGGACGCCCGTTCAAGCCCCTCTCCTTGAGGGAGAGGGGCCTTCGGTCGGCGTCGACAGCCAAGGTCCCCCACCCTAGCCCATCGGCCGAAGCGCCGCCAACGGCGGCCCCGGCGATTGCCTGTTTTTCAGGCACACCGGAACCAAGGTAGGGGGCATCCGGGCGACCCCGGCGGAATCGCCCGGACGGGAACCAAGCGGCAACCCGACCGATTGTCATGGGAATGCGTCGCGCCCGACCCAATCTGTGGCAAGATGGGCCGTCACGGGTCGGCCGGCATCGGGCCGGCCCCGGTTCGACGCCCAACGGAAGACGGACGCCCAATAGAATGCTGATCGACGCGTATTTGGGATTTCGGGTCGGGGACGTCGTCCTCGACCGCGCGGAGCTTGCGGCCGGCACCGCCACCATCAAGGAAATCCACGTCGTCCCCTGCGACTGGGCGCATGGGCTGACGGGGATCGCCGTGATGGAGAACGGCGCCGAACGCTTCGTGGTTCAGCTCAAGAAGGTCCGCCCGACGGAAGAGGCGGAGGAAAGCCAAAGCAACGTCCGCCCCCTGCGCCACCGCGTGCGGTGAGATCGCAATGACGTGAGCCGTCCCGCCGCCGGCGGCGGGACGGACACGCACCGGTCGGTGCCGGTCAATGCCGGTCAGTGATGGACGGCGACCCGCCCGGTGTCGACGCGGGCGATGGCCGGCAGGCCGCGCAGGAAGGCGGCGCCGGTGTCGGTCGCCTCGAAAAGCACATGGCCGCAGCGGTCCTGGCCGCGGAAACGCGCCTCCTTGGCCATGCCGGCGGAGCGCACCGCCTCCGACAGTTCGGACACGGCCTTCCACACGCGGGCGCGATGCTCGGCGGCGCTGGCGCAGCCGGAGGCGTCGGCGATGGCCAGGGTAACGGTGAAGGAATGAAGTTCGATCGCCATGGCGGCACCACAAAGTCTGTGGATTGAGGGAGAAGAGAAGACTCCCGGATGACTCCGGCCCCTGGGATCGTGGAACTCAGTCGTAACGGGGAAGCTTGGACAGCACGATGTCGCTGATGAGGCCGCGCAGTTGGCTGACCGGCAGTTCCTCGATGGAAACCCGGGTGACGCGGGCGTACGTCTCGCAGACGTGCCAGGCGATGTCCGGTTCCCTCATGATGTGCAACGCCAGATCGTGATCGTCGGCGCCCGCCCGTCCGGGGAGCGTCCTTTCGCAGGCCAGAGCGGTTTTCACCATATCGCTGGCCAGACCGTGCAGGTTCATGGATGGCACCTTCCCCGCAGGAGGGATTTTGGTTGGTTACACGAACAACCTAGACCTTGGTGAAGGCCGCCGCAATTGGGCCTATGACCCTGGATTGTGACAAATCCGCGAGCCATGGCAAATCCGCCGCACCCTCACCCCGCCCCGAAGCAGCTCCGGGGCTCACGAGGAAGAACATGGGCGAAGCGTGTTTATTCCGCCTGTGATTTTTTTGCGGGGCCAGCCCGGCGAATTCGCGCGGAGGATTGCGGCCGTCCCCACTTGATAAACAACGCCGGTTCGGCACCATCCGGCCGGATCAGGTCCTGATGGCGCCGTCCGGAGCCGGAGCCGGAGCGGGCGCCGCCGGCGCGGCGGGCAGCGTGGAGCGCAGCCCCTCCACCGCGCGGCGCAGCGCGTCCAGCCCCGCCCCCGCCGTGTCGGCCGCCGTGTCGCGCGCCTCGTTCATCGCGCGGGTGACGGCGACGCACAGCTCGGTCCGGCGCTTGGGGTCGTTGCGGCTGGCCTCGACCGCGCGGGCGACGTCGTCGGTGGTGCGCTCCGCGTCGGGATGCGCCGAGGAGGGGGGCGTCTTCGGATCGATGCCCAGCAGGGGAAGCAGATACTCCCGCCCCTTCTCGCGGGCCAGCGCCACCGCCTTCTCGCCGAACCGCTCGGCCGCCGCCATGCCCAGGTCCCAGGTCTCCAGCGCCGCCGACACGGTCGGGCTGCAACTGTCCGGCGCGGCGGCGCCCTGCGCCCGCGCGGCCAGCGGCGAAAGGGTGAGAAGGAGGACGACGGTTGCGGCGGCGAGCGGGGTCTTCATGGTCGGCGTCCCTGGTTCGGGTGTTCCTCCCCATGTTGGGGCGGTCCCGCCGGCTGTCCAGAGCGGGCGGATGACTCCAGGATGACATGTCCCGGTTGATCGGCGCAAAGATGGTCGGATGAATTTTTCAAACACGGATGAACATGGGTATCCACGGATGAACACGGATGTCCTCCACCACTTGATCCGTGTCCATCCGTGAGCCGGCGCAGCCGGCATCCGTGTTCATCCGTGTCAAAAACACGCAAGCCGTTTCGATCGCCTGCCAAGCCATTTGCCCCGCAAGCGGGCGGAAATGCCGCAGTGCGGGGCCTTCCGAAAGCCGGATGACGATTTTATGACCTTCGGATGACAGTCGCCGCTGCACGCGCGCGCGAAGCGTGTTATGAGCGGCGCGCCAGTTCACGCACAAGAGATACCGTCCCATGCTGCTCCGCGCATTCCGTTCGCTGATGCCGAAGGAGGAACGCTTCGTCGACCAGTTCGTCGAGCAGGCCCGCCACATCGTGGCCGCCGCCGCCGCGCTGGAAGCGGTCATGGACGCCAGCCCCGACGAACGCCCCCAGCGCATCGCCGCGCTGAAGAAGGTCGAGAAGGACGCCGACCACATCGCCAAGGAAGCCGGGCGCGACCTGCACCGCGCCTTCATCACGCCGTTCGACCGCTCCGACATCCTGTCGCTGATCAACGCGCTGGACGACGCCATCGACCTGATGGACGAGGTGCCGCGCCACGCCGGCCTGTACGGGGTCGTCAGCTTCGACGACCCGATGCGCCGTTTCGTGGCGCTGATCCGCCAGCAGGCCGGCGTGCTGGTCGAGCTGATGCCGCTGCTGGGATCCATCGCCCGCAACGCCGACCGCATCGGCCAGCTCTGCGGCCGGCTGTCGGATCTGGAGGACGAGGCCGACGACATCCTGCGCAACGCGCTCCAGGCGCTGATCGCCGAGCGGCCGGACATGATCGCCTTCCTCGGCCGGCGCGAGCTGTACGAGATGCTGGAGGCGGTGACCGACCGCTGCGACGACGTCGGCGACCTCGTCGCGGGCATCACGCTCGATCAGGTCTGAGATCCCGCCGATGGACGCCCTTCAGATCGGCCTGCCGGCGCTCGCCTTCATCATCCTGGTGGCGCTCGCCTTCGATTTCATCAACGGGCTGCACGACGCGGCGAACTCGATCGCCACCGTGGTGTCGACCCGCGTGCTGTCCCCGAAGCTGGCCGTCGCCTGGGCGGCCTTCTTCAACTTCATCGCCTTCCTGTTCTTCGGCCTGCACGTCGCCACCACCATCGGCACCGGGCTGGTCGAGCCGTCGGTGATCGACCCGGCGGTGATCCTGGGGGCGCTGTGCGGCGCCATCGGCTGGAACCTGTTCACCTGGTGGCTGGGGCTGCCCTCCTCCTCCTCGCACGCGCTGGTCGGCGGGCTGGCCGGGGCCGGCATCGCCAAGGCGGGGGTGGGGTCCATCGTCGCCAGCGGCTTCTTCAAGACCGCCGTCGCCATCGTGCTGTCGCCGACCATCGGCCTGCTGCTGGCGCTGCTGCTGGTGCTGATCATCTCGTGGGCGCTGCGCAAGGCGCCGCCCTTCGCGGTCGACCGCCAGTTCCGCCACTGGCAGCTCGTCTCCGCCGCCCTCTACAGCCTGGGCCACGGCGGCAACGACGCGCAGAAGACGATGGGCATCATCGCCGTGCTGCTGTTCAGCCAGGGCATGCTGGGCGACACCTTCTACGTTCCCTTCTGGGTCATCCTGGCCTGCCAGGCGGCGATGGGGCTGGGCACGCTGATGGGCGGCTGGCGCATCGTCCGCACCATGGGCTCGCGCATCACCGACCTGAAGCCCTACCAGGGCTTCTGCGCCGAGACGGCGGGCGCCATCACGCTGTTCGGCGCGACGTGGCTCGGCATCCCGGTGTCCACCACCCACACCATCACCGGCGCCATCGTCGGAGTCGGCTCCGCCCGCCGCACCTCGGCGGTGCGCTGGGGGCTGGCGGGGCGGATCGTCTGGGCCTGGGTACTGACGATTCCGGCCTCGGCGACGGTCGCCTACGTCTCCTACCTCGTCACGGCGGCCCTTCTGCTCCCCTGAGAGGGAAAAAACATGCGGCGCGAACGGGTTGAGCCGTTCGCACGCAAGCATGGCCTTGACCCGGACGGTCGGGAACGGCAGAATCGCTGGGGTCGAGACAGGACACCGGTACATGCCGCACATCGAGCGCACCGATCAAGGCGATCAGTATGTTCTTCCGGGCACGGAGCGCCGGACGGTTCCCGGTCTGCCCTACGCGGCGGAACCCGACGGCCAGTTGACCCTGCATTTCTACGCCCCTCCGCGCGACGAGGAGCGCCGCGCCCGCCCCACCGCCGCCGTGCCTGCCGCCATGCCCACCGGCCCCCTGACCGCCGCCATGCCTGCCGCCGCCATGCCCACCACCAGCATGCCGGCCCCCGCCACCCCGGCGACGGAGAAGGCGCGCGGCAAGGGGGGCACCGCCTCGGCCGCCGGGCTGTTCGGCCGCCGGCTGGCGCATTTCCCGCAGGTCTTCGACCCGGCCTGACGGCCGTTTCCCCGCCCGCTCCCCACGCTTTCCATCGGCGCCCCCCGCCCTCGCGCCGGCGTCATCATGCCGAATCGGGTCAGACGCGCGACGCGCTGGCCCGGGCGTCGTCGATGGCCTTCGCCGCCTCCCGCAGCAGACGGGCACGGTCGTAGGGCTTGCCGACATGGCCGTCCATCCCGGCGCGCCGGCATTCCGCGATCTCCTCCGGCATGTTCCCGGCGGTCAGGGCGAGGATGGGCACGGTCCCGCGCGGCGGCGGCATGGCGCGGATCAACCGGGTCGCCTCCAGCCCGTTCATCACCGGCATGTGGACGTCCATCAGCACGAGGTCGTAACCGGCCCCGCCGCGCATCGCCTCCACCGCCGCGGCGCCGTCGGCGACGAGATCCAGCCCGTACCCGCTCTGTTGGAAGATGGCCGCCAGAAGCTCGCGGTTGATCTCCAGATCCTCGGCGATCAGCAGGCGCGCCGCGTGGCCGGACGGGCCGGCGGACGGCGCGGCGCCGGTCATCGGCGCCTCGGCGGCCGTTCCGGAAGCCGCCATCTCGGGGGCGGCCATCTCGGGGGCGGCCTTCCCGCGTCCGGCCCGGACGGCGGCGGCGCGGGCCAGATGCTGCCGCAGATCCTCGGGGGCGTAAGGCTTGGCGATCATGGCGACCTCCGGCCCGATGCCGTCGCCCGCCCCCACCGCATGGGCCGCGAAACCCGAGGTCAGCAGAACCGGCAGCCCCGGCCGCAGCCGTTGCGCGTGCCGGGCCAGCTCGGTGCCGGGCATGCCGGGCGGCATCACCACGTCGGTGAACAGCAGGTCGAGCGGCTGCTTTCCCGTCAGCACGACCAGCGCCGCGTTGGCGTTCGCCGCCTCGACCACCGCATGCCCCCACTCGCGCAGCAACTCCGCCGTCCCCATGCGGATGATCGGATCGTCCTCCACCAGCAGGACGCCCAGCGGCCCGTCGCCGCGCGACGGAGCCGGCCGCATCTCCCCCGGCTCCGCCTTGTCCGGCTCCACCGGCAGGACGCGCGCGCTCGGCAGCCGGGCCGTCACCGTGGTTCCGACGCCCAGCGTGCTGCGCAGCGACAGGGTGCCGCCGTGCAGTTCCACCAGCCGCCGGGTCAGCGGCAGGCCGAGGCCGGTGCCCTCGACCCGGCGGTTGACCGCGCTGTCGACCCGGCCGAACGGCTCCATCACCCGCTCCAGATCCTCCGGCGGAATGCCGAATCCGGTGTCGATGACGCGGATCTCCAGCGCACCGGATTCCATGTCGGCGGTCACCGTCACCGACCCGCCCGACGGCGTGTATTTCACCGCGTTGGCGATCAGGTTCAGCAGAATCTGGCGCAGGCGCCGCTCGTCGCCGCGCAGGAAGCGCGCACCGGGAGCCACCATGACCGCCAGCGTCACCCCGGCCCGCTCGGCGCGCGGCGTCAGCATGCGGACGGCGAAGGTCGCGGCGGCGTCGAGATCGACGCGCCCCTCGACGAGTCGCAGGTTTCCCGCCTCCGCCTGCGCGTGGTCGAGGATCTCGTTGATGAGTTCCAGCAGATGCTGGCCGGAATCACGGACGTTGGCGGCGAAGTGCCGGTAGACGGGAACCCCGACCGGCCCCTCCGACTCCCGCGCGATCAGGTCGGAGAAGCCGATCACCGCGTTCAGCGGCGTGCGCAGCTCGTGGCTGAGGCTGGCGAGGAACTCCCCCTTGCCCCGGTTGGCCGCTTCCGCCGCCTCCTTGGCGCGGGTCAGCTCGCCGGCCAGCCGGGTCACCTCGTCGCGCTCGGCGCCGGCCCGCTCGGCGGTGTCCCGCGCCTCGGCGAGCTGGAGCTGGGTCCGCCGCTCGCGGTCGAGGTAGCGGAAGCCCCAGCCCATGGTCAGCAGGATGATCAGGCTGCCGACCAGCGCCTCGACGATCGTGTCGACGGCGCGCGACCGCCATTCGGCCAGCGCCTCCGTCCGCTCGATGCCGGCCAGGACGATCAGGCCGTAGTCGCGCATGGTCCGGTAGGCGGCGAAGCGCGACACGCCGTCGAGCACCGAGGGGGAGACGTACGTCCCCTCCGGCGCCTCCTTCAGCTTGCTCTGGAACAGCAGTCCGCCGGCGACGCTGCGCCCGACCATGTCCCGCATGTCGGGGCGGCGGCCGACCACCGTGCCGTCCGGCCGGTAGACGCCGATCAGCGGGTTGAAGTCGAAGCCCAGCAGGTCGTAGAAGCCGGTCAGGTAATCGACGCTCATCGCCACGGCGGCGACGCCGACGAAGGCGCCCTCCTGGTCGCGCAGCGGGCGCGAGACGGTGAAGATCATCCGTCGCTCGGGCGTCCGCCCGATCACCGCCGGGCCGACGAACAGCCGGTCGCTCTCCTGCGCCGCGCGGAAATAGTCGCGGTCGGGCACCGTCAGCGGACGGCCGGGAAAGCTGGTGCTTTCCAGAACCGCGCGCCCCCGCGCGTCGATGAGCCAGATCGACTCGCCGCCGTCGACATGGGCGGCGTACTCGCGCAGCCGCTTCCAGTGGTCCAGGTCGCGGACGGCGTCGATGCCGCCGGCCTCCGCCACCATCGCCGCCGCCTGGTCGAGCGAGATGGCGGCCCCCCGGATCGCCCGGTGGACATGCTCCTCCACCACCCTGGTCATGTCGCGGACCATGGAGTAGCGGCGCTGCACCGTGTCCTGGTAATCGCGGTGCACCATCAGCGCCGCGTTGCCCATCATCGCGGACAGGACGATCGCCACCGCCAAAGAGCCTCGGACCAAACGGCTCAACCGTTCCCCCTGGATGTCGTCCGGACACGCAAAAAAAACTTCAGGTCCAAACTATCACATCCGCCAAGGCCACGCCCGCGCCAATTCCGGATCCAGCCGGTCCGCGCCCCGGCATCCTCGCCCCCGGCATCTCACCCCAGGTGGCGGCACATCTCCAGGAAGTCCTCGCGCTCCGGCCAGCGCTCGCCGCCGCCGGCGTACAGGCAGAAGGCGGCGGCCGGCAAGGGCGGCAGCGCCAACTCCGCGCCGACGTCGGCCAGCAGCGGCCCGGTCAGGCTGTGGCGGGTCCGCACGGTCAGCCCGACGCCGGCCTCCACCGCCGCGCGCAGCCCGGCGAGGCTGGGGCTGGTCACCGCGACGCGCGACGCCCTCCCGGCCGCCGCCAGCGCGTCGAGCGCCGCCGTGCGGAAGCTGCACGGGGGCTCGAACAGGGCGAGCGGCACCGGCCGGTCCGGCGCGGGAACCGCCCCGCGCGCGCCGATCCACAGCATCCGCTCCTCCGCCAGCACGCCGCGGTTGGCCACCCCGTCGCGCCGCAGGGCGATGGCAAGGTCGAGCGCGCCGCCCTGCACCGCCTCGATCACCGCTGCCGAGCGATCGATGCGCAGGGTCAGCTCGACCGCCGGATGCTCGCGGGCGAAGCGGCGCAGCAGGCCGGGCAGCACCGCCTCGGCGATGTCCTGGGTGGCGCCGACCCGCAGCGGCCGGGAACCGGCGGCGCGGAAGGCCAGCAGCGTCTCGTCGCTCAGCGCCAGCAGCCGGCGCGCGAAGCCGACCAGCCGCTCCCCCGCCAGCGTCAACTCCACCCCGCGCGCGTTGCGGCGCAGGAGGACGGCGCCCAGTTCCTCCTCCAGCTTCTGGATGTGCAGGCTGACGGCCGAGGGCGAACGCCCGACCAGATCGGCGGTTTCGGTGAAGCTCCGCCCCTCCGCGATCAGCAGGAAGGAGCGCAGGAGGGCGAGATCGAGCGTGCGCTGCATGATGCAATTTAACTCGATCATAGATGCCGATAAACCAATTTTTCTTGATCACAAGGCGGCGCTAGGCTGCGCGGGACAACAACGGAGGCCCTCATGCCGATCATCACCGTGAAGATTTCCGCCGACCCGTCCCCCGCCCGCACGAAGCGGCTGGCCGAGGGCATCGTCGCCATCACCGCGCGGGTCCTGCGCAAGCGGCCCGACCTCACCGCCGTCGCCATCGACCACACGCCGCCCGAACACTGGCACGTCGGCGGCAAGAGCCTCGCCGAGCAGGGCAAGGCCAGCTTCTGGCTGGACATCAAGGTGGTCGACGGCACCAACACCAAGGACGAGAAGGCCGCCTATCACCAGGCGATCCTCGTCTTCATGGAGGAGGTGTTGGGGCCGCTGCACGAGGAGAGCTACATCCTGGTCCATGAGGTGCCGGCCGACGCCTACGGCTATGGCGGACGGACGCAGGAACACCGCTACATCGCCGGCAAGCTGGCGGCGTAGGCGTCGCAGCATGGTGGGGGCGTGTCGGCGTCACGTCCACGCCCCTTTCCGCGCCGCGCGCTCGGGCGAGGAGGCGCGCCGCAGCTCATACGACGTCGTATAGCGGGCACGAAACGGTGCGGTTTCCCTCACCCCGCCGGCTCGTCCACCATCGTCATCCCCGGACGGATCACGCTGCGGATGGCGAAGCTCGACTGGATGCGCACCACGCCGGGCAGGCGCGACAGCGATTCCTTGTAGAGCCGGTCGTAATCCGCCGCGTCCTGCGCCACCACCCGCAGCAGGTAATCGGAGCTGCCGGACAGCAGGTAGCATTCCCGCACCTCCGGGCAGCGGCGGACGGCGGCGTCGAATCGGCGAAGATAGTCGTCGGTCTGCCGCTCCAGCGTGATCTGCACGATGACGGTGACCGAACGGTCGGCGTCGGTGGTCTCGACGATGGCGGTGTAGCCCCGGATCACGCCGGAATGCTCCAGCATGTGCAGGCGGCGCAGGCAGGCCGACGGCGACAGCCCGACCTCCGCCGCCAGCTTGGCGTTGCTCATGCGGCCGTCCTTGCGGAGCAGGCGGAGGATCTTGTGGTCGAGGGCGTCGAGGGCGTGCATGCAACTTTGTTCGAAAGTTTGAGCGATCGTGCGAGGGCACCCGCCCATTATCGCCGAATCATGCAAGGCTTTGCAAAGATCCTCCCCATTCGCCCGGCGTATAGTGACCTTACGGTGACAATCCGCCCCGCTGAATTTTTCAAGAGGAACCAACGCCCATGCGCCTCGGTGTTCCGAAGGAAATCAAGGACCACGAGTACCGCGTCGGGCTGACGCCGGGCTCGGTGCGCGAACTGGCGGCGGACGGACACGAGCTGCTCGTCCAGGCCGGCGCGGGCGCGGAGATCGGCTTTTCCGACGAGGATTACCGGGCCGCCGGAGCCACCATCGCGGGAAGCGCCGAGGATGTCTTCGCCATGGCGGAGATGATTGTCAAGGTCAAGGAGCCGCAGCCGACGGAATGCCGCAGGCTGCGCCCCGGCCAGCTCATCTTCACCTATCTGCATCTCGCCCCCGATCCGGAACAGGCGCGGCTGCTGATGGAGAGCGGCTGCACCGCCATCGCCTACGAGACGGTGACCGACCGCCAGGGCCGCCTGCCGCTGCTGGCGCCGATGTCGGAGATCGCCGGGCGCATGGCGATCCAGGTCGGCGCGACCGCCCTGCACAAGAGCGCGGGCGGCTCCGGCGTGCTGCTGGGCGGCGTGCCGGGCGTGCTGCCGGGCAAGGTGCTGGTCATCGGCGGCGGCGTGGTCGGCGCCAACGCGGCGCGCATGGCGATGGGGCTGGGCGCCGACGTGGTGATCGCCGACCGCTCGATGCCGCGCCTCGCCCAGCTCGACGACCAGTTCGGGCCGCGGCTGAAGACGGTCTACGCCTCGGCCGACGCGCTCGACCGGCTGGTCGCCGACGCCGATCTGGTGATCGGCGCCGTGCTGGTGGTGGGCGCCGCCGCCCCCAAGCTGGTGTCGCGCGGACAGCTCGGCCGGATGCGCCGGGGCTCGGTGCTGGTCGACGTCGCCATCGACCAGGGCGGCTGTTTCGAGACCAGCCACGCCACCACCCACTCCGACCCGACCTATGTGGTCGACGGCATCGTCCATTACTGCGTCGCCAACATGCCGGGGGCGGTCGCCCGCACCTCGACCCAGGCGCTGAACCACGCCACCCTGCCCTTCGTCCAGGCGCTGGCCGGCAAGGGCTGGCGCCGGGCGCTGGCCGAGGATGGGCATCTGCGCGACGGGCTGAACGTCCATGACGGCCGCATCACCCATCCGGCGGTGGCGGAAGCGCTCGGCCACCCGTTCCACGACCCGCAGGCGCTGCTGGGGGTCTGATTGCTTGAAAGCGAAGAAAATATCTCGCGCCCTTGGGGGCATCGAAATTTTTTGCGGAAACCTTCCAAATTTTTCGAACGTTTGTTGTTTTTTTCGCCCATCGGAAAGAGAGAGTTGCGTCCACGGATCGAGTTGCTTTACGTGTCTGTAACAAGAAAAGGGTCAGCATACGCCACCGGCACCAAAGTGCCGGGGCCGCCAATTAAGAACAGATTTTGAACAGGGTAAGGCTCGGCGTGTAACGCCGGCCGGGTTGGAGCGGGCGGGGATTCCGTCCGTCATGGCCGTTGCATCGTCAAAAACACAAAACCGGCAGCGATGCCGGTGGGACGCCGTGGCTGAACGCCACGCCGCGTATGGGGGAACTGTTCGCATGGTCGCTTACCGCGCTTTCGACCGGGTGAAGCAGGCGCATCGCCGCGCCGCCCGCCGCACTGGCCGAAGATCACAGGAATTCGCGATGCGCGCCCGCGCCTGTTAAGGCGCGTCCGCATCATCCCGACGCCGCGACACCTCCGCCGGACCCCTCCGGCGGGGCTTTCGCCGCAAGCGGGTGCGGCGGCGGGGTTCCAAGCGTCCCCTGCCTCGGTCCGGTCCGTCCTCCCCCGTTCGGTCCGGACCGGAACCTCGCCGCCACACACGGCCGCCCACCGGCCTCAGCACCCCTCACACCACCTGTCAACGAAAGCCGGTCGTCTGGGAGACGCGGTTCTGGAAGACTGGGAGATGCCAGCCTGATGGACTATTTTGTACAGCAATTGATCAACGGGTTGTCGCTCGGGGCGATCTACGGGTTGATCGCGATCGGTTACACGATGGTGTACGGCATCATCGGAATGATCAACTTCGCGCACGGCGAGATCTACATGATCGGGGCGTTCGTGGCGCTGATCACGTTCCTGGCGATCGGCGCCCTGGGGATCACCTGGGTGCCGCTGGCGCTGCTGCTGATGCTGGCGGCCTCGATGCTGTTCACCAGCGTCTACGGCTGGACGGTCGAGCGCATCGCCTACCGGCCGCTGCGCTCCTCGCCGCGGCTGGCGCCGCTGATCTCGGCCATCGGCATGTCGATCTTCCTCCAGAACTACATGCAGATCCTCCAGGGCGCGCGCTCCAAGCCGTTGCAGCCGATCCTGCCCGGCAACCTCACCCTGATGGACGGCGCCGTCTCGGTCAGCTACGTGCGGCTCGCCACCATCGTGCTCACCCTGCTGCTGATGGTCGGCTTCACCATCCTGATCAACCGCACCTCGCTCGGCCGCGCCCAGCGCGCCTGCGAGCAGGACAAGAAGATGGCCGGCCTGCTCGGCGTCAACGTCGACCGCATCATCTCGCTGACCTTCGTCATGGGCGCCGCACTCGCCGCCGTCGCCGGCATGATGGTGCTGCTGATCTACGGCGTCATCGACTTCTACATCGGCTTCCTGGCCGGGGTGAAGAGCTTCACCGCCGCCGTGCTCGGCGGGGTCGGCTCGCTGCCCGGCGCCATGCTCGGCGGCGTCGTCATCGGCCTGATCGAGGCCTTCTGGTCGGGCTATGTCGGTTCCGAGTGGAAGGACGTCGCCACCTTCACCCTGCTCGTCCTCGTGCTGATCTTCCGCCCCACCGGCCTGCTCGGCCGGCCCGAGATCGAGAAGGTGTGAGCCCCATGACCATGCCGTCCCACACCGCCTCGGCCGCCGTCCCCACCAATCGCGCCGTCGACTGGCCGGGCACGCTGCGCGACGCCGGGCTCGCCGCCTTCGTGGCGCTGCTGCTCACCCTGCCGCTGGTCGGCCTGCGCACCATCGACCGCCCGACCGGGCTGGGCATCGAGGCGCGGCCCGACGAGGTGATCGCCTCCATCGTCCTGGT
Source organism: Azospirillum agricola (assembly GCF_017876095.1). Lineage (GTDB taxonomy): Bacteria > Pseudomonadota > Alphaproteobacteria > Azospirillales > Azospirillaceae > Azospirillum > Azospirillum agricola. The sequence continues at coordinate 213,170 of NZ_JAGINM010000005.1, forward strand.
GTTCCTCGGCCGCCTCGGGCTCGGGCTGATCCGCCAGAACCTGGCCCTGCCGGTGCTGGTCCTGGCGCTGGCCTGCGCCGGGGTCGGGCTGGTGCTGCCGATGCCGACCCAGGTGCTGCGCCTGGTGCTGGTCGCCGGCGGCGGCATCATCGCGCTGCGCGCCGCCATCACGCTGACCACCGGGCGCTCCAAGCTGTCCCAGGCCGAGCGCGACCGCCGCATGGACCGCGTCGCCGTCCAGGTCCAGCACGCCACCCGCTACATCGCCCCGGTCGCCATCATCGGCGCCGCCATCCTGCCGCTGACGCCGATCGCCGACCGCCAGATCCTCGACATCGGCATCCTGCTGCTGACCTACATCATGCTCGGCTGGGGGCTGAACATCGTGGTCGGGCTGGCCGGATTGCTCGATCTCGGCTACGTCGCCTTCTACGCGGTGGGCGCCTACAGCTACGCGCTGCTGGCGCATTACTTCGGGCTGAGCTTCTGGGTCTGCCTGCCGCTGGCAGGATTGCTGGCGGCGCTGTCGGGGGTGCTGCTGGGCTTCCCGGTGCTGCGGCTGCGCGGCGACTATTTCGCCATCGTGACGCTGGGCTTCGGCGAGATCATCCGCATCATCCTGGTCAACTGGTACCAGTTCACCGGCGGCCCCAACGGCATCTCCGGCATCCCGCGCCCGAGCTTCTTCGGCATCGCCGACTTCACCCGCACGCCCAGCGAGGGCATGGCCGCCTTCCACGAGCTGTTCGGGCTGGAGTTCTCCTCGCTGCACCGCATCGTCTTCCTGTACTACCTGATCCTGGCGCTGGCGCTGGTGGTCAACCTGTTCACGCTCAGGGTCCGCAAGCTGCCGCTGGGCCGCGCCTGGGAGGCGCTGCGCGAGGACGAGATCGCCAGCGCGTCGCTCGGCATCAACCGCACCAACATGAAGCTGGCGGCCTTCGCCATCGCGGCGATGTTCGGCGGCTTCGCCGGCTCCTTCTTCGCCACCCGCCAGGGCTTCATCAGCCCGGAGAGCTTCACCTTCATCGAATCGGCGATCATCCTGGCGATCGTCGTGCTCGGCGGCATGGGCTCGCAGATCGGCGTGGTGGTGGCGACGCTGCTGGTGATCGGCCTGCCGGAAGCCTTCCGCGAGCTGGCCGACTACCGCATGCTGGCGTTTGGCATGGGCATGGTGGTGATCATGCTGTGGCGGCCGCGCGGCCTGCTGGCCCACCGCGACCCGACCATCCTGCTGCATGGCGGCCGCAAACCCCAGGCCCAGAACGCCGGAGCCGCCCGATGAGCGCCGCGATGACCAGCACCGACACGCCGCTGCTGACGGTGGAACACCTGACCATGCGCTTCGGCGGCCTGGTCGCCAACAACGACGTCTCCTTCGAGGCGCGGGCCGGCGAGATCACCGCGCTGATCGGGCCGAACGGGGCCGGCAAGACGACGCTGTTCAACTGCGTCACCGGCTTCTACACGCCGACCGTGGGGCGGCTGACGCTGCGCCACGCCGACGGGCGGGAGTTCCTGCTGGAGCGCATGGCCGGCTACCGCATCGCCCAGCAGGCCGGCGTGGCGCGCACCTTCCAGAACATCCGGCTGTTCGGCGGCATGAGCGTGCTGGAGAACCTGATCGTCGCCCAGCACAACAAGCTGATGGACGCCTCGGGCTTCGCGATCGCCGGGCTGCTGGGCTTGCCCGGCTACCGGGCGGCGGAGCGCGAGGCGCTGGAGCTGGCGAAATACTGGCTGGAGCGGGTGCGGCTGACCGAGTTCGCCGACTGGGAGGCGGGCAACCTGCCCTACGGGGCGCAGCGGCGGCTGGAGATCGCGCGGGCGATGTGCACCGAGCCGGTGCTGCTGTGCCTGGACGAGCCGGCGGCGGGCCTGAACCCGCGCGAGTCGGCGGAGCTGGCGGAAATCCTGACCTTCATCCGCGACACCCGGACGCCGGGCGGGCACCGGATGGGGGTGCTGCTGATCGAGCATGACATGAGCGTGGTGATGCGCATCTCCGACCATGTGGTGGTGCTGGACTATGGGCGGAAGATCGCCGACGGCGACCCTTCGTCGGTGAGGAACGACCCGGCGGTGATCCGCGCCTATCTGGGCGAGGACGAGGATTCCGAGCTGCCGCCGGAGGTGGCGGCGGACCTGCCGGCCGCGGCGGTCGATCCGGCGGCTCCCGTTCAGAAGGGGGCGTGAGGCGATGAGCATGCTGAAAGTGTCGGGGGTGCACACCTTCTACGGCGCCATCGAGGCGCTGAAGGGCATCGACCTGGAGATCGGGTCGGGCGAGATCGTCTCGCTGATCGGGGCGAACGGGGCGGGCAAGTCGACCTTGCTGATGACGCTGTGCGGCAGCCCGCGGGCGCGCCAGGGGCGTGTGGTGTTCGAGGGCGAGGACATCACCGACCTGCCGACGCACGAGATCGTGCGGCGCGGCATCGCGCAGTCGCCCGAAGGGAGACGGATTTTCCCGCGGATGAGCGTGCTGGAGAATCTCCAGATGGGCTCGATCGTGGCGAAGCCGGGCAGCTTCGAGACGGAGCTGGAGCGGGTGCTGACGCTGTTCCCGCGGCTGAAGGAGCGCATCCACCAGCGGGCGGGCACGATGTCGGGGGGCGAGCAGCAGATGCTGGCGATCGGCCGGGCCTTGATGAGCCAGCCGCGGCTGCTGCTGCTCGACGAGCCGTCGCTGGGTCTGGCGCCGCTGATCGTCAAGCAGATCTTCCAGGTGATCAAGGCGATCAACGAAGAGCAGAAGATGACGGTGTTCATGGTGGAGCAGAACGCGTTCCACGCGCTGAAGCTGGCGCACCGGGGCTATGTGATGGTGAACGGGCGGATCACGATGACGGGATCGGGGGCGCAGTTGCTGGCCGACCCGGAGGTGCGGGCGGCCTATCTGGAAGGGGGGCACTGAGATGGAGCCGTTGCTTGGCGCGTCGCTTCCGGTGTTCCTCGGGCTGACGGTGGTGGTGTTCGGCGGCTTCGGGGTGCTGACCGGGCAGACGCTGGCGGAGGGCTGGAAGCCGGCGTCGGTGGCCATCGCCTATTCGCTGCTGCTCGGGCTGGGCGACCGCTTCCTCGCCTGGGGCCTGTTCGGCGAGCCGCTGCTGTCGGTGTGGGGCTTCCTGGTCCACACGGCCGTCATCGGCGCCATCACGCTCACCGCCCACCGCATCGCCATCGCACGCCGCATGGTCAACCAGTACCCCTGGCTCTACGAGCGCGCCGGACCCTTCGCTTGGCGAGAGCGCAGCCCCGCGCGCGGCTGATCCCACGCACCGGGCGTTGCTTGCCGCGCGATGTAGAACAACCGCCAAGCCTAGACTTGGCGGTTGTTCAGCCGGCCATCGTTCAAAAAAGAAAACCACACCCGAAGTCATGGCATCGCCCATGTCACGGGAAATTCAGAAAATTCGGCTAAAATCCGAAGACATGGACCAATCGACCTCTTGATGATTGGTCGATCAATCAAAAACATGATGGATTTCGTCGAAATCCGACGATATCATCGACGACAACTGTAATAAAAAATTACAGAAATACAGTTCGCCTGGACAATCAGCCACCCGAGCAATCGGGAAAACCGACCGAACATCATCGGCCGGCGCGAACGATCTCGACCATGAACAGGGAAAACGCCGTCACCGGCGTACGGATTCATCCGCAAGGCTTCATCCGCAGGGGAAGGGACAGTCTCATGACAGGGGACAGCAGGGCCGGTTCGCGGCCCCGTCATTTCTGGACCGTCGGACGCAAGGTGACGGCCGCCTTCGTCGCCGCCATCGTCGGCGGCTTCGTCGTCATCATGGGTCTCCAGGCCAGGATGCAGTATGACGACACGGTGCGGCTCGCCACCCACGACGCCCGCGTCAAGACCGACATGCTGGCGAACGCCGCCAAGACCAGCTTCGTCGCCAACGACGGCGCCTCCATCGAGACGGAGTTCATGCCGCTGGCCGACAGCCAGGAGGTGCAGCTCGCCTCGCTGCGCGCGGTGACGGCGACCGAGACGCTGGCCGACTATTCCAACCCCCGCTTCGCCAAATACGACCTCGCCGCCGACAAGGAGGCGGTCGCCGCCGTGCTGGCCGGCAAGGGCGCGCAGACGCATTCGGCCAAGGGGCACATCGTGGTGACGGTGCCCGTCGTGACCGGCAAGAGCAACCGGCTGGTCGGCGCCCTCCAGATCGCCTGGAGCCTGGAGCAGCAGATCGACGCCATCCTGGGCCAGATGCGCAACCAGATCGCCATCTGCCTGATCGCGCTGGTCGTGCAGATCGGCCTGCTCAACATCGCGCTCAGCCGCATGCTGATCAAGCCGCTGCGCGCGATGGCGGCGGCGATGGCGGATCTGGCCGGCGGCAACAGCATGGCGGCGGTCCCCGGCACCGAGCGGCGCGACGAGATCGGCGCCATGGCCGGCTCGGTCAGCGTCTTCCGCGACAACGCCCAGGCCATCGAGCGGATGCACGCGGCCCAGGCGGAGTCCGACGCCAGGGCGGAACAGGCCAAGCGCGCCGCCCTGCTCGACCTCGCCGACCGTTTCCAGGGCACGGTGATGCGGCTGGTCGAGGGCATCGCCGCCTCGGCCGCCGGCATGGCCGACAGCGCCGGCCGCATGGCGGCGGTGACGGGCGAGGCGTCCGACCAGTCGCGGAACGTCGCGCGGGAATCCGACGACATCCAGGCCAACGTCCGCTCGGCGGCGGCGGCGGCGAGCCAGCTCGCCGGCTCGATCGGCGGCATCACCGAGCAGGTCGGCCATTCCGCCCGCATCGCCGGGGAGGCGGTGTCCCACACCGACCGCACCAACGCCACGGTGCAGGGGCTGATCGCCAACGCCGAGCGCATCGGTCAGGTGGTCGGGCTGATCCACGCCATCGCCAAGCAGACCAACCTGCTGGCGCTGAACGCCACCATCGAGGCGGCGCGGGCGGGCGAGGCCGGCAAGGGATTCGCCGTCGTGGCGACCGAGGTCAAGGGGCTGGCCGACCAGACGGCCAAGGCGACCGACGAGATCGCCGCCCAGGTCAACGCCATGCAGAGCGTGACGCGCGACGCGGCGTCGGCCATCGGCTCGATCGGCACGACCATCACCGAGATCGACGGCATCGCCGGCGACATCACCCACTCGGTGCAGGAACAGAACGCGGCGACGCAGGCGATCGCGCGGGCGGTGGAGATGGCGGCGCTGGGCACCCGGGAGGTGTCGGGCACCATCGCGGCGCTGGCCCGCACCGCCGAGAGCGCCGGGGCGACCGCCGGCACCGTGCTGGACGCCGCGCGCGGCCTGTCGGAACAGACGCGGACGCTCGCCGCCGAGGTCGACCGCTTCCTCAACGAGGTGCGCTCGCAGGCCAAGGCCGCCTGACGGCAGAAAACCTGACGCCAAAAAAAGCCCTTCCGCCGGGGGACGGAAGGGTGGAAGGGAGCACAACCGCTCGGAAGAACAGGCGGGAGCGGACGGACACCGCCCCCGGAAGAACGCCTCAGAAGAAGGCCTGGATGCCCGTCTGCGCCCGGCCCAGGATCAGGGCGTGGACGTCGTGGGTGCCTTCGTAGGTGTTCACCGTCTCCAGGTTCACCATGTGCCGGATGACCTGGAACTCGTCGGAGATGCCGTTGCCGCCGTGCATGTCGCGGGCGACGCGGGCGATGTCCAGGGCCTTGCCGCAATTGTTGCGCTTGATCAGCGAGATGATCTCCGGCGACCAGCTTCCGTCGTCCATCATGCGGCCGACCCGCAAGGCGGCCTGGAGGCCGAGCGTGATCTCCGTCTGCATGTCGGCCAGCTTCTTCTGGACCAGCTGGTTGGCGGCCAGCGGACGGCCGAACTGCTTGCGGTCCAGCGTGTACTGGCGCGCCGCGTGCCAGCAGAACTCGGCGGCGCCCATCACGCCCCAGGCGATGCCGTAGCGCGCCTTGTTGAGGCAGCCGAACGGCCCGCCGAGGCCCGACGCGTTGGGCAGCAGGTTCCCGTCGGGCACGAAGGCCTCGTCGAGCACGATCTCGCCGGTCACCGAGGAACGGAGCGACAGCTTGCCCTCGATCTTCGGGGTCGAGAAGCCCTTGGTCCCGCGCTCGACGACGAAGCCCTTGATCTTGTTGTCATGGGCGTCGGACTTGGCCCACACCACCGCCAGATCGGCGATCGGCGAGTTGGTGATCCACATCTTGGAGCCGCTCAGCAGATAGCCGCCGTCCACCTTGGTGGCGCGGGTCTTCATGCCGCCGGGGTCGGAGCCGTGGTCCGGCTCGGTCAGGCCGAAGCAGCCGACCAGCTCGCCGCTGGCCAGACGCGGCAGCCATGTCTTCTTCTGCTCCTCGCTGCCGTAGGCGAAGATCGGGTGCATGACCAGCGAGGACTGCACCGACATCGCCGAACGGTAGCCGCTGTCCACCCGCTCCACCTCGCGGGCGACGAGGCCGTAGGCGACGTGGTTGACCCCCGGCCCGCCATACTCCTCCGGGATGGTCGGGCCGAGCAGGCCCAAGGCGCCCATCTCCGCCATGATCTCGCGGTCGAAGCGCTCCTCCCGGAAGGCGCCGATGACGCGCGGCTGCAACTTGTCCTGGCAGTAGGCGCGGGCGCTGTCGCGCACCAGCTTCTCGTCCTCGGAAAGCTGGGAGTCGAGGAGGAAGGGATCGTCCCACTGCATGGTCTTCACGGTGCGTCTCCTGGTCCTTGCCCGAACGGTCGGGGCGGACCTCTGGGTTGGGCGGCTTCAAACGATGACGGGCACTCTGCCCGCTCGCGGCCATAGTGACAAACACATATTTTCGATCAGCACCATAACGGAACGATATGACATATCGGGGATTGTCCGTACCGAAGCGTTTCAAAAAACTTTTAACGTGAAGCTTACCGAATCTTATGCAATTTTGCCCGTATATCCAGACTGGATACCCACTCTGACGGACAGCGACGCCCGTGCTTGCTGCATTGCAACCAATAACGGCCTTCTCCGATTTCCCTCTGTTGTTTGGACTCGCCTTGCTGACGCTGTTGCACGAAGACGTTGCGATTGCGGCGGGCGCCAGTCTCATCAGCGTCGGCACTCTCAACATCGGCCTCGCGGCCCTTGCTTTGTTGGGTGGGATTGTTGCCGGAGACCTTTTCATTTATTTCCTTGGAATCCTGTCGCTGCGGGTCACTTGGCTGCGGCGGCGGACCGAGGGGCCGTTGCTTGAGCGCTGCCGCACGGCGCTGCAAAAGAATTTGCTTCCGGCGCTGGTGACTTGCCGTCTGGTGCCCGGCGTCCTGTTCCCGACCTATTTCGCCTGCGGCGCGATGAAGGTGCCCTTCCTGCGCTTCATCATCATCACGATCGTGACGGCGGTCCTGCATGTCGGTCTGCTGCTGACGCTGCTGACCTCCTCGCTTGAGGCGGCGGCGGTGGAGATGCAGGTCATCGGCCTCGTCACCGTGCTGGTCATCGTCGGGCTGCGGACACGGACGGCGCGCTCGGTGCTGGCCCCCCTGGCCTCCCGGCTGAGCCGCGCCGTCGAGCCGCACCTGCCGGCCGCGCTGAAGGGGATGCCGACGCCGCACGCCATCGCCCTGCCCGGCATGCCGGTGGTCCCGGCCGGCGCCCGCACCATCGGGCTGGCCGAACGCATCCCGCCGCTGCTCTTCTACATCCCGCTGGTGATCCAGTGGTTCGCGCTGGGCATCCGCCACCGCAGCCTGAGCCTGCCGACGGCCGCCAACCCCTCGATCGAGGCGGGCGGCCTGCTCGGCGAATCCAAGATCCAGTGCATCGACCTGATCGGCCCGCAGGCGCGGCGCTGGGTGGCGAAGTCGGTGGCGCTGGTCAACCGGCCGGAACTGACCGCCCCCGATCTGGAGCGGGTGGCGGAATCGGCCGACCTCGCCTTCCCGCTGGTCGCCAAGCCCGACATCGGCTGGCGCGGCATCGGCGTGCGGCTGGTGCGCGACAGCGCCGACCTCGCCGCCTATCTGGCCGGCTTCCCGGCCGACTGCCGGGTGATCCTGCAAGATTACGTGCCCTACGCGGGCGAGGCCGGAATCTTCTACGTCCGGCTTCCGGGGGAGCGCAGCGGTCGCATCTTCTCGATGACCTTCCGCTATTTCCCGCACGTCGTCGGCGACGGGCGGTCGAACCTGCGCGCCCTGATCGCCCGCGACCCGCGCGCCGCCTGGAAGGCCGACCTGCACCACGAGGCGCTGGCCGGCCGGCTGGACGAGGTGCCGGCGGAGGGCGAGGTCGTCCGCCTGTCGCTGGTCGGCAGCAGCCGGGTCGGCGGCCTCTACAAGGACGCCCGCGCCCATGTGACGGCGACCCTGGTCGCGCGCTTCGACGAGATCGCCGATTCCATGCCGAACTTCCATTTCGGCCGCTTCGACGTGCGTTTCGCCTCGGTCGAGCGGCTGGAGCTGGGCGAGGATATCCAGATCATCGAGGTCAACGGCGCCGGGGCCGAGGCCATCCACATGTGGGATCCCGATTTCCGCCTGACCGACGCCTACGCCGCGCTGTTCCACCAGCAGGCGCTGATGTTCGAGGTCGCCGCCGCCAACCGGGCGCGCGGCTTCGCCCCGCTGACCGCGCTGGAGCTGGTCCGTTTCCAGCGGCGCCAGCAGGCGCTGCTGCCGCTCTACCCGGCTTCGAACTGACGGGGCTCCCCCATGCGCCGCAACGCCCTGCGCCGCGGCGCCGTCCGCCACCTCCGCAACCGCCCGTCGCTGGCGACGGCGCTGGCGGTGGCCGTGGCCGTCGCCGTGGCCGCCGCGCTGTGGCTGCGCCCGGTCGGCGCCCTGCTGGTCGGCTGGGACGTCGGGGTTGCGCTCTACATCGTCGTCGCCTCCGCCTTGATGAGCCGGGCCACCGTCGCGTCGATGCGGCGCCGCGCCCAGCGGCTCGACCCCGGCAAATGGGGCGTGCTGGCGGGAGCGGTGCTGGCGGCGCTGGCCTCGCTGGTCGCCATCGTGGTCGAGCTGATCGCCGCCAAGGGCTCCCCCCACGCCGGCCTGTCGGCGGGACTCGCCGCCGTGACGGTGCTGCTGTCCTGGGCTTTCCTGCACGTCTTCTTCGCCCAGCATTACGCCCACGATTACTGGCTGGACGGCACCGGCCAGGGCGAGGGGCGCGCGGACGGCCGCGGCCTGGATTTTCCCGGCAACGACGCGCCGGACTATCTGGAGTTCCTCTATTTCAGCTTCACCGTCGGCATGACGGCGCAGGTGTCCGACGTCACCACCCGGACGGCGGCGATGCGGCGGCTGGTGCTGATGCACGGCGCCCTGTCCTTCCTGTTCAACACGGCGGTGCTGGCGCTGGGCGTCAACCTCGCCGCCGGTCTGGTCGGCTGAGGTTCCCTTCGGAAGCGAAGGATTTCCCGCTGGCGTCCGCCGGATTGCCCTGGGCAGGATGAGCGGCGTTTCGTCGCAACGCCGGAGGGTGTCGTGGGTTTTCGGTCGGCCGGTCCCGTGGCTTGGGTGCGCGCGTCACGGCGCTGCGCGGTGCTGATGTGCCTGCTGGCCGGCGCCCCGGCCGTCGGCGCGGCGGAGGCTCCCGAGACGGTGCTCGCCGGCCTGCTGCGCCGCTACGACGCGCCGGGCGGCGTGCTGGCGCTGTCCGGCCCCGACGGGAGCCCCCGCGTCGTCGCCGCCGGGATGGCCGACCGGGCGCGCGGCATCGCGGTGACGCCGGACACCCGCTTCCACACCGCGTCGGCCGGCAAGATGATGACGGCGGTCGCCGTCCTGCAACTGGTGCAGGAGGGCCGCGTCGCGCTCGGCGACCCCGCCCTGCCGCTGCTCGACCTGCCGGGGGTCGAGCGGCTCGCCAACCTGCGCACGGCGACGGTGGAGGATCTGCTGACCCACCGCTCGGGCATCCCCGATTGCCTGCGCAACGCGGCGGCGGTGACGGCCCGCCACCCGAGCCCGCGCTGGACGGTGGCGGAGGCGCTGACCGAGGCGCCCTGCGGCCGTCCCACCGAACCCGGCGCCTACGCCTACTCCAACACCAACTACATGCTGCTGGGCCGGATCGTCGAGAAGCTGGACGGGGTTGGCCTTGCCGAGGCGCTGGCGGCGCGGATCTTCCGCCCGGCCGGGATGACGGCGACCGGGCTCGGCGCCGATCCGGCCGACCCCGGCGTCGCGCACGGCTACCGCGCGCCGAAGCCGGACGGCAGCCGGTCGGACGCCAGCCTCTACGCCTATTCCAGTCCGCTCGGCGACGCGCCGGCCACGATGACGGCCGGCGACCTGGAACGCTTCATGACCGCGCTGTTCCGCCGTCCGGGGCTGCTGCTCGACCCGGCGACGCTGCGGGCGATGCTGGTCGACCGGGCGGGCGACGCCGAGGACGGCTATGGGTACGGCATCATGGTGGAGGACAGCGGTTTCGGAGCGAAATACGGCCATCCCGGCCGGCTCGCCGGCTTCCGCACCGAGGCCTGGTACTATCCCGAGCGCGACAGCGTCATCGTCCTGATCATGAACGGCGACGAGAACACCGACGACGACGTCGGCCTGCTGCTGGCCCGCGGCCTTCTGACCCCCTGAGGGGAGGCCGGGCCGATGCCGGCGGGCCTCCCCCCAGGGATCGTCGGGCTCAGTTCACCGCCTTGTCGAGCGCGCGGCCGGCCTTCTCGGCCGGACCCGGCGGGTCGATGGCGTCCTTGACGCTCTGGCCGGCGTTGTCGATGGACTTGCCGGCGCGCTCGGCCGGGCCTTCCTGGTGGCAGGCGGCGACGGCGATCAGCGGCAGGACCAGGGCGGCGGTGCGCAACAACGTCAACATCGGAACATCTCCCATCGTCAAAACGGGTCCGGACCGGCGGGCGATATCGATTTCGCCGCGATCCAACCGCCCTTTCAACGCCAGCCGGAGCGGGTCGGACCGGGTCTAGGCCGATTGCGCCGCGCCGCTGCCCCGAAAGGGGCGGTGCATCATTTTGTGTTCCAATGTCAACGGCCCCTCCCCATCCCCGTGTCATGCTTCACGCACAGGCAAGGAGGGAGGCCGGCGATGGCGGTCTACACGCGCGATCTGGGGCGGCATCGGCACCGCTTCGACGACCTGAAGGCGGTGATGGCCTGCGCCTCGCCGCGCCGCTCGGGGGACGAGCTGGCGGGCATCGCCGCCGACAGCGACGAGCGGCGGGTGGCGGCGCGCATGGTGCTGGCCGACCTGCCGCTGACGGTCTTCCTGAACGAGGCGCTGGTCCCCTACGAGACCGACGAGGTGACGCGGCTGATCCTCGACGGCCACGACGCCGCCGCCTTCCGTCCGGTGGCGCACATGACGGTTGGGCAGTTCCGCGACTGGCTGCTGTCCTACGAGGCCGACACGGCGGCGCTGGCGGCGCTGGCCCCCGGCCTGACGCCGGAAATGGTCGCGGCGGTGTCGAAGCTGATGCGCAACCAGGATCTGGTCTGCGTCGCGGCGAAATGCTCGGTCGTCACCCGCTTCCGCACCACCATCGGCCTGCCCGGCCGGCTGTCGAGCCGCCTCCAGCCCAACCACCCGACCGACGATCCCACCGGAATCGCCGCCTCGACGCTGGACGGGCTGCTCTACGGCGTCGGCGACGCGGTGATCGGCATCAACCCGGCCACCGACAACGTCCCGGCCTGCATCGCGCTGCTGGAGATGCTGGACGCGGTGCGCACGCGCTTCGACATCCCGGTGCAGTCCTGCGTGCTGGCCCACGTCACCACCACGCTCCAGGCGATCGAGCGCGGGGCGCCGGTCGATCTCGTCTTCCAGTCCATCGCCGGCACCGAGAAGGCCAACCGGGGCTTCGGCGTCAGCCTGTCGCTGCTGGCCGAGGCGCAGGAGGCCGCCAAGGCGCTGAAGCGCGGCAGCATCGGCGACAACGTGATGTATTTCGAGACCGGCCAGGGCTCGGCCCTGTCGGCCGACGCGCATTTCGGGGTGGACCAGCAGACGGTCGAGACCCGCGCCTACGCCGTCGCCCGCGCCTTCGACCCGCTGCTGGTCAACACGGTGGTCGGCTTCATCGGGCCGGAATACCTGTATGACGCCAAGCAGATCACGCGGGCCGGGCTGGAGGATCACGCCTGCGCCAAGCTGCTCGGCGTGCCGATGGGCTGCGACGTCTGCTACACCAACCACGCCGAGGCCGACCAGGACGACATGGACGTCCTGATGACGCTGCTGGCGACGGCCGGGGTCAATTTCCTGATCGCGGTGCCCGGCGCCGACGACGTGATGCTGAACTACCAGAGCCTGTCCTACCACGACGTGCTGGGGCTGCGGCACCTGCTGAAGCGCCCGCCCGCCCCGGAGTTCGAGGCGTGGCTCGACAAGGCCGGCTGGCTCGACGAGCAGCGCCGCCTGCCGCCCTGGCCCGAGCGGAGCCTCGTCGTCTCCGCCCTGCTGGGGAGGGCGGCCGTATGAACGACCAGCCCAAGGATCCCTGGGCGCGCTTCCGCCAGGCGACCCGCGCGCGGATCGGGCTGGGGCGCAGCGGCGACGCGTTGCCGACGGCGGCGCTGCTGGAGTTCCAGCTCGCCCACGCCCGCGCCCGCGACGCAGTGCACAGCGCGGTCGATTTCGACCGGCTGGCGGCCGATCTGGCGCCGTACCCGACCCTGCGCGTCCACAGCGCCGCGCCCGACCGCGCCACCTACCTGCGCCGCCCCGACCTCGGCCGCCGGCTCGACCCGGCGGGCGCCGCCGCCCTGCCGTCGGCTCCGACTGGCGGGGCGTGGGACGTCCTGTTCGTCATCGCCGACGGGCTGTCGGCGGCGGCGGTGCAGGTCAACGCCGCCCCGCTGGTCCACGCCTGCGTCGAGCGGCTCGCCCACCTGCGCATCGGGCCGCTGGTGCTGGCGGAGCAGGCGCGCGTCGCGCTCGGCGACGAGGTGGGGGCCGCCATGGGCGCCCGGCTGGTGGCGCTGCTGGTCGGCGAGCGGCCCGGCCTGTCGGCGGCGGAGTCGCTGGGCGTCTACCTGACCTGGGATGCGAAACCGGGACGCGCCGATTCCGAGCGCAACTGCATCTCCAACATCCACGCCGACGGCCTGCCCATCGGGGCGGCGGCGGACAAGCTGTGCTGGCTCGTCAACGAGGCGGCGCGGCTGAAACTGACGGGGGTCGGCCTCAAGGAGGACGCCCCGTCCCTGGCGGGTCCGGACAACGACAAGAAACAGGGACCGGACCTGATCAACCCCGCAAGGGGACAAAACGACAACCCATGACCAACGCCTTCGAACAGGGGCAGGAGGTATTTTCATGTCTGGGAGCACGAAGCCTGAACTGAGCAAGAGCCTGACCGGGCTGCATCTGTGGGGGATCGCGGTCGGTCTGGTCATCTCCGGCGAGTATTTCGGCTGGAGCTACGGCTGGGCGGCGGCGGGGACGCTGGGGTTCCTCGTCACGACCATCCTGATCGCGGCGATGTACACCACCTTCATCTTCAGCTTCACCGAACTGACCACGGCGATTCCGCACGCCGGCGGGCCCTTCGCCTACAGCTACCGCGCCTTCGGGCCGACCGGCGGCTTCGTCGCCGGCTTCGCGACGCTGATCGAGTTCGTCTTCGCCCCGCCGGCCATCGCGCTGGCCATCGGCGCCTATCTGAACGTGCAGTTTCCGGGGCTCGACCCGAAGATGGCGGCGGTCGGCGCCTACATCATCTTCATGGGGCTGAACGTCGCCGGCGTCTCCATCGCCGCGACCTTCGAGCTGTTCGTCACGGTGCTGGCGATCATCGAGCTGGTCGTCTTCATGGGCGTCGTCTCGCCGGGCTTCTCCTGGGCCAACTTCGCGGCCAAGGGCTGGGCGGGGGAGGACGGCTTCTCGCTCGGCGCGCTCGGCGGCGTCTTCGCCGCGATCCCCTTCGCCATCTGGTTCTTCCTGGCGATCGAGGGGGCGGCGATGGCGGCGGAGGAGACCCGCGATCCCAAGCGCACCGTGCCGCGCGCCTACATCTGCGGGATCCTGACTCTGGTGGTGCTGGCCTTCGGCACCATGATCTTCGCCGGCGGAGTCGGCGACTGGACCCAGCTCTCCAACATCAACGACCCGCTGCCGCAGGCGATGAAGGCGGTGGTCGGCGAGAACAGCGGCTGGCTGCACATGCTGGTGTGGATCGGGCTGTTCGGGCTGATCGCCTCCTTCCACGGCATCATCATGGGCTATTCCCGCCAGATCTTCGCGCTGGCCCGCGCCGGCTTCCTGCCGCCGGTCTTCGCCACCGTCCATCCGACCCGCAAGACGCCGCACTGGGCGATCCTGGCCGGCGGCGTGGTCGGCATCGCCGCCATCTTCTCCGACGGGCTGGTCGAGATCGGCGGGCAGCCGCTGACCGCCAACATCGTCACCATGTCGGTGTTCGGCGCCATCGTCATGTACATCATGAGTATGGCGGCGCTGTTCCGCCTGCGGAAAAGCGAGCCGGGGCTGGAGCGTCCGTACCGCGCGCCCTTCTACCCGGTGTTTCCGGCGATCTCGCTGGGGCTGGCGGTGCTGGCGCTGGCGACGATGATCTACTTCAACACCCTGGTCTTCGGCCTGTTCGTCGGGCTGTTCGCGGTCGGCTACCTGTTCTACCGCTTCACCGCCGATCTGCGGGAGGATGGCGACCCGCTGCTGAACCTCGCGCACGCGGAAGCGCGCAGCATGACGGATTGATCCGTGTGATCGCTTTGTAAAGCCCTCTCCCGGGGCGGGAGAGGCGATGCGCCGGGCCGCCGTCGTTCACCGATGGCGGCCCTTTCTCTTTAAAGGCGAAACATCCGCCCATCGTATCATTGTCGCCGCTTGCCTTTCCGGCCATGCTGACCGCGCGGGTTCGGCACGGTGTTTGCTGCGTTGCGGCAAACCGGCTTCGAAAGGCTGTCCCATGACGCCGCGCGGATCGATTTCCAGGCAGACTCCCGGTCATTATCCAGGCTCCGGCACAACGCCTGTGCAGCGCAACATCCTGGCCGCCGCCGCGTCGGGAGTCGCCGATTTCATCGCCGGACAAGGCGGCCATCCCGACGACGTCTTCCACCGCGCCGGCGTCGAGGAGAAGGCGCTCGGCCAGCCGACGCTGGCGCTCGACCTCGGCGCCTATGTGGCGATGATGGAGGTCGCGGCGCGCGACACCGGCAACGACAATTTCGGGCTGCTGTTCGGGCGCCAGTTCCAGCCGGAGATGCTGGGGCTGATCGGCCGCATCGCGCTGGCGGCGCCGACTCTCGGCTCGGCGCTCGACCATCTGGCCCGGCTGTTCCCCTTCCACCAGCAGGCGACGGAGACCCGCTTCGTCCGCGACGGGGCGTTCCTGCGGCTGGAATACCGCATCCTCGACGGCCGCATCGTCGAGCGGCGGCAGGACGCGGAGCTGACCATGGGCATGTTCGCCAACGTGGTGCGCGCGTGCCTCGGCCCGTCCTGGATGCCGGAGGAGGTGCTGTTCGAGCATCCCCGGCCCGAGGGCTGGCGCCAGCACGAGGCGCTGTTCGACGCGCCGGCCCATTTCGGCCAGCGCACCAACGCGCTGGTGCTGCGCGACCGCAACCTCGACCGCCGCATGCCGGGGGGCGACATGGCGCGGCTGACCGCGCTGTGCGGCACGCTGGTCGGCATCGCCGGGGACACCGGCACGCCGGCCCTGCTCGACCGCGTGAAGGCGGAGGTGCGCGCCCGCCTGCCGGAGGGCTATCCCTATGTCGAGGACATCGCCGACGCGCTGGGGATCGCCCGCTGGACCCTGCAACGCCGGCTGGCCGACGAGGGGCTGAGCTTCTCCGACCTCGTCGAACGGGTGCGGCGGGATCTGGCCGCGCTCTACATCCGCCAGCGCCATGTGCCGGTCGCCGACATCGGCGTCCTGCTCGGCTATTCGGAGGTCAGCGCCTTCAGCCGTGCCTTCCGCCGCTGGTTCGGCGTCTCGCCGCTGGGAATGCGGGCGGGCTGAGGGAACGGACCGGCGTCACTCCGCGTCCGGCAGGATCCTCTGGAGGCGGGCGAAATCCACATACTGGGGCGGGCGGTCCTTCAGCAGGTCCGGGGCCGCCGTGGCGTTCTCGGTCGCGCATTCGGCGACGTAGCGCGCCAGCAGATCGCGCATGACGTCGGACAGCGGTGTTTGCCGCTGGCGCGCGTAATTCTTGGCCGCTGCTTTGACGCGGTGGTCGACGCGCAGCGAAATCGTCGCCTTTCTTGGATGAAACGCATCTCCAAGCATGATGAATACCCTCGGTCCTTGTCGATCCGTCCTTCCTGGATATTTCAGAACGGCTGTGGATACAAGGATCGCGGGACCGGGAATCGATCTTTCCTGGGGATGATAGAATGTGAATTTGTGTGGATAAGATTTCGGCCGGTTTTCTTCTCCACAGAATCTGTGGATAGATGTGTGCGCAATCCCCGAACAGAATCATCCCCACCCTTTCGGGCGGCGTGTCCCGCCTGTGGATGAGTGGGTTTGCTCAAAAATTAGGCAGTCCGGGAAAGTTCCCTCAGAAGCCGCGGCCCGAACCGATCAGCCGCATGCGCCCGGCCGGGGACAGGTCGGGCAGCAGGGCCAGGATGGTCTCCTCGGTCAGCTCGGCGATCTGCCGGCGCTTGGCGCGGGCGGCCTCGGTGGCGGCGCGCAGGGCCTGGGGATCGAAGCGCTCGGCCTCCAGGATGGTGCGGACCGTGTGGCCGGCCTTGCGGTACTCGTCGGTCAGGGCGGCGTAGCGGGCGCGCTGCGGCTCGAAGGCGGCGCGCAGGCGGGCGGCGTCCTCGGCCGACAGGTCGGGGACCATGCGCTCGACGAAACGGTCGGGCATCGGCTGGTAGGGCGGCGGGGGCGGATGGCGCCACGTCGCGACCAGCGCCGCCGCCAGGAACAGGTTGAGGCCGAGCGACAGCAGCGTCAGCGCGCGCAAGCCCAGACGCGGCCGCAGGCGGGTGAGGATGGCGCCGGTCATCGCGCGTCTCCGTCGAACAGGGTGGGCACGTCGTCGCTCAGCAGGGCGACGTCGCGCGTGGCGGTGGGAGTCGTACCGCCGGGGGTGGCGAGGCTGCCGGCGAGCCAGCCCAGCGCCAGCAGCGCCACGCACAGCGACGCCGCCGTCCGCCGTGGCATGCGGCCGAGCAGCAGCATCATGAGCGTATCCTGCGGGACGGAACGCGCCGCCGCGCCGACGGCCGACAGCAGGCGGGCGACGCGCGCCTCATCCACCGCCGGAACCGGACCGCCGAGCAGCCGGTCGAACGCCTCGGCCTCGCGCACCGCCTCCCTGAGGGCGGGGGAGGCGGCGAGCGCCCGTTCGGCGTCGGCGCGCAGCTCCGGCGGCCAGCGAGCGGGGTCGGCGCCGAGATCGGCGAGGTGCTGGAGGAACTGGCTCTCGGTCATCAGGACACCCTCCCGGCGGCGAGCGCCGTCTTCAACGCACCCCGCGCCCGCGCCAGCAGCGACGCGAAGGCGGTCTCGGACAGCCCCAGGATCTCGGCGGCCTGCCGCAGGCTCAGCCCCTCCTGGTGGAACAGCACCACGGCGGCGCGCTGGCGGTCGGGCAGCCCGTCGAGCGCGCGGTTGACGAGGTCGGCGGTCTGGCGCTCGGCGATCCGCGCCACCGCGTCGGGGGCGGCGTCGGCCAGTTCGCCGGCGTCCTCCAACGGCGCCCAGGCCGGCCGGCGGCCTCGGTCGATGGCGAGGTTGACGACGATCCGGTAGAGCCAGGTCGTGAAGGCGGCGCGGGCGCCGTCCCAGCGGGCGGCGTGCTGCCAGACGCGCAGGAACGCCTCCTGCGCGATCTCGTCGGCGTCGGACGGGTTGCCGGTCATCCGCTGCGCCAGCGCCACCGCGCGCCGCATGTGGCGCGCCGCCAGCCGCTCGAAGGCCCCGGCGTCGCCGCCGGCCACGCGCGCCATCAGCGAATCGTCGCTGCCGGTCTCGTCGGGGCGGTCGTTCATCGCCGTCCGGTCCGGCGCCATGGCGTGATGCAGGGCGTGCAGCAGGGCATGGCGAAGACCTACGTCAAGCGGCCTGGAAATGCACCCGTCCGTCACAGGCTCCCTCCGTTATTCCGCCGGGGCCAGCGACCGGCGCCCGCGCTTGCGGCGCAGCGCCAGCCTCTCCAGCGTCAGATAGACCACCGGCGTCGTGTAGAGCGTCAGCATCTGGCTGACCAGAAGCCCGCCGATGATGGCGACGCCGAGCGGCCGGCGCAGCTCGCCCCCCGTGCCGTAGTCGAAGGCCAGCGGCACCGCGCCGAGCAGCGCCGCCATCGTCGTCATCATGATCGGGCGGAAGCGCACCAGACCGGCCTCGCGGATCGCCTCCAGCGGCGTCAGGCCGCGCGTCCGCTCGGCCTCCAGCGCGAAGTCGATCATCATGATGGCGTTCTTCTTGACGATGCCGATCAGCAGCACGATGCCGATCAGCGCGACGATCGACAGGTCGTGGCCGGTCAGGATCAGCGCCAGCAGCGCCCCCAGCCCCGCCGACGGCAGGGTGGACAGGATCGTCAGCGGGTGGATCAGGCTCTCGTACAGCACGCCGAGCACGACGTAGATGGTCAGCAGCGCCGCCAGGATCAGCAGCGGCTGGCTCGACTGCGACTGCTGGAAGGCGCGGGCGTCGCCCTGGAAGCCGGCGCGGATGCTGGCCGGCATGCCGATGTCCTCGGCCGCCCGCGCGATCACCTGGGTCGCCTGGCTCAGCGAGACTCCCGGCGCGAGGTCGAAGGTCAGGTTGGCGACCGGGAAGCCGCTCTGGTGCTGGATGCTCGACGCCTGGTTGCCGATGGTCACGCTGGCCACCGCCGCCAGCGGCACCAGCCCGGCGCGGCCCGGAACATACATCCTCTTCAGCGCGTCGGGACCGAGCGCGTCCCTGGGATCGACCTCCAGCACCACCTTGTGCTGGTTCTGCATCAGGTACATGGTCGAGACCTGCCGCTGCCCGAAGGCGTCGTAGAGCGTCGCCTCCAGCGCGCTGATCGACACCCCGAGCCTTGAGGCGGCGTCGCGGTCCACCTGGATGTTCGCCTGGATGCCGCCGTTCTGGCGGTCGTTGGCGACGTCGACCAGCTCCGGCAGGGTGCGCAGCTTGTCCACCAGCCTGGGCGCCCATGTGTTGAGCGCGCCGATGTCGGTGTCCTGGAGCGAATAGCGGTACTGGCTGCGCCCCTGGAAGCCGCCGACCCGGATGTCCTGCACCGGGCTGAGATAGAGCTGCACCCCCGGCACGCGGGCGGCGCGCATGCGCAGCCGCTGGGTGACGGTCGCCAGATCCTCGCGCTCGCCGCGCGGCTTCAGCGCGATGAAGATCTGGCCGGAATAGGTGCCGCCCGGCCCGCCGCCGCCGATCGAGGCGCCGACGCTCTCCACCGCCGGGTCGCCGTCGATGGCCTCCTGCAACGCCCGCTGGCGCGCCAGCATCGCCTGGAAGGAGATGTCGGGCGGCGGATCGCTGAAGCCGTTCAGCATGCCGGTGTCCTGCTGCGGGATCAGCCCCTTCGGCACCTGCCCGTAGAGCCAGACGCTGACGCCGATGATCGCGAAGGTCGTGACCAGCATGAAGCGCCGGTGCTCCAGCACCCAGTCGAGCCCGTCGGCGTAGAGCCCGAACAGCCGGTCGCCGATCCAGCCCAGCGCGCGGGCGACGCGGCCGGGCGGCCGGCGCTCGGCCTCCGGGGTCAGCAGATGGGCGCACATCATCGGCGTCAGCGTCAGCGAGACGAAGGCCGACACGGCGATGGCGACCGACAGGACCACCGCGAACTCGCGGAACAGCCGGCCCTGGATGCCGCCCATGAACAGGATGGGGATGAAGACCGCGACCAGCGACAGGCTGATCGACACCACGGTGAAGGCGACCTGACGGGCGCCCTTCAGCGCCGCCCGCAACGGCGTCTCGCCCGTCTCGATGTGGCGGACGATGTTCTCGATGACGACGATGGCGTCGTCGACCACGAAGCCGACCGAGATGGTCAGCGCCATCAGCGAGAAATTGTCCAGGCTGTAGCCGGCCGCCCACATCACCGCGCAGGTGCCGGCCAGCGACAGCGGCACGGCGGCGGTCGGGATGATTGTGGCCCACAGCCGGCGCAGGAACAGCGCCATCACCATCACCACCAGCGCCACCGTGATCGCCAGCGTCTTCTGGACGTCGGCGATGGAGGCGCGGATCATCGGCGTGCGGTCGCTGCGCACCGAGATCTTGACGCCGGGCGGCATCCAGCCCTCCAGCACCGGCAGTTCGGCGCGGATGCGGTCGACCGTCTCCACCACGTTGGAGCCGGTCTGCTTCTGGATGTTGATGAGGACGGCGCGCTGCCCGTCGTACCAGGCGGCGGTGCGGCTGTTCTCCGGCGCCTCGACCACCTCGGCGACGTCGCCGAGCCGGATGGTGGCGCCGTTCTTCTCGGCGACGATCAGCCGGCGGTAGGC
This sequence comes from Azospirillum agricola, assembly GCF_017876095.1. Classification (GTDB taxonomy): domain Bacteria; phylum Pseudomonadota; class Alphaproteobacteria; order Azospirillales; family Azospirillaceae; genus Azospirillum; species Azospirillum agricola. Next base: position 233,554 of record NZ_JAGINM010000005.1, read on the forward strand.
GTCGGCGCCGAACAGCTGGTCGCTGGCACCGATCGCCCAGCTCTCGTGCGCGCCGTCGAAGCTGCCCTTGGGGCCGTTGGCGTTGGCCTGCGCGATCGTGCCGCGGATCATCTCCAGGCTGACGCCCATCGACGCGGCGGCGGCGCTGTTGGCGCGGACGCGGACGGCGGTCTTCTCCGCCCCGTTGATCGAGACCTGGGAGACGCCCTCGATCTGGCTCAGCCGCTGGCCGATGATGGTCTCGGCGAGCGAGAAGACCTCCCCCGGCGGCAGGGTGGCGGAGGTCATCGCCAGCGTCATCACCGGCGCGTCGTTGGGGTTCATCCGCCGCATGCGCGGCGGGCTCGGCAGATCGGCCGGCAGGTCGCCGCCGGCCGCGTTGATGGCGGCCTGGACATCGCGCGAGGCCGCCTCGACGTCGCGGTCCAGTTCGAACTGCACGACGACGGCGGTGCTGCCCAGCTTGCTGTTCGACGTCATCTCGGTGATGCCGGCGATGCGCGACAGGCGGCGCTCCAGCGGCGTGGCGACCGAGGCGGCCATCGTCTCCGGGCTGGCGCCGGGCAGCGAGGCGGAGACGACGATGGTCGGGAACTCCACCTGCGGCAGCGGGGCGACGGGCAGGAAGCGGTAGGCGACCACGCCCAGCAGCATCAGCCCCACCATCAGCAGCGAGGTGCCGACCGGACGGTGGATGAAGGGGGTGGAAAGCGACATGGCCGCCTACTCCGCCGCCGCCGGCTCGCCGCGCGCCGGTGCGTCCGCGCCCCTCCCGCGGCGCGGGCGCAGCAGCCGGCCGAGCCGGTCCATGTACAGATAGACCACCGGCGTCGTGTAGAGCGTCAGCACCTGGGACACCAGCAGCCCGCCGACGATGGCGATGCCCATCGGCTGGCGCAGCTCCGACCCGGTGCCGGTCTCCAGCGCCAGCGGCAGGGCGCCGAGCAGCGCCGCCATCGTCGTCATCATGATTGGGCGGAAGCGCAGCAGCGACGCCTCGTAGATCGAGCGCTCCGGCGCCATGCCCTGGTGGCGCTCGGCCTCCAGCGCGAAGTCGATCATCATGATGGCGTTCTTCTTGACGATGCCGATCAGCAGCACGATGCCGACCAGCGCGATCAGCGACAGGTCGTGCCCGGTCGCCATCAGCGCCAGGATGGCGCCGACGCCGGCCGACGGCAGGGTCGACAGGATGGTGATCGGGTGGATCGTGCTCTCGTAGAGGATGCCCAGCACGATGTAGACCGCGACCACCGCCGCCAGGATCAGCCAGGGCTGGGTTTCCAGCGAGGAATTGAACTCGGCGGCCGTGCCGGCGAAGCGGGCGGTGGCGGTGTCGGGCATGCCGATGCCGGCGCGCGCCTCCTGGATCGCCCGCACCGCGTCGCCCAGCGCCACGCCGTGGGCGACGTTGAAGGACAGGGTGACGGAGGGGAACTGCCCCTGGTGGGTGATGACCAGCGGGGCGGTGGTGCGCTCCACCGTGACCAGCGCGCTCAGCGGCACGACGCCGCTCCCGTTGGCGCCGCCGCTCGACTTCACGTAGATCTTCGACAGCGAGGCCGGATCCATCTGGAAGGACGGCTCGACCTCCAGGATGACGCGGTACTGGTTGGTCTGGGTGTAGATGGTCGAGACCTGCCGCTGGCCGAAGGCGTCGTACAGCGTGTCGTCGATCGCCTGCGGCAGCACATGCAGGCGCGAGGCGGCGTCGCGGTCGATGGTGAGATAGACCTGGAGGCCGTAGGGCTGCTGGTCGGTCGCCACGTCGGTCAGCTCGGGCCGGGCGCGCAGCGCCTCCAGCAGGCGCGGGGTCCAGGTCTCCAGCTCCTTCGGGTCGGCGTCCTGCAACACGTACTGGTACTGGGTTCGGCTGACGCGGCTGTCGATCTGCACGTCCTGCACCGACTGCATGAACAGCGAGATGCCCTTCAGCTCCGCCGTGGCGGCGCGCAGCCGGGCGATGATCTCCTCCGCCGAGGAGGTCCGCTCGTCGCGCGGCTTGAGCGCGATGGTCAGGCTGCCGGTGTTGGTGGTGGCGTTGACCGTGCCGGTGCCGACGAAGCTCGCCACCCCGGTGACGTCGGGGTCGCGCCGCACGATCTCGGCGACCTCGCGCTGGCGCTCGGCCATCGCCTTGACCGAGATGGAGGGGGCGGCGTCGGTGACGCCGACGATGACGCCGGTGTCCTGCTGCGGCAGGAAGCCCTTGGGCACCGCGTTGTAGAGCCACAGCGTCGCCGCCAGCGTCGCCAGGGTGAAGAGCAGCGTCGCGAACTGGTGGCGCAGCACGAACCGCAGAGTGACCGCGTAGCCATTGAGCAGCGCGTCGAAGCCGCGCTCGCTCCAGCGGAAGAAGATGTTCGGCCGCTCGTCGCCCTCCGGCTTCAGCAGGCGGGCGCACATCATCGGCGTCAGCGTCAGCGAGATCACCATCGACACCAGCACCGCGATGGAGAGCGTGACGGCGAACTCGCGGAACAGCCGGCCGACCACGCCGCTCATGAACAGCAGCGGGATGAAGACGGCGATCAGCGACAGGGTCAGCGACACCACGGTGAAGCCGATCTGGCGGGCGCCCTTCAGCGCCGCCCGCATCGGCGTCTCGCCCTTCTCGATGTGGCGGACGATGTTCTCGATCATGACGATGGCGTCGTCCACCACGAAGCCCGACGCGATGGTCAGCGCCATCAGCGACAAATTGTCGAGGCTGAAGCCGCACAGCGCCATGACGCCGAAGGTGCCGATCAGCGACAGCGGCAGCACCGCCGCCGGGATCACCGTCGCCCACGCCTTGCGCAGGAACAGGAAGATCACCATCACCACCAGCCCGGCGGTGAGCACCAGCGTCTTCTGCACGTCCAGCACCGAGGCGCGGATCGTCTCCGTCCGGTCGGTCAGCACCGCCATGGCGATCTGCGGCGGCAGCGACTCCTGGATCGACGGCAGCAGGGCGCGGATGCGGTCCACCGTGTCGATGATGTTGGCGCCGGGCTGGCGCTGGACGTTCAGCAGCACCGCCGGCTTGCCGTCGTGCCAGGCCGCCAGCCGGGTGTTCTCCACCGAATCGACGACGGCGCCGATGTCGGACAGCCGCACCGGGCCGCCGTTCTTGTAGGTGACGATGATCGGGCGGTAGGCGGCGGCGTTCTCGATCTGGTCGTTGACGCCGATCGACCAGGACTGGCGCGGCCCGTCGAAGCTGCCCTTGGGGGCGTTGACGTTGGCCTGGGTGATGGTGGTCCGCACGTCCTCCAGCGTCAGCCCCAGCCCGGCGACCGCCGCCGGGTTGACCTGCACGCGCACCGCCGGGCGCAGGCCGCCCTCGATGCCGACATAGCCGACGCCGTCGAGCTGGCTGAGCTTCTGCGCCAGCAGCGTGTCGGCGGCGTCGCTGACCGTCTCCAGCCGCAGGGAGTCGGAGCTGAGCGCCAGCACCATGATCGGCGTGTCGGCCGGGTTGACCTTGTCGTAGATCGGCGGGTTGGGCAGCCCCTTGGGCAGGCTGCCGGCCGCCGCGCTGATCGCCGACTGCACGTCCTGCGAGGCGGCGTCGATGTCGCGCGACAGGTTGAATTGCAGGGTGATGCTCGACAGCCCGAAGGAGCTGGTCGAGATCATCGAGGAGATGCCGGCGATCTGCCCGAGCTGGCGTTCCAGCGGCGCCGTGACCGAGGAGGCGATGACGTCGGGTGCGGCACCCGGCAACTGGGTGGTGACGCGCACGGTCGGGAAATCGACCGTCGGCAGCGACGAGATCGGCAGCGCGCTGTAGCCGAGCAGCCCCAGCAGCACCACCGCCGCCATCAGCAGCCCGGTGGCGACCGGCCGCAGGATGAAGGGGGCGGAGATGTTCATGAGGGCTCACGCGGGCTGCGGGCGGGACCGGCGCCGTCCGGGCTGCCATCCGCCGAGGGCGGCCGGCGGCGCGGGGCGTCCGGGTTGTTCGGATCGCGGGGGCCGCGTTCCCGGTGGCGTTCCTCGCGGGCGACCGGGGCCTCGCCTCCCGACTGGCCGGCCATGGCGGGCGGCGCCCCGGCGGGAGCGGCGGCGCTGGGTGCTCCCGCCATGGGCTGGGCGGCGGCCGGATCGACGATGCGGACGCGCGAGCCGGGCTGGAGCCGGTACTGGCCGTCCACCACGACCCGCTCGCCGGGGGTCAGCCCGGATTCGACGATGGCCCTGTTCTCCTCGATGTGGCCGACCTTGATCGGGCGCTGCTCGACGGTCTGGTCGTCCTTGACGATGTAGGCGAAGGTCCCCTGGGGGCCGCGCTGCACCACCGTGGCGGGCACCGTCGTGGCTCCCCGGCGCACCGTGGAGAGCAGCCGGACGTTGACGAACTGGCCGGGCCACAGGCGCTGCGGCTCGTTGGGCAGGGTCGCCTTCAGGCGGATGGTGCCGGTGCCGCTGTCGATCAGGTTGTCGATGACCTGGAGCGCCCCGGCGCCGAGCTGCGCCCTGCCCTCGCGGTCGAGCGCCTGGACCGGCACCTCGCCCCTGGCCTGGGCGTCGAGGATGGCGGGGAGTTGCTTCTCCGGCAGGGTGAAGACGACGGCGATCGGCTGGATCTGGGTGATGGTGACGATGCCGTTCTGGTCGCTCGCCCGCACGACGTTGCCGTTGTCGATGTTGCGCAGGCCGATCCGCCCGCTGATCGGCGCGGTGACGGTGGTGTAGTTGAGCTGCACCCGCACCGCCTCGATCGCCGCCTCGTCGGCGCGGATCTGCGCCTCCCATTGGGCGACCAGGGCGCGCTGGGTGTCCACCGTCTGCTTGGAGGCGAACTCCTTCAGGTTCATGTTGCGCTCCAGGTCGCGCCGGGTGTTGGCGAGCTGCGCCTCGTCCTGCGCCTTCTTGGCCTGGGCCTGGGCGAGCTGGGCCTGGAGCGGGCGCGAGTCGATGACCGCCAGCACGTCGCCGGCCTTGACCATCTGCCCCTCGCGCAGGTCGAGCCGTTGCAGCTCGCCGTCGACGCGGGCGCGCACGGTGACGCTGTTGAAGGCCTGCACGGTGCCGATGCCGTCGAACCAGATGGGCACGTCCTCGCGCGCCACCGTGCCGGCCTGCACGGCGACCACCGGGCTGCGGCCGCCGCCCGGAGCCATGCCGGGAGGAGCGGGCATGCCGGGCGGGCCGCCGGGAACCCCGGCGGTCCTGGCCGGCGCCGTCAGCTTCTGCTCGACCGCGTAACCGACGCCACCGGCCAGCCCGACGAGAACCACGCCGGTGACGACCGGCTTCCAACGAATCTTCATGACAGTCCCGACGCTCGCTCGACCTGTTTGTCCGGCCGCGTTTCCTTGGCGTTCCTTGGTACGGGCGGCCGGGGCGAATTCGTCGCGCGAAGGCGGGATATTTTTCGGGGCTGATTCTTCGGGGCGGGTCCGCCGGTCCCTTCCGGCGGGCTCCGGCGATCTCAGAGGGTGGCGCGCAGCTCGTCCGCCAGCAGGCGCGTCACCCCGGCGGGCAGGGCGAGGTGGCAAACGCCGCGGTCCTGCATCACCAGCTCCAGGGCCAGGGCGTTGGTCGCCGCCAGCGCCCGGATGGTGTCGACGACGCGGGAATCGTCGTGGCGGACCGCCCAATGGCTCTCCTCGATCCTCGGCCGCTTCAGCGAGAAGCGCAGCGCCAGCGCCGGATCCTCCGGCGCCCGCCCGCCGGCCCGGGCGAAGGCGCGCAGCGCGTCGCCCAGCGATTCGACGACGCCGCTGATGAACAGCAGGGGCAGCGGCGGCTGCCGGTCGCGCACGAATAGGATCAGCGCGCCGCCCTCCTCCCCGCCGTTGCGCGCCACCGCCGCGCTGGCGACGACGCGGTCGGGGCCGAGTTTCAGCAGGTGCGACAGCGGGGTTCCGGTCATGTGGCGTGTCCGTCGGCCGTGGTTTGCGGCGAGGCTAGCCGATCCTCCCCGTCCTGTCCCGGATCCGCCGCCAGTTTTTCCATTTCCCGCCGCAACCGCTCGGACAGCGCCCAGTCGCGCTCCGGCACCATGCCCGACACTTCCAGCAGCAGCTTGCTGAGGATGGCGTCGGCGAAGGCGTCGAAGTCGTTCGCCGGCACCAGGAAGGCGCCGGGACCGCCGATGACGTGGTCGCGGTAATAGCCGTCGAGGTTGTTGGAGGGCGAACCGCCCCACGGGTTGGGCCGGTCGTTGAGGATCGGCAGCCCGTTGATGGTGATGCCGCGCGCCACCGCCTCGTCGCGCGCCGTCTCCACCGGACGGCCGCGGTTGTTCTCGCCGTCGCCCGATATGTCGATGACTCGGCGCGTGCCCTCCACCCCGTTGGCCTCGAACAGCGGCACGGCGTAGTCGATGGCGCCGCTGATCGAGGTCCATTGCTGCGAGGTGATCGGCGCCTCGCCCACCGCCAGCGCGAAGCCGCGCACGCTGCGGGGGTCGCTCAGCACGGTCCAGTCAATGACGGTGCGCTGGTAGTTGTCGCCGGCCCATTCCATGTAGGTGACGGCGATGCGGCCGAAGGGACCGCCCCGGATCGCCCGCTGGATCTTGTCGTTCAGGAAGGCCTGGACGTAGCCGTCGCGCTGGAGCCTCGCCTCCTCCGGGTCGACGCTGCCCGACACGTCGATGGCCAGGACCAGCTCCAGGTCGACCGGCTCGTCGGCGAAGGCCGGTGGGGCCATGGCCGGCTGGGACAGGGGCGAGGCCAGCGCCAGGGCGGCGGCCAGGGTGAAGCGACGGCACGAACGACGGCACACAGGCATCGCGCACCCCCTTTGCGTTGTCCTTTCCGACACGGGCAAGGGAATGACATGGACAGCGCCGCCGCCGCTGTCCACCACGCGGAATCGCGCCTGGCTGTTTGCGCCCCCCTCGCCGGGCGCGGGCGACCGGAGGCGGTACGCCGGACGGAGCCCCGACCGGGTTGCCGGCCCGAATCGCCGGCCCAAATCGCCGGCATGGCTGCGCTTCCCCGTCGCCGCTTGTGGAGGCGGAAGGTTCGTGCTCCCCTGGGCGCCCGTCCCACCCGGAGCAGCCCCCATGAGCTGGCAGACGCTCGCCTTCTTCTTCGCCACCGCCTTCGTGATCTCGGCGACGCCGGGTCCCAACATGCTGCTGGCGATGAGCCTCGGGCTGCGCTTCGGCGCCCGCCGCGCCGTCTGGGGCGGCATCGGCATGTGCGTGGCGCTGGCGGTGATGGCGGCGCTGTCGGCCTTCGGGCTGGGCGCCCTGCTCTCCACCTCGGTCGTCGCCTTCGAGGTGGTGCGCTGGGCCGGCGTCGCCTATCTGACCTGGCTCGGCATCGCCGCGTGGCGGGCGCCGGTCGAGCCGGCCGGGACGCGCGACACCACGGCGGCGGCCGGCGGCGAGGGCTCGCCCGCCCGCCTGTTCCTGCGCGGCCTGCTGGTCGCCTTCAGCAACCCCAAGGCGCTGGTCTTCATGGGCGCCCTGTTCCCGCAATTCATCGACGCCGCCGCCCCGCTGGCGCCGCAGCTCGGCGCGCTGGTCGCCACCATGATCGTCATCGAGTTCGGCTGGATCATGGCCTACGCCACCGGCGGCGACCGTCTGGCCGCCCGGCTGACCAGCGCGTCGGCGGCGCGCGGCCTGAACCGGCTGACCGGCGGGCTGATGATCGGAGCCGGCGGGCTGCTGGCGCTGGCGCGCCGGGTCTGACGACGATGACCGAAAGCCCGACCATGGACCTGTTCGACCGCCTCGCCGCCGAGGGGGCGGAGGACTGGCGGCGCTACGTCGACCACGCCTTCGTGCGCGGGATGGGCGACGGCAGCCTGGCCCAGGCCGCCTTCCGCCATTATCTGGCGCAGGACTATCTGTTCCTGATCCATTTCGCGCGGGCCTACGCGCTGGCGGTCTACAAGGGCCGCAACCTCGCCGACATGCGGGCGTCGCTGGGCGGGCTGAAGGCGATCCTCGACGTCGAGATGGATCTGCACGTCTCGCTCTGCGCCGGCTGGGGCCTGTCGGCCGACGAGCTGGAGCGGACGCCGGAAGCCAAGGCGACGATGGCCTACACCCGCTACGTGCTGGAGACGGGCCTGCGCGGCGACCTGCTGGATCTGTATGTGGCGCTGGCGCCCTGCGTCATCGGCTACGCCGAGATCGGCCGGACGCTGGCGGCGGCGCCCGGCGCGCTGGCCGAGGGCAACCCCTACAGGGCCTGGATCGCCGAATATTCCGGCGAGGAGTACCAGCGGGTCGCCGCCGCCGCGCGGGAGACGCTGAACCGCCTCGCCGCCGACAGCCTGACGCCGGCCCGCTTCCCCCGGCTGCTGACGATCTTCCGCCAGGCCAGCCGGCTGGAGGCGGATTTCTGGGAGATGGGCCTGACGCTGGGCACCTGATTCCGGCGCGGCCCGCGCCGGCTCGGAACCCGGCTCAGAACAGCGCGTTCACCAGCGAGCCGCGCCCGCTGTAGGCGCCGCCGCCGGAGCCGCCAAGCAGCATCGACAGGCTGCCGGTGGTGGAGCTGCCGCCGTTCAGCAGCGCCGCCAGATTCTGGAGCTTGGTGTTGCCGCCGAACGGGTTGTCGCCCTTGGCCGGCTGCTTGGCGATGGTGTCGTAGTCCTTGCTGTAGCTGCCCATGCGGAGCTGCACGCCGTAGCTCTTGTCCTCCTTGAGCGGCACGTCCGTGTCGCGGGCGACGCGCAGGGTGTAGTCGCCCTTGTCGAGGCTCAGGCTGCCGCTCTGCATCTTCTTGAAGGCGTCGTAGGTCGAGCCGGCGTCCTTGTTGCTGTCGGCGATCACCTTGCCCTGGCGGTCCATCAGCTGGATGCGCACCCCGGCGTCGCCGACCGTGCCGACGGTGACCTCGCCCTTGCTGGTGACCTGGAACTTGTAGAAGTCCGCCGGGTCGTTCGCCGCCAGCGAGCTGAACACGTTGAGCCGGCTGGTGTCCTTCACCAGCGTGCCGATGTTGCTGGCGAAGGGGGCGGTGTTGTAGGAGGACTTCTTGACGGTCTGCTCGTACTCCTGGACCTTGCCGGCGGCGCCGCTGTTGTCCTTGGCCTCGCCGGTCTGCTGCTGCTGCACGCGCTTGACCGCCGCGTCGATGGACTGCTGCAAGCTCTGCGCCATGCGGCTGACATCGGTGTAACTGGACAAGCTGACCATGACCCGCTCCCTTTCGTCCGCACCCCTCCGGGTGCTCGGAACGAGAGTTCGCAAGAAGCGGGCCACGGCGGGGAACCCAGACTTTGCAACGGTTCCACCCGGCGGGCGAAGCGGCAGCCCGGCAATATCCGCAAAGCGGCGGCAAAATTTTCCGGCGCGAACAGCCCGCTGTTACCCACCCGCCCCCGGAACGCGCGACAGTCGCGCCACCGGATCGTCGGTGCCGCGAACAGCCCGCGGCGGACCGGCGCGCAACGCCAGCAAGGGGAGGATGGGCCATGGCCGGAAAGAGGATCCTGATGATCGTCGGCGACTACGCCGAGGATTACGAGACGATGGTGCCGTTCCAGGCGCTCGCCATGGTCGGGCACACGGTGCACGCGGTCTGTCCCGGCAAGCAGGCCGGCGACCGCATCGCCACCGCCATCCATGATTTCGAGGGCGACCAGACCTACAGCGAGAAGCGCGGCCACAACTTCACCCTCAACGCGACCTTCGAGGGCACGCGCGCCGACTCCTACGACGCGCTGGTCATCCCCGGCGGCCGGGCGCCGGAGTATCTGCGGCTCGACGCCGCCGTGATCGCGCTCGTCCGCGCCTTCTTCGAGCAGGACAAGCCGGTCGCCGCCGTCTGCCACGGCGCCCAGCTGCTGGCCCCGGCCGGGGTGCTGAAGGGCCGCCGGGTCTCCGCCTACCCCGCCTGCCGGCCGGAGGTCGAGCTGGCCGGCGGCACCTACGCCGACATTCCGATCGATTCCGCCGTGGCGGACGGTAAGCTGGTGACGGCTCCGGCCTGGCCGGCGCACCCGGCGTGGCTGGCGCTGTTCCTCAAGGCGCTGGACGCGGAGTAACCCGGACATCCCCAACGCGGAAGGGCCGTCGAGCATGTGCGAGATCTACGTCAAGGCCGACCCGATCCTCTACGAAAGCCGGTCGCGCTCGGTCCGCATCCACGGGGTGGTGACCAGCATCCGGCTGGAGAACCTGTTCTGGGACGTCCTGGCCGACATCGCCGCGCGCGACGGCATGACCGTGAACCAGCTCATCGCCAAGCTCTACGACGAGATCGTCGAGGCGCGCGGCGAGGTGCCCAACCTCGCCTCCTTCCTGCGGGTCAGCTGCATGCGCTACCTGACGCTGGTGGTCGGCCGCGAGGGGGACGGGCATCGGGACGGGGACGCGGACGCCTCCCGCCCGGCGACGCGCCGGGCGGCGGAGGTGGTGGCGCTGCGGGGCTGACGCCCTACTCGTCGTAGGCCATCAGCGAATGGCAGGGCACGTCCAGCCGCTCGCGGCCGTTCAGGAAGGTCAGCTCCACCAGGAAGGCGGCGGCGCGGACGTCGGCGCCGATCTGGCGCAGCAGCGTGACCGCCGCCGCCATGGTGCCGCCGGTCGCCAGCAGGTCGTCGAGCACGACCACGCGCTGACCCGGCTTCACCGCGTCGGCCTGCACCTCGATGATGTCGGTGCCGTATTCCAGGTCGTAGGAATGCGCCACCTTGTCGCCCGGCAGCTTGCCGTGCTTGCGCACCATGACGAAGCCGATGCCCAGCGCCAGCGCCAGCGGGGCGGCGACCAGGAAGCCGCGCGACTCGATGCCGACCAGCACGTCGGGCTGGTGCGGGCGCACCGCCTCGGCCAATTGATCGATGGCCGCCTTCCAGGCCGGGCCATGGGCCAGCAGCGGCGAGACGTCGTAGAACAGGATTCCGGGCTTCGGGAAATCCGGAATGCCGCGGATGTGGTCTTTCAAATCCATCGAGGTCGGGTCCGTCAGGGTCGCGGGTCGGTGCGACAAGGCGAAGCAGTCTATCGGGACGCCCCCCACCGCGCAAACGGGCGTTGCGCCGCAGCCGGATCGCGGGCCGACGAGCGCGAGCAAAGACATTTCAGACACGGATGAACACGGATATCCACGGATGGACACGGATTTCATTTCTCCTTGATCCCGTTGATCCGTGAGCCGGCGCAGCCGGCATCCGTGTTCATCCGTGTCAAAATCCCTTTCCCAACATTGTTTTCTCAACCGGACGGCCCGCGCGCCTCGGCCATTGGACCACCGAATGCGCTGCATGTGCGCTGCGGGGTTGACCGGACGCGCGTGCGCGGCCACGTTCCAACCTCTCCGATCGAATGGTGGAACGGGTGGCCGGGCGTGGCGGGTGAAGCGGTCTGGGTCGAATCGCGGTACGGCGACGGCGTGTGGAGCATCGGCCCCGCCGGGCGCTGGACGCTGGAGTCCGCCGGGCCGGCGGCCGAGGCGCTGAAGGCCCTGCGGCCGGAACGCTCCGGCGGGCCGGTGCGGCTCGACCTCGGCCGGCTCGACGCGCTCGACACGGTGGGAGCCTATCTGCTGGCCCGGCTCGCCGACCGGCTGGCGGCGGAGGGCCACGCCGTCGCCGTCGAGGGCGTGCGGCCCGAGCACGCCGCCCTGTTCGACGCGGTGCGCGAGGCGGGCCAGGCTCCCGCCCAGCCCCACGGCGCGGCCCACCACCCGATCATCGACATGGTCGTCCGCACCGGCCGCACCACCATCGAGGCGGTGCGCGAGGCGGGGAACCTGATCTCCTTCCTTGGGCTCGTCACCATCACCTTCGCGCGCCTGCTGCTGAAGCCGTCGCGGCTGCGCCTGACCTCGGTGATGTTCCACATCGAGCAGACCGGGCTGAACGCGCTGCCGATCCTCGGGCTGCTGTCCTTCCTGATCGGCGTCGTGCTGGCCTTCCAGGGCGCCGACCAGCTCAAGCGCTTCGGCGCCGAGCTGTACGTCGTCAACCTGCTGGGCATCTCGGTGCTGCGCGAGATCGGCGTGCTGATGACGGCGATCATCGTCGCCGGCCGCTCCGGCTCGGCCTTCACCGCGCAGATCGGCACCATGAAGGTCAACCAGGAGGTCGACGCCATCGGCACCATGGGGCTCGACCCGATCGAGCTGCTGGTGGTGCCGCGCGCGCTGGCGCTGATGGTCACGCTGCCGCTGCTGGTCTTCTACGCCGACGTCATGGGGCTGTTCGGCGGGGCGGTGATGAGCTACGCGACGCTCGACATCACCTTCGGCCAGTTCATCCGCCAGCTCCACACGGCGGTCGGCATCAACACGGTGCTGGCCGGGCTGATCAAGGCGCCGGTCTTCGCGCTGGTCATCGCCATCGTCGGCTGCTACGAGGGCATGAAGGTGTCCGGCAGCGCCGAGAGCGTCGGCACCCTGACCACCAAGGCGGTGGTCGAGGGCATCTTCCTGGTGATCGTCATCGACGCGGTGTTCTCCGTGCTGTTCTCCATGCTGGGGGTGTGATGGCCGACGCAATCCCCCTTTCCCCGGCCCTTCCATCGACCACCCGGCCGGTCCTCCAGCCGGTCATCCGCGTGCGCGGCCTCGTCACCCGCTTCGGGCCGCAGACCGTCCATGACGGGCTCGACCTCGACGTGCGGGCCGGCGAGGTGCTGGGCGTCGTCGGCGGCTCCGGCACCGGCAAGTCGGTGCTGCTGAAGGAGATCATCGGGCTGATCCGACCCGCCGCCGGCACCATCGAACTGCTCGGCCACGACACCGCCGACCTGTCCCAGCGCGAACGGACGGCGTTGCAGGCGCGCACCGGCGTGCTGTTCCAGAACGGCGCGCTGTTCAGCTCCATGACCGTCGCCGAGAACGTCATGCTGCCGCTGAAGGAGCACACCGACCTGCCGCCCCCCCTGATCGCCGAGATCGCGCGTGTGAAGATCGCCATGGCCGGGCTGCCGCCCGACGCCGGGGCCAAGCACCCGTCGCAGCTTTCCGGCGGCATGGTCAAGCGCGCCGGCCTGGCCCGCGCGCTGGCGCTCGACCCCGCCATCCTGTTCCTCGACGAGCCGACCGCCGGGCTCGACCCGATCGGCGCCGCCGCCTTCGACAGCCTGATCCGCGGCTTGCAGCGCAGCCTGGGGCTGACCGTCTTCATGGTGACGCACGACCTCGACAGCCTGACGACGATCTGCGACCGCATCGCGGTGCTGATCGACAGGAAAATCCGGGTGGGCACGCTGGAGGAGCATCTGGCCGACCCGCACCCCTGGATCCACGACTATTTTCACGGACCGCGCGGCCGCGCCGCGCGCCATGCGGAGGACTGAGGGCAAGCGATGGAAACGCGCGCCAGCTACATCCTGGTCGGCAGCTTCGTGCTGTCGCTGCTCGCCGGCCTGCTGGTCTTCACCGTCTGGATCGCCAAGGTCCAGCTGGAGGAGTCCCGGCAGCCCTACCGCATCTACTTCACCGGCTCCGTCACCGGCCTCCAGCAGGGCAGCCCGGTGCGCTACCGGGGCGTCCCGGTCGGCACGGTGGGCGACATCCGGCTCGATCCCGACAACGTGACGCGGGTGCGCGTGACCATCCTGGTTCAGAACGGCACGCCGATCATGTCGGATTCCATCGCCTCGCTGGAGGTGCAGGGCATCACCGGCGGCGCCTACGTGCAGATCTCGGGCGGCACGGTGGAGGCGGACCGGCTGACGGCGACCGACCGCGACGGCATCCCGGTGATCCCGTCGCGCACCTCCTCGCTGACCGCCGTGGTCGACACCGCCCCGCAGCTGCTCAACCGGGCGCTGGAGGTCATCACCCGGCTGGGCGAGCTGATGAACGGCGACAACCAGAAGGCCATCGGCGAGATCCTCGGCAACGTCCGCGACATCAGCGCCGACCTCGCCCGCGCCACCGCCGGGCTGGAGGGGACGATGGCGCAGGCGCAGACGACCCTGAAGGGCTTCGAGAGCGTCGGCCCGCAGCTCGACCGCACGCTGGCGCAGGCGCAGGGCACGCTGGCGACCGTCAACGGCAGCGCCAGGCAGCTCACCGGCGACAGCCGCGAGCTGATCCAGTCGCTGAGGAAGACGTCGGGCGAGCTGGCCGCCCTGCTCGCCGAGAACCGGCAGCCCGTGCGCGACTTCGCAACCACGGGGCTGTATGACTTGAGCCTGCTGATCTCCCAGCTTCGCGACCTGTCGGGTCAGCTGTCGCGGGTGGTGACGCGGATTGAAAACGACCCGTCGAACTTCCTGTTCGGCGGAACCCGGCAGGGCGTGGAGGTGCGTGGCAAATGAAGTGTCGGTTTCGCGCGGCGTCGGGCGCCGCCATCCTCGCCGCCCTGGTCGGCGTCGGCGCGCTGGGGCTGACGGGCTGCTCAACCCTGAACCCGACGGCGCCCAAGCTCTACACCCTGACCGCCCGCGCGCCGGCGGACGCCGCCCTGCCCAAGGCCGACTGGCAGCTGCTGGTCGAGGCGCCGGCCGCCGCCGCCGGCATCGACACGCCGCGCATCGCGCTGGCCCGGACGCCGACCACGCTCGACTATTTCGCCGACGTCTCCTGGGCCGACCGGGCGCCGCTGATGGTGCAGGGGCTGATCGTCCAGTCCTTCGAGGACAGCGGGCGCATCGTCTCGGTCGGGCGCGACACGGTGGGGCTGCGCTCCGACTTCGTGCTGAAATCCGAGCTGCGCGACTTCCAGGCGGAATACTCCACGCCCGGCGCAGCCACCCCCGACCGCGTGCATGTCCGCCTGTCGGCCAAGCTGGTCGCCATGCCGCGCCGGACCATCGAGGCCGGCGAGACCTTCGAGGCGACGGTGGCGGTGCGCGGCCGCGACTTCACCGACGTGATCGCCGCCTTCGACGAGGCGCTGGGGCAGGTCAGCGGCGCGCTGGTCGGCTGGGCGCTGCGCAGCGGCCTGCGCGCGGGCTCGTGACCCGCGCGCGGCGAAGCCCGTGATGATTCGTCCGGGATCCTTCGAAGCCGCAGGAAAAATCTTGCCAGCGGGCGATATCCGCGTACGTAATAGGGTTGTTTGGCGCACCGGCGGATAGGGCGATGACGGAGCTTGCGGAACTCCCCCGCGAGGCGTTGGAGGCGATGGCCGAGGCCGGACGCGAGGTCCGGCTGTGCCAGCGCGTCCTGGCCAAGACCGGCGACACCGTGGTCGGCGAGCTGCTGCGCGGCCACGGCACGCTGTACGAGTGGCGGCATTACCCGCCGGGCGACGTCTACGACGCGGAATACCACGCGCAGTACTATTACCACTGCCACCCGGAGGGCGAGCGTCCGACCGGCGAGCATGGGCATTTCCACACCTTCCTGCGGCCGCACGGCATGCCGTCGGGGGTGAGGCCCGCCCCCCTGCCCGACTTCGCGCCGCCGGACAGCGACAACGACGCGCTGTCGCACCTGATCGGCATCGCCATGGACGTCGCCGGCCAGCCGGTGCGGCTGTTCACCACCAACCGCTGGGTGACCGGCGAGACCTGGTACGGCTCCGCCGACGTGGTGTCCATGCTGGACGGCTTCGTGGTCGACCACGCCCGCCCGTCCTGGCCGACGAACCGCTGGATCAGCGCCCTGCTCCAGCTTTTCCGCCCGCAGATCGTCGATCTGCTGCACCAGCGCGACCGGGCGATCGCCCGCTGGGCGGAGGACCATCCCGACAGCTACGTCTACGAGGACCGGGGGCTGGAGGTCGCCTCCCAGTGCTTCATCCTGGTCGAGGAACAGATCGCCGAGGTGGAACGGCTGCTGCGCGGCAGCCGGCGGCGGCGCTCGATCCTCCCCGAACCACCGAGCTTCGTCGAGATCTCCTGAGGCGCTGGCGGCCCCTCGCCCACTTCCTCAGGCGTCGAAACGGACCGGGCCGCCGCTGTCGGTCGCTTCCCGCACCGCCAGGGTGGCGCGGAGCGTCTCGGTGGCGTCGGCCCCGCCGACCAGCGGTTCCTCCTCGCCGCGGATGACGCGGGCGAAATGGTCGAGCTGCCGGACATAGGGGTTGGCCGGCCGCAGCGGCAGCGCCGTGCGGGTGAAGGGGTCGAGCCAGCCGCGCCCGCCCTCGTAGCGCCACAGCTCCAGCGTCGGCACCGCCAGCGACCCGTCGGTGCCCGAGAAGAAATGCGTCGGCACGCTCTGGCGGGCGAATTGCGGGCTCTCGCCGGTGGTCATGTCCCAGCTCCAGGGCGTCGCGGCGGCGTCGGACAGGCTGATGGTGGCGAGCGCCCCGTTGCGCAGCCGCAGCACCACGGCGGCGGTGTCCTCCACTGGAAAGCCTCGGGTCTTGCTGGAACGCATGGCCTGGAGGCTTTCGATGCCGCCGCACAGGAAGCGCAGCGTGTCGATCTCGTGGATCAGGTTGATCAGGATCGGCCCGCCGCCCTCCTGCTTCCGCCACGCGACGTCGAAATAGCCGTCCGGCTTCAGGAAGGTGTAGAGGATCGTCGCCGACACCAGCGCGCCGAGGTCGCCGCGCCCGATCACCTCGCGCGCCGTTTGCAGGATCGGGTTGTGGCGGCGGTGGTGGCCGACCAGCAGCGGCACGCCCGCCCGTTCCGCGGCCGCCGTCAGCCTTTGCGCGTCCTCCACCGTGTCGGCGATCGGCTTCTCGATCAGCACCGGGATGCCGCGCTCGACGCAGGCGAGGCCGATCGGCACATGAGTGGCGTTGGGCGTGGCGACGATCACGCCGTCCGGCCGCCCGTCCTCCAGCAGCGCCCGGTAGTCGGCGTGATGGGAAACCCCGTGGCGGGCGGCGAGGGCGCCGGCCTCCGCGCCCGGGTCGGCGATGGCGGCCAGCCGGGCGTCCGGCAGTTGGGCCAGGGCGTCGATGTGCGTCTTGCCGATGACGCCGGCGCCGATGACGGCGATGCGCAGTGGGGACATGGCGGGGGATTCCGGGTTTTCGAGGGGTGGATACGGAAGAGGACGCCGGGCGGCTCTGAGCACCGCCGGCTGGGCACCGCCGGCTGGCCGCCGCCGGTATTGACAGCATACATAATATCAGTCTACATACTGATAGCATTCTGTCAATATCATCGGCGGAACGCACAATCTGCCAGGCGAAGGAGACGGGATGGCGCCGCGCCTTTCCAGCGTTGATAAGGGAGGACGGCGCCGGTCGCGCGGGTTGCGCTATCGTCATTCACCCGCGCGGGGGTATCACCGCTTCACGAACAAGCCCGGCAGGTGCAGTCATGGCCATGGATGACCTCTACGCGAAACCCGGACATCTTCTCCGCCGGGCCCAACAGATATCGACGGCGCTGTTCACGGAGGAATGCGCCGTCCACGACCTGACCTCCGTGCAGTACGCCGCCCTCGTCGCCATCGACGAGAATCCCGGCGTCGACGCCACCCGGCTGTCGGGGCTGATCGCCTTCGACCGCTCGACGCTGGGCGGGGTCATCGAACGGCTGGAGGCGAAGGATCTGATCCACCGCCGCCCCAGCCCGGAGGACAAGCGCATCAAGCTGCTCTACCTGTCGCCGGCCGGGCGCGACCTGCTGGTCGCCGTCACCCCGGCGGTCGAGCGGGTGCAGGAACGCATCCTGGAACCGCTGCGCCCGGCCGACCGCAAGACACTGATCCAGCTCATGATCCAGCTGGTCAACCTGCACAACGACACGCTGCCGTCGTCGCTGCGGCTGGTCGTCGACCGCGAGGCGGCGGCGGAACCGGCCGGGGCGGCGGAGGGCGGGCACCCCGACACCACAACGAACACCAAACGCGGCAAGGCCGCGGCCGGTCGGAAGGTCAAGCCACGGTAAGGGGCCCTGACGACCGCGCGGGAGGGAACGGAGACACAAGGAATGGCACAGGAAACCGCGTGGGACGCCGAAGTCGATCTCCTGGTCGCCGGCGCCGGGCCGGGCGGCATGGCCGCCGCCCTGGTCGGCGCCATGGAGGGGCTCGACGTGATGGTCTGCGAGAAGTCCGGGCAGATCGGCGGCACCGCCGCCACCTCGGCCGGGACGCTGTGGATCCCCGGCAACACGCAGAGCCGGCGCGCCGGCTACGACGACAGCCCCGAAAAGGCCGAAACCTACATGGACGCGCTGGTCGGCGGCGCCCCCGGCGAAAGCCGGGGCCGCGACCTGCGCGGCGTCTATCTGGCGACCGGCCCGACCGCCATCGACTATTACGACACGAAGACCGACGTCACCTTCCTGGCCTGCGGCCGCCACCCGGACTACAAGCCGAACATGGCGGGCGCCGCCATCACCGGGAGGGCCATCGTGCCGGCTCCCTTCGACGGCCGGCTGCTCGGCGAGGATTTCCGGCTGGTCCGCCCGCCGATCGGCGAGTTCATGATCTTCGGCGGCATGATGGTCGGCAAGGACGACATCCCCCGCCTGATCGGCCGCTTCCGGTCGGTGGCGAACTTCGCCCACGCGGCCAGGCTGCTCCTGCGCTACCTGTCCGACCGGGTGAAGCACCCGCGCGGCACGCGGATCGTCATGGGCAACGCGCTGGTCGCCCGCCTGTTCTACAGCCTGCGCAAGCGCAAGGTGCCGGTCCGCCTCGACACCGCGATCCGCGCGATCCTGCGCGAGGACGGCCGGGCGGACGGCCGCGTCGTCGGCGCCGTGCTGGACAGCGCCGGCCGGACGCTGCGGGTGCGCGCCCGCAAGGGGGTGGTGCTGGCGACCGGCGGCTTCGCCCACAACAAGGAGTTCCGCAGCGCCTTCATGCCGCAGCCGACGCCCGTCCATTCGCTGGCCTGCGACAGCGACACCGGCGACGGGCTGACGCTGGCGCGCGGCATCGGCGCCCGGATCGACGGCGAGGGGCACCGGGGCGGCGCCTTCTGGACGCCGGTGTCGGTGACGCGCAAGGCGGCGGGGTGGAAGGGGCTGTTCCCGCACCTGTCGCTCGACCGCGCCAAGCCCGGCCTGATCGCGGTGAACGCCGCCGGGCGGCGCTTCGTGAACGAGGGCGCCTCCTACCACGACTTCGTCGAGGCGATGTTCGAATCGCACCGCACGGTGCCGACCATGCCGGCGTGGCTGGTCTGCGACGCCGCCTTCGTCGCCAAGTACGGGCTGGGCGTCGTCCATCCCGGCACGACCAACCTGAAGCCCCACGAGGCGAGCGGCTACCTGACCACCGCCCCGACGCTGGAGGAATTGGCACGCAAGATCGGCGTCGACGCGGCCGGTCTGGCGGACAGCGTGCGGCGGCACAACGGCTTCGCGCTGACCGGCAGCGACCTGGATTTCGGCAAGGGCGACACCGAGTTGAACCGCTTCAACGGCGACCCGGGCCACGGCCCCAACCCCTGCCTGAAGCCGATCGAGACCGCCCCCTTCGTCGCCGTCGCCGTCTGGCCGGCGGAGATCGCGTGCAGCGCCGGGCTGGCGACCGACGTCGACGGGCAGGTCCTCGACGAGAACGGGCGGGTGATCGGCGGCCTCTACGCCTGCGGCAACGACATGGCGTCGGTCATGGCCGGCACCTATCCGGGGCCGGGCACCACGCTGGGGCCGGCGCTGGTCTTCGCCTACCGCGTGGCGATGCACGCGGCGGGCCGGAGCGACGCGGCCGGCGGGCTGGGCGCCGGCCGGGACGCCGGGGCGGAGCGGGCGGCGGCGGCGCGCTGACCGGCGGGGCCGTCCCCATCGTCACACGCCGCCCTCCGGCCCCCTCCCCGCGCGGAAGGGGCCGGAGGGCGCGCCCCGAGAACGGGCTTGCCGAAGCCGCCGTCCCTTCCCAATCTGTCATGATGGGCTCCGTTCGTGTACGGGCGCCCGACCGATGGGAAGGACAGGTGTGCGGTGATCATCGAAAGCGACCTCAAGCTCGACTTCAAGGATGTGCTGATCCGGCCGAAACGCAGCACGCTGCAAAGCCGCAACGACGTGAACGTCAACCGGACCTTCACCTTCCTGCACAACCAGCGCGACTGGACCGGCTTTCCGCTGATCGCCGCCAACATGGACGTCGTCGGCACCATGGCGGTGGCCCGCGCGCTGTCGCGCTTCGGCGCCATGACGGCGCTGCACAAGCATTACCGGGCCGAGGACCTGATCGCCTTCTTCCAGGAACCCGACACCGGCAACGTCTTCTATTCGCTGGGCACCACCGAGGCCGACCACGACAAGTTCCAGGCGGTGAAGGCCAAGGCGCCGGTCGGCAAGATCTGCCTGGACGTCGCCAACGGCTACACCGAGCGCTTCGTCGAGGTCATCGGCCGCATGCGCGACGAGAATCCGGACATCGTCATCATGGCCGGCAACGTCGTCACCGGCGACATGACCGAGGCGCTGCTGCTGGCCGGCGCCGACATCGTCAAGGTCGGCATCGGGCCGGGCTCGGTCTGCACCACCCGCAAGATGACCGGCGTCGGCTACCCCCAGCTTTCCGCCATCATCGAATGCGCCGACGCCGCCCATGGGCTGAAGGGGCAGGTCTGCGGCGACGGCGGCTGCACGGTGCCGGGCGACATCTCCAAGGCCTATGGGGCGGGGGCCGACTTCGTGATGCTCGGCGGCATGCTCGCCGGCCATGACGAGTGCGAGGGCGAGGTCCGCTTCGAGGAGCGCGACGGCCAGCGCGTGCCGGTCGCCATGACCTTCTACGGCATGTCGTCGGACACCGCGATGAACAAGTACGCCGGCGGAGTCGCCTCCTACCGCGCGTCGGAGGGCAAGACGGTCGAGGTCCCCTATCGCGGGCCCATCGAGGGCACGATGCAGGAGATCATGGGCGGCGTGCGCAGCATGATGACCTACATCGGCGCCACCAAGCTGAAGGAGGTGCCCAAGCGGACCACCTTCGTGCGCGTCAGCGCCCAGTTGAACAACATCTTCGGCGGCTGACGCCCCGCCCGATCCGGGACGGCGCGGAACGGGGTTGGCGGACGGGGTTCGCGGCCGGCGGACCCCGTTTCGTTTTTTCCGCCGGAACCCGGCGATGCGGCCCAGATCGAGCTTGACCCGCGCCCCGCCGAGCGGCTATGTCTCGGCGCCCCGATGGAAGGGTGGCCGAGTGGTTAAAGGCAGCAGACTGTAAATCTGCCCGCGTAAGCGTACACTGGTTCAAATCCAGTCCCTTCCACCATCAGCGCAAGCGCCGGGCCGCCGGATCCCAATCCTGTCCGGCCGCCCATGCCCCGGCGCATCGCGCCCGCCCTTCACGCCGCACAACATCCCCGCCATCGCGTCGGCGGCCGTTCCGCGCCCGCGATGTCCGCCCCTCCCTCCACGCGGCCGAACGAATCCCTTGACGGGCTCCTGCCCACCACCTACCATATCTAGCGTCATGGTTCCCTTCATCATCAAGATGCGGGGCTAAGAGGGAAGCCGGAGAATCGCGTCACGGCGCGTTTCCAGCCGGCGCTGCCCCCGCAACTGTGAGCGGAGAGCGGTTTCGTCGTTTCAGCGTCACTGGTGCCGGCCTCGCCTTTGCCGAGCCGCACCGGGAAGGCCGGGCGAAGCCGCCGTGACCCGCGAGCCAGGAGACCTGCCATGACCGAATGAACGTCCACGGGCGGGGTGTCCGGTGGTGCGCTTGCCCGTCCGCGCGGCGTTTCCGCCCGCGCCCGCCGCAAGTCGTGCTCCCGCGTCATCCGCCGCACAAGACCAAGGGATCACGGATGCCGGCGCTCGCTCAAGACCTCGCCCAGGATTTCGCCGCCCAGGAGTTTGCTCGGGACGTCTCCGCCCAGGACATCTCCGCCCAGGACATTTCCAACGGCTTCGACCGTCACGGGAACCTGCTGCCGCGAACCCGGCGCGCGCCCGAGCGGACCGGCGGCCGCGCCCCGGCGGAGCGCTGGACGCCGCCCTCCCCCTCCGCCATCCGCATCGACCGCGGCCGCGACGCCCTGCTGACCGGCTTCGGCAAGGCGACGCTGGACGACCGCTACCTGCTGCCGGGCGAGGGCTACCAGGATCTGTTCGCCCGGGTATCCGCCGCCTACGCCGACGATTCCGCGCACGCCCAGCGGATCTACGACGCCATCTCCCGCCTGTGGTTCATGCCGGCGACCCCGGTGCTGAGCAACGGCGGCACCACGCGCGGCCTGCCGATCTCCTGCTTCCTCAACGCCGTGCCCGATTCGCTCGACGGCATCGTCGATGTCTGGAACGAGAACGTCCGGCTGGCGTCGAACGGCGGCGGCATCGGCACCTATTGGGGCGGGGTGCGCTCCATCGGCGAATCGGTGAAGGGCAACGGCAGCACGTCCGGGATCATCCCCTTCATCCGGGTGATGGACAGCCTGACGCTGGCGATCAGCCAGGGCTCGCTGCGGCGCGGCTCGGCCGCCGTCTATCTTGACATCCACCATCCGGAGATCGAGGAGTTCCTGGAGATCCGCAAGGCGTCCGGCGACTTCAACCGCAAGAGCCTGAACCTGCACCACGCCGTCGTCCTCACCGACGCCTTCATGGAGGCGGTGCGCGAGGACACGCCCTTCCCGCTGGTCAGCCCGAAGACCGGCGCGGTGCTGAAGCACGCCAACGCCCGCCAGGTCTGGCAGAAGATCCTGGAGGCCCGCATGCAGACCGGCGAGCCCTACCTGCTGTTCGGCGACACGGTCAACCGGGCGCTGCCCAAGCACCAGCGCGACCTCGGCCTGCGCGTCACCACCTCCAACCTGTGCAGCGAGATCACGCTGGCGACCGGCAGGGACCATCTCGGCAACGAGCGCACGGCGGTCTGCTGCCTCGCCTCGATGAACCTGGAGACCTGGGACGAGTGGAACCGCGAGGAGGGTCTCGTCGAGGACGTGCTGCGCTTCCTCGACAACGTGCTGACCCGCTTCATCGAGGACGCGCCGGAGGGGATGGAGAAGGCCGTCTATTCGGCGATGCGCGAGCGCTCGGTGGGGCTGGGGGTGATGGGCTTCCACTCCTTCCTCCAGGCGCGCGGCGTGCCCTTCGAGAGCGCGATGGCCAAGGCCTGGAACCTGCGCTTCTTCCGCAAGCTGCGCCGCGACGCCGACGCCGCCTCGGTCGCGCTGGCCCACGAGCGCGGCCCCTGCCCGGACGCCGCCGAGCGCAACATGATGGTGCGCTTCAGCCACAAGCTGGCGATCGCGCCGACCGCCTCGATCAGCATCATCTGCGGCGGCGCCAGCGCCTGCATCGAGCCGATCCCGGCCAACATCTACACCCACAAGACGCTGTCCGGCTCGATGTCGGTGCGCAACCCGCATCTGGAACGGCTGCTGGCCGCCAAGGGCGCCGACCGGCCCGACGTGTGGCAGTCGATCATCGAGCATGAGGGCTCGGTCCAGCATCTCGATGTCCTGAGCGACGACGAGAAGGCGGTCTTCCGCACCGCCTTCGAGATCGACCAGCGCTGGATCATCGAGTTCGCCGCCGACCGCACGCCCTTCGTCTGCCAGAGCCAGTCGATCAACCTCTATCTGCCGGGCGACATCGACAAGTGGGACCTGCACATGCTGCACTGGACCGCCTGGGAGAAGGGCTTGAAGAGCCTCTACTACTGCCGCTCCAAGTCGGTGCAGCGCGCCGCCTTCGCCGGCAAGGACAAGGCGGCCGGCAAGACGGAGGCGATGCAGGCGCCGCGCACCGACTACGAGGAATGCCTCGCCTGCCAGTGAGCCGCCTCCCCCGCATCGTCACCATGGACCCGTCATGACCTCGCTTCTCCACCTCGATCCCATGAGCCTGATCGGCACCGGCCGCGTCGGGCTGCTCCAGGGCTCCGCCGCCTACAACGTCGACCGCTACCCCTGGGCCTACGCCTACTGGAAGAAGCAGCAGCAGGTCCATTGGATGGGCGAGGAGGTGCCGCTCGGCGAGGACATCAAGGACTGGACCTCCGACCGCGTCACCGAGGGCGAGCGCAACCTGCTGACCCAGATCTTCCGCTTCTTCACCCAGAGCGACGTCGAGGTCAGCGACAACTACCTCAAGCGCTACATGCCGATCTTCCAGCCGCTGGAGATCCAGATGATGATGGCCGCCTTCACCAACATGGAGACGGTGCACATCGACGCCTACGCCCTGCTGCTGACCACCATCGGCATGCCGCAGACCGAGTTCGCCGCCTTCCGCGATTATTCGGAGATGCGCGACAAGGCCGACTACATGCACAGCTTCGGGGTCGGCACGGTGGCCGACGTGTCGCGCACGCTGGCGATGTTCGGCGCCTTCACCGAGGGCATGGCCCTGTTCGCCAGCTTCGCCATGCTGCTGAACTTCCCGCGCCACAACAAGATGAAGGGGATGGGGCAGATCGTCACCTGGTCGGTGCGCGACGAGAGCCTGCATTGCGAGGGCATCATCCGGCTGTTCCACGAATGGAACCGCGAGACCGGCGCGATGACGCCCGCCGTGCGCGACGACATCCTCGACGTCTGCCGCACCATGGTGGGGCTGGAGGAACGCTTCATCGAGCTGGCCTTCGCGCTGGGGCCGGTGGCCGGCATGACGCCGGAGGACATCCGCGCCTACGTCCACTACATCGCCGACTGGCGGCTGACGCAGCTGCGGCTGCCGACGCTGTACGGCTACTTCAAGGCGACCGACGGCGGCTACGAGCCGGTCAGGCCGCACCCGCTGCCCTGGCTGGTGGAGATCCTGAACGGGGTCGAGCACGCCAATTTCTTCGAGCAGCGCGCCACCGAATATTCCAAGGGCGCCACCCGCGGCCAGTGGGACGGGGCGGACGGCGTCTGGGCCGCCTTCGACCGGACACGCGCCGCCGGCGCCTGACGGCCCCGCCATCCGGAAACAGCCGGCTTGAAAGCCCGGCCCTTGCCTTGGCAGAGTGGGGGCGATGCCTCCAATCCGAAGGAACGATGGCCGTGAGCAGCGTGGGACGCACCCTGGGACTCGCCGTCGCGCCGGCTTCGCGCCCCGTCCTGCTTCTCGCCCTGGCCCTGCTCGCCCCGGCCCTGCTCGCCCTGGCCCTGCTCGGCTGGAGCGCCGGGCCATCCTGGGCGGGGCCGGACCCGGCGAAGCCGGAGCGGCGGGTCGCGCTGGTGCTGGGGAACAGCGGGTATCAGCACGCGCCGCGCCTGCCCAACCCGGTCAACGACGCCCGCGCCATCGCCGATTCCCTGCGGAGCGCCGGGTTCGAGCTGGTGGGGGGCGGCGCGCGTCTCGACCTCGACAGGGCCGGCACGGAGCGCGCCATCCGCGACTTCGGCGGCAAGCTGGCCGGGGCGGATGTCGGGCTGTTCTACTACGCCGGCCACGGCCTCCAGATGCGGGGCACCAACTATCTGCTGCCGGTGTCCGCCAACCTGACGAAGGAGGCGGATGTCCGCTACGAGCTCATCGACATCGAGATGGTGCTGGACGAGATGGCGCTGGCGGAAAGCCGCCTGAACATCGTCATCCTCGACGCCTGCCGCAACAACCCCTTCGGCGGGCGCGGGCTGCGGTCGGTGTCGCCGGGGCTGGCGCAGATGCAGGCGCCGGCCGGCACGATCATCGCCTACGCCACCCAGCCCGGCGCCGTGGCGGCCGACGGCCAGGGCTCCAACAGCCCCTACACCGAGGCGCTGGCGACGGCCCTGCTGAAGCCCGGCGAGACGGTGTTCGACGTCTTCAACGACGTCGGCCTCGCCGTGAAACGCACCACCGGCGGGGTGCAGCAGCCCTGGGTGTCCGCCTCGCCCATCGAGGGGCGCTTCTATTTCCTGGGGCCGACCACGGTCGTCACCCCGGCGCCCGCGCCGGCCGGGGCCGACAAGGAGGCGCTGTTCTGGGACAGCATCAAGGCCAGCAGCAACCGGAAGATGTTCGAGGCCTATCTGAAGCAGTTCCCCCAGGGCACCTTCGCGGCCATCGCCGAGGCGCGGATCGCCGAATTGGGCGGACAGGACGCCGCCGCCCCAATCGCTGCTCCGGTGGCCGCCGCCCCGATGGCCGCTGCCCCGGTGGCCGCCACACCGCCCGCCGAAACACCCGCTCCGGCGGCGGCGCAGACGGCCGCGCAGACGGCGGCGGCACGGACCCCGGCCCCCGCCCCGCCGCCGGCGCTCCCGGTCGATCCGGCCACGATCCCGCGCGTGAGCGCCAAGGCGCGCGCCGCGCTGGCGAACTACCCCACCCTGCCCTCGCCGAAGGCGCTGGCGATTTCCGAGCGCGGAGGCTACGCCTACTTCACCAACCGCGCCGGCGGCCGCACGGAGGAGGACGTCAAGCGCGCCGCCCTGCAATTCTGCCAGCATCAGGCCAAGGCCCCCTGCACCCTCTACGCGGTCGGCGACAGCGTGGTGCCGGCGTCCGGCAAGGAGTTCGTGCCGATGCCGGTCGAGATCGCCGGCAGCGGCGCCTTCGACCCGGCCCGCGTGCCCTTCGTCACCGACCGCACGCGCGAGGTCGGCATGGTCAACTACCAGCGCAACCCCGGCAACAAGGCGCTCGCCGTGACCCTGACCGGCCGCTGGGGGGCGGCGTGGAACCGCGGCAGCGCCAAGGACGCCCGCGCCGCCGCCCTGGAGAAGTGCGCGCAGCTGAGCGGCGACGAGGAGTGCATGCTCTACGCCGTGAACGATCGGATCGTCTTCGACGAGACCCAGACCGCCCTCGACGCGGAGCGGTGAGGGCGCCGCCCTCCCCGCCGCTTCGGCGGGCGCGGACGCGGGCCCGCCGCGCCCATCTGAATCTTATCGCTTGTGCTTGTTCCGTTCCCCTGCTTGGCTAGGCCCCGCCGTGTTTCGACCTCAGCGAGAGCCCCCATGGACGGAGCGGACGTCATCCGCGCCCACCTGCCGCTTCTGCCGGACACGCCCGGCGTCTACCGGATGCTGGGCGCCGACGGGTCGGTGCTGTATGTCGGCAAGGCGAAGAACCTGAAGCGCCGGGTGGCGAGCTACACCCGGACCGAGGGGCTGCCCAACCGCACCCGCCGCATGGTGGCGCAGACCCGCGCCATGGAGTTCGTCACCACCCCGACCGAGGCCGAGGCGCTGCTGCTGGAGGCGAACCTCATCCGCAGCCTGCTGCCGCCCTTCAACATCCGCATCAAGGACGACCGCTCCTTCTCCTACATCGTCATCGGGCGCGGCCACGACTTTCCCCGGCTGATGCACCAGCGCGGCGGCTCGGCCCGCAACGCGCGCGACGCCGACCGCTTCGGCCCCTACGCCTCGCCGCATCTGGTCGGCATGACCATCGCCACGCTCCAGCGCGCCTTCCTGCTGCGGACCTGCGACGACGGGGTGTTCGCCTCGCGCACGCGGCCCTGCCTGCAACATCAGATCAAGCGCTGCTCGGCGCCCTGCGTCGGCCGCGCCAGCGAGGAGGAATACGCCGCCCAGGTGCAGGGCGTGCGCGACGTGCTGGCCGGGCGCAGCGCCCAGGTGCAGGCGGTCTTCGCGGCCCACATGACCGACTGTTCCGACCGGCTGGAATACGAGGACGCCGCCCGCTGGCGCGACCGCATCCGCGCGCTGACCGCCCTGCAAAGCCGCCAGGACATCAACCTGGAGGGCGTCATCGACGAGGCCGACGTGCTGGCCCTGCATTCCGAGGCGGGGGTGGCCTGCGTCCAGGCCTTCTTCTTCCGCGGCGGGCGCAACCAGGGGACCCGCGCCTTCTTCCCCCGCCACGACCAGGAGGAGGACGCGGCCGACATCCTCGCCGCCTTCGCCGCCCAGCTCTACCAGGACACCCCGCCCCCGTCGCTGGTCCTGCTGAGCCACGACATCCCCGACCCGGATCTGCTGGCCGAGGCGCTGGGCGTGCGCGCCGGCCGCCGCGTCGCCGTGGAGACGCCGAAGCGCGGGCCGAAGCGGCGCACGGTCGAGCACGCGCTGACCAACGCCCGCGACGCCCACGGCCGCCGTCTGGCCGAACGCTCGACCCAGGCGACCCTGCTGGCCGGCGTCGCCAAGCTCTTCGGCCTGCCCGAGGCTCCCAACCGCGTCGAGATCTACGACACCTCGCACATCCAGGGCGCCTTCCCGGTCGGCGCCATGGTGGTCGCCGGGCTCGACGGTTTCCAGCGCAACGCCTACCGCCGTTTCCACATCCGCGACCCGGAGGCGGCGGGGAACGACTATGCCATGATGCAGGAGACCTTCTTCCGCCGCTTCGCGCGGGCGCGCAAGGACGATCCCGACCGCAAGGCCGGGCTGTGGCCGGACCTGATCCTCGTCGACGGCGGGCTCGGCCAGTTGAACGCGGTGCACGAGGTGTTGCAGACGCTGGGCATCGCCGAGCTGCCGCTGGCCGCCATCGCCAAGGGGCCGGACCGCAACGCCGGGCGCGAGCGCTTCTTCCTGCCCGGCCGCGAGCCTTTCGGCCTGCCGCCCAACGACCCGATCCTGCATTTCCTGCAACGGCTGCGCGACGAGGCCCACCGCACCGCCATCGACAGCCACCGGGCCCGGCGGACCAAGGCGATCACCCACAGCCGCATCGACGGCATCCCCGGCATCGGCCCGGCCCGCAAGAAGGCCCTGCTGCACCATTTCGGCAGCTCCGCCGCCGTGGCCTCGGCCGGACTCTCCGACCTGGAGGCCGCGCCGGGAATCAGCCACGCCGTGGCCCGCAGGCTGTACGAGCATTTCCACGGCTGAACGGCCGGCCCGGCCGCTGGCGCTGCGCGTGACGGCTAGGCTGCTGATGAACCGAAGCGGACGTCGTCAGCGCATGCGATACGCCAAACGGCAGCGAACGGATTTTCTGGAAAACCGCCCTACACAACCGAAAGCGAGGGGGGTGGGGCATTCGTGGCAGACGTTAGCGCTTCATCTTGTGGCCAGCCGATGCCTGTCCATTTACGGCCGTTCGGCAATATTGTGTCAGAAAAAACTGCTCCATCGAACTTAACATTATTGATGGTGGCGCCTGTCATGTCAGCCCTAGTCAAGTTGGCGTTTGTTAAAATCACGCCATTAAAAACAACCTTGCCAAGCTTAGAGTCTGTCAGGTTTGCTCCATAGAGTGAAATATCTTCTAATTTAGCCCCAATCATTGATGACTCACTAAAATCACATTCAGTAAAATTTGATCTTGATAAGCAAGACATATTAATATTACACTTTGTGAATTTTGTATAACTTAACATAGATCCAGCTATTCTTACTCTAAGAAGAAAAGAGTTGCTAAAATCTCCATATATAATAGACATAATCTCCATGTTTGAACCATAAACACTTGATTTCTTCAATGAAGTTTTAATTAATTCGATTCCCTTCATGTCGACCATCGACAAATTTACAATTAAAGAATCTTCTGTATCGTGTTTCTTTAATCTAGATATTGCGTTAATAGCCGTTTGAAGTTCGATACGTGATTTAAAATTATTATCATTATCCAATTTTTCTTTCGTAGATGGGGCAATATTTGACCATCCTTCTCGAACATATGCGCATAGTATTTCGATTGTTTGCGATAGCAGACGTGGGGTTGCTTTTCCCAAAGCTTCCAATGCGAGCGTGGCGCCCATCCGAACCGAAGCTTTCTCGTTCCCCAATTGCTCAACGGCTTTAGCGTAAGCTTCAGCGGCCTTAGCATAGGATTCAGCTTCCAATTTTCGCGCGGCCACAACACCGTCGCGATGCTGGTTCCATGTACGCCAGAACGCTAGCCCGACGCCTAACAAGCCGACTGGCGCTGCAAGCAAAAGCCCTACCGCTCCAACGAGCTTACCGTACGCCTCAACAGTCTTCTCAGGATCGGAAATGCTGCGGAACGCTGTCAAAGCACGCATCGTGGTTTCCTGGATGAGCGCCCATCCTCCGAGCGCCCACAAGACTGGTCCCAGCAACACCGCGATCACTCCGAGGACCGACAGTGCGACCGACGCAGTGGGATAGCGCCGGAGCCAAGCAAGAGCCGCCCGGCCTGTCTTAGCCGTTGGGGACTTGACCTTATTCCAGACGTGCAAGTTCCACCGCACCGGGCCACTCCTAGGCCACGCCACCAACCGCTCGGCTCTCCACTTCGGCAACACCATATTCGCCTCCCGCCATTCCTGAGACGAATTTACACGTCTGTAGCCTGTGACGCTTGGATGGAGTGGTGGCAGCGAATGGCCGGGACGGGTTGTTCCGACCATCGGAACCCGCTGCACACACAGGATGCCTCCACGCCCTTTAAAAATGCGTGCCGACAAGATGAAATTCCCGCCGGGAGGGCGGGTGCTGAACGGATTGCGGAGGGGCGGCGGGCGAACGCCGTTCGCGGGGGCCGAATTCAACCTGCGGACGCCGGGTTTCCGCCGACCCGACACAAGATGTTGATTCGGCCCCGGCCGGCCCGGCGCGGATAAGCTCGCGCGGCGCGGGAACGCGTGGCGGTTCAAGGGCTTAGAGGGGCCATAACCGGACAGGGTAGACGTTATGACAAACGAAGCGCCCTGATAGTCATCTCCTGGCGCATTGTAGACGTTCAGAGAAACCAATAGCGATGCTGACGGGTCCGAACGGCGCCAGCCAAACCTCTCCCTTTTCAGCTTTGCGGCCTGCCCCTGCTGCAATTCCCGAAGAAGCTGGAGGTCAAACTCGATGGACCTCTGCGCGCGACCCGTCAGCCAATGCCCAGCGCCGGCCTTCTGTGATTTCTCCATGCCCTTTTCACGACACCATGGACGCGACACCTTCCGCAACCGGAAAATGTCGCCAGCGCCGCGCCGCCGCGAAACCGGACACAAAGCTCGGGAGACGGACGGTGGGGCGGCAACGCGGATGCGCGGGGTGCCGGTCTGCCCCGCGCATGCGGCGCAAAACCACGACACCCCGCTTAACCCTTGCTTAACCCTGCGGGATCAATGTCCGGCAACGTTTTTCCCCTCACAGTCTTTCTGGAAACGAGCGCCTCATCATGGGCAACAAGACGATCAAGCTTTCCGACAAGGGCTCCTACCGCGACATCGCCCTGGAGCAACTGCCGCGCAACGTCCGCGCCGCCGTGACCGATCTGTCGGCCAAGAACCCGGTCGCCGACATCCTGGTCGATCAGGCCGGCATGCTCTACCGCATCCACCTGACCGCCCCGGCCAACATCTATCTGGACGTGCTCGCGGTCGCCTGAGCGCGCCTCGCCGCCGGTTGCGCGGCCGCCCGTGTCAGTGCGGCCGCCCTTCCAGCCGCCGCAGGGCGCGGTCGAGCACCGGCAGCGGAATCATCAGCACCACGCCGTCCAGGATCGCCCGTGCGTCCTCGAGATCGAGGCCGGTCGCGGCGGCCACCCCCCGTTCGTCCAGGCCGCGATCCTCGGCCAGCAAGGTGATCCACCCGGCCAGCGTCTGGGCCTGCGCCATCTGCGCGGCGGTGGCAAGAACAGGCCAGCGGCCCGAGGTCGGCGTCGCATTCTCGAACGGAAGCATGGGTTCCTCCCAAACAGTGACGGTCGGCAGATCGCTCCATTTCTTTTGCACCGCACAAATCAAGCGTGGTCCGCCATCTGTGCCATGTGCTTGGTCCGATATGATAACCCGGCCTAAGACTTGCCGACACCCCCGCCAAGGTCATAGTGACTTCTTGGCAGGATTGAACGGACCGCCGCGCATCCCACCGTTCCTCATTCCCCCCGATCCGGATCATTCCGCGCTCCACGGCGTTGGCCTTTCCATGGCAACGTCCACGCACCGGAGCGCCGCATGCAGCCTGCCGAGATCGAACTGTCCGCCTGGGTTCTGCTGACCGTCGCGGGGGAGGATTACCTGATCGGCCACAGCGAGCAGACCGGCGCGGTGCTGCTGTCCGCGCCGCTGGTCGACCTCGATTCCGACGTCACGCCGCAATGGGCGGTGGCCGACGGCGGCACGCGCTACCGGCTGGCGCCCTCGAGGGGGCTGCGCAGCGAGAGCGACCGGCAGGAAGCCGCCGCCCTGCTCGCCGACTCCCTGGCCGCCTGGGGCATTCCCGACAGCGAGCGCGGCCCGGTCCTGCAACAGGTGTTCGGCTCCGCCGGGCCCTGAAGCGCCGTCACTTTCCGAAGGGCTGCCCTGCCGTTGCCGCGCGACCGCGCCGACGCAACATTCCCATCGGTCGGGACCAGCCGGGCGGAACACCCCATGAGCAGCAAGGACACCAGAAACCCCTGCACCGGGCTATGCCGGTTCGACGCGGAGGGCGCCTGCCGGGGCTGCCGCCGCACCAAGGCGGAGGTGAAGGGCTGGAAACGCCTGTCCGACCCGGACAAGACGGCGATCAACCGGCGCATCCGGGCGCAGACCGCCGCGAAGGGCCCGGACGCGAAGGGCCCGGATACGAAGGAGCGGGACGCGAAGGGCCGCGACAAGCGCCTGCGCAAGCTCGACCGGAAGATCGGCAAGCTGGCGGCCCGGCTCGACGCCCTGCGGGCCGAGCGCGCAGCCCTGACCGGCGCGGCGCCCGGCACGTCCGGCCCGCGTCCGGCGCCATAATCGGCTAAGCTCGGTCCACCCGCGGGGAATCGGCCTCCGGCGGGCACGGGTTTCGGAACGGCGAAAAAGAGAATGTTCACTCTCAGGAAGAACGAGCGGTTCGGGCAGGAGATCAAGAAGAGCCGCTTCCTGGCCTCGGCGGGGCCGGTCGGGACGGAGGAGGAGGCCCGCCGCTTCATCGCCGGGAACGGCAGCCAGGAGGCCGGCCACAATTGCTGGGCGTTCCGGATCGGCGACCTCCACCGCTTCAGCGACGACGGCGAGCCCGGCGGCACGGCCGGCCGCCCGATCCTCCAGGCCATCGAGGGGCAGGAGTTCGACCGGGTGGCGGTGGTGGTCAGCCGCTGGTTCGGCGGCGTCCTCCTGGGAGCCGGCGGGCTGGTCCGCGCCTATGGCGGCACGGCGGCGGCCTGCCTGCGCGCCGCCGAACGGGAGCCGATCATCGCGTTCGCCACCCTTTCCGTCACCTGCGCCTTCGCGGACGAGGCCAGGATCCGGGCGGGGCTCGGCGCCTTTCCGGCCACCCTCGTCGAAACCAGGGGGTTTTCGCCGGACGGCGTGCGGCTTCGCGTCCGGACGCCCGAAGCCCGGCTGGACGATGCCATCCGGATGCTCACCGACATCTCGCGCGGCCAAGCGGACATCCGCCCCGGCGAGGGCTGACGGACAGGGCCCTTCCGCGCGGCGACACCTCCGGTCAGTAGACGTCGCGGCAGTAGAGCCCGTCCTCCGCCAGCCGGTCGAGGGCGTCGGCCCCGATCATCTCGCGCAGCACCTCCTCCACGGCCGGGGCCATGCCGGCGCGGCTGCCGCAGACATAGACCGCCGCCCCCGCCGCCAGCCAGTCGCGCAGTTGCCCCCCCGCCTGACGCAGCCGGTCCTGGACATAGGCCCGCTCGGCCCCGTCGCGGGAAAAGGCGAGGTCGAGCCGCGGCAGGTAGCCGTCCCGCTGCAACGCCTCGATCTCGCTGCGGTAGTAGTAGTCGTGCCGGGCGGTGCGCTCGCCGAAGACCAGCCAGTTGCGCCGGTGCCCCCTCTGGCGCCGCGCGCGCAGATGGGCGCGCAGGCCCGCCAGCCCGGTGCCGTTGCCGATCAGGATCAGCGGACGGTCGTCGGCCTGGGGATGGAAGGACCGGTTGCTGCGCAGACGCACGTCCACCATGCCGCCGATCTCCAGATGCTCGGTCAGCCAGCCCGACCCCAACCCCAGCCCGCCGCCCGGCAGGCGCACCTGACGGATCAGCAGATGCAGGCGGCCATCCTCGGGAACCGAGGCGATCGAGTAGTCGCGGCGGGGCAGCGCGGCGAGGCGGTCGGCCAGCGCCTGCGCCGGCCCGCCAGACGCCAGAGCCTCCACCGGCGGCAACTGGCAGCGGGCGAGGCGGTCGGCCAGCCGTTCCGGCCCGTCCTCGCCAGCGACCATGGCCTCCCCCTCCAGCCCGCCGGCCGCCAGGACGGCCGCCACGCGGTCGGGGGTGTTGCGCACCCGGATCTCGGCAATGTCGCCGGCGACCCAGTGCAGCCGCTCCCCGGCCGGCGGCTCCATTTCCAGATGATAGGTGGGAAGGCCGGAGCTGTTCCGGTTGAGCAGACGCCGCTCGGCGAGCCGCCAGCGGCCGTGTGACGGGGGCGCCGGAACCGCCGGAACGGCCGGAACGGCCGGAACGGCCGGAACCGCCGGAACGGCCGCGCCGCCGGTCATCGCCCCGAGACGGTCCCACCATCGGGCGAGGTCGGCCTCGGCCATCTCGTCGACGGCGACGGCGGGAAACAGCGCCCGCGCCCCCTGCGCCAGCAGCCACGCCTCCAGCGCCAGCCCGAAGGCGCAATGCCGGGCGTACTGCCGGCTGCCCAGCGCCAGCACGCCGACGCGCAGGCCGCCCAGCGCGGCGGTTCCGCCCATCACCTTGCGGGCGAAGCCGCGGGCGCCGTCGGGCGGCTCGCCGTCGCCGTAGGTGCTGGCCACGAACAGGGCGCGGGCGCCGGGACGGGCGGCGTGCGCCTCCAGCGCCGGGATGTCCAGGGCGGACACCGGCTTGACCGTCGCCGTCAGGCCGGCGGCCCGCAACGCCGCCGCCGTCCGCCACGCCATCTGCTCCGCCCGGCCGGTCTGGCTGGCGTAGCCGATGAGCACGCACTCCCCCGCCTCCACGGAACCGGCCGCCGCCAGGGCGCCGGCGGCGCGCCTGGCCGCGCGCTTCCGCCGGCGGCGGTCCAGGTACAGCATCCAGCCGGTCACCGCGAACAGCGGCATGGCGAAACTGGCCAGCATCATCAGGACGAGGCCGACGGTGCCGAAATACTCGCCCGAATGCAGGACGAAGACGCTGCGCATCAGCTTCTGCCCGGCCGGCAGATCGTCGTACCGGCTGTGGGCGGCCGGCGCCAGCGTCCGGCCGTCCAGGGTCAGCGTGTTGCCGGCGCGCGGGTGGGCCGGATCGGCGGGAAGATAGGAGATCTGGACGGGTTGGCCGCCGCCCGCCAGCCGGACGGTCGCCGTGCCGTAGCCTTCCGGCACCGCGCGGACGAAGGCGGCCCAGATCGCCGGAACGTCCGGCGGAGCCGGCGGCCGGGCGGCCCGCTCGCCGCCCCGCTCCCCGCCCCGTTCACCACCTTGACCGCCGCCCTGGCCGCCGCCCTGCGGGGGCCGCTGGACGGCGGGCGTTCCGGTCAGCGCCATCAGGCCGTCGCGGTACCAGCCGTAGGACCAGTGGAGGCCGGTCAGGCTGGCCAGCAGGTAGAACAGCAGCGCCCAGGTGCCCAGCACCGCGTGCAGGCTCCACAGGAAGCCGCGCCCCTTCTGCCGGCGGTCGAGCGTCAGCCATGTCCGCAGGCTGCCCGGCCGGCGCGGCCAGCGCAGGTACAGCCCCGACAGGCTGAGCACGATCAGCGCGATGGTGGACGCCCCCACCAGATGCTTGCCGACATCGCCGGCCAGCAGCCAGCGGTGAAGCTGCATGATGGTGCGGAAGGTCTCCTGCCCGGACGGAGGCGGAAGCAGCGCGCCGCTGTAGGGATCGACCTGCCGGTTCTCCCCGCGCGGCTGGCGCCCGCCCTGCCCGGCGGCTCCCGGCGGCGGCGCGAAGGTGACGACGGCCGGTTCCGTGGGGTCGGCGCTGACGCGCAGCGCGGCGATGCCGCGATCGGGGTTGTTGCGCGCCACCCGCTCATACAGGTCGGGAAGCGCCAGCGTGCCCTGCGGACGCGCGGCGACGCTCAGCACCCCCGGATTGAGCAGGCGGAGAAGATCGTCCTCGAAGGACAGCAGCGCCCCGGTGACGCCGACCACGCACAGGATCGTTCCGGCGGTGATGCCCAGCAGCCAATGAAGCTGAAACCAGAACCATTTCAACATGAGGAATTCCGTCGAAGGAAAGCTGGAACCGGCAATTCCGACGGCGGGCGCATGGATGGCCGGCCCCCGGATGACGACACGCGAAGACGGATGGGGTTTGGCCGCTCCAGGGACCGTGGCAGTCACGGGACTCCTTTTAGCAACCGACCCGTGGTGCCGTTCAACGGCAATAATTCAGAATGATTCTAAATCATGGAGCCACGGCCCCTTCCCCGATGCGGCCGAAGCCGGCCGGAGGTCCGCCGCCGCCGGAGCGGCGGCGCGCGGAGCGGACGGGCCGGGGCTCCCCTGATTGGGAAATTCGTGTTTTCTTTCAATCATCAAGCCGGGCGCCCCGGCATCCCGGCCTGCGCGATCCAGCCCGGCGTCATGGCACGGGACAGCGGCCTGTGACGCGCAAGACACACAGAGAATAATAATCACTCGCATATTCTACCCCCCTTGGGAGAGGGGAGCGAAGGGGTCCCGGCTGCGCGACCGACGGGCACCGGCCGATACCGGGACAGGCCGCTGGGACAGGGTGCCGGGACAGGGTGCCGGGACAGGGCGCCGGCGGGCTACGCGCCCGCCCGCTCCGGCGGGGAAAGATCCAGCCGCCGCTGAATCCCCGCCCTAGCAAGGAACGTCTCATCGTGGCTGACCAGCAGAAGCGCGCCGTCATAGGCGGCCAGCCCCGCCTCGATGGCCTCGATCGAATCGATGTCCAGATGGTTGGTCGGCTCGTCGAGAATGAGCAGCGACGGCGGCTCCGCCCCGCCCAGCACGCAGGCGAGGCCGGCGCGCAGCGCCTGCCCGCCGCTCAGCGTGCCGACCCGCTGGAGGGCCGCGTCGGCCCGGAACAGGAAGCTGGCGAGGGTGGCGCGGCAGGCGTTCTCGGTCGCGCCGGGGTTGAGCCGCAGGAAGTTGTCGCGGATCGACGTCTCGGGATCGAGGATGCCGACGCTCTGGTCCAGCATGGCGAAGCCCACGGCGACCGACACCGTTCCCCGGATGGGCGCGAGCTGGCCGGCGATCAGCCTCAGCAGCGTCGTCTTGCCCGATCCGTTCGGCCCGACGACGGCGACGCGCTCCGGCCCGACCATGGACAGGGAGAGATCGCGGATGAGCGGACGGCCGGCGTCATGGCCCGCCGTGACACCCTCCAGCCTCAGCACCGTCCGGTTCGCCGGAAGCCCGGTCGGCGGCAGCGTCACCGCCATATCCTTCAGGATTTCGATGCGGGCCTGCGCCGCCGCCACCGCCGTCCGCGCCTCCGCCCTCTGGCGCTCGGCCAGCCGGACGCCCTCGCCCCGGCTCGCCTCGGCGTTGCTCCGGCGGGCGCCCAGGAGGATGCGGGGGGTGCCGCCGCGCGCGCCGGCCCGCGCCCCGGCGCCGTCGCGGCGGTCCTGCCGCTCGGTCGCGCGCTGCGCCTTGCGGTCGATCTCCGCCGCCGCCTTCTCCGCATGGGCCAGATCCTGCGCCGCCGCCGCCAGCTCGGCCGCCTTGCGCTCGCGATACAGGGTCCAGTTGCCGCCGTAGCGCGCGGCCCCCAGGGTGCTCAGCTCGACGATCGCGTCCATGTGGTCGAGAAGCTCGCGATCGTGGCTGACGACGATCGCGCCCGCGCGCCAGCCGGCGAGAAGCGCCATCACCGCCTCCCGGCCGGGCCGGTCGAGATTGTTGGTCGGCTCGTCGAGCAGCAGGAAATCCGGTTCGGCGAAGACCGCCGCGGCAAGGCTGGCGCGCGTCCTCTGGCCGCCCGACAGCTGCGCCAGCCGCGTGTCGGGCCGGGCGTCGAGTCCGACCCGCGCCAGCGCGGCGGCGATGCGCTCCTCCAGCGTCCAGTCGGCGTCGGCCAGCTCCTCTACCCCCGCCTCGCCGGCCTCGGCCCGGCGCAGGATGGCCAGCGCATCGCCCACCCCGAACAGGTCGGCCAGGGTTTCCCGCTCGCCGAACCGGACCGTCTGCTTCAGCCGGCCGAGCGTGCCGCTCACCGAGACGCCGCCGCCGAGCGGCTGGAGTTCCCCGGCGACGAGCCTCAGCAGCGTGGTCTTGCCGACCCCGTTGCGCCCGACCAGCCCCACGCGCTCCCGCCCGAACGCGATGTCGAGACCGGACAGGACGCCCTGGCCGTCGGGGGTGGACCAGGAGAGCTTGGACAGGGTGATGGAGGCCATGCCTGGGGAACCTTGTTGAAACGGCGATATCAGCACGGTATCGTGCTGATATCAGACGCCGGCGGAAAACTCAACCGGCTTGGACGGTCGCGAAGGGAGCTTGGATGGAAACCGGCGGACGCAAGCCCGGCGGACGGCCGACCAGGGAGCAGGCCGCCGCTCTCGGCGCGCGGCTGCTCGACGGCGCGCGGTCCGTCTTCTGCCGGAAGGGCGTTTCCGGCAGCTCGCTCGAGGAGATCGCCTTCGAACTCGGCGTGTCCAAGCACACCCTCTACCGCCGCTACCCCAACAAGGCGGCGTTGCTCGACGCGGTGGTCGAGCGCGACATCGGCCGGTTCCGCCACGCCCTGTCCGCCGCCGCCGCCGCCGCCAATGACGGGGCCGGCGACGGGGCCGGTGACGGGGCCGGACCGCTGGAGGCGCTGCGGCGTACGGCGCTTCGCTACGCCGAGATCGGATCGGCGCGCGATTACGCGGCCTTCTATCTCTCGCTCAACGCCGAGGCCGCCCTCTCCGCCAGCCTCCGCGCGCGGCTGGCGGAATGGTCGCGGGCGGCGCTGGAGCCCCTGGCCGGGGCCGTCGCCGCCGCGCAGGCGGCGGGCGCCCTCCGGCCCGGCGATGCCCTGGCGGTCTGCGGAATCCTCGTGGATCTTCTGGAGGGCGCCAACAACCGGGTCCGCCTCGGCGACGGGGCATCGGGCGATGCGCCCTGCCTCGAACGGCTGTTCGACGAACGCTGGACCGTCTTCACCGCCGCCATGGGCGGGCGCGGCTGATCCCGCCCGCCGCCGGCCCCGCTTGGCCCCTGCGCTTGGATCATGCCCGGCCCCGCATATGCCCGGGCACGAGCGCGCTCCCCCGCCTCGGGCGACGATCACGGCCACGCCTTCCGGCGCCGCGGGAAGCAGCGGCCCGCTTGTCCAAGGTCAAGTCGCCGGGGAAAGGCGCGGGTTAGGGTTCGGCCGTCATGCCTTCCCCTTCGCAGACCGAGCCACTTCGGGATAGACCCGCCATGATGACGAAAGCCGACCCGATGACCGCCATGACCGCGCGCCCGCAACAGGGTCCGTCCTGGAACCGGAGGATGGTTCCCTTCATGGCGGCCTCGATGGGGTTCCTGTTCCTGAGCTTCCTGCTCGTCAGCTTCCACGCGTGGTTCTACACCGACGCCGCGGTGCAGGCGGCACGGATCGGAGCGCTCCGCTCCCTTCTCGTCGCCGACGAGCCCGCGACGCCGTCTCCGGATCTGGCCGGGCGCGTCGTCCATGCGCGGGGCGTGGCGGTGGCCGGGCAGCCGGTTTCCGACACCGGCATGGGAATCGCCTTCGAGGGGACGCTCGCCGTCCAGCGCGTCGTGGAACGGTTCCGTGGCGGGCGGAAGGGCAGCCTGACCCCGGACGAGACGCGCCATCTTGCGTCTCCCGGAGCGCATCTCGGCGGGTGGTCGCTGACGGAGCCGCTCCTGGCCGCCGATCCCTCGGCCCTGGAGCCGCTGCGGCCGGGCGTGGATTTCCGCCCGCCGCCGGGCATGCGGATCTCGGAGAGCGACCCCTTCGGCGCCTACCAGACGAGCCGCCCCGAGACCCCGGCTTCCGACCCGGCGACGCGTCTGACCGACGGCGACCGGCGGTTGACGTACAGGGCGCTGCGCGACGGCCCGTTGAGCGTGATCGCCGCGGTCGACGGGACGGGCCGCAAACTGGTGCCGGTCCGCATCGACGGGGACAAGGTGGCGCTGCTGGCCGGCGGGACCGTCGACGCCGCGACCATGGTCGCCGGTTCCCTCAAGGAGGCCAACGCCACCCGTCTCACGGTGACGCTGTGGGCGCTCGCCGCCGGCTGGGTGCTGTTCATGATCCCGGCGCTCTGGACGCCGATACCCCGCCGGATCGCCCTGACGATCGTCCCGCTGGCCGGGATCGCCGCGACGCTTGGCGCGGCCATGGCGGCGGCCGTGCCGGGCGGCATCGGCGGCAGCTTCGTCGCGGGACAGACGGGGGTGATCCTCTATGTGCTGGCGCTCGCGCTCCTCGCCCGCCGGCGGAACTCCCCGGACTGAGCCGAAGGCGGGCCGGCAGCGCCATCCTTGATTTCGATCAACGAGATCCGCTGGCCATGGTGTAGAATGGCACCGTCTTGCGGTCCTTCCGGGACCAGTGGGTTTGTGGGATGAAACAGCGTAACAGCGCAGCCCTGCGGTGTGTGACGGCCGGCCTGATCCTGCTGGCCATGCTCCTCGCCCCTTTGGCGCCGGTGGCCGCCCAGAGCCGGGGCCCCGCCCTGTCGGACCGCTGCGGCCACGCCGTTTCCGCCGCCATTTCCACCGCTGTTTCCACCGCCGTCTCCCCACTGGGGCCGGACGCCGGGATGACCGCTTGCGGCCATGCCTCCTCCCGGACCACCGACGCACCGGCCATGGACATGGCGGAGGGCGACGGCTGCGCGGCCGTGCATTGCCACGTCATGCACGCCGGCCTGCCCCTCGGCGCCGCATCCCTTCCCGCCGTTCCGGCCCCCGCGCCGCCGCCGGCGCCCATGGCTGCCCTGCTGGACGGCGTTGGGGTGGATCCCGCGCTGGAGCCCCCGCGCGCCTTCCCGTGACCGTCCGGCCCACGCCACGGCGCTCCCGCCGCCGGCCATCGGCCGCGCGGGAGCCGCACCGCCCGTCCCGTCTCCCCTTCCGCGGGAGCGGACCGCGAGTTTCGAAGGATTTGCCAAGATGACGATGAAGACCAAGAAGGTTGCGGCCGCCCTGGCCGTGGCGGCCGTTCTGGCCGGTGGCGCCGCGATCGGCGGAGCCTCCCTGTTCGCCGGCGCCCCGGCCGCCGCGGCGCAGGTGGTCGAGGTGTGGAAGGCCCGGACGTGCGAATGCTGCACCGGATGGGTCCGGCACATGATCGCCGCCGGTTTCGCCGTCACGGTCCACGAGGTCGACGACGTCGACCCGATCAAGGCGGAGCATGGCATCCCCGGACAGCTGCACTCCTGCCACACCTCGGTCGTCGACGGGTACGCGGTCGAGGGCCATGTCCCGGCGGCGGATGTCAAGCGGCTGCTCGCCGAGCGGCCCAAGGCCAGGGGACTGTCGGTTCCAGGCATGCCGCAGGACGCGCCGGGAATGGACATGAAGACGGGCGAACCCTATCAGGTCGTCCTCTTCGGCGCCCCGGACGGCAGGATGCGGGTCTACGCGACCCACTGAAGGCGCGCCGGCCGGTCAGCTCGAAGGGCCGCCGGCGCGCAGCGCCGGACGTCCCGGTTCCCCCGGCTTGCGGAGGGCGATGGCGGCCGCGCCGCCGACGATCAGGACATCGGCGACGTTGAAGGTCGGCCAATGCCACCCGAAGGCGTGCAGATCGAGGAAATCGGTGACCGCCCCCTGGCGCAGGCGGTCGACGACGTTGCCGAGCGCCTCGCCGGCGGCGGTCAGGGACGCTGCTGGAGGGTGATGCAGTCCCTCTTCGCCCGCTTCAGGCTCTCACAGGCCGAACGGGCGGACGCGCCGTCGAATCCGACGAGCTGAGCCTTGAACAGCGCCCCCGACCGCTGAACCGCCGGTTTCGCGGCGGCGGCCAGGGCGCCCAGCTCCTTCCGGACGGATTCCGCGTCCTGGCGGGCCGCCTGGAGGGTGCCATACGCGCCGGTCTGGATCGCCCAGCCTCCCGTCGCGGCGGCGGTTGCTGCTGCGGCGGCGGCGGGGCGCCGGACCTCCGGCTTGGGGGCGGACACCAAGGCGTCACCCGGCTTCACCGGGGCGCGGCTGCGGAAGCCGATGTCCATCAGCTCGACAATGCGCCGGTCGCGCTTGGCGGCGCTCTCGCCGCCCAGCACCACCGCGATCAGGCGACGGCCGTCGCGGGCGGCCGAGGCGGCGAGATTGAACCCGGACGCGGCGATGTAGCCGGTCTTGATGCCATCCATCCCGTCATAGCGGTCGAGCAGCCGGTTGTGCCCGTGGATGGTCTGGTCCTGCCAGTCGAAGCTGCGGCGGCTGAAGTAGGGATAGTAGCGCGCGTGGCTGCGGACGAGGACGCGGGACAGGATCGCCATGTCGCGCGCGGTGGTGCGCTGCGCGCGGTCGGGCAGGCCGGACGCGTTGCGGAAGACGGTCCGCTTCATCCCGAGCTCGCGGGCCCGCCGGGTCATCGCCTGCGCGAAGGCGGCTTCGTTCCCGGCCATCGCCTCGCCGAGGACGACGGCGACGTCGTTGGCCGATTTGGTGCTGAGCGCCAGGATCGCGTCCTCCACGCGGATGGTGTCGCCCGGCGCGACTCCAAGCCGGGAGGGCGCCATCGTCGTGGCGTGGTACGAGACCGGCAGCGGCTGGTCGAGCCGGAGCTGGCCGCGGTCGAGCGCCTCGAACGCCAGGAGGAGCGTCATCATCTTGGTCAGGGAGGCGGGATAGGTCGGGACGTCGGCGTTGTGCGCCCTCAGCACGGCCCCGGTGGCGGCGTCCATCAGGATCTCGGCGGCGACCGGCCGCGCCGGCGCCGATTCGCGCCCGGCCTTGGCCGCCGCCGGCACCGACAGGGAGGACACCGCCACCAGGACGAGAGCGGCGGCGGCGGAGCGGGCACGGGCGAGCATGGCGGAAGATCCGGTCCAGCGGTTGGGCGAGAGGCCACGGGTAGCCCGGCCCGCCTTAAGCGACTGTTAAGCCCCCCCACGCCCGGCTGGAAAAATGCGGCGGCGGGACGGGTGACGAAGCGGTTGGATTGCGTGGCGGCAATGGCCACGGTCGCCTTCATGCTCCGCCCCCGCCGCCTTCCCGCGATCCTGACGGTCCTCCTGGGCTTCGCCCTGGGATCGGCGGTGCCGGACGCAAGGCGGGGCGCGGCGGCCCGGCCTCAGATCCCCTCGCCCAGGCAGATCCCGTCCCGCTTGCGCTCGACCCGGCAGGCGACTCCGGCGAAGTCGCACACCGGCGGGATGAGGGCGGCGACGCGGCGGCTGATGGCGTCGCCGCGATGCACGATGGCGTAGTCGAGCGGGGCCAGCGCGAGCGGGACCTCGACGCCGCGCAGGTCGCCCGCCTCGACATAGGGCGCGAAATAGGCGCGTGGCAGGTAGGTGATGCCGAGCCCGGCGCGCGCCAGTTCCGCCAGCCCGATCAGGCTGTTGCAGGTCAGCACCCGGCCGCGCTCGATCCCCAGCCGGTCCAGCTCGCGCAGCAGCCGCAGATGCAGCATCGACCCCTCGGCGTGAGTCAGCACGGGAAGCTGCGCCAGCCGTTCCAGCGAGAGCCGCTCCTCCCCGGCGGGGATCAGCTCGGGGCTGCACATCCAGGCGGATTCCAGCTTCGGCAGGGGATGGGTGACGTAGCCGGCGTCGGACTCCAGCGACGGGCTGATCACCAGATCCAGAGCGTGCCGGGCAAGCTGGTGGCGCAGTCCCGCCGCCATGTCCACGCGCGGCTCCAGCACCATGCGCGGATAGACCCGGCGGATCGCCGCCACCAGATCGGCCAGCCAGGTCAGGGCGACCATCTCGGTGACGCCGAAGCGGAAGCGCCCGGAAAAGGACTCGTCGCCGGCCAGACGGTGCAGCACCCCCTGGCGCAGGCTCAGCATCGCCGAGAAATCGTCGATGACCTCGCGCCCCTTCAAGGTCAGGGTCGCCGAGGCGTTGCCGCGCTCGATCAGCTCGACCCCGAAATGGGTCTCCAGCTCGTGGATGCGCTTCGAGATGGTCGATTGCGTGGTGCCGAGCCGCGCCGCGGCGCCGTGGAAGCTGCCAAGCTCGCTCACCCAATAGACGGCTTCGATCTGTTTTAGCGTCAGCATCCCCTGTCCCAACACTGTTGGATGAAAAAAAGCGATTGCCCGCGCCTGGAGCGTGCAAGGCGGCGGGCGCTCCGTGATTGCGGCCGGAATCGCCCGGAAATCAAGCATCATGAACGGTAGCGATTGCGCATGATGAAAAAAAGTCAGTTTTACCTAGTCAATTTATAGCCTTTAATAGCGATGAAATTTTCGCTTGGAGTGTGAAATGCGGAGGCTTTGGAGCTGGGCCGTTGGGCTGTCGATGGTCGGGCTGTCGGTGGTCGGCTTGCCGATGACGGGCGCGGAGGCGGCGCAGGCGGCCTACCCCGACCGTCCGGTGCGGATCGTGGTGCCCTTCTCGGCGGGCGGCGGGCAGGA
This sequence comes from Azospirillum agricola, assembly GCF_017876095.1. Classification (GTDB taxonomy): domain Bacteria; phylum Pseudomonadota; class Alphaproteobacteria; order Azospirillales; family Azospirillaceae; genus Azospirillum; species Azospirillum agricola. Next base: position 277,397 of record NZ_JAGINM010000005.1, read on the forward strand.
CATCTTCATCCGCGTCATCGCCAACAAGGTTTCCGAACGGCTCGGCCAGCCGCTGGTCATCGACAACCGTCCGGGCGCGTCGGGCAACATCGGCGCCAGCACGGTCGCCGCCGCCGCGCCCGACGGCTACACGGTTCTGCTCGGCACGGCGGCGACGCACGGCATGAACCAGGCGCTGTTCAAGAAGCTCGACTTCGACGCGGTCAAGAGCTTCGAGCCGGTGGCGCTGGTCGCCGTCGTGCCGCTGGTGCTGGTCACCCACCCCTCGGTGCCGGCCAGGACGGTGCCCGAGCTGGTCGCCTACCTGAAGGCCAACCCCGGCAAATTCAACTACGGCTCGTCGGGCACCGGCGCGCCGCTGCATCTGGCCGGCGAGCTGTTCAAGAAGTCGGCCGGGGTGGACGTCGTCCATGTCCCCTACAAGGGCTCGGCCCCGGCCATCGCCGATCTGCTGGCCGGCCGCACCATCCTGCAATTCGACACCTTCGCCGCCACCAACCAGCACGTCGCGGCGGGCGCGCTGAACCGTCTGGCGGTGGCGGGGCCGACCCGCTCGCAGGGCGCGCCGGACCTGCCGACGCTGCTCGAACAGGGCGTTCCCGGCGTCGACGCCTATTCCACCAGCGCCATCTTCCTGCCGGCCGGAACGCCGCCGGCCATCGTCGACCGTCTGAACGCGGCGTTCCGCGCCGCCGTCTCCGACCCGTCCCTGGCCGGCAAGCTGGCCGAGATCGGCTTCGACCCGGTCACCGACTCGACCCCCGCCAGCCTGAAGGCGCATGTCGAGGCCGAGATCGCCAAATGGGCGCGCATCGTCGCCGACGCCGGCATCCAGGCCGAGTGAGCGGAGCATGAGCGGCGCCCTCCCCCACCGCCCCTTGCGCATCGGCTTCATCGGCTTCGGCGAAGTGGCCTCGCACGTCCTTCCAGGCTTGCGCGACGCCGGCCTGACCGACATCGCCGTGTACGCCCGCCGCCCCGAGGCGCGCGACCGGGCAGCCGGGCTGGGCGCCGCGGCCTCGTCCGACATCGCCGCGCTGGCCGACCGCGACGTGGTCCTCGCCTGCGTGCCGGGTTCCGCCGCCGTCGACGCCGCCCGCAGCGCCGCCGCCCTGCCCTCCACCCTGCTCTATGTGGACGTCAGCTCGCTGGACCCCGCCGGCAAGCGCGCGGCGGCCGAGGCGGCGCCGGGCGTGTTCGTCGACGCCGCGATCCTCGGCTCGGCGGTCGAACGCGGCCACCGGGTTCCGCTGGTCGCCTCGGGGCCGGGCGCCGCCCGCTTCGCCGGTCTCTTCGCGCCGCACGGCATGGTGATCGAGGTCGTCGGCGACCGGCCCGGCGAGGCGGCGGCGATCAAGCTGGTGCGCAGCGTCTTCGTGAAGGGGCTCGAAGCCCTCTATGCCGAAGCCTTCGTCGCCGCCCGCCGCCTCGGCGTGCTCGACACGGTGGAGGCGAGCGTCGCCGAGTTCCTCGACGCCCGCCCGGCCAGGGACACCGCCGACATGCTGCTGCGTTCGCATCTGCTGCACGCCGCCCGCCGGGCCGAGGAATGCGCGCTGTCCGCCCGCCTGGTGGCGGATGCCGGCCTCGACCCGCTGCTGTCCGCCGCCACCGCCGCCCTGATGGCGCGCACCGCCGCCCGCGTCCCGCAAGAGAAGGTCCGGGGCCGCCCCGGCGTGGCGCAGGCCGTCGCCCTGCTCGACGAATCGCTAGGAGACAACCCGTGAAGATCGCCCGCGTCGAAACCTTCCTGTTCCACCCCGGCAGCGGCAAGAACCTGCTGTTCGTGCGCATCGAGACCGAAAGCGGCCTGCATGGCTGGGGCGAGGCCTACGTCTCGGTCAAGAAGGAGAAGGTGGTCGATCAATACCTGAAGGCCATCGCCCCCTACCTGATCGGCCGCAGCGCCTTCAACATCCGCCATCTCGGCCAGATCCTGTTCGACGATTTCGCCATCCGCCGCAGCTCCGTCGATTTCCTCTGCGCCTGGAGCGCCGTCGAGATCGCGCTCTGGGACCTCGTGGCCAAGAAGGCCGGGCTGCCGCTGCACAACATCCTGGGCGGCGCGGTGCGCGAGACGGTGCGCGTCTACGCCAACGGCTGGTGGTACGGCGTCGATTCCATCGACAAGACGGTGGAGCGCGCCCTGGCGGTCAAGGCGATGGGCTACACCGCGCTGAAATGGGATCCCTTCCCCGGCCCCTGGCGCACCTTCGTCTCGGCCGCCGAGGAGGATTACGCGGTCGACAACGTCCGCGCCGTGCGCGAGGCGGTCGGGCCGGAGATGGATCTGCTGATCGACGCCCACCGCCGGGTGGCGCCGCACCACGCGATCCGCGTCGCCCGCCGGCTGGCCGAATTCGGCATCTATTGCTACGAGGAGCCCTGCCTCTCCGACAACATCGATCTGGTGGCCGAGGTCCGGCAGGCCATCGACGTGCCGGTGGTGACCGGCGAGACCCTCTACACCAAGGAGGATTTCGTTCCGGTGCTGGCCAGGCGCGCCGCCGACATCCTCAACCCGGACGTCTGCGCGGTCGGCGGCATCGGCGCGATGCTCGACATCGCCGCCATGGCCCAGCCGCACGCGGTCGCCATCAGCCCGCACAACTACAACAGCACCATCGTCGGGCTGGCCGCCACCCTGCACCTGTCGGCGGTGATCCCGAACTTCACCATCGCCGAGCTGTTCATCAACCTCCGCGAGGCCTGCGACGCCATCACGCCCTCGCCCATCGTCATCGGGGAGGGCGGCTGGGCGGCGCTGCCGACCGCCCCCGGCCTCGGCGTCGAGATCGACCGCGAGGCGCTGCTCGCCCGCCCCTACCAGGACTTCCCGCACAAGGACATGCGCCAGTACTGGGAGGAATTCCCGCGCAAGAACTACGTGTGGGGCGTCGCCAACGTCACGCGCTGATCCCCCCGCATTCCCTGATTCCCATTCCTGATTCGGGACCCTTCTCCATGCCCCACGTCGACGACCACCGCCGCCCGTCCCCGGACCTCGTCCGCGCCTTCGCCGGCATCGCCGCCGCCACCGCCCACGAGGCGCAGGGCCGCACCGGCGCGCTCGCCTCCGGCGTCAAGCCGCTCTATTCCGGGATGCGGCTGCTCGGCCCCGCCTTCACCTGCGAATGCCCGCCGGGCGACAATCTGACCCTGCACGCGGCGTTGAAGCTCGCCAAGCCGGGCGACGTGCTGGTCTGCGCGACCGGCGGCTTCACCGAGCAGGGCCTGTTCGGCGACGTGATGGCGAGCTGCGCCAAGGGCAACGGCATCGCCGGCCTGCTGACCGACGGCGGCGTGCGCGACGGCGCCACCATCCGCGACATCGGCTTCCCGGTCTTCGCCCGCGCCCAGTCCATCATCGGCACGGTCAAGGAAAGCCTGGGCCCGATCGGCCGCCCGGTGGTGGTCGGCGGGGTCGCGGTCAACCCCGGCGACCTCATCATCGGCGACGACGACGGCGTCGTGGTGGTGCCGCTCGGCACGCTGGAGACGGTGCTCGCCGCCAGCCGCGAGCGCGAAAAGAAGGAGGAGCGCTTCCGCGAGGCGCTGCTCACCGGCAAGACCACCTGGGACATGCTGAACCTCGACGCCCTGCTGCAAAGCAAGGGCATCGAGCTGACGCACTGACCCCATCGACCGCCCCCCATCGACTGACGCCCGCCCGCCGATCGGAACCGACACCATGTCCAAACTTCGCCGCGCCCTCCTCGCCGCCGGCCTTCTCGCGCCGCTGGCCCTCCTCGTGGCCGGCGCGCCGGGCGCGCAGGCCGCCGACGCTTATCCCTCACGGCCGGTCAGGCTGGTCGTGCCCTTCCCGCCCGGCGGGTCGAACGACCTGCTGGCCCGCGAGATCGCCGACGCGCTGGCCCAGCGCCTGAAGGCCCCCTTCGTCGTCGAGAACAAGGGCGGCGCCGGCGGCGCCATCGGCATCGAGGCGGTCGCCAAGGCGCCGGCCGACGGCTACACCATCCTGGTGGTGTCCAACAGCCTCGTCACCGCCCCGGCGCTCAACCGCCAGCTCCGCTTCGACGCGGTGAAGGACTTCGCGCCGATCGCGCTGATCGCCGAGCTGCCGACCGTGCTGGCGGTGACGCCCGACGTGCCGGGGACGACGCTGGCCGAGGCGCTGGCCCACATCAAGGCCAACCCCGGCAAGCTGAACTACGCCTCGGCCGGCATCGGCGCGCCGCAGCACCTCTCCACCGAGTATCTGAAATCGGCGACCGGCGCCGACATCGTCCACATCCCCCTGCAAGGCCAGGGTCAGATGCTGACCGAGATGCTGGGCGGGCGCGTGCAGCTGATGATCGGCGTGTTCAGCACCGCCCAGCCCTATTTCGCCAAGGGTTCGCTGAAGGCGCTGGCCACCGGCGGCGCCAGGCGCACCCCCGCCGCCCCCAACCTGCCGACCATCGCCGAGGCCGGCGTCCCCGGCTACGCCGTGCAATGGTGGCTGGGGGCTCTGGCCCCGGCCGGAACGCCGCCCGACATCGTCGGCCTGCTCAACCGCGAGATCCTCGCGCTCGGCCAGGACACCGCCTTCCGCGCCAAGCTGGCCGCCGCCGGCATCGACTGGGTGGGCTCCGGCCCGGCCGAGTTCGGCCGGACGCTGGCGAGGGATCTGGCGCTGTGGACCAAGGTCGTCGCCGACGCCGGCATCGAGGCCAAGTAAGGGGAGACCATTCGATGGATCCGCAAGTCGAAGCCGAACTGGCTCCCTTCGCCGGCGACCTGCTCGGGCTGCTGCCGCCGGGGATGATCCGCCGGGTTGCCCTCCCCCGTCCCTCCGCCGACGTCATCGCCGGCTACAAGGCGCTGCCCGACCTGACCTCGGTGGTCGCCGACATCCTCGACGAGCTGGGCTTCGACACCGCGATCCCCGGCGGCCGGCTGGCGCCGCTCGCCCCGGAGCAGCGCATCGTCGGCCCGGCCGTCACGGTCAGGCAGGCCCGCGTGCGCCGGCCGGCCGGCCACGGCATCGCGCACCGTCTGGTGCCGCGCCTCGGCGGGCTCGATCAGGTGACGCTGAGCCGGCCGGGCGACGTGCTGGTGATCGACGCCGGCGGCGCCGACGACGCATCGAGCTTCGGCGGGCTGATGGCGACGGCGGTGCACAGCCGCGGGCTGGCCGGGGTGGTGGTCGACGGCTGCGTGCGCGACGCCGAGAGCATGCGCCGCATGGGGCTGTCGGTGTGGTCGCGCGGCCTGACCCCGCGCACCGGCAAGCACCGGCTGGAGATCGTCGAGTTCAACGGCGTGGTCGAGATCGGCGGCACGCAGGTGCTGGCCGGCGACCTGCTGCTCGGCGACCGCGACGGCCTGATCGCCGTGCCCGCCGAGTTGGCCGAGGAGGTGCTGCGGCGCGCCCAGGCGGCGACGGCCGGCGAGAAGGCGCTGATCGACAGCGTCCAGCGCGGCGACGCCCCGCGCGACAGCATGGCCGTGCTGCCGCCCGAGAAGTGGTGAGGGAAGACACCATGCCCACCACCCCGCGCATCGGCCCCCCGCGCATCGGCCTGATCGGCTTCGGCGAGGTCGGGTCGAGCTTCGCCTGCGGCTTCCTCGCCGATGGCCTGACCGGGCTCGTCGCCTACGACGAGCCGCAGAGCGACGCCCAGCGCGACCTCGCCCGCCAGCGCGCCGAGGAATTGGGCGTTCCCCTGCTCGACGACCCGGCGGGACTCGCCGACCGCGATCTCGTCGTCTGCTGCGTTCCGCAGGATCGGGCGATGGCGGCGGCCGAACGCTGCGCCGGTGCCCTCGCGCCCGACGCGCTCTACGCCGACGTGAACTCGCTGGGGCCGCCCGACAAGATCGCCGTGGCCGAACGGGTCGCCGCGCTGGGCGGGACCTTCGTCGACGCGGCGATCATGGGCATGCCGATCAACGACCTCCACCGCGTCCCGGTGCTGGCCTCGGGCGAGGCGGCGCAGCGCTTCGCCGATCTGGGCAACCGCATCGGCATGCGCATCCAGGTGACCGGCACGCGGCCCGGCGACGCGGCCGGCGTCAAGATCCTGCGCAGCGTGGTGACCAAGGGGCTGGAATGCCTGCTGGTCGAAAGCCTGACGGCGGCCCGCCGCCACGGCCTCGACCACGCGGTGCTGGACAGCCTCGTCGGGCTGTTCGGCCCGCAGAGCCGCGCGGTCCTCGACTTCCTGATCCGCACCCACGCCGTGCACGCCCGCCGCCGGTCGCTGGAGGTCGCCATGTGCGCCGACACGCTGGCCGCCGCCGGACTCGACCCGCTGGTCACCGCCGCCGTCGCCGCCCGCCTGCGCCGCACCGCCGGCGGGGGGCTGGCCGCCGCCGCGAACGGACGGCTTCCCGCCGGCACCGACGACGCCGTCGCCCTCTTCGACCGCCACCTCGACACCCCCGCGGAGACCCCCGCATGAGCATCCGAAACACAAGCGACTTCGTGTCCGGGCTGGTCCTGGTCGCCACCGGCGCGGCCGCGATCCTCGCCGCCCGCGACTACGCCATGGGCACCGCCTTCCGCATGGGGCCGGGCTATTTCCCGGTGCTGCTCGGCGGCCTGCTGGCCCTGCTCGGCGCCGCCATCAGCCTGCGGGCGCTGTGGATCGACGAGGGCAACCGGATGGGCGGCGTCGCGTGGCGCCCGGTCCTGCTGGTGCTCGGCGGGGTCTTGTCCTTCGCCCTGCTGCTGAGCGCGCTCGGGCTGGTGCTGGCCAGCCTGCTGGCGCTCGCCGTCTCGGCGCTGGCGACGCACGACGTCCGCCATTGGGAAGTGCCGGTGCTGTCGGCGGGGCTCAGCGCCTTCTCGCTGGTCGTCTTCGTCTACGGGCTCGGCCTGCCCTTCAAGATCTGGCCGGTCTGAGCGGGAAACAGAGACGATGCTGAACGACCTGATCCTCGGATTCTCGGTGGCGGCGACGCCGGTCAACCTCTTCTACTGCCTGATGGGATCGCTGTTCGGCACGCTGGTCGGCGTGCTGCCCGGCGTGGGGCCGGTGGTGACCATCGCGGTGCTGCTGCCGGCCACCTTCGCGCTGGAGCCGACCAGCGCGCTGATCATGCTGGCCGGCATCTATTACGGCGCCCAGTATGGCGGCTCGACCACCTCGATCCTGCTGAACCTGCCGGGCGAAACCTCGTCGGTGGTGACCTGCCTCGACGGCCACGCCATGGCCCGCCAGGGGCGCGCGGGGCCGGCGCTGGCGGTGTCGGCGCTCGGTTCCTTCTTCGCCGGCTGCGTCGCCACCCTGCTGATCGCGCTGTTCTCGCCGCTGCTGGGCGCCATCGCCGTGCGCTTCGGTCCGGCCGACTATTTCTCGCTGATGGTCGTCGGGCTGGTCGGGGCGGTCGTGCTGGCGCAGGGCTCGCTTCTGAAGGCGGTGGCGATGATCGTGCTCGGCCTTCTGCTCGGGCTGGTCGGGACGGATGTCAACTCGGCGGTGTCGCGCTTCGACTTCGGCCTGCCGGAGCTGGCCGACGGCATCAACTTCGTCGTGCTGGCGATGGGTCTGTTCGGCATCGGCGAGATCATCGTCACGCTGGAACGCCGCAAGGACGAGGAGGGGACCGTCATCCCGCACGGCCGGGTCTGGCCCAGCCTGGACGACACCCGCCGCTCCTGGAAGCCGGTGCTGCGCGGCACCGCGCTGGGTTCGCTGCTGGGGCTGCTGCCGGGCGGCGGCACCGCGCTCGCCTCCTTCGCCGCCTACGCGCTGGAGAAGAAGCTGTCGCCCACGCCCGGACGCTTCGGCAAGGGCGCCATCGAGGGGGTCGCCGCCCCGGAATCGGCCAACAACGCGGCGGCGCAGACCTCCTTCATCCCGCTGCTGACGCTGGGGCTACCGTCCAACGCGGTGATGGCGCTGATGGTCGGCGCCATGATGATCCACGGCATCACGCCGGGGCCGCAGATCATGACCGCCCGGCCCGACCTGTTCTGGGGCATGATCGCCAGCATGTGGATCGGCAATCTGATGCTGGTGCTGCTCAACATGCCGATGATCGGGCTGTGGGTGCGGCTGCTGCGCATTCCCTACCGGCTGCTCTACCCGGCCATCCTGCTGTTCGCCTGCATCGGCATCTACAGCGTCAGCAACAGCGCCTTCGACGTCGGCCTCGCCGCCGCCTTCGGGCTGCTCGGCTACATCCTGGTCAAGGCCGCCTTCGAGCCGGCGCCGCTGCTGCTGGGATTCATCCTCGGCCCGCTGATGGAGGAGAATCTGCGCCGGGCCATGACCATGTCGCGCGGCGACGCCGCAGTCTTCCTGCGCGAGCCGGTCAGCCTGGGCCTGCTGCTGCTCGCCCTCCTCCTTCTGGCCGCCACGCTGCTGCCGGCCGTCAAGCGCGGCCGCCGCGAGGTCTTCGTCGAATGAGCGCCGGTTGCCGGGACCGTCCGTCCGCCGGCGCCGTCGGTTCCTGGAAAGCGCGCATGAAGCCGGACGCCGACATGGGCCGATGATGTCGGCAGGGGTTTATGAGTGATGGCCTGAAATGTTTCAGGCTCGCCGACGGCCCGCTCAGAACAGGGGCCGCAGGGCGAGATGGGCACCCAGCGCCAGCAGGCCCAGGAAGAAGCAGCGCCGGAAGGTGTCCTGACGCACGCGAAGGCGCAGCCATTGGCCGAGCAGCATGCCGGCCAGGGACGGAAGCAGGGCCAGCAGGGACATCCCCACCAGCGCGCCGGCGAACACGCCGTGCTGGGCCAGACCGGCGGCCAGCGCCACCGTGGAGACGGTGAAGGACAGCCCCAGGGCCTGCACCAGCTCCTCCCTCTCCAGGGCCAGCGCCTGGAGGTAGGGGACGGCCGGGATCACGAAGACGCCGGTGGCGGCGGTCACCAGCCCGGTCGCCAGCCCGACCAGCGGCCCCATCCACCGCTCGCTCCCGGCCGGCACGCGCAGCCGCGCCGAGGACAGGCCGAGGATCGCGTACAGCACCAGGGCGATCCCCAGCGCCATGGTCGCGACCCCCGACGCGTCGCTGGCCAGGAAGCCGGCGCCCACCCAGGTTCCCAGGCACACACCCGCCATCATCGGCCACAGCCTTTCCAGAAGAGGGCCGAATCCGGGGCCGCTCGCCAACTGCCAGACATTCGTCACGAACGAAGGCACGATCAGCAGCGAGGCCGCCTCCGCCGGCGGCATGACGAGACCCAGCAGCCCCATGGCGACGGTGGGAAGACCCAGCCCGATCATCCCCTTCACGCCGCCGGCGAGCAGGAATGTCAGGGCTACGGCGGCGATGATGGGGAGGGAGTGGCTCGGCATGGAGCCGATCTAGACGCCGATCCGGGCACGGGACAATGCGGATGATCCGCAGCGTGCCTCAGGCGTGGACGAAGGCAGCGGCCCGGCCGGGGCACGGAGGCCGCGACCGCCCCGACCGTGGCAGATCGGCAACACACCAGCGGCGGCGCGTCAGCAAAATCGTAGGTAGTCACACAATTCTTGCCAGAGCCGCCGCCCGCTGAATACAATGATAATCATTCGCATTTTTGCCGATCCGCACCGACGTTCGCCTCCACCGGGAGGACGCCGTGCCGGCCGCTGAAGTTGCGTCACAGAGACCGCCGCCTGGTAGAGGAATCGGCCCCATGAATCGTGTCCGCGGCAAGGCTGCTCCGCGCCAAACCGTTCCCCATCGCAAACGCCCGTCCGTTGCGCCCGACGCCTCCGCTCCGGGCCTGCGCCCGGTCGCCATGGCCGTCCAGCTGGCCGGCGCCGTGCTGGCTGGCGGGCTTGCCCTCGCGCCGGCCGCCCATGCCCAGACGGCGGCCACGGCCGGCACGGTCAACGCCAGCGTGCCCGCCGGTCCGCTCGCCGATTCGCTGAACCGCTTCGCGGCGCAGGCGGGCGTCTCCATCGCGATGGACGCGGAGCAGATCCGCGGCAGGACCGCTCCGGCGCTGAACGGCACGACGACGGTGGAGGACGGCTTCCGCCGGCTGCTGGCGGGGAGCGGCTACCAGATCGGACGCGGCCCGTCGGGCTACAGGCTGGTCGCGCAAGGCGCCGCCCCGGCGGCCGGCACGGCTGCGGCGGGCGGCACGGCTGCGGCGGGCGGCACGGTGCTGCCGGCCCTCCAGGTCACGGCCAACACCGCTCCGCTTCCCGGCGAGCTCCAGCGGCCCTACGCCGGCGGACAGGTGGCGCAGGGCGGATCGCTGGGCCTGCTCGGCTCCCGCAACGTCATGGACACGCCGTTCAGCGTGACCAACTACACCTCCCAGCTCATCGAGGACCAGCAGGCGCGCACGGCGGCCGACACGCTGATCAACGATTCGTCGGTGCGCACCACCACCGGCAGCAACGGCTTCGACGACACCTTCCAGATTCGCGGCTTCGCCGTGTCCGCCACCGACGTCGGCTTCAACGGCATGTACGGCCTGGTGTCGCAGAACCGCGTGCCGGCGCAGATCATCGAGCGCATCGAGCTGCTGAAGGGCCCCGGCGCGCTCGCCAACGGCATCGCCCCCGGCAACAGCATCGGCGGCGGCATCAACATCGTCAGCAAGCGCGCCGGCGACGAGCCGCTCACCCGCCTGACCACCACCTACCAGAGCGACGCCAACTTCGGCCTGAGCGCCGACGTCGGCCGCCGCTTCGGGGCGAACAAGGAGTGGGGCGTCCGCTTCAACGGCCTGCTGCGCGGCGGCGAGGGCTCGGTCGACGGCGGCGACGTGCGGACCGGCCTCGGCACGCTGGCGGTGGATTACCGGGGCGAGCGGCTGCGCTGGTCGCTCGACGGCATCGTGCAGCGCGACAGCACGGACAATTTCCGCCCGCAGGTCAGCATCCTGTCGACCACGACCGCCATCCCGTCGCCGCCGGACGCGCGCGGCAACTGGTATCCCGGCACGACGCTGGTCCAGAAGGACACGACCGTCGCCTCGAACATCGAGTTCGACCTGACCGACTGGCTGACCGTGTACGCCGGCCTCGGCTACCGCGACGGCTCGAACGATCAGGTCTTCCCGTCCTCCAGCCCGGCCGTCAACGCGCTCGGCAACTTCACGGTCCGCAACTCCTACTACGACTCCTACACCCGGACGACCAGCGGCATGGCCGGCACGCGCCTGCGCTTCGACACGGGTCCCGTCCGCCACGCCGTCAACGTCGGCTTCACCGGCTTCCAGCAGGAGGCCGGCAACGCCTACATCCAGTCGGCCGGCTCGGCCGCGACGAACATCTACCGGCCCTCGCGGCTTCCCGCCATCACGGCCGCGCGCACCGACCCGACGAAGGCGTCCGAGACGACGCTGACCAGCGTCGCGGTGGCCGACACGATGTCCTTCCTGGACGACCGCCTGCTGCTGACGCTGGGCGTGCGCGACCAGCAGGTCACCTTGAAGAGCTACAGCACCGCCACCGGCGCGATGACCAGCAAGTACGACGCCAGCGCGACGACGCCGCTGGCCGGCCTGGTCGTCAAGCCGCTGGAGAACGTCTCGCTCTACGCCAACTACGCCGAGGGGCTGAGCCGCGGCACCATCGTCGGCGCCGGCTACGCCAACACCGGCGCGGTGCTCGCCCCGTTCAAGTCCAAGCAGTACGAGGCCGGCGTCAAGGTCGACTGGGGCACCGTCACCACGACGGCGGCGGTCTTCCAGATCGCCAAGCCGAACTCGATCCGCACCGCCTCAAACGACCTCGCCTACGACGGCGAGCAGCGCAACCGCGGCCTGGAGCTCTCCGCCTACGGCGAGATCCTGCCCGGCCTGCGCGCCATGGCCAGCGCGACCTTCCTGAAGCCGGAGCTGACCCGCACCGCCGTCGCCGCCGAGCAGGGCAACGACGCCGCCGGCGTGCCGGACAAGACCTTCTCCGGCAGCCTCGACTGGACCACCCCCTGGGTGCCCGAGCTGTCGCTGAACGGGCGCGTCATCCACACCTCGGGCTCCTACCTGACCGCCGCCAACACCCTGCGCTTCGACGGCTGGACCCGCGTCGACGTCGGCGCCCGCTACAGCGCCGACATCGGGGGCAAGCCCGTCACCCTGCGCGCCAACGTCGAGAACCTGTTCGACAAGAACTACTGGCTGACGACCGGCACCTACGTGACCGTCGGCGCGCCGCGCACGGTGGTGCTGTCCGCCACGGTCGATTTCTGATCCTCCATACTCCTGCCGACGGATTCGCCATGACCAAGCTTTCCATCGCCCTCCTCGCCGCCCTGGGCTTCGCCCTGCCCGCGCAGGCCCACCAGATCTGGATCGAGCAGCCGGACGGCGGCAACGCGACGATCCGTTTCGGTGAGTTCGGCGAGAATCTCCGCGAGGCGTCGCCCGGCCTGCTCGACAAGTTCGTCAAGCCGGCCGGCACGCTGGTTTCCGCCAAGGGCGAGCGGAAGGCCGACGCCGCCAGGACGGCGGACGGCTTCACCCTGCCCTTCACGGCGGCGGCCGGTGACAGCATCGTCGCCGAGGACGCGCAGTACCCGCTCTACACGTGGAAGCAGGCGGACAGGGAGACCGTCAACTGGTTCCACCCCGCCGCCCGCCTGATCACCGGCTTCGCCGAGCAGCCGCCCAAACTGGCGCTGGATCTGGTGCCGGCCGGCAAGCCGGGCCAGTTCAAGCTGTTCTTCAAGGGCCAGCCCAAACCCAAGACCAAGGTGGCGCTGGTCACCCAGTCGGGCTGGGCCAAGGAGGGCCACACCGACGAGCAGGGGCTCGTCGAATTCGACCTGCCCTGGAAGGGCACCTACGTCGCCGAGGTCAGCCTCAACGAGCGCAGCCCCGGCGAGCGTCCGGGCGCCGGCGGCGCGGAGAAGTACGACGGCGTCAGCTACGTCACCACGGTGACCTACGTCCACGCCGACGGCCTTGCGCCGATCCCCGCCGGACCGGCGGCGGCGCCCGGCAAGTGACCGCCGTGGCCGGCTGGATCCGCGGCATCGGCCCGCTCGTCTCGCGCATCGTCGCCGCCCTGTTCGGCGGCTATGCGCTGGCCGCGCTCGCCAGCGTCGCCGTGCTCGCCCTTCCCATGAGCAAGCCGCAGGCCGTGCTCACCGGGATGCTGGCGAGCTTCGCGGTCTATGCCGGCGCCGTGATCTGGGTCTTCGCGGCGCGCAGCGCCCGGCGGGCCTGGACGGGCCTTCTCGTGGTCGCCGCGCCGCTGCTTCTGGCGGCGTGGTCCGTCTGGTGATGGGGAACCCCCGCGTGAAAACCGACCGGAAGCCGCCGCCCGCCGGCCGCCCCGCCGCTCCGGGCATCCGCCAGAGCATGTCCGGCCTGCACACATGGGTCGGACTGCTGCTCGGCTGGGTCCTCTACGCCATGTTCCTCACCGGGACGGTGGCCTATTTCAAGGACGAGCTGTCGCAATGGATGCGGCCCGAGCTGCCGCACCAGACCGAGGTCCCCGACCAGGCCCTGGTCGCCCAGCGCGTCGCCGACGCACTCGTCGCCATCGCGCCCGGCAGCCCGCAATGGAGCCTGCGCCTGCCCGACGCGCGCAACAACAGCGTCTACGCCTTCTGGCGCACGGCCGCCGCGCCCGGCCAGCGCGGCTTCGGCGAGGCCAGCTTCGACCCCGCCACCGGCCGGAAGGTGACGTCGCGCGAAACGATGGGCGGCGACTTCTTCTACCGCTTCCACTTCCAGTTCCACTACATGCCGGTGATCTGGGGGCGCTGGATCGCGGGCGTGGCCGCCATGTTCATGCTGGTCGCCATCGTCAGCGGCGTCATCACGCACAAGAAGATCTTCGTCGATTTCTTCACCTTCCGCTGGGGCAAGGGACAGCGCTCCTGGCTCGACGCGCACAACGCGCTGTCGGTGTTCGGGCTGCCGTTCCACGCCATGATCACCTACAGCGGGTTGGTCACGCTGATGGCGCTCTACATGCCCTGGGGCGAGCAGGCCGCCATCCGGACGCCGGCCGAGCGCCAGCAGCTCACCGCCGAACTCAGCGCCTTCATCCAGCCGGGCAAGCCCAGCGGGGAGACGGCGCCGCTGGCGTCCATCGAGGACATGGTGCGCCACGCACAGGAGCGCTGGGGCCGCGACAACGTCGGCCGCGTCACCGTCACCCATGCCGGCGACGCGGCGGCGCGGGTGGCGGTGGCGCGCGGCGAGGCCGGCCGAGTCTCCATGAGCCCGCAATACATGGAATTCGAGGGCCCCACCGGCAGACTGCTGGCGGTCCACGAGGGGGTGGGCGCCGCGGCCGAGACGCGCGGCGTCCTCTACGCGCTGCATCTCGGGCGCTTCAGCGACAGCGTGACACGCTGGCTGTATTTCCTCGTCAGCCTCGCCGGCACGGCGATGGTCGGCACGGGGCTGGTGATGTGGACCGTGAAGCGGCGGCAGAAGCTGGCCGATCCGGAGCGGCCCCATGTCGGTTTCCGGCTCGTGGAGCGGTTGAACATCGCGGGCATCGCCGGCCTGTCGATCGCCATGGCGGCGTTCCTGTGGGCCAACCGTCTGCTGCCGCAGGGGATGGCCGACCGCGCCAGCTGGGAAATCCACGGCTTCTTCATCGTCTGGGCGCTGACGCTGGCGCACGCCGCGCTGCGTCCGGCCAGGACCGCGTGGATCGAGCAGCTCTGGACGGCGGCCGCGCTGCTGGCGCTGCTGCCCGTGCTGAACGCGGCCACCACCCGGCGGCCGCTGTGGCACAGCCTCGCCGAGGGCGACTGGGTCTTCGCCGGCACCGACCTCCTGTGCTGGGGGCTGGCCGGACTCCACGCGGTCCTGGCGATCCGCACGGCCAGACACCAACCCCGTCTCCGGCCCGCGCGCAAGCCCGACCGGGACCCCATGGCCGGCGCCGCGCTGCGCAAGGGGGAAGCATGAGCCATCTGCCGCCCCTCCTGCTGGCCCTGGCGGGCTTCACGGCGCTGGCCTTCGCGACGGACCGCCAGCAGCACGACCTGCTCGGACGGCCGCTGCCGCCGTCCGCCACCCGCGCCCTGCGCATCGCCGGCGCCGCCGCCCTGCTGCTGGCGCTCGGCGCCCTGGTCGCGTGGAAAGGCTGGGGCCTCGGCCTCGTGATGTTCAGCGGCCACGCGAGCCTGGCCGCCGGCGTCGTGCTCGGCGCGCTCATCCTGCGCGCAAGGGCCGCCGCGCGCGCGCCGAAGCGCTGACGGATCGCGCTGGCGTCCTCCCGCCCGCGCCGGAGGACGGCGCGCGAGGCTTCGGGATTCTTTGAAACTGTCTTCACGCAACGGGGGCTAGGGCCGCCGCCGCCGCCGCGCCTATGATCGGCGGCCTGTCGGTCCGCCCGTCCGCCCAGAGTCCGTCCGCCCAGAGTCCGTCCCCGAGAGTCCGTCCACGAGAGCCCGCCCATGCCCGACTCCCCGCTTTCCGGCCCGGCCCTTCTCGCGCGCATCGAGGCGCTGGCGGCGATCAGCGCCGACACGGGGGCCCTGTCGCGCCTCTACCTGACGCCGGAGCACCGCCGCGCCAACGACCTCGTGGCCGGCTGGATGCGCGAGGCCGGCATGGGCGTGCGCGAGGATGCCGTCGGCAACATCGTCGGCCGCTACGAGGGCGACCGGCCGGGCCTGCCGGCGCTGCTGATCGGCTCGCACCTCGACACCGTGCGCGACGCCGGCAAGTATGACGGCATGCTGGGCGTGCTGTCCGGCATCGCCGTCGTCGCCGAATTGCACGCGCAGGGCCGCCGCATGCCCTTCGCCATCGAGGTCATCGGCTTCGGCGACGAGGAGGGCACCCGCTTCCAGTCCACCCTCATCGGCAGCCGCGCCATCGCCGGGACCTTCGACCCGTCGGTGCTCGACAAGCGCGACGCCGGCGGAGTCCGGCTCGGCGACGCCATGGCGGCCTTCGGCCTCGACCCCGCCGCCTGGGCGACCGCCGCCCGCCGCCCCGCCGACGTGCTCGCCTACGCCGAACTCCACATCGAGCAGGGGCCGGTTCTGGAGGCGCTGGGCCGCGCGGTCGGAATCGTCACCGCCATCGCCGGGGCGACCCGGCTGGCCGTGACGGTGGAGGGCTTCGCCGGCCATGCCGGGACGGTGCCGATGACGCTGCGCCGCGACGCGCTGGCGGCGTCGGCCGAGATGATCCTGGCGGTGGAAAGCCTGTGCTCCGGCCAGGACCGGCTGGTCGGCACGGTCGGCCGCGTCGAGGCGGCGCCCGGCGCCACCAACGTCATCCCCGGCCGGGTCCGCTTCACCATCGACCTGCGGGCCGACCGCGACCCCCTGCGGCTGGAGCGCGTCGCCGCCGTGCGCGCCCGGCTGGAGGAGATCGCCGACCGCCGCGAGGTCGGCATCGCCTTCGAGACTTTGCACGAGAGCCCGGCGGTCGCCTGCCACCCCGATCTGATGGCGCAGCTCGCCGCCGCCGCCGCCTCGCTCGGGCTCGACGCGCCGGAGCTGCCGAGCGGCGCCGGCCACGACGCCATGGCGGTCGCCGCGCTGACCGACATCGCCATGCTGTTCGTGCGCTGCGAGCGCGGCATCTCGCACAACCCGGCCGAGAGCATCACCGCCGCCGACGCCGAGGCCGGCGCCCGCGTGCTCGCCCGTTTCGTCGACCATTTCCAGCCCGCATCGGACCGCGCCCCATGACCGAGCCTTTCTCCGCGCTTGACCACGCCCTGGCCGCCGCCGTCGACGAAGCCTTCGACGCCGAGACCCGCTTCCTGGCGGAGCTGGTCAAGGTGCCGTCCGACAACCCGCCCGGCGACTGCGCGCCCCACGCCGCCCGCGCGGCGGAACTGCTGGAGGCGCTGGGCTTCACGGTCGAGCGCCACCCGGTCCCGGCCGAACTGGCGCGGGCCAACGGCATGGTCAGCGCCACCAACCTCGTGATCCGCCAGCGCTTCGGCGGCGACCGGTCCGGCGAGGGGCCGGTGGTGGCGCTGAACGCCCACGGCGACGTGGTGCCGCCCGGCGAGGGCTGGTCGGCCGATCCCTACGGCGCCGAGATTCGCGACGGGGTGATGTACGGCCGCGGCGTGGCGGTGTCGAAGTCCGACTTCGCCACCTACGCCTTCGCGCTCAAGGCGCTGATGGCCACGGGCGCCCCGCTGAAGGGCACGGTGGAACTGCACCTGACCTACGACGAGGAGGCCGGCGGCGAGATCGGGCCGAAATGGCTGCTCGACCAGGGGATTTCCAAACCCGACTACGCGGTGTCGGCCAGCTTCGCCTATTCGGTGGTGACGGCTCACAACGGCTGCCTGCATCTGGAGGTGCGGATCGACGGCAAGTCCGCCCACGCCGCCCGGCCGGACACCGGCTTCGACGCGCTGGAGGCGGCCAACGGGGTGTTGTCGGCGCTCTACGCCCACCGGCCGGAGCTGGCCGAGCGGCGGTCCGAGGTTCCCGGCATCACCCACCCGTCGCTGACGGTCGGGCTGATCCAGGGCGGCATCAACACCAACGTGGTGCCCGACCGCGTGACCTTCCGGCTCGACCGCCGCATGATCCCGGAGGAGAACCCGGCCGAGGTCGAGGCGGAACTGCGCGCCCTGATCGAGACCGCCGCCGGTGCCTATCCCGGCATCCGGGCGACGGTGCGCCGCATCCTGCTGGCCCGCCCCTTCACCTCGGTCGGCGACGCGCCGCGTCTGGCCGCCCTGTTCGCCCGCCACGCCGAGGCGGTGCTGGGCGTGCCGGTGGCGCGGAACGGCATCCCGCTCTACACCGACGCCCGGCATTATTCGGAGGCCGGCATCCCGACCGTGCTTTACGGCGCCGGCCCGCGCGACCTGCTGGAGGCCAACGGCCACCGCGCCGACGAGAAGCTGGTGCTGGAGGATCTGCGCAAGGCGACGCTGGTCGTGGCGCGGGTTCTGGCCGAGCTGCTGGGCTGAACGGGAGCCCGCTCCCTTCGCCCTCTCCCCCCCGGGGAGAGGGAGGGGACCCATGCGGAGCATGGGGAGGGTGAGGGGGCCGGCGCGCGTGACGCGCGCCACGAAGGGGCATACTGCCCCTTCGCCATCCCCTGGCGCGGGCTTTCGCCCACGCTAACCCCCTCACCCAACCCTCTCCCCAGGGGGGAGAGGGCTTTTAGCGTTCACCCCGCCCGACGGCCCGGCCCCGGCTTGGCGCCCGCCTTGCCGCCCGGCAGCATCCGCCGGCCCTTGCCGCTCTGCTGGGTCAGGAAGGTCTGCCCCTTCGGCCCCTTCGCGCTCCCCTTCCCCCCCGGCCCCTTCTCGCGCGGGTTGGCGGTGGCGCCGACCGGCTGCCACGCCGGAATCAGCTGGTCCTCGCCCGGCCCGATCAGGTCGGCGCGGCCCATCGCCTTCAGCGACTCGCGCAGGATCGGCCAGTTCTCCGGGTCGTGGTAGCGCAGGAACGCCTTGTGCAGGCGGCGCTGGCGCAGCCCCTTGGCCGAGGACACCACTTCCGAGCCGATGCGGCGGATCGGGCGCAGCGGGTTGCGCTCGCTGTGGTACATGGCGGTCGCCAGCGACATCGGCGAGGGCAGGAAGGTCTGCACCTGATCGGCCTTGAAGCCGTTCCGCTTCAGCCACAAAGCGAGGTTCATCATGTCCTCGTCCGTGGTGCCGGGATGCGCGGCGATGAAGTAGGGAATCAGGTAGAGCTTCTTCCCCGCCTCCTTCGCCGCCTTGTCGAACATCCGCTTGAACTCGTCGTAGGCCCCCATGCCGGGCTTCATCATCTTGGCGAGCGGCCCCGGCTCGGTGTGCTCGGGCGCGATCTTCAGATAGCCGCCGACATGGTGGGTCACCAGCTCCTTCACATACTCCGGGTTGCGCACGGCGAGGTCGTAGCGCAGGCCCGACGCGATGTGGATCTTCTTCACGCCGGGCACCGCGCGGGCCTTGCGGTAGAGCTGCACCAGCGAGGAATGGTCGGTGTTCAGGTTCTTGCAGATGTCGGGGAAGACGCAGGACGGGCGGCGGCAGACCGATTCCGTCTCCTTGTCCTTGCAGGCCAGCCGGTACATGTTGGCGGTCGGCCCGCCCATGTCGGAGATGGTGCCGGTGAAGCCCTTGGTCTTGTCGCGGATCTGCTCGATCTCGCGCAGGATCGAGCCCTCCGACCGGCTCTGGATGATGCGCCCCTCATGCTCGGTGATCGAGCAGAAGGAACAGCCGCCGAAGCAGCCGCGCATGATGTTGACCGAGAAGCGGATCATGTCCCAGGCCGGGATGCGCGCGTCGCCGTAGGACGGGTGCGGCGCGCGGGCGTAGGCGAGGTCGAACACCCCGTCCATCTCCGGCGTCTCCAGCGGGATCGGCGGCGGGTTCAGCCAGACGTCGCGGTCGCCGTGGCGCTGCACCAGCGCGCGGGCGTTGCCGGGGTTGCTCTCCTGGTGCAGCACGCGGCTGGCGTGGGCGTAGAGCACCTTGTCCTCGCTCACCTGCTCGTAGGAGGGCAGGCGCACCGCCATGCGGTCGGCGCCGGCGGCGCGCGGCGACACGGTGGCCGCCGGGTCGTCGATGGAGCTGCTGTCGATGACGGTCCAACCCTCCGGGATGCTGGAGCGCATGATCGCGGTGCCGCGGATGTCGGTCATCGCGCGCGGCGATTCGCCGGCCAGCGCCCGCTGCGCGATCTCGACGATGGCGCGCTCGGCGTTGCCGTAGACCAGCATGTCGGCCTTGGAATCGACCAGGACGGAGCGGCGGATCTTCTCGCTCCAATGATCGTACTGGGCGATGCGGCGCAGGCTCGCCTCGATGCCGCCGAGCACGACGGGGATTCCCTTGAACGCCTCGCGGCAGCGCTGGGCGTAGACGGTCACGGCGCGGTCGGGCCGCTTTCCGCCCTCGTCGTTGGGGGTGTAGCTGTCGTTGTGGCGCAGCCGGCGGTCGGCCGTGTAGTGGTTGACCATGCTGTCCATGTTGCCGCCGGTCACGCCCCAGAACAGGCGCGGCGGCCCCAGCACCTTGAACGCCTCGGCGCTGGTCCAGTCGGGCTGGGCGATGATGCCGACGCGCAGCCCCTGCGATTCCAGCAGCCGGCCGATGATCGCCATGCCGAAGCTGGGATGGTCGATGTAGGCGTCGCCGGTCACCACGATGACGTCGCACTGGTCCCAGCCCAGCCGGTCCATCTCCGCGCGCGACATCGGCAGGAACGGCGCCGGCTTGGCGCGCCGGCTCCGGTCGGGACGGTGGGCGAACAGGTTGGGCGCTGCGTGCATGAGGCGGTCCGGTGCTTGACGACGGGAAGGACGGGATATGGGTCTGGCAAGCGGCCAGTCATACCGTGTCCGGCCGGGAATTCCCACTGCGCAAATCACAGCGCAGCGATTGGTTATTGAAGGCAAGGCGGAAGGGATCGCCGCCACGCCGAAGCTTCCGTTCCCGTCCCGTACCGTTGGTGGAAACGAACACCCCATCCTTGTGGGTAACACGTCCGGCGCGAACAGATCATCGCAGGTGTAAGGATGCGGCAATACCGATGGCGCCTGGATTGAGGCAAAGACCGCGATTAATTTCACGGCATCGGACTTTTCAAAAGGCATGACCATGCAGCGCGATGTTTGGCCGACGGACGCCGGGACGACCAACGCAGGGCTGGCGATGACCATCCCCCTTCCTTCGGACGAGTCCCTGGCCGAGGACATCCGCGCCGTTCTGGCCGAGTGCGGCGGGCTGGCGGTGGATCCCGGGCGCCTCGCTCCCGAGGACGACCTCTACGCCGCCGGGCTGACCTCGCACGGCTGCGTCGGGCTGATGCTGGGGCTGGAGGAGCGCTTCGAGGTGGAGTTTCCCGAAACCCTGCTGAACCGCCGCACCTTCGAGAGCATCGCGGCGATCCGCGACGCCGTGCGCGGCCTGCTCGTCAGGTCCGCCGCGTGAACGGCCCCTCGGCCCAGGCCCGCGCCGTCGGTGCCGGGGTCGCCGCCGCCCACGCCGACAGCGTGGACCGCGACGCGCGCTTCCCCGCCGAGGCCTTCGCGGCCCTGAGGGAACGGCGCCTGCTGAGCGCCTACGTCCCAGCCGAGTTCGGCGGGGCGGGCGCCTCGCTGTTCGAGGTGGCGGCGGCCTGCCACGCGCTGGCCCGCCATTGCGGCTCGACCGGCATGATCTTCGCCATGCACCAGATCCAGGTCGCCTGCCTGGTCCATCACGGGCGCGACGACGCGTGGCACCGCGCCTTCCTGGCCCGGCTGGCCGACGGGCAGCTTCTGCTCGGCTCGGCGACGACGGAGGCCGAGACCGGCGGCGACATCCGCAACAGCGTCTGCGCGGTGCGGGCCGACGGCGACCGCTTCACGCTCGCGAAGAACGCCTCGGTGATCTCCTACGGCGACCAGTCCGACGCCATCCTGGTGACGGCGCGGCGGACGCCGGACTCGCCCTCCTCCGACCAGGTGCTGGTCGTCGTCGCCAAGGAGGATTGCCGGCTGGAGAAGACCAGCCGCTGGGACGCGCTCGGCATGCGCGGGACATGCAGCGACGGCTACCGGCTGGAGGCGGCGGGGGAATTGGGGCAGGTCATGCCGCTGCCCTACGCCGACCTGTCGGCGCGGACCATGCTGCCGGTGACGCACATCCTGTGGAGCAGCGTGTGGCTGGGCATCGCCGCCGACGCGGTCGGCCGCGCCCGCGCCCATGTCCGCGCCGAGGCCAGGCGCAAGCCCGGCGCCACCCCGCCCAGCGCCCTGCGGCTGGCCGAGGCGACGGCGAGGCTCCAGCAGATGAAGGCCGTCGTGCTGACGGCGATCCGCCAGTACGAGCTGGCGCGCGAGACGCCCGACCTGCTCGGCTCGCTGTCCTTCGCCACCGCGATGGGAACGCTGAAGGTCACGACCTCCGAACTGGCGATGGAGGTGGTGGACCGGGCGATGCGTACCTGCGGCCTCGCCGGCTACCGCAACGACACCCCCTACAGCCTGGGCCGCCACCTGCGCGACGCCCAGTCCGCCGCGCTGATGATCGGCAACGACCGGATCATGGCGCACACCGCCAACCAGCTTCTCGTCCAGCGCGACGGATCGGGGCCGTTCGAATGAGCATGACCGACAGCGCCGGCACCCAGGCCGACGCCCCCCAAATCGATTCACAGGCCGCCTATCGCGACGAGCTGGTCAAGGCGGGGCTGCTGATCCCCACCGGGGTCGACGGGCTCTACGGCCGAAGCGGCGTCTTCGAGGACGTGGTGGAGCGCTTCGACGCGCTGGTCACCGTCTGGGGCGGCACCGACGGGGCGGAGGTGATGCGCTTCCCGCCCGCGCTGAACCGCAGGCATTTCGAGGAGAGCGAGTATCTGAAGAGCTTCCCGCACCTCGCCGGCACCATCCACAGCTTCAAGGGCGACGAGCGCGCCCACCGCACGCTGCTGCGCCGGCTGGAGGAGGGGCAGGACTGGACGGAGGAGCAGGCGGCCACCGACGTGGTGATGACCCCGGCCGCCTGCTACCCGGTCTACCCGACCGTCGCGGCGCGCGGCGCGTTGCCGGAGGATGGGCGGCTTATCGACGTCTTCTCCTACTGCTTCCGGCACGAGCCGTCGCTCGACCCGGCGCGGATGCAGATGTTCCGGATGCGCGAGTACATCCGCGTCGGCACGCCGGAGCAGGTGATGGAGTTCCGCGAAGTCTGGCTGCGGCGCGGGCGCGAGATGATGGCCTCGCTCGGCGTGCCGCTCGAGATCGACGTCGCCAACGACCCCTTCTTCGGGCGCGGCGGGGCGGTGCTGTCCAACAGCCAGCGCGAGCAGAAGCTGAAGTTCGAGCTGCTGATCCCGATCACCAGCGAGAGCCGGCCGACCGCCTGCCTCAGCTTCAACTACCACCAGGACCATTTCGGGCATCTGTGGGACATCCGGACCGCCGACGGCGGCGTCGCCCACACCGCCTGCGTCGGCTTCGGCATGGAGCGGGTGGCGCTGGCGCTGTTCCGCCACCACGGCTTCGACACGGCGCGCTGGCCGGCGCCGGTGCGCGCGGTCCTCTGGGGGTGAGCGGCGTGACGGCGCATCCCCCCGATCCGGCCACCCGCCGCCCGCACCCGCTCCGCTCGGGCGAACGGGTGTGGCCGGAGACCAACTGCTACGTCGACCTGTGGATCGGCGCGCTGCACGCCCGTGGGCTGGAACCGCTGGCGCTGCTGGGATTCACCGTCACCCAGGATTTCGAGGGCGACCAGTTCACCTTCTTCAAGCCGCCGCTGGAGGATCTGGAGACGCTCTACGGCCTGCGGGTGCAGGAGCTGGCGATCTACGACAGCGTCGAGGCGCATGTCGCCGAGCAGCTCGCGCGCCGGCCGGGGGATGGACCGGAGGGCGGGCTGGTGCTGGTCGAGGTGGACGGCTTCCACCTGCCGGACACGCGCGGCACCTCCTACGGCGTCACCCACGTCAAGACGACGGTGGGGATCACCCGGCTCGACCCGGCGGCGCGGCGCATGGAGTATTTCCACAACGCCGGTTTCTTCGCGCTCGACGGCGCCGATTACGACGCCCTGTTCGCGGCGGCGGCCGGCCCGCTGTTCCCCTATGTCGAGTTCGTCAAGCCGGGTGGCCCGGCCCTGAGCGGCGGGGCGCTGGTGACGGCCTCGCTGGGGCTGCTGCGCCGGCATCTGGCGCGCCGGCCGGACGGCAACCCGGTGGCCGCCTACCGCGCCGCCTTCCCCCGGCATCTCGACGCGCTGCTGGCGCGGCCGATGGCGTACTTCCACCTCAACGCCTTCAACGTGCTGCGGCAGCTCGGCGCGAATTTCGAGCTGCTCGGCGCCTACGTCCGCTGGCTCGACGGCCCGGCCGAGGCGGCGGAGGCCTGCGGCGTCATCGCCGAGGGGGCCAAGGCGATGCAGTTCCAGCTCGCCCGCGCGGTGGCGCGCAAGAAGCCGGTGGAACTGGGCGAGAGTTTCGACCGGCTGGAACGGGCTTACGACACGGCGCTCGGCGCGCTGGTCCGCCGGTACGGGTGAGCGGCGGTGGCGCGCATCCATTCCGTCACCGGCCGGACGGTCACACCCGTCACCGACGGGTGGGAGATGACGGTGCTTTCCCCCTCTCGCCCTCTCCAACCCGACGACCATCCCCCTCTCCCCCCCGGGGAGAGGGGACGGAGTCCGAGTTATGGCACGATCCCCGCTCCTGTCCCCGGCACCGCCGCGCAGGCCCTGCGCGAGGCCGGGCTGTGGTCGCTGGAATCCCCCGCCCCGCTGCACGACCGCGACGTCGTCTACCGCACCCGCATCGCCGGGCACGGCCCCCACACCCTGCGTTTCCACGGGCTCGCCACGCTGGCCGAGGTCTGGCTGGACGACGAGCGCATCCTCGCCTCCGACAGCATGGTGCTGGCCCACGAGATCCCCGTCACGCTGACGGGCGAGGCCGTCCTGACCATCCGTTTCCACGCCCTGCACCCGCATCTGGCGACGCGCAAGGGCCGCGCCCGCTGGCGCCCCCGCCTGATCGAGCCGGCCAGCCTGCGCTTCGTCCGCACCACCCCGCTCGGCCACATGCCCGGCTGGTGCCCGCCGGTCCACGCGGTCGGCCCCTACCGCCCGGTCGAGCTGGTCGCCGAGACCGGCCCCGTGCGCGTCCGCTCCGCCGACCTGCGCACCGCCCATGACGGCCGCGACGGCCGGCTGGCGCTGACCCTGACCGTCGAGGCGCCGGACGGCGTCCGTCCCGCCGCCACGGTCGCGGTCGCCGGACTCACCGTCCCCCTGGCCTGGACCGGCACCGGCCCCGGCGCCGCCACGCTGCGCGCAGACCTGACCATCCCCGGCGTCGAACCCTGGTGGCCGCACACCCACGGGCACCCCGCCCTGCACGCCGTCACCGCCCGCATCGGCGACACCCGCGTCGATCTCGGCCGCACCGGCTTCCGGTCCCTCGCGGTGGATCGCGGCGCCGACGGCCGGGGCTTCGCCCTGCTGGTCAACGGCGAGCGGATCTTCTGCCGGGGCGCCTGCTGGACCCCGCCCGATCTCGCCGCCCTGCCCGGCGGCCGCGATGCCTACGAGCCGGGCCTGACGCTGCTGCGCGACGCCGGCGCCAACATGGTCCGCGTCGGCGGCACCATGCTGTACGAGGCCGACGCCTTCTTCGAGCTGTGCGACGAACTCGGCATCCTGGTCTGGCAGGACGCCATGCTGGCCAATTTCGACTACCCGACCGACCCGGCCTTCCTCGCCAGCGTCCGCGTCGAGATCGCCCAGCTCCTCGACCGCAGCCAGGCGTCCCCGGCGCTGGCGGTGCTGTGCGGCGGCAGCGAGATGGAGCAGCAGGCCGCGATGCTCGGCCTGCCGCGCGCCGCCTGGAGCCAGCCGGCCCTGACCGAGATCCTCCAGGCCGAGCTGGCCGCCCGCCGCCCGGACGTGGCCTTCGTTCCCAATTCGCCGACCGCCGGCCCCCTGCCCTTCGCCGCCGACAGCGGCGTGTCGCACTATTACGGCGTCGGCGCCTACCAGCGCCCGCTGGAGGACGCCCGCCGGGCCAATGTGCGCTTCGCCTCCGAATGCCTCGCCTTCTCCCATGTTCCCGACGGCGCGCTCGGCGTTCCCGCCGTCCACCACCCGCGCTGGAAGGAGCGGGTGCCGCGCGACAGCGGCGCGTCCTGGGACTTCGAGGACGTCCGCGACCATTATCTGGAACGGCTCCACGCCGTCGATCCGCGCCGCTTGCGCTACGAGGATCCCGACCGCTACCTGCGCCTGTCGCGCGCCGTGACCGGCGAGGTGATCGAGGCGGTGTTCGGCGAGTGGCGGCGCGGCGCCTCGACCTGCGCCGGCGGGCTGGTCTGGCTGTGGCGCGACCCGTGGCCGGGCGCCGGCTGGGGCGTGGTCGCCGCCGACGGCACGCCGAAGGCGGCGTGGCACGCGATGCGGCGCGCCTTCCGCCCGGTCCAGATCCTGCTGAGCGACGAGGGGGTGAACGGTCTGGCCGTCCATCTGATCAACGAGACCGCCATGGCCATTCCCGCGAGCGTCACCCTGACGGCGCTGCGCGACGGCGCCCTGCCGGTCTTCCGGGCCGAGCGCGCCCTCACCCTGCCGCCGCGCTCGGCGCGGGAGATTTCGGCGGCCGAGCTCGCCGACCGCTTCTTCGACCTGAACCACGCCTACCGCTTCGGGCCGGCGGCGCACGACGTGGTGGTGGCGACGCTGACACGTTCGGGGGAAACAATCGGCGCCGTGGAACCAATCGCCCAGTCCTTTCATTTCCCCAGGGGACGCGCCCTGCCGCGCGCGGAGCTGGGCCTGACCGCCCGGCTGGCGCGGCGGGACGAGGGGTGGGGGCTGACGCTCGCCACCAGCCGTTTCGCCTGTTCGGTGCATGTGGAGGATGACGCCTACCGCGCCGAGGAGGCGTGGTTCCATCTCCCACCCGGCGCCGAGCGGACGGTCCGCCTGCTTCCCCGTTCCGCCACGGCGCCCGCAACGATGACGAAAGCACCGGACGGCGAGGTCCACGCGCTGAACGCGCTGGCCCCGGTCCGCTACAGGGGAACCGCATGACGCCGACGCCGGTGGTGTTCGAGGGCTGTTTCGGCTGGCTGCATCCGGCGGACGGACGGCGCGGCGTGGTGCTGTGCGGCCCGCACGGGCACGAGGAGCTGTGCGTCCACCGCGCCTGGATGGGGCTCGCCCAGACGCTGGCGGCGGCCGGCCTGCCGGCGCTGCGCTTCGACTATCACGGGCTGGGCGATTCGGCGGGCGAGGACAGCGACCCCGGCCGGGTGCGGGCGTGGCTGGACAGCGTGCGGGCGGCGGTGCGCCGCCTGCGCGAGGACACCGGCGTCACCGAGGTGGCGCTGGTCGGCTACCGGCTGGGCGGTCTGCTCGCCCTGGTCGCGGCGGAGGAGATGGCCGGGGAGATGGCGGGAGAGGCGGGGGGGGAGATGGCCGGCGTCGATCTCCTGGCGCTGGTGGCGCCGACCGCCAGCGGCCGCATGGCGGTGCGCGAGATGCAGGCGCTGTCGCGGATCGTCGCCCTGCCGGGACCGGAACCGGCGCTGCCCGACCGCGCCGGGCAGGTGAACGTGGTCGGCTTCGCCCTGACCCCGGAAACCGCGCTGGAGCTGGCGGCGCTCGACGCCCGGCCGGCCGGGCGCGTGCCGGCGCGGCGCGTCCTGCTGCTCGACAAGGCGGACTCGCGGGTGGCGGCCCAGCTCGCCGCGACCCTGGGCGGGCTGGGCGTGGCGGTGGAGCGCGCGGTCTTCGCCGGCCCCGCCGATCTGGTCCAGCAGCCGCAGCGGCTGGAGGCCGCCGCCGCCTTCGCGCCGCTGGCGGCGTGGCTGACGGCGGGCGGCGTCCCTCGCGGCGCCTCCGCCCCGCCGGAGCGCCCGGCCGGGCTGATGATGCCCAACGCGGTGGAACGGCCGGTGGTGCTGGACGGCTCCCCGCCGCTGTTCGGCGTCTTCTGCGCGCCGGTGCTGGCCGATCCGTCGAGCCGCCGGCCGGCGATCCTGTTCCTCAACAGCGGGGCGACGCACCATGTCGGCTCCGGCCGGGCCACCGTCCTCCAGGCCCGGCGGCTGGCGGCGCTCGGCCACGCCTCGCTGCGCATCGACGCGGCCGGCCTCGGCGACAGCCCGGCGCGGCCCGGCCAGCCGGACAACCTGCTCTACAACCGCGACGTCATGGCCGACGTCCGCGCCGCGCTCGACTGGCTGGAGGAGCAGGGCCACGAGCGCTGCGTCATCGTCGGCCTGTGCGCGGGCGGCGCCCCCGCCCTGCTGGCCGGGCTGGGCGACGAGCGCGTCGCCGGGCAGATCCTGCTCAATCCGGGACGGTTCGAGCTGGGCAGGGGCATCCCCGTCACCGAGGTCCTGCGCTCGGTCGCCCATCGCTCGACCGGCGGCTACCTGCGCGAGGCGTTCAAGCCGGCCAAGCTGCGCGCGCTGCTGCGCAACCGGGGGCGGATCGGCGGGCTGGGGCGGCGGCTGGCGGCGCGGCTGGCCCGCAAGGCGCTGATCAAGTCGGGGCTGGACAGCCGCGTGCTGCGGGTCTTCCGCCGCCTGTCGGCGGAAGGGCGGCGGGTGCTGCTGGTCTACAGCGTCGGCGACATGACCTACGCCGAGTTCGAGCTGCATCTCGGCCTCGCCGGCCGCTGCCTGAACGGTCTGCCCGGCATCCGGGTCGAGTATCTGGAGCGCGCCGACCACAGCCTGACCGACTGGTCGGCCCGCGAGCGGCTCGACCGGCTGATCGACCGGCACCTGGAATCGCTCGACCGGGCGGACGTCGACGCGCCGGTTCCCACGGGCGTCTCGGTGCGGGTGTCGATGTGCTGACGGCGCCGGCGGCCTGCACGGAATCGCGCTGGAGAGGAGGCCCCTCGGCCGTTAATGAAGGTTAAACCGTTTCATCCCATGCTGAATCCTTGAGGAAATGCCCCCATCTGATAAGGGGCAGACCAGGGAAGGAAGGGTCCGGGACCCATGACCGACCATTTGACGAAAGACGACGTCGCCCGGCTTCTGTCGGATCCGTCGCCGAGCAGCCGGACCGATCTCGCCGCGAAGATCGCGCACCAGTTCGACAGCCCCGCCCTGTCCGCCACCGAGCGCAAGCTGGCCGAGGACATCATCCGCGTGATGGTCGCCGACACCGTCGTGCGCGTGCGCCAGACCCTGGCCGAGAATCTGAAATCCAGCCCGTCGCTGCCGCGCGACGTGGCGCTCAGCCTCGCCCGCGACGTCGAGGCGGTGGCCATCCCCGTGCTCAGCGTCTCCACCGTGCTGACCAGCGCCGATCTGGTGGAGATCGTGCGCTCGGGCACCGACGCCAAGCACGCCGCCATCGCCCGGCGGCCCAGCGTGCCGGCCGACGTCGCCGACGCGCTGATCGAAACCGCGTCCGAGAACGCCGTCGCCGCCCTGGTCGCCAACGAGGGGGCCGAACTCGGCAAAGGCAGCCTGGACCGCGTCATCGACCGTTTCGGCGCCAGCGAGGCGGTGCAGGATCCGCTGGTCCACCGCTCCAGGCTGCCGATCACAATCGCCGAGCGGCTGGTCGCCGTGGTGTCGGAGAAGCTGCGCCAGCATCTCGTCGCCCATCACGAGCTGCCGGCCAAGCTCGCCTCGGAGGTGATCCTGCAAAGCCGCGAGCGGGCGACCGTCGCCCTGTTCAGCGGCGAGAGCGACGAGGGCGCCCTGGAACGGCTGGTGGCCCAGCTGTCCCGCACCGGGCGCCTGACCCCGTCGCTGCTGCTGCGCGCGCTGTGCACCGGCGACATCGCCTTCTTCGAGACGGCGATGTCGCTGCTGGCCAACGTGCCGATGACCAACACGCGCCTGCTGATCCACGACGCCGGGCGGCTGGGGCTGAAGTCGCTCTACGACAAGGCGAAGCTGCCGCCGGCCCTGCTGCCGGCCTGCCGCATCGCCATCGACGTCCTGAAAGAGACCCCCTACGACGGCGAGCCGGGCGACCGCGAGCGCCACCGCCGCCGGCTGATCGAGCGCATCCTGACCCAGTACGAGGATCTGACGCCCGAGGATCTCGACTTCCTGCTGGCGAAGCTGGGCGACATCATGCACACCGGCGACCGCGCGGCGTAACAGTTAGAGCGCCTGACAGAAGCTTGAGTCGTCTCTCGACCCGTCATCCCCGCGAAGGCGGGAATGACGGCCCCATTGGGCACCGATGGTGAAAACGGAATTCTGTTCGGCGCTCCTAAGCCCCTCTCCCTTAGGGAGAGAGGGTGGGGTGAGGGGGAAAAGGCGCTCTCCCGGGACGGCCTCTCACACCAGCCGGTCGCGCCCGGATTCCTTGACCAGCAGCACCGCCTGTGTCCGGCTGCCGACGCCCAGCGCCTTCAGCACGCCGGTCACATGGGTCTTCACGGTCGACAGGTTCAGGCCCAGCCGCTCGCCGATGTCCTGGTTCGACAGGCCCTGCGCCAGCAGATCCAGAACCTCCAGCTGGCGGCGGGTCAGCCCGTCGAACAGGCTGGGCGGCGCGGCGCGCCCGCCGGCCGGCAGCGCCGGCCCGGTCCCCGGCATGCCGAGCACCGGCGGCACGTAGGAGCCGCCGGCCATCACCAGCCGCAGGATGTTGACCACCAGCACGTCGTCGGTCGATTTCGGAATGAAGGCGCGGACGCCGCGCGACAGCACCGCGCGCATCTCGTCCGGCGATTCGATCATCGAGAAGATCGCCACCGGCACCGGCGCGACCCGGCGGACCAGCGCCTCGACCTCGTCGAGTCCGCCCAGGCCGGGCATCCGCAGATCCATCACGATCAGGTCGAAGACGCTTCCCTGGTCGAGAATCCCGATCAACTGGCCGAAGCTGGTGGCGGCGACCACCGTGGCCTGTTCATCCAACTCCCCCACCAGATGGGTCAAGCCGCTGCGGACGATGGAATGATCGTCGGCGATCAGAACCTGCATGAAACGTCCCGGACCGAAAATGCGAGTGATTCCCCGTACTGTCATACGCTGACGCAACGGTCCGCGCTACCTCATTGGCGCGGTGGCGGGGCGGCGGCGCGGAAAAAGGGGCGCCGCGTGGCGACGCCCCTTCCACCGAAGGCTTGCGCCCGCCGGATCACTGCACGCGGATCATGATCTGCGCGCGGCGGTTGGACGGCTCGCGCACGTTGGGGCCGGTCGAGACCATGAGCTGCTGCTCGCCCTTGCCCTCGATCGAGATCAGGTTGGCCGGCGTGCCCTTGGCGACCAGGGCGCGCCGCACCGCCTCGGCGCGGCGCAGCGAGAGCCGCTGGTTGTAGGCCGGCGAGCCCGAGGTGTCGGTGTGGCCGACGACGTGGATGCTGACCGCCCGCACCCGGCCGGCGGCCGCCGCCGCGTCGCCGATGATCTTGTCGGACACCGGGGTGATGGTCGCCTTGTCCCAGTCGAAGAACACCTGGTACTCGGTCTGCGGCTGCTGCTGGGCCATCGGGGCGGCCGGGGCCGCGGCCACCGCCGGGGTCGGCCGGGCCGGGCCGCCGAAGCTGTAGCGCAGGCCGGCGAGGATGGTGTGGTTGCGGTACTCGCCCTTCGACGTCACCGGCCCCAGGTCGAACTCGGGATCGAGCGTGGCGAAGTAGCGGTAGTCCAGCGTCACCGCCAGATTGTCGGTGAGGGCGTAGGAGGCGCCGACGATGCCCTGGTAGGCGAACACCCAGTCCTTGTCGCTCACCCCGTTCAGCTTCTGCCGCACCTGCGCCACGCCGGCGCCGAGGCCGATGTAGGGGGTGAAGGGCGTGCCGGTCTTCACGTCGTACAGCGCGTTGCCCATGAAGGCGATCGAGCTGGTCTTGCCGCTCAGCCCCCGCAGGGCCGGGGTGGCGCTTTCCGTGTCGTCGATTCCGTTGCGCCAGCGCCAGGCGAACTCCAGCTCGGCGCGCATGCCGAAATCGGTGGCGTAGCCGGCGGAGACGCTGCCGACGCCGCCGAGGTCGAAGGATTCCTTCAGACCGAAGTTGGTGGTCGGGTAGTCGCGCACATCGGCGTCGCGGGTCCAGTTCACGCCGGCGCCGGCACCGACATAGAAGCCTTCGGTCTGGGCCATGGCCGCGGTCGGCAGGGCAAGGGCGAAGGCCGCGCCCAACAGAGCTCCACGCATCTTCATTTTCTTCTTCCCATGGTTGACGGCGTTCGCGAAACGGAACACTTGAACGCTTGGACGGATGACGTAAGCGTAATCCAGCGCGGCGGCGGTCAAGCTATGCCGGCTGTCCTGCACCGGAGATAAAGACCGCACCCGCCCCCTCAATCCCCCGCCCGGCGACGACGAGGTTCCTGTCGCATATTCGCAACAGCTCGGCGTTTCGGAATTCTTCTTGAAAAACAATCGACTGGAAGCGCAGCCCCATGCCCTCTACCCCGAACGGTGACGTCACCCACCCCTTCTGCTCCGCCCCGGAACCGGGCGAAGCCCTTGCCGTGGCACCGGGGGTCCTGTGGATCCGCCTTTCCCTCCCCTTCCAGCTCGACCACATCAATCTGTGGGCGCTGGACGGCGGCGAGGCCGGCTGGACCCTGGTCGACACCGGGCTGGGCGACCGGCGCACCCGCGAAAGCTGGGAAAGGCTGCTGACGACGGTCCTGGCGGACAAGCCGGTACGGCGCGTCGTCGTCACCCATTTCCACCCCGACCACATCGGCGCGGCCGACTGGCTGGTGCGGCGCACCGGGGCGGAGTTCGCCGCCTCCCTGACCGAATGGCTGATCGCCCAGATGCTGGCGGCCGGCCCCAGCCCGGCCTTCGACGCGGCGGCCGAGCGCTTCTACCGCCGCAGCGGGCTCGACGCCGACCCGCTGGCCGCCGTGCTGGGCCGCCAGGGCGCCTACGCGCGCGGCGTGCCCGGCGTGCCGGCGGTGCTGACCCGGCTGCGGGCCGGCGACCGGCTGGCGGTGGGCTCCACCCGCTGGACGGTGATCGGCGGCGGCGGCCACACCGCCGAGCCGGTCAGCCTGCACGACGAGGCGGGCGGGCTGCTGATTTCCGGCGACCAGATCCTGCCGCGCATCAGCCCGAACATCAGCGTCTGGCCGACCGAGCCCGACGCCGACCCGCTGGCCGACTATCTCGCCAGCCTGGAGGCGTGGTCGGCGCTGCCCGCCGACACGCTGGTGCTGCCCTCGCACGGGCTGCCCTTCCGGGGCCTGCACGCGCGGGCGGCCGAACTGGCCGGCCACCATCGGGCGCGACTCGAGGAAATCCTGGAGTTCTGTGGCGCGCCGCGAACGGCGGCGGCGGTGACCCGGCGGCTGTTCGACCGCCCGCTCGACCCGCACCAGATGGTCTTCGCGATCGGCGAGGCGATCGCCCACCTGAACCACCTGATCCGGCGCGGCGATCTGGCGCGGGAGGCCGGCCCGGACGGGATCGACCTCTACCGGCGGCGCTGAGGCGAGGTCACGATTCGGTGACGATCTCGAACTGCTGGGCGTCGAGCAGGGCGGAAACCGACAGCGTCTTCAGCGTCTTGGGATCGTCCGACCGCTTCAACTGGGCGTGCTGCGTGCCCATGCCGTCCTTGCGGATGGCGATCACCTCCCAGAAACCGCCGCTGGGTCCCAGCTTGCGGTAAACCTGACCTTCGACGACCTCGCGCTTCCTGCGCATATCCACCTCTCCCCAACCGACCCCCGGGCCATCCCGGGGACCATCAAAAAAAATAGGGGGCGTCCGGCACGGGCGTGTCCGGGCCGCCGCTCCCTGGCGGCCATTGAAGCACAAAACACCCCCGGCGTGGCGAGTGTCCGTTCGGTGACAGTGTGGCCGGTCCGGCGGCGGATCATGCCGCAGCGCAGCATCGGCCGGGGCACCCCCGATGACCCGATGTCGCACCCCGTCTCAAGGCTGGAACAAAACCCGCCGACGTGGGTTCATGGAGGTTATGAAGACCGACCTCGACGTGCTTGTCTTCGCGACCCGCCTGGTGGATGAACTGGGCGAGGCCGCGGTCCGAATCAGCCGGGTTCGCCTTGTCGAACTCACGGCTGCCAACCACATCCACGCCGCCGCCTTCTGGCGCGACGTGATGCGCGTGGCCGAACGGCTGCTGAGCGAACGATGCGGCGGCCGAATGCCGGCCGCGCTGGCGGCGGCGCAGACCGGCGCCGTGCGGGTCGACCGGCCCATTCCCTGACGGAACCGTCCGTCGAAAACCCACCCGACGGAAAAAGGGTCCGGCAATCGCTTGCCGGACCCTTTCCTCTAGGCGATCGGCCGGATGGCGATCACTTGACCTCGGCGTACTGGCCGTTGCTCCACTTGTACCAGACATAGGCCGGCGAGGTGACGTCGCCCTTGGCGTCGAAGCCGATCTTGCCGATGACGGTGTCGTAGTTGCCCTTGCGCAGCACCTCGGCGACCTTGGCCGCGTCGGTCGAGTTGGCCGTCTTCACCGCGTCGGCCCAGATCTGGAGCGCGGCGTAGGTGTACAGCGTGTAGCCTTCCGGCTCGTAGCCGGCCTTGCGGAACTTTTCGACGACCGCCTTGGCGTCCGGCTTCTCGCGCGGATCCGGGCCGAAGGTCATCATGGTGTTCTCGCCGGCGGCGCCGGTGATGGCCCAGTACTCGTTCGTCACCAGCGCGTCGCCGGAGATGATGACGGCGTTCAGGCCCTGGTCCTTCATCTGACGGGCGATCAGGCCCGCCTCGGTGTGGTAGCCGCCGATGTAGATGGCCTCGACGGCCGCCTGCTTCAGCTTCGACACCAGGGCGGAATAGTCCTTCTCGCCGGCCGTGTAGGCTTCGTAGATGGTTTCCTTCTGGCCGCCGGCGTTCAGCGCCTTCTGCGTCTCGTCGGCGAGGCCCTTACCGTAGGCCGACTTGTCGTGCAGGATGGCGATGTTCTTGCCCTTGTACTTCTCCAGCAGATACTTGCCGGCGATCAGGCCCTGCTGGTCGTCGCGGCCGCAGACGCGGAAGACGTTCTTCAGGTTCTGCTCGGTCAGCTTCGGGTTGGTCGAGGCCGGGGAGATCTGGAGGATGCCCTCCTCGGCGTAGACCTGGCTGGCCGGGATCGAGGAACCCGAGCAGAAGTGACCGGCCACGAACTTCACGCCGGCCTTGGCGAGCTGGTTGGCCACGGCCACGGCCTGCTTCGGATCGCAGGCGTCGTCGCCGACCTCCAGCTTCAGCTTCTGACCCAGAACACCGCCGGCGGCGTTGATGTCCGCGACGGCCTGCTCTATGCCCTTCTTCATCTGCTCGCCGAAGGTGGCGTACTGGCCGGTGATCGGACCGGCGGTGGCCACCGCGATGTCGGCCTTGGCCGCCGTCGCGGAGAGCGCGGTCGCCGCAACGGCGGCGAGAAGGGACAGCTTGAGTTTCATGGGTATTCTTACTCCCTGTTCGAAGAGTGATCCCTGTTGAGTCGTTTTCCCCCGGCCCGTCGGAGCGTGGCGCTCGGCTTGGCGCTCCGGTCCGGGCACGGCCGCCGGGTCCCCTCCGGCGGTGTTCATTTTACCATACTCCGGCCGGGGGCCGATGCGACAGTTTCGTCGGCGCCCCCAGCCGTTCGGCCTATCCTATTCCCCCAGATCCCCGCCGGCCCGCTCTCTCCAGGCGAAGGGCCCTGCGCGCTCGTAGAGCCAGGGGTACTGGTTGACCATGCGGCGTGCGATGGCGATGCGGTGGGCGGTGAGCGTGATGGCGCCGATGACGGCCGTGTGGACCAGGAAACCCCACACCGAGAGCAGCGGCTCGCCGAACAGCCCCCAGGCCAGGAAGCGGTCGCCCAGCCCGAGCAGCAGCGAATAGGCCACCGCCGCCGACGCCGGCTTCCACCCCTCCGCCAGCGTCTGCCCGGTCAGCACCCCGAAGCCGCCGAACACCACCACCGTCAGCCCGAGGAACACCGGAAGCGACGCGCCAAGCAGGTGCTCCATCTCAGTGCCCCCCTTCCAGATAGGCCGCCCGCACCTCCGGGTCGGCCAGAAGCTGCGCCCCCGACCCGGTCATCGTGATCCTGCCGTTCACCATCACATAGCCCCGGTGCGCCAGCTTCAGCGCGTGGAACGCGTTCTGCTCCACCATGAACACCGTCATCTTCTGCTCTTCGTTGATCGCCTTGATCACCTGGAAGATCTGCTTGACGATCAGCGGCGCCAGACCCAGCGACGGCTCGTCCAGCAGCAGCAGACGCGGCTGGCTCATCAGCGCCCGGCCGATCGCCAGCATCTGCTGCTCGCCCCCCGACATCGTGCCCGCCCGCTGGTGGATGCGCTCCTTCAGCCGCGGGAACAGCGTCAGCACCCGCTCCAGCTCCGTCTCGAAGCTGCCCGGCTTCGCCACGATCGAGCCCATCTGGAGATTCTCCAGCACGCTCATCCGCGGGAAAATCCGTCTCCCTTCGGGCGACTGGGCGATGCCGCGCCGCACGATCTCGTGCGTCGGCAGGTCGGTGATGTCCTCGCCCTCGAAGATCACCCGGCCCTGGCGCGCCCGCGGGCTGCCGCACAAGGTCATCAGCAGCGTCGACTTGCCCGCCCCGTTCGCCCCGATCAGCGAGACGATCTCGCCCGACCCGATCTCCAGGTCGATGCCCTTCAGCGCCTCGATGGCCCCGTAGAAGGTGTGCACCCCCGACACTTTCAGCATGCTCATCGCCTCACGCCCCCTTCTGGACGGGGTTGGCCACCGCGTCGGGCAGGTCGGCCGCCACCTCCGGCGGCAGATCGGAATCCTCGTCCTCGCCCAGATAGGCGCGGATCACCGCCGGGTCGTTCCTCACGAAGGCCGGGTCGCCGTCGGAGATCTTCCGCCCATAATCCAGCACCACCACATGGTCGGAGATGCGCATCACCACGCTCATGTCATGCTCGATCAGCAGCACCCCCATCCGGTGCCCGCCCGGCGTCCGGGTGTCGCGGATGAAGGTCAGGATTTCCGCCAGCTCCGCCGACTCGCGCGGGTTCAGGCCCGCCGCCGGCTCGTCCAGGCACAGCAGCACCGGCTCGGTGCACATGGCGCGCGCGATCTCCAGCCGGCGCTGCGCCCCGTAGGGCAGGTTGCCCGCCTCCCAGTCGGCGAACTCGGTCAGCCGCACCCGCTCCAGCCAGTATTTCGCCAGATCCAGCGCCTCGCGCTCCGCCGCCCGGTAGCCGGGCAAGCCCAGCAGCCCGGCGATCGCGAAGCCCGAGGCGTCCATCAGCTTGTTGTGCTGGGCGACGATCAGGTTCTCCAGCACGCTCATCCCGCCGAACAGCCGGATGTTCTGGAAGGTGCGCGCCACGCCGGCCTGCTGGGCGATGCGGTAGCCGGCCATGCGCTCCAGCAGGAACTCCCGCCCGTCGGCGTGGCGCAGCGTCAGCCGCCCCACGGTCGGCGTGTAGAAGCCGGTGACGCAGTTGAACAGCGTCGTCTTGCCGGCCCCGTTCGGCCCGATCAGCGCGGTGATCTCGCCGGCCCGCGCCTCGAAGGAGACGTCGTTGTTGGCGACCAGGCCGCCGAAGCGCATGGTCAGGTGCTCGACCGTCAGCAGCGGCTTCTCGTTCGTCGTCACGGCGTTCATCGGGCGGCTCCGGCGCTCTGGGGTTTGCGGCCGCCATGCAGCAGGATGGTCGGGTCGCGGTGGGCCAGCAGGCCGCGCGGCCGCCACAGCATGATCACCACCATGCCCATGCCGAAGGCCAGCATGCGGTAGTCGGCCAGCTCGCGGAAGGCTTCCGGCAGGCCGATCACCAGCAGCGTCGCCACCACCACGCCGATCTGCGAGCCCATGCCGCCGAGCACGACGATCGCCAGGATGATCGCCGATTCGATGAAGGTGAAGCTCTCCGGGCTGATGAAGCCCTGGCGGGTGGCGAAGAAGGAGCCGGCGAAGCCGCCGAACATCGCCGCGATGGCGAAGGCCGCCAGCTTCATGTTGGTGCGGTTGATGCCGAGCGACGCGCTGGCGATCTCGTCCTCGCGCAGCGCCTCCCAGGCGCGGCCCAGCGGCAGCTTGCGGACCCTGAGCGTGAACAGGTTGACCACCAGCGCCAGCGCCAGGATCAGGTAGTACATGAAGACGATGCGGTGCAGCGAGGAGAACTCCAGCCCGAACAGCTCGTGGAAGGCGGCCATGCCCTCGGTCGGCGTGCGGGTGAAGTCGGCGATGCCGAAGAAGCTCGGGCGCGGGATGCCGGAGATGCCGTTGGGGCCGCCGGTGAACTGGTACCAGTTGACCAGGATGATGCGGATGATCTCGCCGAAGCCCAGCGTCACGATGGCGAAATAGTCGCCGCGCAGCCGCAGCACCGGGAAGCCCAGCAGCACCCCCGACAGCGCCGCCAGCATCCCCGCCAGCGGCAGGCAGACCCAGAAGCTGAGCCCGAAGTAATGCGCCAGCAGCGCGTAGCTGTAGGCGCCCACCGCGTAGAAGGCGACGTAGCCGAGGTCGAGCAGGCCGGCCAGCCCGACCACGATGTTCAGCCCCCAGCCGAGCATGATGTAGGTCAGCAGCAGGATGCCGATGTCGAGGATCTGGCGGTCGGCGATCGGCGTCAGCGGCAGGATGGCGGCGCCGATGATGGCGACCGGGGCGATGTATTTGGTGGCGTGCTGGACCTGGACGGCGACGCGGTCCATGCGGCGGTCGCGCTCGGCCTGGGACAGCTTGGAGCGCCCGGTGGTCAGCGTGATGGCGGCGCGCAGCGCGATGATGCCGCCGCCGGCGACCAGCACCAGGCGCAGCACCTGGGTCGGCATCGGCAGCACCAGCCCGACCCCGGCGCAGGCCAGCGCCAGGACCAGCACCGGCAGGGCCAGGTTCTGGCGGATCAGCCCGAGCCCGAGACGGCCGAGGAACACCAGGACGATGGAGGCGATCACCTCGTCGGGCCGCGCCTCGATGCCCAGCCCGGTCGGGCGGTCGATGGTGCGCAGGCCGACCAGCGGCAGGGTGAGCAGCAGCGCCACGAAGGCGGCGAGCCCGGCGTCGCGCAGCGTGCCCGGCCAGTCGACGGCGCGATTGGTGGGGGCGGCGGCCGAGGCGGTGTGGGACGGCATGGTCATGGGGCTCACACCTTCTCGATCTCGGGCCGGCCGAGCAGGCCGGTGGGGCGGAAGATCAGCACGAGGACGAGCAGGGTGAAGGTGGCGACGTCCTTCCACTCGGAGCCGACATAGCCCGACCAGAAGGCCTCGATCAGGCCGATGACGACGCCGCCGAGCATGGCGCCGGGCAGCGAGCCGACCCCGCCGAGCACGGCGGCGGTGAAGCTCTTCACCCCGGCCAGGAAGCCGATGTAGAAGTCGATGACGCCGTAGATCAGCAGCACCATCATGCCGGCGACGGCGGCCAGCGCGGCGCCCATGACGAAGGTCAGCGAGATGATGCGGTCGACGTTGACGCCGAGCAGGCCGGCCATCTTCTTGTCCTGCTCGCAGGCGCGCTGGGCGCGGCCGAGCGAGGTGCGGTTGATCAGGATGGTGAAGCCGACCATCAGCAGCAGGGTGAGCACGATGGTGGCGAGCCGCACGTAGCTGACCGAGACGGCGCCGTCCATCAGGGTGAGGTTGCCGGGCAGGATCGGCTGCAACGGCTTGGAGCGCGCGCCCTGGAGGATCTGCATGTAGTTCTGGAGGAAGATCGACATGCCGATGGCCGAGATCAGCGGCGCCAGCCGCGGCGAGGAGCGCAGCGGCCGGTAGGCGATGCGTTCCACCGTCCAGCCGTAGACGCTGGTGAACAGCATCGACGCCGCCAGCATCAGCAGCAGCGCCAGCGGCACCCAGGTGATCCCCAG
The DNA here is from genome assembly GCF_017876095.1 of Azospirillum agricola. GTDB lineage: Bacteria > Pseudomonadota > Alphaproteobacteria > Azospirillales > Azospirillaceae > Azospirillum > Azospirillum agricola. Next base: position 316,437 of record NZ_JAGINM010000005.1, read on the forward strand.
CGCGCCGATCGCCAGGAACGTGATCAGCGCCACGAACGCACCGATCATGTAGATCTCGCCGTGCGCGAAGTTGATCATTCCGATGATGCCGTACACCATCGTGTAGCCGATCGCGATCAACCCGTAGATCGCCCCGAGCGACAACCCGTTGATCAATTGCTGTACAAAATAGTCCATGGCGTCACCCCACCTTCAGCGTGTCGCGAGGCGGGGCGCGGCGACGCGGGCACACACGGCACACCGATCACGCAACAGCAGCCCCCTGATCTGACCCGGCCCATCTATCGGATTGATGGACCAACATTTTTTGTGATGCCGGAAGGCGACCCCACCCCGTTCCGGCGGGATGGGAGCCCGGCAAGGCCGGCTGTTCCGGTAGTATCAGCCCCGTGGATTTTTGCAAGACAGATTTGTGTTGTTCGCATGTGTCCGGGATGGCCGCCTCCCGGATTCCCGGTCCGGAAACGCCGAAGGCCCCACCCGCCGGAGCGGATGGGGCCTTCCTCGTTCACGGCGCCGGAGGCGTGCGCGTCAGCGGGCGGCGACGGTCTGCTTGGCCGGGGCGGCGGCGACCTTGGGCTTCGCCGGAGCCTTGGCCGGGGCCTTCGCCTTGGCCTTGGCGGGGGCCGCCTTGGCCGGCGCGCGGCTGGGCGCCGCCTGGGCGACGGCGTAGCCGCTGTCGGGGCCGCTGACCACCTGCACGTCGCACAGCGGCTTGCTGGCGAGGTGCATCAGGCCGGCGTTCTTCTCGTCGGAGGTCAGGGTGCGCAGATCGTCGGCGTTCAGATCCTGCGCCGCCTTCGAGCGGTCGACGAAGGTCTGGCAGTATTGCGGGATGCCGATGGTCGCGGCGCGCCGGCTGATCTCGTTGGCCAGCTCGGTGCGGAAGGTGTCGAACTTCGCGGTGCCGTTGCCGCCGGTCTTCTTGTAGTGACCGATCAGCGTGGCTTCCGAGCTCGACAGCAGCGCGCGGTTCTTGACCGAGAAATCCTGGTAGGTGCCGAAGGGGTTCTTTTCCGGCACGACCGATTTGCAGGTCAGCCCGACCACCATCATCTCGGTGTGCATGCGCATGAGCTGCTCGGCCGCGTGCTCGCTGCGGCTGTAGCAGGCGCCGGGCTTGGACGCGGAGGCCTTGGCGGCGGCCGGCTTGGACGCCACTGGCTTGGCGGCGGCCGACGTCTTGGCTGGCGTCGCGGCGCCGGCCGGAGCCGACAGGGCGAGCGGCGCGGCCAGCAGCGCGCCCAGCAGGGCGGTGCTGCCGAAAACGCGGCCAAGAACGCGGCCAAGAACGCGGGACGAGGGGCGAAGGGCGGCGCGCTGGCGACTCATCATGTGCTCCGGTGGCGCGGTTCGTTTGGAATCGAGGTGGGGGGACGAATGGGCTTCCCCCGGCCGTCCGGTCTTTCTACTGGAACGCCGGAACCGGTCAACCGGATTTGGCCGGCCCGTCGCTCTTTGTCCCAGACCGATGCCGGACTGCCATAGTTCCACGGGGCCGGCCCGGCCGGCCATCTTGAGTGTCGGGCGGTTCGGGGCTATTGCTGCACCCATGACACGCATCGGCATCGATCTCGGCGGCACCAAGACCGAGGGCATCGTCCTCGACCGTCAGGGCAACACGCTCGCCCGGCGCCGGGTTCCGTCGGCCCGCGACGATTACGCCGGCACGCTCGCCACCATCGCCGGGCTGGTCGCGGCGCTCGAAAGCGAGACCGGCCGGCGATGCAGCGTCGGCATCGGGATTCCGGGGGCGATCTCCCCGGCCACCGGGCTGGTGAAGAACGCCAACTCCACCTGGATGATCGGCCGCCCGTTCGACCGCGACCTCGCCCGGGCGCTCGGCCGGCCGGTGCGGGTCGAGAACGACGCCAACTGCCTGGCGGTGTCGGAGGCGGCGGACGGCGCCGGGGCCGGCTGCGGCGTGGTCTTCGCCGCCATCCTCGGCACCGGCTGCGGCGCCGGGATCGTCGTGCATGGGCGCCCGCTGGCCGGCCGCAACGCCATCGGCGGCGAGTGGGGGCACAACCCCCTGCCCTGGCCGGCCGACGGCGAACGGCCGGGACCCGCCTGCTATTGCGGGAAGCACGGCTGTCTGGAGAGCTTCGTCTCGGGTCCGGGCGTGACCCGCGACCACGCCGCCGCGACCGGCGAGACCCTGCCCGCCGACACCATCGTCGCGCGCGCCGCCGGCGGGGACAGTGCCTGCGCCGCCACCGTCGAGCGGCTGGTCGGCCGGCTGGGACGCGGGCTGGCCGGAGTGGTCAACCTGCTCGACCCCGACGTGATCGTGCTGGGCGGCGGGCTGTCCAACGCGGAGCCGCTCTACGACCGGCTGCCGGAGGCCATCGCCCGCTGGGCCTTCACCGACCGGCTGGACACGCCGGTGCGCCGCGCCGTGCACGGCGATTCCAGCGGCGTGCGCGGGGCGGCGTGGCTGTGGGGCCCGGACGAGCCTCCGGACGCCGGCTGATGGCGGCGGCTTGACCGTCGCGTCTGGAGACGGGGCCTAGTCGCGCCGCGCCGTGCGCGGGGTCGCCGGCGGATCGGCGCTGCGCGGCGGGGCGGCGAGGATCGGCCGGCTCGGGTCGACCCTGGGCGGCGTCAGCGACTGGGTCGCCGAATAGGAGCGGGTCGTCGACTTCACGTCGGTGCCGTAGCGGGTCATGCCGGCGCGGCCCTGTCCGGGCTGCTGCTTCATCGAGCCCCAGTGCGAGGGACGCGCGCCGGGCACCGGCTGGGCCTGCTCCATGTTGCGCATGTAGGGGCCGGTCGGGACCATCTCGTCGTAGGTCCAGGGCTGGTATTCCTGCTTCTGCGCGTGGGCCGGGCCGGCGGCGAGCACCGACAGCGTCAGCAGGGCCGGGGCCAGAAAGGTTGCGGCGAGGGTGCGTTGCATCGAACGGGCGCCTTTCGTCCGTTGTGATCCCGGTTTGATCCGGGCGCCACGGCCGGAACGACGCCCAGGAGGGCGGGTCCGGCGCATGGCGGGTCGGGACGGACATTGCGCCGCAGAGGCGGTCCGGCGTCCAGGGCGGAGGCGCGTTACCCAGCCTGGGGGAGGCCGTTCGCACGCCCCGCCACGGAAGACTCAGGAGGCCGGGCGGCCGTAGAGCGTCAGGTGGACGCGCTTGCCGGTGTTGTAGTTGAAGCCCGACACCTCGGCCAGCCGGACCGGCGTCGCGGAACCGGCGGCGGCCTGGAAGGCGGCCTCCTCGCGGTCGTCGACCAGGGCCAGCGCGCAGGCCCCGCCGCCGGCGAGATGCTCGGCCGCCGCCGCGCCATGGACCAGCCTGGTCGGGGTTCCCACCAGGAAGACGAGGCTCGGCTCCGAATAGCCGGCGGAGGCGACGACGCTGTCCGGGCAGGGCCGCGTCGCGGCGACGGCGCGGGCGACCTGCCGGCTGACCCAGACGCCCTCGATGGCCGGCAGCACCGCGCCGTAGGTGCCGGCGTAGAGGATCGCCGCCGCCGCCACGCCGGCCGCCATGCCGGAGCGGTGGTGGCCTTGCAGGATCAGCCGGACGAAGACGGCGAAGATTCCGGCCACCGCCGGCACCAGCGCCAGCCCGACCGGATCGATCCGCCGGTCGACCAGATAGGGGATCAGCGCCACCGCCAGCGTCAGCGCCCCGAAGCCGAGGCAGCCCAGCGCCACCGCGACGGCGGTCAGGAGGCGGCGCGGACGCTCCTGGGTGCGGCCGAAATTCTCCAGCAGGGCCGCCGCCGCCAGCGCGGCGATGGCGGGGAAGACCGGCAGGGTGTAGTGCAGCAGCTTGGTCGGCACCGCCTCGAACACCAGCCAGCTCGGGACGATCCAGGCGACGCAGAAGCGCACGGCGTCGATCCGGCGCCGCGCCCACGCCCAGGGAACCGCCAGCAGGGCCAGGAAGGACCAGGGGGCGAAGGTGACCCAGAAGCTGCCGAGGTAGTAGCCGGGCGGCAGGCCCTTGCCCTCCTGCCCGCCGGCGACCTTGCCCATCATGTCGTGGCCGACCGATTCGGCGAAGAAGGCGCCCTTGGTCTTGATGGCGATGGCGATCAGCCAGGGCGCGGCGATGGCGGCGACGATGGCGAGGCCCGGCAGCGGCTTCAGCCGCTTCAGCCAGCCGGCCCTGCGGTCCCACAGGGCGAGCGCCAGCGCCGTGGTGCCCGACACCAGCAGGACGATCGGCCCCTTGACCAGGATGCCGACGCCGGCGGCGATCCAGAAGACCAGCGGCGCCGTCCAGGCGGCGCGGCCGGCCGGAGCCTCGCGGTCGCGCGTCAGGTAGAGATGCGCCAGCGCCGCCTGCCCGAGCACCACGGTGGCGAGCAGCACGGCGTCGGTCTTGGCCATGCGCGCCTCGACGCCGAGCACGACGCAGGACGCCATCATCAGCCCGGCCAGGAAGCCGGCGGCGCCGCCGAACAGCCGCGCCCCGGTCCAGGCGCTGGCCAGCACCGCCAGGATGGCGCCGAGGAAGGAGGGAATCCGGTAGGTCCAGATCGCCTTGGGCGTTCCGGTGAGGTCGGTCGCCAGCGCGGTCGCCGCGCTCTGAAGCCAGTAGATGCCGACCGGCTTCTTGTAGCGGGTCTCGTCCTGGAAGCGGATGTCGACGTAGTTGCCGCTGTCGAGCATCTGCGACGACGCCTGCGCGAAGCGCGCCTCGTCGCGGTCGAAGGGCGGCAGGCCCTGGAAGCCCGGCAGGAACAGCGCCGCGCTCAGCAGCGCCAGCAGCGCGTAGCCGTAGAGCGGCAGCCGGCCGGTCACGCCGCCCCGCCGGTCTGCTTGTTGTTCCAGACGAAATACATGTTGCGCATGTAGATGAGCAGGCCCAGCCCCTGCCCGAACATGTAGACGGGATCGACCCGGTAGATCGAATAGGCGAACAGCAGCGTGCCGCCGCCGATCGAGAAGTACCAGAAAAGCTCCGGCATGACGCTGCGCTTGGCGCGTTCGCTGGCGATCCACTGGACGACGAAGCGCATCATGAACAGGAACTGGGCGAAGAAGCCGAGGCCGATCCAGATCAGGTCGGTCGTGCTCTGGTCATGGAACCAGGCGATGACGTGTTCGAGCATGGGAGAGGATTCCGGGGCCGGCGTGGTTCACAGATCTTCGGTGACGGGCGACAGGTTGGTCCGCCGCTTCAGCCAATAGACGCCCAGCAGATCGACGACGCCGATCAGGCCGCGCCGCCAGTTGGTGTATTTCGACACGCCGCGCCCGCGCGGGCGGTGGTTGACCGGCACGTAGGCCACGGCGTGGCCGTGGGCGCGGAACAGCGCCGGCAGGAAGCGGTGCATGGCGCCGAAGAAGGGAAGGTCGAGGAAGGCGTCGCGGCGGAACAGCTTCAGCCCGCAGCCGCTGTCGGTGCAGCCGTCCTGGAGGAAGGACTGGCGCACGGCGTTGGCGATCCTCGAGGCCCAGCGCTTCGACAGCGTGTCCTGGCGCTTCTTCCGCAGGCCGCCGACCAGGATCGGCGAGCCGGCCTCGCCCTTCGCCACCAGGGCGAACAGGGCGGGGATGTCGGCCGGGTCGTTCTGGCCGTCGCCGTCCAGCGTCACCACCCATTCGCCACGGGCGGCCTTGACGCCGCTGCGCACGGCGGCGCTCTGGCCGGAGCGGCGGCGATGGCGCAGCACGCGCAGGCGGCCGGCCCGGACCGCCGGGGCGAGGCGCGCCTGGGTGTCGTCGTCGGACTGGTCGTCGACGAAGATGATTTCGAAGCCGCCCGGCCCGGAGGCCCCCGACGGGGCCAGCGCCCGCTCGATCTCGTCGAGCAGCGGCAGCACGTTGTCGGCCTCGTTGAAAACCGGAACCACGACCGAGAGCCGCACCGGCTGTCGGCTCTCCGGAAGATTGCTCACTGCTGCCATCCCACGCCCCGAAGGGGCCATTCATCGAACGGGCGGCAAAATACTCCCGCCGTCCTGGGAACGGTAGCGAAAAGGATGGGACGGGGCGGGGTCCTGCCCCGCTCCGTCCGCAAGTTCATCCGACGCGAAGGCGGCGGAGCGGAATCAGCCCTTCTTCTCCTCCAGCGGCAGCGGAACGTAGCGCAGGTCGCCGCCCCGGCTGACCAGCATCAGCAGGGTCTTGCGGCCCTGGCTGCGCGCCTGGTCGATGCGGGCGTCGAGATCGGCCGGGCTGTTGACCGGCTCCTGCCCGGCCTCGACGATGACGTCGCCGAGGTCGAGGCCGCGCTCCGACGCCGGGCTGTTGTCGCCGACCTCGGTCACCACCAGCCCTTCGACGTCGGCGGCGATGGAGAAGGTCTCGCGCAGGCCGGGCGTCAGCGGCGCCAGCTTCAGCCCCAGCACGGTCCTGCCCCCGTCCGGCTGGGCCGAGCGCGGCGGACCGCTCGACCCGGCGAGCGCCAGCTGCTGCGGCTCGTTGCGCAGCTCGCCGACCGTCACCGGCACCGAGTTCGGGCTGCCGCCGCGCACGATCCCCAGCGGCACCGTGCTGCCGATCGCGGCCGAGGCGACGACGCGCGGAAGCTGGCGCATCTGCTCGACCGGCTTGTCGCCGAAGCGGGTGATGACGTCGCCCTGGCGGATGCCGGCCGCCGCCGCCGGGCCGTCGGGGGCGACGCTGGTGACCAGCGCGCCGTTGGTGTCGGCCATGCCCAGGCTCTCGGCGATGTCCGGCGTCACCCGCTGGACCTGCACGCCGAGCCAGCCGCGCCGCACCTTGCCGCCGTCCTTCAACTGGTCGATGACCGGCTTGGCGATCGACGAGGGAATCGCGAAGCCGATTCCCACCGACCCGCCGGTCGGCGAATAGATGGCGGTGTTGATGCCGATGACGCCGCCGTCGGTGCTGTAGAGCGGCCCGCCGGAATTGCCCCGGTTGATCGAGGCGTCGGTCTGGAGATAGTCGTCGTAGGGGCCCTGCTGGATGTCGCGGGCGCGGGCCGACAGGATGCCGGCGGTGACCGAGCCGCCGAGCCCGAACGGGTTGCCGATGGCCACCACCCAGTCGCCGACCTGCACCGCGTCGCTGTCGCCCCAGCGGGCGGCGGTCAGCGGCTTGGAGCTTTCGACCTTCAACAGCGCGAGATCGGTCGGCGCGTCGCTGCCGACCAGCTTGGCGGCCAGCTTGGTGCCGTCGTGCAGGGTGACGGAAATCTCCGCGGCCTCGGCCACCACATGGTGGTTGGTGACGACGAGGCCCGACGGGTCGATGATGAAGCCGGAGCCGAGCGCCATCCCGTGCGGGCCCGACGGCGGGCCGCCGTCGCCACCGCCGCCGCCACCGCCGCCGCCCCGCTGCCGGTTGCGGAATTCGCGGAAGAACTCTTCCAGCGGCGAGCCGGGCGGCACGTCCGGCCGTGCCTCCGGCCCCGCCCCCGCCGGCCCCCCCTGGGTGGTCGAGATGTTGACGACGGTGTCGACCTGGCTGCGGGCGAGCGCCGCGAAGGAGGGCGGCGCGTAATTCTGGCTGGCGCCCGGAGCGGGAACCAGGGGGGATTGGGCCGGTGCCTGGACCGGAGCCGGGGCCGCGTCCTGGGCGGCGGCCGGGAACGCAACCAGCGGCACGGCCACCGCGCCGGCCAGCGCGGTGGAGAGCGCCAGCGCCGGCAGGCGCCGGAAGAGAACGGACGAATGCGGCATGGACGGTCTCCGCCTGACGGACTTCGGGGCCCGGCAGGGACCCGTTCACCCTGCCAAACACGCCAGAGCGCCGTTCGGGTCCCTCCGCCTTTTGAAATCGCCCACACGCCCCACACGCCTTCAACGAGTTTTTAAAATCCGGAACCGGATCGCGCGGATCATCACGATTACCGCGAGTGGCGGCGCCATTGCCGCGAGCGGCAGCGTGACCACAAATTCGTGATTCCTTGCAAAGTTATGCTGGTATTTTCGAGAAGAGTTTCCGATAGTCATCCGTACCGAAAACATCGCCCGCCAGCGTGAAGCCTGATGATGCCGATGCACGCGCCCGCGTGGTTCTGCGTCGGAAGCGTGCGATCCGGCCCAACATGCTGACGAATGACTCAAAATTCACTTTGGCAACCGAGCGATATAATGAACGCAGAAACCGGGAGCGAACCGGAGTCTCCCAAGAAGCGCGGGCGCATTCCGCAATCGGCGTGGCCTCAAATCCTTGAGCGCTACCACGGCGGCGCAACCCTGTCGGCGATCGCGCGCGAGTTCGAATGCACGCCGAGCGCGATCTCCTACATCATCAAGAAGGCCGAGGCCGCCGGCCAGGGTGAACTGCCGGTCGATGGCGAGCCGGCCGGCGAAGCCGCCGAGACGCCCGCTGCCGAAACGCCCGCCGCCGCTTCGGATGTTTCCGCTCCGGCCCTTTCCGCTCCGGCCGTCGCCGACGCGCCGACCGCCGCCTCGGTGACTCCCGCCTCGGTGACTCCCGCCGAAACGCCGGCCGCCCCGGCTCCAGCCGCCGCCGAGGCCCGTCCGCGTCCGGCCGCCCGCGCCGGCCGCGCCACGCTCACCCGCGCGCCGCGCACGGAAGCGGCGGCGGAGCCCCAGCCGGCCGAATCGCCCGCCCCGGCCGCGGCTTCCGCTCCGGCGCCCACGGAAACCCTGCGTCTCAACCGTCCGGAACCGGCTCCCCAGCCGGCGCCGCAGCCCGCTCCGCAGCCGGTCGCCGCACCGGCGGCGGGCGCTGCCGGCGCTCCGGCGGACACCGCGCCGCGCACGGCCGGCGGCCAGCCGACCCCGCCGGTGGACGCGGTGGAGGGACGCCTGCGCGACACCGCCAAGGCCTGCATCACGGCCTATCGCGGCTGGCGTCAGCAGCCCAACGAGGGGACCATCCAGTCCCTGTCGGACACGGTGCACGAGCTTCGCAAGGCGCTCGCCCGCATCGAGATCGACATGTCGGCCAGCCGGCGCGAGGAACAGGCGATCCGCCCGATCCCCATCCCCGCCCACCGCGCCTCGCGCCGCCCGCAGTAAAGGCGTCGCGTTCAAAGTCAAGGCGGGCGGATTTGTCGCCCGTTTCTTTAAAAGACCCCGTTCCGCTTGTGCGGTTCGGGGTCTTTTTTCTACCGGCTTTCCATTCCCGCCCGGCCACCGCCCAGCCGGCGGCTCCGTCCACGCTCAGGCCCGCGCGGCCTCGGCCTGGATGGGTTGCGGGGCCACGCGCGGAAAGCGCAGGGTGAAGGTCACGCCCTCGCCCGGCCGGCTGTCGAGCCGGATGTGGCCGCGCAGGGTCCGGGTCACCAGCGTGTAGACGATGTTCAGGCCGAGCCCGCTGCCGCCGTTGTCGCGGCAGGTCGTGAAGAAGGGCTCGAACACCTTGCCCTGCAAATCCAGCGGAATGCCCCGGCCGTCGTCGGCGTAGACCAGCGTCACCCCGTCGGCGCTTTCGGTCACCTCGATGCGCAGCGCGCCGCGCTGCCCGGCCTCGTAGCCGTGGGTGATCGAGTTCATCACCAGATTGGTCAGGATCTGGCCGAAGGCGCCGGGGTAGCTGTCCAGCGTCAGCTCCTCCGGGCAGAGCACCGTCACCGCGTGGCCGGAGCGGCGGATGCGCACGCCCAGGCTGCGCAGGACCTCCTGGATGTAATGGCTCAGCTCGAAGACCCGGCGTTCCTCGCTCGCCTGGTCGACGGCGATCTGCTTGAAGCTCTGGATCAGGCGGACGGCGCGCTCGATGTTGAGCAGCATCAGCTGCGCCGCCTCGTCGGCGGTGTCGATGTAGTCGGCGAAGTCGGCCCGCCGCATGGTGCCGGCCTCGAACAGACCGCGCAGGCCCCGCGTCTTCTCCGCCAGCAGCGAGGCGCCGGTCAGCGCGATGCCGATCGGCGTGTTCACCTCGTGCGTCACCCCGGCCACCAGCGACCCCAGCACCGCCATCTTCTCCGCCTGGATCAGATGGACCTGCGCCTCCTTCAGGTCGTAGAGCGCGCGCTCCGCCTCCTCCTTGGCGGCGCGCACCGCCTCGGCCGAGCGCACGGCCTCGGTCACGTCGGCGTGGGAACCGACGACGCGGAAGCCCCGCCCGTCGGGCTCCGGCACGGCGATGGAGCGGGTGTCGAGATAGACACGGTGCCCCTCCTTGTGCTGGTAGCGCTGGAGCAGGTGGCTTTCCGTCAGCAGCCCGTCCGCCATCTGGCCGATCACCCGCAGGGTGTCGGCCGCGTCGTCGGGGTGGATCAGCTCCTCCCAGCGCTCGCGCCGGTTGTCCATCTCCGTCTCGTCATAGCCGAGCAGGCCCCACCATTGCGGCGAGAACCAGACCTCCCCGGCCTGCGGATTCCATTGCGAGACGCCTTCGTGCGCGGCGCGGACCGCCAGCTCGAACAGCTCGCGGCTGGCGGCCAGCTCGCGCTCGGTCCGCTTGCGCCCGGTGATGTCGGTGTAGGTGGTGACGAAGCCGCCGTCGGGAAGCGCCAGCGTCACCGTTTCGATGATCACCCCGTCGGGCCGCACGCGTTCGTTGTAGAAGGGCCAGGAGGCGTTGCGGATGTGGTCGAGCCGCTGCGCCACCAGATCGGTCACCACCCCGTCGCCGTAGCCGCCGCGCTCGGCGATGTGGCGGACGACCTCCTCGTAGGGCTGCTCGTAGCGCGGAAAGGCCGGGTCGATGCACAGAAGCTCCAGCACCCGCTGGTTCCAGGCGACCAGCCGCAGGTTGCGGTCGAAGGCCATGACGCCCTGGCTGAGGCAGTCCAGGATCAGGCTGGTCCGCGCCCACGGCCCCTCCCCCCGGTCGGAGAGCGCCACCGACGCCTCCCACCCCGCCGGCCGCGCGGCCGACAGCAGCCATCCGCCGCCCTCGCCGCGTCCCAGCGACAGGTCGGCCGCCGGCCGGCCGGGCCGCCGGTGCGCCACCGTCTCCCCGGCGCGCAGGGCGGCCGCCGCCACCGGCCCGAGGAAGGCGTCGAGCGCCGCCCCCGGCTGGGCCGCGAACAGCGCGGCGAAGGCCGCGTTCGACCAGATCAACCGTCCGTCGGCGTCAAGACGGGCGAAGCCGGTTTCGGTCATGCGCGCTCGTTCCTCCTTCGCGGGGACCAGAGTCCAGAGATTGCCGGCGATTCCCGACAGAGTGGCATTTGCCGGCAGTGAACACGCATGGCGTCCCCTCCGCCCATTCTTGTCTCTCCGGGGTTGCCGGGCAAGCGGGAAGGCGTGCATCCGGCCATCGCTTTCCGCTTGAAATCGCCGACCCCCACCCTCTTATGGTCCGCTGCGCGCCCTTCGCCATCCCCCAAACCGCTGGCCGGGAAGGATTTTACCGATGTCCGACGTCGCGGCCTACGCCGGACTTTTTTTCGTCGCCCTGATCGCCGCGACAATTTTCCCCGCCCAGTCCGAACTGCTGCTGGCCAGCCTGCACGCCTCCGGACGCTACGACAGCCTGACGCTGATTCTGGTGGCGACCACCGGCAACGTCGCCGGATCGGCCGTCAACTGGGCGCTCGGCCGCTACCTGATGCATTTCCAGGACCGCCGCTGGTTTCCGGCGTCGCCGGCGCTGGTGGAGCGGGCGACCCGCTGGTACCGCCGCTTCGGCGTCTGGTCGCTGCTGCTGGCCTGGGTTCCGGTGATCGGCGATCCGCTGACGCTGGTCGCCGGAATCCTGCGCGTCGATTTCCGCCTGTTCCTGCTCCTGGTCACGCTGGGCAAGGCCGGACGCTACGTCGCGCTGATTGCGGCGCTCTGATACCATCAGCGTAACGCCCTGTTTTGACACAAGAAGACGCTTGAGCCGGAGCCCCGCGCGCAGTATCACCGGAGCCCGGAGCGCGGATTGACGCACCACCGGAAAGCCGTAACAAAATAAAGGCTTTTTAAAATTCCGTGTCCGGTTGACCGAGGTCAATGGCCATGGGACGGCGGGCGTCTATGGTCCGTTCCGCATTCAGTCCCGGAACCCAGGCCCCTCGACATGCCAGACGGAAGCATCGTTCAGCCGGAGAAGGCCCCGCTCACGCTGTTCGAAAGCCAAAAGAAAGTCCACCCGAAGGCGGTCAAGGGTGTTTACCGCCGTCTCAAGACCCTGACCTTCGCGGTCCTGCTGGCGCTGTTCTTCATCGCGCCCTGGATCCGCTGGGAGCGCGGCGGCGACGCGCCGGCCCAGGCGGTGCTGTTCGACCTGACGACGCCCCGCTTCTTCATCTTCTGGATCGAGATCTGGCCGCAGGAGATCTATTACCTGACCGGCATCCTGATCGTCGCGGCGCTCGGGCTGTTCCTGGCGACGGCGCTGGCCGGGCGCGTCTGGTGCGGCTTCGCCTGCCCGCACACGGTCTGGACCGACCTGTTCGTGTGGATCGAGCGCGTCTTCGAGGGCGACCGGGCCGAGCGCATCCGCGGCGACAAGGCGCCCTGGACCGCGCGCAAGCTGCTGCGCAAGACCGGCAAGCACGCCGGCTGGATCGCGCTCAGCCTCGTCACCGGCTTCGGCTTCGTCGCCTACTTCACCGACGCGCCGGCCCTGGCGCGCGACCTCGCGACCTTCCAGGCCTCCTACGAATCCTACAGCTTCTTCGCGCTGTTCGCCGGCATGACCTACCTGATGGCCGGCTGGACCCGCGAGCAGATGTGCATGTACATGTGCCCGTGGCCGCGCATCCAGTCCGCGATGCTGGACGAGCACAGCCTCGTCGTCACCTACCGGGCCGACCGTGGCGACAACCGCGCGCCCAAGCGCAAGTCGCAGAGCTGGGACGAGCGGCGGGCGCAGGGCTTCGGCGACTGCATCGACTGCGGCCAGTGCGTGCAGGTCTGCCCGGTCGGCATCGACGTGCGCACCGGCGAGCAGGCCGACTGCATCAACTGCGGCCTGTGCGTCGACGCCTGCGACAGCATCATGGTCGCCCAGGGCCTGCCGACCAAGCTGATCGCCTTCGATTCGCTGGCCGCGCAGGAGACGCGGGCGCAGGGCAAGACCTATTCCTGGCGCTTCTTCCGCCCGCGCAGCATCGTCTACGCCCTGCTGATGCTGGTCATCGGCGGCGCCATGGCCTGGAGCTTCGCGCTGCGTCCCCGGCTGGACATCACGGTGCTGCGCGACCGCGCCCCGCTGTTCGTCGCCCTGTCGGACGGCGGGCTGCGCAACGCCTACACCTTCAAGGTCGCCAACAAGACCCGGCAGCCGCGCTCCTACGCCCTGACCGTCAGCGGCCTGACCGGGGCCGAGGTCAAGGTGGTCGGCGAGGACGAATCGGCCGAGACCCACGGCGCGACCATCTCCGCCTCGCCGGACAGCGTCGCGACCTACCGCGTCTACGTCACCGCCCCCAAGGCGAACGTGAAGGCGGCCTCCACCCCGCTGACCTTCCACCTGACCGACACCGGCAGCAAGGACCAGGACAGCCACGCCAGCGTGTTCCTGGGTCCCGCGACCGGAAACTGACCGCCGGCGCCTGATCACCGACGACCGCCCGCCTGCAAACGGGCGTCGGACGTCGGCGCTCCGGGGAGGTCCCTCCTCCCCGAAGGCGACCGCGAAAAGGTGGGTGCCCCCCCGTTTCGGCCTACCGCCTTTTCGCCCCGCCCCGAACGAGAACCCCACGCATGGACAGTGTGCGGAGCGCGCCGCACGCCTCACCTGACTCATCGAACGAGGGATGCACATCCCGGAACGAGGTGAGGCAGCCATGCTCTTCGATTTCGAGCCCTCGGGCATCAACGACACCTACCTGCGCCTGACGCGCAACGGCCTGTCCTGCATCGTCGCCCCGGCGGGGGTGTGGAACGGGCTGCTGCGGGTCAACTACATCGTGTCCTCGGCCCCCGGCGCGGTGGAGCCGCACATGGTCTTCCGCTGCCTCGACGTCGGCTGGGACGACGGCCGCTTCTGCTGGAAGGGCAAGGCGGCGCCGGTGATGACCAGCTCCGCCATGGTCGACATCATGCAGGAGCGCGGGCTGGTCAACGAGGCCGAGGCCGAGCGGCTGCTGTTCGGCATCAACAGCCCGGCGGCCGGCGCCTCGTCGGACGAGGCGCTGATGGTGCGCGCCCTGCTGTCCGGTTGCAGCTTCACCCCGGTCTACGACGACACGCCGCTGCGCGGCGAACCGCCGGCCGTGGTCGGCTTCGCCCTGCGCACCCTGTCGGACCCCGGCGCCTACATGCTCGAGGCGCGGGCCGGCGTGCCGGTGCTCGACCCGGCGGCGCGCGACGCCCTCAAGCGGCAGACCGGCGTGCTGTTCTGACCGGCCCCCGGCCCGACCTTCGTGTTGGACCTTTGAGCGATGGAAACTGTCACAGACCACAGGCATTCTGTGGTCATCGGACATGGAGCGTCACACCCGCGATCATCCGCCTCCCCCAGCGCCTCCCCCCCGGAGGCCCATCCAAGGACCAGCCGGACATGCGCACGAACCTCGCCGACCGCTGCACCTCCCTGATCGGGCGCGCCCGCGCCGTTCTCAGCCGTCCCCTGCGCAACCGCCCCTTCATCCGCAAGCCGCTGGGCCGCCCCATGCGGATGGAGCTGCTGGACCTGGAACTGTTCCGCAACGACCTCCACGGCTGACGCGGGGCACGGCCGACGCGGGGCACGGCCGAAGCCGGGTTCCACGCCGGCCCCGTCCGGCCAGCCCGACCTACTTGACCAGATGCTCGTAACGGGCGTCGGTCAGCGTCTTCAGGAAGGCGACCAGCGCCCGGATGCGGCGGTCGTCCAGCGCCGGACCGGTTTCCAGCTCCGTCATCGACAGGGTGCCCGCCACCTCCGGCTTGCCCCAGGGCTTGCCCGTCTCCGGGTTGGTCGCCCCCTTGACGGTGCGGCTGTTGTAGCTGTTGTAGAAGCGGACCACCGTTTCGAGTTCCTGGAACACCCCGTTGTGCATGTAGGGGCCGGTGACGGCGACGTTGCGCAGCGTCGGGGTCTTGAACTTGCCGTCCTGCGCCGCGCTGGCCGCCGCCGGATTCTCGCGCAGGCCGTGATCGACATGCTTCGGCCCCTTGCCGTTGGCCGCGCGCAGCGCCGCGTTGACCGGCACGCCGATGTTGTGGTGCTCGTAGTTGGTGAAGGTCTCGCCCGGCGAGGCCGGGATCCGCTTCAACTGGTGGCACAGGTTGCAGTTGGTGAACTGGGTCGAGAAGAACAGGGTCATGCCCAGATCCTCCTCCGGCGACATCTTGTACTCGCCGCGCAGATAGCGGTCGTACTTCGAATCGAAGGGGGCGAAGGCGTCGGTCTCCTCGAAACGGGCGATCGCGTCGCTCATCGCGTCGAAGGCGCGATCGGCGTTGTCCAGCACCCCGGCGCCGTACAGCGCGACGAAGGCGCGGGCGTAGGACGGATTCTCGGCCAGCCGCTGCCGCACCTGCTCCTTGGAGGCCATGCCCATCTCGCCGGGATTGAGCGGCGGGCCACCCGCCTGCTCCTTCAGCGTCGCCGCCCGGCCGTCATGGAACTGCCCGCCGACCGCGCGGCCCTTGGCGTTGAAGGAGAAGGCCGGGCTGAACTTCGCGTAGGCGGCGCTCGGCGCGTTGCGGTCGCCGATCGACCTGCCGTCGGCCCCGACCGACGCGGCGCCGCCGACGCCGCCGTCGCGCGGGTCGGCGAAACCGGCCATCGGGTTGTGGCAGTCCGCGCAGGATTGCGTGCGGTTGAAGGACAGGGCGGTGTCGGAGAACAACGCCTCGCCCAGCTTTTCCCTGGTCGGCGGATCCCCGGCCGCGGCGGGGGGCGCCGCGAGGGCCAGCAGCAGAGCGACGGGCAGGACGGCGCGGCGGAAACGGGACGAGGTGAAGATCGGCATGACGACACTCCGGGAACCGGCCCGCAAAGCCCGCGGACCGGCGCCACTATGAGCGTTCCGGCTTAACCAAGCATGAGAATCGCTCGCAGCCGGGTGAGGCAGATTGCCGCCCGCCCCGTCCCGTCCGGCCGCCGCCCTACTCCCTGGCGAGCAGGTCGCGGATGGCGTTGACCAGCGGCTTCATGTGGAAGGTCGATTCGGGCGACACGGCGACGGTGCCGCCGGCCGCCTCCACCGCCTCGGCCACCACCGGGCCGACGGCGGCGATGCGGGTGTTGCGGAAGGCCGCGCGGAAGGCGTCGGACAGGCCGCAGGCCTCCGCCACCTCGTGCAGGCGGCGCACCTGGGGCGAGGCGGTGAAGGCGACGAAATCGATGCGCCCGGCCGCCATCTCGCGGATCGCCGTTTCCACGGCGCCGGTTTCGGAATCGGAGGCGTAGCGGTAGGGCGTCACCGCCACCGGCTCGCCGCCGCGCGCCCACACCGCGTCGAGCAGGACCGCGTTGGGGTTGTCGGGGTAGAGCTGGACGCCGACCGTCCGCCCCGACAGATCCTCGTCGGCCAGCGCCTGGATCACGCCGTCCGTCGTCGGGGCCGGGGCCAGCTTGTACGGCCCCAGCCCGATCTCGCGCAGCGCCTTGACCGGCTTCGGCCCGCGCACGAAGATTCGGGTGCGGCCGAGGGCGACGACGACCTCCGCCTCCCGCCCGTCGGCGCGGGCGACCGTCATCAGGCGGCGCAGCCCCTCGCCGGTCAGCAGCACGACGTCGTGGAAACCGCCGGCCACCAGCCGGTCGAGCCAGCCCCGCGCCGGGGCGGGGTCGTCGAGGTCGAGGATCTTCACCATCGGGCAGCGGATCGTCTCCGCGCCGTGCTGCTCCATCATGCCGGCGAACAGGTCGAGGTCCCGGCTCTCCGGCACCAGAATCCGCCGCCCCGCCAGATCGCCGCCCATGCCGTCCCCGCGCTTGCCGTGTCTCACCGCGCCGAGCCTAGATCGGATCGCGCAAAATCGGAATCGATTTGACGCGTGAATCCGATCGCCGGACATGAAGCCATGGCAGGCGCGGCCGCGCCGCGTCATCCGCCATCCCGGCGCGCGACCGCCTTCACACGTTCTGGCGGCGGCAGTGCAGCAGGCTGAACAGGCCGAAGGGCGGCACGGTCCGCACGCTCTCCACCGCCAGCCGCGAGCCCTGCATCAGCGACTCCATGGTGAAGTCGGGGCGCCAGCCGAGCTTCTTCGACAGCGGCGCCAGCCAGCCCTCGACCGCGCGGCGGATGCCGGGGCGCGGGGCCGCGAAATGGTTGACGATCACGATGTCGCCGCCCGGCTTGCAGACCCGCTCCAGCTCGGCCATCGTGCCCTGCGGGTCGGGGACCACCGTCATCACATACATGGCGACCACCACGTCGAAGCTGTCGTCGGCGAAGGCCAGCTTGCCGGCGTCCATCTCCAGCAGACCCTCGACATGGTCGAGCCCCTCGCGCGCCACCCGCTCCTGCGCCACCTTCAGCATGTCGGTGGACAGGTCGATGCCGACGACGCGGTTGTCCTTGCGGTAGTCCGACAGCGACAGCCCGGTGCCGACGCCGACCTCCAGGATGCGCCGGCCGCCCCGGCGGTTCAGCCAGGCGACCGCGGCGTGGCGGCCCGACGCCAGCAGCACCCCGAACACCCGGTCGTAGAAACCGGCGTAGCGGCGGTAGGCGGCGCGGATGGAATCGGCGTCCATGTCCTCTGCTCTCCCTTTTTTCGAATTCCCGAGAGTTGCAGCCGACGAACCGACAGGGCCGGCGCGGCCGCACCATAACCGGCTTCCCACCGCAATGAAAGTGATGCGAAAGGAGGAACCGCCCGGAACCGCAGGATGATCTCCCGGTCTTCTTGGAGACCCGGGCCCGGCGACTTTGCATCTTCTGTTTATTTTGAACGATCAATCAAAAACCATCGACTTGGCGCGCCGGAGTTCATGGCGTCATCGTCGTCCGCCTCCCGGCATGAAGACTCGTCATCCCCTCCAAGCGCTCCCTTGGCGTTCGTGGGCGACCGTGCGATTCTCGGATCGTCAGGCCACCCCGCGACAGACGCGCCCCGCATCGGGACGACGGCGGTTTCCACGGCCGGGAGGAACGCACCATGAAGACTTTTGGCATCGCCGCATCCGCCCTCGTCCTGGCCCTCGCCGTCGGGACGCCGGCCATGGCCGCCACCCCGCAGCAGGAGAAGATGCAGGCCTGCAACGCCGACGCGACCGGCAAGGGCCTGAAGGGCGACGAGCGCAAGAGCTTCATGAGCTCCTGCCTGTCCAACAAGCCGGCCGCCGCCGCCACGGCCAAGACGATGACCCCGCAGCAGGAGCGGATGAAGAAGTGCAACGCGGACGCGACCGGCAAGACCGGCGACGACCGCAAGGCCTTCATGAGCGCCTGCCTGAAGGGCTGACCCCCCGCCTGCCCGCCCATCCCGGAGGACCTAAAGCACGCTTTATGCTTGGCCGTTGACTTTGCCGGCGGTTCCTGTCGAAATCGCCGGCAAGGGAGACATTTCATGGCCGACAGAAGCCGGGTCTATGGCGTGACGGAACTGGCTGCCGAGTTCGACCTGACGCCGCAGGCCCTGCGCTTCTACGAGGAGAAGGGGCTGCTGTCGCCGCAGCGCGCGGCCGGACGGCGGGTCTTCACCTACCGCGACCGGGCGCGCCTGATCCTGATCCTGAAGTTCCGCCGCGTCGGCTTCTCGCTCGACCAGATCGCCGAATATCTCGCCCACTACCGCTCCGGCCGACCCAGCGCCTGCCAGTACCGCGACGGGCTGGCCAAGATCCGCGGCCGGCTGTCGGCGCTGGAACGGATGCAGGCGGAGATCGCCGACATCATGAGCGACCTGAAGCTGATGGAGCGGGACGCCGAACGGCGACTCGCCGCCTGCGAGGCGGCGGCCGCCGAATGACGCCCACCGCCGCATGGCGCCCACCACAGAACCCCACCACCCAAAAACCAAAGAACCGGGAGTGACACCAATGTTGCGCGGAATGATGATGGGGGTTCCCCTGCTGGTCACGTCGGTGCTGCGCCACGCGGCGCAGTACCACGCCGACACCGAGATCGTGTCGCGCACCACCGAGGGGCCGATCCACCGCTACACCTACGCCGACGCCTGGGCGCGGTCGCAGCGGCTGGCCAACGCCCTGGCGGCGCTCGGCCTTCAGCCCGGCGACCGGATCGGCACGCTGGCCTGGAACGGCTACCGCCATCTGGAATGCTATTACGGCATCGGCGGCTCCGGCATGGTCTGCCACACCATCAACCCGCGCCTGTTCCCCGAGCAGATCGCCTACATCGTGAACCACGCCGAGGACCGCGTGCTGTTCACCGACCTGACCTTCATCCCGCTGCTGGAGGGCATCGCCGACCATCTGACCGGCGTGAGGGCCATCGTGGTGATGACCGACGCCGCCAACATGCCGCGATCCAGCCTGCCCAACCTGCTGTGCTACGAGGATCTGCTGGCCGAACAGCCGGCCGAGTTCGCCTGGCCTGACCTCGACGAGAACACCGCCTGCGGCATGTGCTACACCTCGGGCACCACGGGCAACCCGAAGGGCGTCCTCTACAGCCACCGCTCGTCGGTGCTGCACGCCATGGCGGCCTGCCTGCCCGACGTCTTCGGCCTGTCGGCCTCCGACGTGGTGCTGCCGGTGGTGCCGATGTTCCACGTCAACGCCTGGGGCGTGCCCTACGCCGCGCCGATGGTCGGCGCCAAGCTGGTCTTCCCCGGCGCCAAGCTGGACGGCGCCAGCCTGCACGAGCTGTTCGAGGCGGAGGGCGTCACCAACACCGCCGGCGTGCCCACGGTCTGGCTCGCCCTGCTGAACTGGCTGCACGCCAACGGCAAGACCCTGACCACCATGCGCCGCATCGCCATCGGCGGCTCCTCCTGCCCGCCGGTGATGATCCAGCGCTTCAAGGAGATGGGGATCGAGGTCCTGCACGCCTGGGGCATGACCGAGACCAGCCCGCTCGGCCTCGCCAACACGCCCAAGAGCAAGCACAGGGGGATCGACGCCGACGAGGCGCTGGCGCTGGCCTCCAAGCAGGGGCGGCCGATCTTCGGCGTGCAGTTCCGCGTCGTCGACGAGTCCGGCGCCGACGTGCCGCGCGACGGCCGCAGCTTCGGCCGGCTGCTGGTGCGCGGCCCCACCGTCTGTTCCGGCTATTTCGGCCTGGAGTCCAGCCCGGCCCACGAGACCGAGCCCGGCTGGTTCGAGACCGGCGACGTGGTGACGATGGACGGCGACGGCTATGTCCAGATCGTCGACCGCACCAAGGACGTCATCAAGTCGGGCGGCGAGTGGATCAGCTCCATCGACCTGGAGAACATCGCCGTCGGCCATCCCGCCGTGCAGGAGGCCGCCGCCGTCGCCATCCCCGACGAGAAGTGGGGCGAGCGCCCGATGCTGGTCGTCGTCGTGAAGGAGGGCGCCAGCCTGACCCGCGAGGAGCTGCTGGCGGTGTTCGAGGGCAAGGTCGCCAAATGGTGCATCCCCGACGACGTCCGCTTCGTCGAGGCCCTGCCCCACACCGCGACCGGCAAGCTGCTGAAGAGCACCATCCGCGAGATGGTGACGAATCCGGCCACCGCCTGAGGGCGGCGGCTTCGGCCTCCGGCGTCCCCTCCCCGCTCCCCTTCCACGCCGCCCCCTTCCACATCGCCCCCTTCCACGCCGGAAGGGGGCTTTTTCGTCGCTCTCCGCGCCGGCCCCGGCAACGCGACGCGCCTCCCCCGAATGAAAATGAGAAGCCCTCGCATTTTTCGGTGAGGGAAGCCGGCCTCCCGTTCGTCTTTGGGGCGGGGGCGGTGCTTCCTGTCGGGGTGGGTCCTGCGGAGAGTATGAGATGAGCGCTGGCAAGTCGCGCACGCGGCTGTGGTTCCTGTGGCATTCCTGGCTGGCGATGCCGATCTGGGCCTTTCTGTTCTTCATTTGCGTGACCGGCACCGTCGCCGTGGTCAGCACCGAGATCATGTGGCTGGTCGATCCCTCCATGCGGGCGTCGGGCGAGGGCGAGCCGCTGCCGCCCAGCGCGCTGATCGCCGCCGCCGAAAAGGCGGCGCCGGACGGCCGGGTCGCCTCGCTGAGCTGGGGCGGATCCCACATGGCGGTGGGCGCCCGCATGGCGATGCCCGACGGCACCTTCACCACCGCCTGGATCAACCCGGTCAGCGGGGTCGTCCAGGGACTGTCCACCGGCAACTCGTTCCGCCAGTTCCTGCGCGCGCTGCACGGCTGGCTGATCACCTTCCCGGTCGGCTGGTATCTGGTGTCGGCGATGGCGATCCCGCTGGTCGGGTCGCTGGTCACCGGGCTGGTGGTCTACAAGAAATTCTGGAAATCCTTCTACCAGCCGCGCATCCGCTGGAAACAGGCGCCGCGCGTGATGTGGGGCGACCTGCACCGCGTCGCCGGCACCTGGTCGATCTGGTTCATCGCCGTCATCGCCGTCACCAGCCTGTGGTTCCTGATCTACATGGCGCTGATCCATCTCGGCATGGGGCTGGGCGGCAGCAAGCCGCCGGTGATGCTGGCGCGCGACCAGATCCCGGTGGCGGCGGCCCGGCCCAAGCCCGACGCCGACGCCATCCTCGCCACCGCCATGGCCACCCTGCCCGACATGCGGCTGCGCTTCCTGGGGCTGCCGGGGACCGCCTACGACCCGGCGACGGTGATCGGCACCAGCGGGCAGGTGCCGCTGCTGCCCGACTTCATCCGCATCAACCCCTTCGACGCCACGGTGATCGTCGTCGAGGGCGGGCTGGACGGCGCGTCCGGCATCGAGCTGACCCGCACCATCATGCGCGCGCTCCACACCGGCGATTTCGGCGGCCTGCCGATCAAGCTGATCTGGTTCGCCTTCGGCGCGCTGATGAGCACCCTGATCCTCAGCGGCATGCTGATCTGGATGAAGCGGACGGCGCGCGCCACCATGGAGGTGGTGCGCGCGGTCAAGACGGCGAGGGCCTCCTCCAATGCGTAAGCTCTGGCAGCGCGGCAAGTTCCATCTCAGCGCGCTGATGATGCTGGTGCCGCTTCCCTTCCTGCCCAACTACTTCAGCCCGAAGCCGATCTTCGCCCCGCCCGAGATCCGGCGCGACGTCAGCGCCGGCCCCTTCCCGATCACGCTGATCACCCACGACGAGGCGCCCCACCGGGGCGTCACGGGGGAGCGGCTGAAGGAGTACCACATCCACCTCCGCCCGGCCGACATCGACAAGGTGCGCGGGGTCTTCCTGCGCGTCGGCAAGCCGCGCAGCCTGCGCGCCGCCGGGGCGCTCGGCTTCGGCAACCCGTACGAGCGCGAGGCCGAGGTCACGGTGCCGGCCGATCCGACCGGGACCGAGGAGCTGTGGGTGACGGTCGAGGACTGGAACGGGCAGGTCCATCAGGCATCGACGCCGCTGGCCGGCTTCTTGGGAGGGACATGATGACCGCACGCTTTTCCATTCCGGCCGCCGCCGCCGCTGCCCTGGCCGCCCTGGCCGCCCTGTGCGCGGCCTCCACGGCCCAGGCCCACTACCCGATCTGCGAATGCAGGATGGCGGACGGCCGGACGGTGGTCTGCACCGGCGGCTTCTCCGACGGGTCGAAGGCGCCGGGCGTGGTGCTCGACGTCATCGCCTACGACGAGCAGGTGCTGGTGAAGGGCAAGCTGGGCGAGGATTCCACCCTGTCCTTCGCGCGCCCGGCCCAGGACTTCTACGTCCTGTTCGACGCCGGCCCCGGCCACACGGTCGAGATCGAGCACACCGCCATCAAGTAGGGTCCTCCACCCCATGCATCAGCAGATCGTCCGCCGCGCGGGGGCCGAGCGCGAGACCCTGTGGGTCCTGCTCGCCGCCGGCCTGATCCTCGCCACCGCCGGCACGGCGGTCGGGCTGCGCCCGGCGCCGGAGACCGACGCGCCGCTCGCCCTCCACCAGATCGACTCCCGCACCGGCCTGACCGCCGCCGAACAGGGGCTGCACGCCGACCTCAAGGTGGCGGCCGACGAGATCGCCGCCCTGCGCAAGGCCGACGGCCGGGCGCCGGCCCCGGCCGATCTGGCCGCCCAGGCCCTGCCGCCCTTCGCCGCCGACGCCAGCGCCACGGCGCGCGGCGGCCATGCCTGGACCCTGACGGAAAGCGGGGGAAGCCTC
The DNA here is from genome assembly GCF_017876095.1 of Azospirillum agricola. Classification (GTDB taxonomy): domain Bacteria; phylum Pseudomonadota; class Alphaproteobacteria; order Azospirillales; family Azospirillaceae; genus Azospirillum; species Azospirillum agricola. Next base: position 339,312 of record NZ_JAGINM010000005.1, read on the forward strand.
GCCTACGCCGGCCTGTCCGCCGCGCCCGAGACGGCCGGCTCGCTGGTCCTGCTGCTGGACGGGCATGGACCCGGGATCTGGCTGAAGCGCGCCGCCGAGGCGCCGCCCGCCCGCCTCGACGAGGCGTCGCTGGCCGCCGCCGGCTGGAAGCGGATCACCTCCACCTTCACCGCCGGTGTGACCCGATGAGCTTTTTCCTGAACCGCCGCCGGTTCCTCGCCGCCACCCTGGCGGCCGGCGTCCTGCCCGCGAGCGCCCGCGCCGCCGCCCCCACCGCCGCCCCCACCGCCGATCGCAAGCGTTTCGGCGTCACCCTGCACCCCTATTATTCCTACGTCGCCAACATCGCCGGCGACCGGGCCGAGGTGGTGCCGATCATCCCCGCCGGCTTCAACCCGCACGCCTACGAGCCGCGCCCGGAGGACATCCAGCGCATCGGCGGCCTCGACGCCATCGTGCTGAACGGAATCGGCCACGACGATTTCGCCGGGCGGATGATCGCCGCCTCGTCCAGGCCCACGCTGCCGGCGGTCGAGGCCAACGCCGACGTGCCGCTGCTGCCCGCCGCCGGGTCGGCGGCGCGGGCGTCGGGCAAGGTGGTCAACCCGCACAGCTTCCTGTCGATCACCGGCTCGGTCCTCCAGGTCGCCACCATCGCCCGCGAGCTGGGAAAGCTCGACCCGGCCAACGCCGACGCCTACACCGCCAACGCGCGGGCCTACTCCCGCAGGCTGCGCCAGCTGCGCGCCGACGCGCTGGCCAGGCTGGCGAGCGCCGGCGACACCCGGCTGCGCGTCGCCACCATCCACGGCGCCTACGACTATCTGCTGCGCGAGTTCGGGCTGGAGGTCTCCGCCGTCGTCGAGCCGGCCCACGGCATCGAGCCGAGCCCGGCGCAGCTCGCCGAGACCATCGCGACGATGCGCAAGCTCGACGTCCAGGTGATCTTCTCGGAGCTGAACTTCCCCAGCGCCTATGTCGAGACGATCCGCCGCGAGACCGGCATCCGGCTTTACGCCTTCTCCCACATCTCGCACGGCGACTACGCCGCCGACCTGTTCGAGCGCGAGATGAGCCGCAACATGGACACGCTGGTCCAGGCGATGCTGGAGGCCAGGCCGTGAGCGCCCGGAGTGGAAACGGCCCCGGCATCCTGTTCGACCGGGTGGATCTGACGCTCGGCCGCACCGCGATCCTGGAGCGGGTGTCGCTGTCGGTCGCGCCGGGCGCCGTGCACGCCGTGGTCGGCCCCAACGGCGGCGGCAAGTCGTCGCTGATCCGCGCCCTGCTGGGGCAGGCGCCGCACCGGGGCACCATCCGGCTCGACTGGCCGGGCGACGGCCCCGGCACCGTCGCCTATGTCCCGCAGGCGGTCGAGTTCGACCGCGGCCTGCCGCTGACGGTGGAGGATTTCCTGGCCGTGCTGTGCCAGCGCCGCCCCGCCTTCCTGGGCCCCGACCGGCGGCTGGGCTACGGCGAGGCGCTGGCCCGCGTCGGCATGGCCGGCAAGGGCCGCCGCCGCTTCGGCGCCCTGTCGGGCGGCGAGCGCCAGCGCGTGCTGCTCGCCCAGGCGCTGATCCCGGCGCCCGACCTGATCATCCTCGACGAGCCGATGACCGCGCTCGACGAGGCCGGCGTCGCCATCTTCGAATCGCTGCTGGCCGGGCTGACCGCCGCCGGCACCACCATCCTGTGGGTCGAGCACGACCTCGCCCAGGTGCGCCGCCTCGCCACGCGGGTGTCGGGGCTGAACCGGCGCGTGCTGTTCGACGGCCCGCCGGCGGACATGCTGTCGCCCGAACAGGTGCTCGACCTGTTCTCCGCCGTCCCCCGCCGCAAGGCGGAGGCGGAGGCAAGCCGGCCCGCCGCCCGGAGGATGGCGTCATGAGCTTCGAAACCCTGCGCGCCCTGATCCAGGGCTGGGCCGGGGCCGGGCTGCTGCCCGCCGGGCTGACCCACGGCTTCCTGGTCAACGCGCTGCTGTCCGGTCTGGTCATCGGCCCGGTGCTGGGCGGGCTCGGCACGCTGGTGGTGACCAAGCGGCTGGCCTTCTTCTCGGAAGCGGTCGGCCACGCGGCGCTGACCGGGGTCGCCATCGGCATCCTGGTGGGGGAGCCCTACACCGGCCCCTACGCCAGCCTGTTCGGCTACTGCCTGCTGTTCGCGCTGCTGGTCAACTACACGCGCAACCGCAGCAACCTGACCTCCGACACGCTGATCGGCGTCTTCCTGTCGGTGTCGCTGGCGCTCGGCGCCAGCCTGCTGCTGATCCTGGCGAGCCGGGTCAACATCCACATCCTGGAGAACGTGCTGTTCGGCTCGGTTCTGACGGTGGACGACCGCGACCTGACGGTGCTGCTGGTCGTCGCGCTGGGCGTCACCGCGCTGATGCTGCCGCTGTTCAACCGGCTGCTGCTGGCCAGCTTCAACCCGGCGCTGGCGCGGGTGCGCGGCGTGCCGGTGAAGGGGCTCGACTATCTGTTCATCGTGCTGGTGACGGTCGTCACCGTCGCCTCGGTCAAGATCATCGGCGCCATCCTGGTCGGCGCCCTGCTGGTGATCCCGGCCGCCGCCGCCCGCGTCGTCGCGACGTCGCTGCGCGGCTTCTTCCTGCTGTCGGTCGCCTTCGCCAGCGTCGCGGCGGTGGCCGGCATCCTGCTGCCGGTGCAGCTCGCCCTGCCGGTGCCGTCGGGGGGCGCCATCATCCTGGCGGCCGGGCTGCTGTTCCTGGGGGCGCTGCTGGCGCGTTTCGTGACGAGAGGGGAAGAGGGATGAGGCGTGTCACGCTCACGGCACTTCTGTTGCTGGCAACGGCTCCGGCCGCTCTGCCGGCGGCACGGGGCGCCCTCGCCGAAACGGTGCTGGCCGGGCACCCCGTCACCGCCGGGCTGGCCCAGGCGCTGACCCAGGGCACCGGCGTCGCGGTCGAGGCGGTGGTGCCGCCCGCCATCCCGATGGGCCGCCAGCTCTCCTTCCTCGGCGGGCGCGGCGAGGCCAAATTCGCCGAGGCGGCGCGCAAGGCCGACGCGGTGCTGACGCTGCGCTCCGTCTGGACCGACGATCCGCTCTACCCGCTGGCGCGGCGCGCCAACATCCGGCTGGTCGAGATCGACGCCGCCCGGCCCGTGGACGGCGCCCTGCCCGGCATCGCGCTGCGCGAGGGCGCCGCCTTCCCCTGGCTCGGCGTCGCCAACGCCGGGCGGATGGCCGACATCCTGGCGGCCGACCTGCGGCGCCTCTACCCGGCCTCGGCCCCCGCCATCGACGCCAACCTCGCCACGGTCAAGCGCGGGCTGCTGGCGCTGTCCGCGCGGACGGCGCGGAGCTTCGCCACGCTGCCCGACCCGTCGGTGGCGGCGCTGTCCGACCGCTTCGCCATGCTCGCCGCCGATTTCGGGCTCGACCTGCGCCGGGTGTGGGCCCACGACGACCGCGACTGGACGCCGGAGCGCTTGGCCGGGCTGACCGCCTTCCTCAAGGCCGAGCGCATCCCGGCGGTGCTGCACCACCGCCAGCCGGCGCCGGAGATCGCCAGGGCCGTCGCCGACGGCGGCGCCCGCCTGATCGTGCTGGACAGCCTGGAAAGCGGCCCGCCCGCCGCCATCGACGCCGCGCTGGCGCGGATCGCCGAACAGCTGGAAGCCGGCCTGCGCTGAGCGGGCGCCCTCCCCGGACCGCTCAGCCCAGATCCCTCAGCCCGGACCGCTCAGGCGGCGTCGGGCAGCGGGGCCGCCGGATCGACCAGACCGGCCGCGCGCAGCGCGCGCCAGAAATCGGCCGGGACCGTCTCCTCCAGGGCGGCGCGGTCCTCGGCGATGCGGTCCGGCCGGCTCGCGCCGGGGATCACCGCCGCGACGGCGGGGTTGGCCAGCGCGAATTGCAGGCCGGCCGCCTTCATGCCGACGCCGTGGCTGTCGGCGATTCCCTTGATCCGTGCCACCTTGTCCAGGATCGCAGGCGTGGCGGGCGCGTATTCGAAGTTCGGCCCGCCGACCAGCGCGCCCGAGCTGTAGGGACCGCCCACGACGATGCCCAGGCCGCGCTCCGCCACCATCGGCATCACGCGCTGCAAGGCGCGCCCATGGTCCAGCAGGGTGTAGCGGCCGGCCAGCAGGAAGCCGTCGGGCCGGTTGCCCTCCAGCCCGAGCAGCAGCTCGATCGGCTCCACCCGGTTGACGCCCAGGCCCCAGGCCTTGATCACGCCCTCGTCGCGCAGGCGGTCGAGCGTCTTGAAGGCGCCCTTGCGCGCGCTCTCGAACACGCCGAGCCAGTCGTCGCCGTAGAAATCCTGCGCGACGTCGTGCACCCAGACGATCTCGACATGGTCGGTCCTCAGCCGCTTCAGGCTGTCCTCGATCGAGCGCAGCGTCGCGTCCGCCGAATAGTCGTTCACGACCCGGTTGGGGCGGCCATGCTTGAAGACGTCGCCCTTCTCGCCCTGGTCGCGGGCGGCGACATCCTCGACCTCGTCGAGGATCACGCGGCCGACCTTGGTGCTGACGACGTAATCGCCGCGCGGCCGCCCGGCCAGCGCCTCGCCCATGCGGATCTCCGCGAGGCCGGCGCCGTAGAAGGGCGCGTTGTCGAAGTACCGGATGCCGTCGTTCCAGGCGGCGTCCACGGTGGCCCGCGCCTCCTCCTCGGGGATCGCGCGGAACATGTTGCCGAGCGGCGCGGTGCCGAAGCCGAGGCGACCGGGCAGGATGTCCTTCAGTGCCATTGCCTTGTCCTTTGCGGAAGGAGGGAACGCGGGATGGGAACGGACGGACGGCGGCAGCCCTGGCGGGATCCGGCCCGGTCCGGTGAGGCTCCCGGCGGGCCGGGGCGACGCTCAGTTCGACGGCGTTGCCAATCCCAGCAGCATGGCGACCAGCCCGCTGTCGCTGATGGCCATGGCGGCCTGTCCGGGGCTCAGCCAGCGGCGGTCCCGCTCGTGCCGTTCGGGCCACTCGTCGAGCTCCTCGCGCACCTCCAGCAGAAAGACGGTGACCTCGCATTCGACCGAGCGGCCGGCCGCCAGGCGTTTCTCGTAGCGGTAGGAGCCGTAGGGGCGCTTCCTGACCTTGCCCGTCACCCCGGCTTCCTCGAAAGCCTCGCGGGCCGCCATCGCGCGCGGCTTGATGCCCTTCTCCGCCCAGCCCTTCGGGATGATCCAGCGCCGCGTCTCGCGCGACGTGACGAGCAGCACCTGGGGAATCGTCCCGGAGAGCCGGTACGGCAAGGCGGCATACTGGGTGCGGGGGGACGAGGTTCTCATGCACTGTATGTTCCCCGTTCGCCGCCCGATTTCAACCCGCCGCGCGTGGGCGGGCCGTTTTTCCCGGCCGCCTCCCCCCTGGCGCCTCCCCCCCTTGCTGCCCATTTGACGGCCGGGGCGTCCGCATCGTCCGGAAGAGGTAGGCCGGTAAATCCCGTTGCGCGTCGCGAATGGCTTCGCCACCATGCGAGTGAACATTCACTCACGAACAGGTGCGCCGTGTCCGCCGCCCGCTCCCCCGACAGCCGCCCGCCCGACAGCCGCCCCCCCGATGTCCGCCACAAGGTCGGCGACGCCGCCATCGCGCTGTTCGCCCAGAAGGGGGTGAGGGCGACGACGGTCAAGGACATCGCCCGCGCCGCCGGGGTGTCGGAGGGGGCGCTCTACCGCCACTGGCCGAGCAAGGAGGAGCTGGCGGCCGAGCTGTTCGCGACGGAATACACGGCCATGTCGCGGACCCTGCGGGAGGCGGCCGGCGACGGCCCGGCGCCCGAGCGGCTGCGGCGGGTCATCCACCACGCCTTCGACCTCGCCGAGGCGGCCCCCGACCGCGCCCGCTTCCTGCTGCTGTCGCAGCACGATGCGCTGCCGCTGGTGCCGCGGGGCCAGGAAACGCCGGTGGACGTGATCTGCGGCATCGTCGCCGACGGCATCGCCGAGGGCAGCGTCGTCCGGGCCGACAAGGACGCGCTGGCCCACATCGTCATCGGCGCCATCGTCCTGAACGTGCAGTCGCACGTCTACGGCCGGCAGACCGCCGCGCTCTCCACGCTGGCCGGCACCATCGCCGACGCGATCCTCGATGGCATCGCCGTTTCCGGAGCCAGGCCATGAGCGCCCCCGCCCTGCTCGCCTCCCGCCGCTTCCTGCCGCTGTTCCTCACCCAGTTCCTCGGCGCCTTCGGCGACAACGTGCTGCGCGGCGCCATCGCGGTGATCGCGGTCTACGGCCTCGCCGCCGGCGGCTCCCCGGACGGAATGTCGAACGGCGCGATGATCTCGACGCTGGCGGCCGGCGCCTTCACCCTGCCCTTCCTGCTGCTCTCGGCCACCGCCGGGCAGCTCGCCGACCGCCACGACCGCACGCTGGTCGCCCGCGCCGTCAAGCTGGCGGAGATCGGGCTGATGGGCGTCGCCTCCTGGGGCATCGTCGCCGCCGACCTGCCCGTGCTCATCATCGCGCTGGTCGGCATGGGCGCGCATTCCACGATGTTCGGGCCGGTCAAGTACGGGCTGCTGCCCGACCTGCTGGCCCCGTCGGAGCTGACCGCCGCCAACGGGCTGGTGGAGGCCGGGACCTTCGTCGCCATCCTGCTCGGCACCATCGCCGGCGGCTCGCTGGCTCTGGTGCATCCCTGGGCGGTGCCGGGGCTGCTCGGCGCCTCGGCGGTGCTGGGGCTGGGCGCCTCGCTGTTCATCCCGCGCGCCGGCAACGCCGACCCGGCGGTGCGCGTCGGGCTGAACCCGCTGTCGGTGACGGTCCGGGTGCTGCGCTCGGTCGCCGGGGACCGGGTGTCGATGCGGGCGATCCACGGCATCTCGGTGTTCTGGGGAGTCGGCGCGGTGGTGATGGCGCAGTTCCCCTCCATCGCCCGCGAGACGCTGGGCGCGGACGCCAACGGCGCCACGCTGCTGCTCGCGGTCTTCGCCATCGGCGTCGCCGCCGGCTCGATCCTGGCGGGTCTGAGCCACCGCGCGCCGTCCACCGCCGACGCCGGCAAGGCGGCGCTGGCCGGGCTGGTCGCGGCGCTGGCCGGCGCGGCCCTGCCGCTGCTGACCCCGGCGGTTCCCCCGGCCGAGCCGCTGTCGCCGATGGCGCTGCTGGCCCAGCCCTGGGCGCTGCCGCTGCTGGCCGACCTGTTCGTCATCGCGGCGGCGGGCGGCGCCTTCGCCGTGCCGCTCTACGCGCTGATCCAGCACCGGGCCAAACCCTCGGTCCGCGCCCGCGTCATCGCCGCCGCCAACGTGGTCAACGCGCTCTACATGGTCGCCGGCTCGGCCGTCGCGGCGGGGATGCTGGCGCTCGGCCTGTCGCCGCTGGCCGTCGCCGCCTGGGGCGGGGCGAGCATGCTGGCCGCCGTCGTCATGGCGCTGGCCGTCGATGGGCGGGGGCTGCTGCGGGCCGTCTTCCGCGCCGTCTTCCGGCTGGCCTTCCGCGTCGAGGTGCGCGGGGCGGAGCATCTGACCACCCTCCAGGGCGCCGCCGTGGTGACGCCCAACCACCAGTCCTTCCTGGACGGCGCGCTGCTGGCCGCCTTCCTGCCGGGGATGCGCTTCGCGGTCGACACCCACATCGCCCGGCTGGCCCTGGTCAGGCCCTTCCTGGCGATGGCCGACCACGTCACCATCGACCCGACCAACCCGCTGGGCACCCGCGCGCTGGCCCGCGCGCTGGCCGACGGCGACAAGGTCTGCGTCTTCCCCGAGGGGCGGATCACCGTCACCGGCTCGCTGATGAAGATCAACGGCGGCCCCGGCATGCTGGCCGACAAGGCGCGCTGCCCGGTGGTGCCGGTCTGCATCGAGGGGGCGCAGCGCTCGATCCTGTCGCGGATGCGGGGGCGGCTGCGGCTGGGCCTGTTCCCGCGCATCACCATCACCGTCATGCCGCCGGCCCCGACTCCGGACGTGAGCGGGCTGGTCGGCAAGACCCGCCGCGCCGCGCTGAAATCCTGGCTGTCGCGGCTGATGACGGAGACCGTCTGCGCCGCCCGCGCCCAGCCCGACACGCTGATGCTGGCCCTGCTCGACGCCCGCCGCAAGACCGGCGCGCGGGAGGCGGCGGTGCAGGACGGCGACTTCACGACCGTGTCCTACCGGGCGCTGGCGGCGCGCGCCCTGGTGCTCGGCCGCATCCTGACGCGCGGCACCGAGCCCGGCGAGGCGGTCGGCGTGCTGCTGCCCACGGCGTCGCCGACGGCGGCGGTGTTCTTCGGCCTCGCCGCCCATGGCCGTCCGGCCGCCATGCTGAACTTCACCGCCGGGCCGGATTCGGTGAAGGCCGCCTGCCGCGCCGCCGGGGTGCGCCGCATCGTCACCTCGGCCCAGTTCGTCGAGAAGGCCCGGCTGGGCGCGCTGGTCGAGGCGCTCGCCGCCGACCACGCGATCATCCATCTGGAGGAGGTGAAGCGCGGCCTCACGCTCGGCGACACGCTGCGCGCCCTGGTCGCGCTGGTCATGCCCGACCGGCTGCTGCCGGAACAGGGAACGCCGGACGACGTGGCCGCCATCCTCTTCACCTCCGGGTCGGAGGGGCCGCCCAAGGGCGTGGCGCTCAGCCACGGCAACCTGCTCGCCAACCTGACGCAGGTGGCGTCGGTGGTCGACTTCACCCGGCGGGACGTGGTGTTCAACTGCCTGCCCGTCTTCCACTCCTTCGGGCTGACCGGGGGGATGCTGCTGCCGATCCTCAACGGCGTGAAGACGGTGCTCTACCCCAACCCGCGCCATGTCCGGCTGATCCCGGAGCTGGTCTACCAGACCAACGCCACCGTGCTGTTCGGCACCGACTTCTTCCTGAGCGCCTGGGCGCGGACGGCCGACCCGTACGACTACCGCTCGCTGCGCCTGGTCTTCGCCGGGGCCGAGCGGCTCCAGGACGAGACGCGGCGCGTCTACACCGAACGCCTGCGCGTCCATCTGCTGGAGGGCTACGGCACCACCGAGACCGCCCCGGTGATCGCCGTCAACACGCCGGCCCGCTTCCGCCCCGGCAGCGTCGGGCAGGCCCTGCCCGGCATCGAGACCGAGCTGGTGCCGGTGCCGGGGGTGGAGACCGGCGGACGGCTGCGCGTGCGCGGGCCGAACGTGATGAAGGGCTACCTGCACGCCGACCGCCCCGGCGTGATCCAGCCGCCCGAGGGCGGCTGGCACGACACCGGCGACATCGTGACCATCGACGCCGAGGGCTTCATCCGCATCGTCGGCCGGGTCAAGCGCTTCGCCAAGGTGGCCGGCGAGATGATCGCGCTGGGCGTGGTCGAGGAGATCGCCGGCCTCGCCGACGCCGGCGCCGCCCACGCCGCCGTCGCCCTGCCCGACGCCCGGCGCGGCGAGCGCATCGTCCTGGTGACGACCAGCGCCGCGCTGACCCGCGACGCGTTGGCCGCCGCCGCGCGCGGCAGGGGCGCGCCGGAGATCGCCGTCCCGCGCGATGTCCTGCGCCTCGACGCCATCCCGCTGCTGGGCACCGGCAAGACCGATTATCCGGCCGTCGCGCGCTTCGCCGCCGAGGCCGCCAAGGAAACCGCATGATGGGAAACCGCATGATGGGAGAGCCCATGATGGACCCCGCCACACCCGCCACACCGGACGCATCCGCCGCCCCGGCCGCCGACCGCCGCCCGATCGCCACCCGCCAGGCCCGCTGGGCGCAGCGGCTGGCGGCGTGGCTGAGCACGACGCCGGTGACGCCCAACCAGATCTCCCTGCTGTCCGTCGCCTGGGCCGCGATCGGCGGGGCGCTGCTGCTGCATGGCGGGATCGCCGCCTGGATCGGCGCCGCGCTCTGCGTCCAGTTCCGCCTGATCTGCAACCTGCTCGACGGCATGGTCGCGGTGGAGGGCGGCAAGGGGTCGCGCGTCGGCGCGCTCTACAACGAGATCCCCGACCGCTTCGCCGACACCGCCTTCCTGGTGCCGCTGGGCTACGCCGTCGGCGTCCCCTGGCTCGGCTGGGCGGCGGCGCTGGCGGCGATGCTGACCGCCTATGTCCGGGTCTTCGGCGGGGCGCTGGGGCTGGCGCAGGATTTCGGCGGGGTGATGGCCAAGCAGCGCCGCATGGCCGCCCTCACCGCCGCCCTGCTGGCCCAGGCGGCCGAGCACGCCCTGTGGGGAACGCGGTTCAGCCTGCTCGCCGCCGGCTGGATCATCCTGATGGGAAGCCTGCTCACCGCCGCGACCCGCACCGCCGGCATCGCCCGTCTTCTGGAGTCCCGGTCATGATGATCCCCCTTCTCCGTCCGGCCCTGCTGGGCCTCACCCGCCTGCTGGTCGGCGCCCGCGCGAGCTGGGAGGGCTGCGCCCCCGCCGACGTGCCGCGCATCTACTTCGCCAACCACAGCAGCCATCTCGACACGCTGGTGATGATGGCGGCGCTGCCGCGCGAGCTGCGGGCGCGGACTCACCCGGTGGCGGCGCTCGATTACTGGGGCGGGTCCGCCCTGCGGCGGAGCGTGGCGGTCGGCTGCCTGAACGCGCTGCTGGTCGACCGCACCGGCAAGGCGACGGCCGAGGTGATGGACGCCATGGCGGCGGTGCTGGAGGACGGGCGCTCGCTGATCCTCTTCCCCGAGGGGACGCGCGGCGACGGCGCCGTGCAGCCGTTCAAGAGCGGCCTCTACCACCTCGCCCGCCGGGTGCCGGGGGCCGAGCTGGTGCCCGTCTTAATCGAGAACCTGAACCGCGTGATGCCCAAGGGGATGCCGCTGCCGGTGCCGCTGATCTGCACCATGCGCTTCGGCGCGCCGCTGCCGCCGCCCGTTGACGGCGAGGACAAGGCCGCCTTCCTGGAGCGGGCGCGCGACGCGCTGGTCGCCCTGTCGCACCCGTCCCCCTCCCCGTCCCGACACGATTCCAGCCAACGGACCGCCCAATGACCGCCGAACCGCTGTTCCAACCGCTCTTTCTCTGGCTGGCGGGCGCGGCCCTGGGGCTGCTGACCGTCGCCACGCTGATCGGCGCCGTCCTGGCCCACCGGGTGCGAAGCCCGGCCGGGCGGGACACGGTGCGCAACCTGAACGCCCGCATCCGCTCCTGGTGGGTGATGGTGGCGCTGTTCGCGGCGGCCATGCTGCTGGGCGGCACGGTGACGCTGGTGCTGTTCGCCCTGCTCTCCTATCTGGCGCTGCGCGAGTTCATCACCCTGACGCCGACCCGGCGCGGCGACCATCTCGGGCTGTTCCTGTCCTTCTTCGTGGTCGTACCGCTGCAATACTGGCTGATCGGCTTCGGCTGGTACGGGCTGTTCTCGATCTTCATCCCGGTCTACGTGTTCATGGCGCTGCCCTCGCTGGCGGTGCTGGGCGCCGATCCGTCCGACTTCCTCACCCGCACCGCCAAGGCGCAATGGGGGGTGATGGTTGCGGTCTACTGCCTCAGCCACGCGCCGGCCCTGCTGTGGCTGGACATCCCCGGTTACGACCTGCCCGCGGCCTTGCTGCTTTTGTACCTGATGACGGTGGCGCAGCTGAGCGACGTCTTCCAGTACGTCTTCGGCAAGCTGTGGGGCCGCACCCGCCTGTCGCCCGGCATCAGCCCGTCGAAGACGGTCGAGGGGCTGCTGGGCGGCGGGCTGACCGCCGTCGCCGTCGGCACCGGGCTGCACGTCATCACGCCCTTCTCGCCGCTCCAGGCGGCGGGGATGTCGCTGGCCATCGTGACGGCCGGCTTCTTCGGCGGCTTCGTCCTGTCGGCGATGAAGCGCGACCTCGGCGTCAAGGATTGGGGAACGCTGATCGAGGGGCATGGCGGGATCCTCGACCGCCTCGATTCCGTGGTCTTCTCGGCGCCGCTGTTCTTCCACCTCACCCGCTACTGGTTCACCTGACGGCCGGCGGCGTCAGCCCTCCGCGTCCGGCATGAGCCCGTGCTTGCGCAGCTTCGCGTAGAGGTTGGTCCGCGACAGGCCGAGGCTCCGCGCCGCCTCCAGCTTGTTGCCCCGCGCCTCGTCGAGCGCGGCGAGGATGAGGGAGCGCTCCAGCTCGTCGACCGCCTCGGCGAGCGGGCGCTTGCGGTCGGGCGGGGCGGAAGGGGGCGGGCCGCCGCCCAAGGGGACGGTGCCCAGGGGGACGGCGCCCAGGGGGACGGTACCCAAGGGGACGGTACCCGGAGCGGCGGCTCCGGGCAGGATGCCCGCGAGATCCTCGGCCGTGATGCGGTCCCCCTCGGTCCGCACGTAGAGCTGTTCGAGGATGTTGGCGAGTTCCCGGACATTGCCGGGCCAGTCGTACCCGCGCAGCCGGTCGAGCGCCGGGGGCGTCAGGTCGCGCATCGGCTGGTCGAGGCTGACCGCCGTCCTCTCCGAAAACAGCGAGGCGAGGATCTCCAGATCCTCCTTGCGGTCGCGCAGCGCCGGAAGCTGGATCGGAAAGACGTTCAGCCGGTAGTAGAGGTCGGGCCGGAAGGCGCCGGCCCGCACCATCTCCGGCAGCGCCCGGCTGGTCGCGGCGATGATGCGGACGTCGACCCTGACGACGCGGTTGGATCCCAGCGGCTCGACCTCGCGTTCCTGCAACGCGCGCAGCAGCTTGGCCTGCAAGGGCAGCGGCATGTCGCCGATCTCGTCGAGGAACAGGGTGCCGCCGTCCGCCAGCTCGAACTTGCCGGGGCGCGGCTGGCGGCCGGCGCCGGTGTAGGCGCCGGGGGCGACGCCGAAGAACTCCGCCTCCAGCAGATTTTCCGGGATGGCCGCGACGTTGACGCCGACGAAGGGACGGTCCACCCGGTCCGACGCCGCGTGGATCGCGTGCGCGACCAGCTCCTTGCCGGTGCCCGTCTCGCCCAGCAGCAGCACCGTCGAGCCGATCTGGCCGGCGCGGCGCACCAGCCGCTTCACCTCCAGCATCGGGGGGCTGAAGCCGATCAGGCTCTCGACGGTGTGCTTCGACGCCCGGCTGGCGGCAAGCTCCTGCTCGACGCGGGCGAGGCGCGATTGCAGCTTGTTGAAGCGGTCGGCGATCGGCCGCAGGTAGGTCAGGCTGTTCTTCAGCGCGAAGGCGAGGGCGCCGATGACCTCGCCCCGCTCGTCGCGCAGGGGCAGGCGGCTGACCAGCAGCGTGTGCTCCCCGTAGCGCATGATGTCGAGCGGCAGGGAGCGGCCGCTGTCCACCACCTCGCGCATGCGGCTGTGCGGGATGACCCGCTCGACCGGCTGGCCCACCATGTCCGCCACCGACCGCAGCCCCAGCGACGCCATCAGCCGGCTGTCGAACCAGACATGCTTGTCGTTGGACCAGACGATGCGGGCCTCCCGGTCGACCAGGATGGCGCCCTCGATCATTTCGTCTATCATCACCATCAGCGCGCGCGCGGCGGCGAACCGCTCGTCCGGACCCGTCGGCATGGCCGTTTCCCCCTCTCCCGGTCGTTTTTGTCAATATTCTGAACATATCCTGTCAAGATTCGACACAGACCGCCAGCGCTGATTTTCCGCTCTCCGCACAAACCGTTGAAAACGCACGCATCCCGGATGTGGCGCGGCGCTTGCTAATCCGTTCCCCAGAAGACTTGCGGGACGGACAGTCAGCCAGACGGCCCTCGATCCGCCGTCCGCTCCGACATCAGGGAAGGAAACGCGCCGGGCATGACACAGCAGCGCATCGGCATCATCGGCGCCGGGTTGATGGGGCACGGGATCGCCCAGGCCTTCGCCGCCGCCGGCCACCGCGTCGACATCCAGGAACCCGATCCCGCCCGCCGGGCCGGGATCCTCGACCATGTCCGCCGCAACCTGCGGGAGCTTGGCCGGGACGCCGCCGCCGCCGACCGCATCCGGCCCTGCGCGGCGCTGGAGGAGGCCGTCGGGCGGGCCGACGTCGTCATCGAGGCGGTGCCGGAGGATCTGGCGCTCAAGCAACGGATCTTCGCGGCGGTCGAGGCCGCCGCCCCGCCCCACGCGCTGCTCGCCAGCAACACCTCGGTGATCCCGATCACCCGGATCATGGAACCGCTGCGCGACAAGTCCCGCGCGCTGGGCGCCCATTGGTGGAATCCGCCCCACCTGATCCCGCTCGTCGAGGTCATCCAGACGGCGGACACCGCCGACGCGGCGGTCGCCGCGATGATCGGCCTGCTGACCGCCATCGGCAAGACGCCGGTGCATGTCCGCAAGGACGTCCCCGGCTTCATCGGCAACCGCCTCCAGCACGCGCTGTGGCGCGAGGCGATCGCGCTGGTCGAGACCGGCGTCTGCGACGCCGAGACGGTCGACGCCGTGGTCAAGGCCAGCTTCGGCCGCCGCCTCGCCGTGCTGGGGCCGCTGGAGAACGCCGACCTCGTCGGCACCGACCTGACGCTGGCGGTGCACGAGCATGTCCTGCCGGACCTCGACCGGCGGCCGGGCCCCTCGCCCCTGCTGCGCGAGCTGGTCGCGTCCGGGCGGCTCGGCATGAAGGCCGGCGGCGGGTTCCGGAACTGGACCGAGGCGCAGCGGGCCGAGGCGCACAGCCGGCTGGCCGCCCATCTTCAACGCTTCGACGGGACCGGGCACGGCTGAACGCCGCGACCGCGCCCGCACCCCCACTCTTCCACGGCCTCTCGCGCCGGACACACAGGAGGGCCACGCATGGCCGCACCCGCGAAGAAAGTCATCATCAGCTGCGCGCTGACCGGATCGATCCACACCCCGACCATGTCCGACGCGCTGCCGGTCACGCCGGACGAGATCGTCGAGCAGGGGCTCGACGCCGCCGAGGCCGGGGCCGCGATCCTGCACCTGCACGCCCGCGATCCCCGCACCGGGCAGCCGACCCCCGACCCGGCGGTCTTCATGGAGTTCCTGCCGCGCCTGAAGCAGTCCACCGACGCGGTGCTGAACATCACCACCGGCGGCTCGCTCGACATGACGGTGCGGGAACGCCTCGCCGCCCCCCTCCTGGCCAGGCCGGAGATGTGCTCGCTCAACATGGGCTCGATGAATTTCGGCATCTTCCCGCTGGCCGACCGCTACAAGGACTGGAAGCACGACTGGGAGGAACCCTATCTGCGCGGAACCGACGACTTCATCTTCCGCAACACCTTCCGGGACATCGCCTACATCCTGGAGCATCTGGGCCAGGGCTGCGGCACCCGGTTCGAGTTCGAGTGCTACGACGTCGGGCACCTCTACAACCTCGCGCATTTCCTCGACCGCGGGCTGGTGAAGCCGCCGCTGTTCGTCCAGACCATCTTCGGGATCCTCGGCGGCATCGGCGCGGAGGAACGCAACCTCGCCTTCATGCGCGAGACCGCCGACCGCCTGTTCGGCGGCGACTACGCCTGGTCGGTGCTGGCCGCCGGCCGCCACCAGATCCCCTTCACCACCATGGCCGCCGTCATGGGCGGCAACGTCCGGGTCGGGCTGGAGGACAGCCTGTACCTCGCCCGTGGCCGGCTCGCCAGGAACAGCGCCGAGCAGGTGGCGAAGATCCGCCGCATCCTGGAGGAGCTGTCGCTGGAGGTCGCCACCCCGGCCGAGGCGCGCGCCATGCTCGCCCTCAAGGGCGCCGATCAGGTCGGGTTCTGAGCCGCGCGGCGGACACGGGCTTTCAAAAACCTTCGAGGGGCAAAAAGAGATGCGGAACAGAAACGCCGTCGTCACCGGCTCGACCAGCGGCATCGGTCTGGCGACCGCCCGCGCGCTGGCGGAACGCGGCTGCCATGTGATGCTGAACGGCTTCGGCGACCGCGCGGAGATCGAGGCGACCTGTGCGGAGATCGCGGCGCGCAGCGGCACGACCATCGTCTATTCCGACGCCGACCTCAGCCGGCCCGACGCGGTGCGCGCGATGATGGCGCGGGCGGCCGAGGCGCTGGGGCCGGTCGACATCCTGGTGAACAACGCCGGCGTCCAGCACGTCGCGGCGCTGCACGAGTTCCCCGAGGACAAGTGGGACCTGCTGCTGGCGGTCAACCTCAGCGCCGCCTTCCACGCCATCAAGGCGGCGCTTCCGGCGATGCGCGAGCGGCGCTGGGGCCGCATCGTCAACACCGCCTCGGTGCTGGGCATGGTCGGCGCCCCGCACAAGCCGGCCTACGTCGCGGCCAAGCACGGCATCATCGGCCTGACCAGGGCGGTGGCGCTGGAGGTGGCCGAGCACGGCATCACCTGCAACGCGGTGTGCCCCGGCACGGTGCTGACCCCGATCATCGAGACGCAGATCGCCCAGCAGGCCCAGGTCACCGGCCTGCCGGAAGACCAGGTGCTCAAGGCGGTGTTCCTCGGCAAGATGCCGACCGGCCGGCTGATCCCGCCCGACGAGGTCGCCGCCGCCATCGCCTTCCTGTGCTCCGACGCCGCCGCCTCGATCACCGGCACCGCCCTGCCCGTGGACGGCGGCTACACCACGCATTGACGCGCCGGCCGCAACGGCGGCCTTTCAGGCATCAAGAACCAACATCCCCAGGGAGTGAAACCATGCGCAACCTTCTGCTCGCCGGCACCGCCGCCCTGTCGATCGCCGCCCTGTCCCCGCTGGCCGCCCAGGCGCAGATGTCGGACGGCGTCGTCAAGATCGGCATGCTGTCCGACCGTTCCGGCATCTACGCCGACATCAACGGCGAGGGCTCGGCCATCGCCGCGCGGATGGCCGCCGAGGAGTTCGGCAACGCCATCAACGGCACGAGGATCGAGATCATCGTCGGCGACCACCAGAACAAGGCGGACGTCGCCGCCAATCTGGCGCGCCAGTGGATCGACACCGAGAAGGTCGACGTCGTCGCCGACGTGCCGAACTCGGCCGCAGCACTCGCCGTCCAGGTCATCACCCGCGACAAGAAGCGCCTCTTCCTGATGTCCGGCCCCGGCTCGACCGACCTGACCGGCAAGGAATGCAGCCCCTACGGCTTCCACTGGACCTGGGACAACCACGCCGTGGCCTCCGCCACCGCCCGCGCGCTGGTCGGGCAGGGGCGGAAGAGCTGGTTCTTCGTCACCGCCGACTACGCCTTCGGCCATTCGCTGGAAGCCGAGGCGGCCAACACCGTCAAGCAGCTCGGCGGCACCATCAAGGGCAGCGTGCGCCATCCGCTGGGGGCGTCCGACTTCTCGTCCTACCTGTTGCAGGCGCAGGCGTCGGGGGCCGAGGTCGTCGCCTTCGCCAACGCGGGCGGCGACACCATCAACGCCGTCAAGCAGGCCGCCGAATTCGGCCTGCCCCAGGGCGGCCAGACGATGGCGGGGCTGCTGCTGAACATCAACGACGTCCACGCGCTCGGCCTGGAAACCGCGCAGGGGCTGATGCTGGCGAACTCCTTCTACTGGGACATGACCGACGAGACCCGCGCCTGGGCGAGGAAGTTCGAGGAGCGGACCGGCCGCAAGCCGTCGATGAACCAGGCCGGCGTCTATTCGTCGGTCAGGCACTACCTGAAGGCGGTTCAGGAGACCGGCACCGACGACGCCGACAAGGTGGCCGCCAGGATGCGCGCCACGCCCGTCAACGACATGATGATGAAGGACGTCGGGATCGCCGCCAACGGCCGCGTCTTCAACAACATGTATCTGGCGCAGGTGAAGACGCCCGCGGAGACCGGGCACGCCTGGGACTACTTCAAGATCCTCAAGACCGTCCCCGGCGAACAGGCCTACATCGCCCCCAAGGACAGCGGCTGCCCCCTCGTGAAGTGACCCTCGTGAAGTGACCCTCGTGAAGTGACCGCCGGGCGCCTCCCGTCCAGGACCGCCGGACCGGGCAGACACCCGGCCGGCCCCGGACAAGCCCTTGATCCTTATAGACTTCCACCAGCCGCGTATATGAAATCCATACGCCGGCGGCCTTCCGCCCCTCCTCGAATCTATACGCACCTCCGGCGCATCGTCGGCAGGCCGGACCGATCTCCCGCTCCGTGACCACACGGGGCGCGGGGGCCGGTCCGGCCTGCCTCGCGATTCCGCGCGCGACCGCGTGGGAACGCGCATACCGGAGACGAACCATGCTCGACATCCTCGTCCTGGCGCTGACCGCCGGCTTCTTCGCCGGGTCGATCGCCTATGTCCACGCCTGCGACCGGCTGTGAGGAGACGGCCATGATCCTCGACTACGCGCTGGCCGGTCTCGTGACCGCCGGCCTGCTGGCCTATCTGGTCTACGCCCTGATCCGCCCCGAACGGTTCTGAGGAGAGACCCCGATGACCGTCAACGGCTGGATTCAGATCCTCGTCTTCATCGCGCTGGTGGCCGCCATGGCGCGCCCGCTCGGCGGCTTCATGACCAAGACCTTCAACGGCGAGCGCACGTTCCTGTCGCCCCTGCTCGGCCCGGTCGAGCGCGGCCTCTACCGTCTGGCCGGCGTCGACGCCAAGGCCGAGCAGCATTGGACGACCTACGCCGTCTCCATGCTGCTGTTCAGCGCGGCCGGGATGCTGCTGCTCTACGCCCTGCAACGGGTCCAGGGGCTGCTGCCGCTGAACCCGCAGGGCATGGCGGCGGTGCCCGCCGACCTCGCCTTCAACACCGCCGCCAGCTTCACCACCAACACCAACTGGCAGAGCTACGGCGGCGAGAGCACCATGGGCCATCTCGTGCAGATGGCCGGGCTGACGGTGCAGAACTTCGTCTCCGCCGCCACCGGCATCGCGCTGGCCATGGCGCTGGTGCGCGGCTTCGCCCGCACGTCCGCCCGCACGGTCGGCAATTTCTGGGTCGACCTGACCCGCGCCACCCTCCACGTCCTGCTGCCGCTGGCGCTCCCGATCGCGCTGTTCCTGGTCTGGCAGGGCGTGCCGCAGACGCTGGCCGGCGCCGTGGACGCCACCACGCTGGAAGGGGCGCGGCAGACCATCTCCCTCGGCCCCGTCGCCTCGCAGGAGGCGATCAAGATGCTGGGCACCAACGGCGGCGGCTTCTTCAACGCCAACTCGGCGCATCCCTTCGAGAATCCGAACGCGCTGACCAACCTCGTGCAGACGCTGGCGATCTTCGCGATCGGCGCCGCGCTGACCAACGTCTTCGGCCGCATGGTCGGCGACGAGCGCCAGGGCTGGGCTATCCTCGCCGCCATGGGCCTGCTGTTCGTCGCCGGCGTCGCCGTCTGCTACTGGGCCGAGGCCCAGGGCAACCCGGCCTTCGCCGGTTTCGGCGTCGATGGCTCGGCCGGCAACATGGAGGGCAAGGAGACCCGCTTCGGCGTCGCCGCCTCCGCCCTGTTCGCGGTGGTGACGACGGCGGCCTCCTGCGGCGCGGTCAACGCCATGCACGACAGCTTCATGCCGCTGGGCGGCATGGTGCCGATGGTCAACATGATGCTGGGCGAGATCATCGTCGGCGGCGTCGGCGCCGGCCTCTACGGCATGCTGCTGTTCGCCATCGTCGCGCTGTTCGTCGCCGGGCTGATGGTCGGCCGCACGCCCGAGTATCTCGGCAAGAAGCTGGAGGCGAAGGAGGTCAAGATGACCATGCTCGCCGTGCTCTGCCTGCCGGTCATGATGCTGGGCTTCACCGCCCTGGCGGTGGCGACCGACACCGGCACCGCCTCGATGGCCAACGCCGGCCCGCACGGCTATTCGGAGGCGCTCTACGCCTACGTCTCGGCCGCCGCCAACAACGGCAGCGCCTTCGCGGGGCTGGGCGCCGACACGCTCTGGTACAACCTGACGCTGGCCGTCGGCATGCTGGTCGGCCGCTTCCTGGTGATCGTGCCGATGCTGGCCATCGCCGGATCGCTGGCGGCCAAGACGCGGGCCCCCGCCTCGGCCGGCACCTTCCCCACCCATGACGGGCTGTTCGTCGGGCTGCTGGTCGGCGTCATCCTGATCGTCGGCGGCCTCACCTTCTTCCCGGCGCTCGCCCTCGGCCCCATCGTCGAGCATCTCGCGATGGCCGCCGGCACCCTCTTCTGATCGGGACCATTCCCATGGAAGCCATTTCCAAGAAAACCGGAACCGGGAAAGCCGGCCGGACGCAGGCGGGCACGCTGCTCGACCCGGCCATCCTCGGCCCGGCGGTGGGCCAGTCCTTCCGCAAGCTCGACCCGCGCCTGATGGTGCGCAACCCGGTGATGTTCTGCGTCGAGGCGGTCGCCGCCCTGACCACCGTCCTGCTGCTGCGCGACGTCGCGACCGGGGCCGGCACCGTCGGCTTCGGCGCGCAGATCGTCCTGTGGCTGTGGTTCACCCTGCTCTTCGCCAACTTCGCCGAGGCGGTGGCCGAGGGGCGCGGCAAGGCCCAGGCCGCCAGCCTGCGCAAGACCCGGACCGAGACCAGCGCCCGCCTGCTCGGCCCCGACGGCACGGTGGCCCAGTTCGTTCCCGCCACCCGCCTGAAGCCGGGCGACGTGGTGCTGGTCGAGGCCGGCGACCTCATCCCGTCCGACGGCGAGGTGGTGGAGGGCGTCGCCTCGGTCAACGAGGCCGCCATCACCGGCGAATCCGCGCCCGTCATCCGCGAGAGCGGCGGCGACCGCTCGGCCGTCACCGGCGGCACCCAGGTGATCTCCGACCGCATCAAGGTGCGGATCACGGCGGCCCCCGGCTCGACCTTCCTCGACCGCATGATTTCGCTGGTCGAGGGCGCCCGGCGCCAGAAGACGCCGAACGAGATCGCGCTGAACATCCTGCTGGCCGGCATGACGATCATCTTCGTCATCGCGGTGGCGACCATCCCCAGCTTCGCGGCCTACGCCGGCGGCTCGGTCGGCGTGCTGGTGCTGGTGGCGCTGTTCGTCACGCTGATCCCGACCACCATCGGCGCGCTGCTCTCGGCCATCGGCATCGCCGGCATGGACCGGCTGGTCCGCTTCAACGTGCTGGCCATGTCGGGCCGCGCGGTGGAGGCGGCGGGCGACGTCGACACGCTGCTGCTCGACAAGACCGGCACCATCACGCTCGGCAACCGGCAGGCGACCGAGTTCCTGCCGCTGGCCGGCGTGACCGAGCGCGACCTCGCCGATTCCGCCCAGCTCGCCTCGCTGGCCGACGAGACGCCGGAGGGCCGCTCGATCACCGTGCTGGCCAAGGAAAAATACGGCATCCGCGCCCGCGACATGGCCGAGATGCACGCGCGCTTCGTCCCCTTCACCGCCCAGACCCGGCTCAGCGGCATCGACACCGACGGGACGGTGATCCGCAAGGGCGCCGTGGACGCGGTGCTGGAGCATGTCGGGGCGCGCGACCGATCCCGGGGGGAGGGCGGCCGGCTGGCCGTCGCCGGCCGGGGGGCGGCGACGCGGACGGCGACCGCCGCCGACCCGGCCGAGCGCGAGCTTCTCGCCATCGCCGAGCGGGTCGCCAAGGCCGGCGGCACGCCGCTGGCGGTCGCCCAGGACGGCCGGCTGCTCGGCGTCATCCACCTGAAGGACATCGTCAAGGGCGGCATCCGCGAGCGTTTCGCGGCGCTGCGCCAGATGGGCATCCGCACGGTGATGATCACCGGCGACAACCCGATGACCGCCGCCGCCATCGCCGCCGAGGCCGGGGTCGACGATTTCCTGGCGCAGGCGACGCCGGAGGCCAAGCTCCAGCTCATCCGCGACGAGCAGGCGAAGGGCAAGCTGGTCGCCATGTGCGGCGACGGCACCAACGACGCCCCCGCGCTCGCCCAGGCCGACGTCGGGGTGGCGATGAACAGCGGCACCATGGCGGCGCGCGAGGCCGGCAACATGGTCGATCTCGACAGCGACCCGACCAAGCTGATCGAGATCGTCGAGATCGGCAAGCAGCTGCTGATGACGCGCGGCGCCCTGACCACCTTCTCCATCGCCAACGACGTGGCGAAGTACTTCGCCATCATCCCGGCGATGTTCCTCGCCTTCTACCCGCAGCTCGGCGCGCTGAACGTCATGGGGCTGGCCAGCCCGGAGAGCGCCATCCTGTCGGCGATCATCTTCAACGCGCTGGTCATCGTCGCGCTGATCCCGCTGGCGCTGCGCGGCGTCCGCTACCGCGCGGTCGGGGCGGCGTCCCTGCTGCGCCGCAACCTGCTGATCTACGGGCTGGGCGGCCTGGCGGTGCCCTTCGCCGGCATCAAGGCGATCGATATGCTCGTCACCGCCGCCGGCCTCGTTTAAGGAAAACGGACATCATGCTGAAGGAACTGCGTCCGGCCCTGGTCATGACCGCCGCCCTGACGGTCCTCACCGGCCTCGCCTACCCGCTGGCCGTCACCGGCGTCGCCCAGGCGGTGTTTCCCCATCAGGCGAACGGCAGCCCGGTCGAGCGCGGCAGCGCCGTGGTCGGGTCGGACCTGATCGGCCAGCCCTTCACGGGCGAGCGCTACTTCCAGCCGCGCCCGTCGGCGACCGGCGGCCCCGACCCGGCGGATCCGTCCAGGACCGTGCCGCAGCCCTACAACGCCGCGAACTCCGGCGGCTCCAACCTCGGCCCGACCTCCAGGGCGCTGGCCGAGCGGGTCCAGGCCGAGGCCGAACGGCTGAGGGCGGAGAATCCCGGCGTTCCGGTCCCGGTGGAGCTGGTGACGGCCTCGGGCAGCGGCCTCGACCCGCACCTGTCGCCCGCCGCCGCCGACTTCCAGGTGCCGCGCGTCGCGCGGGCGCGCGGCATGACCGAGGCGGCGGTGCGCGGTCTCGTCGCCGCCAACACGGCGCCGCGCGCGCTCGGCTTCCTGGGCGAGCCGACGGTCAACGTCCTGGCGCTCAACCTTGCCCTCGACAAGGCCGCCGGGGGGCGCTAGCAGGGCGTGGGAGCCGGATGCCGGCATCGATGGAAGGACGCGGATGGGAACGACGCGATGACCGGGGACCGCCCCGCCCCCCACCCCGCCCCCCGGGCCACCCCCCGGCCCGGCCAGCGCGGCGGCCGGCCGTCGCCGGACGCCCTGCTGCGTCAGGCGGCGCGGGAGGAGCGCGGCCGGCTCAAGATCTTCCTCGGCGCCGCCCCCGGCGTCGGCAAGACCTTCGAGATGCTGCAAACCGCCCGCGCCAAGGCCGCCGAGGGCATCGACATCGTGATCGGCGTGGTCGAGACCCACGGGCGCCGCGAGACCGAGGCGCTGCTCGCCGGGCTGGAGACGATCCCGCGCCGCCGCGCCGACCACAGGGGCCACGCGCTGGACGAGATGGATCTCGACGCCATCCTCGCCCGCCGGCCGGCGGTCGCCCTGGTCGACGAGCTGGCCCACACCAACGCCCCCGGCAGCCGGCACGCCAAGCGCTACCTCGACGTCGAGGAGCTGCTGGCCGCCGGCATCGACGTCTACAGCACGCTGAACATCCAGCATGTCGAAAGCCTGAACGACGTCGTCGCCAAGATCACCCGCGTCCGCGTGCGCGAGACGGTGCCCGATTCGATCCTCGACCGCGCCGACGACATCGAGGTCGTCGACATCGCCCCCGACGACCTGATCCAGCGCCTGCAACAGGGCAAGATCTATCTCCCGCGCACGGCGGAACGGGCGATCCGCCATTACTTCTCCCCCGGCAACCTCACCGCGCTGCGCGAGCTGGCGCTGCGCCGCACCGCCGAGCGCGTCGACGAGCAGCTGCTCACCCACATGCAGGCGCACGCCATCGCCGGCCCCTGGGCGGCCGGCGAGCGGCTGCTGGTCTGCGTCAACGAGGACGCCGCCGGCGCCGCGCTGGTCCGCTACGCCCGCCGGCAGGCCGAGCGGCTGCGCGCCCGCTGGGGGGCCATCCATGTCGAGACGAGCCGCGCGCTGCGCCTGACCGAGGCCGAGCGCGACCGCATCGCCGACACGCTGCGGCTGGTCGAGCGGCTGGGCGGCGAGGCGGTGACGCTGCCGGGACGCGACGTCGCCGACACCGTCATCGAGCACGCGCTCGCCAACAACGTCACCCACATCGTCATCGCCAGATCGGACCGCCCGCGCTGGTCGGAGCGGCTGCGCGGGTCGGTGGCGCACAGCCTGATCCGCAAGGCCGGCGACATCAGCGTCCACGTCATCGCCGGCGACTCCGCCGAACCGATTCCGCCCAAGACCGTCCGGACCGCCGAGGCGCGGCGGCGCCCCTTCGCGTGGTGGCCCTACGCCGCCAGCACCGGCTACGTGGCGGCGGCGCTGGGGGTCGGCGAGCTGCTGCAACGGGCGATGGCGCTGAACAACATGGCGCTGGTCTTCCTCACCGCCGTGCTGGCGAGCGCCGTCACCGGCGGGCTGGGGCCGTCGCTCTACGCCAGCGTCGTCAGCGTGCTGGCCTTCAACTACTTCTTCCTGCCGCCGCTCTACACCCTCGACGTCTCCGATCCGGAGAACATCGTCGCGCTGTTCTTCTTCGCGGTGGTGGCGGCCATCGCCAGCAACCTGACCGCCCGCGTGCGCGCCCAGGCGGTGACGGCGCGGGCGCGGGCGCGGACGACGGAGGATCTCTACCTGTTCAGCCGCAAGCTGGCCGGCGTCGTCACCATGGACGATCTGCTGTGGGCCACCGCCTACCAGATCGCCGCGATGCTGAAGGTGCATGTCGTGCTGCTGCTGCCGGAGGAGGGCGGCGGCCTGGCGGTGCGCGCCGGCTACCCGCCGGAGGACGTCCTCGCGGAGGCCGATCTGGGAGCGGCGGTCTGGGCCTGGGAGAACAACCGGGCGACCGGGCGCGGGGCCGACACGCTGCCCGGCGCCCAATGGCTGTTCCTGCCGATGCGCACCGGGCGCGGCCCGGTCGCCGTCGTCGGCATCGACACCGGGGACGGAAAGGGCGGCGGGAAGGGCGGCGGTCTCCTGAGCCCCGACCAGCGCCGCCTGCTCGACGCGCTGATCGACCAGGCCGCCCTGGCGATCGAGCGGGTGACGCTGGCCGAGGCCGTCGACCGCGCCAGGCTGGCGGCGGAGACCGAGCGGCTGCGCTCGGCGCTGCTGACCTCGATCTCGCACGATCTGCGGACTCCGCTCGCCTCCATCCTCGGCTCGGCCACCAGCCTCAACAGCTACGGCCCCATGCTGGACGAGGCCGCCCGCACGGAGCTGACCGCGACGATCCAGGAGGAGGCGGAGCGGCTGAACCGCTTCATCGCCAACCTGCTGGACATGACCCGGCTGGAATCCGGCGCGGTCCGGCCGCGCGCCGGCGCGGTCGACCTCGCCGAGCTGGTCGGCAGCGCGCTGGAGCGGGTGCGGCGCATCCTGGCCGGGCACCGGGTGGCGCTCGATCTCGCCGCCGATCTGCCGATGGTCGAGGTCGACGCCGTGCTGTTCGAGCAGGCGCTGTTCAACCTGCTGGACAACGCCGGCAAATACGCCCCGGCCGGGTCGCTGATCACGGTGCGGGCGCGGCGGGAGGGGGAGGGGCGCGTGCGCATCGAGGTGCTCGACGAGGGGAACGGGATTCCCGAACAGGATCTCGACCGCATCTTCGACAAGTTCTACCGTGTCCACGCCCAGGACCGGCAGCGGGCCGGCACCGGGCTGGGCCTGTCGATCTGCCGGGGCTTCGTCGAGGCGATGGGGGGACGCGTCACCGCCGGCAACCGCGCGGACCGCGCGGGCGCCGTCTTCACGCTGCTCCTTCCCGAGGCCGCCGCGATGCCGGGGCTGGAGTCGGGCGTGGAACCGGGCCGGGACGGGGAGATGGAGCCGTGAAGTCGGAAAGCATGCCGCTGCGTGTCCTGGTCGTCGACGACGAGCCGCCGATCCGGCGCTTCCTGCGCACCAGCCTGACCGCCCAGGGCTACGAGGTCGCCGAGGCCGAGGACGGCGGCGCGGCGCTGGAGGAGGTGCGGCGGAGGCCCCCCGACGTGCTGGTCCTCGACCTCGGGCTGCCCGGCCTCGACGGGCTGGAGGTGATCCGGCGGCTGCGCGACGGCGGCGCCTCCCTGCCGGTCATCGTGCTGTCGAGCCGGGCGGACGAGGCCGGCAAGGTCGAGGCGCTCGACCTCGGCGCCGACGACTACGTGACCAAGCCCTTCGGGATGGACGAGCTGCTGGCGCGCATCCGCGCCGCCCTGCGCCACCGGCTGCAACGGCAGGGCGAGCGGCCGCTGTTCCGCAGCGGCGCCCTGGCGGTCGATCTGGTGCGGCGGATCGTGACGGTGCAAGGGACGGAGGTGAAGCTGTCGCCGCGCGAGTACGACCTGCTGCGCCTCCTGGTGGCGCACGCCGGCAAGGTGCTGACCCACCGCTTCATCCTCAAGGAGGTCTGGGGCGCCGACACCGACGTCCAGTATCTGCGCATCTACATCCGCCAGCTCCGCCAGAAGATCGAGCCCGATCCCGAGCGCCCCCACCACATCCTGACCGAGACCGGGGTCGGCTACCGCCTGCGCGCGCCGGACTGAGAGCGCCGGCCGGCCGCTCCAACGGATCCCGCCCCTACCCGCGCAGCAGCTCCAGCGTCGCCAGCGCCATCACCTTGGCCGAGCGCTCCATGTCGTCGATGCCGACATACTCGTCGGGCTGGTGCGCGAGGTCGAGGATGCCGGGGCCGTAGGCGATGCAGTCCTTCAGATGGCCGATCCGCACGACATGCTTCTGGTCGTAGGTGCCGGGCGACACCACCCGTTCGGCCGGGCGGCCGAGCACCGTCTCGATGGCGCCGGCCACCGCCCGCACCACCGGCGCGTCGGCGTCGGTCATCGTCGGCAGGAAGGCCAGCACCTCGCGCAGGCCGTAGTCGAAGCCGGGGCGGCGGGCGCGCAGATCCTCCAGGATGGCGACGATCTCGCCACGCACCGCCTCGGGATCCTCCTCGATCAGATAGCGGCGGTCGATCACCATGCGGCAGCGGTCGGGCACCATCGGGCTCGGCAGCCCGTCATGGTCGTCGCGCTGGCCGCCGTGGATGGCGTTGATGTTGATGGTCGATCGCCGCGCCCCCTCCGGCACCACCGGCATGGCGGTTTGCCGGCCGGCGAGGCGGGGGATCAACTCCTCCTCGATGCGGTGCAGGACGGCGCCCATGTGGCGCACCGCGCAGTTGCCGAGGAAGGGCATGGAGCCGTGGGCGACGCGCCCCCTGGTCTCGATCTCCGCCCACCAGACGCCGCGATGGCCGACGCAGACGCGGTCGACGTTCAGCGGCTCCGGGATGATGACGTGGTCGACGCGCGGCTTGGAGAAATAGCCGAGCGTCGCCAGATGCCCGACCCCGCCGAAGCCGCCGGACTCCTCGTCCACCGTCCCGGAGATCTCGATGGCTCCCGCCGGCAGCAGCCCCTCGTCGAGCAGCGCCTCGACCGCGACGATGGAGGCGGCGATGCCGCCCTTCATGTCGCAGGCGCCGCGCCCGTAGACCCGCCCATCGCGCACCACCCCCTCGAAGGGATCGACCGTCCAGCCCTGGCCGGGCGGCACCACGTCGATGTGGCCGTTGAAATGCACGCAGGGTCCGGGCCGCCCGCCCTCGACGCGGGCGACGACGTTGGTGCGCGGGTAGCGGTCGCTGTCGCCGGCGGCACCCACCGCCCGCACATACTCCACCGCGAATCCGCGCGCGGCGAGGCGCCGGCCGATCAGCTCGGCGCAATCGGCGTAGGCGTCGCCCGGCGGGTTGACGGTGGGCACGCGGATGAGGTCGCGGGTCAGCGCCACCAGATCGTCGCGGCGGTCCTCGATGCGGCGGAACAGGGCGTCGGCGCTGGCGGAAGGGGCGTGGGGCGGCATGGCGTCTCCCGGACGATCGGTCCCGCCAAGTGTCCACCCTCCCCGCCCGTTCGTCCAGCCTTCCGGTCATCCTTCCGGTCATGGGAGGGCGGCGAAGGCTTCCGCCCGGCGGCCGGCGCCGCTACAGTCCGCCGATCATGATTCTCCGACCCTCATTCCTGGAGCACACAAGATGACCGTGACGCATCCCGTCGGACTCGACCGTCCGGCGCTCGACGCGTCGGCCATCGCCGACGCCGCCGCCCGTTTCGTCGCCGGACGCCGCTCGGCGGTCGGGTTCGACGATTTCCCCGGCCCGCTGCCGGAGGATCTGTCGTCCGCCTACGCCATCCAGATGGCGGCCACCGCCGCCTGGAACGACCGGCTGGCCGGCTGGAAGGTCGCCCTCGTGCCGCCGGCGCTGGAGGAGACGCTGGGCGCCCGCCGCTTCATCGGCCCGGTCTTCGCCGGCACGGTCGCCCGCGCGGGCGAGGGCGAGCTGTCCTTCGCGCTGATCCCCGGCGGCTTCGGCGCGGTCGAGGCCGAGTTCGTCGTCCGCGTCGCCGCCGACGCCCCGGCCGACAAGCTGGACTACACGGCGACCGAGGCCGGCGCCTTCATCGCCGCCGTCCACGCCGGGATCGAGGTCGCCGGCAGCCCGCTGTCGACCGTCACCAGGCTGGGGCCGACCGCCGCCGCCTCGACCTTCGGCAACAACCTCGGCCTCGTCGTCGGCCCCGAGCTTCCGGGCGGCGTCGACGGGCTCGACGCCCTGCGCTCGGAGGTCGTGATCGACGGCCAGAGCGTCGGCGTCGGCAGCGCCGCCAACATCCCCGGCGGCGTCGCCTCGGCGGTCGCCTTCGCGCTCGGCATGGCGGCCCGGCTCGGCCGGCCGCTGAAGGCCGGGCAATGGGTGTCGACCGGCGCGCTGAGCGGCGTGCACGCCATCGCCATCGGCCAGCAGGCCCGCGTCACCTTCACCGGCCAGGAGCCGATGAGCGGCACCGCCGTCGCGGCCTCCGCGGTGGCCTGACCGGGACGGAAGGCCCGGCCGCCCCGGCGACGCGGCGGCCGGTTCCGTCACCACGTCACGTCACCACTTCACGGTGGCGTGGACCAGGAAGGAGCGCCCGGCCTCCAGGTAGCGGCGGCGGTCGGCGGCGGTCTGCGACACGCCGACGACGTTGATGTAATTGTAATATTCCTTGTCGAACAGGTTGTTGACCGAGGCGCCGAGCGACAGGTGCTCGGTCGGGTTGACGTAGGCCGCCAGATCGACCGTGGTGGCGGAGGGCGCCTTCAGGTAGGCCGGGCTGCTGACGTCGTCGTCCTTCTTCGCCATCGCGTGGGTGGCGACGATCCGGGCGCCCCACAGATCCTCCGGCGCGCTGTAGGACAGGCCGGCGTTGACGGTGAGCGGCGCAACCTCGTCGATCGCGGTGCCGCCGTCGATGTCGAAGCCGCGCGCGAAGGCCGCCGCGCCGAACAGCGCCCAGCCCGGCCGGAAGCGCCACTCGCCCTTGCCCTCGACGCCGAAGATCTCGACGTTGGCGACGTTCTGCGACTGGTAGCGCAGCAGGCCGCCGCCGCTGGTGCCGACCGACCGCTGCGCGATGAAGTTCTTGTAGCGGTTGTAGTATCCCGAGACCTGGAAGCTCGACCGGTCGCCGAACTTGCCGCGCACGCCCGCCTCGACGCCGTTGCTGGTCTCCGGCTGGAGGTTGGGGTTGGGCAGCACCTCGTAGCCGTAGGTCGGGTTCGAGAAGCCGAGGTTGGCGTCGTCGTAGGGCGGCGCGCGGAAGCCGTGGGCGTACTGGCCGAACACCGAATATTCGCGGGTCAGCTCGTAGGTGACGCCGAACTTGGGCGACAGCGCCAGCTTGTCGAGCTTGGCCGGGGCGGACGAGCTGTTGGCGGCCAGATAGGCGGCGTCCACCTCCGGGTTCATCCGGTAATAGTCGAGCCGCAGGGCCGGCACCAGGCGCAGCCGGTCGATGGTGATCTCGTCCTGGACATAGCCGCCGACCATCAGCGTGCCGGTGTTGGGGAAGGTGCGGCTGGGGTAGCTGTCGCCGTTGTAGCTCTTGGCGGTGGCGCCGGTCGCGCCGTTGGTCAGCGTGACGTCGCGCAGGCGCTCGGTCTGGATGTAGTCGGTGCTCAGCCCGTAGGAGATGCGGTTCGGCAGCCCGAACAGCGTCGCGTCCGACCGGAAATTCACGGCGGCGCCCAGGATGACCTGCTCGGACTCGTTGCGCGTCTCCTCGCGCAGGGTCGAGCGCGCCGGGAACAGCGTGTTGGTCGAGGTCGCGACGGCGCTGTTGCGGGTGCGGTTCTCCCGGCGGTCGAAGCCGGTGGCGTAGGCGCGCCAGTCGATGTGGTCGATGAAGCCGACGGGCGCGTCGTGGGCGTGGTCGAGGCTGATGCGCCAGCGCCGCGCCTCGTCGTCGCTGGCGGATCCCGCGATGGTTCCGCGCGTGATGCGCGGCGGGGCCATCGAGAAGATGTAGCTGGCCGCGCCGCCGACGTCGTTGCGCAGGGTGGTGTCGGTGTCGCGCTGGAAATACTCGCCGGTGATCGTGATCCTGTCGGGGCCGTGGTCCCAGACCAGCTTGGCGAGCGCGTTGTTGCCCTCGTAATCCTGCGGGTTGCGGAAGCCGCCGTCCCTGGACTTGTACTCCTTGCCGTCGCGCCGGGTGAAGACGCCGAGGATCGAGAAGTCGCCCGACCGCATCGCCGCCGTCCCCGTCTCGGAGAAGGACGAATCGACGCTGTCGTAGGCGCCCTTCAGCGAGGCGAAGTAATCCTTGCCGGGACGCAGATAGTCGGCCGGATCCTTGGTGACGTAGCTGACGACGCCGCCCAGCGCGTCGGAGCCGTGCAGCGCCGAGGACGGGCCGCGCACGATCTCGACCTGCTTGAGCGCGTCGAAATCGACGATGTCGCGGTTGTAGCCCGCCGACGGCCCGGCCGACGCCGGGCTTTCGGGCAGGCGCGTGCCGTCGACCTGCATCAGGATGCGGTTGTTGGTGATGCCGCGGATGGCGAAGCCGCCGGCGCCGGCGCGGGCCGGGGAGTTGCTGACCGTGACGCCCGGCTCGTAGCGCGGCAGATCCTGGAGACGGTGCAGGCCGCGCCTCTCGATCTCCTCCTCCCCGATGACCGAGATCGTCGCCGTGGACTCGTCGACCCGCCGCTCGCCACGGTCGCTGTAGACCGTCACCGCGTCGAGGATCGTCACCGGCGCCGGCTTCTGGGCGGTCTGGGCAGGCACGGTCTGGGCAGGCGCGGTCTGGGCCATCGCCTGCGGCGCCGCCAGCGTCAGCGCCGACGCCGACAGCCACAGCGCCCGGCGCAGCCAGCCGGAGCCGGTCCGCGCCGACGCGCGGGCGTGGCGGCGCGGGGGAGTGAGGGATTCGGTCGTCATGGTCTCTCCTTCGCCTTTTTTTTCTGGGTCGCGCCGTGCGTTGGAAGGCCGCCGGCACGACGACGCCAGTGTCGATATTGATTATTATTCGCAATTCAAGGCCGGAAAGGCGCGCCGCGACGGCGTGCCTTTCCGGCGGATCGTCCAGCCCCGGACCGCCTCAGGCGGCGGGCGCGCACAGCCGGGACTTCAGCGCGGCGAAGCGCTCCACCTGATCGGCCAGCAATTGCCGCTTCCCGTCGCGGCCGACGAAGATCTTGAACATCGCCTCGCCGTCGCCGTTGAGGAAGATCACGGCGCAGCTGTCGCCGCTGCCCATGAAGGGGCGGCGGACGAAGGCGACGGCGGCGCAGCGGTCGAGCCGGATGTGGCCGCCGATCGGGCTGCCGCCGGCCAGATTGTAGAAGCCGCGCCCGAAGCTGCCGCGCGGCAGCGGCCCCTTGCACTCCAGCACCAGATCGGCGCTGTGGACCAGCACGGTGACGACGCCCCAGTCGGCGATGTCGGCCATCGCCGCCTCGGCTTGCGAGCCGGGGGCGAAGGCGCGGAAATCCTCGGGCAGGCACGCGACCACGGTGCGCAGGCTGACGCCGCTGTCCGCCGCCACGGCCTCCAGCACGCCGCCGGGCTCGGCGGCAAGGCGGGCGCGCAGGGCGGCGAGGCGGTCGCCTCCCCCGTCGTCGGTCACGGCAGCGGCGGCAGCGGCGTCGATCTGGGCGTCGGTCATGGGAGGGTCCGGACTGGAAGGGGGAAGGCGAAGGGGAGCGGCCGGCTCACCCATGGCTTTTATGAGATTAAGTCGCAATCGCGTTTGACTTCAACGCCGCTTCCCTTAAGGCCGCTTCATTTTGCGTCATGAAGCGGCGGCGGACGGTCGGCGTGGCGCCCCAGCCGGATCACCGCGAGCAGGCCCGGCCCGTTGTCCTCCAACAGCAGCCCGCCGCCGTGCAGCGTGGCGATGGCGCGCACGATGGCGAGGCCCAGCCCGTGCCCCGGCACCGTGCCGGACGGGTCGAACCGGAAGAAGCGCTGGACGGCCAGCGCCCGCTGCCCCGGCGACAGCCCCCGCCCCCGGTCGGCGACGCACAGCTCCTCCCACCCGTCGCGGATCCGGGCGCTCAGCGTGACCGCCCCGCCGTCGGCCGCGTATTTCAGGGCGTTGTCCACCAGATTGGCGACGGCCTGGAACAGCAGGGTGCGGTCGCCGCGCAGGCGCGGCGCCGGGTGCGCGGCGACGGTCAGGGCGATCCCGCCCTCCTCCGCCAGCGGCAGGTAGGATTCGCGGATCTCCTCCAGCAGCGCCGCCGCGTCCAGCGGCTCCATGCTCATCGAGCAGCGGGCCGTCTCGATCTCGCCGAGCCGCATGATGGCGCGGAAGAGGCGCTGGATGCGGCGCGTCTCCTCGATCCCCTCCTCCAGCTCGCGGCGCAAGGGCTCGTCGGCGCAGCCCTCGGCGATGGTCGCCAGCCGGTTGTGCAGGTGGGTCAGCGGCGTGCGCAGCTCGTGGGCGATGCTGCTCGACACGCTCGACACCTCCTCGACCAGCCGGTTCACGCGGTCCAGCGTGCGGTTGATCTCGCGGCCCAGGCTGGCGAACTCGTCGTCGGCCGGGCCGATGGCGATGCGCCGGTTGCGGTCGCCGCCGGCGTAGGAGGCCAGCGCCTCGGCGATGGCGTCCACCCGCCGCAGCGTGCCGGAGCTGAAATGGACGCCGAACGACACGCTGGTCAGCAGGAAGACCAGCACGCCGACGCCGGCCACCAGCGGCACCGCCTTCACCTGTTCCAGCATGGGCTGGATGTCGTAGGCGCTGACGAAGCGCCCGCCGTCGCCCAGCGGCACCACCAGCGCCTGGAGCGTCCCGCCGTCGCCCCGCCGGTCGATCCGGCCGGTCGCGCAGGCGGTCAGGCGGGCCGGGTCGCAGGACAGCGCGGCGAGCAGCCGCCCGGCCTCGCCCGCCTCGCCGTGCAGCAGGCGGCCCTGGCCGTCGAGGACCAGCCGCTTGCGCGGCGTCTCCGGTTCGAGCCGCTCGCGGTAGCGGACCTGATCGGCCAGCGCGGGGGCGGCGGCGAGGCCGCCGAACTGGCGCTGGGTCTCGACGTCGCGCTGGAGCAGTTCGGTGACGTGGTCCTTGACCAGATCGACCAGCAGGGTCCGGCTCCACAGCACCGCCCCGGCGGTGACGACGACGAACACCGCGCCGACCGTCATCGTCTGGCGGAAGCTGCGGGTGTCGAGCAGGGTGCGGACCCGCGTCCGCCAGCGCCGCCGCCGGCCCGGCCGATTGCCGGCCAGCCCGCCGCCGGCCAGCCTGCTTCCGCCCGGCCCGCTATCCCAGCGCATAGCCGATGGCCCGGATCGTGCGCAGCAGCGGCGGGTCGAAATCCTTGTCGATCTTGCCGCGCAGCTTGAAGACATGCACCTCGACCAGATTGGTCTGCGGGTTGAATCCATAGCCCCAGGCCTTCTCCAGCAGCATGTTGCGGGTGACGGTCTGCCCCGGATTGCTCATCAGGATGTGGAGCAGCTTGAACTCCTTGTCGGTGAGATCGATCGCCACGCCGCGCCGGGTCACGCGCCGCTCGGGCACGTCCATCACCAGATCGCTCACCGTCAGCACGTCGCCGGGGGCCGCCGCGCGGCCGTGGCGGCGGGCCAGATGCTCCAGCCGCACCAGCAGCTCGGCGAAGTCGAAGGGCTTGCCCAGGTAATCGTCGGCCCCGGCGCGCAGCCCGGCCACCCGGTCGGACGTCTCGTCGAGCGCCGACAGCACCAGCACCGGCGGGTGGCGGGTGCCGTGAAGGCGCTTCAGCACCTCCATGCCGTCCAGCGTCGGCAGCATGCGGTCGAGCACCACGACGTCGAAGGCCTCCTCGGCCAGCAGGCGCAGGGCACCCTCGCCGTCCCCGGCGAAGCGGCAGGCGTGGCCGGACCCGTTGAGCTTCGCCCCGATCCAGTAACTGACGGCCGCATCGTCCTCGACGACCAGAACGCGCAACGCGCTTCTCCTTGCCTTGGGAAATCAACTGCTATTGATAATTAATCGCATACCCGCCGTCCAGTCCGCTCGGCTGGCGCGGGGCGCCGGACCCTTGCCGGGTCAGCCCCCCACCCCCTGCCCGGTGGCGGCGAAGACCCAGCCGCCCGCGTCCGGCAGCGGCAGCCGGGCGAAGCGCGTGCCGAACACCCGCTCCAGCACCGGCACGGGCAGATCGGCCATGGCGCCGCTCCAGGCCTCCCGTCCGCCGGCCAGCAGCAGGCCGTCGTCGCAGTAGCGGGCGGCCAGCGACAGGTCGTGCAGCACGACGGCGCAGCCGCCCCCCACCCGCTCCACCCAGGACCGCGCCGCGCCCAGCAGGTGATGCTGGTGCGCCGGGTCGAGGCTGGCGGTCGGCTCGTCGAGCAGCAGATAGGGCGCGCCGCCGACCTCGACGGTCCGCCGGCCGGCGGCGAGCTGGGCGAGCGCGCGGGCGAAGGCGACACGCTGGCGCTCGCCGCCCGAAAGCTGGGGCAGCAGGCGGTCGCGCAGCCCCTCGGCGCCGGCCGCCCGCAGGCTCTCGTCGATCAGCCGCCGCCGCTCCGCCGCGCCGGCCGGGACGATCTCGGTGGCCAGCGTCATCGCCTCATCGACGGAGAAGGCGAAGCCGGCGGCCGGGTGCTGCGTCACCAGCGCCCGGCGGCGGGCGAGCCGGCCGGGCGGCAGCGCGTGCAGGTCGCGCCCGTCCAGCCGGACCCGGCCGAGGGTCGGCCGCCGCTCGCCCGACAGCAGGGACAGCAGCGTCGACTTGCCGGCGCCGTTGGGGCCGAGGATCGCCAGCATCCGGCCCGGCCGCAGCGCGACCGACAGCCCCTCGACCAGACGGGCGCGCCCGGCGGTGACGGAAACCTCCTCGGCGTGCAGCATGTCCGATTCCCTCATAGGATCGCCCGACCGGCCCGCGACCGCAGCAGCCACAGGAAGACCGGGGCGCCGACGGCCCCCAGCAGCAGCCCGACCGGCACTTCGGCCGGGGCGGCGATGCTGCGCGCGGCGGTGTCGGCCAGGATCAGCAGCGTCGCCCCGGCCAGCGCCACGGCCGGCAGCAGCCGGCGGTGGACCGGCCCCAGCCACAGCCGGACCATGTGCGGCACCACCAGACCGACGAAGCCGATCAGGCCGGAGACGGCGACCGCCGCCCCGACGCCCAGCGCCACCAGCAGCACGGTGCGCGTGGCGAAGCGGTGGGGATCCAGCCCGAGCAGGAAGGCGTCGCGCTCGCCCAGCGCGTAGAGGTCGAGCCGCCGGGCGTTGGCCATCAGCGCCGCCGTCGCCCCGGCCATCAGGACCAGCGCCGGCCCGATCTGCCCCCAGGCGGCGGCGCCGAAGCCGCCCATCATCCAGAAGGTCATCTGGCGCAGCGCCTGGTCGTCGCCGAGATAGCTGCACAGCCCGATGCCGGTGGCGCCCAGCGCGTTGACGGCGATGCCGGCCAGCAGCATGCCGGTGGCCGAGCAGCGCCCGTCGCTCCGCGCCAGCCCGAGGATCAGCAGGGTCGCCACCAGCGCGCCGAGAAAGGCCATCGCCGGCAGCAGGGTGGCGAGCGACAGCCCGGTGGCGGCGAGGCCGAGGCCCGACACCCCGAGGATCATCGTCGCCGAGCCGGCGCAGGCGGCGCCGCTGGACACGCCGACCAGCCCCGGATCGGCCAGCGGGTTGCGGAAGATCGCCTGGAGCGAGGCCCCCGCCACGGCGAGCGTCACGCCGACCGCCGCCGCCAGCAGGACGCGCGGCAGGCGCAGCGTGGTCAGCACCGCCGCGTCGCGGGCCGGCAGCGGCGTGCCCGGCAGGCCGACGGCCTGGGCGAGGTGCGACAGCGTGCGGTCGAGCGGCAGCGCGACGCTGCCGGTGGACAGCGCCACCAGCGTCGCGACGGCCGCCGCGACCGCCAGCAGGGCGAGGGCGGGCATCAGCGCGCGCCGTCCCGGCCCCGGGGCGACGCCGACCGACAGGCTCAGGCTCATTTCACCCCCTGCTCGCTGACCAGCGCGGCAACCGCGTCGCCCGTGCGGGGACCGAGCCCGACCAGGATCGCGCCATCCACCACCACCACCCGGCGCGTCCTCGCCACCGGAGTCAGGGCGAGCTGCGGCAGGCCGAGCAGGCCGTCCACCCCGCCCGACCGGTCGATCAGCGAGCGGCTGACCAGCAGCAGGTCGGGCTCCGCCGCCAGGGCGCCCTCCGCCGACAGGGGAACATAGTCGCGCTCGCCCGCCAGCGCGTTGCCGGCGCCGGCCATGGCGATCAGCGTGTCGGGCACGGTGCCGCGACCGGCCGCCAGCATGCCGCCCGGCCCGCCGCCGACCAGGCACAGCACGCGCAGGGGGGGAGCGCCCTTCCGCTCCGCGCGCGCCGTCCCGACGACGGCGGCGAGATCGGAGAGCCGCGCCTCGACCGCCGCCGCCAGCCGCGCGCCCTCCGCCTCGCGGCCGAGCGCGCGGGCGACGGCGGCGATCTTGCCGGACAGGCCGGCGCGGTCGGCCGCCTCCGGGATCATCGTCACCGTCACGCCCATCGCGCGGAGCTGGTCGAAGGCGGTCTGCGGCCCGGCCCCCTCGACCGCCACCACATGGGTCGGCGACAGGGAGATCATCCCCTCCGCCGACAGGGCGCGCATGTAGCCGGCGTCGGGCCGGGCGGCGGCCTCGGCCGGATAGCGGCTGACCGTGTCCCGCCCGACCACCGAATCGCCGGCGCCGAGCGCGAAGGCCAGCTCCGTCACCGGCGCGCCGATGGTGATCAGCCGCATCGCCTCCGCCGCCGCCGCGCCGGGGAGAAGCCCTCCGGCGACGGCGGCCAGGAGGACGAGGCGGCGCAAGGGGCGAAGGAGCCCTGTCGTCACCGTCATGACGGCCGGCCCGTCAGGCCGCCGCCGCGACGGCGGGCAGCGAACGCGCCAGCGCCCGCCACTCGGCCCGCTCCGGCTTGTCCTCGTCGCGCTGGCCGCACAGGATGGCGGCGTTCTCGCCCCGGTCGTCGTACAGCTCGACGGTGGTGATGCCGCCCTTGTCGGTCGGCTTGTGGACCACCCAGGCGCTCGCCAGCCGCGTCAGGTCGCAGCGCAGGCGGAAGTCCGGATCCTCGATGCGCAGCTCGCTCCCTTCGCCGACGAGGGTGCCGATGGTTCCGGTGTGGATCTGGATGCAGCCGGCGTTCCCGGCGAAGACCATGATGTCGAGCCTGCGGTCGCGCGCGGCCTCCAGCAGCTCCGTCACCGCCGTCAGCGGCAGCTCGCGGGCGAACTCGCCCCCGGCCAGCCGCATCGCCTGGAGGCGGCCGGCGCCGAAGCGCCTGAGCATCCCGTGGAACTCGTGGACGTCCGTCATCGCCGCCCAGGCCGAGCGCAGGCCGGGCACGTCGATCGCCGCGTCGTCGGTCGCCTCGGGAGCGGCCTCGGGGACGGCCTCGGGGGCAGCCTCGGCGACGGCCCCGGAAGCGGGAACCGCCGCGCGATGCTCCGCCAGGAAGGCGTTCCAGGCGTCGGCGTCGGTCCCGGCGGTGCGGTGGATGGCGTGGACCGGGCGGCCCAGCCGGTCATGGACGCGGATCGCGTCGGCGGCGACGTCGTGGACGGTCTGCTCCCAATGCTTGGGGAAGACGCGCAGATCGACGTCGCGGTTCAGCACGATGACGGCGTGGCCCATGACCGACACGTTGCCGAACGTCCCCTCCTTCTCATGCACCATGGCGGCGTTGGTGGTGACCACGCGGACCGGCCCCAGCGCCTCCAGGCGCGGCAGGGCCTCGCTCCAGTCGACGGCGAGGCGGACGCAATCCGTTGCGGAAGTGGCGGGCGTCGGACGGGTATCGGGCATCGGGGGAATCCTTGGCGTGTGGATCGGTGCCGGCCGGGTGCCGCGGGGGGCCGGCGTGAACTCCCCCAAATGATCATGATACGCATTATCATTGACAAGCCGCGGTTCATTAACGGGCATTAATCGCCCCCGCCCTACTCGCTGGACAGGGCGGCCACCGGGTCGAGACGGGCGGCGCGGCGGGCGGGGATCAGGCCGAACACCAGGCCCGTCGCCACGGCCGACGTCACCGCCCCGGCGATGGCGGTCGCCGTGAACAGCACCGGCATCACGAACAGCCCGACCAGCGCGCCGCTCGCCAGGCCCAGCGCCACCCCGACCAGCCCGCCCAGCCCGGCGACCAGCGCCGCCTCCATCAGGAACTGCCGCTCGATGTCGGAGGCCCGCGCCCCGGCGGCCATGCGGATGCCGATCTCGCGGGTCCGCTCGGTCACGCTGACCAGCATGATGTTCATCACCCCGATGCCGCCGACCAGCAGCGTCACCACGGCGGCGCTGCCGAGCAGCAGCGTCATGGTGTCCTGCGTCTCGGTCGCCGCCTTGATGCGCGCGGTGACGTCGCGGATCTGGAAATCCTCCTGCCCGTGGCGTTCGCCCAGCAGCTTGCGGATCGCGTCGCGGGTCCGGGTGATGCGCCCGACGTCGTGGACCGACACCAGGATGAGCTGGAGGTCGGGCTTGCCGACCAGCCGCTGCACGCCGGTGGACAGCGGCACGAACACCCAGTCGTCGGTGTCCTGGCTGCCGGTGAGGTCGCCCTTCCTCCCCATCACGCCGGTGATCTGGAAGGGGATGTTGTTGACCTGCACATGCCGGCCGAGCGGCGATTCCCCGTTGGGAAACAGCTTCTTCGCGACGTTGTGGCCGAGCACGGCGACCGCCGCCCCGGCCCGCTCGTCGGCGGTGGTGAAGAAGGCCCCCTGGGCGACCGGCCAGCGGTGGGTCAGCGGCAGCGAGGCCGAGGTCGCCAGCCCGCTGGTGCGGTGGTCGATGTTGCCGTAACGCACCATCACCGGCGTGTCGAGGTAGGGCATGACGCTCTCGACGTTGGGCAGCCGCAGGATGGCCTCGCCGTCGGCCTCGGTCAGCGGCGTGGTCGGCAGGCGGGGGTCGCCGCTGCCGGCCAGCACGTAGACCAGGTTCACGCCCAGCGCGCCGACCCGCGCCATCACCGCCCGCTTGGCGCCCTCGCCGATGGCGAGCAGCGCGATCACCGACGCCACCCCGATGACGATGCCGAGCAGGGTCAGCGCCGTGCGGAAGCCGTTCGCCCCCAGCGAGCGCAGCGCCGCCGGGAAGGCCTCCCCGGCGCTGGTCCGGACGGAGGCGGGGCCGTGGCGTTCCGCCGGAGCCGGAGGCGGGGCCGCGGGAATGGACCGCCGGCCGCTGTCGGCGACGATGCGGCCGTCGCGCATCTCGACCACCCGGTCGGCGGCCTCGGCCACCTTGCGGTCGTGGGTGATCAGGACGATGGTGCGGCCCTCGGCCGCCAGCTCGCGCAGCAGGGCCACCACCTCGGCGCCGCTGGCGCTGTCGAGCGCGCCGGTCGGCTCGTCGGCGAGGATGACCGGGGCGCCGTTCATCAGCGCCCGCGCGATCGAGACGCGCTGCTGCTGGCCGCCGGACAGCTGGTTCGGCCGGTGGTGGCGCCGCTCCCCCAGCCCGAGCCGGCCGAGCAGCGCGGCGGCGCGGCTTTCCCGCAGCGCGGCGGGCAGGCCGGCGTAGCGGCCCGGCATCTCGACATTCTCCTGCGCCGAGGTGCCGGGGATCAGGTGGTAGTGCTGGAAGACGAAGCCGAAGCCGTCGCGCCGCAGCGCCGCCCGCTCGTCGCCCTCCAGCTCCGACACGTCGCGCCCGGCGACCCGGTAGCTCCCGGAGGTCGGGCGGTCGAGCCCGCCGAGGATGTTCATCAGCGTCGACTTGCCCGAGCCGGAGCTGCCGACGATGGCGACGAACTCCCCCGCCTCGACGGTCAGCGAGACGCCGCGCAGCACCTCCACCGCGACGCCGCCGCCGCTGGCGTAGGTCTTGCGGATGTCCTCCAGGACGAGAAGCGGCGCGCTCACGGCCTCCCCGGTCACAGCCGGAACCCGACGCGGGGCGGGCGGCCGTCGTCGGTCCGCCAGCCGGTGACGATCCGCTCGCCCTCGGCCAGCCCGTGCAGGATCTGGGCGTTGAATCGGTCGCGCACGCCGACGCGCACCTCGCGCGTCTCGACGGCGCCGTCCGGCCCGATCATCGCGACGGTGTGCAGCCCGGCCGCCTCGTCCTTCGCGGTCAGGGCGGCGACCGGGACGGTGAGCGCGTTCCTCGCCTCGGCGGCGACGAAGAAGACCTGGGCGGTCATCTCCGGGCGCAGCTCGCCGCGCTCGTTGGCGACCTCGAACAGCGCGGTGTAGAGCACGACGGTGCTGGCCCCCGTCCCGCCGCCCGACGACGAGCCGCCGTTGGAACCGCCGCTCGCCGCCGGCTTGGGCGGGGCCGGCAGGATCTGCTGCAACCGCGCCGTCCAGCGCCGGCCGGGATGGCCGAGCGTGGTGAAGTAGAGCGGCATGTTGTCGGTCAGGCGGGTGACGTCGGCCTCCGACACCTGGGTCCACACGGTCATCGCCGACAAATCGGCGATGCGCATCAGGACCGGCGCCTCGTAGGTCGAGTTGATGGTCTGGCCCTGGCGGGCGTCGACCGCGATCAGCGTGCCGCTCATCGGCGCGTAGATGCGGGTGTAGCCGAGCTGCGCCTCGTCGGCCTGGAGGGTCGAGTCGGTCTGGCGGATCTGGGCCAGCGTGGCGTCGACCTGGGCGGCGGCGGTGCGCGCCTCCATCCGCGCCTGGTCGTAGGCCTCGCCGCGCCCGGCCTCGACCCGGCGCAGCGCCGTCTGGCGGGCGAGCTGGGCCTGGGCGAAGTCGGCGCGCGCCCGCAGCTCGTCCAGCAGGGCGGTCAGGCGGGCGCGCTCGGCGCGGCCGGCCTCGACCTTGGCCTGTTGCAGGGCCGGATCGATCTCGGCCAGCAGGTCGCCCTCGCGCACCATCTGCCCGACCGTGACATGCAGCCGCATCAGCTGGCCCGACACCTGGGCGCCGACGTCGACGTAGGCGCGCGGCTGGATCTTGCCGAGCGCCGTCACCGTGTCCTCGACCGTGCCGCGCCCGATCGCCGTCTGGTCGGCGGACTGGGCGGGATCGCTCCGCCCCAGCAGCGCGGCCGAGGCGAATCCGGCGAGAACCACCCCGATGGCGAGGACGACCCGGTACCGGCGGCGGGCGGGCGGGGATGGTCTGGTCATGGCGGCGGTCGAAGTCCCTGGTGGCGATGGGAAGGGCGATGGAGCGCGAGAATGCGGATCGTTCTCACCAAGGACGTTTGACGGAGGCCGCAGCCTCACCGGAAAAGCGAATCCGGCACGCATCCGGCGTCGGGCGCGGGACCGGCCTGACACGAGGACGACCGGCGGCGCCCACCCCCTCACCCCGGTTCCGCAAAAATTTTCCCCACGGCGGATCCATAGATTGCGAATGATTCGCATTCATGGTTTAGGACTGGCTCCTGATGGATCGTTGGAACGGGTGTCGCCGAGGTCATGGCTGAAAGAGACCGCTCTTCCCTGCTGGGCCTGCTGCTCGTGCATTACGAGGAGATGACGGGCCATCTGGCCCGGCGCCTCGGCTCGCTGTGCCTGGCCGAGGACGTCGTGCAGGACACCTATCTGCGCCTGCGCAGCCTGACCGCCCTGCCGGAGATCGACAACCCGCGCTCCTACCTGTTCCGCATGGCCGACAACATCGCGCTCGACCGGATGCGGGCGGAAACCCGCTGGGGGCGGCGCTTCGCCCCGGCCGAACTCGGGCTCGACCGCCCGCTGGAGGAACCGGACGCCGAGGCCACCCTGGAGCACAAGCAGCGCTTCGAGCGGCTGAGCCAGGCGCTGAACGAGCTGCCGCCGCGCTGCCGCGAGGTGTTTCTGCTTCACAAATTCGACGGTTTGAGCCATGCCGAGATCGCCGCGCGCCTGGGCATCTCGCGCAGCATGGTGGAGAAGCACGTCATGAAGGCTCTGGCCCACTGCCGCGACCGGCTGGCCCTGTGATGGAGGGGAACGGCGAGCGGCCGGCGTTAACCGGCGACCCGCGCGAGGACGCCCTGGCGTGGTTCGTGCGCCTGGAATCCGGCGACGCCGATCCGGCCGACCGCCGGGCCTTCGCCGACTGGCTGGCGCGCGACCCCGCCCACCGGCGCGAATACGACCGGCTGGCCGGGGTGTGGGACGACCTCGACCGCGTGCCCGATCCGCGCCGGGGCCATCGCCGGGTCACGCGCGCGGCGCCGACCCGCCGCCGCTTCCTGACCTACGGCGTGGCCGGCGGGGCGGCGGCCTGCGCCGCCGGGCTGGGCGGCACCGTCGCGATGACCGCCTGGGCCGGCGACATCCGCACCGCGACCGGCGAGCGCCGGACGGCGACGCTCGACGACGGCTCGGTCGTCGAGCTCGACGCCGGCAGCGCGCTGGCGGTGGAATTCTCCCCCGCCGAGCGCCGCGTCCGCCTGATCGACGGGCGCGCGCGCTTCGTCGCCGCCCGCGACCCCGGCCGGCCCTTCACCGTCGCCTGCGCCGGCGGCCGGCTGACGACGGCGGGCGCCACCCTGATCCTGCACCGCCAGCCGGAGTCCGCCGTGGCGGCGGTCGAGGAGGGCACGGCCACCCTGACGGCCGGCCTCGCGCCGCCGGTCCAGCTCCTGGCCGGGCACTGCCGCTCCTACGGCCCCGGCGGCCCCGGCCCGCTGGTGCGGGACGGGGTGGCGGCCGAGACCGCGTGGCGGCAGGGCCGGCTGGTCTTCCAGGGCCAGCCGCTCGACGCGGTGATCGCCGACCTCAACCGCTACCACCCCGCCCGCATCCTGCTGTGGGACCGTCCGCTCGCCGAGCTGCGGGTCGACGGCAGCGTCGACGCCGCCCGCCCGGACGCCGCGCTGAACGCCATCGTACGCATCCTGCCCGTGCGCACGCTGCATCCCGTACCCGGATTGGTGATCATTCGTTCCGCCTAGCCGGTTCGTCCGAATTTTTCTTCGAAACGAGGTGAGGATCCCCCCTTCGGCCAGCGTCCTGACTCGCCAAAAGGCAAATGCAACTCATTCGCATAATGACGGGGGTCTTGGCGATGATCGGATCTGGGGCGCGCTCGGCGCGGGAGAAAAGGGCGCGGATCGGCTGGAAGCCGGCGGCGATGGGGATGCTGCTGGCGACGACCGCGCTGCACGGCGCCCTGGCGGCCACCGGCGCGTCGGCTGGGGCGGCGGCTGGGGCGTCGGCTGGGGCGGCGGCCGCGCCTCAGGTGGCCCAGCAGGGCCGGACCGTGACCTTCGCCATCGCCGCCGGCCCGCTGCCGGGCGTGTTGGCCGCCTACGGGCAGGCCACCGGCTTCCAGGTGCTGTACCCGACCGGGATCGCGCAGGGGCTCTCCTCGCCGGGCGTGT
The DNA here is from genome assembly GCF_017876095.1 of Azospirillum agricola. Lineage (GTDB taxonomy): Bacteria > Pseudomonadota > Alphaproteobacteria > Azospirillales > Azospirillaceae > Azospirillum > Azospirillum agricola. The sequence continues at coordinate 382,499 of NZ_JAGINM010000005.1, forward strand.
CGGGCAGCCTGTCGCCGCGCGAGGCGCTGATCCGCCTGCTGTCGGGCACCGGCCTGACCGCGCGCTTCGTCGATGCCGAGACGGTGACGCTGGAGAAGGCCACCGCCGGGGCCGGCGGGGCGATGGTGCTCGACCCGGTGACGGTCCAGGGCGCCAGCCTGACCGACCGGGGCCGCACCGAGGGCACCGGCTCCTACACCACCGGCTCGACCGCCACCGCCACCAAGCTGCCGCTGTCGCCGCGCGAGACGCCGCAGTCGGTCAGCGTCATCACCCGCCAGCGCATCGAGGACCAGGGGCGCACCGAGATCCGCGAGGTGCTCGACCAGACGGTCGGCGTCACGCGGATGCAGGGCGCCGCGCTGGGCAGCGACGGGTCGGAAATCTTCTCGCGCGGCTTCGCCGTGAAGAATTTCCAGGTCGACGGCATCCCGCGCTCGACCGTCTACGGTTTCGACGATTCCATCTCCGACATGGCGATCTTCGACCGCGTGGAGGTGGTGCGCGGGGCGACCGGCCTGCTGAACGGCGTCGGCGACCCGTCGGCGGCGGTCAATCTGGTCCGCAAGCGGCCGACCGCCACCGTCCAGGGCTATCTCCAGGGGCAGGTCGGCTCCTGGGACCGCTACCGGGGCGAGGCCGACCTGTCCGGCCCGCTGGTCGGGAACGGCCGGCTGCGCGGCCGCGTCGTCGGCGCCTACCAGGACAACGACACCTTCATCGACCGCCTGCACGAGCGCAAGAGGGTGCTCTACGGCGTCCTGGAGGCCGACGTCACCGAGGACACGACCTGGACCGTCGGGGTCGAGCACCAGAAGCACAAGTCCGACAACGCGTCGCGCGCCGGCTTTCCGCTGTTCTACGCCGACGGGACGAGGACCGACTTCTCCCGCTCCTACAACAGCGGCGCCAACTGGGCGTACTTCATGCACGACAACCTGACGGTCTTCAGCGAGGTGAAGCACCGTTTCGCCGACGGCTGGACCGCGACGCTGAACGTCGAGCACAACAACCGCAACTATGACGGGCTGCTCGGCTATGGCGTGCGCGGCAGCCTGAACCGCGACGGCACCGGCATGGGCGTCTGGCCCGGTCGCTGGAAGTCGAACCTCCAGCAGACCTCGGTCAGCGCCGACGTCAGCGGCCCGTTCGAGCTGTTCGGGCGGCGCCACGACCTGATGGCCGGCGTCAGCGGCTATTACGCCAAGCGCAGCGGCCTCAGCTACCCGCTCTGGTACATCACCGGCTACAACACCGACATCCCCAACTACTTCACCTGGAACGGCAACATCGCCCAGCCGACGCTGACCCCGACCGGCTGGTCGCAGACCAACGAGCGCCAGACGGCCGTCTACGCCGCGACCCGGCTGCGGCCGACCGACGATCTGTCGGTCATCCTCGGCAGCCGGCTCAGCCGCTGGGAGCAGAGCGAGGAGGGCCACCCGAACGGCGCGGCGGGCACCTACGGCAAGCGGTCGGAGAACGGCGTCTTCACGCCCTACGCCGGCATCGTCTACGACCTGACCGACATCTGGTCGGTCTATGGCAGCTACACCAGCATCTTCAAGCCGCAGGACAGCAAGGACGCCGCCGGCCGGACCCTCGACCCGCTCGAAGGCGACGCCTACGAGGCCGGCGTCAAGGCCGAGTTCCTCGGCGGCCGGCTCAACGCCAGCGCGGCGGTGTTCCTGATCCAGCAGGACAATCTGGCGGTCGTCGATTCCGGCCGCTTCACCCCCGACGGCGGGCAGGCCTACAAGGCGGCCAAGGGCGCCAAGAGCAAGGGCTTCGAGCTGGAGCTGTCCGGCGAGGTGCTGGAGGGCTGGCAGGTCGGCGGCGGCTACAGCCGCACCACGATCAAGGACGCCGGCGGCCAGCAGCTGATGACCTACGTGCCCAAGGACAGCGTCAAGCTGTTCACCACCTACCGGCTGCCGGGCGCCTGGGACCGCCTGACCGTCGGCGGCAACGTCAAGTGGCAGGGCGCGATCTACAACGGCACCGGCCGCAGCCGCTACGACCAGGACGGCTACGCGGTGGTCGACCTGATGGCGCGCTACCGGATCACCGAGACGGTGTCGGCGGCGGTCAACCTCAACAACCTGTTCGACAAGAAGTACCTGACCAGCATCCAGACCAACGGCTACTACGGCGAACCGCGCAACGTGCTGTTCACCCTGAAAGCCAACTGGTGATAGTCCGAACCGGCGGCGGCGTCGCGACGCGGCCGCCCGTTCTCGGCCACCCGTTCTCGGCCGCCCGTTCTCGGCCGCCCGTTCTCGTCCATTGGTGACGGTTGACCGCCCGCAACCTCCTGGGCCAAGCTACCCCACCTTGACCGGAACAAGGTGACGGGGAGACGGGGCATGGCCCGCTATACGGGCGTTTACGGGTTTCCGGAATCGGCGCGGGCGGCGCGGGAGTTGGCCGAGGCGCTCGGCATCCCCTGCCACATCGCCGAGCTGCACCGCTTCCCCGACGGGGAAAGCCTCGTCCGGCTGCCGCAGCCGGTGGAGCGCGCCATCGTCTACCGCTCGCTCGACCAGCCGAACGACAAGCTGGTCGAGCTGACGCTCGCCGCCTCGGTGCTGCGCCGCCAGGGCGCCACGGAGCTGTGCCTGGTGGCGCCCTACATGGCCTACATGCGCCAGGACGCCATCTTCAGGCCGGGCGAGCCGGTCAGCCAGGCGGTGATCGGCGACTGGCTGGGGCGCTGCTTCGACCGCTTCGTCTGCGTCGAGCCGCACCTCCACCGCACCCACACGCTCGACGAGGTCTTCGTCGGCCGCCCGTCCCGCGCGCTGACCGGCGCCGGCCCGATCGTCGAGCGGCTGCGCGCCGAGGGCGTTCCCGCCGACGCCGTGATCGTCGGCCCCGACGAGGAGGCCGCCCCGCTCGTCGAGGCGGTGGCCGGCCCGCTCGGCCTCGCCGGCGTCGTCGGGCGCAAGGAACGGCGCGGCGACCGCGACGTGACGGTCGTCCTGCCGGCCGACGCCCCGCTCGCCGGCCGCCCGGCGGTGATCGTCGACGACGTGATCAGCTCCGGCGAGACGATCTTCTCCTGCGCGCGCGCCGCGCGCGGGCTGGGGGCGGCGTCGCTGCGGGTGTTCGGCGTCCACGCCCTGTTCGGCGGGGCCGTCGCCGCCCGCTTCGAGGCGGAGGGGCTGGGGCTGCCGCTGTCCTGCGACGGGGTGCCCCACCCGACCAACGCGCTGCCTCTCGCCGGGCTGATCGCCGAGGCCATCCGCGGCTTCGAGACCGGCGGCGGCTGACGCCGCAAGCCAGCCGCGGCCGACGCCGCAAGCCGACAACGGCCGACGCCGCCCGGCCCGGCGCCAAGGACCTGATGCAGAACGCCGCAACACCGCCTCAGGGTTTCGCGACGCTAACGATTCCGTCCGGTTTGGTGTAGGCTCTGCCGCGAATCCATCGGTGATCGGAGCGGCGGGCGTGAGCGGAGGCGGACTGTGGCGAAGGTGACGGACGTCGTTCTCCGGATGGCCCGCAAGCTGTCGGAGGATGTCGTGGCGCTGGGCCGGCTGCGCGCGGCGGGAAAGCCCAAGACCTTTCCGCGCTTCCGTGAGATCCGCAACGCCTACCTCGACATCCAGGGGCTGGTCTTCTCCATCCAGGAGCGGCTGGCGGAGGCCGGGAAGGAGCTGCCAGCCAACTTCCCGCAATGGGTGATCCGGCAGAAGCTGACCGCCATCGCCATCTTCACCGACATCAGCCACGCCTTCATCAGCGACCCGCCGCTGGCGCTGACCAGCTCGCTCGGCGCCTTCGACGTGCTGGAGGCGGAGCAGAAGGCCTTCAACGAGACCCTGCACAGCTTCGACACCATGCTGATGGAGGCCGGCATCGACGACAAGACCGCCGACGAGCTGGACGCCACCCGCACCAAGATCGAGCACATCCTGGGCATGATCGAACGGCTTCTGGTGAACAGCCCGAAGATCCTGAAGGAATTCTGATGGAGCCGGTCCCGGAACCGGACGCCGGCCGGCCCGATCCGCCGCCCTCCGATCCGCCGCCCTCCGATCCGCCGCCCTCCGATCCGCCGCGCGCGCCCGCCGTCCGCGGCGTTCCGTGGCTGGTGCTGGCCGGCGGGATCCTGCTGTCGGTGCTGGCCTGGGACCGCTCGGCGCGCTCCCTGCACGAACAGGCGCAGCACCGCTTCTCCATCCGGGTGGAGGAGCTGCACAGCCAGCTCGGCGACCGTCTGCGGGTGTACGAGCAGGTGGCGCGCAGCGCCGCCTCGGTCGTCACCGCCTTTCCCCAGCTCCGCCGCGCCGAATGGAACCGCTTCGTCGAGGCGCTGCGCATTCCCGAACGCTATCCCGGCATCCTGGCGGTGGCCTACGCCCGCGCCGTCGGCGCCGGGCGGGCCGGCGACCTCGCCGCCGCGATGCGCGCCGACGACGCCCCCGGCTTCCGCGTCTGGCCCGAGCATGGCGGGGCCGAGCGGGCGATCAACATCTTCTCCGCCCCGGCCAACGAGACCAGCGCCCGCGCGCTCGGCTTCGACCTGATGTCGGAGGGCATCCGCCGCGACGCCATCGAGCGCGCGCGCGACAGCGGCCAGCCGACGGCGACGCGCGCCATCACCCTGAAGGTCGACGAGGCCGGCGGCGTGCAGCCGGCCTTCATCCTGTTCCAGGCCACCTACCGCGACGACCCGCCGCCGCCCACGCCCGAGGCGCGGCGCGCCTCCTTCACCGGCGTGGTGCTGACCCCGGTGCGGGTCATGCCGCTGATCGACGGGCTGTTCGGCGGCGGCCGCCACGACGTCCTGGTCGAGGTCTTCGACACGCCGGCCGGCGAGGCCGACTTCCCGCTCTACCGGAACGGCGGCCCGACGACGGCGGCGCCGTCCCTGCTGCCGTTCTCCCTGCTGCCGCCCTCCCTCCTGCCCGCCGCGCCGGCGCCGATCTCGGTGGTCCGCGAGCTGCCGCTGGGCGGGCGGATCTGGACGGTGCGCTACGAAAGCCGGCCCGCCGGCGGGATCGGCGTCGAGGAGTGGGGGCCGCCGGCGGTCCTGGCCGGCGGGCTGACGCTGAGCGCCGCGCTGTTCCTGCTGCTGCGGACGATGACCGCCACCCGCGCCCGCGCGCTGGTGCTGGCGGAACGGATGACCGCCTCGCTGCGCCGCCGGGAGGCGGAACGCACCCAGCTCTTCACCCAGGCGCCGCTCGGCATCGCGGTGATCGGCGGCGACGGGCTGGTCGTCGAGTGCAACCCGGCCTTCGCGCGGGCCGCCGGGCGCGGGCGCGACGCGGTGGTCGGGGTCGATCTGCGGCTGCGCGCCGGCGACCCGGCGGTCGTCTTCGCGCTCGACGCCGCCCTCCAGGGCGAGAGCGGCAAGCTGGAGACCGACCAGCCGCTGCTGACCGGCGGGCGGCGCAGCCATTTCAGCCTGCATTTCCAGCCGGTGACGGCGGACGGGGAGCTGATGTTCGTGCTGGCCTTCGCCGAGGACATCGGCGAGAAGCGGCGGGCCGAGCAGCACATCCAGTATCTCGCCCATTTCGACGCGCTGACCGGGCTGCCCAACCGGGTGCTGCTGTTCGACCGCATCGCCCAGGCGCTGCACGAGGCCAGGCGCGACGGCGGCAAGGTCGGCGTGCTGTTCATCGACCTCGACCGTTTCAAGGTGATCAACGACAGCCTGGGCCATTCCTTCGGCGACGAGGTGCTGCGCTCGGTCGCCCGGCGGCTCCAGGCGGGGCTGCGCGACACCGACACGGTCGGCCGGCTGGGCGGCGACGAGTTCCTGATCGTCGTCCGCCAGGTGGCCGACCCCGCCGACGCGGCGGCGGTCGCCGAGACGGTGGTGGCGCAGCTCGCCAGCCCCTTCCAGGTCGGCGGGCAGAGCTTCGTCGTCACCCCCAGCGTCGGCATCAGCCTCTACCCCGACGACGCCGACGACGTCGAGGGGCTGATCCGCTGCGCCGACATCGCCATGTACAACGCCAAGGAGACCGGCCGGAACGCCTACCGCTTCGTCACCCGCGAGATGGGCGCCAAGTCGCGCGAGCGCATGGATCTGGAGGCCAGCCTGCGCCGGGCGATCCGCGACGGCGAGCTGTTCCTGGTCTACCAGCCGCAGGTCGCCACCGCCGACGGCCGCATCGTCGGGCTGGAGGCGCTGGTCCGCTGGCGCCACCCGCAGGACGGGCTGGTCATGCCCGGCCGCTTCCTGCCGGTGGCCGAGGAAACCGGTCTGGTCATCGCCATGGGCGACTGGGTGCTGGCGGAGGCCTGCGCGCAGATCCGCCGCTGGCGCGACCGCTTCGGCCTGTCGGTGCCGGTGGCCGTCAACCTGTCGGGCGCCCAGTTCCGCGACGGGCTGCTGCCGGTCAAGGTCGCCCAGGCGCTCGACGCCAACGGGCTGGCCGGGCCGGAGCTGGAGATCGAGGTCACCGAGAGCACCCTGATCGAGGACATCGACACCGCCGCCGCGACGCTGGCCGGGCTGAAGGAACGCGGCGTGCTGATCGCGCTGGACGATTTCGGCACCGGCTATTCCTCGCTCAGCTACCTGCACCGGCTGCCGATCGACAAGGTGAAGATCGACCGTTCCTTCATCCAGGATCTGTCGAGCGGGGCGAGCGACGCCTCGGTGCCGCGCGCCATCGTCGGTCTGGGCCGCAGCCTCGGCCTGTCGGTGATCGCCGAGGGGGTCGAGAACGAAGCCCAGTTGCAGCTTCTGCGCGACCTCGCCTGCGAGAGCTACCAGGGCTACCTGTTCAGCCGCCCGCTGCCGCCCGACCAGATGGAGGCCCTGCTGGCCGGGCTGGCGGCACGGGACGCGACTCCGGCGGGGTGACGCGCCGCCGGACGCTCAGCGCGCCGCGTCCGCCAACGGACGCTCCGCGCCCCGCCTCTCCCCTTCCCCCTGCCCGGCCCCCTCGTCCAGACGGGCGAGCAGGGCCTTGGCGGCGGCCAGCGCGCGGCGGGCGCGTTCCTCGGGGCCGACGCTGCGGGCCAGCGTGTCGGTCGGGATCTCCAGGCTCACCGGCACGTCGCGCGGCAGCGGCCGCAGGATGGAGAGCAGGTCGATGCCGCCCTCGCCGGGAAACAGCCGCTCGGCGCGGGCGGCGTGGATCAGCCCCTCGGTGGTGGCCGGCTTTTCGGCCGGGGCGTCGCAGAGCTGGACGTAATGCAGCCATTCGCGCGGCAGGGCGGCCAGGTCGGCGATGCGGCTGCCGGACCGGTCGAAATGCAGCGCGTCCACCAGCACGCCGCCGTTGGGCTGGGCGGCGGCGCGGACGACGCGCGCCGCCTTGGACAGGTCGGGCACGTCGGTCCAGGGCATGAACTCCAGATCCGCCGACAGGCCGTAGGGGGCCGCCGCCTCGCACAGCCCGGCGAAGCGCGCGGTCAGGCGGGCCTCGTCGGGGTCGTTGCCGGCGACCAGGATCGCCCGGGCGCCCAGCGCCTGCCCGATCTCCAGGAAGGGCGTGAAGGCGGCGAGGTCGGTGTGCGGCTCCAGCCGGATGATCTCCAGGTCGAAGACCGTGACTCCGGTGTCGGCGACGGCGGCCAGGGTCTCCCGCAGCAGGCGCGGGTCGTCCATCAGATAGGCCGGCCCGCCGGGGGTGGCCGGCAGCAGGCGGACGCCGACGTGGTCGTAGCCGGCGCGCGCGGCCAGCGCCACCATCTCCGGCGGCGCCACGTCCAGCACCGTGAGATGGGCGAGTGAGAAGCTGTGGCCCATGATCGGGATCCTCGAAGGATGGGAGCGGACTCAGGTCAGCGGCGAGACGTCGAGCGGCAGTCCGATGGTCGACTCCATGGCCGGGGTCAGCCAGACCGCGCTCCTGGGCGGCCAGACCCCGACACGCACCGATTCCGCGCGCAGGCGCGCCCGTTCCTCCAGGCTGGCGTAGGGCCAGATGTGGACGATGCGCGGCGGGCCGTCCACGGCGTGGGTCGCCAGCAGCAGCTTCGACAGCTTCGTGCGGCCGGGCAGCGCCTCCGCCCAGCCCTCCAGCGTCGGGGCCAGCCCGCCGGTCTTCAGCACGTAGGAGCGGATCTCGTAGATCGGCCCGAAGGCGCCGGGCTCGACCGGGGGCAGGCCGGGAAAGGGCGCCAGCGTGTCGAGCGACAGGCCGGTCAGGAACTCCCCGGCGCCGAAGGGGTCGGCGCTGGCCAGCGTGCGCCCGCGCTCGGCCGCCGCGTCGGCGGCGGTGTCGAAGCCGCGCAGCACGAGGACGCGGTTCAGCGGGCCGATGTCCGACGCCCAGGCGCCGAGAAGGCGGCCGCGCGCGCCGTCCGCCGCGCAGAAGTCGCGCAGGCGGGCGCCCAGCTTCGCCGCCGCCCCCATCGTGGTGGACAGCGTCGCCAGTTCGTAGCGTTCCATAATGGTCTCCGGAATGAGTCGTGAAGGAGAATGGGCCGGTCAGCCGGCCGCCTTTCGCGCCAGATCGAGTCCGGCCAGATAGCCGAAGGTCATCGCGGGGCCGAGCGTGATGCCGCCGCTGGGGTAATGGCCGCCCATCACGCTGGCCATGTCGTTGCCGGTGGCGTAGAGCCCGGCGATCGGCCGGCCGTCGCGGCCGAGCACGCGGGCCGCCGCGTCGGTCTTCAGGCCGGCGAAGGTGCCGAGGCTGCCCGGCAGGATCCTCACCGCGTGGAAGGGGCCGCGCTCGATGGGGCCGAGCGTCGGGTTGGGGCCGTGGCCGGGATCGCCCGACACCCGGTTGTAGGGCGTGCCGCCGCGCCCGAAGGCCGGGTCGCGGCCGGCGCGGGCGTCGCGGTTGAAGGCCTCGACCGTCGCCGCCAGCCCGGCCGGGTCGATGCCGCAGCGCCGGGCCAGCTCCTCCAGGGTCGGCGCGCTGACCAGATAGCCGTTGCGCCGGTAGCGCCCCAGCGGCACCGGAAAGGGCTTCGACGCGCCCAGCCCGTAGCGGCGCTGGAACCGGTGGTCGCAGACCAGCCAGGCGGCGGCCTCCTCCCCCGGCCCGACGGCGGCCAGGAGGTCGCGCATGAAGGCGTGGTAGGAGTTCGCCTCGTTGGCGAAGCGCCGGCCGGCGGCGGTGACGGCGATGAGTCCGGGCTTGCCCCGGTCGATCAGGTGCGGGAAATGCAGGACCGAGCCGTCGCGCTGGACCAGCCGCGACACCGGCGCCCAGGCCCCGGCGTCGCGCAGGCCGCGATCGACCTCCGCCCCCGCCGATTCGCCCAGGCGCAGCCCGTCGCCGCTGTTGTCCGGCGGGGCGGCCGACCAATGCTCCGCCCCGGTCGGCGCGTGGCCGAACAGCTCCCTGCGGCGCTCCGGGTCGTGGGGAAAGCCGCCGGCCGCCAGCACGACGCCGCGCCGGGCGCGCACCGCGACGTCCCCGTCGGGGGTGCGCAGCACGGCGCCGCGGACGGCGCCCTCCTCGACGATCAGCCGGACGACGGGGGAGCCGGTGCGGAAGCGCACCTTCAGATCCAGCGCCGATTTCAGCAGCCGGCCTGCCAGCGCCTCGCCGTTGACGAGCTGCATGGCGCGGCCGTGGCGGACCAGATCGACGGCGTGGCGGGCCAGCCGCCGCCCGGCGTGCAGGGCCGAGCGCAGCGAGCGCCGCGCGTTGAGGAAATGCCAGAGATCGGCGCCCGACGCGATTCCCATGCCCATCAGCGTCATCTCGGCCGGGGGGCGGCGCAGCAGCGCCACCGCCTCCCCCAGTTCCCGCCCGTCGTAGGGCGCGCCGCAGACCGACCGGCCGCCGGTGGCCGCCCCCGGCGCGTCGCCGTCGAAATCGGGCACCGCGTTGCCGGCGACGAAGCGGACGGCGGTGTTCTCCTCGAAGAAGGACACCATGCGCGGCCCGTTTTCCAGGAAGGCGTCGATCCGCCCGGCGTCGTACCGGTTGCCGAGGATGGCGCGCAGGTAGCGCCGGGGTTCCTCGACGTCCTCGCGGATGCCGGCGGCCTCGGCCAGCGGGTTGCGCGGGATCCACAGCCAGCCGCCCGACCACGCCGTGGTGCCGCCCAGCTTCGGCGCCTTCTCGGCGACCAGCACGTCCAGCCCGTGCCACGCCGCCGTCACGGCGACCGACAGGCCGCCGGCCCCCGACCCGACCACCAGGACGTCGCAGACGGGCGCCGTTCCGGGCGCTGCTCCGGCCCCGGCCCCGGCCCCGGCTGCCCCCGATGTTCCCTGAACTCTGTCCGTCATGGTCCCGAACCGCTGAAGATGTCCCCGTCGCGGTCGCGGCGGAGCCGGTGGAAGGCCGGCGAACCCAGGCCGGTGGCGGCGAGTTCGGCGGCGGCGGCGAGCAGATCCTGCGCCATCTCGTGCAGGCGCGGCTCGGTCACGCGCACATAGGGGCCGGCGACGCTGACGCAGCCCTTGACCGGCCGCCCCTCGCGGGTGCGGATCGGGGCGGCGATGGCGGCCATGCCGGCGGTGAAGGTCTCGATGGCGATGCTGTAGCCACGGCGGCGGGCGAGGTGGATATGCTCCAGGATCTCCTCGTCGCCGCGCGGCCCCTGCGGTCCCAGCGGCTGCTCCGGCATGCGGGCGCGCTGCCTGGCGATCAGCGCCAGCGCCTCGTCGTCGCGCAGGCAGGACAGCCAGGCGAAGCCGGCCGAGGTGCAGGCGAGCGGCGCCTCCATGCCCATGTCGGGGTCGTAGCGCAGCCCGGTGCGCGCGCCCTGCGCCTTGGCGACCCAGGTCAGCCGGTCGGTGTCGACGACCGACAGGCGGACCAGTTCCCCGGTCCGCAGCGCCAGCCGGTCGAGCACCGGCTGGGCGAGGTCGACGACGCCGCTGCCCGACAGATAGGTGAAGCCGAGCGACACCAGCTTGGCGGTCAGCATGTAGCCGCCGCGCTCGCCGTCCTGCCGGACATAGCCATGGCCGATCAGGTCGGTCAGCAGCCGGTGCGAGGCGCTGCGCGGAATGTCGAGCCGCGCGGCGATCTCGTGCAGCGGCAACCCCTCGGTGTGGACCGCCAGCAGCTCCAGGATCGCCAGCACCCGGTCGAGGATGCCGGTGCGGTCGCGGGGCGCCGGCTGGCCGGGGATCGCCGGCTCGGAGAGCGCCTGTTCGGAAGCCGGGGTGGTGGAGGGCGTGCGCGCCATCGTCCGTGTCCTGTCGTCGGGTGGGGGAGTGCCGGAGGGCGGCGAGTGTACGCCCTTGCCGGAACCCGATTCCACCGCGCCGTGCCCGGACCGGAATTCAGGGGAAGCGGAACCGCCCGTGGCGGGGGCCGAAGCCGCGCGCGCCGCCGGGGCGTGAAGGTCTGGGTGAGCCATGGCTGGCATCGTCGGCCGCTTTCCGTTCTGTTCCGGTTTGCGTCGCCATATTGGGACGCAATTCCAATTTCTGAAATTCATACTGGAATGCAGTTCCGGTTTCAAGCTATAACCGCCCCACCAACAATCGCCGAAGCCAAGCACCGGCCGTCCACGCGGCCGGACACGGGGCCGCACACATGGAGGGAGCGCAGATGACGGACATGAAGTTCACCAACACGCTGGGGACCGCGCGGGGAGTCAGCCGGCGCGGCCTGCTGACCGGCGCCGGGCGCGCCGTGATCGGCGGCGCCGCGCTGGCGGCCGGCGGCCCCTTCATCCTGTCGGCGCGCGGCGAGGTGCCGCTGAAGGTCGGCCTCGTCTTCGCCAAGCAGGGCACCTGGACCGAGCAGGGCGAGCTGCTGGTGAACGGCGCCACCATCGCGCTGGAACAGGCCAGGTCGCAGGCGCTCGGCCGCCCCGTCCAGCTGGTCTGGTACGACGAGCCGAGCCCGCAGGCGGCCCAGCAGAATTTCCAGAAGCTGGCGGAGGAGGAGAAGGTCGCCGCCATCCTGGGCGGCACCAACAGCGGCACCGCGCTGGCCATGAGCGCCGCCGCCAAGCGGACGAGGGTGCCCTTCATCACGCCCAACGCGGCGGCGCGCGAGATCACCGGGAAGGAGTGCAACCCCTACACCTTCCGCGTCCTGACGACGACGCCGGTCGCCAGCCGGGCGATCGGGCCGCAGCTCGCCGCCATCGGCAAGAAATGGTATTTCATCTGCGCGTCCTACGCCTACGGCATGGACGTCTACGCCGAGATGAGGAAGCAGCTCGACGCGTTCGGCGGCACCGAGGCCGGCTTCGACAAGACGCCGCTCGGCACCACGGATTTCAGCTCCTTCCTGCTGAAGATCCGGCAGGCCAAGCCCGACGTGATCGTCGCCGGCCTGCCGGGCGGCGACCTGTCGGCCTTCCTCAAGCAGTTCGCCGACATGGGCATGAAGGGCCGGATCCCGGTGGCCTGCCCGATCATCGGCGATTCCGACCTGTGGTCGATCGGGCCGGAGGCGGCGACCGGCATCTACGGCAAGCCCTGGCATTTCAGCGACCCCAACAACACCGCCGCCGACATGGAGTTCATCGCCGCCTACCAGGGCAAGTACGGCAAGCCGCCGGCCGACAAGGCCTGGCTCGGCTGGTTCAGCATGCGCAGCCTGCTGGGCGGCATCGAGCAGGCCGGATCGGTGGAGGCCGCCGCCCTGCTGCGCGGGCTGGAGACCGCCCGCTTCGAGGACGGCGCCATTCCCGCCTATTACCGCGACTGGGACCACCAGATGCTGCGGCGCTCGCTGGTGCTGAAGGTGAAGGACAGGATCACCGACAAGTGGGACTGGCTGGACGTGGTGAAGGTCACGCCGGAGAACCCGCTGGACCTGGAGAAGCAGTTCGGCACCCGCGAGGAGATCGCCTGCGCCATGGACAGGGCGTAAGCGCGAATCCCTCAAGATTGCTTGGCTTCGAGCCCTTCTCCCCTTGCGGGAGAGGGACTTGAACCACGCGCGCCCCTGCCTCGCGTGCATCAAGGACGCACATCATGATCGAGACGCTCATCCCTCAGATCGTGAATGGACTGGTTCTCGGCTTTCTCTATGTCCTCATAGCGGTCGGGCTTTCCATCATCTTCGGTCTTCTCGGGGTCGTGAACTTCGCCCACGGCGCCTTCTTCGCGCTCGGCGCCTATTTCGCGCTGACCCTTTACAAATGGTTCGGCTGGTGGGCGGTGCCGCTGGCGCCGCTGCTGGTCGGGCTGCTCGGCATGGCGGTCGAGCTGCTGCTGATCCGCCGGCTCTACGGCAAGGAGCCGCTGATCGGGCTGATCCTGACCTTCGCGCTCGGCCTGCTGATCGAGGCGCTGGTCCGGCTGGCCTGGGGGGCCGGCGGCCATCCCTTCAGCCCGCCGCCCTTCCTGGCCGGCATCGTCGAGTACGGCCCGCTGCTGATCACCAAATACCGTCTGGCCGTGCTGGCGGCGACCGTCGCGATCCTGGCCGGGCTGTGGGCCTTCCTGAACTTCACGCCCTTCGGCCGCATCCTGCGCGCCGGCAGCCGCGACGCCGAGATGGTCGGGATGCTCGGCATCAACCTGCCGCGCGTGCTGACCGGGGTGTTCGGGCTGGGCTGCCTGCTGGCCGGGATCGCCGGGGTGCTGGCGGCGCCGCTGTGGACCGTCACCCCGTCGATGGCGGCCGGCGCCATCATGCCGGCCTTCGTCATCGTCACCATCGGCGGGCTCGGCTCCTACCTGGGCGCCATCGTCGCCGGCCTGCTGGTCGGCGTCGTCACCGCCCTGACCATTCAATTCATGCCGGAGGCGTCCGCCGCCGCGATGTACGTGCTGATGGCCGCCATCCTGCTGGTCCGGCCGCGCGGGCTGTTCGGCGAACGCTGGGAGCGCTTCGAATGAGCCGCCGCACCTCGATCCCCACCCTCGCGTCGAACCCGCTGGTCCTGCTGGTCCTCGTCCTGGCCGCCCTGTCGGTCGCCGTGCAGATGACCGGGACGCCGCTCAGCCGCGTCACCCAGATCGCCATCTACGTGCTCTACGGCGCCGGGGTGAACCTGCTGCTCGGCTACACCGGGCTGGTGCCCTTCGGCGCCTCGGTCTTCTTCGGGACGGCCAGCTACGCGGCGGCGCTCGCCGCCCTGCATCTGGTCGGCAACGAGATCGTCGGGCTGGCCGTCACCGTCGCCTTCTCGGTGGTGCTGGCGGCGCTGCTGGGGGCGGTGGTTCTGAAGCGGCGCGGCCTGTACTTCTCGCTGCTGACGCTGGCCTGCTCGCAGATCGCCTTCGAGATCGCCTTCAAGTGGACCGACCTGACCGGCGGCGAGAACGGGTTGCAGAACGTGCCGCGCGGGCTGTTCCCCTCCTTCCTGTCCTTCCATGTCTTCGCGCTCGTCACCGTCGTCGCCGCCATGTGGTTCCTGTGGCGGCTGGCCCACGCGCCCTTCGGCCGGGTGCTCCAGGCGCTGCGCGACAACGAGCAGCGGGTGGCGAGCCTGGGCTACGACACCTACCGGGTGAAGCTGGCGGCCTTCGTCATCTCGGCGGCGCTGATCGGCTACGCCGGCGGGCTGCTGGCCTTCCTGCTGCAAGGCGCCTACGCCAACAACCTGAGCTGGCAGCACGCCGGCGACAGCCTGCTGATGACGGTGCTGGGCGGCGTGCACCATTTCCTCGGGCCGCTGTGGGGCGCCATCGCCTTCATCCTGCTGGAGGACAAGCTCAGCGGCCTGACCGAGCATTGGTGGCTGATCTTCGCCCCCATCATCATGGCCTTCGCGCTGCTGTCGCCGGAGGGCATCCACGGCCTCGCCCAGCGCGTGCTGCGGCGGGAGCGCTGGACCCTGACCCGCGCCGGCATCCCGCGCCGCCCCGACGTCATCGCCCCCTACCGCAGCACCGAACTGGACGCCGACGCCGGCACGCCCATCCTGACCGTCAAGGGGCTGAGCAAGAGCTTCGGCTCGCTGGTCACCGCCAGCAACATCGACCTGGAGGTCCACCCTCACCGGCTCCACAGCTTCATCGGGCCGAACGGCGCCGGCAAGACGACCTTCTTCAACATGCTGACCGGCGTGCTGCCGAGCGACCGCGGGACCATCGTCTTCGACGGCACCGACATCACCCGGCTGGCCATGCACCAGCGCATCCGGCTCGGCATCGGGCGCTCCTTCCAGATCCTCAGCGTCTTCCGCAACCTGACGGTCTTCGAGAATGTCCGCATCGCCGTCCAGGCGCGCAGCCCGCTGCGCTTCGGCCTGTGGCGCGACGCCCATTCCATCGATTCCGTCAACGCCCGCACCTGGTCGCTGCTGGCCTCGGTCGGGCTGGTGGAGCGCGCGGCGGAGCCCTGCACCAACCTGTCGCACGGCGAGCAGCGGCTGCTGGAGATCGCCATCACGCTGGCGACCGAGGCCAAGCTTCTGCTGCTCGACGAGCCGCTGGCCGGGCTGGGCGAGGCCGACCGGCAGGTCGTCGCCGCGCTGATCCGCCAGCTCGCCACCCGTCACGCGGTGCTGCTGATCGAGCACGACATCGACCGCGTGCTGAGCCTGTCCGACCGCGTCACCGTGCTGCACCAGGGCCGGCTGATCGCCGACGGCAAGCCGGCCGACGTCGCCGCCCACCCCGACGTGATCGCCGCCTATCTCGGCGCCGCACGGGACGGGGAAACCGCCGTCGCCGCCCCGCCGCGCGCCGCCGCCGCCAACACGGTCGGCAAGCCGCTGCTGCGGCTGGAGGGGGTGTCGTCGGGCTACGCCGGCAGCCGCATCCTCGACGGGCTCGACCTCGTGGTGCGCGAGGGCGAGGCGGTGGCCCTGCTCGGGCGCAACGGCGTCGGCAAGACGACCACGCTGCGCACCATCATGGGCGGCTGCCCGCTCAGCGCCGGGCGGATCACGCTGGACGGCGCCGACCTGACGGGGGCCAAGCCCTACGAGATCAACCGCAAGGGCGTCTCCCTGGTGCCCGAGGGGCGGCGGCTGTTCCCCAACCTGACGGTGATGGAGAATCTGCGCCTCGCCGCGCGGCCCGGCGGCCTGTCGGTGGAGGAGGTCTTCGCGCTGTTCCCCCGCCTGCACACCCGCCAGCGCGCCAAGGCGGAGAACCTGTCGGGCGGCGAGCGCCAGATGGTCGCCATCGCCCGCGCCCTGATGGTGCCGAGCCGCGTCATCCTGCTCGACGAGCCCTTCGAGGGCCTCGCCCCCGCCGTCGTCAAGGAGGTGATGGAGGCGGTGGCCAAGCTGCGCGGCCGCGTCGCCCTGGTGATCGTCGAGCACCACGCCGAAACCGTGCTGTCGCTGGTCGACCGCGCCTATGTGCTGGTCAACGGCAAGGTCGCCTACGAGGGCCGCGCCGAGGATCTGGAGCGCGACACCGCCCTCCAGCACCGCCTGCTCGGCGTCGTCCACCCCAGCGAGACCGGATCGGCGCCCATCGCCGCCGACCATTCCTGAACCCGGCCTTCCCGATCCTGGAGTCCCCATCCCATGCAGCCCATGCTGAACGGCGCCACCCGCGTCTTCGCCATCGTCGGCGACCCCATCGCCCAGGTGCAGTCGCCGGCCCACGTCACCAGGGCGTTCGCCGAACGCGGCGAGAACGCCATCCTGGTGCCCGCCCACGTCACGCCGGCCGACCTCGACGGCTTCCTCGACGGCATCGCCAAGGCGCGCAACGTCGACGGGATCATCGTCACCGTGCCGCACAAGTTCGCCTGCTTCCGCCACTGCACCGAGGTCACGGACCGGGCGCGCTTCCTCGGCGCGGTCAACGTCATGCGCCGCACGGCGGACGGCTGGGCCGGCGACATGGTGGACGGGCTGGGCTTCGTCGGCGGCATCCGCGCCGAGGGCTTCGAGCCGGAGGGCCGGAGCGCCCTGCTGGTCGGCGCCGGGGGGGCCGGCACCGCCATCGCCCTGTCGCTGCTGGAGGCCGGAATCCGCGACCTCGCCATCCACGACGAGGACGCGGCGCGGCGCGACACGCTGGTCGGCCGCCTGCGCGAACGCTTCGGCGGCGCGGTGCGGGCGGGCGAGCCGGATCCGGCCGGCTACGACCTCGTCGCCAACGCCACCCCGGCCGGGATGAAGCCGGGCGACCCGCTGCCGGTCCCGGTCGAGCGGCTTGAGCGCACCAGCTTCGTCGGCTGCGTCATCACCGCCCCGGCCGCCTCGCCGCTGGTGGTCGCGGCGCGCGGCATCGGCTGCCGCACCCAGGTCGGCGGCGGCATGTTCGCCAACCTGCTGGCGCTGATGGTGGATTTCCTGCTGGCCGGCAAGCGCTGAGCGGCGGCGCCCTCCCTCCTTCCCCCCAACACCCAACACAGACACCGGAAGCCCCCGCCATGACCATCGACCTCCGCCGGATGCCGGACAAGCCCGCCTACGACGTCATCGTCGTCGGGGCCGGCGGCGCCGGAATGGCCGCCGCCCTGTTCGCCGCCATCGAGGGCCAGAGCGTCCTGCTGATCGAGCGCACCGGGCATGTCGGCGGCACCACCGCCTTCTCCGCCGCGACGACCTGGATCCCCAACTCCCACCACCGCGCCGCCACCGGCGCGCCGGACAGCCCGGAGACCGCCGCCCGCTACCTCGACCTCGCGGTCGGCGACCGGTCCTCCGCCGCGCTGCGCCGCGCCTTCCTGGAGGCCGGCCCCAAGGCGGTCGAGACCATCGAGGCGAACTCCGAGGTCAAGTTCCGCGCCCGCCCCTTCCACCCCGACTACATCTCCGAGCTGGAGGGATCCACCCTGTGCGGCCGGGCGCTGGAGCCGCTGCCCTTCGACGGGCGCAAGCTCGGCCGGCACTTCGCGCTGATCCGCCCGCCGATCCCGGAATTCACCGTGCTCGGCGGCATGATGATCGACCGCGACGACATCGGCCACCTGCTGAAGCTGACCAAATCCTGGCCCTCCTTCAAGCACGCGCTCACGCTGGTGCTGCGCCACGCCATGGACCGCGCCCGCCACCCGCGCGGCACCCGGCTGGTGATGGGCAACGCGCTGATCGGCCGGCTGCTGCATTCGCTGCTCCAGCGCGGCGTCGACATCCTGGTGGACACCACGGTCGGGGAGCTGGTCCGCGACGGCGGCGCCATCACCGGGGTCGTCGCCTCCCAGGCCGGCGACAGCCGCCGCATCGCGGCGCGGCGCGGCGTCGTCCTGGCGTCCGGCGGCTTCAGCCGGCACGGGACGCTGCGCGCCGCCATGCTGCACCAGCCCACCCCCGAGCACAGCCCGATCGCCCCCGGCAACACCGGCGCGATGCACGACCTCGCCCTGGCGGCCGGGGCGCGCTACGGCACCGGCAACCTCGACAACGCCTTCTGGGCGCCGGTGTCGGTGCGCCGCCGGCCCGACCGCTCGACGGCGGTGTTCCCGCACTTCATCCTCGACCGCTGCAAGCCGGGCATGGTGACGGTGAACAAGGCGGGCAAGCGCTTCGTCGACGAATCCACCTCCTACCATTTGTTCGGCCGGGCGATGTTCGAGTCCAACAGGACGGTGCCGACCATCCCGGCCTTCCTGATCACCGATTCCGAGGGTTTGCGCAAATACGGCCTGGGCATGGTGCATCCCGGCGGCAAGAAGCTGGAGCCCTTCCTCAGGGACGGCTACCTCACCATGGGCGCGACGCTGGACGAGCTGGCCGGCAAGCTCGACATCGACGCCACCGGGCTGCGCGAGACGGTGGCGAGGATGAACGAATACGCCTGGACCGGCGTCGATCCCGAATTCGGGCGCGGCACCACCGCCTACAACCGGGCGAACGGCGACCCCAACCAGACGCCCAACCCGAATCTCGGCCCGATCGGCACGGCGCCCTTCTACGCGGTCAGGCTCTACCCCGGCGACATCGGGGCGGCGACCGGCTTCGTCACCGACGCCGACGCCCGCGTGCTCGGCCCCGACGACCGGCCGATCCAGGGGCTCTACGCCTGCGGCAACGACATGAACTCGATCATGGGCGGGGTCTATCCGGCGCCGGGAATCACGATCGGCCCCGGCCTCGCCTTCGCCTACCTCGCCGCCCGCCACGCGGCCCACGCCGACCGCCCACGCACCGTGAAGGAGATGGAAACATGCGCGCCCTTGTGACCGGAGCCAGCGAGGGAATCGGCGGAGCGGTCTGCCGCAAGCTGGCGGCCGACGCCATCCGGCGCGGCGAGGACGCGGCGATCCTGCTGACCGTCCGCAGCCCGCGCCCGGAGGTCGAGGCGCTGGCCGCCGAGCTGCGCGCCCTGGGCGCCCGCGCCGGGATCGCGTACGGCGATCTGGCCGATCCCGACACGCCGCAACGCTTCGTGGAACAGGCCCTGGCGGTCTGCGGCGGGCTCGACGCCGTGGTGTCCAACGCCGGGATGATGGGCGCCGCGCCGCTGACCGGCCTGACGGTGGAGGGCTGGGACCGGCTGTTCGCCGTCAACACGCGGGCGACCTGGCTGCTGGCGAAGGCGGCGCACGACGCGCTGGCGGAAAGCCGGGGCTCGCTGGTCGCCGTCGCCTCGATGTCGGGGGTGCAGCCCCACGCCGGCGGCGGCGCCTATTCGGCGAGCAAGGCGGCGCTGATCATGCTGGTCCGCCAGATCGCCCAAGAATGGGGACCGCAAGGCATCCGCGCCAACGCGGTGTCGCCCGGCATGACCCGCACGCCGCTGACCGCGCGGATCTACGCCGACGCCGGGGTCGCCGCGCGGCGCGATTCGCTGGTGCCGCTCGGCCGGGTGGCGCGGCCGGAGGATATCGCCGGGGTGGTCGGCTTCCTCGCCGGGCCGGACGCCGCCCACGTCACCGGCGAGAACATCACCGTCGACGGCGGCTACGCCAGCTCGATCCTCGGCCATCTGCCGGGACTGCCGGAGCGGCCATGACGCAGGATCCCGGAGCGGCCCGGCGCCGGGCCCGCGCCGGGATCATAGGCCGACCGGGGCACCCCCCACGACCATTCCGATCAACCCTTGCCGCCCACCCGCAAAAGGTGCAAGGCTGCGGACGGGCAAAGCAACGTCGGATGATCTCATGGGGTCCGTTCTCCAATCCCTGCAAACCCTGCCGTCCTATCTGCTGTTCGCGGCGGTGATGCTGGGCTTCCTGATGCTGTTCATCGCGGCCTACACCGCCGTCACGCCGTACCGCGACCTGGCGCTGGTCCGCCAGGGCAACACCACCGCCGCGCTGACGCTGGGCGGCGCGATGATCGGCTTCGCCCTGCCGCTGACGAGCGTCGCCTCCCACACCTCCAGCCTCGTCGATCTGGCGGTCTGGGGGGTGATCGCGCTGGTGTCGCAGATCGTCGCCTACCTGATCGGCTCGCGGGTGCTGCTGCCCGATTTCCGCGCGGGCGTCGAGGCCGACCGCACCGCCTACGGCGTTCTTCTCGGCAGCCTGTCGATCGCCGTCGGCCTGCTGAACTACGGCTCGCTGACCTACTGATCCCGCCCGCCGATCCCGAGAGGAGGCTCCGATGAAACGCTCCCGCACCGTCGCGGCCCTGCTGATGGGCGGCATCAGCCCGATCCTGGTCGCCTGCGGCGAGGACCAGCCCGACACGGCGACCGTCTACCCGTCGATCGAGGCCTGCGCCGCCGACATGCCGGCGGACGACTGCGTGGCCGCCTTCAGCGCCGCCCGCAACGAGCATCAGGCCAGCGCCCCCCGCTTCGCCAGCCGCGAGGCCTGCGAGGCGGAGATGGGCGACGGCGCTTGCACCCCGCAGGGCGAGGCCCAGGGCGGCGGCGGCCAGGGCAGCGGCATGGGCAACGTCTTCGTCCCGGCGCTGGTCGGCTTCATGGTCGGCCGCAGCCTGTCGGGCAGCTTCGCGCAGCCGGTCTATTTCGACCGCCAGGGCTACGCCCGCAGCGGCCGGACCCAGATCGGGCAGGCGCCGGTGCGGCCGCCCCAGGGCACGCCACCCCAGGGGACGGCGCCGGCCGGCGGCGTGGCCTCAAGCTCCGGGTCCTACTACCGGCCCGGCGCCGGCAACGCCGGCCGGTCCTTCACGGTCCCCGCGCCCGGACGCAGCGCCGGGTTCGGCTCGACCGGCTCGTCGCGCGGCTTCTCGGGAAGCTGAGGCCATGGAGCGCATCCGCACCACGCCCCGCCCGCACTGGCAGGCCAGGCTCGACGAGATCGGCTTCCCCTTCCACACCGAGGCCGACGGCACGCCCTATTGGGACGAGAGCGCCCATTGGCGCTTCTCCCTCGCCGAGGTCGAGACGCTCGAAGCCGCCGCCGAGGAGGTCTACCGGCTGTGCGAGGCGGCAGTCGGCCATGTGGTGACGCACGGGCTGTACGAGGCGGTCGGCCTCCCCCGCTGGGCCGCCCCGGCCATCGAGGCGAGCTGGGCCGAACGCGACGCGCGGGACATGGCGCTCTACGCCCGCTTCGACTTCGCCTGGGACGGCCGGGGCGGACCGCCCAAGGCGCTGGAGCTGAACGCCGAGACGCCGACCTCCCTCTACGAGACGGCGGTCGCGCAATGGTGCTGGCTCCAGGACACCCACCCCGGCGACGACCAGTTCAACAGCCTGGAGGAAGCGCTGGTCGAGCGCTGGCGGGCGCGGATGCGGGCCTTTCCGGGTCTCGCGTCGCAGGGGGAGGCCGTCCATTTCGCCTGCCTGATGCCGCACCCGGAGGACGAGGCGACCATCGCCTATCTCCAGACCCTGGCGCTGCGGGCGGGCATGACCACCAAGGCGATGCCGGTCCAGGCGATCCGCTACGACGATTCCACCCAGCGTTTCCTGGACGATTCCGGCCTGCCGATCCGGCACCTGATGAAGCTCTACCCCTGGGACTGGATGATCCGGGAGACGACCGGCCGCGAGCTGGTCGCCGCCGCCGCGCAAGGACGAATCCGGGTGATCGAGCCGGCCTGGAAGATGGTGATGGCGTCGAAGGGGCTGTTCGCCCTGCTGTGGGAGCTGAACCCCGGCCACCCGAACCTGCTGCCGACCACGCTCGACCGCAACGCGTTTCCCGCCGGCAGCACGGTGGTGGCCAAGCCGCTGCTCGGCCGCGAGGGCAGCAACGTCAGCATCGCCACCCTGGGCGCCGACGGGCTCCCGGCCGGCCGGCCGCTGGCCCAGACGGAAGGCCCCTACATGGACGAGGGCTGGGTCTACCAGGCCTTCACGCCGCTGGCCGAGGCGGACGGCAACCACGCCGTCCTCGGCGTCTGGATGGCCGGCGGCACCCCCTGCGGCCTGGGCATCCGCGAGGACCGCGCCCTGATCACCGGCAACACCAGCCGCTTCGTCCCGCATCGGATCGGCTGAGGGCGGATCGGCTGAGGGCGGATCGGCTGAGGGCGGATCGGGCGGCGGGAACGGGGGAGCGTCCCTCCGTCCCCGCCGCCGCGCCGTCAGTGGTTCGACGCCGCCGCCGCGCCGATGCCGGTCTGCGAGCGCACGAACTGGTCGTCGTAGGCGTCGCGCTCCGCCGCCGCCGAGGCGCTGCGGTCGAGCTTCGACACCACGATGGTCACCAGGAAGGCCAGCGTCATCGAGAACAGCGCCGGATGCTCGTAGGGGAAGATGGGCGCCGGGTTGTTCAGCACCACCACCCACACGGCGTTGGACAGCACCACCATCGCCACCGCCGACACCAGCCCGGCGAGGCCGCCGGCCAGCGCGCCGCGCGTGGTCAGCCCCTTCCAGTACATCGACAGGATCAGCACCGGGAAGTTGACCGAGGCGGCGATGCCGAAGGTCAGCCCGACCAGGAAGGCGACGTTCTGTTTCTCGAACGCGATGCCCAGCACCACGGCCAGCACGCCCAGCACCAGCGAGGCGAGCTTGGACACGCGCATCTCCTCGCGCTCGGTCGCCTCGCCCTTGCGGATGACGCGGGCGTAGAGGTCGTGCGCGATGGCCGAGGCCCCGGCCAGCGCCAGCCCCGACACCACCGCCAGGATGGTGGCGAAGGCCACCGCCGACAGGAAGCCCAGGAACAGGTCGCCGCCCAGCGCCTTGGCCAGATGCATCACCGGCATGTTGCCGCCGCCGATCAGCTTGCCGCCGACCACGCCGCCCTCGAAGAACTGCGGGTCGGTGCCGACGATGGTGATCGCCGCCATGCCGAGGATGCAGACCAGCAGGAAGAAGAAGCCGATGAAGCCCGAGGCCACGAACACGCTCTTGCGCGCCTCCTTGGCGTTGGGGACGGTGAAGAAGCGCATCATGATGTGCGGCAGCGCCGCCGTGCCGAACAGCAGGCCGAGCGACAGCGACACCGCCGACACCGGGTCGGCCAGCAGCGTGCCCGGCCCCATGATCCGCACGCCGTCCTTGTGCGAGGCGACGGCGCTCCTGGCGATGGCCTCCAGGCTGAAGCCGAAATGCGACAGGGCGAGCAGGGTCAGCGCCGTGCCGCCGCCCAGCAGCAGCACCGCCTTGATGATCTGCACCCAGGTCGTCGCGATCATGCCGCCGAAGGTGACGTAGACCACCATCAGCACGCCGACCACCACCACGGCGACGTTGTAGTCCAGCCCGAACAGCAGCTTGATGAGCTGGCCGGCCCCGACCATCTGGACGATCAGGTAGAAGCACACCACCGTCAGCGAGCCGATGGCCGCGAAGGTGCGGATCTTGCCCTGGTCCAGCCGGTAGGAGGCGATGTCGGCGAAGGTGAAGTGGCCGAGGTTGCGCAGCCGCTCGGCCAGCAGGAACAGGATGATCGGCCAGCCGACGAAGAAGCTGATGGTGTAGACGAAGCCGTCGTAGCCCTTGGCGAACACCATGCTGGACAGCCCCAGCAGGGTCGCCGCCGACATGTAGTCGCCGGCGATGGCCAGCCCGTTCTGGAAGCCGCTGATGCCGCCGCCGGCCGTGTAGAAGTCCGACGTGGATTTGGTGCGGTTGGCCGCCCAGTACGTGATGCCCAGCGTCAGCAGCACGAAGGCCAGGAACATGCCGATGGCCGACAGGTTGACCGGCTGCTTGTCCACCGGCCCGAGGTCGCCGGGGGCGGCCAGCGCCGGAAGGGCGCAGGCGGCGAGCAGCGCCGCCGCCCCCGCGACGCGCGTGATCCTTGGCGCGCTCATCGCCCCTTTCATCGCAGGGTCTCCCGCGTGATGTCGTCGTTGAGATCCTCGAACTCGCCGTTGGCGAAGTGCGAGTAGACCCCGGTCAGCAGCCAGGACACCACGATGATCGCCGCCCCGATGGGGAAGCCGACGCTCAGGGCCGATCCCTCGCCCAGCGGGGCGTGCAGCGTCTGCGGCGCGAAGGCGACCACCATCATGAAGGCGTAGTAGGCCACCAGCACGATGGCCGACAGCCCGAGCGCCAGCCGGCTGCGCTTGCGGACCAGTTCGTGGAATTTCGGGTTCCGGCGGACCCGTTCGTACACGGGGTTCGACATGTTTCCTCCAGACGGTGGCCGTCTCTTGTCGTTGACCCCTCTCGGGGCTCTGGAGGCATCGGCTAGCAGCACAGTTTTGCCCAAGTTTCCCGGAACTGTGACGAATTGTTGCCGGTCGATTTCGGCGATCCTCCCCCGCTTTGCGATTGAGCGGCGGGCCGGAAGCTGGAACACTGGCGGCCTTTCCGCTCTTTTCCGAAGATCACGCGCTCCATGGTCCGCTCGCGCCTGTTCCTCCGGCTGTTCTCGGCGATCCTGCTGACGCTGGGGCTGTTCTCGACGGCGGTCTACGTCTTCTCGGTCCCGCTGATCGAGGAGAAGGCCTACGAGATCGAGCGCGACGCCAGCCGCACCATCCTCGACAACGTGTTCGAGCTGGTCAGCCGCATCCGCGCCGGGCTGGAGGAGCAGCGGGCGATCACGGTGGAATCCTACAAGACCCGCCTGCGCGACATGGTGACGGCCGCCGTCGGCTTCATCGACCATGTCCACGCCCGCGCCGACCGGGGCGAGATCACGCGGGAGGAGGCCAGGCGGCTGGTGGCCGAGGGGTTGCAGGCCCTGCGCTACGGCAACGAGGGCTACATCTGGGCGACCGACTACGATTCCGTGATCGTCTCGCACCCGTCGCCCGACTATCTCGGCCGCAACGCCTCGATGTTGCAGGACAACATGGGCCGCAACATCCTGCCCACCATCATCGCCACCGCGCGCCGGTCGGGCGAGGGGTTCCACACCTACCCCTGGTGGCGCCCCAACGGCGACGAGCGGGCGCCCAAGCTCAGCTACTTCCGCGACCTGCCGGAGCGCGGCATCGTCGTCGGCACCGGCGCCTATCTGGAGGACGTCGACGCCGAGGTCGAACGCCGCAAGGCCGAGGCCATCGAGGATCTGCGCCAGGCCCTGCGCAAGCTGCGCATCGCCCGCACCGGCTATCTCTACATCTTCGATTCGGCGAACCGGATGATCATCCACCCCAACGCCAACATCGAGGGCAGCCCCTTCGGCGACCTGCCCAACGCGGCGACCGGCAACGGCATCGCCGAGGAGCTGAAGGCCGCGTCGGCGCGGGGGGAACCGCTGACCTACCTGTGGGACAAGCCCGACGACCCCGGCAACTACGCCTACGAGAAGATCAGCTGGGTCCGCCATTTCGACGGCTTCGACTGGTACATCGCCTCGTCGGTCTATGTCGAGGAGCTGCGGCGCTCGTCGGTGGTGCTCGGCAACCGCATCCTGGCCATCGCGGTGACGCTGATGCTGGCCGGCGGGCTGCTCGGCTACGTCGCGGTGCGGCGGCTGGTCCGCCCGCTGCACCGTCTGGCCGAAACGGCGGCGCAGGTGCGGGCCGGCGACCTCGACGCCGCCAGCGGCATCCGGCGCGACGACGAGATCGGGCTGCTCGCCACCGCCTTCGACGGCATGGTCGGCCGGGTGCGCGACGACATCGCCACGCTGGACAGCCGCGTGCGCGACCGCACCGCCGCCCTGGAGGACGCCAACGCCCGCCTGCGCGACGCCATGGCCAGCCAGGACGCCGCCCGCCGCGCCCTGGCCGAGGCGGAGGAGCGCCAGCGCGTCATCCTCGACGCCATCCCGGCCTGCATCGCCGGGCTGGACCGCGACGAACGGCTGATCTTCGCCAACCGCCGCTGGGCCGAGCTGGTCGGGCGGTCGAAGGAGGAGGTGATCGGCCGGGAACTGGTCGCCGTCGTCGGCCGCCGCGCGCGCGAGGCGCTGGCCCCGCATCTCGACCGCTGCCGGGCCGGCGAGCCGGTGACCTTCGAGTACAGCCTTCCGCGCGGCGGCGGCACGCTGATCACCAAGACGACGCTGATCCCGCATCGCGGCGGCGAGAATGGCGGCGAGGATGGCTCCGTGTCCGGCCTGTTCGTGCTGACGCTCGACGTCACCGACGAGAAGCAGACCGAGCGCCAGCTGATCGAGGCGCAGCGGCTGAAGGCGGTCGGCCAGCTCTCCGGCGGGCTGGCGCACGACTTCAACAACCTGCTGTCGATCATCATCGGCAACCTGTCGGCGGCGCGCGACCGCTACGCCGGGGTGGCCGGGCTGGACGCCTATCTGGAACCGGCCCAGCGCGCCGGCCGGCGCGGCGCCGACATCACCGCGCGGCTGCTCGCCTTCTCGCGCCAGCAGCCGCTGAAGCCGCACCCCATCGAGCTGTGCGGGCTGCTGCGCGACATGGCGGTGCTGCTGCGGCGCTCCTTCCCCAGCTCCATCGCCATCGGCGTTCCGGAGGAGGGGCGCGAATGCTGGACCATCGCCGACCAGACGCAGCTTGAGAACGCGCTGGTCAATCTGGCGCTCAACGCCCGCGACGCCATGCCCGGCGGCGGACGGCTGGACATCGCGGTCGACATCCGCCGGGTGAGCGAGCCGCTCGCCTTCGACGAGCCGGTGCGGCCCGACGACTATCTGGAAATCCGCGTGACCGACGGCGGCACCGGCTTCACGGCCGAGGCGCTGGCCCGCGCGGTGGAGCCCTTCTTCACCACCAAGGCGCTGGGGTCGGGGCTCGGCCTGTCGATGGTCTACGGCTTCGTGAAGCAGTCGCGCGGCTATTTCCAGATCGACAGCGCCCCCGGCGCGGGCACCCGCGTCACCCTGCTGCTGCCCCGCGCCGAGCCGGTCGCCCCCCTGCCCGTGCCGGCCGCCGCCGCCCCGCCGTCCGACCGGCCCGACGGCGGCTGGCACGGGCAGCTCGCCCTGGTGGCGGAGGACAACGACGACGTCCGCCAGGTGATGCGGCAGCAGCTGGTCGAGCTCGGCTTCTCGGTCGTCGAGGCGTCGGACGGCGACGAGGCGGCGGAGCTGGTCGGACAGATCGACGGGCTGAGCCTGCTGGTGTCCGACATCGTGATGCCCGGCCTGTCGGGGATCGAGCTGGCGCGGCGCACCCGCGCGCTTCGACCCGCCATGCGGGTGATTCTTGTCAGCGGTTTCTCAGTCGAGTATGGCGAGCTGGCCCCCGACGCGGTCATACTGCGCAAGCCGTGGGACAAGCGGGACCTGGTGGCGGCCATCGGCCGCAGCGCCGAATCCGCACCTGCACCCGCACCCGCGTAAGGGCACGGCACGGGGGAAACGCGCGTGACGCACAAGAAGCGCATCTATCTGGTCGAGGACGAGGCCGACATCCGCAGCCTGGTGACCGGCGTGCTGGAGGGCTACGGCTACGCGGTGTCCTCCTGGCCCAGCGGGCGGGAGGCCCGGCAGGCGATCCAGCGGCAGGCGCCGGACCTCTGCATCGTCGATCTCGGGCTGCCCGACATGGACGGCCTCACCCTGGTGCGCGAGCTGTGGGAGGACGTGCGCTTCGGCGTCATCATCCTGTCCGGGCGCGGCGGCACCTCCGACCGCGTGCTGGGGCTGGAGCTGGGCGCCGACGATTACGTGGTGAAGCCCTTCGAGCCGCGCGAGCTGGTCGCCCGCGTCAACAGCGCCATCCGGCGGCGCGAGCAGCTGACGGCCGCCGCCGCCACGGCGGACAGCGGGCGGGCGCGCTTCGCCGGCTGGGTCTTCGACCTCGGCGACCTGACGCTGACCGCCGACGACGGCCGCCAGGACAGCCTGACGGCGGCGGAGGCCGCCCTGCTGCTGACCCTGCTGAAGGCGCCCAGGCGCGTGCTGTCGCGCGAGCATCTGCAAGGCCCCGACCTCGACCGCGACGACTACCCCTACGACCGCAGCATCGACGTCCGCGTGTCGCGCATCCGCAAGAAGATCGAGGACGACCCGCGCAGCCCCCGCCTCATCAAGACGGTCTACGGCGCCGGCTATCTGTTCGCGGGCGAGGTGGACTGGCTGCGCTGAGGGCGCCCATCGGGCCCCTGGGTCGTCTCTCGACCCGTCATCCCCGCGAAGGCGGGGATCCAGAGTTTTCCGAGCGGAACCAATGGGAAAAGCCTGGCTCCCCGCCTTCGCGGGGATGACGGCTCCATTCAGCGCCGATGATGAAAACTCGATTCCGCTGGACGCTCCAAGTGCCTGTTGGCGGCGCCCCTCACGGAAACCCCAGCCTTTTGATGGCGAGCGGATTCACGCTTCGAACCGATTCCGGTTTTACGCGATCCGCTCTTAGAAATGGTTCATCAGGAATTTTTCCCCAGCCTTCAGGCTCTCGCCGTAACCCAGCGTGTATCGCCAGGGCGTGGAGGGAACGCCCATGGCCTTCAAGATGCTCGGAACGAGCTTGTCCGGCACGATGACGCCCCTTCCTTTTGCATCGAAATACTGCTGAAGCCTTCTTCTTATGAAATCCCGAATCTTGTCATCGTTCAACGACAGGTCGCCAACCTCCTGCCGCACCTCGTCCCTGAGGATCGAAAACCAGAATCTCTTGCCGGCCGCCTTCCATCTTGCACGCTGCTTTTCATATTTCTTCCTCGCCGCATTCATCTTCTTGATGATTTTTGTGGTGCTCAACATGCCCGTGTTGTTGTGGTTGGCGGACATCGTCATGTAATTGGCGGGTTCCAAGGACGGATAGACGATCTCGGTGAAGTTGGCCACCTTGGCCTTCCAGTTGTCCTTGAGGAAGATATGGTCCGCGCTTTTCGAAGCCGTCAGATCGCCGAAGGCGATGAAATTGCCCGTCTTCGTGTTGCTGAGAACCAGATCCGGCCGTGTCGAGCCGACGGGAAGCTGTTCGTACACCGTCGTCTGCTTGGGCAGGTTGGTCGGATAGAATTGTGAGTCCGTGCTGGTCGCCAGGCTTTCGATCGCATAGCCGAAGGAGGTGGCAAGGGTTTTGACGACCTTGCCGCTGTTGTAGTCGTTCCAGTCGCTGACCCATTTCTTCGTGTGCCCGTCGAGATCCTTGTAGGGGCCGAGCTGTGGGGCGCTGAGGATGAAATTGTAGGCTTGCTGGGTCGAATTCTGGAACTCGGTGAAGAAGGTGTTCGAGTTCTTGTAGTCCGTCGAATTCCTCGGCGCGTTTATCGTCTTGTTCGCCAGGGTCACCTGCTGCATGCGCTGGAGGACGCGCGCCGGCGGCCGGAAGGACGGCGCGCCGGCCCTTCCCATCGGCCCCCCCGCCGGCACCGGCGGCGGGTTCGGGCGGGGCATCGGCGCCGCCTTGCGCTGCAACGCGCCGCGGTTCGCGTCCGCCGCCCCGGTGGCCCGGCCGGGAAACGGGGGTGCGGAGAACGGGGTCGCGGGAAACGGGGTCGCCTGCGGGGCCGGCGAGGCCATGGCGGCGGCGGCCCGCTGGCCGAGCCGGTCGGCTTCGGCCTCCAGCGCGTCGTCCTGAACGATCGCCAGGCCGTCCGGAAGCGCCGCCCGCACCCGCCCGGTCTTCTGCTGCAACACATGGGCGAGTTCATGGCCGAGCAACTGCTGGCCCTGCGGGGTGTCGGGCCGGTATTGGCCGGGCGCGAAATAGATGTCGGAGCCGGTGGTGAAGGCGAGAGCGCCGATGGACGATGCCTGCGGCCCGACATGGACGCGGACGTTGGAGAAGTCGCCCCCCAGAGCCGCCCCCATCTTGCGCTGCAACGCCTCGGGCAGCGGCTTTCCGGGGGTCGCCGGAAGAAAAAGACGGTTGGGCGGGACCGCCGTGACGCGCGGACCGCCGTTGCGCGCCGCCGGTCCCGCCGGCCGGCCGAAGCCGTGGCCTGCGGCGAATTTCCCCTGAATGATCCGCGAGGCTTTCCCCGACATCGACCAACCCTTCCCCGAATTCGTGGCGCGAGGATGACTGTCCGGGCAATTGCTTTATAATCGGTAATCGAACGACCGCCTTCTCAACCCCGGCGTCATGGCCGGCCCTTGACGCGTCATCGTCCGGATGTTTCCGGAATCCGACTCGCGCGGCGGGCGGATGCGCTTCGGTCGCGGCCGCTGGCGGCGCGCCGGGTAACAATTGGTCATAATCCTGAGAAAGTTGGGCAACGCTGGCCTGCTACAGGGTCGGTCCAAGAAGCCGACAAGAATCATGAGGGAGAACGGTCCGATGAGTGAAGCCTGCGCCCTTCCCAACGCCTACGAACGCGATCTCGACCGCAACGCCGCGAACTTCGTGGCGCTGACGCCGCTGACCTATCTGGAGCGCGCCGCCGCCGTCTGGCCCGAGC
>NZ_JAGINM010000006.1 GCF_017876095.1 Azospirillum agricola
CTGAGCGTGGTGATCGCCGGGGTTCCGGCGGGGGCGACGCTCTCGGCCGGCACGGACAACGGGGACGGCACCTGGACGCTGACCGGCGCCCAGCTTTCCGGTCTGACCTTGACCCCGCCGGATGATTTCAGCGGCAGCTTCGGGCTGACGGTGACGGCGACCGCTTCGGTCAACGGTACCCAGGCCAGCCACAGCGAGGCGCTCACCGTGACCGTGGCGCCGGTCGCCGACACGCCGACCCTGACCGTCGCTTCGGCCAGCGGCCTGGAGGATCACGCCATCGCGCTTGCGATCGGCAGCGCCCTGGTCAGCCCGGCGCTGGGCGAGACGCTGGGGATCGTCGTTGCCGGGGTTCCGGCCGGCGCGGTGCTGTCGGCCGGCGTCGACAACGGCGACGGGACTTGGACGCTGACCGGCGCCCAGCTCGCCGGGCTGACCTTGGCGCCGCCAGAGAACTACAGCGGCAGCTTCGCCCTGACCGTCACCGCGACGGCGGCGGTCAACGGCACCCAGACCAGCCATTCGGAGACGCTGAGCGTCACCGTCGCCGCCGTGGCCGACACGCCGAGCCTCGCGGTCCTGCCGGCCTACGGCCGCGAGGACCAGGTGATCGGCCTGAACATCGCCTCGCATCTGGCCGACATCGACGGATCGGAGACCTTGAGCGTCACCCTGTCCGGCGTGCCGACCGGGGCGACGTTGTCGGCCGGCGTCCGCAACGCCGACGGCAGCTGGACGCTGACCGGCGCCCAGCTCTCCGGGCTGACCTTGACGCCGCCCGTCAACTTCAGCGGCAGCATCGCCCTGACGGTGACGGCGCGCGCGACCGAGGCGACCGGCGGTTCGGCCACCACCACGACCAGCCTGCCGGTGATCGTCACCGGCGTCGCCGACACGCCGACCGTGACCGTCTCGGCGGCCAGCGGCGCGGTCGACACCGCCATCCCGCTCAGCATCGGCGCGGCGTTGCAGGACACCGACGGGTCGGAGACGCTGTCGGTGCGCATCTCCGGCATCCCGGCCGGGGCGCGGCTGTCGCATGGCCAGCTCACCAGCTCGGCCGGCGGCTTCACGGTGTGGACGCTGGCGCCCGGCGATCTCGCCGGGCTGACGATCACGCCACCCTGCCACTACACCGGGGTGATGACCCTCGGCGTCCGCGCCATCTCCACCGAATCCGACGGGGACAGCGCGCTCGGCGCGGCGAGCACCCTCGCCGTCACCGTCACCGGGTCGGGCAGCTCGGTGATCTCGTCCGGCGTCAACCTCAACCTCGGCGTCGTCGCCGGGGTGGAGGACACGCCGGTGGCGCTGAACCTGCTGGGCGGGCTGACCGGCCTGCTCGGCTCGGTGACGCTCGACTCGGTGGTCGTCACCGGGGTGGGCAACGCCACGCTCAGCGCCGGGGTGAGGCTGGCCGACGGCTCCTACCTGCTGACGCCGGCCCAGCTCGCCGGGCTGACGCTGATCCCGCCGCACGACGTCTCGGGCGACTACAGCCTGAGCGCCACGGTCAACCTCGGCGGCAGCCAGCTCGGGACCAGCCTGTCGGCCTCGATCGGGGTGCACGTCGTCGGCGTCGCCGACGCGCCGACCCTGTCGGTGGCGGCGGCGGCCGGGGCCTACGCCACCGCGATCCCGCTCTCCATCACCGGGGCGCTGACCGACACCAGCGGGACCGAGAGCCTGCACTACATCCTGGGGGTGGCGGCCGGCGCCCACCTGTCGGCCGGCATCGACAACGGCGACGGCACCTGGACGGTGCTGCCCTCGCAGCTGTCCGGCCTGAAGGTGACGCCGCCCTACGGCTTCTCCGGCACCTTGCCGATCACGGTGACCGCCGTGTCGCAGGAGGTTGGCGGCGCCACCGCCTTCACCCAGAAGACGCTGGCGGTCACCGTCGCCCCGGCCGCCGGGGCGGTGCTGGCGGCCCTGCTCTCGGCGGTGCCGCTCAACGGGGTGGAGGACGTCGGGCTCGATCTCGGCGCGACCCTGCTGTCGCTCAACCTCGGCAGCATCGCCTCGGTGTCGATCAGCGGCATCCCGGCGGGAGCGACCCTGTCGTCGGGCGGGCTGCTCAACATCAGCGCCAACAACATCAGCGTCGGGCTGCTCAGCGGGCTGAAGCTGAACATGCCGGCCAACTATTCGGGCGACTTCCAGCTGACCACCACGGTCAAGCTGGTCGGCGGGCTGATCACCATCAACAAGGACATCGCCGTCCATGTCGCCCCGGTGGCCGACCTGCCCGTCCTGTCGGTCGGGGCGACCGTCAACGGCACCGAGGACCAGGCGATCGGCCTGAACATCAGCGGCAGCCTGCTCGACCTCGATGGGTCGGAATCGCTGTCCTTCACCGTCGCCGGCCTGCCGGTGGGGGCGCGGCTCAGCGCCGGCCACGTCAACCCGGTCAGCGGCGCCTGGACGCTGACGGCCAGCGAGCTGCTCGGGCTGAAGCTGCTGCCGCCGCCCGACTTCAGCGGCTCGCTGACCCTGTCGGTCGGTGCCGTGGCGTCCGAGTTGCTGGGGGCGGCCGGCGTGACGCTGAAGCCGCTGACCGTCACCGTCGCCCCGGTCACCGACACGCCGATCCTGGCGCTGCCGTCCGCCGTGGGTTCCGAGGACCAGCCGATCGCCCTGACCATCGGCGTCGCCGCCGGCGACATCGACGGGTCGGAGAGCATCACCGGCCTGGTGGTGTCCGGGCTGCCCACGGGGGCGACCCTGAATCGCGGCACGTCGCTCGGCAACGGGTCCTATTCGCTGACCACCGCCGACCTTGTCGGGCTGACCATGACCCCGCCGGCCAACTACGCCGGCACCCTGGCGCTGACCGTGACGGCCACCGCCAAGGACGGCACCGCCGCCTCGGCCTCGGCCAGCGGCACGCTGTCGGTGACGGTCAAGCCGGTGGCCGATGCGCCGTCGCTGACGGTGGCCGACGTCACGGTCCACCAGGGCCACGACGCCAGCCTGTCCATCGGCGCCGCCCTGCTCGACGCCGACGGGTCGGAGGTGCTGTCGGTGGTGGTCGCCGGCCTGCCGGCGGGCGCCCGCCTGTCGGCCGGGCTGAACAACGGCGACGGAAGCTGGACGCTGACGGCGGCCCAGCTCGCCGGGCTGAAGCTGCACACCCCGGCCAGCTTCTCGGGCGACCTCGCCCTGACGGTGACCGCCCACGCGCTGGACGGCTCCATCGGGCCGTGCAACCAGTCGCTGGCCGACCGCACGGCCACCCTGACCGTGCATGTCCAGCCGGAGACCGGCGCCCCCGTCCTGGCCCTGCCGGACGTGACGGTGCTGGAGAACGCCTCGGTCCTGCTCGACCTCGGGGTCGGGGTGCCGGGGCTGGACGTCGCGGCCAACGTCAGCGTCACCGTCGCCGGCCTGCCGGTGGGGGCGAGCCTGTCGGCCGGGACGCACAACCAGGACGGAAGCTGGACCCTGACGGCGGCGCAGCTCGCCGGGCTGCGGCTGACGCCGCCGCACGACAGCACCGACGACTTCACCCTGACGGTCACGGCGTCGGCGCAGGTCGCCGGAGCCGCTGCGCTGGAGGCCACCGGGTCGCTGCACGTCAACGTGCTGCCCGACTTCGGCGGCGGCCTTTCGCTGAACGCCGGCTTCGCCATCGCGCCGTCGCTCGGGCTGTCGGCGCTGGGCACCCAGATCGTCGCCGGCGCGACGATCGCGCTGGGCACCGGCTTCCACGACGGCGACTGCCTGACGCTCGGCGGCCTGCACACCGAGACCGACGCCTCGGGCCATCTGGTGATCGCCGGCACCGGCATCCAGGTGAGCGGCGGCGGGTACGACACGGCCAACCACACGCTGACGCTCAGCGGCGAAGCCTCGGCCTCGGTCTACCAGTCGGTGCTGCGCTCCATCCGTCTCGACCCGTCGGACGACGCGGGATCCCGCTCCATCGCCATTGACCTGTTCGACCATGACGGGCACGCTATGCCGCTGGGTCATCAGGCGATCACGCTGGATGTCGGGCTCGGTGCCTCCACGGCCACCGGAACGGTGCTGAGCGGCGTGCTGGGCCTGCTGGACGGCGGACACGACGGCGTGGTGGCGGCGGCGAACGCGCTGGGACAGGATGTGGGGTCGCTCGCCGACGCCCTCCTCCACAACAGCGGGGACGGCGGCGTATCCTCGACGCTGCCGGACGATCCTCTCCACAACGCGGCAAATTATCTGCATGCTTAGGAAACTGCGCGTTCTGTGTGTCGACGACAGCCCTTGCATGCGGGACATGCTGGCCACCAGCCTCGTGCGCCTCGGCTACGAGGTGGTGGCCGCCGGTGACGGCGCGGAGGCCCTGGCGGCCCTGCGCGCCGACCCCAGCATCTCCCTGGTCATCAGCGACTGGATGATGCCGGGCATCACGGGGGTGGAGCTGTGCAAGCGGATCCGCGACCTGCCGCGCCCCAACCACATCCATGTGATGCTGCTGACGGCGCGGCAGGGGCAGGAGAATTTCCTGGAGGCGATGGCGGCCGGCGCCGACGATTTCCTGAACAAGCCGGTGGACATGCCGACCCTGGCGGCCCGCCTGCGGGTGGCCGAGCGGATCCTGACCCTCCAGCAGCGCATGCAGCGCAACAACACGCTGCTGGCCCAGGCCAACCAGAAGCTGCGCACCGCCTACCGCCGCCTTCAGGAGGACATGGAGGCGGCGGCCCGCGCCCAGCGCAGCCTGCTGCCCAAACCGTCGATGACGCTGGGGGCCGCCCACTTCCTGTCGTCCCTGACCCCCTCGATCGAGATCTCCGGCGACGTCTACAATTACCAGGAGCTGCCGGACGGCTCGGTCGGCTTCTATGTTCTGGATGTGGCCGGGCATGGCGCCCGCGCCGCGCTCCTGTCGGTCATGCTGTGCCGGCTGCTGACGGTCGAGGCCTTCGTCAGCAAGGAGGACGGGATCACCCCGCGTCCGCCCCACGCCATCGTCGCCGACCTCAACCGGCAGTTCCAATGCGACGACAACGTGACCGACTATTTCACCATGATCTGCGGCGTGCTCGACCGCGACGGCCGGACGATGCGGATCTGCCAGGCCGGCCACCCGCACCCCGTCGTCCTGCCGGCACGGGGCAAGCCGCGCGTCGTCGGCACCGGC
Organism: Azospirillum agricola; assembly: GCF_017876095.1. Lineage (GTDB taxonomy): Bacteria > Pseudomonadota > Alphaproteobacteria > Azospirillales > Azospirillaceae > Azospirillum > Azospirillum agricola. The sequence goes on from NZ_JAGINM010000006.1 coordinate 5,126, forward strand.
GGCTTTCCGGTCGGCCTGTTCGAGGAGGCCGATTACGCGAGCATCGAGATTTCCCTGGCACCCGGCGACCGGGTGTTTTTCTATTCCGATGGGGTGACCGAATGCGCGTCGCCCGACGGGTCGCTCTATGGGGTGGAGCGGCTGCTCCAGGTGCTGGAGCTGACGCGCTCCGCTCCGCTGGACCGGATGGTGGCGACGTTGCAGGCCGAGCTGCGCGGCTGGCACCAGCGCGACAGCTTCGACGACGACATCTCGGTCGTCGCCTGTGAGAGCATCGCGACCGAGGTCTGCTGACCGCCGAAGAGAGTCCCGCCAGGGAAGAACGACCCAAGAAGAACGAGAAGGGAGTCTGCGCAATGATCAAGTCACAAACCATCGGTCCGGTCCTGGTGCTCGCCGTCGAAGCGCCGCGCCTCGACGCGGCGCTCGCCGTGCGGTTCCGGGAGGAGATGCTCCAGCATCTCGCCGAGGAGCCGGGCCGGGTGGTTTTCGATTTCTCCGGGGTGACCTTCCTCGACTCCAGCGGGCTCGGCGCCCTGGTGTCGGTGGTCAAGCGGGTGAACCATCACTGCAAGCCGGTGCTCTGCGGCCTCCAGCCGGCGGTCCGCACGATGTTCGCCCTGACCCGGATGGACAAGGTGCTTCAGGTCCGGGGCACCGTCGACGAAGCGGTCGCCAGCCTTGCCGCCGAGTGACGACCGGCCGGCGCCCGAGGCGGCGTTCCTCCTGGCGGTCGCCAGCGACCTGGAGAATGTCCGTCTCCTGGCCGAGGCGGCCTGCCGGGCGCTCGCCCCCGTCCTCAGCGACGAGGATCTCATCAAGGTCGAGATCGGGCTGGTCGAGGCGGCCAACAACGTCGTGCTGCACGCCTGCCGGGGGCGCGGTGAGCACAGCATCCGGCTGTCCTGCCTGCTGCGTGACCGGACGGTGACGCTGCTGCTGGAGGATGACGGCGTGCCGCCCGACGGCGATCTGAACCGTGGCGGCGCCCCTGCCGACGGAACGGCCATCGATGGGGCGGCCGTTCTCTGCGACGGCACCGACGATGCCGCCCTGCCGGACGGCATGGCCGAATGCGGGCGGGGACTGTGGCTGATCCGCCAGTGCTTCAGCTCGGTGCATTTCGATTCGCAGGACGGCATCAACCGGGTCTGGCTGCGGTTCGACCGGGGGGCGTGAGCGTCCGCTTGTCCCGGTCCGCTTGTCCCGTCCACCGCCCGTCCGGTCCGCGCTGCGTCAGTCCGCGTCGCGGGCGTCCGTCTCGAGCGCGGGCGCGCGGCCCGGCCGGTCCACCTGGAGCCGGTCGATCGCCTCGGCGAGCGTCGAGATCTTCACCGGTTTCAGGAAAAAGGCGTCGGCCCCGGCCTCGATCGCCGAGGCCTGGTCGACCATCCGGCTGTAGCCCGTGTAGAGGATGCAGGGCAGGTCGGGGCGCCGGTCCTTCAGTCGGCGGATCAGGGTGATGCCGCTGATGCCCGGCATGGTCTGGTCGGTGATGACGAGGTCGAAGGCGTCGGGATCCTCCTCGAACGCCTCGATGGCGTCGCGCGGGTCCTCGCAGACCGCCACCTCGTGGCCGATCCGCTCCAGCCCGACCGACACCATGTCGCCCATGTCGCCCTCGTCGTCCACCACCAGCACCCGGCAGCGGCGGCGGGCATGGAGCCGCGCCACGTCGGCGAACTCGTCGGCTTCCTCCGCCGGGGCGGTGTCCGCGCAGAGCGGGATGAAGACGCGCATCACCGAGCCGGCCCCCGGCTGGCTGCACACGACCAGACCGCCGCCATGCGCCTGGACGATGCCGAACACCACGGCAAGGCCGAGGCCGGTGCCCTCGCCGAGATCCTTGGTGGTGTAGAAGGGGTCGAAGGCCTTGGCCATCACCGCCTCGTCCATGCCGGCGCCGCTGTCGGAAACCTCGAACAGGACGTGCGGCTGGCCGAGCCGGGGCGGCAGCACCTTCTGGACCGTCCAGCCGGCCTCGGCGCCGTCGCCGGCCGGGTCGGTGTCGCCGTTCCACAGCCGGGCGGCGACGTCGATGCGTCCCGTCTCGTCGGGCAGCGCGTCGCGGGCGTTGATGGCGAGGTTGACCAGCACCTGGACGAGCTGGGTGCCGTTCGCCCGCATCCGCGGCAGCTCGTCCGGGACGGCGATCTCCAGCGTCACGCTGGACGGGATGGCGGAGCGCAGCAGGATCGCCGCGTCCTCCAGGATGCGGCCGGGCAGGGTGGGGGCCAGGGCGGCGTTGCCCGCCCGCGAGAAGGCGAGGATCTGGTGGACCATGTCCTTGGCGCGGTCGCACACCCGGCGGATGCGCCCGGCGTAGTCGCGCTGCGGGGTTCCCGCCGGCAGGTCGCAGAACAGGAAATCGGCGTAGCCGGAGACGGCGCCCAGCAGATTGTTGAAATCATGGGCGATGCCGCCGGCCAGCCGGCCGACCGCGTCCATCTTGTCCATCTGCGACAGGCGGCGTTCCAGGTCGACCCTCTCGCTGGCGGCGGTCAGGCGGGCCGAGACGTCGCGACCGATGATCACCACGTCGCCGTTGAGCCGGCGGGTGAAGCGCAGATCCATCGCCGCGATGCGGACGCCGAAGGGCGTGCGGTAATTCTCGATCACCCCTTCCCAGGAGCCCTCGCGCTCCAGCGCGTCGAAGACGCCCAGCTCGGTGCGGCGGCGGGTGGTGTCGGGGTCCTCCAGCGATTCCATGTGCTGGCCGAGCACGGCGTCGGCGTCCCGCGCGCCCACCAGATCGCAGGCGGCCTGGTTGAGGTAGAGGATGCGCTGGGCGGCGTCGAGCAGGACGATCATGTCCGGCGTGGAATCGATGGCGGCGATCATGCGCTCGACGTCGCGCGCGTTGCGGATGACCATCTCGCGCAGTTCCCGACGCTCGGCCTCCGAACGGCGCAGGTCGTCGAGCGCGCGGGCGATGTCGCCGATCTGGTCGCCGCGCTCCAGCATGTGCGCCGGCAGCGGGATGTGGTGGTTGCCGGAATCGAGCATGCGCACGGCGGTGCGCAGATGCTCCAGCGGCACCCCCGCCATGCGGTGGACCAGCGTGCGCAGGACGAGCAGGAAGACTCCGAGGATGGCCAGGGTGGTCAGCCCGAACAGCAGCATGCCGGTGTCGAATCCGGGCAGCGGCACGTCCAGCAGGATGTATTGCGGGTAGTCGCTGTCCAGACGGGGCAGCGGCAGCCCGACGCGGTGGACGGTGCCGCCGCCCGGCAGGTTGCGGATGCCGGAGAAGGGCGCCCCGGCGTGCAACGCCCGCGCCTCCTCGGCCGTGAGGTCGCCGAGCCGTCCGTCCTCGTCGACGGTCGGCTCCTGGCCGATCCGCGTCCGGTCGTCGGCGAAGACATAGTGGCCATCCACCGTCAGGATCGCCAGGCGGCTGCCCGGCACCGCATGCTCGACCGACTCGCCGATGCGCAGCCAGTCGAGGGCGTCGATGTCGTAGCCGATGACCCCGACGACCTCCTGGTCGATCATCAGGGGTTCGACATGGGTGGAGACGCCGGCGGCGCTGCCGGGATCGGGCCGCAGGCCATGGACCTGCGCCCGTCCGGATTCCGCCGCCCGCTCGATCAGCGCGCGGTCGGTGTCGTCGAGCGGCTCCCCCTGCTCGATCCGCCCGTTGCGCCGGGAGAAGACCGTCGCGTCGGGCGCCGCGACGGGGCCGCCGTGGGTGGAAGGTTCGCCCGCATCGGCCAGACGCGGCACGATCCAGAACTGCGACAGCTCCGGCGCGCGGGCGATGGCGCGGCGGCCCAACTCGTCGAGCGCCGCCCGCTGCACGTCGGGGCTCTCGTTGTGCGCCGCCACCGCCAGTCCGATCAGACGGGCTCCCTCCAGGGTCCGGGAGCGGGCGTCGGCGACGCGTTCGCGCACCTCCCGCGCCAGGGCCTGGGCCTGCTCGCCCGCCAGCCGGTCGCGTATGCCGGTTCCGGCCCACTGCGCGGCAAGCAGGACCATGGCCGTCAGCAGGATGGCCGTCACGGCGGCGGCCCGGATCAGTCGCTTCGACAGGGTGTCGGGGGCCGCGACGGCCGTCTCTTGGGAGTAGGGCATGGAATGCTCGACCGCGTGGAGGCCCGATGGGGGGCCTCGCGATGGGAGGGCGTTACGGGGAGCCGCCGTTGAACAGGCCGGTTTCCTGGGCCCGGCGCACCGCGTCCGCCCGGTTGCGCGCGCCCAGCTTGCGGAAAATGCGGCGGGTGTGGAACTTGACGGTGACCTCGGCCAGATCGAGCCGCCGGGCGATCTCCTTGTTGGTGGCGCCGGTGGCCAGCAGGCCGAACACCTCGCGCTCGCGGTCGGTCAGGGACGCCTGTTCGGTGGTCTCGTCGTCGCCGGCCTCGTCCTCCTCGGCCGCCGGCTGCGGCCCCTCTTCGCCGGCCAGCGACAGGGCGATCTTGATCGGCAGCACGGTGCCGCCTTCGGCCACCACCTTCAAGGAGGGGGCCAGCACGCGCTGGGGGGTCGTCTTGGGCAGGAAGGCGGCGGCGCCGCAGCGCAGGGCTTCCATCACGATCGCCGGCTGTTCGGCGCCGCTGACGACGGCGATCGGGCCGCGCACGCCGAGCGCCCGCAGCCGCGAGATCGGGTCGCTGTCGCCGACGCCGGGCATGTGCCAGTCCAGCACGACCAGATCGAAGGCGATGTCGGCCGGATCGACCTCGCCGAAGGCGCCGTCTTCCAGGGATCCGATGAAAACGACGTCGGCGGACGGCCATTCGAACCGCACCGACAGCTCCAGCGCGTCGCGGAACAGCGGGTGATCGTCAGCGACCAGAATCTTCAAGACACGTCCCCTTTGGATCGGTTCCTCCGACCGCAAGCTCCTTCTGTGTGGCAACCTATCGCTGATAACATTAACGATTTATGATCGCAATGGAAGGTTGATTTTTTATCATCAGCCATCTCCAGAGATCGTGGTCTCGGACTTTCTCATCCAATCATAGGCCTTGTTCATGGTAATTATGTGACTGAAATATCTTCTTGTTGTGCAGTGCGCGCGTCACCGGCAGCCGGCCGGCCACCCCCTGGCCACCGGCTCAGAACAGCTCGAAGGAGTCGCTTCCGCTGGTGTGGCGAACCTCGCCGAGCAGGGCGAGGCTCAACGCATCCTCCATGTCCGCCAGGGTGATTCGCGACAGCAGCCCCTCCGCCCAGGCGCGGTCGACATCGGCGCCATGATGCAGCGGAGCCAGCGCGGACCTCAGATGGGCGAAGGCCGCGACCGTGTTCTGGATTCGCTGCTGGGCATGATCCTGGAACTGGAGGTTGCAGATGATGCGCGGCACCGCCTGCCCGATGTCGGCCGAGATCGCCGCCGACTGGCCGACCGATTCGGCGAGCGCCGCCGTGTGGCCGGTCAGCGCGCCGCCGATCGCCGCGATTCGCTGGGGATCCAGCGTCGACTCGCCGCCGTCGGCCAGCACGCCGCGGACCGTCTCCATGCCGCCGCGCAGGTCGCGCCCCATGTCGCCGACCGCCTGGCGGATGGCGGTGGACACCGCGTGGATCGAACGGGAGAGGTCGCGCACCTCGTCGGCGACGACGCCGAATCCCCGGCCCTGCTCGCCGGCGCGCGACGCCTCGATCTTGGCGTTCAGCGACAGCATGACGGTCTGCTTGTTCAACTGGTCGATCTGGCCGGTCAGCCGCTCGACCTGGGCGACGGTCGCGGCGCAGGCGTCGATCACCGCCAGCATGCTGCGGGCGCTGCCGGCGATCCGCTCGGCCCGCTGCACGGCGTCGCGGCAGGTGCCGGCCAGCTCGTCGGCGATGGCGGTGAATTCGACCGTCTCGCTCTGGACGCTGACGCGCCGCGTCCCGGCGATGATCCGCTCCAGCACCGCCGACTGGCGGACCGCCAGCGCCGACAGCTCCTCGAAGTCGGTGCTCAGCGTGGTGACGCCGCCCTCGATGATGGCGGCCGTCTTCTCCATTTCGCCGGCCAGCCCGGTGATGGCGCGGTCGACCGTGGCGATGCGCCGCTCCCCGGCCGTCTCGCCGGATGCCGCGCGGTCCTGTCCGAAAGAGCCGTCCATGCTTCCGTCCCCCGTCAAAGATGCGGTTGCTTGGGCGCGTGCTGCGCCAGCAGCCCGACCAGCGTCGCGGTGATGCGCGACAGCGGCACCTCCTGCTCGACCGCGCCCGTCTCCCTGGCGATGCGCGGCATGCCGTAGACCACGCAGCTCCGCTCGTCCTGGCCGATGGTGCGGGCGCCCTCCTCGCGCATCCGCTTCAGCCCCTCCGCCCCGTCGCGTCCCATCCCGGTCAGGATCACCCCGATGCCGCGCCGGCCCGCCGCCGCGGCGACGGAGCGGAACAGGACGTCGACCGACGGGCGGTGGCCCTGCACCTTGTCGCCCTCGTGCAGGCGGCAGAGATAGGCGCCGCCCTCGTGCGCCAGTTCGAGATGCCGGCCGCCAGGGGCGACATAGACGTGGCCGGCCCGCAGCCGCTCGCCCTGTTCGGCCTCCTTGACGCGCACGGCGCTCATCGCGTCGAGCCGCGCGGCGAAGCGGGCGGTGTAGGCCATCGGCATGTGGACGGTCACCAGGGTGGCCGGCATGTCGGGCGGCAGGGTCACGATGATCTCGCGCAGCGCCTCCACCCCGCCGGTCGATGCCCCGATGGCGACCACCGCGTTGGACGCGGCGAAGCCGAGCGGCGCCGGCCGGCAGGGGACGTGCCCGGCGCCGTATCCCCCGGCGCCGCAAGCCCCGACGCCACCGCCGAAGGCGCGCTGCGCCAGACGGCGCTTGGCCGAGGCGGCGTGCACCACCTTGTCGGTGATCTCGCGGGCCAGCTCCTCCAGCCCGTTGCGCAGGTCGACGGTCGGTTTGGGCACGAAATCCACCGCCCCCATCTCCAGCGCCCGCAGGGTGACGTCCGCCCTCTCCTGCGTCAGCGAGGAGATCATCACCACCGGGGTCGGCCGCAGGGTCATGATCTTTTCCAGGAAGGACAGCCCGTCCATGTGGGGCATCTCGATGTCGAGCGTCACCACGTCCGGGTCGGTGTCCTTGATCGCCACGCGGGCCTCGAGCGGGTCGCTGGCGGTCGCCACCACCGCGATGCGCGGGTCGGCATCGAGGATCGCGCAGAGCAGCCGGCGCACCAGCGGGGAATCGTCCACCACCACGACGCGGACCGGAACCGTTGGCATGCCGGGCGATCGGTCGGGCAGCATCAGATCTCTCCTTCGGGGGCGATGCGCTGGTAGATCGTGCCGCCGACCGGACGCAGCGGGATCCGTCGGTCGAGCAGCGATTCCGAATGGCCGAGATAGAGGAAGCCGCCCGGCCGCAGCAGCGCCGCCAGCCGGCCGCACAGCGTGGTCTTGGTCTCGCGGTCGAAATAGATCATCACGTTCCGGCAGAAGATCGCGTCGAACGGTCCCTTGACCGGCCAGGGTTCCAGCAGGTTGAGATGGCCGAAGGACACCAGGGCCCGCGGCTCGCGTCCGACCGTCACATGCTCCTGACCGCAGGGCTCGAAATGACGGCGCAGCTCGGCGGGCACCGCGCCGCGTACCGCCTCGCCCCGGTAGAGGCCCGCGTCGGCGCGGTCGAGCGCGGTGGTGTCGAGGTCGGTCGCCAGGATGCGGGCGCCGCGCTGCACGGCGTCCGGCGCCGTCTTCAGCAGGGTGAGCGCCATGCTGTAGGGCTCTTCCCCGGTGGAGCAGGCGGCCGACCACAGCCGCAGCCGCCCGCCGCCGCGCGCCCGCCAGGGGGCCGCCACCACGCTGGCCAGATGGTCGAAATGGTGCCGCTCGCGGTAGAAGGCGGTGACGTTGGTGGTCAGCGCGTTGACCAGCCCGACCATTTCCTCCTCGCCCTTGGGCGAGCGCAGCAGATCGACATACTCCTTGACGCCGGACAGCCCGAGCACCCGCAGCCGCTTGACCAGACGCGCCTGCACGAGATCGCGCTTGCCGTCGTTGAGCTGGATGCCGGTCCGCTGCCGTGCGAGTTCGGTGACGTAGCGGAAATCCGCGTCTCCGAGAATCGCCGACGACCTGGAGGCGGGGGGGTGGGAGGCCGGGGGGCGGGAGGTTGCTTGCCGGGAGGCGGTCGGTGCCATCGCGTTCCGTTCCGGGGCGGTTGTGGGACGTGTCATGCGCCCGCCACCCCTCCCCCGCTGGGCGGGGAAGGGGCGGCGGGGGGCTCAGAACTGCGACCAGTCGATGTTGCGGGCGTTGCGCTGGCCGGCGCCGGCACCGGCGGCGCGGCCGGGGAGCTGGGCGATGGCCCCCGCCGGCGCACCCGTCGGGGCGGCCAACGCTGCCGGGCGTTCGCTCCGGCGGGGGGCCTCGCCGCGCACGCCCCTCGACTGGGTGGCCGGCTGGGCGGCGGGGACCGCCTTGAGGACCGGCGCCGGCGCGTCGGAGATCCGGAAGAAGCTGACCAGGGTCAGCAGCCCGGCGGCGCTCTCCTGGAGGGTGCGCGACGAGCCGGCGCTCTCCTCCACCAGGGCGGAGTTCTGCTGGGTCATCTGGTCCATGTTGGAGATGGCGCGGTTGATCTCGTCGATGCCGACCGTCTGCTCGCGGCTGGCCTCGGCGATCTCCGAGACGATGTCGGCGACGCGCTTGATCGAGGTGATGATCTCGTCGAGCTGGCCGCCGGCGCTGTTCACCAGGTCGACGCCCTGGCGGACGTGGCCGCTGCTCTCCAGGATCAGCGACTTGATGTCCTTGGCGGCGTCCGACGACTGCTGGGCCAGCGTGCGGACCTCCTGCGCCACGACGGCGAAGCCCTTCCCGGCGTCGCCGGCCCGCGCCGCCTCGACCGCCGCGTTCAGCGCCAGCAGGTTGGTCTGGAAGGCGATCTCGTCGATCACCCCGATGATGTCGGAGATGCGCTGCGAGGAGTTGGCGATCTGCCCCATGGCGCCGACGACGTTCTTCACCACCTCGCCGCCGCGCACAGCGACGTCGCGGGCGCCGAGCGCCAGCTGGTTGGCCTGCTGGGCGTTCTCGGCGTTGGCCTTGACGGTGGAGGCGATCTCCTCCATCGCCGCCGCCGTCTCCTCCAGGTTGGAGGCCTGCTGCTCGGTGCGCTCGGCCAGATCGACGGCGCCGTTGGCGATCTCGTCGGCGGCGGCCGCCACCTCGGTGCTGGAGGCCATGATCTTGCGGGTGGTGTCGGACAGCCGCTCGGTCGTGGTGTTGGCGTCGGTGGACAGCAGCTTCAGCAGCCCGTCGTAATCATCGCGGACGCGGCGGTTGAGGTCGCCCTCGGCCAGCGCGCTGAAGAGCTGGCCGATGTCCTCCAGCGCCGATTCCATCCGCTGGCACAGCTCGTTCAGCGATTCCGCCAGCACGCGCTGGAACGGGCTCTTGCCGGCCGGGTCGAGCCGCATGGAGAAGTCGCCGCGCGAGGCCGCCTGGACCATGGCGCCGATCTCCTCCTGGATGGCCTTCTGGGCGGTGACGTCGGCCCATTCCACCACGGTGCCGACCCGCTCCTTGCGGTCGTTCCACACCGGGCTGACGATCAGCACGAAGTTGCGCCCGCCGATCGGCAGCGCCGCCTCGTGGCGCTGGGTCAGCGCCGCCAGCATGGTGCGCTGGTGCATCGGGTTGCGGTGGAAGCGGTCGATGCTGGAGCCCAGCAGCCCGTCGACCTGGAAGCCGGGAAGCTGCTTGGCGATCTCGCCCTCGGCGTTGCGCAGCATCTCGATCATCGTCCGGTTCATGTAGACGATGTCGAGATTCTCGTCGGCGACCATCACGTTGGTCTGGCAATTGTCGAGCGCGGCGCGGACGCGGACGTTCTCGGTGGCGACGCGGGCCTGCTCGCGCTCGCGGGCCAGCCGCTCGGTGCTGTCCTCCCACTCCACCACGGTGCCGAGCCGCTCGCCCCGCGCGTTCAGGATCGGGCTGGCGGTGAGGCCGAAGCTGCGGCCGCCGACCTCGACCTGGGCGCGGTGGGCGCCGGACAGCCGCTTCAGCAGGTTGCGCTGGTGGGTCGGCTGGCGGTGGAAGGCGTCGATGTTGCGGCCCAGAAGGTCGTCGGTGCGGAAATCCGGCAGGTCGCGCCGCAGGTCGTTCTCGGCCGTCCGCAGCATCGCCAGCATGGTCTCGTTCATGTAGGTGATGTTGAGGTCGTTGTCGGCGACCATGACGTTGGTCTGGCAGGTGTGCAGCGCCGCGCGCAGCCGCATGGCCTCCAGCGTGCGGGCCTGCATGTCGCGAACGTCGGCGGCCTGCTCCTCGGTGAAGGCGCTGGTGTCGGGCGTCTCGCCGGCCGCCGCCGCGCGCATCGCCCCGACCCAGGCGGCGTAGCGGGCCGATTCCGCCGCGATCGTCGCGGCGCGGGCGCCGGCGCGGCGCTGGGCGACCAGCAGGATCACGGTGCCGAGCGCGGCCGCCAGGATGCCCGCGGCCACCAGGATGAGTTCCGCCGGAGCGGGCGTGTGCGGCACCAGGCAGGCGGCGACCGCGCCGACCAGCCCGAGGGCGCTGAGAAGGGCTCCGACCACCGCCGCGCCGTAGGGAGCCGGTGAGGGGACGTGGGTGGAAGCGGTGGTCATGGCGTGGTCCCTTTCGATGGCCCGTCGGGGGTGGGGCAGAGGAGTTCCCGGTGTCGTGCCGCCTGCGCGGCGCTTTTCTTCAAGCCGCCTGCGCGGCAACCTTTCTCAAGCCGCCTGCGCGGTAACTTTTCTCAAGCCGCCTGCGCGGCGATGGCGACCAGCGACTGGTCGAACAGGCGGTCGGGATCCAGGATGGCGATCATCCGGCGGTCGAGCGCCAGCAGCCCGGCGATGAAGCCGCCGGCCTCGCCGTCCTCCTCCGGCAGCGCGCGCAGGTCGGCGCTGCCCGCCTTCAGGATGTCGGAGACGGCGTCGACCAGGATGCCGATGGTGCGTCCGCGCGCGATCAGGATGATCACGACATGCAGGCGGGTCGCCTCGGTGGCCCCGCGCCCGAAGCGGCAGCGCAGGTCGAAGATCGGCACGATGTTGCCGCGCAGGTTCAGCACGCCGCGCACGTAGGACGGCATGTTGGGCAGCGACGAGACGTTCGCCCACGCCTTGATCTCGCGCACCGCCATGATGTCGACGGCGAAATCGTCGCCGTTCACCTTGAAGGCGACGAACTGCACCGGCTGGTTCGTTTCCGCGGCCTCGTCGAGGTGGCCGGCGGTGTGGCCGGCGGGGCGCGGCGCGGCGTTGGCGGCTGTGGCGGTCATGGCGGTGGTTCCGTCGTTGGCCCCGTGGTTGTCGGGCGGTGTTGGTCGGGCGGTATGGTCAGGCGGCGGAGGGCAGGGCGGGTTTCGGCGCGATGCCCGGCGGCGCGGTGCCGTCGCGGGCGCGCCGGCCGCGCTCCATCGCCACGCAGGCGTCGAGGTCGAGGATCAGGCAGACCTGGCCGTTGCCGAGGATGGTCGTCGCGGCGACGCCGGGCACATGGGTGAAGTTCTGCTCGATCGGCTTCACCACCACCTGCTGCTGGCCCAGCAGCTCGTCCACCACGAGCCCGATGACGCCGGCCGTGTCGGTCTCGACGCGGACGACGATGCCGCGCGCCGGGTCGCGCTCGGCGCCGGACAGGCCGAAGACGTCGGCCATCCGCACCAGCGGCAGCCAGTCGCCGCGCAGGAACACCACCGTGCCGTGCCCGACCACCTCGTGCACGTCGCCGGGCTTGGGCCGCGTGCTCTCCAGGATGTTGGCGAGCGGGATGACGTACAGCTCCGGCCCGACGCGCACCAGCATGCCGTCGAGCACCGCCAGCGTCAGCGGTAGCGTCATGGTCCAGCGGGTGCCGGCGCCCGGCTCCGACTGCACGGTGACGCGGCCGCCCAGCGACTGGATGTTGCGCTGGACGACGTCCATGCCGACCCCGCGCCCCGACACGTCGGTGACGGTCTCGGTGGTCGAGAAGCCGGGCGCGAACAGCAGCGCGTCGATCTCGTCGTCGGACGGCTCGGCGTCCTCCGCCACGAGGCCGAGCGCGCGGGCCTTGGCGAGCACGCGCGGGCGGTCGATGCCGCGGCCGTCGTCCTCGACGCGGATGACGATGCGTCCGCCCTTGTTCTCCGCCGACAGGTGGATGACGCCGCATTCGGGCTTGCCGGCGGCGAGGCGGGCTTCCGGACGCTCGATCCCGTGGTCGATGGCGTTGCGGATCATGTGGGTCAGCGGGTCGGCCAGCTCCTCGATGATCGTCTTGTCGACCTCGGTCGCTTCGCCGGTCATGCGCAGATCGACCGTCTTGCCGAGCCGGCCGGCGAGGTCGCGGACCATCCGGGGCATGCGGGCGAAGATCGACTTCACCGGCTGCATGCGGATCGCCATCACCGCGTCCTGGAGCTTGCGGCTGTGGCTGCTCAGCCCCTTCAGGGCGGCGATCATCCGCCGCTGGGTGCGCGAATCCAGCTCGCGGCAGAGCTGGGTCAGCACCGCCTCGGTGATGACCAGCTCGCCGACCATGTCGACCAGCCGGTCCACCCGGTCGAGATCGACGCGGATGCTGCCCTTGCCGGCCGGCGCGGGCGCGCGGGCGCCCGCCCCGCCGGGGGCCGCCGGAGCGGGGAGGCCGGTGGCCGGGGCCTGAATGACGGAGCCGCCCTCGGTGGCCGGGGGCGGTGCGGGAAGCGCCGGAGCGGAGAAGACGGTGGCCGGGGCGGGAAGCGGTGGCGGGGCCTCCTCGGCGGAGCCGTCGTCCGCGTCGGGGAAGGCCGCCTCGAGCGGGGCGATCTGGATGTCGGCCTCGTCCTCGACGAACTCGAACACCTCGCGGATGTCGGATTCCGGGTGCGTCGTCTCCAGTTCGATCCGCCAGGCCAGCACCGGCTCCGACGGGTCGAACATCTCGATGTCGGGCAGGCGCGCGATGTCCAGCGTGGAGACGAGCCGGCCGAGCCGGCCGAGCGCGCGGATGATCAGCAGCGGCTCGTTGCCGCCCGAATAGGCGGTCGGCCGGAACAGGATGGCCCAGCGCCGCGCCGCCTCGCCGGAGGCGGCGGGGAAGTCCGGGAAGGAGGCGGGCATCGCGGTGGCCGGCAGGACGGTGGGCAGGGGGGTGGGCAGGGGGGTGGGGTGAGCCGAGCCGGCGGATTTCACCGCCTCGGCCAGCCGGTCGGCGATGGAGCGCGCGCGGTCGCCGTCGGCGCCGGTGCCGTTGCGCGCCGCCTCGACCTGTTCGGCCAGCGCGTCGCCGGATTCCAGCAGCAGCGCCAGCATCGCCGGGGTCAGGGACAGCCGCCCGGTGCGCAGGCGGTCGAGCGCCGCCTCCATGCGGTGGGTCAGGTCGGCCAGGGCCGTCAGGCCGAAGGCGGCGGCCCCGGCCTTGATCGAATGGGCGATGCGGAAGACCGCGTCCAGCGTGTCGCGCTCGTGGTGGCCGTCGCGGGCGCCGTCGCGCAGGGTGCCGAGCAGTTCCTCGTTGCGCAGCAGATACTCGCTGCACTCGTCGAAGAAGGTCGCGCGAAGCTCGTCCATGATGTCCGGGGCGAACGCCATCGGCTGCGGCTCCCATGCGGTCGGAAAGGAGGGCGGATGCCGGCGGGAGGCCGGCCGCTCAGGGGCAGACGCGGCGGACGACGTCGAGCAGCTTGTCGGGGGTGAAGGGCTTCACCAGCCAGCCGGTGGCGCCGGCCGCCTTGCCCTCGGCCTTCTTGCCGTCGGCACCCTCGGTGGTCAGGATCAGGATCGGGGTGCGCTGGAAACCGGGCTTCGAGCGGACATGCCGGACGAAGGTCAGCCCGTCCATGTTGGGCATGTTGACGTCGGTGATGATGAGGTCGACCGGGTCGCCGTTGATGCGCTGGAGCGCCTCCACGCCGTCGCCGGCCTCGCGGACCGAGAAGCCGGCGCTGTTCAGCGTCAGGCGCACCATGTCGCGCATCACCTTGGAATCGTCGACCGCGAGAACGTTCTTGGCCATGGGGCGCATCCTTTGCGCTAGCGGGTGGAGGAGGGCGGCGGGATCAGGGAAGGGAGACGCCCGCGAGGTCGAGCAGCGACGCCAGCGCGGGCGACAGGTCGGAAACCGCCGCCGCGACGCCGCGGCGTTCGGCGGTCTGCACCGCGCTGAGGATCGCCGCCAGATCCGGCATGCTGAGGAAGTCGATGCCGTCCAGGCTGATGGCCAGCCGCTGGCCGGGAGCGGCGTCGCGGACGGCCTGCGTCAGCCCACCCACCAGATCGTTCGTCGAGCCGAAGAACTGCGAGACAGCGACCATGCGAATATCTCCTTGCCTGACCGTTTTCAAACCATGCCGGACGGGACCGGCGCGTTCGGGGGGCGAGAGCCTGTGTCGGGCCATCCCGGCGGCGGTGACGGTGGGCATCCGTGGTCCCCGCTGACTTGACGATGACGAAATACAGGACGGATTTCACTCTCGTCGTCGGATAGGTATCCGCCGGAAAAGGGATATCGTGGGATAGTATCCTGGCTCCGGCCGTCGCCTTTTCTCAGTGCTTGAGCGGGATGCATGCCAGTGCATGCGCATCCTGCCCTTCCAGCGCCGTCCGCTCGGCGACAGGCGCGCGGGCCGGACCATATTCGATGTGCGTGGCGATGGCGTACATGGCCAGACGCCGGCCGCTGGGTTGCTGCTCGGCGATCTCGCGCAGGCGCTGCACCATGTCCAGCAATTCGTTGCGATGTTCTTCGGTCATGACGGGCCCACCTTTAAAAGAGATCGACGCTGCCGGATGCGGCGCCGAGAACCATCGCGACGCCTTGCTGTCCGTCGAGGACCGTGGTCGGCGCGTGCCGGGCCGCGATGCGCGCCAGGCTGAACATGGTCGAGGACACGTCGAGCGGCCGCTTCCGGTTGCTGCCGATCATCCGTGGCCGTGCGGGCCCGATGGTGATGGTGAACATGGTCGCCTCCCGTGCTTGGATGGACGTTTCGCGTCTCAAGCCAAAGCGGGGCCGTGGCCGGACCGGGGTCGGGCAAGAGCTGGGCGTTGATTTGAGAAGGGGCCGGGACGCCGGGGCGAGGCATCGCAGCGAGGTCTGCGCCACCGCCGTCTTGGCTGTGATCCGAATGTACCCCATTCGATTTGGGACTACCGCCTTGGTGAGGGATAGTCCTACCGAGAAAAAGGCTACCGCCGCCTATCCCCGCCTATCCTAAGGGCGGAAGGGATGTTTCCCGAACCGGGCGGCCGGCACGGAGGGCGACGGGGGCGGTCCGCCCCTCACTCCCCGATCAGGCGCTGGACGATGCCGTGGAGCTGGCGCGGCGTGATGGGCTTGTGGACCACGGCCAGCCCCAGGGCGGCGGCCTCGCGCTCGCATTCGGTACCGATCTCGCCGGTCAGGATGATGCCGGGGATCGGCCGTCCGGCCCGCTCGCGGATCCTCACGATGGCCTCGGTCCCGACCTTGCGGTCGCGCAGCCGGTAGTCGGCGACGATGATGTCCGGCGCGCGGCGGACGGATTCCAGCCGTTCGAGCGCCTGGTCCGTCGAGCCGGCCATGACGACGTCGTAGCTCCATTCCTCGAAGATCGTGCGCAGCCCGGTCAGGACGATCACGTCGTCGTCGACCACGACGGCCAGCCGTCCGTGCCCCTCCTCCGCCGCCGTGTCCGCCGCCGTGTCCGCCGCCACCGTGCCGGTCGCGGTCCTCGCCGCTTCCGCTCCGGCCGGTGCCGCGGGTTCGGCGGCGCGCGGCACCTCGATGGAGAAGACCGAGCCCTTTGCAGGCTCCGAGCGCACCAGCACC
This sequence comes from Azospirillum agricola, assembly GCF_017876095.1. Lineage (GTDB taxonomy): Bacteria > Pseudomonadota > Alphaproteobacteria > Azospirillales > Azospirillaceae > Azospirillum > Azospirillum agricola. Next base: position 20,832 of record NZ_JAGINM010000006.1, read on the forward strand.
GGGTGGTTGAGCAGCCGGGACAGGCGCTGGACGATGGCGAGCCCCAGCCCCAGCCCCTGGCTGCGGTCGCGCTCCGGGTTGCCGACCTGATGGAACTCCTCGAACACCTTGGTCTGATGCTCGGCCGAGATGCCGATGCCACTGTCCTGCACCTTGATGCAGACGCCGTCCCGCACTGTGTCGCACTCGATCCGCACGTGGCCCTGGTCGGTGTAGCGAAGGGCGTTCTCCACGAGGTTGCGCAGCATGCGCCCGAGCAGCAGCGCGTCGCTCCGCACGGTCAGGGCGGCGCAGGCGGTCGAGACCTCGAAGGCCAGCCCCTTGCTGGCGGCGATCGGGGCGTAGGCGGCGGCGATCTCCTCCAGCACGGGGCCGAGCGGCAGGTCGACGATGCGCGGCACGATCACCCCGGCGTCGAGGCGGGAGACGTCGAGCAGGCTGTCGAGCAGGTTCTTCAGCGTGTCGAGCGCGCGTTCCAGCGAGCTCAGCGGCCCGCGCCCGCGCGCGGCGTCGACATGCGGGTGCAGCGCGCCGGCGAACAGCAGGGCCGATTGCAGCGGCTGGCGCAGGTCGTGGCTGGCGGCGGCGAGGAAGCGCGACTTGGAGACGTTCGCCTCGTCGGCCTTCTCCTTGGCGTCGCGCAGCGATTCCTCCATGGCCTTGCGGGCGGTGAGGTCGATGTTCAGGGCGCTGAAATGGACCGGCCGGCCGCTGCGGTCGCGCTCGACCCGGCCGACGCTCAGGATCCAGCGCGTTCCGTCCTGGGGATGGAGGACGCGGTATTCGATTCCCTGGTCCGGCTCGCCGTCGTCCAGCACCCGGTGGAGGTGCGCCAGAACCGCCTCGCGGTCGGCCGGGTGGACCTGCTCAAGGAAGGTGTCGCGGTTGGGCGTGACGGTGGCCGGGTCGAGGCCGAACAGGCGGTAGTTGTTCTCCGACCAGTTCACCGTGCCGCTGAGCAGGTCGATGTCCCACAGGGCGGCGTTGGCGGCGGAAAGCGCGATGTTCAGGCGGTTCTCGGTCCGTTGCAGGGCCTCCTCCATCGCCTTGCGCTGGGTGACGTCGATGTTGATCCCGCTGAACTGCACCGGCGTGCCGTCCTCGTCGGCGCGGACGCGGCCGATCGACAGCACCCAGCCGACCCGCCCGCCGGGATGCAGGACGCGGTATTCCAGCGTCACGCTCGGCTGGTCCGGCACCGTGGTCGATTCCACGGGTATGGCGGCGTGGCGGTCGTCGGGGTGGAGGATGCTCCGCCAGCGGTCGGTGGTCGCCGGGTCCTTGTCCGGATCCAGGCCGAAGATGCGGTAGCTCGCCTCCGACCAGTAGCCGCTCTGGGTGCGCAGATCCCAGTCGAAGGTGCCGGCCTGGGCCGATTCCAGGGCCATGCTGAGATGGTCGTTGCTCCTGCGCAGATCCTCCTCGGCCTTGCGGCGGCGGGTGATGTCGAGCAGGTAGAGGGTCAGCCCGTTTTCCGAGGGGAAGGCCCGCATCCAGAACCAGCGGCCGCCGCGCGTGCCCTGGAACTCGACGTCTACGGTCCCCCGATCGGCCATCGCGCGCTGCATCCTCTCCCACAAAGGCCCGGCGGCCAGCTCGGGAAAGCCGTCCCGCAGCGACAGGCCGAGCGGATCCCGGCCGCCGGGGGAAAGCGCCCGCGCCTTGTCGTTGAGGTAGGTGAAGCGCCAGTCGCGGTCGAGCTCGACCACCCCGTCCACCGTGCTCGCCAGCACCGACGCGGTCTTGAGCGCGCTGCGCTGCGCCTGCTCGCGGATGCGCAGGAACCAGCGCAGGCCCCAGGCGGCGCCGACCCCGGCCAGCAGCGACAGCCCGCAGAAGATCAGCAGGGAGCGCAGGGCGGCGATGTCGACCGACCGCATCGCCGCGTCCTTGTCGAGACTCACCTGGAAGTAGAGGCCGCGCAGCTTCACCGTCGGTGGCGAATAGGCGATGACCCTCAACGTCCCGTCGCCGCCGCGCTGTTCGACGACCCCTTCGTCGTCGGTCTTCAGCAGGGGCCGAAGCTCGTCCGGCAGGCGCTGGCCGGGCGCCACCGGGGTTGCCGCCGGCACGGCGGCGAGGATCCCGCCGCCGCTGTCGGCGATCAGCACGGCCGCATGGTCGGGCAGGGATTTCTGCGCGAGATACTGTTCCAGCCAGCCGATGTCGAGCAGGACGGTGGCGACGCCGGCGCGCTCGCCCCGCGCGTCCTGGTAGGCGAGGGCGAAGGGGATGGCCGGCCGGCCGGTGGTGCGCGCCGTGACCGCCTGTCCGGCGACGATGCCGTCGCTGCGCAGGGCCTCCAGCCGGTAGGGCCGGTCGGCGACCGAGATGCCGACGGCCGACGGCACGGTCGAGCACCAGATCACGTTGTCGCGGTCGCTGATGCTGACCGCCAGATAGCTCGGGTACTGCTCCTTGAGCCGCCGGATCGTCGTGTTGCAGCTGGCCCCGTCCATGCGCCCGACGCCCATCTCGGTCAGGGTGACCAGGATGTTGTGAATGTTCTCAACCAGATGTTGCTGTTCAGCCTCGATAAGATCAAGAATTCGGCTGGACTCCTCCTGAATTTCCTGCTCGCGCGTGTGCCGAAGCTCCGAGAGGCTGAGAATTTCGAAGCCCAGGAGCGGGAGAATGACCAGAAGGGGCAAGGCGAGAAGGCGGCGCACCGATTTTTCCGGATGGCCCGCCATGGCGGGTGCTGTCACGCTGGCTCCCCTCACTCGCTCTTATTGTTCGATAATCTTGCCACGAACCATCCGTCAAGGTAACCGCCCGGCCGCTTTCGTCCAGTGGGGGCATCCCTTATCGGAGGGGACGAAGGCCGGCGGCTCCCCTTTCCGGCGCGGCGGCGGGCCGGGCGCCGCGGCTGTGACTGCGATGTGAACGGTTTGTCAACGGGGTGACTGCCAGCTTGGCAGTGGGAAGCGAAGCACCTATCGTGACGGTATAGACCGTTCCGCACAGCGAGCATCATGGCGAAGAGACCGACCGAGCTGACCTATTGGGTCGATGAGAAGCCGCCCGCCCTGGCCCTGGTCCTCCTCTCTCTCCAGCATTTCGCCCTGGTGGCGATCTTCCTGGTGGTGTCGGTGACGATCGCCCGCATGGCCCAGCTCGACGCCGAGGCCGGCAGCCGGCTGGTCAGCCTGACCATGATCGCCGGCGGGGTGGCGACCATCCTGCAATGCCTGGGGCGCGGCGGGCTCGGGTCCGGCTTCATGGTGCCGGCGACCACCACGACGATCCTGTTGCCGCCGGCGGCGCTGGCGCTGGCCAAGGGCGGGCTGCCGCTGCTGTTCGGCATGAGCGCGCTCGCCGGGCTGCTGGTGATGGCGCTGTCGCGGGTCATCCACCGGCTGCGCCCGCTGTTCCCCACCGAGATCGCCGGATTCGTCGTCTTCATGATCGGCCTGACCGTCATGATCCTGGCGGTGCGCCAGCTGATGGGCATGGGCGTCGCCGAGGGCGACTACGCCCGCTACGCGGCGGTCGGCCTGCCGGTGCTGGCGGTGATCGTCGGGCTGAACGTGTGGGGCGGCCGGCGGCTGCGGCTCTACTGCTCGCTGATCGGCGTCGTCTTCGGCTATGCGCTGGGGATGGCCGAGGGCTGGCTGGCGCCGCTCGACCTCAAGCATCTGGAGGAGGCGCCGCTGCTGGCCTTGCCGCAGCCGGGCAGCTTCGGGCTGGCCTTCGACCTGGAACTGCTGCTGCCCTTCCTGATCACCGCGCTGGCGATGGCGCTCAACTCGGTCGGCGCGGTGACGGCGGCGCAGAAGGCCAACGACGCCGAGTGGAAGCGCCCGGACATGGGCAACATCGGGCGCGGCATCCTGGCCGACGGGCTGTCCAACGTGGTGGCCGGGCTGCTCGGCGGCGTCGGGCAGGCGGCGACCTCGGGCGCGGTCGGGCTGTCGGTGGCGACCGGGGCGACCAGCCGCACCATCGGCCTCGGCGTCGGCATCCTGCTGGTCGCGCTGTCCTTCTCGCCGAAGATCGCCACGGCGCTGCTGATCATGCCGCCGCCGGTGGTGGGCGCGGCGCTGCTGTCGAGCGGCTGCTTCCTGGTGATGAACGGCATCCAGGTCATCAGCTCCCGCATGCTCGATTCGCGGAAGATCTTCGTGCTGGGCATCGCGCTGGCCTTCGGGCTGGCCCGGCTGGTCGATCCGCATTTCTTCGAGACGCTGCCGCACTGGATCCAGCCCTGGGTCGGTTCGCCGCTGACCGTCGCCGTCACGCTGGTGATCCTGCTGAACGCGACGCTGCGCATCGGCACCGGCACGCGGAGCCGGGTGCGGCTCGACATCGCCCACCTGTCTCCGGAACAGCTCACCGAGGTGGTGACCGCCCAGGGCCAGCTCTGGGCGGCCGAGCCGGAAACGGTCTTCCGCGTCCGCTTCGCCTTGCAGGAGGCCTTCGACCTGCTGAGCCAGAACGACATGGTGATGGCGGAGGCGGGCGGCCGCCGGCCGCTGGAGTTGCAGACCCGGTTCGACGAGTTCACCTTCTCGGTCACCCTGACCTACGCCGGCCTGCCGCTGACCATGGAAAAGACCCGCCCGACCGAGGACGAGATCCTGGAGGACGAGGACGGCATGCGGCGGCTGGCCTCCTACATGATCGGCCGGGTCGCCAACCGGATGACGTCCAGCGTGCGCGACGGCCGCTGCGAGGTGGTGCTGACCTTCAACGCCTGAGCGGCCCGCAAGCCGCCGAGCCCGGTTCATCGCCATCGGGCGAAAAGGGACGTGATCGAAAGGGGACGGGTGATCCGATCGGGAACCGGCGGCGTACAGGTGCGCATGTCCGACTCACACACCCTCTCCAGCCTTCCGCGGCCGAACCACCACCCGAGCGACGCCCTGCTGGTCGGCTACGGCGCCGGCTGCCTGTGCGAGGGGCTGTCGCTGGCGGTGGCGCTGCACCTTCTCCACTGCCTGGACTGCCGGGCGGCGCTGGCCGCCGTCGACGCGGTCGGCGGCGCGCTCCTGGAGGAGTGCCCGCCCGACCCGCTGGAGCGCCTGACCCTGGCCGACACGCTGGCCCGCCTGGACGGCGCCCCCGCCGTTGCCGAGGCTCCGCCACGCCGTCGCCGGGAGCCGGAAGGGCAGGCCGGGGAAGCAGGGGTGCCGGGTCCGCTGAAACCGTACATCGCGTCGCTGGAGGGGGCGCCCTGGCGGCGCCTCGCCCCCGGCGTGGAACGGGTGAGGCTGCTGCGCGGCGCGCGCGGCGGCGCGACGCACCTGCTGCGGGTCACGCCCGGCACGGCGGTGCCTCACCACGGGCACGCCGGGCTCGAATTGACGGTGGTGCTGTCGGGCTCCTTCACCGACGAGCGGGGGCGCTACGCGGCGGGCGACATGGCCGAGGCCGACGGCGACACGCGGCACCGGCCGGTCGCCGACCCCGGCGCCCCCTGCCTGTGCCTGCTCGCCACCAACGCGCCGCTGCGCTTCACCGGCCTGCTCGGCCGGCTGATGCGGCCCTTCCTCGGGCTGTGATCGGTTGGAGGCCGTGACGGCCCGTCACGCCTCGCAGGCGGCCCGGTAGCGGTCCATCGCGCGGCGGATGTCGTCGGGGATCGGCATCGAGGCGAAATCGTCCAGCGAGGTCGTCACCACCGTCAGGCTTCCGGACAGCCGGACCTGCTTGTCCACCTCGCCGTTGATGCGCAGCTTCAGGGAACTGCGGCCCAGCCGCTCGATCAGCACGCCGAGCGTCAGGGTGTCGCCCATCCGGCTGGGGATGATGAAGTCGCATTCCGCGTGCACGATCGGCAGGCCGAGCCGCCGGTCGAGGATCATGCTGGCGTAGTCGATGTCCAGGCCCTGCGTGAACCAGTCCTCGACCACGCCGTTGAACATGTCGAAGTAGACCGGGAAATAGACGATCCCGGCCGGGTCGCTGTGGGAGAAGCGAATGGGCCGCTGCACCCGGAAACACCCCGCCGGCAGGGGCCGGTGGCCCGGATGCTGGCCTGGGGGATGGCCCAGGGGGTGATTGGGGCGGCCGGGCCGCTCGCTGACGTCATGCATCTCTCGGTCGATCCCCTTTTTCCGCGAGGCCCCTCACATGGGGGCACCGGGCGCCGCCGTCAAACCGGTCGCGGCGAAACCCAACAATCCGGGAAAAAGACCTTCCGTTCAACGACTTCCTGCAAGATACGGGAATTCCTGACAAAATCGGCCCTCTGCGATGTTGCCGAAATGCTGCATCGCGTCAGGCGGCCCGCCCCGGCCGTGCGTGGGGAAGGCCTATGCGGTACGGCCGATGTCCCTGCTTTGCCACGGTTTTGCACGTTTTCGCGAGAAACATCACACAAAGATCCCGCGCCGCCTGTCCATGCTCCGCGCCTCAACGAGTTTTGACGCAACGAGATTTGGGAGATCGACCCATGGCCACCACCGCGACGAAGATCGTCGTCAACGCGCAGGGCCGTGCGGCCGCCGGCACGAACGCACACTTCAAGCTGCTGGTCGACGGCGTCAAGGTGGGCGAGGGCACCGCCGACACCACCGCGAAGACCTTCACCTTCACCGCGACGCTGGCGGCCGACACCGCCCACAAGGTGCAGATCCAGTACGACAACGACGCCGTCATCAACGGCCAGGACCGCAGCCTGACGGTGAACTCGATCACCATCGGCAACAAGACCGTCACCCCGACCGACAGCATCGTCAGCTACGACAAGGGCGCGCTCGACGGGCGCGACGTCGTGGCCGGGCAGAAGGATCTGTGGTGGAACGGCACGCTGGTGGTCAACGCCGACAAGAGCTTCTTCCCGGCGACCACCACCACCCCGACGACGCCCACCGCCGGCAAGACCGACACCATCGTGGTGAACGCGCAGGGCACCCCGGCCGGCGGCGTCAACGCCCATTTCAAGGTGCTGGTCGACGGCAAGCAGATCGGCGAGGGCACCGCCGGCACGACGGCCAAGGACTTCGCCTTCACCACCGACGCGGCCGACAAGGCGGCGCACAAGGTGCAGATCCAGTATGACAACGACGCCGTGATCAACGGCCAGGACCGCAGTCTGACGGTCAACAAGATCACCATCAACGGCCACGCCTACAACCCGACCGACAGCGCGGTGACCTACGACAAGGGGGCGCTGGACGGCAGGGACGTGGTCGCCGGCCAGAAGGGGATGTGGTGGAACGGCACGCTGGTGGTCAACGCCCCGGCCTCCGACTTCCCGGCCCCGGACACGACGCCTACGACGCCGACCACCCCGACCAACCCGGCGCCGACCGGCCCGGCCTTCTACGTCGCCGCCAACGGCAAGGACAGCTGGTCGGGCAAGCTGGCCGCCCCCAACGCCGACGGCACCGACGGGCCCTTCGCCAGCCTGACCAAGGCGCAGCAGGCCATGCGCGCCGACCCGACCATCGACACCACCTATGTCCGTGGCGGCGACTACACCTTGAAGAACGTGCTCTGGCTGGACGGCCAGGATTCCGGCGTGACCATCGCCGGCTACGGCAACGAGAAGGCGGTGATCCACGGCGGCTCGACGGTGTCGATCGGCCTCGGCGGCGCCAAGAACGTGACCATCGAGGGCCTGACCTTCACCGGTGGCACGGTGGACGGGCACCATGTCTACGCCGACAACGCCGCCGGCCTGACATTCGCGAACAACAGCGTGACGGGCGGCGGCTACGGCATCACGGTGCAGAACAGCGCCAACAGCCAGGTCGTCAACAACCAGTTCAGCGGCACCGGCGCCGAGGCCGTCTTCGTGAAGGCCGGCTCCAACGCCACGATCGTGTCCAACAACCTCATCAAGCACCCGAACGCGGCCGACCGCGGCGACGCCGGCATCTGGATCAACGGCAGCTCCGACGTCAAGGTCACGCACAACCAGATCGAGGATTCGCCGGAGAAGGCCATCGCCGTCGGCTCGGTCGAGACGACGGGCAGCGACGCGACCTACCGGGCGACCATCGCCTTCAACAAGGTGATCGACGCCAACCTGGAATCGAACGACGGCGGCGGCATCTACCTGATCAACCGCCAGCAGACCCTGACCGACCACATCGTCGTCAACAACGACGTGACCGGCACCACGGCGACCAACCCGACAAGCCCGGTGGCGAGCTGGGGCATCTACCTCGACGACTGGACCAGCGGCGCCACGGTGAAGGGCAACTACGTCCACGGCAACATCGGCGGCGTCTTCCTGCATGGCGGCTGGAGCAACAGCGTCACCGACAACCTGATCGCCGGCAACACCGGCGCCCAGATCGGGTTGCAGCAGGACGTCGCCTGGGGCGGCTGGAAGGGCACGACGATGTCGAACAACGACATCACCGGCAACCTCATCGACACCTCGAAGGGCGTCGCCGTGCATCTCTACGGCCCGGCCAACATGGGCAGGTTCCACGACAACGACTACACCAGCCTGGACACCAACGCCCGGCTGTTCGAGGCCTGGCCGCAGGTGATGGCGAGCGGCTCCACCGGCACCCTGAAGAACTGGCAGGCCGCCGGCTACGACAGCGGATCGGGGGTGCTGGACGCGCATTTCGTCAACCCGTCGGCGGGCGACTACATGCTGGCCGCCGATTCGCCGGTCTACCAGCACGGCTTCGACGTGCTGCCCTTCGACCAGATGGGCCTGCTGCACGCCTGACGCGGATGGGGATGGGGATGGGGTGGAGGAAACGTGCCCCACCCCATCCCTTCCGCCTAAATCCCCCGTCCGAGCTTGACACTATGTCCTCGGCGAAAAAGCCGGAGCGGAACCGTTGGGGTGGCGAAGACGTTATTGCTTCGGAACAACCCCTCGGCCAGACGCCGGGGGCATCTTGAAGTGAAGAGTCACCACCCCAACCTGTTGCATCGGTAATGCCGCACCCGATGTCTGGCGCTTCCCAAAGCAGAACCCGCGCGAATCGGCGCGGGGCTGCCGCCGGATACGGGGACGGTCCGCTGCCGGCCAAGAAAACGGCCAGGAACATTCAAGAGGGAACAATGGATCGTCGTGACACCTGGATGAAGGACCCCGAGCTGAAGGCCGCCTACGAGGCGCTCGGACCGAAGTTCCGGCGCGAGGTCGAACTGGCGCAGCAGCGCCGCAGCGAGCGTGGCGCCCACGCCGTGGTCGCCTCCTCGTCCCGCAAGCCGGCGCGCCAGCCGGTCGTCGTCCGTCGTTGATAGGGTCCGCCGCTGAGCGGGCTTTTTTTCAGCCCTTCCGCGTCTCCAGACCCCGCATGACCAGCGTCCACACGCCTTCGAAGGCGGCGGCGATGCCGGGATCGGACCATTCCGCCGCGTGCGCCGGGTTGTGGAAGCGGGCGGTCGCGTCGAGCAGGGCGCGGCCCGTCGCCTGCGGATCCGCCGCCGCGAACACGCCTTGCGCCACGCCGTCGGCGACCATGCGGGCCAGATCGGCGGTCAGGGCGGCGACATGCCCGGCCACCACCTCGCGCGCGTCGGCGGCGAGAGTCATGTAGGTCGCGAACATCTCCGGATCGTCCAGCACCTTGGCGTGCTTGGCACCGATCAGCGCGTCGAGCCAGCGGCGCAGCCGGGCGGGCGCCGGCCCATCCTCGGCGGCGATGGCGGCGAGCGGGGCGGAGACGCGGGCGAGCCAGCGCTCGGTCACCGCGTCGCGCAGCGCCGCCTTGCTGGGAAAATGCCGGTAGACGCTGCCGTGGCTGACGCCCAGCGCGCGGGCGACGTCGACCACCGTCGCCTTGGCCGGGCCGTAGCGGCGGAGCACCTCCTCCGCCGCCTCCAGGATGCGCTCCGCGGTGAGGATTGTCTCAGCCATGGGACCCCATCCCGGCACCGTGCCCGTTAGGATCTGCGCTCCCCTTGGCGGCGCTCGCTGTCGAGCATCGCCATCTGCTGCGGGGCGTAGCGGTCGCCGGCCGCAGCATTGGGCGGAACCGCCCGTTCGATGGCGGCGAGGTCGTCTGCGGACAAGTCAACGTCAAGGGCTCCCAGGGCTTCGGCCAGCCGGTCGCGCCGCCGCGCGCCGACCAGCGGCACGATATCCGATCCGCGCGACAGCGCCCAGCCGATCGCGATCTGCGCGACGCTGACCCCCTTGGCCTCGGCCACCGCGCGCAGCGCCTCGACCAGCGCCAGATTGTGGTCGAGGTTTTCGCCCTGGAAGCGCGGGCTGTGGCTGCGGAAGTCGCCGGCCGCCTGTCCCTGTTCCCTGGTCCAATGGCCACTGATGAGCCCGCGCGACAGCACGCCGTAGGCGGTGACGCCGATTCCCAGCTCCCGGCAGGTGGGCAGGATCTCGGCCTCGATGCCGCGCGAGACCAGCGCGTATTCGATCTGCAAATCGCAGATCGGGTGGACGGCGGCGGCGCGGCGGATGGTGTCCGCCCCAACCTCCGACAGGCCGATGTGGCGGACGTAGCCGGCCCTGACCATGTCGGCGATGGCGCCGACCGTCTCCTCGATGGGGACGTTGGGGTCGAGCCGCGCCGGCCGGTAGACGTCGATGTGGTCGAGACCCAGCCGGTTCAGCGTGTAGGCCAGCGCCGTCTTCACCGCCGCCGGCCGCGCGTCGTAGCCAAGCCAGTTGCCGGCCGGGTCGCGCTGGGCGCCGAACTTGACGCTGACCTGGAAGCGGTCGCGCGGGACGCCCTTCAGCGCCTCGCCGATCAGCAGCTCGTTGTGGCCCATCCCGTAGAAATCGCCGGTGTCGAGCAGCGTCACCCCGGCGTCGAGCGCCGCGTGGATGGTGGCGATGCCCTCCGCGCGGTCGGACGGACCGTACATGCCCGACATGCCCATGCAGCCGAGCCCCAGCGCCGACACCTGCGGGCCGGTCTTTCCAAGCGAACGCACGATCATGATCCCCTCCATCGGAACGCGATGGAGGGAGTATCACCTACCGACTAACAGATTTCAATATCTGTCATCCGGTATTCGTCAGAATCGTCAGGAGGCCGGGTTGCCGGCCGCGCGATCCACCACGATCACCCGGAAATCATTGACGTTGGTGCGGGTCGGCCCGGTGACGACGAGGTCGCCCAGCGCCTGGAAGAAGCCGTAGCCGTCGTTGTTCGCCAGATGCGCCTTGGCGTCGAGGCCGAGTGCCGCGGCGCGGGCCAGCGTGTCCGGGCGCAGCAGGGCGCCGGCGTTGTCCTCCGTCCCGTCGATGCCGTCGGTGTCGAAGGCGGCGGCATGGATGCCGGGGTGGCCGTCGAGGGCGACGGCGAGCGCCAGCAGGAACTCGACGTTGCGGCCGCCGCGCCCGCTGCCGCGCACGGTGACGGTGGTCTCGCCGCCCGACAGCAGAACGGCGGGGGCAGGGGCCGGCTGGCCGTGGCGGGCGATCTGGCGGGCGATGCCGGCGTGCACCTTGGCGACGTCGCGCGCCTCGCCCTCGAGGTCGCCGAGGACGACCGGGGCGTAGCCGCGCTCGCGGGCGACCGCCGCCGCCGCGTCGAGCGCGTCCTGCGGGGTGGCGATGATGCTGGTGACGGCACCGGCCAGACGCGGGTCGCCGGGTTTCGGCGTCTCGTCCTCGCCGCGCTCCAGATGGGCGGCGACGCCGGGCGGCGGGGTGATGCCGTATTTGGCGAGGATGGCGCGGGCGTCGGCGAAGCTGGTCGGGTCGGGCACGGTCGGGCCGCTGGCGATCACCGAGGGATCGTCGCCCGGCACGTCCGACACCAGCAGCGAGACGACGCGCGCCGGGTGGGCCGCAGCGGCGAGCCGGCCGCCCTTGATGGCCGAGAGATGCTTGCGCACGCAGTTCATCTCGGCGATGTCGGCGCCGCTCTTCAGCAGGGCCTTGGCGACGGCGCGCTTGTCGTCGAGCGAGACGCCGGGGGCCGGCAGCGCCAGCAGCGCCGAACCGCCGCCGGAGATCAGGCAGAGCACCAGATCATCGGCGGTCAGCCCCTGCACCATCGCGAGGATGCGCTTGGCGGCGTCCTCCCCGGCGGCGTCGGGCACCGGGTGCGAGGCCTGGACGACCTCGATGCGCTCGGTCGGCAGATCGTGGTCATAGCGGGTGACGACCAGCCCGGTCAGCGGCCCCGGCCAATGATTCTCGACCACCTTGGCCATGGCGGCGGCGGCCTTGCCGGCACCGATGACGACGGTCCGTCCCTTGGGCGGCTCCGGCAGCGCCGCCGGCAGCCGCGTGTCGGCGACCACGGCGCCGAGTGCCGCCTGGAACAGGGCGTGGAGCAGGGTGTCGGGAGCGGCGGTGTCGGCGGCGTTGGTGGTCATGCGGGCTCGGCCATGGTCATGGGGAGAGGGGCGGGGCGCCTAGAATGCACCGGATGCGGCGGAAGGCCAACGGTTGGTGTGGGGAGCGGAATTTGGCAGCAAAATCCCTCTCCCGGGGCGGGAGAGGGAATCAACGTCGCGGGATCGTCAGACGGTTCTCACACCGCCTTCACCTCGTGGTTCGCCATCAGCTCCAGCGCCTTGAGCAGGCCGGAATGGTCCCACTGCGCGCCGCCCTGGGCGGCGCAGGCGTTGAAGAGCTGCTGGCAGCTCGCGGTGTGGGGCAGCGCCAGGTTCAGCGCCTTGGCGCCGCTGAGCGCCAGGTTCAGATCCTTCTGGTGCAGCTCGATGCGGAAGCCGGGGGTGAAGTTGCGGTTGATCATCCGCTCGCCATGCACCTCCAGGATGCGCGAGGAGGCGAAGCCGCCCATCAGCGCCTGGCGCACCTTCGCCGGGTCGGCCCCGGCCTTGGACGCGAACAGCAGCGCCTCGGCGACCGCCTCGATGGTCAGCGCGACGATGATCTGGTTGGCGACCTTGGTGGTCTGGCCGTCGCCGTTGCCGCCGACCAGCGTGACGTTCTTGCCCATCTTGTCGAACAGCGGCTTCACCGTGTCGAAGGCCGCCTGCGGGCCGCCGACCATGATGGTCAGCGAGGCCGCCTTGGCGCCGACCTCGCCGCCCGACACCGGGGCGTCGAGATAGTCGCAGCCGAGCGCGTTGACGCGCGCCGCGAACTCCTTGGTCTCGATCGGCGAGATGGAACTCATGTCGACGACGATCTTGCCGGCGCTCAGCCCCGCCGCGATGCCCTTCTCGCCGAACAGCGCGGCGGCGACGTGCGGGGTGTCCGGGACCATGGTGATGATGACCTCGGACGCCGCCGCGACCTCCGAGCCGCTCGGGCAGGGGATGGCGCCCTTGGCGGTCAGCTCGGCCGCGACCGGCTTGATGTCGTGGACGTAGAGCGTGTGACCGGCGTCCAGCAGATGCCCCGCCATCGGGGTGCCCATGATGCCGAGACCGATGAAACCGACCTTCATTGCCGTGGTCCTTTCTCGCGTGAACAGGGGTGTCATCAGGAGCGGTAGGGGGCGAACCAGCCGAGTCCGTCGCCGGTCACCGTCTTCGGCTTGTACTCGCAGCCGACCCAGCCGCCGTAGCCGACGGCGTCGAGATGCTTGAAGAGGAAGGGATAGTTGATCTCGCCGGTGCCCGGCTCGTTGCGGCCGGGGTTGTCGGCGAGTTGGACATGGGCGATGCGGGCCAGATTGGCCTCGATCGTCCGCGCCAGATCGCCCTCCATGATCTGCATGTGGTAGATGTCGTATTGCAGGAAGAGGTTGCCCGACCCGACGCGGTCGATGATGTCGAGCGCCTGCTTGGTCCGCTTCAGGAAGAAGCCGGGAATGTCGCGGGTGTTGATCGGCTCGATCAGCAGGCGGATGCCGGCTCCCGCCAGTGCGTCGGCGGCGTAGGCCAGATTCTCGACGAACTGGTCGCGCGCCTTGTCGGAGCAGGCGCCGGTCGGCAGGATGCCGGCGAGGCAGTTGATCTGCTTGCAGCCCAGAGTGCCGGCGTAGTCGATGGCCTTGGCCACGCCGTCGCGGAACTCCGCGGCGCGCTCGGGCAGGATGCCGATGCCGCGGTCGCCCGCACCCCAGTTGCCGGCCGGCAGGTTGTGCAGGACCTGGGTCAGCCCGTGCCGGCGCAGCTTCTCCGCCAGCGCGTCGGCCGGGAAGTCGTAGGGGAAGAGATACTCGACGCCACGGAACCCGGCGTCGGCCGCCGCGGCGAATCGGTCGAGGAAGGCGTGCTCGTTGTAGAGCATCGTCAGGTTGGCGGCGAACTGCACCATGGCCGAACTCCCGGTTGCGTCCTGGCCGCCGTCCGGGGATGGGGCGGCCTTTGCAACGGAGCTTGACCGCCCGGCAGGTCCTGGAGCCAGTTCGGCGAACGGCTTTTTCACGCAGTGGAAAGCGGGCGCGGAAGCCCGGACTTCATCGGGAGTTTCGGGACAGTTGGACGTTGAAATGGACGAAGATGCGCTGCAATCCCTTGGTCGTTATTTTCGTGCAGTATGACTCGGCACCATCAAGGACAGAACGCCATGAGGGCTAAGGAGAGCTTTATCGCCGCGTTGGCGATGATGCTTTGTGTTCCGTCGGTATCCTTCGCAGACGGTCGCAATGGAGAGCGGATTTTTTTGAGCCGCTGCGCCATGTGTCACGGCAAAGATGTTAGAGGGACAGGGCCTTTGGCCAACAAAAGCAACCCTCCAACTCCCGATCTTACCACGTCGGAGTTCAAGAAACGTCTGCTCGACTATCCCGGTGTCATCGTATCGTCTGTAATATTACGTCCAAATGGCGATCTGATCCCAAGGACCTTGCGGGAAAACGGCGTGAGTTTGCCGGCCTTCGCATGGACGGTTAAGGATTTCCGCGATCTGAATGAGTATCTGAGCGGCATGATCTCAGAAACCAAATGACTGGGGAGCGGTGCTTCGGGGAGCCTATACGGAATGAAATTGACCTTTACGTAAACGTCAATTAGCCTTCGCGTCACGGATGATCCGTGCCGCCAGCGCCGCCAAGAGCGCCCCTTCCGCCGGAGGAGAAGACCCGTGTCCAACGCCAGCCCCTACCCGCATCTGCTCGCCCCCCTCGACCTCGGCTTCACGGTGTTGAGGAACCGGGTTCTGATGGGCTCGATGCACACCGGGCTGGAGGACCGGCGCCGCGACTTTCCCAAGCTCGCCGCCTATTTCGCCGAGCGGGCGCGCGGCGGGGTCGGGCTGATGGTGACTGGCGGCTTCGCCCCGAACGTCGAGGGCTGGCTGTCGCCCTTCGGCTCGACGCTGGCCAGCCGGTCGGCGGCGGCGGCGCACCGGGTGATCACCGGCGCGGTGCACGCCGAGGGTGGGAAGATCGCGCTCCAGATCCTCCACGCCGGCCGCTACGGCTACAGCCCGCTGTCGGTGGCGCCGTCGCGCATCAAGTCGCCGATCACCCCCTTCACCCCGCGCGCCCTGACCGGGAGGGGCGTCGAGCGCCAGATCCGGGCCTTCGTCCGTTGCGCCGTTCTGGCGCGCGAGGCCGGCTATGACGGGGTGGAGGTGATGGGATCGGAGGGCTATCTGATCAACCAGTTCCTCGTCGCCCACACCAACCGGCGGACCGACCGCTGGGGCGGCTCCTACGAGAACCGCATGCGCTTCCCGGTGGAGATCGTCACACGCATGCGCGAGGCGGTCGGGCCCGACTTCATCATCATCTTCCGCCTGTCGATGCTCGACCTCATCCCCGACGGCAGCGATTGGGCTGAGGTGGTCCAACTCGCCAAGGCGATCGAGGCGGCGGGCGCCACCATCATCAACACCGGCATCGGCTGGCACGAGGCCCGCGTCCCCACCATCGCCACCAGCGTGCCGCGCGGCGCCTTCGCCTGGGTGACGCGGAAGCTGAAGGGGGAGGTGGCGATCCCGCTCTGCACCACCAACCGCATCAACGCGCCCGACGTGGCGGAAGATATTCTCGCCAGCGGCTGCGCCGACATGGTGTCGATGGCCCGCCCGCTGCTGGCCGATCCGGAGTTCGTCAGGAAGGCCGCCGCCGGCCGGCCGCAGGCGATCAACACCTGCATCGCCTGCAACCAGGCCTGCCTCGATCATGTCTTCTCGCGCAAGCGGGCGAGCTGCCTCGTCAACCCGCGCGCCTGCCACGAGACCGAGCTGCCCTTCCGCCCGGCGGAAACGCCCAAGCGGTTCGCCGTGGTCGGCGCCGGCCCGGCCGGACTGGCCTGTTCGACCGAACTGGCGGCGCGCGGCCACGCGGTGGAGCTGTTCGACGCCGCGAGCGAGATCGGCGGCCAGTTCAACATGGCCAAGCGCATCCCCGGCAAGGAGGAGTTCCACGAAACCCTGCGCTACTTCCGCCACCGGCTGGAGGAGACCGGCGTGGCGCTGCGTCTCGGCCGCCGGGTCGGGGCGGCTGACCTGATTTCTGGGGAACTGGCGGGCGGCGGCTACGACGCGGTGGTGCTGGCGACGGGGGTGGTGCCGCGCGACCCGAAGATTCCCGGCCAGTCGCACCCCAAGGTGCTGAGCTACCTCGACGTGCTGCGCGGCGACAAGCCGGTCGGCCGCCGCGTCGCCGTGGTCGGGGCCGGCGGCATCGGCTTCGACGTCTGTGAGTTCCTCGCCCATGGGCATGGTGATGGCCACAACGGCCCGTCGCCCAGCCTGGACCGCGATCTGTGGCGCCGCGAGTGGGGGGTCGGCGACCCGGCCGAGGCGCGCGGCGGCGTCGCCGGTGTCCGCCCTCAGATGGCTCCGTCCGAACGCGAGATCGTCCTGCTCCAGCGCAAGGCGAGCAAGCCCGGCGCCGGGCTCGGCAAGACGACCGGCTGGATCCACCGGGCGGCGCTGAAGATGAAGGGGGTGGAGGCGCTGGCCGGGGTCAATTACGAGCGCATCGACGATTCCGGCCTGACCATCAGCTTCGGTGAAAAACGCGAGCGCCCGCGCCTGCTGGAGGTCGACAGCATCGTGCTGTGCACCGGGCAGGAACCGCTGCGCGACCTCAAGGCTCCGCTGGAGGCGGCGGGCGTGCCGGTGCATGTGATCGGCGGCGCCGACGTCGCCGCCGAGCTGGACGCCAAGCGCGCCATCGGCCAGGGGGTGCGGCTGGCGGCGACGCTCTGACCGGCGGAGAGGCCGTTCCGGGACACGGATGAACACGGATATCCACGGATGAACACGGATTTGGCTTTTTATCCCGTTCATCCGTGCGCCGGCGGAGCCGGCATCCTGTTCATCCGTGTCAAAAACCTCGCCGCCACAACGCGGTATCGACGGTATGTCAAGCACGCTTGACAGAGACGTTCCGTTTGGAAAAAGTAAAGGAGACTTTACACGAACGGAGAGGAGACATGACCCGGAACGTAACGCTGCGGCGCGGGGCGGTCGAACTGGCCGGGGCAATGCTGCTCTACGCGCTGGTGCTGACCGGCTCGCTGACCCTGGTGCAATCGATGCCCGAGGGGGTGCCGCGCACGCTGGTCGCCGTCTCGCCGATGCTGCCCTGCCTGCTGACGGTCTGGGTGATGCTGCGGCAGTTCCGCCGGCTGGACGAGTATCTGCGCCTCAAGATGATGGAGGACATCGTGGTCGCGGCGGCGATCACCGCGCTGGCGACCTTCAGCTACGGCTTCCTGGAGAACATGGGTTGGCCGCAGGTCTCGATGTTCGCCGTCTGGCCCGTCATGGGAACCGCCTGGGCGCTGCGCAGCGTCCTGCGCGGCGTGCTGGAAGCCCGCGAGATGCGGCGCGGATGAGGAACCTCCTGCGCGAGCTGCGCGCCGGGAAGGGCTGGAGCCAGGCGGCGCTGGCCGAAAAGCTTGGCGTGTCCCGCCAGACGGTCAACGCGCTGGAGACCGGACGCTACGACCCCTCGCTGCCGCTCGCCTTCAGCATCGGGCGGCTGTTCGGTCGCCCGCTGGAGACGATCTTCTTCGACGAGCCCGACGCGCCGGGCGGGGACGGCTGAGCCGCCCGTCACCGCTCCATCTTGGTCGACAGGAAGATCGAGGACATCGTCTTGTCCACGCCCGGCAGCCGGCCGATGGCGTCGAGTGCCGCGTCCATCGCGTCGTGAGTCTCGGTGGCGACGGTGGCGCACAGGTCGTACTGGCCGCTGATGCTGTGCAGCCGGGTCAGTTCCGGCATCTTGCGCAGGGCGTGGACGACGCGGTCGGCCAGCTTGGCGTTGACGCTGATCATCACCAGCGCCGACACCCCGCGCCGGGGGGCGGGGGCGCCCAGCCGCACCGTGTAGCCGGCGATCACCCCCTGGCGCTCCAGCCGGGCGATGCGGTCCTGCACGGTCGAGCGCGACAGCCCCAGGGCCCGGCCGAGCGCCGCCGTGCTGGTCCGCGCGTTCAGCGTCAGCAGGTCGAGGAGCTGGCGGTCGAGGTCGTCCATGGGCGGCGCCGGTAGTCGAGGGGCGCTGCTTGTGTATCCGGGGGCGTTCCCACCGGCAAGCCGGCTTCCTTGCCCCTCAACCCGAAACATGGCAGTGAAGCGGGGATTTTGTGGGAGCTGGAGAGCGCGATGCGGGTCCTGATCGCCGACGACACCATCGTGGCGCGGACGATGCTGGCGAGCTGGATCAAGGAGATGGGCTATGAACCGATCCTTGCCAGCGACGGTGCCGAGGCGCTGGAGATCGCCTTCCGCGACGGCTTCGACATCGCCGTCATCGACTGGGAGATGCCGCGCCTGACCGGGATGGAGGTCATCCGCCAGCTCAAGGAGCACCCCCGCACCGCCTACGGCCACCTGATCCTGGTGACCGGGCGCAGCGACCAGAACAGCCTGATCCAGGCGCTGGACGGCGGCGCCGACGATTTCATCCGCAAGCCGCTGGCCCCGGCCGAGCTGGTGGCCCGCGTGCGCGCCGGCGCCCGCATCGTCGAGCTGCGCAACCGCATCGTCCGGCTGGCCGAGACCGACCCGCTGACCGGCGCCGCCAACCGCCGCAGTTTCCTGGAGCGCGTCGGGGCGGCGGCGGCCGAGTCCGAACGGCGGCAGCGCTCGCTGTCGGTGATGCTGCTCGACATCGACCATTTCAAGCGGGTCAACGACACGCGCGGCCACGCCGGCGGCGACGCGGCGCTGAAGCGGCTGGTGGAATGCTGCGGCGCCACCCTGCGGCCGGGCGACCTGCTGGGGCGCTTCGGCGGCGAGGAGTTCGCGGTGCTGCTGCCGGAGACCAACCCCTACGTCGCGGTCGGCATCGCCGACCGGCTGCGCGCGGCGGTCGAGGCGATGGACATCGAGCATGACGGCGACCGTTTCCGCATCACCGTCAGCATCGGCGTGGCGGCGGTGGGGGGCGACGGGCCGGACAACGGGCTCGACATGGCGCTGCGTCGGGCCGACGACGCCCTCTACCGTGCCAAGGATGGCGGCCGCAACCGGGTCGAGATGGCGCGCTAGGGCAAGCGTCGCGTCACGGCCACTTCACCTCGGGCGGCAGGCTCATCAGGATGGCCTCGGTGTTGCCGCCGGTCTTCAGGCCGAAGGTCGTGCCGCGGTCGTAGAGCAGGTTGAACTCCACGTAGCGGCCGCGCCGGACCAGCTGGTGCTCGCGCTGCTCCGCCGTCCAGGGGCGGTTCATGTGCCGTCGCACCAGCGCCGCGTAGCTGTCGAGGAACGCCGTGCCGACGTCGCGGGTGAAGACGAAGTCGGCCTCCCAGTCGCCCGAATCGAGCCCGTCGTAGAAGATGCCGCCGACCCCGCGCGCCTCGTTGCGGTGCGGCAGGAAGAAGTAGCGGTCGCACCACTCCTTGTAGCGCTGATAATAGTCCGGGTCGTGGCGGTCGCAGGCGGCCTTCAGCCCGGCGTGGAAGTCCGCCGTGTCCTGCGGATCTTCCAGCATCGGCGTCAGGTCGGCGCCGCCGCCGAACCAGCCCTTGGTCGTCACGATGTGGCGGGTGTTCATGTGGGTCGCCGGCACCAGCGGCGAGCGCATGTGCGCCACGAGGCTGATCCCCGCCGCCCAGAACTCGCCGGTTTCGGCGGCGCCAGGGATGGTGGCGCGGAACTCCGGGCTGAAGACGCCGTGCACGGTCGAAATGTTGACCCCGACCTTCTCGAACACCCGGCCCTTCATTACCGACATGGTGCCGCCGCCGCCCTCGCCGCCGCCATGGTCGGGGCGGACCCAGCTCCGGCGCTCGAATCGGCCGGGGGGAAGGTCGGCGTGGGTGCCGGCCAGTTCGTCCTCCAGCCCCTCGAAGGCGGCGCAGATGCGGTCGCGCAGCTCGGCGAACCAGGCGGCGGCGCGGGTCTTGCGGTCTTCGGTGGCGTGAGGCGTCATGGGGAACTCGTCCGATCGGGTGCGGTGTGGCCGGGTGCAAGTGCGGCCGTCTGCCGCAGGGCCTCACCCAACACCATCGCCGCGCTGATCGCAACGTTCAAGGAGCGGGCCGGCGGGCGCAGCGGGATGACCAGACGAGCGTCGGCCGCCGCGTGCACCGCGTCCGGCACCCCGGCGCTCTCCCGCCCGACCAGGATGCGGTCGTCGGGGGTGAAGGCGAAGTCGGTGTAGGGCATCGCACCCCGCGTCGTCAGCAGCACCAGCCGCCCCGCCGGCCGGCCCGCCGCGTAGGAGTCCCAGGAACTGTGGCGTTCCCAGTCGAGATGGTCGATGTAATCCATGCCCGCCCGCCGCAGCCGGCGGTCGTCGAGAACGAATCCGCAGGGCTCGATCAGGTCGAGCGCCACCCCGAGACCCGCCGCCAGCCGCATCAGCGTCCCGGCGTTCTGGGGAATGTCGGGTTCGAAAAGCACCAGCCGCATGGTCACTCCACGGAAAATGCTTGGTTATGCGTACAAACTAATGCTGCGTCCCAATGCTGCAATGCGGCGCGCGACAACTTGTCCGTCCACAAAGGCTTTCCAAGAGGGCGGCGCGACGGTATACCGCACCCCGAAAGACCGGAGCCCAAAGCTCCGGAGCGACGCGGCGTGCCCGAGGTTCATCCACCCGGCGGACAGGCCCGTCAAGTCGTGATACAGAACGGTCCATCGGTCGTCCGGCGTGGTCTTGGCGCGCCGGGCATGCCTTGAGGAGAAACAGGCTTATGGCTCAGACCACGCATCCGCCCGGTCCGGGTGGCCACGCGGCCTCCGGCGACGGTTCCACCCGTCGCGACTTTCTGTACCTTGCCACCGGTGCGGTTGGCGTCGTCGGAGCCGCCTCGGCGGCCTGGCCCTTCATCGACAGCATGAACCCGGCCCGCGACACGCTGGCGCTGGCCTCCATCGACGTCGATCTGGCCCCCGTCGCGGAAGGCCAGGCCATCACCGTCACCTGGCGCGGCAAGCCCGTCTTCGTCCGCCACCGCACCGCGAAGGAGATCGAGGAGGCCAAGACGGTCAACCTCGCCGACCTGCGCGATCCGGCCGCCGACGACGCCCGTGTCAAGAAGCCGGAATGGCTGATCGTCATCGGCATCTGCACGCACCTCGGCTGCGTGCCGCTGGGGCAGAAGGTCACCGACCCGCGCGGCGATTTCGACGGCTGGTTCTGCCCCTGCCACGGCTCGCACTACGACACCGCTGGGCGCATCCGCAAGGGTCCGGCCCCGGCCAACCTCGTGGTTCCGACGTACGCCTTCACCGGCGATACCAAGATCCGCCTCGGTTAAGCCGCCCCAAGGTTCAGGAGACCCCGAGATGGCTCAGGCTCAAGCCACCAAATTCAAGAATCCGCTCGTGAACTGGATCGACAGCCGCCTGCCGATCTTCACGATGCTGGATCACGAGTACAACCACTACCCGATGCCCCGCAACGTCAACTATTTGTGGGCGTTCGGTGCGATTGCCGGCATCATGCTGGTGATCATGATCGCCACCGGCCTGTTCCTGGCGATGCAGTATTCCTCGCACACCTCGCTGGCGTTCGATTCGGTCGAGCGCATCATGCGCGACGTGAATTACGGCTGGCTGCTGCGTTACGTCCACGCCAACGGCGCGTCGATGTTCTTCATCGCCGTCTACATCCACATGTTCCGCGGCCTCTATTACGGCTCCTACAAGGCGCCGCGCGAGATCCTGTGGATCCTGGGCGTCATCATCTTCCTCGTCATGATGGGCACCGCCTTCATGGGCTACGTGCTGCCGTGGGGCCAGATGAGCTTCTGGGGCGCCACCGTCATCACGAACCTGTTCTCGGCCTTCCCGATCGTCGGCGATCCCATCGTCACCCTGCTGTGGGGCGGCTTCTCGGTCGACAACCCGACGCTGAACCGCTTCTTCGCGCTGCATTTCCTGCTGCCCTTCGTGCTGCTGGGTCTGGTGATCCTGCACACGGCGGCCCTGCACGTCTGCGGCTCGAACAACCCGCTGGGCATCGACGCCAAGGGCCCGCAGGACACGGTGCCGTTCAACCCGTACGTCACCGTCAAGGACGGCTTCGCGGTCGTGATCTTCATGATCGTCTACGCGGCGTTCGTGTTCTTCATGCCGAACTACATGGGCCATCCCGACAACTACATTCCGGCCAACCCGCTGGTGACGCCGGCGCACATCGTGCCGGAATGGTACTTCCTGCCCTTCTACGCCATCCTGCGCGCGATTCCCGACAAGCTGGGCGGCGTCATCGCCATGTTCGGCTCGATCGCCCTGCTGATGGCGCTGCCGTGGCTCGACACCTCGAAGGTCCGCAGCTGCAAGTTCCGGCCGATCTACCGCCAGTTCTTCTGGATCCTGGCGATCGACGCGCTGGTGCTCGGCTACGCCGGCGCCATGCCGGCGGAAGGCGCCTGGCTGATCATCGCCCGCGTCGGCACCTTCTACTACTTCTTCCACTTCCTGGTTCTGCTGCCGGTGCTGGGCAAGCTGGAGCGGCCGCGGCCGCTTCCCAACAGCATCAGCGAATCCGTTCTGAAGGGCGGGGGCCGCGTCGCCGCGGGCGCTGCCGCCAAGCCGATGGAGAAGGCGTGATGCGCGCGTTGAAGACTGCCATCCTCTCGGCCGCGCTGGCGCTCGGCATCACCGGGGCGGCGCAGGCCTCCGAATCGGTCCATATTCCGAAGCAGAGCTGGCCGCATTCCGGCATCTTCGGCACCATCGACAAGGCGTCGGCCCAGCGCGGCTTCCAGATCTACAAGGAAGTCTGCTCGACCTGCCACGCCATGCATCTGGTGCCGATCCGCACGCTGGCCGGCATCGGCTTCTCGGAGGACGAGCTGAAGGCGCTGGCCGCCGGCTACGAGGTCCAGGCCGGTCCGAACGATTCGGGCGAGATGTTCATGCGTCCGGGCGTCCCGGCCGACCGCTTCCCGTCGCCCTTCCCCAACGACCAGGCGGCCCGCGCGGCCAACGGCGGCGCCCTGCCGCCGGATCTGTCGCTGATGGCCAAGGCCCGCGTCGGTGGCGAGGATTACATCCACGCGTTCCTGACCGGCTTCGAGGAGCCGCCGGCCGGCGTCAACCTGATGCCGGGCATGAACTACAACAAGTACTTCCCCGGCCATCAGGTCGGCATGCCGAACATCCTGCAACCCGACGGCGTGACCTACGCCGACGGCACCAAGGCCACGGTGGAGCAGCAGGCGCACGACATCGCCACCTTCCTGACCTTCGCGGCGGAACCGCACCTCGACGCGCGCAAGCAGATGGGCGTCAAGGTGATCCTGTTCCTGATCGTGCTGGCCGGGCTGATGTACGCGACCAAGCGCAAGCTGTGGAGCAACCTGCACTGACGGCTGTTCCCTAGCCTCGTGATTTTCGACTGGACAGGGCGCCCCTAGGGGCGCCCTGTTTGGTTTCGGGGGTATCGTTGTCGGGCTTGCGAGGACGAAGGGAACGGACGGGCGATGGTGGACAGTCTGATCGACGAGATCGTGGATTTCTGGTTCGACGAGGCGACGAAGCCTTATTGGTTCCGGCGGTCGGACAGCTTCGACCGGGCGGTCGCCGACACGCTGGGGCCGCATCACGAGACGGCGGCGCAGGGCGGATTCGATCACTGGATGGAGGATGTCGACGGCTGCCTTGCGCTGTGCGTGCTGCTCGACCAGGTGCCGCGCAACAGGTTCCGCGGCGACCCGCGGGCCTTCGCCACCGACGCCAAGGCCCGCGCGGTGGCCGAGCACGCGCTTGCCAACGGCTTCGATCTGGAATGTACGGCGGACGAGCGCATCTTCCTCTACCTGCCCTTCGAGCATCACGAGGACATCGCCAGCCAGGACCGTTCGGTGGCGCTGTTCCGCGAGCGGGTCGGCGATCCGGAGACCATCGGCTTCGCCGAGCGGCACCGTGAGATCATCCAGCGTTTCGGGCGTTTTCCGCACCGCAACGCGACCCTCGGCCGCTCCAGCACGGCGGAGGAGGAGGCCTTCCTCCGGGAGCCGGGGTCGTCCTTCTGAGGCGGCCGGTCAGCTTGGCGGGACCAGCCAGCGTTTCAGCGCCGCCAGCAGATCGGCCCCGCGGACCGGCTTGACGACATAGTCGTTCATGCCCGCCGCCAGACAGTGGCCACGGTCCTCCGGCTGGGCGTTAGCGGTGACGGCGATGATCGGGATGCGGCCCCGCTCCCCCGACAGGGAGCGGATGGTCGCGGTCGCCGCGATTCCATCGACGTCGGGCATCGACACGTCCATCAGCACCGCCTCGGGCGGCTCGGCGGATTTGGCGACGGCGACCACCGCCTCCGCCCCGCCGGTCGCCAGCTCGACCGAGAAGCCGGCGCGGGACAGCAGGCCGGCGGTGACCATCCGGTTGGTGGCGCTGTCGTCCACCACCAGCAACCGGCCGCCGCGCGCCCGCGCCCAGTCGAGCAGCCGGTCGGCATCGCTTTTCGGCGCAAGGCTCGTTCTGAGAGCCGGTCCGACGCCCGGCCTCGCCTCCACGGCCAGTCCATCCTGCAAAATGTCACCGTCCATGGCTGGCCTTTGGCAAAATGCAAAGCAGGTTGCACAGCGGGTTGCGGAGACGCACAGTGGCGGCGCCGATTCCGGCCGGGCTCTCCGTTCCCAGCAAGCGGTGGGCCAACCGGGCCGGCGCCGGGGTGAACAAGCCGCGACGACGACGGAAAGACGACAGCCGACATGAATGGAATCGACCGGGGATGGATCGTGTTCGCCGCGCTGAACGGCGCGGTGGCGGTGGCGACGGGGGCCTACGCCAGCCACGGGCTGGCGGGCGATCCACGGGCACAGGAGCTGTTTCGCACCGCCGGGCAGTACCAGATGTGGCACGCCCTCGCCCTGGTCGCCGTGGTGGTGCTGGCCGGCCGGGCGGACGGCTGGGCGCGGGGGGCGCTGCGGCTGGCTGGCTGGCTGTTCGTGGCCGGCATCCTGCTGTTCTGCGGGACGCTCTACACCCTGGCGACGAGCGGCCCCTTGCCGGTCGCGATGACCGCGCCGGCCGGCGGCTGGTCCTTCATGCTGGGCTGGCTGGCGTTTGGCGCCGCGGCGTTCGGCGCCACCCGCCGGACGGAATGACGCGAATCGCGGGGGAGAAAGGGGAGGGGGAGCGGCTCAGGTCGCGGCGGCGGCGGGGTGCCGGATGGCGAGCGGTTCCGCGTCCTCGTCGCTTCCGGCTTCGGCTTCGGTGACCGCCGCCCCGGCCGGCTCGCAATAAAGGCCGTGCAGCGTCGCCATGATGGTCTGCGCTTCGTGTCCGTTCAGCGAATAATAGATGTTCTGCGCGCTGCGGCGGGTGCGGACCAGCTTGTCCCGGCGCAGCCGGGCGAGATGCTGCGACAGCGCCGACTGGCTCAGCCCGACCAGTTCCTCCAACTCGCCGACCGACCGCTCGCCCTGGCTCAGATGGCACAGGATCAGCAGACGCCGCTCGTTGCACATGGCCTTCAGCAGCGCGCTGGCGCGGCGGGCGTTGGCCTGCAAATCCTCGATCTTCATCGCGTTACCGTCGCCCGCCCGGGGAACAAAAAGGTTCGTATGCAATCTTATTCATGACGGTGGCGTTTTGTCCACCTGTGGAAATCCGGCAGAGAAAACCCCGTGGCCGACCGCGAAGGCCGCCATCGTCCCATTTCCTCGTTCCTGCCGGGCTTTCGTTGGGGCCACGCGCTGTCGCGCCCGGTTGTCTTGCCGGTCTGGCGCATTTATGGTAAACGTCTCTCATGGTTGAAACCCGACGCACCGGCGACCGCGCCAACGAGGCGATCCGCTCCGAACCCGGAGGCGGGCGGGTTCCTGCGTCCGGCGCGGTCGGCCCCCGCGCGCGGGCCGAGGGGGTGGGGCGCGGACGCCAGCGCATTCCCAGCCTGCGCGAACTGGCGGCCCTGGTGGTCAACGGGGTCCTGACCCTGCCGCGCAACTACCGGCGCGGCATGTTCCTCGACGTCGAGATCTGACGGCCCGGTCATTTGACCGCGAGCAGAACCACCCCGGCGGTGATCAGAACCACGCCCAGCCAGTTCACCCCCGACAGCCGCTCGCCCAGCACAAGAACCCCGAACAGCGCGACGAGGACGACGCTCAGCTTGTCGACCGGGGCGACCTGCGAGGCCGGGCCGAGCTTGAGCGCGCGGAAATAGCACAGCCAGGATGCGCCGGTGGCCAGACCGGACAGCACGAGGAACAGGGCGGTTTTCGGGGAAATCGACGTGGGCGACAGCGATTCCCCCGATGCGACGAAAAGTCCGACCAGCAGCAGGAAGACGACGGCCGTCCGGATCAGGGTGGCGAGGTCGGCGCTGATTCCCTCGACGCCGAGCTTGGCCAGGATCGCGGTCAGCGCCGCGAAACAGGCCGACAGCAACGCCCACACCATCCATGCCGGCAGGAGGCCATCGCTCATTCTCTTGATTTCCTTCGTGTCTCGTGTGTTTTTCCTTGAGCCAAATCAGCCCGCCCGCTCCGGCTCAGTCTGCCGGAAGCGCGCTCCATCGCAAGCTCTGTGGAACACCCCGACGCAAGGGTGGGTGAGATCCGGCCCGGGGCCGCGCCGGCTGGCATGAGCGGCGCCAAGCGAATTCAAGACTTTGCAAATAAGACTTATTAGCGATAGGATGCCGGCCGCCCATCCGGTCGGCCCGGGGCGCACCGATTGGGCGCGCACCGATTCCGATGCCCGGCGCGGACACCCCGTGCCTTGACGTCGGCGGCGTCCTTGCGGCGCCCATCCATCCGGCGAAAATCCCGCAACGCTTTGGGAGTGGTGATGACCATCGTGACACGGCGCAGAGACATGCTGACGGCTGCCCTGGCGCTCGGGCTCGCCGGACTGGCGCCCCGGCCGTCCTTCGCGCAGGAGATCACCGTCCGCCACGCCCGTGGGGAAACCCGGCTGCCGAAGGCGGTGAGGACGGTGCTGACCTTCGACATGGCCTCGCTCGACACCCTCGACGCGCTCGGCGTTCCCGTCGCCGGCGTTCCGACCGGGCAGAAGCCGTCCCGTCTCGCCAAGTATGACGGCGCCGGCACCCTCAAGATCGGCAGCCTGTTCGAGCCCGACTACGAGGCGGTGAACGCGGCGCAACCCGACCTGATCATCGTCAGCGGCCGCGCCGCGCCCAAATACGCCGAGCTTGCCGCCATCGCGCCGACCATCGACCTGTCGGTGCAGACCGAGCGCTTCGTCGACAGCTCGGTCGGGAACGCGGGGACGCTCGGCCGGATCTTCGGCAAGGAGGCCGAGGTGCAGGGCCGCATCGACCGGCTGCGCGCCTCCATCGCCGAACTGAGGACAGCCGCAGCCACGGCGGGGCGGGGCCTGCTGGTCCTGACCACCGGCGGCAAGGTCACCGCCTACGGGCCGGGCTCGCGGTTCGGCGTGCTGCACACCGAATACGGCATCGTGCCGGCGGTCGAGACTCTGGACTCGGCGAACCATGGGCAGGCCATCTCCTTCGAATTCATTCTCAAGACCAACCCGGACTGGCTGTTCGTGATGGACCGCGACGCCGCCATCGGCGCCGGCGGCCGGCCGGGCCGCCAGATTCTCGACAACGAACTCGTGCGCCAGACGACCGCCTGGAGGAAGGGGCAGGTCGTCGATCTCAACGCCGGGAACTGGTACATCGCCAGCGGCGGTCTGGCGGCGATGCAGGAGGATGTCGACGCCCTCAGGGCGGCGCTGACGGGAAAGCCGTGATCATGCCCGGCACCGTCCATGGGATGGCCGGCGGACCGTCATGATGGGATCCGCCATGACGGGGCGGCTTGCCCTGGCGTCGGCCGGCGTCGGGCTGCTGGCGGTCGTCAGCCTGTTCGTCGGCGTCGGCGACGTGACGCTGGCTTCCCTGTCCGGCGACGCTGGGGACTCGGGCCAGGCCGCGCAGATCCTGCTGATCAGCCGCATTCCGCGCACGCTGGCGCTGATCCTGGCCGGCGCGGCGATGGCCGTCGCCGGCCTGATCCTGCAAATGCTCGCCCGCAACAAGTTCGTCGAGCCGTCCACGGCGGGGACCGCCGAATCGGCGGTGCTCGGCATGCTGGCGGTGACCCTGCTGGCGCCCGACACCCCGGTCATCGGCCGCATGCTGACGGCGAGCCTCTTCGCGCTGGGCGGGACGGCGCTGTTCCTGGCGATCCTGCGGCGGATGCCGCTGCGCTCGCCGCTGGTCGTGCCGCTGGTCGGCATCATGCTGGGCGCGGTGATCACCGCGGGGACCGAGTTCGTCGCCTACCGCTACGACCTGATGCAGTCCGTGCGCAACTGGGAGACCGGCGATTTCTCCGGCGTGCTGCGCGGGCGGTACGAACTGCTGTGGATCAGCGCGGCGCTGACCGGTGTCGCCTATGTCGCGGCGGACCGCTTCACCGTTGCCGGGCTGGGGGAGGATTTCACCACCAACCTCGGCCTCAACCACCGGCGGGTCGTCTCGCTCGGGCTGGTCATCGTGTCGCTGGTCACCGCCGCCGTCATCGCGACCTGCGGGATGATCCCCTTCCTCGGCCTGATCGTTCCCAACGTCATCAGCCTGATGTGGGGCGACAACATGCGCCGCTCGCTGCCCTGGGTGGCGCTGCTCGGCGCCGGGCTGGTGCTGGCCTGCGACATCGTCGGCCGCCTCGTGATCCACCCCTACGAGATTCCGATCGGCACGATGATGGGCATGGTCGGCAGCGGCATCTTCCTTTACCTGCTGCTGCGGAAGAACGGCCATGCCTCGTGATCTCCGGTCCCCCGGGGGAGCTGCCGGGCGGGCCGCGTCGCCGGTCCTTCTCCTCGCCACCCTGTCGGTGCTGACGGTGGCGTCGGTCGTCCTGTTCCTGACCGTCAACGCGCGCGGCAATTGGGGCTTCATCCTCGGCTTCCGCGGCACGAAGGTCGCGGCGATGGCGCTGGTCGGCTACGCGGTCGCCGTCTCGACCGTGCTGTTCCAGACCATCACCAACAACCGCATCCTGACGCCGTCGATCATGGGATTCGACGTGCTCTACCGGCTGATCCAGACGGTGCTGGTCTTCCAGCTCGGCTCGGCGGCCGTGGCGGGGATCGACCCGCGCCTGCGCTTCGGCGTCGAGGTCGGGGCGATGGTGGCGTTCTCCTGGCTGCTCTACCGCTGGCTGTTTTCCGGCGGGGTGCGTGGGCTGCATCTGCTGATGCTGGTCGGGATCGTGTTCGGCGTGCTGTTCCGCAGCCTGTCCGGCTTCCTCCAGCGCATCATCGACCCCAACGAGTTCCTGGTGGTGCAGGACCGGATGTTCGCCAGCTTCAACCGCGTCGACGCCCATCTGCTCGCCGTCTCGGCGGTCGTCATCCTGGCGGTTTCGGTCGTGATCTGGCGGCGGATGAAGGTCTTCGACGTGCTGGCGCTGGGGCGCGAGGCGGCGATCAACCTCGGCGTCGACCACCGGCGGGCGGTCACGCTGGTGCTGGTCCTGGTGTCGGTCCTGGTGTCGGTCTCGACGGCGCTGGTCGGGCCGGTGACCTTCCTCGGGCTGCTGGTCGCCAATTTCGCCTACACGCTGGTCCGCACGCACGAGCACCGGGTCATCCTGCCGGTCGCCGTGCTGCTCGGCATCCTGACGCTGACCGGCGGCCAGCTCATCCTGGAGCGGGTGATGGGCTTCAACAGCGCGCTCGGCATCGTCATCGAGTTCCTCGGCGGGATCGCCTTCCTGTTCATTCTCGTGCGGAGATCGGCCCGATGATCGAGGTCCGGAACACCAGCAAGTCCTACGGCCGGACGATCGTCGTCGACGACGTGTCGATCACGCTGCCGGCCGGCGGGGTGATCTCCCTGATCGGGCCCAACGGCGCCGGGAAGTCGACCCTGCTGTCGATCATCAGCCGGCTGCTGCCGATGACGGCGGGGACCGTCACCGTCGACGGGATGGACGTGACGACGACGCCGGGCGACGTGCTGGCGCGCCGCCTGTCGATCCTGAGGCAGGACAACCAGATCCTGGCGCGCCTGACGGTGCGGGACCTGATCGCCTTCGGCCGCTACCCCCACAGCAAGGGGCGCCTGACCGTCGAGGACCGCGGCCACATCGAGCGGGTGATCGACTATCTCGACCTCGGCGCCGTCGCCCACCGTTTCCTCGACGAGCTGTCGGGCGGCCAGCGCCAGCGCGCCTTCATCGCCATGGTGCTGTGCCAGGACACCGAATACATCCTGCTCGACGAGCCGCTGAACAACCTCGACGTCAAGCACGCGGTGGCGATGATGGCGCTGTTCCGCCGCACCGCCGACGCGTTCGGCAAGACCGTCATCCTGGTGCTGCACGACATCAACTTCGCCTCCTGCTACTCCGACCGCATCGTGGCGATGCGGGACGGCCGCATCGCCTACGAGGGGCCGCCGGAGGCGATCATCACCACGGACGTCATCCGCGACGTCTACGGCGTCGAGGCCGCCATCCACGAGATCGACGGCCAGCGCATCGCCCTGTACTTCCGCTGAGCGTCCTTGCCGGCCCGGCCGGCCCGGCCGGTCATTCGGGCCGGTCATTCGGCCGGGCTGGGCTCGGCCTTCTGGTCCCAGGCGAGCGACGGGGTGTCGGTTCCGGCGACGGAATAGAGCGCGCCCGGCGCGTTGCGGGTCTTCTGGAACTCTTCCAGCGTCTCGCCCCGCATGGCGGCGTAGATGTGCAGGTTGGAGGTGCCGACCACGGCGCCCAGCTTCTCCAGCATGAAGAAGATGACGCCGTAATGGATCATCCCGCGCCAGTCGCGGTCGCGGACCAGACGGCGCTCCTCGCCGGTCAGGCCGGCCTCATCGAAGGCGGCTTCCGCATCGGCCAGGAAGCGGGCGCGGTGGGCCGGCTCGATCATGCGGTGCAGGAAGCGGTTGAGCCGGTAGGCCTTGACGCTGGTGGCGTGGGTGAAGGGGTAGGTGCCGGTCAGTTCCCCGGCCCCGGCGAGCTGCCGGCCGATGTGGGCGCGGTGCTCCGACAGGATGTCGGCGGGGGGCTCGATCGCCTCGTTCTCGTAGATGACGGTGGCGATGCCGGTCATCGAGGGCAGGTAGTAGGTCTGGTGGATCTTGCGCACGCTCGCCGACATCGCGCCGCGCATGACCAGCCACATGATCACCTCGGCCCCCTCCATGCCGCCGAGCCGGGCGAAGTCGGCGTGCGTCATGCGGGTCAGCGCGACCGGGTCCTTCTCGATCATCTCCAGGAACCGGGTGTCCCAGGCGGTGTTGTTGAAGCCCGCCCGCTCGCCGTGGACCTGGTGCGACAGCCCGCCGGTGGCGACGATCACCACCTTCAGGTCCTCCGGGTAGCTCTCGATGGCGCGGCGCAGCCCCTGGCCGAGCTTGTAGCAGCGCCGCGCCGAGGGGATGGGGAATTGCAGCACGCCGACCTGGAGCGGCACGATGGGAACCGGCCAGTCCGGCTCGTGCGGCATCAGCATCGACAGCGGCGAGAAGCAGCCATGGTCGAGCGGGCGCTCCTGGAAGAAGGACATGTCGAACTCGTCGGCCATCAGCGACTGGCCGATGTGGTGGGCGAGCCCGGTGTGCCCCTTGACCGGCGGCAGCGGCCGGGTGCCGCCGCCCTCGTCGGCGACGCCGTAGGACCCGCCGATGCCCAGCGTGAAGGCCGAGTAATGGTCGAAGAAGAAGGAGGTGATGTGGTCGTTGTAGATGAAGAACAGGACGTCCGGCTTCTTTTCGTCCAGCCATTGGCGGACCGGCTCGTAGGCGGCGAATATCGGCGCCCAGACCGGATCGTCCTGCTTCCGCCGGTCGAAGGCGAAGCCGATGGTCGGGGTGTGCGAGGTCGCGATCGACCCGACGATGCGTGCCATATGATCCTCCCGGGAGTCTTTTGTGCTTGTGGTTCCGCCGGGGCGCTCCGTCGGTCCCATCGTCATGACCGGGCTTGTCCCGGTCATCCACGCGGAAACCTGAAGCTTGCCCGTGGATGCCCGTGCCAAGCACGGGCATGACGTGTCGGGGAAACCGGGGCTGCCTGTGGAGCGGCTGGTCCGGTCCCCCTCCCTAAGACGTGTCTTACTTTTCCTGCGCCTCGATGGCGTTCAGCACTTCGCGCGCGATGCGCAACGCGTCGCGGGGGACCTCGCCTTCGAAGCGTGCCCGCACGTTCAGGTCGGACACCCATTGCTGGTGCGCGGCGGTGGCCGCCGGCAGGAAACCGCTGACCCCGGCGTGCTCCAGCGTCGCGGCGACCTCGCGCATCTCGGCGGCGCGGCGCTTGCCGTGAACGACGACGCGCTCCATCACGTGATCGGCGAGCGCCGTGAAGTCGAGCTTTGACAGCGACGCGGTGAGCGACGGGATGATGCGGTCCTCGATGCCGAGCTTCACGGCGGCGGTGACGCACTCCATCGTCACGCTCTCGAAGCCCTTGATGGCGATGCTGCGGATCATCTTGACGGTCGAGGCGTCGCCGGTGCGGTCGGAGACGACCTCGAAGCTCATCCCCAGGGCGGCGAGGATCGGCTCGACCGTGGCGGCGGCCGGGCCGCTGATCAGCAGCGGCGTCTCGTGCCGGCGCGGGTGCACCGGGGCCATCACCGCCACGTCGACGGTGCCGGCGCCGGCCGCCGCCACCCGCTCCGCCGCCTCGGCCTTGCGGAAGGGGGCGGCGGAGTTGATGTCGAGGAACAGCATCCCCGGATGCACGCCGGGAAGCACGCTTTCCGCCGCCGCCAGCACCTGATCCGCCGTCACCGCCGAGACGACGAGATCGGCCCACGCCGCCGCCTCGGCGGCGCTGTCGAGCGGCATCACGTCCAGCGCGCGGCATTCGGCGCGTTTGGCGTCGGCCCGCTGCGGGTCGTCGAACAGGATGTCGTAGGCGGCCACGCTCACCGGGCCGCGCGTGCGCCAGCCGCTGGTGAAGGCTTGGGCGGCTTCGCCGAAGCCGATGAAGGCGATGTTCACGTCGCTCATGCTGGGTGTCCCCGTGTTGTCCGGGCCGCTCAATGCAGGCCGCCGCCGCCGATGCCGCACAGCGCGTC
Source organism: Azospirillum agricola (assembly GCF_017876095.1). Taxonomy (GTDB): domain Bacteria; phylum Pseudomonadota; class Alphaproteobacteria; order Azospirillales; family Azospirillaceae; genus Azospirillum; species Azospirillum agricola. The sequence goes on from NZ_JAGINM010000006.1 coordinate 53,971, forward strand.
CAGCCGGGCCGGATCGTCGATCAGGCTGCGGCTGGCGCCGTCGAAGGCGATGCGGCCGCGGCTCATCACCATGGTGCGCGGCGCGAAGGCCAGGGCAAGCTTGGCGTGCTGCTCCACCATGATGATCGACAGCCCACCCTCGTCGCGCAGGCGCAGCAGCGCGTGGAACAGCTGCTCGACGATCACCGGGGCCAGCCCCTCGAACGGCTCGTCGAGCAGCAGCACGCGCGGGTTGGTCAGCAGCGCCCGCCCGAAGGCCAGCATCTGCTGCTCGCCGCCGGAGAGCTGGTTGCCCATGTTGGCGCGGCGCTGCTGGAGGCGCGGGAACAGCTCGTAGATCCGTTCCAGCGTCCAGGCGCCGGGGCGCAGGCCGACCAGAAGATTCTCCTCCACCGTCAGGGAGGGGAAGATCTCGCGCTGCTGCGGCACGAAGCCGATGCCGGCCTGGGCCCGCCGGTTGGGCCGCAGCGCGGCGATGTCCCGGTCGCCCAGCCCGATGCGGCCGGCGTGCAGCCGGGTCAGCCCCATGATGGTGGCGAGCAGCGTGGTCTTGCCGACGCCGTTGCGCCCGATGATCGACAGCTTCTCGCCGGCGGCGAGATCGAAGCTGAGATCCTCCAGCACCACCGTGGCGCCGTAGCCGGCGCTGACGTTGCCGAGCGACAGGCCGGCCTTTTGCATCTCAGGCATGGATGCCCTCCCCGAGATAGACGGATTTCACCGTCTCGTTGTTGGCGATCTCGTCCGGCGTGCCCCGCGCCAGCACGGCGCCCTGCACCAGCACGGTGATGCGCTGGGCGAAGCGGAAGACCAGATCCATGTCGTGCTCGATGATCAGGATGGCGAGGTCGCTGGCGAGGCTTTCCAGCACCTCGATGATGGTGCCGGTCTCGGTCGAGGGGATGCCGGCGGCCGGCTCGTCGAGCAGCAGCACCTTGGGCCGCAACGCCAGCGCGATGGCGATCTCGACCAGACGCTGGCGGCCGTAGGGCAGGGACTTCACCTCGCGGTTGCCCCAGGGGGCGAGGCCGAGGCGGTCGAGGATCCCGTAGGCCTCCTCGCGGATGACCCGGCGCAGCGTCGGGCTCGGCAGCGGGCGCCAGCCGTGGTTGTGGTGCTCGTCCAGCGCCAGGATGACGTTCTCGGCCACCGTCAGGCTGTTGAACAGCGTGTTGATCTGGAAGGTGCGGACCATGCCGCGCTTGACGCGGGCCTCGATCGGCAGGGCGGTGACGTCCTGGCCGTCGAGGATGACCGAGCCGGAGGTCGGCGGGATCAGGCCGGTCAGCAGGTTGACGAAGGTGCTCTTGCCGGCGCCGTTGGGACCGATCAGCGCCTCGAAGGTGCCGGGCTCCAGCGAGAAGTTGATGTTCTGCGCCACGGTCAGGGCGCCGAAGCTCTTGTTCAGCCCATGGGTTTCCAGGATCGGCGGCAGCATCAGCGGACCTCCCCGCGCTGGAGGATGGAGAGCAGGCGGTCGACCAGCCCGATCAGCCCCTTGGGCGCGAACAGCACGATCACCGCCAGCAGCAGCCCGAGCCAGAAGTACCAGTAGGCCGGGTCGAGCGCCGACAGGCGGTCCTTGAACAGCGTGAAGACGACGGCCCCCAGCAGGGCGCCCCACAGGCGGCCGGCGCCGCCCAGCGCGACGATGATCAGGATCTCGCCGGACAGGCTGAAATGCAGCACGTTGAGGCCGACGAACTGCGAGGTCTGCGCCAGCAGCGCCCCGGCGATTCCGGCGAGCGCCGCCGAGACCACGTAGATCGACAGCAGCCGCTGCTGCACGTTGGTGCCGATGGCCTGCATGCGCACCCGGTTCTCGCGGATGCCGACCAGCGAGCGGCCGTAGGGCGAGCGGGTCATCAGCACGGCCAGCCCGACCACCACGCCCAGCACCGCCAGCGTGTAGAGGAAGGCGGTCAGGCCGAAGATGTCGAACTCGAACAGCCCGAGGATCGGGGCGATGACCATGCCCTGCAAGCCGTCGGCGCCGCCGGTCAGCGGCTTGGCCCGGTTGGCGATCTCGTAGACCAGCGAGGCGAAGGCCATGGTCAGCATCAGCTGGCCCAGACCCTTGGTGCGCAGCACCAGCACGCCGGTGGCCCCGCCCAGCGCCGCCGCGACGAGCCCCGCCAGCAGCAGGCCGGACAGCGGCTCGGTCCAACCGAGATGGGCGGACGCGATGCCGACCGTGTAGGCGCCCAGCCCGAAGAAGACGGCGTGGCCCAGCGTGACGATCCCGGCGTAGCCGACCAGCAGGTCGACCGACAGCGCGAAGATCATGGTGATGGCGACCTGGCTGGCGAGCAGCCAATAGGCCTCGCCGAACAGCAGGGTGGCCAGCGCGCCGAGGCCGAGCAGGGTGGCGATGGCGAGGTCGCCGCCGGACCGGCCCATCGCCAGCCCGCGCCAGGTCGAGGGCGTGGCGGCGCCGGATGGCGTGGCGGCACCGCCGGATGCGGACATGCTTTTCACGCGTTCAGTCCTTGCGATTGGCCTTGGAAGGGGGCTCGTCATCGGTCAGCTCCGCACCCCGAACAGGCCGGCGGGCTTGGCCAGCAGGATGGCGATGACGACGCCGTAGATGAAGAAGGCGCCGAATTCCGGGATCAGGTACTTGCCCGCCACGTCGACCACGCCGATGCACAGCGCCGCCAGGAAGGGGCCGAAGATCGAGCCCAACCCGCCGACCGCGACGACGATCAGGAACAGCACCAGATACTCCTGCCCGTAGGTCGGGGTGATCGACAGGATGTCGGCGCCGATGCCGCCGCCCAGCCCAGCGATGCCGGTGCCCAGCGCGAAGGTCAGGGTGAACAGCAGCTTGGTGTCGACGCCGATCGCCTCGGCCATGTTGCGGTTGTCCACCGCGGCGCGGATGCGCATGCCCATGCGGGTGCGGCCGATCAGCAGCCACAGCGCCGCCAGGATCGCCACGCCGGCCACGATGACGAAGGCGCGGTAGGAGGGGAACTCGACGTCGCCCAGCGCGAGCTGGCCGGACAGGCCGGCGGGGATCTCCGGCTGCTGCTGCAACGGGCCGAAGGCGACGGTGAAGCCGGCGATGGCCATGAACAGCAGGGCGATGGAGAACAGCACCTGCCGCAGCTCGTCGGCGCCGTAGAGGGTGCGGACGACCAGCCGCTCGATCACCGCCCCGGCCAGCGCCACCACGATGAAGGCCGCCGGCAGCGCCACCCAGAAGGGCAGGCCGAGAGACCGCGTCGCCATGACGACGACGTAGCCGCCGGCGGCGGCGAAGGCGCCATGGGCGAGGTTGGCGAAGTTCATCAGGCCCATGGTGATGCCGAGCCCGACGGAGACGATGTAGAGGACCATCGCGAAGGCGAGGCCGTGGAAGAGGATGGTCAGAGCAGCCGTGATCACGGGGCCGCCTCCTTGTTGGCGGGTGCGGCCACACCTGCCCCCACCCCGACCCTCCCCCGCTTCGCAGGGGAGGGGGACAGGAGCTTTGCGGAAGTGCGGCGGCGGTTCCCTCCCCCGCCCAGCGGGGGAGGGTTAGGGTGGGGGCATGTGCGAAACCGAGAAGACAGCCGTTACTTGGCCGCCTTGCCCGGATCCTTCACCGCCTGGAAGGTCTCGAACTCGACGTTGCGCAGCGCGCCGTCCACCTTCTCGACGCGGCGGATGTAGATGTTCTGCACGACGTCGCGCGTCTCCGGATCGATGGCGATGGGCCCGCGCGGGCTCTCGGCCTTCCAGTGGCGCATCGCCTCGACCGCCGCCTCGCCGGTGAACTTGCCCTTCAGGGACTTGATGGCGCCGTGGATCGCCGCCATCCCGTCATAGCCGCCGACGCCCATGAAGGTCGGCACGCTGTCGGCCCCGTAGGCCGCCTGCCACGCCTTGACGAAGTCGGCGTTGGCCTTGCTGTCGTGCGAGGTCGAGTAGTGGAAGCCGGTCACCACGCCGATGGCCGCGTCGCCCATGTTGGGCAGCTCGTCCTCGACCGACACCTCGCCGGAGCCGATCAGCCGGATGCCGGCCTCCTTCAGACCGAGGCTCTGGTAGGCCTTCATCAGCGCCGTCGACTGCGTGCCGCCGGGCAGGAAGACGTAGAGCGCGTCCGGCTTGGCGTCCTTCACCTTCTGGAGGAAGGGCACGAAATCGGGATTCTGCACCGGCACGCGGACCGAGGCGGCCACCGTCTTGCCGGCCTCCTTCAGGCCGTGGGCGAAGGCCTCCTCCGCCTCGATGCCCGGCGCGTAGTCGGATACCAGCGTGTAGACGCTCTTGATGTCGGGCTGCTTGGCCGCCCATTGGGCGAGCGGCACGGTGATCTGCGGCAGGGTCTGCGAGACGCGGACGATGTAGGGCGAGGACTTCGTCGTCGCCCAGGAGGCGGCGTTCATGATGACGAAGGGCACCTTGGCCTGGGTGGCGATCGGCGCGATGGCGTTGGCGTTCGGCGTGAAGATGATGCCGGCCAGCACGTCGACCTTGTCGCGCACGACCAGCTCCTGCGCCAGCCGCTTGGCGACGTCGGGGGCCGGGCCGGTGTCGTCGCGCACGATCAGCTCGACGCTGTCGTCGCCGAGGTCGTCCTTGTGCAGCGACTGGTAGAGCTTGGCGCCGCGCTCGATCTGCTGGCCGAGCGAGGCGGTCGGCCCCGACAGCGACACCACCAGCCCGACCTTGTAGGTCTTGGCGGCGGCGGTGCCGGCCAGCGGCAGCAGGGCGGCGGCGGCCACGGCGGTGCCGAGCATCAGGGAACGGAGAGACATTCGCGTTTTCCTCCCGAGGGGATTCTTCTTGGAGCTTGTCTTGTTGGTGCTTGTCTTGGAGCTCGGCGGCGCCGCTCAGCGGCCCAGGTCTTCGAGGCGGTCGACATAGACCAGCCCGGCCTCGGCCAGCGCCGGCCGCATGCCGTACATGTCCAGCCCGAGTTCGCCGGCGGCGAGCCGCTTGCGCTTGTCCTCCTCGTTGGCAGCGCGCTTCAGCCCGGCGGCGGCGACCTCGGCGACGCGCGCCGCCGGCACCACGACCACCCCGTCGTCGTCGGCGACGATCGCGTCGCCCGGATTGACCAGGGCGCCGGCGCAGACCACCGGGATGTTGACCGAGCCCAGCGTCGCCTTGACCGTGCCCTTGGCCGACACCGCCCGCGCCCAGGCCGGGAAGCCCATCTCCTGGAGGCTCGCGACGTCGCGCACCCCGGCGTCGATCACCAGACCGCGCACCTTGCGGGCCATCAGCGAGGTCGCCAGCAGGTCGCCGAACATGCCGTCGCTGTTGTCGGCGGTGACGGCGACGACCAGGATGTCGCCGGGCCGGCACTGCTCGACCGCGACGTGCAGCATCCAGTTGTCACCGGGCTGGGCCAGCACGGTGACGGCGGTCCCCGCCACCCGCGCGCCCGGCCAGACCGGGCGCATGTAGGTCTTCAGCAGCCCCAGCCGGCCCATCGCCTCGTGCACGGTGGAGACGCCGAGCGTGCCCAGGCTTTCCACCGCCGCCGGGTCGGCGCGGTCGATCTCGCGGACGACGATCCCGGTTCTCATGCCAGCTCCTCCAGCACCATCGGGAACACCCGCTGGTAGGCCTCGCCGTAGGTCATGCCCTGGGCGGTGCCGTAGGTGGCGCTGCGCCCGGAGTTGCGGCCGCCCTGGGCGCCGCGCTGGAGGGCGACGCGGGTGTAGTAGTCCCACAGGTGGCGCTGCGCCGGCAGGAACTCGAACGCCTGGCGCTTGATGTCCCAGACCTCGTCGATGTTCAGGATGACGTTCGGCTTGAAGTCGCACTGCTCGGGCTGGTGCGGCTCGAACAGGAAGACCGGCGGGGCGCCCAGCGTCTTGGCGCCGGGGTTGTGGCCGGCGGCCTGCGCGATGATGCGCGCCTGCTGGGCGAAGCGGCCGGCGTCCGGGTGGTCGTAGTTGTAGGGATCGGCCGACGGGTGGGTCAGCACGAAGTCGGGCTGGACGTCGCGGTAGATGTCGACCAGCCGGTCGAGCATGGCGCGGTTGAGGTCCAGCGGGTAATCCTCGGTGTCGAAGAACTCGATCTCGGCGCCGAGCAGTTCGGCCACCCGCACCGTCTCCTCGTGGCGCTGCCGCTTCACCGCCTCCAGCGTGGCGCCCGGCTGTTTCCAGGCGCCCTGGCTCTCGCCGCGGGCCCCGTAGGACAGGCAGACGACCTTGACGCGGTAGCCGCGCTTGACGTGCAGCGCGATGGCGCCGCCGGTGCGCCAGACGAAGTCCCCCGGATGCGCGCTGACGACCAGCGCGCTCTTCTGCGATTGCGTGCTCATGGCGATGTACGGTCTGTTGTTTGGACGACCGTCTTATTTGGACGGGCGTACAAATGCTAGGCAGGACGACAGTTCCCTGTCAACATGAATGTGACGGTCGTGCAAATTGAAGATACGTCCGTTCAAATCATTTGTACGATCGACCAAGGGGCGCTAGGATGGCGCCGTCCGACCCGCTTTGTCCGGAGGTTCCTTCCCGTGCCCGTCCCGATGCCGCAACGCCAGAGCTCGATGCGGGAGGCCATTCTGGAGGCCGCCGAGGATCTGTTCTCGCGCAACGGCTTCCGCGCGGTGTCGATGCGGGAGATCGCCCAGGCGTCCGGCGCCAACCTCGGCAGCATCAGCTACCATTTCGGTTCGAAGGACGGGCTGCTGCGCGCGATCTACGAGCGGCATTCCGGCCCGATGAACCGGCGGCGCGGCGAGTTGCTGAGCGAGGCGCAGCGCATCCGCGACCCCGACGACCGCCTCGCCGCGATCGTCCGCGCCTTCATCCTGCCGTCCCTCTCCGAATCGGAGGGCGGCGTCGGCGGCGGCGCCCGTTTCGCCCGGCTGCGCGCCGTCGTCATGGCGGAGCGGCACGAGGAGGCGCAGGCGATCATCGCGGAGACCTTCAACCCCATCAACCTCGCCTTCCTCGACGCGCTCCAGGCCTGCCTGCCGCACCTGCCGCGCGCCGACATCGTCTGGCGCACGCACTTTTTGCTGGGGGCGGTCAGCTACACGCTGATCAACCCCTGGCGCGTCGCCCGCCTGTCCGACGGGGCGGCGGACGGCGAGGACACCGAGGAGGCGTTGACCCAGATCGTCCGCGCCGCCGTGGCCGCCTTCCGCGCGCCGGCCGGCACGGACGCGGCATCCTGAGACGCGGCATTCCCATCCGTTGAGGAGCATTCCCATGACCGAGCAGATCGGCATCCGCTGCGCCCTGATGCGCGGCGGGACCTCCAAGGGCGCCTATTTCCTGGCCTCGGACCTGCCGGCGGATCCGGCGGCGCGCGACCGCATCCTGCTGGCGGCGCTGGGGTCGCCCGACCCGCGCCAGATCGACGGCATCGGCGGCGCCCACCCGCTGACCAGCAAGGTCGCGGTGGTGTCGCGCTCGGAGCGGCCCGGCTGCGACGTCGATTACCTGTTCCTCCAGATCGTGCCGGACAAGGCGATCGTCTCGGACGCGCAGAATTGCGGGAACATCCTGGCCGGGGTCGCCCCCTTCGCCGTCGAGCGCGGGCTGGTGGCGCCGACGGGCGACCGCACCACCGTGCGCGTCTTCATGGTCAACACCGACGGCATCGCCGAGGTGACGGTGGAGACGCCGGGCGGCCGCGTGCGCTACGACGGCGACGTCGCCATCGACGGCGTGCCGGGGCGCCACGCCCCGGTGGTCCAGGCCTTCCTCGACACCGAGGGGTCGGTGTGCGGCGCCCTGCTGCCGACCGGCCGCGTCCTGGACGAGATCGCCGGCGTGCCCTGCACCCTGATCGACAACGGCATGCCGGTGGTGGTGATGCCGGCCGCCGCCTTCGGGCTGACCGGCTACGAGGACGCGGCGACGCTGGAGGGCGACGCCGCCCTGAAGGAACGGCTGGAGACGATCCGCATCGAGGCGGGCGAGCGCATGGGGCTGGGCGACGTGCGGACGCAGACCGTCCCGAAGCTGACCCTGGTGGCGCCGCCGCGGGACGGCGGCATGGTTTCGACGCGGACCTTCATCCCGTTCCGCCTGCACGATTCCATCGGCGTGCTGGGGGCGGTGACGGTGGCGACCGCCTGCCTGCTCGACGGCGCCCCGGCCAACGCCCTGGCGGTGGTTCCCGCCGGCTCGTCCAAGCGCTGCGACGTCGAGCATCCCACCGGCCGCCTGACCGTCGAGATCGAGCTCGAGGCGCGGGCCGAGGGGATCAAGCTGCGCCGCGCCGCCCTGGTGCGGACGGCGCGCCTGCTGATGGACGGCACCGTGTTCGTGCCCGGCACCGTCTGAAAGGCGGTTCGCTCCGGCTGCGGGACGGCTGTCCGCGATCGCGGACAGCCTGCCGGATGGCCGGTCAAACCGCCGCGTCCGGCACCGCCGGCTTCGGCTTCCTCCGCCGCTCGGTCAGTTGCGAGACCAGCCGGTAGAACAGCGGCACGAAGAAGACCGCCAGGAAGGTCGCGGCCAGCATGCCGCCGATCACCCCGGTGCCGATCGAATGGCGGCTGCCGGCACCCGCGCCCGCGCTGATGGCCAGCGGCACGCAGCCGAGGATGAAGGCCAGCGAGGTCATGACGATCGGGCGGAAACGCAGCCTCGCCGCCTCCATCGCCGCCTCCTGGACGCTGCGGCCCTCCTGGCGGAGCTGCACCGCGAACTCGACGATCAGGATGGCGTTCTTCGCCGCCAGACCGATCAGCGTCACCAGACCGATCTGGAAATAGACGTCGTTCTGCAACCCGCGCAGCCAGATCGCCAGCACCGCGCCGAACACCGCGAAGGGCACCGCCGTCACCACCGCCAGCGGCAGCGACCAGCGTTCGTACTGCGCCGCCAGGATCAGGAAGACCATGACGATGCCGAAGAGGAAGGCTTGGGACGCCGAGCCCTGGGTCGCCTGCTCCTGGAAGGCGGAACCGATGAAGCCGATCGAGAAGGTCTCCGGCAGGACCTTGGCCGCCGCCTCCTGGATCGCCGCCAGCGCCTGCCCCGAGCTGTAGCCGGGCGCCGGGCTGCCCATCACCTTGGCCGCCGGGAAGACGTTGAAGCGCTCCATCAGGTCGGGGCCGATGACGCGCTGGACCGTCACCAGACTGTCGAGCGGTATCATGTCGCCGGCGTTCGAGCGCACGAAGACGTGGCGCAAATCGTCGGGCTTCTCGCGGAATTCCGGCTCCGATTGCAGGTTGACGCGGTAGGCGCGGCCGAACAGCGTGAAGTCGTTGACGTAGAGGCTGCCGAAGCTGCTCTGCATCGTGTCGAAGATCACGTTGAGCGGCACGTCGAGCGCCTTGACCTTGTCGCGGTCGATGGTCACCCGGTATTGCGGCACGGCGGTCGAGAAGGTGGTGCGCACGCCGGCCAGCTCGGGATGCTTGGCGGCCTCCTGCACCAGCGCGTTGGTCGCCTGCATCAGCGCCTCGGCGTTGCCGCCGCCGCGGTTCTGCACATACAGCTCGAAGCCGCCGGTCGTGCTCATGCCGGTGATCGGCGGCGGGTTGAAGGACAGCACCATGGCGTCCTTGATGCCGCTTGCCATGCCCATGAAGGCGCCGGTCAGCTTGCGGGCGTCGAGCGAGGGATCCGTACGCTCCGACCAGTCCTTCAGCGTCACGAAGGACACGCCGGCGCTGGTCTTGTTCGACATCGACAGCAGGTCGAAGCCGGCGAAGGTGACGACGTCGGCCACCGCCGGCTGCTTGGCCAGCATGCCGTTGATGGTGTCGGTCACGGCGTTGGTGCGGCTCAGCGAGGCGGCCGGCGGCAGCACCGGCATCATGAAGACGTAGCCCTGGTCCTCCTCCGGCGCCAGCGCGCCGGGCACCCGCTGGAACAGCATGGCGGTGGCGCCGAGCAGCCCGGCGAACAGGATCAGGCTGAGGAAGGCCCGGCGGTTGAAGAAGCGCACCCCGAAGAGATAGCCGTTGGTCGCCCGCTCGAACCAGCGGTTGAAGATGCGGAAGGGCAGGATCGGCTCGGCGTGGCCGGGCTTGAGGATCAGGGCGCAGAGCGCCGGGGTCAGGGTGAGTGCTACGATGCCGGAGATCACCACCGACACCGCGATGGTGATGGCGAACTGCTTGTACATCTGCCCGACCAGCCCGCCCATGAAGGCGACCGGCACGAACACCGCGCACAGCACCAGCACGATGGCGATGACCGGGCCGCTGACCTCCTCCATCGCCTCGAAGGCGGCGTCGCGCGGCGACAGCTTGTCCTGCGCCATGATGCGCTCGACATTCTCCAGCACGACGATGGCGTCGTCCACCACGATGCCGATGGCCAGCACCATGCCGAACAGCGTCAGCAGGTTGATCGAGAAGCCCAGCAGATACATGCCGGCGAAGGTGCCGATCAGCGACACCGGCACCGCCAGCAGAGGGATGATGGTCGCCCGCCAGTTCTGGAGGAACAGGAAGACGACGCAGACGACCAGGATCAGCGCCTCGATGAAGGTGTGGATCACCTCGTCGATGGAGACCTGGACGAACTTGGTGGTGTCGAAGGGGATCGAGTAGGCGACGCCCTCGGGGAAGCGCTTGGCGACCTCGGCCATCTTGGCGCGCACCGCCTCGGCGGTGGCCAGCGCGTTGGCGCCGGGCTGGAGATAGACGCCGATGGCGACCGCCGGGCTGCCGTTGTAGGTGGCGGAGAAGTTGTAGTCCTGCGCCCCCAGCTCGACCCGCGCCACGTCCTTCAGGCGCAGCGCCGCGCCGTTGCTGTCGGCGCGCAGGATGATGTTGCCGAACTCCTCGGGATCGAGCAGGCGGCCGGGGGTGGTGACGCTGTAGGTGAAGGCCTGCGGCGTCGCCATCGGCTCCTGGCCGAAGCTGCCGGCGGCGAACTGCGAGTTCTGCTCGCGCACGGCGGCGGCGACGTCGCTCGGCGTCAGGTCGAAGCGCGCCAGCTTGTCCGGCCGCAGCCAGATGCGCATGGCGTAGTCCTTGGCCCCGAACAGCGAGGCGTCGCCGACGCCCGGCGTCCGCTTGAGGTCGTCGATGACGTTGAGCAGCGCGTAGTTCGACACGTAGACCGGATCGTAGCGCTTGTCCGGCGAGGACATGGTGACGACCTGGAGGATCGAGGTCGAGCGCTTGCGCACGGTGACGCCCTGGCGGCGCACCTCCTCGGGCAGGCGGGCCAGCGCCGCCTGCACGCGGTTGTTGACGTCGATGGTCGCCTGGTCGGGGTTGGTGCCGATCTGGAAGGTGACGGTCACCGACACCGTGCCGCTGGAGGATGCGGTCGAGCGCATGTAGAGCATGCGGTCGACGCCGTTGATCTGCTGCTCCAGCGGGGCGGCGACGGTCTCGGCGATGACCTCGGCGCTGGCGCCGGGGTAGGTCGCCGAGACGACGACCTCGGGCGGGACGATCTCGGGATACTGCGCGATCGGCAGCGCCCGCATCGCCATCAGCCCGGCGAGCACGATGACGACCGACAGCACGGTCGCGAAGACCGGCCGGTCGATGAAGAAGCGGGAGATCATCGCGCGGCCTCCTTGGCGGGGGAGGCGGCGGGAGCCGGAGCAGCCGGAGCGGGGGCCGCCGGGGCGACGGCCTTGACGGTGGCGCCGGGGCGCACCTTGATGACGCCCTCGGTGATCAGCCGGTCGCCGCTCTTCAGCCCGTCGGCGACGACGAAGCGGTCGCCGACGGCGCGGCCGAGCCTGACCGGGCGGATCTGCGCCTGCACCGCCCCCTCGCCGGGCACGACATAGACGAAGGTGCCCTGCGGTCCCTGCATCACCGCCTTCTGCGGCACGGCGATGGCGTTCTTCAGCGTCATGCCCTTGACCACCGCGCGGACGAACTGGCCGGGCAGCAGCCGGTTGTCGGGGTTGGCGACGACGGCGCGGGCGCGGATGGTGCCGGTGCGCGGGTCGACCGTGCTGTCGGTGTAGTTGATCTGGCCGCTGCCGCCGAGCACCGTCCCGTTGGCGGTGCGGACGTCGACCGGCAGATGGCCGTCGGCCGGGGCGGCGACGGTCCCCTTGGCGATCTCCTCGCGGTAGATCGTCGCCTCGGCGTCGGGAATGGCGAAGTTGACGTAGACCGGGTCGAGCTGGGTGATGTTGGTCAGCAGCCCGTTGCTTCCGGTGTCGACGAGGCTGCCCTCCGACATCGTTTCGCGGCTGGTGACGCCGCTGACCGGGGCCTTGACCTGGGTGTAGTCGAGGTCGATCTTGGCCGCCCGCACCTCGGCCTCGGCCACCGCGACGCTGGCGCGGGCGAGGTCGAGCGCCGACAGCGCCTCGTCGCGCTCCCGCCCGCTGACCGTCTCGCGCTGGAACAGCGGCTCGATGCGCTTCCAGTTGCGGTCGGCCTGGAGCAGCCGGGCCTGCTCCTGGCGGAGCTGCGCCTCGGCGCGGGCCAGCTTGACGCGGTAGGGCTCGGGGTCGAGGCGGAACAGCACGTCGCCCTGCTTGACGACGGAGCCCTCGACGTAGGTGCGCTCCAGCAGGATGCCGCCGACGCGCGCCCGCACCTCGACCTCGCGCGAGCCGGCGACGCGGCCGGCGTATTCGAAGCTGAGCGGCACGTCCTGCGCCTGGACGAGGATGGCGGTCACTTCCGGAGGAGGCGGGGCGGTCTGCGCCAGCGCCGGCCCGGTGCAGACGGCAAGCAGCAGCGACGCGGCGAGCGGCGCCGCGAGGAAACCAGGAAAGGCGTGGCGCGCGGAACTTGCGGTCATGGCGGCTTCCGGACGGGGCTGTCGGGGGAAATGATGCGCCTGTTGTATACAGACATTCATGCATGTATGTAAAGCGGCAGGGCGACACCTGAGGGCAGGCGCTGTATAAGGACGCCCGCGAGGGAAGGCCGATGGTACGACGGACGAAAGAAGAAGCGGAGCAGACCCGCAACGCCATCCTCGACGCCGCCGAGGCGCTGTTCTTCGAGCAGGGCGTCGCGCGCACCACGCTGGAGGGGATCGCGCGGGCGGCCGGGGTCACCCGTGGCGCCGTCTATTGGCACTTCCACGACAAGGTCGATCTGTTCGAGGCGATGCAGGCCCGCGCCAAGCTGCCGCAGGAGGACGTCTTCCACGGACTGCTCGACCGGGCGGACGCCTCGTCCCTGGAGGCGTTGTGCGCCACGTTGAAGGAGGTGTTGCAGCTGATGGTCACCGACCAGCGGCGCCGCCGTGTCTTCACCATCCTGTTCCACCGCTGCGAGTATGTCGAGGAGATGCGCGGGATCATCGAGCGCAAGCAGGCCCGCACCGACGAATTCATGGAACGCGCGACCCGATTCTTCGAGGCGGCGGCGGCGCGGGGGGATCTGGCGCCGCACTGGCTGCCGGCGGCGGCGGCGCTGTCGATGCACGCGCTGCTGATCGGGCTGTTGAGCCGGATGCTCCAGGCCGGCGCCCCGGACGAGCGCGCGGTCGCCCTGGCCCAGGAGTGCGTCACCGCCTTCTTCCGCTCCCTGGCGATCTCCGGCGATCCGGCCCCGGGAGCCGGCGGGGCTCCGACGTAACAGGGCGACACCGAAGCCTGGGCTGACGTGAAAGCGCCACGGAACCCGTTACCACGCTGTCCAGCCCTTTCCCCGTGGGAGAGGGCTGGACAGCGGTGTTGCGATGGGATTTCCTCAAGCCACCGGCGTCGTGAAGCTCACGCTCGCCGGCCGGCCCGGCAAATCCAGCTCCGCCTGCACCGGGGCGCAGCGGCTGATCACCCGTCCACGGCGCAGCACCAGCAGCCGCGCGGCCCGCGTGCGGATCGCCTCGACCGGGCTGCCGGCCTGGAGCACCACCAGATCGGCGTTGCAGCCCGGCTCCAGCCCGTAGCCCTCGAGGTGCAGCAGCTTGGCCGGGTTGACGGTGACGGCGTCGAAGCAGGCGGCCATGCCGGCCTGCCCGGTCATCTGCCCGACATGCAGCCCCATGTGCGCCACCTCCAGCATGTCGCCGGAGCCGAGCGGGTACCAGGGATCCATCACACAGTCGTGCCCGAACGCCACCGTCAGCCCGGCGGCCATCAGTTCGGGCACGCGGGTCATGCCGCGGCGCTTCGGGTAGCTGTCGTGGCGGCCTTGCAGGGTGATGTTGATCAGCGGGTTGGCGATCACGCCGAGGTTCGCCTCCGCCATCAGCGGGATCAGTTTGGAAACATAGTAGTTGTCCATCGAGTGCATGGATGTCAGGTGCGATCCCGTCACCCGGCCCTGCATCCCCAGCCGTTGCGCCTCATAGGCCAGAGTCTCGACATGGCGCGACAGCGGGTCGTCGCTCTCGTCGCAATGCATGTCGACCAGCAGCCCGCGCTCCGCCGCGATCTCGCAGAGCAGCCGGACCGAGGCGGCGCCGTCGGCCATCGTCCGCTCGAAATGCGGGATGCCGCCGACGACATCGACGCCCAGGTCGAGCGCCCGCCTCAGCCGCTCCTCGGTGCCGGGGGAGCGCAGCACGCCGTCCTGCGGGAAGGCGACGAGTTGCAGATCCAGATAGGGCGCGACGCGCTTCCGAACCTCCAGCAGCGCCTCGACCGCCAGCAGGCGCGGGTCGCAGACGTCGACGTGGCTGCGGATCGCCAGCAGGCCGCGCGCCACCGCCCAGTCGCAATAGGCCAGCGCCCGCTCGACGATGGCCTCCTGGACCAGCTGCGGCTTCAGCTCGCCCCACAGCGCGATGCCCTCCAGCAGCGTGCCGGACTGGTTGACGCGCGGCAGCCCGTAGCTGAGCGTCGAATCCATGTGGAAATGCGCGTCCACGAAGGGTGGCGTCACCAGCCGGCCGGTGGCGTCGACCTCGCTGCCGGCCTCGCCGGGCAGCTCCGGCGCGACGGCGGCGATGCGGCCGTCCTTGATTGCGATGTCGACGCCCTTGCGGCCATCCGGCAGGGTGGCGCGGCGCAGGACCAGATCGAACATCAGCGTTCTCCTTTGCGGTAGGGCACCATCAGGGCGCGCGGGTAGGAGGCGCGGCGCGCCACCAGGACCAGCGCCAGGATGCTCAGCAGATAGGGCATCATCAGGAAGACTTGATAAGGCAGGACGCCGCCGGCCACCTGCTGCAACCGCAGTTGCAGCGCGTCGAAGACGGCGAACAGCAGCGCGCCCAGCAGCGCCTTGCCCGGCCGCCAGGAGGCGAAGACCACCAGCGCCACGCAGATCCAGCCGCGCCCGTTGACCATGTTGAAGAAGAAGGCGTTGAAGGCCGACAGCGTCAGGAAGGCGCCGGCCAGCGCCATCAGCGCGCTGCCCGCCATCACGGCACCGATGCGCAGGGCGGTGACGTTGAGGCCCTGCGCCTCGGCCGCCGCCGGATTCTCGCCGACCAGCCGCACCGCCAGCCCGACCGGCGTGCGGTACAGCACATAGGCGACCAGCACGACCAGCGCCAGCGCGAGGTAGGTCAGCGGCGTCTGCGCCAGCGCCCCCGGCAAATCGAGCGGCTGGAACGGAGTGACCGTCGGCGGCGTGCTCGCCTGCGGCAGCACGAGGCGGTAGACGTAGTAGGACAGGCTGGTCCCCAGCAGCGTGACGCCGATGCCGGTGACATGCTGCGACAGGCCGAGCGGCACCGTCAGCAGCGCGTGCAGCAGCCCGAGCAGCGCCCCGCAACCGGCCGCGAAGACCACGCCGGTCCACAGGTCGGCGCCCTGGTAGACCGCCATCCAGCCGGCCATGGCGCCCAGCGTCATGATGCCCTCGATGCCGAGGTTGAGCACGCCGGCGCGCTCGCACAGCAGCTCCCCCAGCGTGCCCAGCACATAGGGGGTGGCGATGCGCAGGACCGCCGTCCAGAAGGCGGCGGAGACGAGAATGTCGAGAATTTCGGTCACGTCAGCCTCGCCGCAGGCGGTAACGCGCCAGCAGCCCGGCGACCAGCATGCAGAGCAGGCTGGTGGCGACGAGCACGTCGGCGATGTAGTTGGGCACCGGCATGGCGCGGCTCATGGCGTCGGCGCCGACGAAGATGCCGGCGATGAACAGCGCCGCCCCGACCACGCCCAGCGGGTGAAGCTGCGCCAGCATGGCGACGACGATGCCGCTGTAGCCGAAGCCGGGCGACAGGTCGAGCGTCAGATAGCCCTTCAGCCCGCAGACCTCCGCCGCCCCTGCCAGCCCGGCGAGCCCGCCGGACAGCAGCGCCGTGCGCAGCATGACCCGCGTCACCGGCATGCCGGCGAAGGCGGCGGCGCGCGGGTTGGCGCCGACCGCGCGGTTCTCGTAGCCCCAGATGGTCCGCGTGTCGATCAGCCACAGCAGTAGCGACAGGCCGAGCGCGATGGCGAGGCCGGCGTGCAGGCGGGTGCGCTCGACCAGCTTGGGCAGCTCGGCCGCCGGATCGACCGGGGCCGACTGCGGCCAGCCCATGCCCATCGGGTCCTTGAGCGCGCCCTCCAGCAGCATCGACACGAACAGCAGCACGACGAAGTTCAGCAGCAGCGTTGTCACCACCTCGTCGACGCCGAAGCGGACCTTCAGCACCGCCGGCCCCAGCAGGGTGACGCCGCCGGCCGCCATGCCGGCGAGCAGCACGACCGGCATCAGCAGCCAGGCCGGCAGGTCGAGCATCCCGCCGCCCAGCACCACGGCGGCGAGCGCCCCCATGTAGAGCTGCCCCTCGGCGCCGATGTTCCACAGCTTGGCGCGGAAGGCGACGGCGGCGGCCAGCCCGGTGAGGATCAGCGGGGTGGCCCTGGTCAGCGTTTCGGTCAGGGCGAAGCGCGAGCCGACGGCGCCCTCGATCAGCAGCCCGTAGGCGCGCAGCACCGGCGCGCCGGTCCAGGCGACCAGCAGGGCGCAGAGCGCCAGCGCCGCCAGCACGGCGCCCAGCGGCGCCAGCAGCCGGACGGCGAGCGGGGTATCGGTGCGCGGTTCAAGCCGCATCGACGATCTCCGGAAGAATGTCCCAGTGCCCGGCCATCAGCAGGCCGAGCTGGCCGACCGACACGCGGCCGTGCGGCAGCAGCGGGGTCAGGCGCCCGTGGTGGATGACGGCGATGCTGTCGGCGAGCGCCAGGATCTCGTCGAGATCCTCGGAGATCAGCAGTACCCCGGCGCCGCGCGCGCGGGCCTCCAGCAGCCGGCCATGGACGTAGGACACGGCACCGACGTCGAGCCCGCGCGTCGGCTGGCTCGCCAGGATCAGGTCGGGCCCGTGCGCCAGCGTGCGGCCGAGGATCAGCTTCTGCATGTTGCCGCCGGACAGCAGCTGCGTGCGGGCGTCCGGCCCCGGGCAGCGCACGTCGAAGGCGGAAATCACCTCGCGGGCGTAGGCGCGGGCGGCGCCCCGGCGCAGCACGCCCAAGCGCGAGAAATCCCGGTCGCGGTAGCGTTCGGCGATCAGATTCTCCCACACCGCCATGGCGCCGACGAGGCCGGCGCTGTGGCGGTCCTCCGGGATGCGGGCGACGCCGCGCCGCACCATGCCGGCCGGGTCGGCGCGGTCGATCCGCTCGCCCTTCAGCGCGGCGTGGCCGCCAGCCGGGTGGATCAGGCCGCTGACCAGCTCGGCCAGCGCCGTCTGGCCGTTGCCCGACACGCCGGCGATGCCGATCACCTGATGGCGCCGCACGGTGAGATCCACCGTGTCGAGCAGCGGGCGGCCGTGGCCGGAGGCGACCGTCACGCTGGCCAGTTCCAGCACCGGGGCGCCGGGCACCAGCGCGGCGGGGGCGGGCGGCTTGACCGCGCGGCCGACCATCAGCTCGGCCAGCCGGTGCTGGTCGGTCGAGGCCGTCGCGTGGGTGGCGACCAGCTTGCCGGCGCGCAGCACGGCCACCGTGTCGCTGGCGGCGAAGACCTCGTTCATCTTGTGGCTGATGAAGACGACCGCCAGCCCATCCGCCGTCAGCTTGCGCAGCGTGTCGAACAGGCCGGCGGATTCCTGCGGCGTCAGCACCGCCGTGGGTTCGTCCAGGATCAGGATGCGGGCGTCGCGGTAGAGCGCCTTCAGGATCTCCACCCGCTGCCGCTCGCCGACCGACAGGTCGCCGACCGGCGCGTCGGGCCGCACGCCCAGCCCGAAGCGCTGGGCCAGCGCCAGCAGCTTGCGCTTGGCCGCCGCGCGGTCCGACCAGGGCCGCCACAGCCGCTCGGTGCCGACGGCGACGTTGTCGAGCACCGACAAATTGTCGGCCAGCGTGAAGTGCTGGTGGACCATGCCGATGCCGGCCCGCAGCGCCGCCTTGGGCGAGCCGGGGGGCAGGGGACGGCCGAACGCCTCGATGGTTCCGGAATCGGCGACGTAATGGCCGAACAGGATGTTCATCAGGGTCGTCTTGCCGGCACCGTTCTCGCCGAGCAGCGCCAGCACCTCGCCGGCGCGGAGCGTCAGCGAGATGCCGTCGTTGGCGAGAAGCGGGCCGAAGCGCTTGGTGATGCCGTCGAGGCGGAGGACAACCTCCGCCCCTCCGGACACCGCGCGGGACGCGGGTGTGGGCATGACGGGGAGGCGTCCGATCACATCGTCGACTTGGGCTCGCCGTCGTCGACCTTGACGGTGAATTTGCCGGCGCGGATCTCGGCCTCGCGGGCCTTGACCTTGGCGATCACCTCGGCCGGGATCTTGGATTCGAAGGTGCCGAGCGGGGCGAGGCTGGAGCCCTTGTGCTCCATCTTCGAATAGGGGCCGTAATCCTCGGCCTTGTAGCTGCCGGCCTTCACGGCGGCGATGGCGCGGTCGACCGACGGTTCCATGTGCCACAAGGCGCTCGCCACCACGGTGTCGGGGTATTGCGGCTGGGTGTCGATGACGTTGCCGATGGCGAGCACCTTGCGTTCCTTGGCCGCGTCCGACACGCCGAAGCGCTCGGCGTACATCACGTCGGCGCCGCGGTCGATCATGGCGAAGGCGGCTTCCTTGGCCTTGGGCGGATCGAACCAGCTGCCGATGAAGCTGACCGAGACCTTGACCTTCGGGTTGACCTCCTTGGCGCCCTCGACGAAGGCGTTCATCAGGCGGTTGACCTCGGGGATCGGGTAGCCGCCGACCAGACCGATGACGTTCGACTTGGTCATGGCGCCGGCGATCATGCCGGTCAGATAGGCCGGCTCCTGGATGTAGTTGTCGAAGACCGAGAAGTTCGGCTCCTGCGGCTTGAAGCTGGAGCCCATGACGAAGGCGGTCTTCGGGTAGTCCTTGGCGACGGCGCGGGCGGCGCGCTCGACCCCGAACACCTCGCCGAAGACGAGCTGCTGGCCGGCCTCGGCGTACTGGCGCATGACGCGCTCGTAGTCGGTGTTGGCGACCGATTCGGCCCAGACATACTCGATCTCGCCGCGCGCCTCGGCGGCCTTCAGCGCGGTGTGGATGCGGCTGACCCACTGCTGCTCGATCGGAACCGTGTAGACGCCGGCGACCTTGACCTTGCCCTGCGCCCAGGCCGGCAGGGCGCCCGTCATCACACCGGCGACCACCACGGCCGCGACACCACCCAGCACGGCCCGGCGCGCCACGCGCGCGGCCTTCGCGAATCCCCGAACACCCATCCGAAACCCCTCCGTCGTCTTGCCCGCCGGCGCGCCCGCGCGCGTCCGCCGCCGATCTGCGCCCATGCGCAAAGCCCCGGCTTGTTGCAACGGTGGTGCCACATGACGCCGCCCTTGCGGCTCCGTCCGGCCCCCGCGCACCCAGGGATCACGAAATTGGCATGTGACCGAAAGATGGGCAACCCTTCCATGGCAAGGGTCGGGATTGGCCAATCGGGCGGCAGTAACAACAAAAATATACAGTCAATAGTGATTATAATTTTCTATATTTACAGTAGATAAAAGACCGGTCTACCATGGCTCTGCGGCGTCGGAGGCCTTCTGCGCATCGGGTTTTCCGGCGCCGCGACCGTGAAACCGGCGGGTTGGGGTGGCTTTGTCCCTCCGGCATCCCGCCCCGCCGGTGTCCGGCCGCCATTCCTCGTCCCACGCCCAATACCAGCCCGAGGTCAGCCGTGCCAGACGCCGCCTTTCCGACCCTGACCGCCACACCGCTCGGCCCGACCATCGGCGCCCGCGTCACCGGCATCGACCTCAGCCGCCCGCTGTCGGCGTCGGCCGCCGCTGAGCTGGAGGCGCTGCTGGTCCATCATCAAGTGCTGTTCTTCGAGAAGCAGCCGCTGACCCCGGCGCAGCAGCGCGCCTTTGCCGCCAGCTTCGGGCCGCTGCACGTCCACCCGGTCTACCCCAGCGTGCCGGACTTCCCGGAGATCATGGTGCTCGACACCGGGCCGCACAACCCGACCGACAACGACGTCTGGCACACCGACGTCACCTTTGTGGAAGCGCCGCCGGCCATCGTCGCGCTGTCGGCCAAGAAGGTCCCGCCGTCGGGCGGCGACACGCTGTGGAGCAGCGCCTTCGCCGCCTACGAGGCGCTTTCGGAACCGCTGCGCCGGTTGCTGGAGCCGCTGAAGGCGGTGCACGACTTCACCCGCTCCTTCCCCGAATGGCGCCACAACGCGCCGGGCGTGTACGAACGCTGGCTCGAGGCGCGGGCCAAGAATCCGGTGCGTGTCCATCCGGTGGTCCGCACCCACCCGGTGAACGGCCGCAAGGCCCTGTTCGTCAACGAGAACTTCACCGCCCACATCCTCGGGCTGAGCCCGAAGGAGAGCGACGGAATCCTGCGCATCCTGTTCGAGCATGTCACCCGGCCGGAATTCACCGTGCGCTGGAACTGGAAGCCGGACGATCTGGCGCTGTGGGACAACCGCTCGACCCAGCATTACGCGGTGAACGACTATCTGCCGCACAGCCGCCTGATGCACCGCGCCACCGTGCTGGGCGACCGGCCGGTGTGAGAGAGTTCCTGCCACATGCCCCCACCCCGACCCTCCCCCGCTAACGCAGGGGAGGGTCGGGGTGGGGGCATGGGTTAGGGGCTTGTGTGCCGGCGCTCACCCCTCCGGAAAGTCCGGCGGCACCGGCTCCACCGCCGGCAACCGTGCGACGGCCTTCAGCGTGTCTTCGGCGATGCCGAAGTTCCGCACGTAGGCGGTTGCCGCCTCGCGGTGCGGCTGGAAATCCCACGGCGTGTGGCGGCCCGTCAGCAGGATGCGGTGGGCGAACAGGCGGCGGTTCTGGCTCTCGATCACCGCCTGCCTCAACGCCGCCGCGTCCCAGCGCCGCGCCACGGCGGCGGCCAGCGACGCCTCGACCTCGGCCAGCAGCGGGTCGCCGGAGCGGTTGACCAGCTCCCGCGGGTCGCTCTCCAGGTCGAAGAGCTGCGGCGGGTCGCCCTCGCAAGCGATGTACTTGTAAGGGCCGCGCCGCACCATGAAGGCCGGGGCGAGGACGCCCTCGCCGAGATACTCCGCGTACACGGCTTCGTCGCCCTCGCGCTTCCGGCCCTCCAGCAGCGGCAGCAGGCTGGTGCCGTCGAGCGGGTCGACGGGCGGCGGCGCCCGCCCGCCGATCAGGTCGAGGAAGGTCGGGAACAGATCGACGTGCGACACCGGATCGGACACCCGGCCCGGTTTCCAGCGCCCTGGCGCGTGGACCAGCAGCGGCACGCGCGACGACCATTCGAAGAAGGTCATCTTGTACCACATGCCTCGCTCGCCCAGCATCTCGCCATGGTCGCCGGTGAAGACGACGATGGTGTCGTCGGCCAGCCCGGCCCGCGTCAGCGCGGTCAGCAGCCGCCCGACCAGCTCGTCGACGTAGCTGACCGAGCCGTAATAGGCGTGGCGCGCCGTGCGCACCCGCTCCGGCGTCAGATCGTAGCGATGGATGCTGTCCATCACATGCAGGCGGCGGCTGTGCGGATCCTGCTCGGCCAGCGGGATCGCCGGGACCGAGGGGGCGTCGATGGAAGCGTGGTCGTAGAGGTCCCAATGCTCGGGCAGGCAGTTGAACGGGTCGTGCGGGTGGGTGAAGGACACCGTCAGGAAGAAGGGCGCCTCGTCGCCCCGCCCGGCGCCCGTCCGCCCATAATCGTAGATCTTCTGCACCGCCTGATGCGCCGTCTCCTCGTCGAAGTCGATTTGCAGGCTGCGGTGGCAGGGGCCGGCCTCGATGACGCTGGCCATGTGGTGCGACCAGTCGTATTGCAGCGCGCCGTTCGCCCAGTCCGGCGTCCAGCCGAAATCCGCCGGGTAGATGTCGGTGGTCAGCCGCTCCTCGAAGCCGTGGAGCTGGTCGGCGCCGACGAAATGCATCTTGCCCGACAAACAGGTGCGGTAGCCCGCCGCGCGGAAATGATGGACGAGGGTCGGCACCGAGGAGGCGAACTCGGCGGCGTTGTCGTAGGCGCCGATGGCGGACGGCAGCCGCCCCGACAGCAGCGAGAAGCGCGAGGGCGCGCAGAGCGGATAGTTGCAGTAGGCATTCTCGAACACCACGCCCTCGGCCGCCAGCCGCGACAGGTTGGGCGTCCTGACCAGCGGATGACCGTAAAAAGGCAAGGCGGGGGCCGCCAGCTGGTCGGCCATGATGAACAGGATGTTGGGGGGACGGGACACGACTCGACACACTCCGGGATGACGGAAACTCACAGCTTGCCTTTCCAGGGCACCAGCCACGCTTCCAGCAGGCGCATGCCGTAGGAGAAGGCGAAGGCCCACACGGCGATGACGCCGATGCCGACGAACACCACGTCGGTCGCCAGGAAATGCGAGGCCGACATGATCATGAAGCCGATGCCGCGCGTCGCCGCGATCAGCTCGGCCGCCACCAGCGTGCTCCAGCCGACGCCGATGCCGATGCGCAGGCCGGTCAGGATCTCCGGCAGGGCGCTGGGCAGCACGATCTCGCGGAAGATCTGCCAGCGGGTGGCGCCGAGCGACAGGGCGGCGTTGACCCGCTCGATCGGCAGCGCCCGCACGCCGGCCTGGGCCGACAGGCAGACCGGCGCGAACATCGCCAGCGTCAGCAGCACGATCTTGGAGACCTCCCCGATGCCGAGCCAGATGATCATCAGCGGCAGGTAGGCGAGCGGCGGCAGCGGCCAGTAGAACTCGATGGGCGTGTCGAAGACGCCCTTGGCCCAGCGGTTCAGCCCCATCGCCAGCCCGAGCGGAATGCCGAGCGAGGCGGCGACGAAGGCGGCGGTGAAGATGCGGAACAGGCTGGCCGAGACATGCTCCCACAGGGTGGCGCCGGCGTAGCCCTCCTCGGCGATGGCGAGGAACTGGGCCAGCACCTCCTGCGGGCCGGGCAGGAACAGCGGCGGCACCAGCCGGAACTCCGCCACCAGGAACCACGCCCCGACCAGCACCAGCGCGGTGGCGAGGCTGATCGGGGCGGTGCGGGCGCCGTCGAGGCCGAAGGGGTGCAGACGGACCAGCTTCGGCGTCGCCGGCGGGGCGATCACCGACTCGTCGCGACGGGTCAGGTCGGTCATTGCGGCCGTCCCTCATGGTGTGGGCCCGCGTGATGGGGCCGGTGGACGATGTCGCGGATCTCGTCGTACAGCTCGGCGAAGCGCGGTGACGACAGGATCGCCCGCACGTCGCGCTCGGCGGCGAACTGGCGGACGAAATCCAGCTCGAAGCGGGCGACGATGCGGCCGGGGCGCGGCGACATCACCACCACCGTCGTGCCGAGGAACAGCGCCTCCTCGATGGAATGGGTGATGAAGAAGATGCGCTTGCCGGTGCGCGCCCAGACGTCGATCAGCAGCTCCTGCATCTGCTCGCGCGTCAGGCTGTCGAGCGCGCCGAAGGGTTCGTCCATCAGCAGGATCTTCGGGTCGGTGGCCAACGCGCGGGCGATGCCGACGCGCTGGCGCATGCCGCCCGACAGCTCGTGCGGGGTGGAATCGGCGAAGCCGTCGAGCCCGACCAAGCCCAGCAGCTCCTCCGCCCGCTCGCGCCGCCGGCGCGCCGGGACGCCGGCGAATTTCAGGCCGAGCGCGACATTCTCGGCGACACTCTTCCAGGGCAGCAGCGTGTCCTTCTGGAAGACGACGCCGCGGTCGGCGCCGGGCCGCTCGACCGGGCGGCCGTCGAGCGTGATCGAGCCGTCGGACAGCGGCAGGAAACCGGCGATGGCGTTGAGCAGGGTCGATTTCCCACAGCCCGAGGCGCCGAGCGCCACGACGATGCTGTTGGCGTCAATGTCGAGCGAGGCGCGGTCGAGCGCGTGGACCACCCGGCCGTCGCGGGCGGGAAAGAAGACGCTGGCGTTGTGAACCTGGAGCATGGCTTCCCCTTGTCCGCCCTCTTGCCGGCCGGTGGCGGCGGCGATCAGCGCAGGCCCTTGACGTAGTCGGCGGTGAAGAAGCCGCCGTAGCTCGGCAGCACGGCGGTCACCTTCTTCTGCTCCTTCAGGAACTCGGCGGTGTCCTTGAGGATCTTGGCCGCACCGCCGCCTTCGCCGCCGGCCAGCCAGGCGGTGGTCGCCTGCTGCTCGGCCGGGACCAGCGACAGGTTGTTCAGCGCCGAGGCCTGGTCGGCCGGGGTGCCGCCCAGCAGCTTGGCCAGCGTCCTGGCGTTCTCCGAGTCCGGCCCCCAGGCCGCCTTGTCGTTGCGGAAGGAGGCGCTGTATTTTTCGACCACCCCGGCGAAGCCCTTCAGGAAGGCCGGGTTGTCCTTGGTGAAGGCGGCGGTCGCGACCCAGGCGGTGAAGGTCGGGGCGCCACGGTCGGCGACCTGCCGCGAGGTCAGCAGCACCTTGCCGGTCTTCTTCAGCTCGGTCAGCGCCGGATCCCAGACGAAGGCGCCGTCGAGGTCGCCGCGGTTCCACGCCGCGACGATGTCCGGCTGCGGGATGGCGAAGACCTGGGCGTCGCGCTCGCTCAGCTTCTCCTGCTTCAGCACGGCCAGCAGCTGGTAATGGTCGGTCGAGACCGGGGCGGCGGCGAGCTTCTTGCCTTTCAGGTCGGCCGGCTTCTCGATGCCGGAGCCGTTGCGCACCACCAGCGCCTCGTCGGTGCCGGAGATGGTGGCGAGGTGGAAGGCCTTGACGTCCAGCCCGCGGCTGGTCGCCGCGGCGAAGGGGCTGGAGCCGACATAGCCGACCTGAACGTCGCCCGACGCGATGGCGGCGAAGATCTCGGCGCCGGAGTTGAATTTGCGGAAATCGATCTCGGTGCCGGTCGCCTTGGCGAAGTCGCCGTTGGCGATGGCGACCGAGGAGGGCAGGGCGTCGGTCTGGTAGCCGACGACGATCTTGCTGCCCGCCGCCTGGGCGGTAAAGGGAATGGCGATGGTCAGGGCGGCGAGCGCGAATTTATACAAGGTCTTGTTCATCGGTCGTCTTCCACGAAAAGAATGGATGATTTGGAAACGGGGCACGTTGTCTTGGTCGATGGCCAGGCCGAAATGCGTTCGACGGATCGCTGCTCTCCATGCCTGAAAAACTCTAATGCGCGGATCGCGGCGGACGCAATCCTAAAACGCATAAATCTATAGAAAAATAGGATTTAACAGCGAAAGATTTTTGTTATTATGAGAGGCGTGCCTGGAAAACCAACTTGCAAGATAGGAAAATATATCCGACTATGCGTCACGTCGATGTGAAACATGCATCGACTGCGCGTTCGTATCGGCGAACCGGCCCGTCCGCCCGCCCCATGGCCGGGCTGCGGCCCCAAAGGAAGGAGAGGACAGGATGCGAGGCTCGAACGACATCGATCTGATGGTGATCGCCTCCCTGATGCCGACGCCCGATGGACTGCTGCTGCTGGCGGCGCTCGACGGGAGCGCTCCGCCCAGCGGTGGAAGGGAGCAGGACGGCGCCCCCGACGCCACCGGTCTGGCGCTGCTGCTCGGCGGCGCGACGCTGGTGCTCGGGGTGCTGGCGATGTTGCCGGCGGGGATGGCGTGATCTGGTCCCGCTGTCTGCCTGCTCCCTGGGGAGAGGGTTTGCGGACGCAGAAACGGGCGGCGTGGCGGCAAATGCACCGCAATCGGCTGTCCCCGGCGTCCGAGCCATCGCTGGTCCGGCCTGGCCCAGCCCTGGCCGGCGGCCGCTTCATGGCCGAGGCGGTGCCGGAAGGGGCTTCTGGTTGTCGGACGGGAAAGCCGGTGTGACCTTGGGCGCGCTCACCGCCCCGTCGGTGCGTGGAGCATCGCCAGGGAGGGCATGGCGGCGCGTTCCATGGCGCTGGCCCATTCGGTCATCGTGACGAAGCGGACCCCCTGCCGCTTGCCGCTCTCCAGGATGCCGGGCAGCGCCTCGACCGAGGCGGCCTTCGTGCTGTGCATCAGGACGACGGCGCCCGGCGCCAGCCTTTCCTGGACCCGGCTTGCGATCGCGTCGGGCCCAAGCCCTTTCCAGTCCTGGGAATCGGCGGTCCACAGCACCGTCCGCAGCCCATGGGCCTGCGCCTGCGCGGTGACGGCGGCATCGAAATCGCCGTAGGGCGGCCGGAACCACGCCGGATGGATGCCCATGCCGGCCAGGGCCGCGTTGGGCTTCGCCAAATTCCAGTCACGCTGCCCGGCCGTGAGATCGGTCATCAGCGGATGGGTCTGGCTGTGGCTGCCGATCTCGTTGCCGGACGCGGCCATCGCCAAAACGATGTCCGGGTGCCTGGCGATCTTGCCGCCGATGCAGAAGAAGGTCGCCTTCGCCTCGTGCTGCCGCAGGATCTCGAGGATGCGGAGGTCGTTCGGGTCGGGGCCGTCGTCGATGGTCAGCGCGACCACGCGGGCCTCGGGCGACGTCAGGTCGACCTGTCCAAGGTCCAGCGGCGAGCCGGGGATCAGGTGCTCGGTCGCGAAGGGGGCGGCCCCATGGGTGGCGGCGTGGCTTCGCTGCCGGGCGGCGACGGGAAACGGGGCCAGCGACAGGGCGAGGGAGGCGCCCAGGACGGCGCGGCGGCTGATCCCCATCATCCGCGCAAGCCGCAGCGTGCAAGGCGATCCGGCGCAGGGCGGATCGTTCCAAAGGAAGGCATTCTGGTGCGTCCGCCCCGAAACAGCGATCAGTGGGCGCAAGCTTTGACCGGGCAGGCGAGGGCGGGCAAAGACTATCGCGCGTCCGAGGGTCTTTCCGTGCCAAGGCGTGCGCTTTCGGCAACGGCATGCACCGGACGGGCCATGCCGGCGCGCGTTCTGTCCATCGCGGCCTCGCCATCGGTGAAGGGCGGGGTGGGCGGGGTGCTCGGGGCCGTCGGCTGGATCGTCGACAGGGCCCGATGTCGCGCGGACGCGATCCCGGCTCTCAGGAAATTCAACGCGGAAATTGGCGTGGCGAATGGGAGACCTTCGCAGGTTGGTGGTTTCTTGAACAAGGACAATTATCAGGCTAGCCTTCCGCGCGAACAGCACGGCTGCGAGGCGAAGCGCCCGGACAGGGCGCCATGTCCCGGGAGGGTGTCATGCGCGGTGAGGACACGGACTTCATCCATCGCCTGCTGAGGCGGCGGCCCGAACTGGAATCCGATGTGAAGCGGAAGCTCGCCAGCCGCCAGGGCGGCGGGCCGGAGGGGATCGAGAGCGCCGCCGTGGCGCCGGAGACGGTGGAGGACGCCCTCCGCCGCGCGGACATGGCGGCCATCGAGACGATCGTGTCCGAACAGCGCCCGGTCTTCTTCGCCGCCAGGGACGCCGCGGGGCAGCCGCGGATCGACCGCGAGAACGCCGCCATCCGTGGCGCGGAAGCGCGCTTCCTTAAGGACAGGCTGGTCGAACGGGAGGCCGTGGTCGCGCCGCTGCTCGACCGGATCGGCCGGATCGACGTGGAGGGGATCGCTGGGATGCCCTATGTGGGAACCGGCTGGATGATCGACGACGGCATCGTCGTCACCAACCGCCATGTGGCCGAGGTGATCGCGCGGCGTTCGGGCCAGGGCTACAGCTTCCGCATGGGCGCCTTCGGGCGGCCGGTCACCCTGTCCTTCGCGACCGGCCATCTCCACCAGGACGACAGCCCCGGCCTGTCGGTCCCGGTCGCCAGCGTGCTCTACATCGAGCCGGAGGACAGCGATGTGGACATCGCCTTCCTGAAGCTGTCCGCGCGGCCGGAAATCGGCACGCTCTCGTTCCTGCCGATCCTGCGCGGCGGCGTGCCCGAAACGGAACCGCTCTGCGTGCTCGGCTATCCCGCGAAGGCGCCGCCCCGGATCATCCCCGACCAGGCGCTGATGCGGGATCTCTACCGCGACGTCTACGACGTGAAGCGCGTGGCACCCGGTTTCGTCGCCCGGCAGGAACCGCGCCTGATCACCCACGACTGCACCACGCTCGGCGGAAACTCCGGCTCGGCCCTGGTCGTCATGTCCACCGGCGAGGTTGCCGGACTGCATTTCGCCGGCATCTATCTCCGGGAGAACCAGGCGGTCCCGGCCAGCCTGCTCCACGACTATCGCGAACGCCGCCGCTGGCTGCGCCCGCCGTCGGTCGAGGCGCGGACCGGCCGGGGGCCGGCGACGACCGCCGCCGCGCCGGCCGCCACCATCACCATCACCGTCGCGGATGGGCGGGTCGATGTCGCTGTCGCCGCCGGTGCCGGCCTCGGCGGGGCCACCGGCAGCGCTCCGCCGGCCTCCGCCGTGGAGGCGGCCGCCGCGGCCTTTCTGCGCGAAGGCCCGCGTACGCTGGTTGCCGCCCGTGTCGGCTACCCGGAGGATGGGCGAGGCGACGGTGGCGCCCCGCTCATCATGGCCTCGGTCCGGCAGAGCCAGCTCGTCGAATCGCGGGACTGGCCGGACAGCTTCCGGGGGGTTCCCGTCCGCTACGAGGCGGCGACGCTGTCCGAACAGTGGGACGCGCGCGCCACGGACGAGGCCGTGACCGACATCGCCTACGACGACGACGCCCGGCGTGGGCCTGAGTTCCAGCTCGAACCGGTCACCGAGGAGATGACCGTCCGCGCGCATCTCAGCCCGGAGCACGGTCTGGAGGAATTCGAGAATTTTCTGGCGGGCGCGGGCGCGGGCGCCCGCCTCGACGCGGCGATGTACGAGGCCCAGGGGATCAGGATCGCCGAGGGGATCGAGGAAGCCCTGGCCCGGGGTGTGGAGGTGGAACTCACCATCGACCGGAGGTCGGCGCCGAAGGAGCCCGGAGAAGACGCCGGAGAAGACGCCGGCCGGGATGCGGGCGATCCGCTGACCGCCCCGGTGAGTGCGGAGTTCGCGCGCTGGGGCGGGCAGGGATACAGGTTCCGATACCGGGTGGCGCCGTCCGGAGCTGGCGGCCTCGTCGCGTCGGCGTACCACATCAAGGTGACGGTGCGGGACGACGACCGGTTCTGGCTGTCCTCCGGCAACTGGAAGAACGGCAGCAGCCTGCCCCCCGTGGACGAGGCCATGCGCGTCAGGGCGACGGAGACCGACCTGCCGGGCAACCGTGACTGGCATGTGGTGACGGCGAGCCCCACCCTGTCGGAGAGGTTCCGCAGCCACATCCGCCAGGATCACCAGCGGTCCGGGGAGCCGGCCGGGCGCGGGGCGGCCGCTCCGCGGCTCTTGGTCCTGGTTCCGGCCGCGACGGAGGCCGTCGAGGAACGGCGGCCGCCGAGCCGCGTGCTTCCCCCGCTGGAGGTGTCCGGCCGCATCAGGGCGCACCCGCTGCTCACGCCCGACCGTGGCGGCCGGATCTACAGCGACGCGGTGCTCGACCTGATCCGCTCGGCCCGGCGGACGCTGCTGTTCCAGATCCCCTACATCGGCATGCGGGGGAACCCGGCGGTCCACCGTGGCAACATCGACGAGCTGATCGATGCGCTGACCGAGAAGCTGCTGACGCTGGACGACGCGCGGGTCCTCCTGCGGGCCGGGAACAGCCGCTTCTCCGACAACCGGCACGTCGCCTGGTACCTCCGTTCCAAGGGGGTCGACACGGACCGGTGCCTGCGCGCGATCGAGAACCACCACGCCAAGGGGATGGTCGTCGACGGGGAGCGTGTGCTGGTCGGCAGCCACAACTGGAGTTCACAGGGGGTCAGCGTCAACCGCGACGCCTCGGTCATCTTCCACGACCGGCGGATCGCCGGCTATTTCGCCGAGGCGTTCGAGATCGACTGGGACCGTTCGAACCGTGTCCCGGTCAAGCGCTTCGTCCGGGAGATGCCGGAGATCCTGTCCTTCGTCGGCGAGGCCGCCTCCACGCCGCCCGGCTTCGCGTTGCGACCGCTGGACGAGGCGATGGGCGATGCGATGAACGGGGACGCCGCCGGCTGACCGGCCGGGCGCAGCACCAACCGTGGAACGGGTGAGGGGACGCATGGAGGGGGACACCGATGCCGCGCTGAGCCAGTCGCTGCGGCAGATCAGCGTCGTCAGGGCGCCGTCCGGCCTGGAGGGGGCGGGCCCGCCCGCGCGTTTCCTGATCGTCCGCCCCCAGGGTGGCCGGGAGGAGGCCGAACGCCGGCTCGCCGCCCTGTTTCCGGACGAGCCGCATGCGGTCTCGGTCGTCGACGAGGACCGTTTCGTGCTGGTGTTTCCCAACCGCAGCTTCCCGCCCGTCCCCTCCGACGGGATCGCCGCCGCGCTCGGCGAGCGGCTGGCGGACGCGCTGGACGCGCCGGTCGCCGAGCCCGACCTGCCGCGCTTCGCCACGCCGGCGATGCCGGACCGGACGCCCGGCCTGGAATCGGTCGATGATTTCCCGCCCGGCTGCTGGGTTCCGGAGGAGTCCGAACTGGAGGCGACGCCGCTGTGGGCGCTCGACGCCATGAAGGTCCGCGCGGCGTGGCGGCTGTCCCAGCGGATGGGGCGGCCCGCCATGGGCAGCGGGATCGTCGTGGCGCAGCCCGACACCGGAATCACCGCCCACGTCCAACTCGCGGACGTCCGCCTGGCCGGGGCCTTCAACACGCTGGGGGATGGCCCGCTCGACGGAGCCGCCGACCCGCTCGACGACGCGTTCGGCCAGCATCCGGGCCACGGCACGGCGACCGCCAGCGTCCTGGTCAGCCCGGCCCACGGCGATTCGGACAAGCTGGTCGGCAGCGCGCCGCTCGCCAGCCACATGCCGATCCGGGCGCTGCGCAGCGTCTGGCTGCACGAGGAACTGCCCCTCGCCGCGGCGGTGGATCTCGCCGTCGAGAAAGGCGCGCATGTCGTCACCATGTCCTTCGGCGGGGTCGCGCTGCCCTTCTCGCCGCTGCGGGCGGCCATCCGCCGCGCGGTGGCCAGGAACGTCATCGTGATGGCGGCGGCGGGCAATTGCGTCGATCTCGTGGTTTACCCCGCCCGCTTCTCCGAATGCCTCGCCATCGGCGGCACCGATTCGCGGGACGGCAAATGGCCGGGCTCCTGTTCGGGCAGCGCGGTCGCCGTCTCCGCCCCGGCGCAGAACGTGCTGCGGGCGTCGATCAAGCCACGGCCCGCCGGTTCGGTCGGCCAGGGGCAGGGCACCAGCTTCGCGGTGGCGCTCACCGCCGGCGTGGCGGCCTGCTGGCTCGCGCATCACGGCCGCGACCGGCTGATCCACGAGGCGGCGGCGCGCGGCGAGACGTTGCAGACCATGTTCCGCCGGTTGGTCCGCGCCTCGGCGCGGCGGCCCGCCGGCTGGGACGCGACGGCGATGGGGGCCGGAATCGTCGACGCGGAGGCGCTGCTCGCCGCGTCCTTCGACCTCGGTCTCGGCACCGAATCGCCGGGTTTCGAGGCGGAGGCCCGCGCGCCGGCCGACGAGATGCGCGGCTTCCTGACCGAGCTGCTCGGCGAGGATCCGGGGCTCGACGACGGCCCTCTGCTCCGTCACGGCGCGGCGCTCGGCTCGGCGCTGCTCGCCCGCCGGCTCGATCCGGACGCCCCGCTGCCCATCGCCGCGGATCTCGTCGCCCGGCTCGGCGGTCCGGTCGCGGCCCGGCTGGGGGTTGGCGCGGCCATGCCGGCGGTCCACAGGACCGATGCCGACGCCCGCGACGCCCAGGCCGAGCGGGTCGGGCGCCTGCGCCAGATCCTCGCCTTCGGCAAGGCGACGGCGGGCGGCGGCGGATCGGTCGAATCGGCGGCCGGCGGCGGAGCGCGGGAACTGCCGGCCCCCGACGAGCTGTCGGCCCGCCTCGACGCCCTGCTTGGGCGTCCGGACGACCGCTCCCCCGCCGAGCGCGCGGACTTCGAAAAGGCGATCGGGTTGATCCGGCGCCATGGCACCAGCGGCCTCGCCAGGCTGCACGATCCGCTGGCCGTGGTGCCGCCGACGGAGCTCGCCGCCATCGAGGCGGTGGTCAAGGCGGACGGTTCGCGGCCGAGCCTGCTGGTCCGCAACGGCGCCATCGACGAGACCCATCCGATGATCGGGGGCTGGAGCAACCGTCTGACGGCCCTGCGCGAGCCGATCCGGACGCGCGCCGCCCTGTGCGGCCGCATCCAGCCGACCAACGGCCACGCCAACCGCTATTGCGGCACTGGCATCCTGGTGGATTCCGCAGGGCCTTGGGTGCTCAGCAACTTCCACGTCCTCCAGCAGGCGCTGCAAAGCTACCCGGTGTTCTCGGTCAAGACCGAGCGGGGGCTGCGCATCGTCCGCGGCCTGGAGATCGATTTCCTCGGCGAGTCCGGCAACGCCGAGCGGGACCGCTGGTCGATCGAGGAGGCGGTGTTCCCCAACGGGGCCGGCGAGAGCTTCGGTTGGATCGACGCCGTTCTCTTGCGCCTCGGCCGATCGCTCGACGGCCGGGGGCTTCCGGAGCAGGAGCCGAAGCGGATCGCCTTCTCCCCGGATCCGGATCTGGCGGCGGGGGCGTTGCCGCTGCTGGGCGTTCTCGGCTTCCCCAACCGTCCACCGGCGACCGAGGGCACGGTGGACGGCATCGACTGGGGCTGGGTCGTCGGGCAACTGTTCGACGGCCGCTTCGGCCTGAAGCGCTTCGCCCCCGGCGAGTTCTACCGGGCGGTCGGCAGCCACGAGAGGGACCGGGAGACCCGCTACGCCTTCGGCCATGACGTGACCACGTTGCGCGGCTCGTCCGGTTCCCTCGTCTTCAGCCTCACCGGGGCCGGCAACCCCGCCTTCGGCCTCCACTTCGCCGGCTACGACAACGATTCCAACTTCGCCCTCACGACCGAGGCCCTGGGGCGCGGGTTCGAAGGACGCGGCGTGGGTTTTCCATGAGCGACGCGGCCGTCGCGGTGGAGGGTGCCGGCGCGCCGGGACCGGATTTTCCGGATGGGGCGTTGCTTCTCGCGCGCTGGACCCGCCTGTCCGAGGAGACGGCGCAGACCCTGTACATCGAGCTGCGGCGCTCGCGGCCCGGCCTGGTTGAACTCCAGACCGCGCTGCGGGGCGCCGCGGACCTGGGGGGCATCGCGGATGTCCGGGTGCGGAACATCCTGGCGCTGTGCCATGCGGCCGACAACGCCGGCGAGCTCCCGCGCTACTGCTCGATGATCGCGGCCCAGGAACGGGCAAGAGGCCGCCCCGCCGATGAGATCAAGGAGATTATTGGCCGGGTGGGGCATCCCGGCGAGCCGCAGGGGGTGGTCAACCGCGCGCGCGGTGTTGCCGATCCGTCCCTGTTCGGCACCCTGGATCTGATCACCAGGGCGATCGGTTATGTCGAGCTCGACAACGGCGGCCGGCGCAACGTGATCGGCACGGCGCTGCTCGTTCGCCGCGATCTGGTCATCACCTGCGCCCATGTCGCCTTCGACCCCCGGCGCATCGGCAGCGAAATCGTCACCGGACCGCCGCCACACGACATCCATCGGATTTGCTTTCCCCGGACCCAGGGAGCGCAGGAGGCGCGCCTGCACCGCAACCAGCCTTTGCTGGAGTACAGCAACGCGCATATGATCGGCATCCAGAAGCTCGACCGGTTCGTCGACGCCGCGGCGATGCGCCGTCTGGATTTCGCGCTGCTCCGTCTGGACCGGGCGATCCAGGGGGTCGAGCCGATCGACATCCGGCACCCGATCCCGGCGACGTTCAGCGGGCTGTCCTTCGTCATCGGTTTTCCCGGATCCGCCAACCCATGCTTTGACGCCGACACGATCATTCGCGACGAACGGGTCGGTGGCCGCCTGATCCACATGATGAACACCGTCGAGGGCATGAGCGGTGGCTGCGTGATCAATCAGAACGGCGTGCCGATCGGGCTGCACGAGGGCTCGATCCCGCTGCTCGACGAGGCCGGGCAGCCGCAGACGGACAAAAACGGCGTCAGCCTCATCGAGAACCGGGCGATCCTGCTCGGCGCGATCTCGTCCCATCTCGACCGGCTTCCCACCAACCCCCTGCGCTCGGTCGAACGGTCGCTTGGCATCGTCATCCACGACGAGGCGCTCGTCACCCGCCTCGGACGGCGGGGGGCGCAGCTGCTCAACAGCCCCGAGGCGCAGCCGGGCTGGGATGCGCTCGTCCGCAAGATCACGGCCGCCAAGGACGGCGTGCCATGGACGGCCCACCCGTGGTTCGCCGGGGATGGCACGCGCAAGGAACTGGAGCGCTGGTTCATGGCGGCGGCCGATCCCGCCGGGACGAAGAGCCGTGTGGCCTTCGTCGGGGGCGACCGTGGCTGCGGCAAGACCTTCACCATCGACGTGCTGAAGCGTCTGGTGGAGGAGCCCGACGCCGATGTGATCCGCGTCGCCTGGACCGAAGGCGACAGCACGCTGGCGACCCTCGCCCGTTGCGCGGCCGAAACGCTGCCGCCGGCGACCGGGACGCGGACCGCCGACGGCCATGTGCGCTACGAGGATGTTCCGAATCTCGTGGCCGCGCTCTCCCGTTACGGCGGGGTGGACCGGGTGACGGGGCGTCCCGACCGGCCGCTCTTCGTCGCCATCGACGCCGGCGACGGCACCGGGTCGGTCACCGAGCCCGAAAGCTGGATCGACGCCGTCGTCGCCCTGTCCCGCCAGCCCTGGGCCCGCCTTCTGCTGTGCGGGCTGCCCGCCGCTTTGAAGGACCGGGTGGAGAACACGCTTCCCGGCGATGTGGAGGCCAGGAGCTTCGAACTCCCGCATGTGCGGATGCGGGACATCGCCGATTTCCTCGAGAAATTCGGGATGGCGGCCGAAGCGGGCCAGACCCCCGCCATGGCCGCCGCGGCCTTCGGCGCCAGCCGCCTGCCTGTGGAGAAAAGGCAGTTGACCACGACGTTCGCCGCGCTGTTCGCGATCGGCTGGCACCGTGGCCTCCTGCCGGAACACGCCGACGCTCCGGGAGACGGCCGATGATCAGCATGACGAGCCTGCTCGCGGCGTCCCGGGACGTCCAGCCCGACGCGGTGGCCACGGCGGCGGCCGAGTTGCGTCTCGCGCTCGCCCTGCGCGGCTGGGTCGACCCGATGCGCTTCATGCCGGCCGGCGTGCCGGAGGAGCTTCACAGCGCCGTGCTCGACGCGGTCGCGCCGGACGTCCAGACCTCCTGGAAATCGCATCCGGGCTGCTGGTTCCTGCGCGACCAGGAGCGGCGGCATCGGCTGACGACCAGCGGGGCGGACGCGCTGGAGCGGGCCTTCCAGAAGCGGGATCCGGCCGACCGGCACGACCCGGTGCGGCGGGCCCTGGCCCTGCGCCGGCGGCCGATCCCCCGGGATCTGTCGAGACTGTCCACCGAAATCCTCACCGCGCTCGGCAGCACGCTGTCGTGGTTGGACGCCGCGCCTCCGGACGGGGGCGGGAACTTCTTCTGGGTCCGCGAAGCCGACCGCAGCGGCGTGCAGGAGCGGCTGGCGGCGACCCTCGCGCGGCGCCGCCGGCTCGCCGACGTGGAGCGGATGACGGCGCGGCCGCTGCGCGGCCGCGGGGAGGCGCTGAGCGGGCTGGTCGAGTGGGCGACCGGGGGGCCGGGCGGGGGCGGGCGGTTCCTCTATCTGTCGGGCGTCGGCGGCGCCGGCAAGTCGACGGTGTTCGCCTATCTGGAGAAGGTTCTCGCGGATTCGCGGGCGGGACCGCTGCTCGTCCACATGGATTGCGACAGGCCCGGCTTCGACCCGATGGACCCGATCGCGCTCGACCTCGCGCTGTTCCGGCAACTGGCCGTCGCGGCGCCGGAGCACGCGCCGGCGCTGATGGGAACGGTGCAGACCCTGGCCTCGGTCACGGCGGGCACCGACCGCGACTATGGCGGGACGGTCCGCGGCGGGAGGCGCGGCGGCCGTCTCCGCAAGGCCGAGGATGATGAGGCGGTCCAGTCCTTCGTGGGGTTGGAGGCGGCGGTTTCCCAGAAGCTCTCGCAGCGCGATTCGGTGTCCTTCGACATCCTGTCGCTTCTTGGCGACCGCAGCATCGTCCTGCTGTTCGACACCGCGGAGTTGATGCTCGCGCGCGGCCGGGCGGCGGGGCCTGTGGGGGCGGCGACGGCGGCGACGGCGGACTGGATCGCCTCGCTGCGCACGCTGATGAACGGCGCCGACGTCCGGGTCCTGATGGCCGGGCGCAATCCGCCGCGGGCGCCCGAGGTGGAGGTCTTCGTCGGGCGGATGCGGCAGCATGGCTGGATGGTCGGCGAGCCGGTGGAACTCGGCGCGCTGGAGCTGGAGGACGCCGCCGCCCTGCTCGGCGACCTCGGGGTGGCCGATGCCGCCGCCGCCCGCGCGGCCGCGGTCCTGCCGCGGACTCCGCTGATTCTCAAGATCGCCGCCGATGTCTACGGCATCGGCGGTCCGGTGCGTCAGGAGTTCATGGAACAGCTCGACCGGGAGGTGATCGATCCGCAGGTGGTGCGCCGCTACCTGACCGAGCGGATCGTCAACCATCTCGCGTCACCGGCGGCCCGCTCCTATGCCCTGGCGGCCATGGTGCTGCCCCGTGTCACCGTGCCGTCGCTGGCCGGGGTCGTCCTTCCGGCGGTCGACGCGGCGACCGGGGGCGCCGCCGGGCAGGGCTCGCCGCGGCAACGGGGCAGGGCGGTCTTCCAGGGATTGAGCGACGCCGGATGGCTGGTGCGCCTGGAGCCGGACGGCCGCAGCCTGACCTTCCATCCCGAGATCCGCCGTCTCGGCTTGGAGCTGATGCAGAGCGATCCGGGGCTCAATCGCCTGCTTGAGGAGGTGCGGCGGGCCGCGCTGGCGTGGCACCGGGGCAGGCGGGGGCGGTCGGACGCCACCTTCCGTGCCTATTACGAGGCGGTGCTCGGGGAGGCGACGGCCGGATGGCGTTGGACCGACGCCAGGCTCGGCCTGCTCGGCCCCGCCGTGGAGGATCTGCCGGAGAACATCCTGCCGGCTTCGCCCGGCTGGACCCTTGGCGTTCCGGCGGCCCGGCGGTCGAACCGGACATGGCGGACCTATGTCGAGGGCTGGGGCGTTCGGGATGGCGAGGGGGAGCGGCTGGTGAGGCGCGGGCGCGCCGAGGAGGCCCTGGAGCTTTATCGCTTCGAGCCCACCCGCCCGCGGGGCCTGCCCCCGACCTTCGTGTTGCAGGCCCTGGCCGACGCCGGCCATTTCCGGACCGCCGAGGTGGATACCGAGGGGGTGACGGAAGAGATCCGGATGGAAATGGACCACAGCAACGGCTCGTTGCCGAACATGTTGCGCTCACGGCTGTACTGGCTCGTCCGCTACACGCTGCTCGGACGGCCCGGCCCCTTGCCGGAGCCTCTCCATGCCGTGCTGAAAGAGGCGGCGTGGCGCTTTTCCGGATCGGGGCCGGTGCTGCTGTTTCCGGCGATCGCCGCGGTCGCCGAGGCTTTTGCACCCGAACGCGGCCCTGTCGCGCCCGACCGGTGGTTCCGCATCAGTGGCGCCATCGAGTCCGAAACACGGATGTTCCTGGTCCATCACCTGCACTTCGGGCGCGAGGCGATGTGGTGGCCGCATCTCGACGCCCTTTTCGTGCCGCAGCCCGATTGGCCGGACGTCGCCGGCGGTCAGGTGGGGAGGGATCCCCGGGAGCGTTTCGCCAGACTGGCGGGATGGTTCTTCACGGAGCGGCTCCATGTCCGCGCCGCGCACTCGCTTGTCGAGTTCGGCGGCGTTCTCCGGGAGATGCGCGAGCCGGTGGGGATCTCGATCGATCACCGGACGGAGCCGGCTGGCGCCGTCGCCCTGCTGCGGGGGATGACGACGGAGTTCCACCGGCCGCTGAGGGCGGCGATCACCCGATGCGCCGGTGCCTCCGATGAGCTGCGGGCCCGGCTGATCGAGGCGGCGGACCGTGTTCTGCTTCGCCTGCCGTTCCGTCCGAAGGAACTCACCGACGGTGAGTGGCGACGGCGCGTCGACCGCGACCTCGGGGCGGCGTTCGGCCTGCTGATTCCCTTCGTGGATCGGGCGCGGCGTCTGCCGCGCTTTTGCGAAGACCTGCGGTGGGCGGCGGGCGATGATCCGGATCGGACGGATCTCGCGCTGGTGGCCGATAGCTTCCTGGCGTGGGACAGGGCAATCTGCCGCGGGATGACCTCCGAATGGCCTTGCCCGCCCGCTTAGGGCGCCGAACAGAATTCCGTTTTCACCATCGGTGCCCAATGGAACCGTCATCCCCGCGAAGGCGGGAATGACGAGGCGAGAGACGACTCAAGGTTCCGATAGGCGCTCTTAGGGCGGAGCCAGCCGATTCCGGCGCGCGTGTCCTCAGCCCGTCTCCGGCCGGGGCACCCCCGGCTGGTTGAACAGGTAGGGCACGAAGCTGCGGTGGTGCTCGTTCACCCGCAGCTCGCTGCCGATCGGCGGAAAGGCGCGCTGCTGGCAGTCCGTGCGTTCGCACAGGCGGCAGTTGACCCCGATCGGAACGGCGGCCTTCACGTCGGCAATGTCGATGCCGGCGGCGTAGACCAGCTCCGGCGCGTGGCTCGCCTCGCAGCCCAGCCCCACGGCGAACTGGCGCGACGGCTTCAGATAGGCGCCGCCGCGCTTGGTCACCGTGCGGGCGATGCTGATGTAGGTGGCGCGGTCGGGCATCTGGGCGAACTGCACCAGGATCTTGCCGGGCTGGGCGAAGGCCTCGTGGACGTTCCACAGCGGGCAGGCGCCGCCGAAGCGGGCGAAGTGGAAGCGGGTGGCCGAGTGTCGCTTGGTGATGTTGCCGGCCATGTCGACCCGCACGAAGTAGAAGGGCAGGCCGCGCGCGCCCGGTCGTTGCAGGGTGGAGAGCCGGTGGCAGACCTGCTCGAAGCTGGCCGAGAAGCGGCTCTGGAGCTGTTCGACGTCGTGGCGCAGCGCGCGGGCCTGCGCCGCGAAGGCTCGGTAGGGCAGCACCAGCGCCCCGGCGAAATAGTTCGCCAGCCCGACCCGGCAGATGGAGCGGGCGTCGTCGCTGGAGAATTTCGCCTGCTCGACCAGCGTCTCGATGGTGTCGCCGAATCCCAGCAGCGCGATCTGGTTGGCCATGTGGAAGGCGCGGCTCGGCCCGTTCAGCAGGGCCGACAGGCGCAGCGTGCCGGTCGAGGCGTCGTAGCTGCGCATCGCCGTGTCGCCCGCCTCGTCGGCGACGATCTTCACCCGCACGTCGTGGCGGCGCTTGAGATAGGCGGCCAACTCGTTGAGCAGCGAGCCGGAATGGATCTTCTCACTGTTCCACAGCGCCTCGGCCGCCTCGTCGAGCGGGCCGATGTAGTTGTTGCAGTAGTGGAAATAATCCCGCACCTCCTCGTAGGGGAATTGCGGGCCGGCGAAGCTGTCGCCCGGCTCCTGGTTCGACAGGCTGTCGGCCAGCGACTGCACACGCTCGTGCAGCTTCTGGTAGGCTTGGTGGAGGCTCAGCACCCGGCGGGCCAGCTCCGGGCTGGATCCCACCGCGCTGCGCAGCTCCGCCGCCGTCAGCGGCGCCCCGGCGAAGAGCGGGTCGGCCAGAGCCTCGCGCAAATCGGCGACCAGACGGCTGTCCTCGTCCTCCAGGAAGCTGGACAGCTCGACCTCGAACATGGCGGAGACCCGCATCAGCACCGGCAGGGTCAGCGGGCGCTGGTTGTTCTCCAGCTGGTTCAGGTAGCTGGGCGACAGCTCCAGCGCCTTGGCCAGCGTCGCCTGGGTCATGCCGCGCTGTTCGCGCAGCCGGCGCAGCTTGTAGCCGAGAAACAGTTTCTTCTGCGCGCCCATGGGGTCCTTCCGCCGCAACCCGCCGGCCCGGAGCAGCCGACTTCGCAATCTTGGCAAAGCGCGAGCCCCGTTTGCAAAGGCATTCGCAACTTCGCACGTTTTTGCGAAGAGCTGTTTGAACGCCTGCGAAGTTTGTGAATAATCCGCGACGGTCCGGTGAGGGAAGGCGCCTCCGCAACCGGAGCGGAGCAAACGGCGCCAGGGACAGATTGGGAAACGCCCGATGCAAGACATTCTGGCCAAGTTGGAGTCGATGCGCGCCGGGGCGCGGCTGGGTGGCGGCGAGAAGCGCATCGCCGGCCAGCACGCCAAGGGCAAGCTGACCGCGCGCGAGCGCATCGACCTCTTCCTCGACGAGGGGTCGTTCGAGGAGTTCGACATGTTCGTCGAACACCGCTGCATCGACTTCGGCATGGAAAGCCAGAAGGTCCCCGGCGACGGCGTCGTCACCGGCCACGGCACCGTCAACGGCCGCCTCGTCTTCGTCTTCAGCCAGGACTTCACGGTGTTCGGCGGCTCGCTGTCCGAGGCCCACGCCGAGAAGATCTGCAAGATCATGGACCAGGCGCTGAAGGTCGGCGCGCCGGTGATCGGGTTGAACGATTCCGGCGGTGCCCGCATCCAGGAGGGGGTCGCCTCGCTCGGCGGCTACGCCGAGGTGTTCCAGCGCAACGTGGATGCGTCCGGCGTCATCCCGCAGATTTCCCTCATCATGGGTCCCTGCGCCGGCGGCGCGGTCTACTCGCCGGCGATGACCGACTTCATCTTCATGGTGAAGGACAGCTCCTACATGTTCGTCACCGGCCCCGACGTGGTGAAGACCGTCACCCACGAGGTCGTGACCGCCGAGGAACTGGGCGGCGCCGTCACCCACTCCACCAAGTCGGGCGTCGCTGATCTGGCCTTCGAGAACGACGTCGAGGCGCTGTTGCAGCTGCGCCGCTTCGTCGATTTCCTGCCGGCCTCGAACCGGGAGAAGGCGCCGGTCCGGCCCTGCCACGACCCGCTCGACCGCCAGGACTTCTCGCTCGACACGCTGGTGCCGGAGAACCCGAACAAGCCCTACGACATGAAGGAGCTGATCCTCAAGATCGTCGACGAGGGCGACTTCTTCGAGCTTCAGCCGGAATACGCCAAGAACATCATTATTGGCTTCGCCCGGATGAACGGCTCGACGATCGGCATCGTCGCCAACCAGCCGATGGTGCTGGCCGGCTGCCTCGACATCGACAGCTCGAAGAAGGCGGCGCGCTTCGTGCGCTTCTGCGACGCCTTCGAGATCCCGATCCTCACCCTGGTCGACGTCCCCGGCTTCATGCCCGGCACCAGCCAGGAGTACAACGGCATCATCAAGCACGGCGCCAAGCTGCTCTACGCCTACGCCGAGGCCACGGTGCCGAAGGTGACCGTCATCACCCGCAAGGCCTACGGCGGCGCCTACGACGTGATGTCGTCCAAGCATCTGCGCGGCGACATCAACTACGCCTGGCCGACGGCGGAGATCGCGGTGATGGGCTCCAAGGGTGCCGTCGAGATCATCTTCCGCGCCGACATCGGCGACGCGGCGAAGATCGACGCGCGGACCGAGGAGTACAAGCAGAAGTTCGCCAACCCCTTCGTGGCGGCGTCGCGTGGCTACATCGACGACGTCATCATGCCGCACGGCACCCGGCGCCGCGTCACCAAGGCGCTGGCCATGCTGAAGAACAAGCAGCTCCAGACCCCCTGGCGCAAGCACGACAACATCCCGCTGTGAGGGCCGCCGGCATGTTCGAGAAGATTCTCATCGCCAACCGTGGCGAGATCGCCTGCCGCGTCATCCGCACGGCGCGCCGCATGGGCATCAAGACCGTCGCCGTCTATTCCGACGCCGACAAGAACGCCCTGCATGTCGAGATGGCCGACGAGGCCGTCCACATCGGCGCCGCCCCCTCGGCGCAGAGCTACCTGCTGATCGACAAGATCGTCGATGCCTGCAAGAAGACCGGCGCCCAGGCCGTGCATCCCGGCTACGGCTTCCTGTCGGAGAAGCGCGAGTTCCAGGAGGCGCTGGCCGCCAACGGCATCGCCTTCATCGGGCCGGACGCCCACGCCATCCAGGCGATGGGCGACAAGATCGAGTCCAAGAAGCTGGCCAAGGCGGCCGGCGTCTCCACCGTCCCCGGCTACCTCGGCGTCATCGCCGACGACGACGAGGCGGTGACCATCGCCCGCGACATCGGCTATCCGGTGATGATCAAGGCGTCGGCCGGCGGCGGCGGCAAGGGCATGCGCGTGGCCTGGAACGACGAGGAGGCGCGCGAGGGCTTCCGCTCGGCGACCAACGAGGCGCGCTCCAGCTTCGCCGACGACCGCGTCTTCGTCGAGAAGTACATCCAGCAGCCGCGCCACATCGAGATCCAGCTTCTGGCCGACGGGCAGGGCACCTGCCTGTACCTGCACGAGCGCGAATGCTCGATCCAGCGCCGCCACCAGAAGGTCATCGAGGAGGCGCCGAGCCCCTTCCTCGACGCCGCCACCCGCAAGGCGATGGGCGAGCAGGCCGTCGCCCTGGCGAACGCGGTGCAGTACAAGTCGGCCGGCACGGTGGAATTCATCGTCGATGCCGAGCGCAACTTCTACTTCCTGGAGATGAACACCCGCCTCCAGGTCGAGCACCCGGTCACCGAGCTGATCACCGGCCTCGATCTGGTCGAGCTGATGATCCGCGTCGCGGCGGGCGAAAAGCTGGCGCTTCGCCAGGAGGACATCAAGCTGGACGGCTGGGCCATCGAGGCGCGCGTCTACGCCGAGGATCCCTTCCGCAACTTCCTGCCCTCCACCGGCCGCCTGTCGCAGTACCGTCCGCCCGCCGAGAACCCCAACACGCGCGTCGACACCGGCGTGTATGAGGGCGGCGAGATCTCGATGTACTACGACCCGATGATCGCCAAGCTCTGCACCTGGGGCCCGACCCGCGACGACGCGACGGTCCGCATGCGCGAGGCGCTCGACCAGTATTACATCCGCGGCGTCAGCCACAACATCCCGTTCCTCGCCTCGCTGATGGCCAACCAGCGCTTCGTCGACGGCCGGCTGACCACCAACTTCATCGCCGAGGAATACCCCAACGGCTTCCACGCGTCCGACCTGCCGCCGGAGGATCCGGCGATCCTGGTCGCCGTCGCCGCCGTCATCCACCGCGCGCTGAACGACCGCGACATCCAGATCTCCGGCAAGCTGCCGGGCAACAAGGTCACGGTGCGCGACGACTGGGTGGTGGTGCTCGACGGCACGCCGCACCCGGTGCACCTGCACACCGCCGGGGCCGAGGGCAAGCGCGTCGCCTACGCGGTGGAGATCGACGGGACCCGCCACACCGTGCGCAGCGACTGGCACATCGGCGAGCCGCTGTTCCGCGGCACGGTCGACGAGCACACGGTCTGCGTCCAGGTCGACCGGCTGGGCATCGGTTATCGCCTGCACCATTCGGGCGCCCAGGCGGTGGTGAAGGTGCTGACGCCGAACGCGGCGCGTCTCGACGCGCTGATGCCGGTGAAGGCGCCGCCGGACATGTCGAAGTTCCTGCTGTCGCCGATGCCGGGCCTGCTGGTCTCGCTGGCGGTGACGGAAGGCCAGGAGGTCAAGGCCGGCGAGGTGCTGGCCGTGGTCGAGGCCATGAAGATGGAGAACATCCTGCGCGCCGCGCAGGACGGCACCGTCGCGAAAATCCACGCAGCCCCGGGCAGCAGCCTGGCGGTCGACCAGAAGATCGTGGAATTCGCGTAAGGCTGTGGACGGTTAGGGAGGAAACGCCCCATGATGACCAACGGTCTCGCTGTTGATCGTCGCTTCGCCCCGCTGCTGAGCCGTGTCGCGCCACGCGGCGGGGCCGGCACCGCACTTGTCACCGCCGTCACGGCGGCGCTGCTCGGCAGCCTGCTGCTGGCCGTCTCGGCCAAGGTGCAGGTGCCCTTCTGGCCGGTGCCGATGACCATGCAGAGCATGGTCGTCATCCTGCTCGGCATGGCCTACGGCAGCCGGCTCGCCGTGGCGACGGTCGGGCTCTACCTGCTGGAGGGGCTGTGC
The DNA here is from genome assembly GCF_017876095.1 of Azospirillum agricola. GTDB lineage: Bacteria > Pseudomonadota > Alphaproteobacteria > Azospirillales > Azospirillaceae > Azospirillum > Azospirillum agricola. The sequence goes on from NZ_JAGINM010000006.1 coordinate 97,775, forward strand.
GGCCTGCCGGTGTTCGCCGGGGCGGGCGCCGGTCCGGCCTACATGGCGGGGCCGACGGCGGGCTATCTGCTCGGCTTCCTGCTGGCCGCCGGGGTGACCGGCCGGCTGGCGGAGCGCGGCTGGGACCGCAACCCGCTGACGGCGGTCGCGGCGCTCGCCATCGGCCACGCGCTGCTGTTCGTGCCGGGGGTGGCGTGGCTCGGCGTCCTGTTCGGGATGGAGAAGGCGCTCACCGTCGGGCTCTATCCCTTCTGGGCCGCCACCCTGCTGAAGACCGCGCTGGGCGCCACGCTGCTGTGGGCCGCCTGGGCGGCGCTGGGCAAGCGTCCGGAAGCCTGACAGCGTTGCGTCTCCACCACCCCCCGTCATGGCCGGGACAAGCCCGGCCATGACGATTGCAGCAACCGCCTCTTCATTCTTCAATCCGAATTTCCTCGACCAGGACCAGCCCCTTTCCGCCAGGAGACGTCGATGACCGAGTTCCCGCAGAAGAGCCTTGCCGATTGGGACAAGCTGGCCGCCAAGGATCTCGGCGCCGACGGCGACCTGACCAAGCTGGTCTGGAAGACCCCGGAGGGGCTCGACGTCAAGGCGCTCTACACCGCCGCCGACCTGGAGGGGATGGAGACGGACAGCCTGCCCGGCTTCGCCCCCTTCACGCGCGGCCCGCGCGCGACGATGTACGCGGTGAAGCCCTGGACCATCCGGCAATACGCCGGCTTCTCGACCGCCGAGGAATCCAACGCCTTCTACAAGGCGAACCTCAAGGCCGGGCAGATGGGCCTGTCGGTCGCCTTCGACCTCGCCACCCACCGGGGCTACGACAGCGACCACCCGCGCGTGGTCGGCGACGTCGGCAAGGCGGGGGTCGCCATCGACAGCGTCGAGGACATGAAGATCCTGTTCCAGGACATCCCGCTCGACAAGATGTCGGTCTCGATGACCATGAACGGCGCGGTGCTGCCGATCCTCGCCGGCTACATCGTCGCCGCCGAGGAGCAGGGCGTCAGCCAGGACAAGCTGAGCGGAACCATCCAGAACGACATCCTCAAGGAGTTCATGGTCCGCAACACCTACATCTACCCGCCCGAGCCCTCGATGCGGATCATCGCCGACATCATCGAGTACACCTCGCAGCACATGCCGAAGTTCAACTCGATCTCGATCTCCGGCTACCACATGCAGGAGGCCGGGGCGACGGCGGTCCAGGAACTCGCCTTCACCATCGCCGACGGCCTGGAATACGTCCGCGCCGCCATGTCGAAGGGGCTGCCGGTCGACAAGTTCGCGCCGCGCCTGTCCTTCTTCTTCTCCATCGGCATGAACTTCTTCATGGAGATCGCCAAGCTGCGTGCCGCGCGGCTGCTGTGGTCGACCCTGATGCAGCAGAAGTTCGCTCCGAAGGACGCGCGCTCGCTGGCGCTGCGCACCCACTGCCAGACCTCGGGCGTCTCGCTGACCGAGCAGGATCCCTACAACAACGTCATCCGCACCACCATCGAGGCGATGGCGGCGGTGCTCGGCGGCACCCAGTCGCTGCACACCAACGCCTTCGACGAGGCGCTGGGCCTGCCGACCAAGACCTCGGCGCGCATCGCCCGCAACACCCAGCTCGTCATCGCCGAGGAGACCGGCGTCACCAAGGTGGTCGATCCGCTGGGCGGCTCCTACTACGTCGAGAACCTGACCCACAGCCTCGCCAAGGCGGCGCTGGAGCTGATCGAGCGGGTCGAGGAGATGGGCGGCATGACCAAGGCGGTCGAGAGCGGCATGCCCAAGCTGCTGATCGAGGAGGCCGCCGCCCGCCGCCAGGCCGCCGTCGATCGCGGCGAGGAGGTGATCGTCGGCGTCAACAAGTACCGCCCGGCCGACCCGGAGATGGTCGACGTGCTGGACATCGACAACACCGCCGTCCGTGAATCGCAGATCGCGCGCCTGAAGGCGATCCGCGCCAGCCGCGACGAGGCCAAGTGCCGGGCGGCGCTCGACGCGCTGAGCCAGGCGGCGGCCGACAAGACCGGCAACCTGCTGGCGCTGGCGGTCGAGGCGACCCGCGCCCGCGCCACGGTCGGCGAGATCTCCGACGCGCTGGAGAAGGCCTTCACCCGGCACGTCGCGGTGATCCGCTCGGTGTCGGGCGTCTACGGCTCGGCCTATGACGGGGACGAGGGCTTCAAGAAGATCCAGGACGACATCGCCGCCTTCGCCGTCGAGGAGGGCCGCCGGCCGCGCATCCTGGTGGTGAAAATGGGCCAGGACGGCCACGACCGTGGCGCCAAGGTGATCGCCACCAGCTTCGCCGACATCGGCTTCGACGTCGACATCGGGCCGCTGTTCCAGACCCCGGAGGAGGCGGCGCGCCAAGCGGTGGAGAACGACGTCCACGTCATCGGTGTGTCCTCGCAGGCCGCCGGCCACAAGACGCTGGTCCCGCAGCTGGTCGAGGAATTGCGCCGCCAGGGCGCCGGCGACATCCTGGTGGTGTGCGGCGGCGTGATCCCGCCGCAGGATTACGACTATCTCTACAAGGCGGGAGCTGCGGCGATCTACGGGCCGGGCACCAACATCCCCAAGGCGGCGTCCGAGGTCCTCGCCATCCTGCGCAAGCAGAAGGCGGCGGCTTGACGGTGACGGAGGGGAGGGGAAACCTCCTCCCTTCCGGCTGAAATCCGGCCGTCGTCTGGACAGCGGCGGGGTGCGGGCCTACACTCTGTCACTGACCAACCGGCAGGGGGCGAGGCGATGGCATTGGGGGCGGCCCGGAAGGGAAGCGACGCCGGAGCGGCGGAGGAAGCGCCGTCCGCGAAGCCGCGCCGGCTGACGGAAGCTGAAAAGCAGCGCTGGATCGAAGAGAATCGCGAAGCGTTCGCCGCCTACGACGCGCATGTCGAGAAGCATGGATTGTTTGGTGATGGCCGGCGACTCTTCTGATGCGCTTCCTCGACGTCTGCCGCAACTTGGTGCCCGGTGATCCCGATACCCTTTCCGTTCCCTATCTGCTGATCGTTCAGGGCGATCACGTCGATGTCCATCGGTCGAAGCTGGTGATTCCGCTGATGCGGCGGTCGGCAGCGCCGAAGCCGATACGCGACGTCATGCCCGTCGTCGAGGTTGCCGGCGAAGCCTTCGTTGCCATGGCACCGGAGATGGCGGCCGTTTCGGTGCGAGAAATCGGGCCGGTGGTCGGCTCCCTGTTGGACGCACGGTCGGAGATCCGCCGGGCCATCGACGTGCTGACGGGCGATCTTTGACCATCACTGCCGAAACCGACCTCTACGAACCCGTCAAAACCTTCCTCGAAGGGCAGGGCTACGACGTGAAGGGAGAGGTGCGCGGCTGTGACCTCGTCGCCACCCGCCCCGACGGGCCGCCGGTCATCGTCGAGCTGAAGAAGCGCTTCACGCTGGATCTGGTGCTCCAGGGGGTCGACCGGCTGGCGCTGACCGATCTGGTCTATCTGGCGGTGCCGCAGCCGGGACGCCGAGTCACCGGGCCGTCGCCGCTCGATGCGGACGTGAAGAAGCTGTGCCGCCGGCTCGGCCTCGGGCTGCTGACCGTCGATCCCGAACGGGCTGAGGGGCATTGCGTGACAGTGCTGCTCGATCCGGTTCCCTACACCCCGCGCAAGGACAGGAAGCGCACGGCCCGGCTGCTCGGCGAGCACGCGCGCCGCGTCGGCGACCCCAACCGGGGGGGCTCGACCCGCGTGCCGATCGTCACCGCCTACCGCCAGGATGCGCTGCGCTGCGCCCGGCTGCTCGAGGCGGGCCCGCTGACGGTGGCCGCGCTCCGGGCCGGCGGGGCGCCGAAGGACGTGGCGGCCATCCTGCAACGCAACGTCTATGGCTGGTTCGAGCGGGTGGCGCGCGGCACCTACGCCCTCACCCCCGCCGGTCTCGCCGGGGTGGAAAGCTTCGCCCACGCCGTCGCCCGGAGCTGACGAAGTCCCTTCGAGGTCACGGGCTGGAGGATCTTCCACGGCGCCCGAACCATGCTACAGTCCCCGGATCGGGCGTTCGGCGCGCGGGAGCGATTTTCTGGATTCAGCATGACAGCACGGGTGTCCGACCTCGAAACCATCAAGCGGATCAGCGCCGTACCGGCCATGCTCCAGGTCGTCACCGAGATGACCGGCCTGCGCTTCGCCGCCGTCGCGCGGGTCACGGAGACGTCGTGGACCGCCTGTGCCGTCCTCGACCGGCTCGGCTTCGGGCTGGAGGCCGGCGGCGAGCTGGATCTGGTGACGACGCTGTGCCACGAGATCCACGCCTCCCGCCAGTTGATCGTGATCGACAACGTCGACGAGGACGAAACCTACTGCCACCATCACACGCCCAGGATTTACGGGTTCAAGAGCTACATCTCGGTTCCCGTGCTGCGGACGGACGGCCGTTTCTTCGGAACCATCTGCGCCCTCGACCCGTCGCCGGCGAAGCTGTCGGAACCGAAGATCCTGGCGATGATGGCCTCCTTCGCGCGGCTGCTGGCGATCCAGCTCGAAGCGGAGGAGGACTTCCAGAAGACCGAGGCCGCCCTGCTCGACGCCCGGGAAACCGCCGAACTGCGGGAGCAGTTCATCGCCGTTCTCGGGCATGACCTGCGCAATCCCTTGTTCGCCATCACGGCCGGGGCCGGGATGCTGCTGCGCCGCCCGCTCGGCGAGCAGGACGCTGGCCGGGCCGTGAGCGTCATCGAGCACATGCTGGCCTGCGGCCGGCGGGCGCTGCGGCTGGTCGACGACGTGCTGGATTTCGCGCGCGGTCGGCTGGGCAACGGCATCCCGCTCGCGGTGCGCGAATGCCCGGATCTGGAGGCGGTCCTCCGCCACATCCTTTCCGAGTTGCAGGGCGCCCATCCGGACCGCGTCATCGAAGGCGACATCGGGCCGCTCAACGGCGTGCGTTGCGACGCCGACCGGGTCGCGCAGCTGTTGTCGAACCTCGTCGCCAACGCGGTGACGCACGGAACCGCCGAAAGCCCGGTGGTGGTGACGGCGCGGGTCGAGGACGGCGCCTTCGTGCTCTCCGTCACCAACCAGGGGCCACCCATCCCGCCGGACATCATCCCCCGCCTGTTCCAGCCCTATTGGCGGCCGGCCGAAGAGGCTCCGAAGGCCGGCCTCGGGCTTGGGCTCTACATCGTCGGCGAGATCGCCCGCTCCCATGGCGGCCGGATGAGCGTGTCCTCCGGCGCGGGCGGCACGAGCTTCACCTTCACCCTGCCGTCCAGCACACCGGGCTGATCGGGAGGTGACGGGCCGCGCGGTCGTGCCTATCATCGGCGGGGCCAACCGACGCACGCCCATCCGGGACGGGAGCCACGCCTTGTCCGACTACATCAGCCATCTGGTGGTGTTCTTCGTCGTCGTCGATCCGCCGGGGCTGGTGCCTCTCTTCATCGCGCTGACGCGCGGCTTCGACACCCGGCACAAGCGCATCATCGCCCTGCGCGGCACCGCCATCGCCTTCGCCGTGCTGGTCTTCTTCGCCTATTTCGGCAAGGTCGTGCTGGAGACGCTCTCCATCGGGATGCCGGCCTTCCGCATCGCCGGCGGGGCGCTGCTGTTCTGGATCGCCTTCGAGATGCTGTTCGGCAGGCGTTCCGAACGCAAGGAGCGCGACACCGGCGAGGCGATGACCGATGAGGACGCCCACGACGTCGCCGTCTTCCCGCTGGCGGTGCCGCTGATCGCCGGGCCGGGCGCCATCACCTCGATCCTGCTGCTGATGGACCGTGCGGGCGGCACGGTGGCGGGACAGGCGGCGGTGCTGGGCGCGGCGGCGACCGTCATCGGCGGGGTGGCGCTGATCCTGCTCGGCGCCGATCTGGTGCGGCGGGCGCTGGGGCGCACCGTCATCCACACGGTCAGCCGGGTGCTCGGCATCGTGCTCGCCGCCCTGGCGGCGCAGACCATCATTTCCGGCATCACCGGCGTCTATCCGCCCTGATGACACCGCACTGAGCCCTGCGTCGGTTCGCCGCACTGCCCGGATGGGGATGGCGGGGAACCGTCCTCCCGGTTGGGGCGTTGCCCCGGCACCGCACGCCGCGCCATTGCCCGGCGCGCTCCAGCCCTGCTGCGCCGGGAGGAAGACGGGCCATGGATCTCGATCCGCTGATGCTGTCGCGCATCCAGTTCGCCTTCACCATCTCCTTCCACATCCTGTTCCCCAGCTTCACGGTCGGGCTGGCCTGCTGGATCGCGCTGCTGGAGGGGCTGTGGGTCGGCACCGGCAAATGGATCTACCGCAGCCTGTCGGAGTTCTGGACCAAGATCTTCGCCCTGTCCTTCGGGCTGGGGGTGGTGTCGGGCATCGTCATGTCCTACCAGTTCGGCACCAACTGGAGCCGCTGGTCCGACACCGTCGGCAACGTGCTGGGCCCGCTGATCCAGTACGAGGTCGTCACCGCCTTCTTCCTGGAGGCCGCCTTCCTCGGCATCCTGCTGTTCGGGCGCGACCGGGTGCCGCGCGGCATCCATCTGATGGCCGCCTGTCTGGTGGCGCTGGGGACGGTGCTGTCCTCCTTCTGGATCCTGTCGGCCAACAGCTGGATGCACACGCCGGCCGGCTTCGAGATCCGCGACGGGCGCTATTTCGTCACCGACTGGTGGCGGGTGGTGTTCAACCCGTCCTTCCCCTACCGGCTCGCCCACATGCTGACGGCGATGTTCCTGACCACCAGCTTCGTGGTGGCCGGCATCAGCGCCTGGTACCTGCTCAAGCACAAGCACCACGAGCACGCCCGGCTCGGGCTCGGCATGGCGCTGGGGATGGTCACGCTGCTGGCGCCGCTGCAAATCGTCATCGGCGACCTGCACGGGCTCAACACGCTGGAGCACCAGCCGGCCAAGATCGCCGCCATGGAGGGCAGCTGGGAGGGCGGGCCGCGCGCGCCGCTGATCCTGTTCGCCATCCCCGACCCGGCCACCGAATCCAACCGCTGGGAGATCGGCATCGACGGGCTGTCGAGCCTGATCCTGACCCACGACCTGAACGGCTCGGTCCCCGGCCTGAAGCAGTTCCCGCCGGACGAGCGGCCCGACCCGCGCCTGATCTTCTGGACCTTCCGGCTGATGGTCGGCATCGGGCTGCTGATGCTGGCGGTCGCGGTGGTCCATCTGGTTCTGCGGCTGCGCGGGCGGCTCTACAGCGCGCCCTGGTTCCACCGGATCCTGGTCGGCTGCATGCCGGCCGGCTTCGTCGCCATCCTCGCCGGCTGGTTCACGACGGAGGTCGGGCGCCAGCCCTGGGTCGTCTACGGCCATCTGCGCACCGCCGACGCGGTGACGCCCTCGCTGACCGGCGAGGCGGCGCTGGCCTCGCTGCTGACCTTCGTGGTGGCCTACACGATCATCTACGGGGCGGGGACCTTCTACCTGATCCGCCTGCTCGGCATCGGGCCGGCCGACCGGCCGCCGCTGCCCGACCCGCTGGCGCCGTACGGGGCGCCGGAGGGCGTGCAGTGGATCAAGCGGCCGATGGCCGCCGCCGACGAGCACGGCCGGGCCGTCATCGAACCGGGGGAGTGAACCGCCATGGACGGAAGCGAGGGAAGCCTCCTGACGCTGGCCTGGGTCGGCATCGTCGGGTTCGCGGTGTTCATGTATGTGCTGATGGACGGGTTCGACCTCGGCATCGGCATCCTCTACCCCTTCGTCCCGCGCGAGGAGGACCGCGACACCATGATGAACAGCGTGGCGCCGGTGTGGGACTTCAACGAGACCTGGCTGGTGCTGGGCGGGGCAGGGCTGTTCGCCGCCTTCCCGATCGCCTACGCGGTGGTGCTGCCGGCGATGTATCTGCCGCTGCTGGTCATGCTGGTCGCGCTGATCTTCCGCGGCGTCGCCTTCGAGTTCCGCTTCAAGGCGATGGCGCAACGGCACTGGTGGAACCGTTCCTTCTTCGTCGGCTCGCTGCTGGCGACCTTCGCGCAGGGGGTGGTGCTGGGCTCCTTCCTCCAGGGCATCCCGGTCGAGGGGCGCGACTTCGCCGGGACGATGCTGCACTGGCTGACCCCCTTCAGCCTGTTCTGCGGGGTGGCGCTGGTCTTCGGCTACGCGCTGCTGGGGGCGACCTGGCTGATCTGGCGGACGGTCGGGCGGTTGCAGGACTGGTGCTTCCGGGCGTCGCGGCGGCTGATGGGGTTCGTGCTGGTGGCGGTCGCCGTGGTCAGCCTGTGGACGCCCTTCCTGCTGCCGGAGATCGCGCAGCGCTGGTTCTCGATGCCGAACCTGATCCTGCTGTCGCCGGTGCCGCTGGTCACGGCCGGGCTGGCGGTGGCGCTGTGGCGGGCGCTCGACGACGGGCGGGAGCGGGCGCCCTTCTTCCTGGCGATGGCGCTGTTCGGCCTGTCCTATCTGGGGCTGGCCATCAGCCTGTGGCCGACGCTGATTCCGCCCTCGGTGACGGTGTGGCAGGCTGCCTCGCCGCCGGAGACACAGGTCTTCCTGCTGGTCGGCATGGCCTTCCTGATCCCGTCGATCCTGGCCTACACCGCTTACTCCTACTGGGTCTTCCGCGGCAAGGTCACGGGGAGTTTCGGTTATCATTGAGCCCCGCCGCCGCCTTGCCCTAAAAAGGCCGACGGACGGAAGGGGAGGGTGCCTATGGACATCGACATCAGCTTTGCCGAGGCGATGCTGCGCCGGGGCGCCGGCCTGTTGCAGGAGACGGAAGCGGCGGAGGGCGGACGGGCGGACGCCTTGGCCGGCGGCGAGCCCTTCGCCTTCCTGGCGCGGCTGCTGGCGACCGCGGCGGCGACCGACGCGCCGCTGGTGGTGCTGAGCGAGGGCGGCCATCCCGATCTGTTCGACACGGCCGGCCGCCGGGCCGGCGAGCCGCTGGGCGCGCGGGCCGGCCGGCTCGCCGCGACGCGCCAGGCCGAGCGCGCCACCATGTACGAGTTCGACGGCACCGGCCCGCTGACCGGCAACCGGATCGTCGCCGCCCTGCTGCGGCCGGAGGACCGCGACGACCTGCTCGACGTCTATGTCGCGGTCGGCCGGCTGCGCGGCGGCGAGGCGCAACTGACGGTCGCCCCGGCCCTGCTGCGCTTCGACGCGGCCGCGCTGGGGACGACGCTCGGGCTGATCGGCGACGCGGCGCTGCGCAGCGTCAACGCGGCGACGGCGGCGCTGGCCCACGCCTCCGCCATCCTGCCGATGCCGGGCCACGAGGAGGGCGGCATGCCGGCGGCCCTGCTCGACCTCTACTGGCACGCCCTGACGCTGGCCTCGGTGCGCAGCGAGGGCGGGCTGGCCGGCCTGCCGGTGCAGGGCAACGCCTGAGCGGCGTGGATGGGCCTGTTCGGCAGGCAAGCTTCCGCATCGTCCAGGCATCGTCATGCCCGGTCAACGCCCCTCACACCGTCAGGAACACCTTGGTGGCCGGCAGGCGTTGGGCGCGCTCCGGCTCCGGCTTAGCGCCGCCGATCGCCTTGCCGGAGATGAGCACCGCCCCCGCCGCCGTCATCTGGCGGCAGGCGACGCTGCCGTCGACGTTGGACGCCCACACCTCGAAGCCGGCCTGGGAGGCCGCCTTCACCGCCTCCTGCACCGCCTGGGCCATGCGGTCGCGGCGCAGCCCGGTGTTGTGCAGCAGCGCGGCGTCGAGATGGAGAATGTTGACCCCCAGGGGTCTCAGCGCCGGCAGGCGGGGGTCGTTGACGTCCAGTTCGGTGGCGATGGTGCCGCCGATGGGGGTCAGCTTGGCGACGATGTGGCGCAACAGGCCGGTCGGCACCCGGTCGTCGATGCCGGTCAGAAGGAAGCCGATCTGTCCCCGCGTCAGCAGCCTGGCGGCGTCGTCGAGCTGGCGCTCCACCTTGTAGGCGCCGATCTCCTGGAACACCGGCAGCGCCAGCGGGACGATGACCGTGCCCGCCTTGCGTCCGATCTCCGGCGAGGCGGCGGCGGCCATCTGGTCGCGCACCGCCGTGTCGATCAGGTGGCATTGCAGGTCGCACATCATCGCGTCGGCGGCTCCGCGCAGCAGCGTGCGCTCCTCCGGCACGAAGGCGCCGTCGACACGGCGGCGGCAGCGGATGCGGGAGCCGACCACCGTCTGGCTGCGCGAATCCCACAGCGGCAGGTAATCGATGCGCATCGTCGCGGCAATGTCGGCGAAGGTTTCGCGCGGTGGCTGCCCGTCGGCCCCGTCGCGCAGCGCGCTGGCGAACAGCGTCTTCAGGGTGCGGCTCAGCTCCGGATCGCCGGCGGGGGCGTCGTCGGCGTCCCCACCCCCGCTTCCACCGGAGGCGGCGGGCGCCGCGTCGATGGCGCCGCCCGGCCGGCCGGTCAGCTGGGTCTTGCCCAGGGCGTGGGTCAGCCGGGTGCGCAGCAGCGTCATGCGGTCGGCCGCCTCGGCGCGGTCGGTGGTGGCCAGCACCATCAGGCGCGTGCCGGCGCCCAGATCCAGCATCACATCCGAATCGGTCAGCGTCTCGGCCAGCACCCGCCCGACCACCGAGGCGATCTTGGCGCGGGCGCTGGCCGGCAGGTTGGCGTGGTCGCGGTGGATGTCCTCGGGCGAGAGCAGGAAGACGCGCCCCTTCAGCGACTCGCCCGCGATGTCGGCGATGCGTTCCAGCGGGGTCGGCGGCGGCGGCTGGCCCGTCCCATCGTCGATGCCGCTCTCGCGCTTCAGCCCCTTGAACAGGCGGACGAACTGCTTCTGCTTGAGATCGACGGCCTGGCGCGAGCGGGCGAGCCGCGCCTCCACCGTGGCAATCAGGACGCGGTGGTCGACCGGCTTGGTCAGATAATCGTCGGCTCCGGTCTCGCGACCGGCGATCACGTCCTCGCGGTCGGTCAGGGCGGTCAGCAGGACGATCGGCATCTCGGCGAGGTCGGGATGCCCGGTGCGCACCGCCGCCAGCATCTGCAAGCCGGTCATCACCGGCATCGAGATGTCGGACAGCACGAGGTCGGGGGGCCCCCGCTCGATCAGCGACAGCGCGTCCCGCCCGTTCGCGGCGGTGGCGACCTCGTGCCCGGCGTGGGTCAGCACGATCTCCAGATTGTCCCTCAGGTCGATCTCGTCCTCGACCAGCAGTATCCGGGCCATGGCGCCTTGTGTCCTTCCCTGGTCGGGTTCCGGTCTAGCGTGTCGGGATGCCGCTCAACGGCAGGTGCAGGGTGAAGACGCTGCCGCGCCCGACCTCGCTGCGCACCTCGATCCGCCCGCCATGCAGACGGGTGAGCTGGCCGGCGAGGTAGAGGCCGATGCCAGTGCCGGCGATGCCGCTGGCGGTCGAGGCGCGGAAGAACTTGTCGAACAGGCGGGGGATCTCGTCCGGCGGGATGCCGACCCCCTCGTCGGACACGGCGACCAGCGCCTCGTCGCCGCTCGTCACCGCCTGGACCAGCACGCGGTCGCGGCCCGGCGAGTATTTGACGGCGTTGCTCAGCAGGTTGGCCAGGGCGAGGTCGAGCATGCGCGGGTCGGCGGTGAGCGCTCCCGGCAGCCGGCCGCTCTCCAGCTCGATCCGGTGGCCGGAGCCGGCGCTCTGCACGCGCTCGACCACGGCGCGCAGCAGCGATTCCAGATCGACCGGCTCCGGCTTGGCCACGAGCCCGCCGCCCTCCAGCCGGGAGACGCTGAGCACGCTCTCCATCAGCTCGGTCATGCGGGCGACCGAATCGCGGATCATGGCGAAGCGCTTGGCGCGCTGCGGCTCGGTGATCTGGTAGGGGCCGGCCAGGATCTCGCAGGCGCTGTCGATGATGGCGAGCGGGGTGCGGAACTCGTGGCTGACCATGGCGACGAACTCGCGCTGCTGCTTGGCGGCGGCGCGCTCGCGCTCCAGCGCGTTGCGGGTGATCTCGGCCTGCCGGACCAGCTCGCGTTCGGCCCGGTGCAGGCGGTGCTGGCGCAGGCCGGCCTCGACCGCCTCGATGACATCCTCGATCGGCGCCGGCTTGTTCAGGAAGCGGAAGACATGGCCGCGGTTGACCGCCTGCACCGCGGTGTCCTGGTCGGCGTTGCCGGTCAGCATGACGCGCACGGCGTCGCCGTGGCGCCGGGCGCATTCGGTCAGGAACTGCACGCCGTTCATGCCGGGCATCCGCATGTCGGCGATGATGACGGCGACGTCCGGCTCGCCGTCGAGCAGGGCCAGAGCCTCCTGCCCGCCGAGCGCGGTCAGCAGGGTGTAGCGCCGGCCGAGATGCCTCCGGTAGCCGGACAGTACGTTGGGGTCGTCGTCGACCAGCAGAATCTTCTCGTGTCGGTCCGGCATCCCCTGCGCCCTTCATCCTTGGGATGGGAGAAGGGTGTGCAGGTTCCATGCCGCCCGCCAAGACAGAATCGAAGGCGGCTGGGTGTCGCGCCGCAGGAAAAGCGACGTCGGCCTTCGCGAAACGCGCTGCAAATTGCCACGACCCGGATGCCGTTTCGCAAGCGGGACGATAGGGCTGGCCGAAGGGGCGGGTCGCCGCGTGCTTGACGTTTGTCAAGGCGGGTGGCGACACTCGGCCGCAGGATGGCGGCATCGAACCGGAACCAACGCCCCGGAGACCGCCCGCCATGACCGCCCCGACGACCTCATCCCCCGGCTTCGCCGCCGGTCCCGCCCGCGACCGGACGCCCGTGCTGTTCCGCTACGGCTTCCGCCCCTTCTTCCTGCTGTCCGGCATCGCCGCCTGCGGCCTGATCGCCGCGTGGGTCGCGGTGCTGATCACCGGTGCCTGGCCGGCCGGCCCGGCCGGGGCCGCCGCGTGGCACGGCCACGAGATGCTGTTCGGAACCATCGTCGCCGCCGTCGCCGGCTTCCTGCTGACCGCCGTGCCGAGCTGGACCGGGACCAAGGCATTGTCCGGCGCCCCGTTGGCCGGGCTGACCGTGCTGTGGCTGGCCGGGCGGTTCGTCGTCTTTCCGTGGTCCGGGGTGCCGCAGCCGCTGGCGGCGCTGGTCGACCTCGCCTTCCTGCCCGCCCTGGGCGTGGCGCTGGCCCGGCCGCTGCTCGCCGCCGGCAAGCTGCGCAACAGCGCCTTCCTGGTCCTGCTGGCGCTGCTGACGCTGGCCAACCTGCTGATCCATCTGGAATGGCTGGGTGTGGTCGCGGACGGAATCCAGCCCGGCGTCACGCTGGGGCTGGGCATCGTCCTGATGATGGTGACGGTGATCGGCGGACGCATCCTGCCGGCCTTCACCCGCAACGGGCTGGGCGCCCAGGGGCACAGGGTGCGCTCCTGGCCCTGGGTGGAGCGCGTGGTTCTGGCATCCACCCTGCTGCTGGTCCTGGCCGAGCCCTTCGTACCCGGCGGTGCCGCGCTCGGGCTGCTGATGCTGGCGGCGGCGCTGGCCCACGCGGTGCGGCTGGCCGGCTGGCAGGGCTGGCGGGCGTGGCGCTCGCCGATCCTGTGGGTGCTGCATCTCGGCTACCTGTGGATCCCGGCCGGGCTGACGCTGAAGGCGCTGCACCATCTGACCGACATCCCGGCCGCCGCCGGTCTGCACGCGCTGACCGCCGGCGCCTTCGCCACCCTGATCCTGGCGGTGATGAGCCGCGCCTCGCTCGGCCACACCGGGCGGCCGCTGGTGGCGTCTTCCGTGACGGTGGCCGCCTATCTGCTGCTGACCGTGGCGGCGCTGGCCCGCACCGCCTCGCCGCTGCTGCCCGTGGAATGGCTGTGGCCGGCGTTGCAGGGCGCCGGGCTGGCCTGGGTCGCCGCCTTCGCGCTCTACCTCGTGGCCTACGCGCCGGTCCTGCTCCGCCCGCGCGCCGACGGCCGGCCGGGCTGAGCACAAGGGAGTCTCCGGCGCACCGTTCCCGCCACGGATCGTCCTGCCCGGCCTTGTGCCGGGCATCCACGACCGCAAATCAGGGGCCGCACAAATCATGGCGTGAGGATGCGCGTTGATGGCCGGGCCAAGCCCGGCCATGACGGTTTCTTGGGTGCGGTTCCGCCCAGGGGCGAAGGCCGCAAAGCGTCGTCACGCGGTCCGCAGGTGACGGTCGATCGCCTCGTTCATCTCGGTCTCGCGGAAGGGCTTGGACAGCACCGGGCGGTGCTGGTGCGCGGCCGGCAGGCCGGCGGCGCCGTGGCCGGTGGTGAAGAGGAAGGGGATATTGCGGGCGCTCAGCGCGTCGGCCACCGGATCGACCCGCTCGCCGCGCAGGGTGACGTCAAGCAGGGCAGCGTCGATGCCGCCCTCGGCGATCAGCGCCAGAGCTTCCGCCACCGTGCCGGCCGGTCCGACGACGCCGACATTCTGGGTCTCCAGGGAGTCCTCAATGGCCATCGCGACGAGAGGCTCGTCCTCGACGAGCAGGATTCGCAAAGGCTTCTGTGGGGAGGATTCCATGTGGTGCTCGGCTGGTGGACAGAAGTGGAGGTCGGACGAGAGCTTTCGCGGGGGCCGGTCCCTTTGTCCACCCCGACCTTGGTCATCCTCCTTAGGGACAGCTTGCGCCCCGTCCCCCATCATCCCAGATCGTCCAGCGCCTGTTGCAGCGAGGGGTAGAGCGCCTCGACCAGCGACCCGTCGGCCCGCACCGGGACCGGCAGCGTGTCGGCTCCGACCAGCGCGCGGGAGAGCGTCAGGCCCCCGACCTCGATGTAGCCGCCGCGCTCGCCATACTGCCCGACGATCCAGTCCGGCGCCTCCGGGTCGCCGTCCAGCCCGTTGTGGTGCGACACCAGCGCGTGGCCGCCGCCATCCCCGGCGCGGCGGTACCAGGCGTGGGCCCCGTCGCCGAGGTCGAGCGGGCGGAAGCCGGCGCCGGCCATCCGCTCCCGCACCTCGGCCCGTGCGTCCTGGGGGACGCCGTGGCTCCGGCCCTCCGGCGGGTCGCCGCCTGCCTGCCCGGCCTGGTGCCGGTTGTCGTTCAAGGGATGAAACCGTTCCGCAGCGTCGCTCATGTCCGTTCGCCGACCGTGATCCATGACGAAACAACAGCGCAGCGGGCGGTTTGTGCCGGACGCGTTCGGGGGCGTGCGTTCGGGGCGGGTGTTCCGGGGGAATGGGGGCCGTCAGCCGCTTCAACCGTTTGTCCCAGCAAACTGGTTGGTGGAAATCTCTCAAAAATCACGCTTTGATTGTGTTGTCCTTCGCTATCACTCCACCGCCCTCCGTCCCTTCGTGCCGCTATTACCAGGGAACCTCCCCGTGTCCGGAAGCCTTCTCCTCTCGGCGACCCAACGCGCCATCCAGCGCCTGCGCGACCACAGCCGCCAGTGCGACAGCGTCGAGGCCCGTCGCTGCCTGATCGCGACGGAGCGCTGGCTGGTCCACATGCTGCTGCGCGAGGAGGAGCGCGAGGCGGGCATCCCCGGAGCCAGCCTTCCCTGAACCGTGTTCCCTGAACCGGCGTTCCCGAAACGGCAACGGCCCCTTCCCGGTGGGAAGAGGCCGTCGCGTCGTCCGGCCCCTTGTTCGTCCGGTCAGCCGAGGGAAGCGATCTCCCCGGCGCGCTTGGAGTTTGCGGCGGCGTGGTGGTCCTTGGCGAGGACCGTGTAGACCGCCGGCAGGACGAACAGCGTGAACAGCGTGCCGATCAGCATGCCGGCGACGATCACCAGACCGATGGATAAGCGGCTGGCCGCACCGGCGCCGCCGTCGTCAACAGGATGGGGCGCAGGCGCACGCGGGCGGCGCCCTCACACCCGCTCGAAGATCGCGGCGATGCCTTGGCCGCCGCCGATGCACATGGTCACCAGCCCGTAGCGGCCGCCGGTGCGGTGCAGTTCGTGGATGGCCTTCACCGTGATGATGGCGCCGGTCGCCCCGACCGGGTGGCCGAGCGAGATGCCGGAGCCGTTCGGGTTGACCTTGGCCGGGTCGAAGTCCAGCTCGCGGATCACCGCGCAGGCCTGCGCGGCGAAGGCCTCGTTGGATTCGATGACGTCGAGGTCGGCGACCGACAGGCCGGTGCGCTCCAGCACCTTGCGGGTCGCCGGGATCGGGCCGATGCCCATGTAGTCCGGCTCGACGCCGGCGTGGGCGTAGCCGACCAGACGGGCCAGCGGCTTCAGCCCGAGCGCCGCCGCGCGGGCGCCCGACGCCAGCACCACGGCGGCGGCGCCGTCGTTCAGGCCCGACGCGTTGCCGGCCGTCACCGATCCGTCCTTCTTGAAGACCGGCTTCATCGCCGCCAGCGCCTCGGGCGTCACGCCGGCGCGGACATGCTCGTCGGTGTCGAAGACCACCGTGCCCTTGCGGGACGCGATCTCGACCGGGACGATCTGCTCCTTGAAGCGGCCCTCGGCGATGGCCTGGGCGGCGCGGCGCTGGCTTTCCGCCGCCAGCGCGTCCTGCGCGGCGCGGTCGATGCCGTAGCGCGCCGCGACGTTCTCGGCGGTGACGCCCATGTGAATCTTCTTCCACGGGTCGTGCAGGATGCCGTTCATGTAGTCGACCAGCCCGCCGTCGCCCAGCCGCGTGCCCCAGCGCGCGGTCGGCACGATGTAGGGGCCGCGGCTCATCGATTCCGCCCCGGCGCCGATGGCGATGTCGCAGTCGCCGAGCGCGATGGCCTGCGCCGCCGAGACGATCGCCTGGAGGCCCGATCCGCACAGCCGGTTGACGTTGAAGGCCGGGGTCTCCAGCGGAATGCCGGCGTCGATGGCGGCCACACGGCTGAGATAGGCGTCGTTGGTGTCGGTCGGGATGACGTTGCCCATCACCAGATGGCCGATGGCGTCGGGGGCGGCGCCGGACCGCTCCAGCGCCGCCTTGACCGCGACGGTGGCGAGCTTGGTCAGGGGCACGTCCTTCAGGCTGCCGCCGAAGCCGCCGATAGCGGTGCGGGCGGCGCCGACGATGACGATGTCGTTCTGCATGATGGTCCTGCTTCTCCGGTTGGTTCTTTCAAGCCCTTACGCCATGGCCCGTGTCGCTCAGCGGCCGCGGAACACCGGCTTGCGCTTGGCCAGGAAGGCGGCGATGCCCTCGCGGAAATCCTCGCTGGCGGCGGTGGCGCGGAAGGTCTCCCCCTCGTCGTCGAGCTGGCGGTCCAGCGTGCTGGTCCAGGACTGGCGCATCAGCCGGCGGATGCCGGCGTAGGAGACGGTCGGGCCGGCGGCCAGACGGGCGGCCAGCTTGGCGGTCTCCTCCGCCAGCGACGCGGCCGGCACCACCTTGTTGACGAGGCCGAGCCGCAGCGCCTCGGCGGCGTCGACGCTGTCGGACAGCATGGCCAGTTCCATCGCCCGGCGCAAGCCGACCAGACGCGGCAGATGATAGGTGCCGGAGCCGTCCGGCGTGGCGCCGATGCGGGCGTAGGCGAGGTTGAAGGCGGCGTCGTCGGCGGCGATGCAGAGGTCGGCGGCGCAGGCGACGCTCATCCCCGCCCCGGCGACCGGCCCATGCACCGAGGCCAGCACCGGCAGCTTCAGCCCGTCGAGGATCCGCAGGGCGGCGTGCAGGGAATCGATGATCGCGCCGGCGACCTCCGGGGCCCTGGCCGGATCGGCGTTGAAGCGGGCGAGGTCGCCGCCGGCCATGAAGCCGCGCCCGTTGCCGGCGACGACCAGCACGCGGGCCTCGGAATCCTCCGCCACCGCCCGGCAGGCGTCGAGGAAGGCGGCGGCCATCTCCTCGTCCAGCGCGTTCAGCACGGCCGGGCGGTTCAGGCGGATCCAGGACACGGCGCCCTCGCGGGACAGGAGCACCGGCGCTGCGGCTTCGGTCATCACGGACTCTCCAGGCAAGGGGGCATCCGGATGGCTCCTACCTTCCGGAACGTAGGTTACTTGAAAGTAGCCTATGGCGATCCGCGATTGTCGTCAATGGGTGGGACGAACAGTCCGGGTGGCGACATCAGGCCATGGTCACAGAGTGGCGATTGGAGATTTTGACACGGATGAACACGGATGCCGGCTGCGCCGGCCCACGGATGGACACGGACCAAGAGGACGACACATCCGTGTTCATCCGTGGATATCCGTGTTCATCCGTGTCTAAAACAGGCCAAGTCCCGTTCACTCCAGCGCCAGCACCGGGCGGAAGGCGATCTCCAGGCTGGTCTCGTGGAGGCCGAGCTTGGCCGGGTTGCCGGGGGTCAGGTTGGTGGCGCGGATCAGGCGGCGGCGGATGCGGCCGTCCACCACATCCACGTCGAGGACGTTGACGCAGCCGTAATCCTGCTCGAAGGCGCACAGCCCGCCCAGGCCCGCGCCGCAGGCCCAGGACAGCAGCATGCGGTTCACCCCATCATGGGCGAACAGGGCCAGAGTCGTCCAGCCCGGCTCCAGCAGCAGACGCTCGAAACCGGCGACGACCCGCCCGTAGACCGCCGCGAAATTGTCGCCACCGGCGAATCCGGCATCCTCCAGCGCGGCGTTCTCGAAGCCGTAGACATAGGCGGCCTCCCGATTCTCGCGGGGGACGCCGGTCAGCCGGCCGGCGCGGATTTCCAGGAAGGACGCATCCTCCTCCACCGTCAGGCCGCGCCCCTCGACCGCCAGTTCGGCGGTCTGGCGGGTGCGCGGCAGGCCGGAGCAGACCACGCGGTCGAGCGGCACCGCCGCCAGCAGGGCACCGGCCGCCCGCGCCTCCTCCCGGCCGCGCTCGGTCAGCGGCGCCAGCTTCGGGTTCAGCGGCCGGCCCTCGGCGTCGTAATAGGCGACGTGGCCGTGCCGCATGAAATAGACACGCCGACGGGCGGCGGTGCCGGCGAGCGGCGGAAACAGGGACGGGGGAGCGGCGCTCATCGCCCGGCCGCCAGCAGCTTGGGGTTGGACACCGCCAGCCGCGCCCGCGTCAGGTCGAACAGCACGCGGCGCAGCGCCGCCTGCGGCCCGGCGGCGTCGAAGCGCCCGTCGGCGATGGCGGCGCACAGGCGGGGAACCAGCACCGCCAGGGGCACCGACAAAGCGCCCTCCTCGCCGATCAGCCCGCCGACGGCGGCGGCCAGCGCCGGTTCGGCCTTATCGCCGGCGGCAAGCTCGCGCTCCGCCGTCGCCAGCGCGTTGGCGATCATCAGGGCGGTGAAGCGCTGCTCGGCCGGGACCAGCGGCAGGATTGAATCCCGGAAGCTGCTGAGCGCGATGGCGACGAGGTCGCGGGCGTCGGGTTCGTCGTTGATCATGGCTTTCCCACTCCCGTCCAGTCGGCGGCGATGGAGTCCAGGTGCCGTAGCAGATCCAGCTCGATCTCCGGCAGCATGCGGCCGGTCAGCGCCAGCTCCAGCGACGGCTCGGTGCCGGAGCTGTGGCGCATCCCCTGCTGGAGCGCCACGGTGGCCCAGCGCAGGTAGGCGGCCGTTTCCCAATAAGCGACGGCGCGCTCGTCGACCCGGCGTTCGGCGGTCTCCTCGTAGCCGGCGTAGAGGTCGGCGCGGTCTGCGATGCCGCCGGCCTCGCGGTCGTAGCGGCCGAAGCGCCAGCAGGCGGCGCAGAACCAGGCCAGATCCTCCATCGGATCCGACCAGCCGGCGAACTCCCAGTCGATGATGGCGGTGAGCCGGCCATCCTCGACCATGTAGTTGCCGGTGCGGTAGTCGCGGTGGCACAGCACCAGCTCGCCCGGTTCCGGCGCGTTGACGGTCAGCCAGCGCAGCCCGAGGGCCAGCACCGGGTCCGTTTCGGCGAAACGGCCCATCCAGCGCCGGTAGTCGGCGACGCATTGCAGCGCCGGGCTCGGGGCGGGCAGGGGCAGGAACTCCAGCCCCGGCGCGCCCGGCCTTACCCGATGGATGCGGCCGAGCTGGCGGCCAAGCTCGCGCGCCAGCTCCCGCTGCGGCTCGGCGGTCTTGACCACGCGGAAACCGGCGGCGACGCCGCGCGCGCGGGTCATGATGTAGAAGGGCGCGCCGAGCAGGGCCGGGTCGGCGCCGACGAACAGCGGCTCCGGTACCGTCGCCCCGGTGGCGAAGGCGAGCTTGAGCACCGCCGCCTCCTCCGCCTTGTCGAGGCTGGCCGAGACGCCCGACGCCGAGCCGGTGCGCAGCACGCAGGCGTGGCGCCCGGTCAGCGGGCCCCCGTCGATCTCCAGCGTCACCGCGAGGTTGAGGGAGATCGCACCGCCGCTCAGCCGGCCCTCGTCGGTGACGGAGACCCGCCGCGCCCCGGCCTGCGCCGCCAGCCAGGGCTCCAGCGCGGCCTTGCGGGCGTCGTCGAGGAAGGGGGCGCCGCTCACGACCAGCTCCAGAAATCGTCGCCCTCGGCCAGATAGCTGCGGCTCAGCACCATCTTGTGGACCTCGGAGGCGCCGTCGACCAGCCGGGCCTGACGGGCGTAGCGGTAGATCCATTCCAGCACGGTGTCGCGGGAATAGCCGCGCGCGCCGCAGAGCTGGATCGCCGTGTCGGCCGCCTTGTGCAGCGTGTCGGCGACCTGCACCTTGGCCATCGACACCTCCTTGCGGGCGAAGCTGCCGCTGTCCAGCGCGGCGGCGGCCTTCATGGTCAGCAGCCGGCCGATCTCGATCTGCATCGCCGCCTCGCCCAGCATCCACTGCACGCCCTCATGCTCGGCCAGCGGGATGCCGAAGCTCTCGCGCTCCTTCACATAAGATCCCGCGATCTCCAGGCAGCGCTTGGCCAGCCCGGTCCAGCGCATGCAGTGGGTCAGGCGCGCCGGGCCGAGGCGAATCTGCGTCGCCTTCAGCCCGTCGCCGACCTTCATCAGCACGTTCTCGTCGGGGATCTCCAGCCCGTCGAAGGTCAGCTCGCAATGGCCGCCATGCTCCTCCGGCCCCATGATCGGGATGCGGCGGTCGATGCGCCAGCCCGGCTGGTCCTTGTCGAACAGGAAGGCGGTCAGCCCCTTGCGCGGGTCGTCGGAGGTGCGGGCGATCAGGATGAAGTGCCGCGCCCCGTCGGCCCCGGTGGTGAACCATTTGCGGCCGTTGATCACCCAGCGGTCGCCCTTGCGCTCCGCCGTCGTCTTCATCATCGACGGGTCGGAGCCGCCGCCGGGGTGCGGCTCGGTCATCACGAAGGAGCTGCGGACCTTGCCCGCGACGAGCGGCGCCAGCCAGCGCTCCTTTTGCGCCGGGGTGCCGACCATGCTGAGGAGGCGCATGTTGCCGTCGTCGGGCGCCGAGCCGTTGAAGCAGACCGGCCCGAAGATGGAGCGGTTCATCTCCTCGTAGCAGGCGGCGACGCCGATCATCGGCAGCCCCTGGCCGCCGACCTCCCTGGGCAGTTGCAGCGTCCACAGCCCGGCGGCCTTGGCCTTGGCGCGCAGCGCCTCCAGCGGCGCCTCGGCGATGTTCTCGTGCTCGTCCCAGTTGGCGCGGTCGGCCTCGACGGGCAGGATCTCCTCCTCGACGAAGGCGCGGACGCGGCGGCGGTAGTCCTCGATGGCGGGCGGCAGCGTGAAGTCCATGATGAGCCTGTCCTTCTAGAGCGAGGAGACCAGATGGCCGCCGTCGGCGGCGATCACCGATCCGGTCATGTAGGAGCCGGCGTCCGACGCCAGCAGCAGCAGCGGCCCGTCCAGCTCCTCCAGCCGGCCGAGGCGGCGCTGCGGAATGCGCTTGATCAGCGTCTGCCCGGCGGGGGAGGCGAAGAAGTCGGCGTTCATCTCGGTTTCGAGATAGCCGGGGCACAGCGCGTTGACCCGGATGCCGTGGCGCGCCAGCTCCAGCGCCATCGCCTTGGTCAGATGCACCACCCCGGCCTTGGAGGCGATGTAGGAGGAGAGCTGTCCGGCGACGCGGAGGCCGAGGATCGAGGCGATGTTGACGATCGACCCACCGGTGCCCTTGTCGCGCATCCGCCGCCCGACCTCGCGCGCCACCCGCGCGCAGCCGGTCAGGTTGGTGTCGAGGACGCGGTCCCACTCCTCCTCCTCCATGTCGAGGAAGGGGCGGCTGGCGGTGATGCCGGCGTTGTTGATGAGGATGTCGATGCCGCCGAGCGCGTCCGACGCCTCGGCCACCGCGCGGCGCACCGACTCCGGGTCGGTGACGTCCATCGCGACGGCGGCGGCGCTGCCGCCGGCCGCCTCGATGGCGGCGCGGGTGTCCGCCAGCGCGTCGGCGCGTCGGGCGGCGATGGCCACGCGGGCGCCGGCCCGCGCCAGCACGCCGGCGAAATGGCGGCCGAGGCCGCTGGACGCCCCGGTGACGAGCGCGGTGCGCCCGGTGAGATCGAAGCTGACGCCCATGCGTCGTCCTCCCTTGGCGGAATCCTGGGGGAAACGGTGCCGCTTGGCGCGGCTTGAAACGATGACAGCCAAAAGCAACGATGGCCAAAAAACGAGCGAGCGCTCGTTTTATACAGCGCTTGCCCTTCGCCGGCAACCTGTTTCATGGTAAGGGCGGAGGCGCCGGGATGACTCTGGCGCGTACGGGTGGGAAGCGGATGGACAGCTTGCGGGAGTTTCAGGCGCGGTTCGACCTGTCGATGGAGGCGCTGTGCGCCCGCATCCTCGACCGCCACGCCGCCACCATCCGCGTGAAGAAGCCGGCGGTCGCCGTCGCCAATCTGGCCCGCATCGTCGAGACCACCCTGACGCTGGCCAACCGCAAGGGCTTCCATTCGATGAGCCTGCGCGAGCTGGCCGAGCAGTCGGGGCTGAGCATGGGCGCGCTCTACGCCTATTTCGACGGCAAGGACACGCTGCTGATGATGATCCTGGGCCAGGTCGTCGGCGCGGTCGAGGAGGTGCTGGGCCATCCGCCCGAGGATCTCGCCGGCGATCCGGTCGGGCGGCTGCGCTGGCTGCTGGCGGCGCACCTCTACCTGACCGAGACGATGCACCCCTGGTTCGTCTTCGCCTACATGGAGGCCAAGGCCTTCTCCAAGGAGGGCCGCGACCTCGCGGTGGCCAACGAACTGGCGACCGAGCGGCTGTTCGCCGGGGCGCTCGAGGACGGGGTGCGCGGCGGGCTGTTCGCGGTGTCCGACGTGGAGATGACGGCCGGGCTGATCAAGCCCCTGTTGCAGGACTGGTACGTCAAGCGGGCCAAGCACCGGAAGCGCGGGGTTACGCCGGAGCGCTACGTCGAGGCGGTGATCGGCTTCGTCGAATCCGCCATCGGCCTGGGGCGGACGGTGGAAAAACCGACGGTTGGGACGGGGGAGAACGCCTCCGCCGCCTGACCGGGCCGGACGCCGGACGGTCTTCCCCCCGCTGCCATTGCGCTTGCGGCGAAAACCGGCCAGCTTGCGGGCCTGCGCCGGGCCTCGGCCTGGGGGAAACGGGAAAGGAGTCCGGGTGAGCGTGCTGTCGTCCCTGCGCCGTCATTTCGATCCCGGCTCCTACGGGCGGGGCGAGCGTTACCAGCGCGAGGGCCGCGTCAGGACCCTGCACGCGCACCAGGGGCCGGGCGGCGGGGTGCGTCTGGCCGCGACGGTGCGGGGGTCGCAGCGCATGCCTTACGCCCAGGTCATCCTGCTGCGCCAGCGTGGCGACGCGGTGACGGCGATCGAGGGCGAATGCGACTGCCCGGTCGGCTTCAACTGCAAGCACGTCGCCGCCGCGGTCATCGACTGGGCGCTGCGCGAATCGCGCCCGGCGGAGGCGCCACGGCCGCCCCCACCCTCCGGGCCGCAGCCTTCCGCCGCGCTGACCAGCCTGCTGTCGCGGCTGGACGAGGCGGCGGCGGCCGACGCCAGGGACAGCTACCCCGACACGGTGCGCAAGCGCCTGATCTACGCGCTGCGGCTCGACGACGGGCCGAACGGCGCCGAGGCGGTGCTGCGCGTCCTGTCGGTCTCGCTGCGCAAGGACGGCGGCTTCGGGGCGGACGACAGGCCCTACCGCCACGAACCGGGCCGCAACGCGGCGCCGGGGAAATTCGTCACGCCCTCCGACCGGGCCATCCTGTCGATGATGGCGCAGAGCCGGCTGGCCGGCGCGCGGCAGGGCGACGGCTGGGTGCTGCGCGGGGACTGGGCGGCCGGGCTGGTCGAGCGGATGCTGAAGACCGGACGGCTCTACTGGGACGATTTCCGCGCCAACCCGCCGCTGCGGCCCGGCCCCGCGCGCGCCGGGCGCGGGGTCTGGCGGGCCGACGCGCTCGGCCGCCAGCGCTTCGTCCTCGCGCTCGACAGCCCGGCGGCGCTGCCGCTGCCGACGGCGCCGCCGCTCTACATCGACCGCGAGCGCTGGGAATGCGGCACCGTCGAGGCCGACGTCCCGCCCAACATCGCCGCCGCCCTGCTCGGCGCCCCGCCGCTGCCGCCCGCCGACGTCGCCGCCTTCCGCAGGGAGGCCGGGCGTTTCGCCCACCTGTTGCCGGCGCTGCCCGAGCCGCCGGCGCGGACGGAGACTCGGCGGGTCGTGCCGCGCCCGGTCCTGCGGCTGCAACTCGCCGCCACGCCCTACGGCGCCCACCGCTTCGTCGGCCACGGGTTCGAATCGGCGATGGCGCCGACCGTTCCGGCCGCGTCCCTCGCCTTCGACTACGCCGGCCGGCGCGTCGCCCACAACGCCGCCCCGGCGCCGCTCCAGTGGATGGAGGACGGCGCGCTGGTCACGGCGGAGCGGCTGTGGCCGGAGGAGGAAAGGGTTGCCGCCCGGCTCGACGCCGCCGGGCTGATCCTCAACGAGACGCCGCTGGCGGTCGGGCGCGGGCGGCTGGCGCGGCGGGAGCTGTTCGTCTTTCCCGGCTCCGCCGGCGGCTTCGACGAATCCCTGGACTGGCTGCATTTCTGCCATGGGGAGCTGCCGGCGCTGCGGGCCGAGGGCTGGGCGGTCGAGGTCGATCCCGACTTCCCCTTCCAACTGCTGGACACGCCGCAGGGCTGGACCTTCGAGATCGGCGACGGCTCGGGCCTCGACTGGTTCGGCCTGTCGCTGGGCATCGAGGTCGGCGGCGAGCGGATCGACCTGCTGCCGGTCCTGCGCTCCGTGATCGCCGTGCTGGACAGCGTCGATCCGGCCGACCTGATGACCGACGAGGAATTCCTCGACGCCCACGACGCCCCGGAGAGGGACGGGGAGGGCGCCACACCGCCGCGCGGGGGCATCATCGACCGGGCGCTCGACGCGCTGGCCCCCGAGGGCGTCCTCTTCGCGCCGGTCGGCGAGGGACGCTTCCTGCCGCTGGACGTCGAGCGGCTGCGGCCGATCGTCGGCGTGCTGATGGAGCTGTTCGGCCTCCAGCCGGACGGGGCGGGGGAGGGGGAACTGCGCATCGGCCGCGCCCATCTCGGCGACCTCGCGGCGCTGGAGGCGGCGGCCGAAGCCGCCGGCATCCCGCTTCTCGGCGCCGACGACGTCCGCCGCATGGCGCGGACGCTGCGCGCGGCCGGCGGGGTGCCCGCCGTGCCGGCCCCGGCCGGGCTAGGCGCCACCCTGCGCCCCTACCAGCAGGCGGGGCTGGACTGGCTGCAATTCCTGGCGGCGCACGGCTTCGGCGGCATCCTGGCCGACGACATGGGGCTGGGCAAGACGGTGCAGGCGCTGGCCCATCTGCTGGCCGAGAAGGAGGCCGGGCGGCTCGACCGCCCCTGCCTGCTGGTGGCGCCGACCAGCGTGCTCGGCAACTGGCGGCGCGAGGCCGAGCGCTTCGCCCCCGGCCTGCGGACCTTGGTGCTGCATGGGCCGCAGCGCAAGGCGGCGCACGGCGCGCTGGGCGATTTCGATCTGGTCGTCACCTCCTACGCGCTGCTGCCGCGCGACCGCGCGGTGCTGGAGGCGCAGCCCTGGCACCTCGCCCTCTTCGACGAGGCGCAATACCTGAAGAACCCCACCTCGCAGGCGACCAAGGCGGCCGTCGCGCTGGAGGCCCGGCAGCGTCTGTGCCTGACCGGCACGCCGGTGGAGAACAGCCTGGACGAGCTGTGGTCGCTGTTCTCGGTCGCCGTGCCGTCGCTGTTCGGCGACCGCGCCGGCTTCCGCCGCCAGTTCCGCACCCCGATCGAGAAGCACGCCGACGCCGACCGCCAGCGCGTGCTGGCCCGTCGCGTCCGCCTCTTCCTGCTGCGCCGCACCAAGGACGAGGTGGCGGGCGAGCTGCCGGCGAAGACCGAGATCCAGGAGACGGTCGATCCCCAGCCCGGCCAGCGCGACCTGTACGAGACGATCCGTCTGGCGATGGACGCGCGGGTGCGCGAGGAGATCGCCCGCAAGGGGCTGGCCCGCAGCCGCATCACCATCCTCGACGCGCTGCTGAAGCTGCGGCAGGTCTGCTGCGACCCGCGTCTGGTGAAGCTGGAGAGCGCCCGCAAGCGGGTGGCGAAGGGAGCGGCCTCGGCCAAGCTGGAACGGCTGCTGGAGCTGCTGCCCGAACTGCTGGCGGACGGGCGCCGCATCCTGCTGTTCTCGCAGTTCACCTCGATGCTCGACCTGATCGAGCCGGAGCTGGACAGGCTCGGCATTCCCTTCGTCCGGCTGAGCGGCGACACGCGGGACCGCGAGACGCCGGTCGGCCGGTTCCAGTCCGGGCGGGTGCCGCTGTTCCTGATCAGCCTGAAGGCCGGCGGCACCGGCCTGAACCTGACGGCGGCCGACACGGTGATCCATTACGATCCCTGGTGGAACCCGGCGGTCGAGGACCAGGCGACCGACCGCGCCCACCGCATCGGCCAGGACAAGCCGGTGTTCGTCTACAAGCTGGTGACCGCCGGAACGGTGGAGGAACGCATGGTCGAGCTTCAAGAGCGCAAGCGTCGCCTGGGCGAGGCCGTCTACGACCGAGCGGCCACCGAAGCCGACCTGCTGACCGCCGACGACCTGGATGCGCTGCTGGCACCCATCGGGGAGTAGGGAGCCGGCTTCGGGCGGTTCGGGGGGATCCAAAAAACTCATAATAAAGCTTATGGAAAATATAACCCATCCTCGTGGAAACGGTCGTCTTGGGAAAAGGATGCCGGAACCTGCCGCTGGGGTGGGTTGCAACCGCGGCGGCTTGACCGTTCGGGCCGCCGGTGGTCGATTGCGTGGTCTTGCCAACAAATTCTCCCCACGGATTGCCCTCCATGAGCATCGACAGCGCCTCCGGCCCCTCCGCCGCCGAATCCCGCAGCGGCAGCCCGGCGGCCGGCCGGGCGGATCGCCTGTCCCTGGGGCATCCGCTGCTGCTCGCCGCCAGCCTCGTGCTGGTGGCGCTGAACCTGCGGCCGGCATTGTCCAGCCTCGCGCCGGTCATGGGGGACGTGGTGCGCGACACGGGCATGTCCGCCGGGCAGGCCGGGCTGCTGACCACCTCGCCGGTGCTGTGCCTCGGCCTGTTCGGGGTGGTCGCCCCGCGTCTGGCCCAGCGTTTCGGCACCGAGCGGACGATCTTCTTCGTGCTGCTGATGCTGGGGGCCGGCGTCGCCCTGCGCGGGGTGGGCAACTTCCCGGCGCTGTTCGCCGGGGCGACGCTGGCGGGGGCCGGGATCGGCATCATCGGCGTGCTGCTGCCCGCCGTGGTGAAGCGCGACTTCCCAAAGAAGATCAGCCTGATGATGGGGGTCTACACGATGGCGCTCTGCGCCGGAGCGGCGACGGCCGCCGGCCTGACCGTGCCGCTGGAGCGCGCCCTCGGGCAGTGGACCGGGGCGCTGGCCTTCTGGGCGCTGCCGGCGGTGGTGGCCGCCGTGGCTTGGCTGCCGCAGATGCGCGGGCGCCCGAGCGACGCCGGACAGGGCGGGGCGTCGGTGCGCGGCCTGTGGAGGAACGGGCTGGCGTGGCAGATCACGCTGTTCATGGGGCTGCAATCGTCGCTCGCCTACATCGTGCTCGGCTGGATGGCGCCGATGCTGCGTGACCGCGGGCTCGATCCGGCGATGGCGGGGCTGGTGGTCTCCGGTTCGGTCATGACCCAGGTGGTGTCGGCGCTGTTCGCCCCGATGCTGGCGACGCGCACGCCGGGCCAGAGCCTCGCCGCCGCCGCCATGCTCGGTTGCAGCCTCGTCGGCATGATGGGCTGCCTCTACGCGCCGCTCGCCACCATCGGGCTGTGGGCGGTGATCCTCGGGATCGGCCAGGGCGGCGTCTTCGCCGTGGCGCTGACGCTGATCGTGCTGCGCTCGCCCGACAGCCGGGTCGCGGCGCATCTGTCGGGTATGTCGCAGAGCGTCGGCTACACGCTCGCCTCGACCGGCCCCTTCGCCGTCGGTCTGCTGCATGGCTGGAGCGGCGACTGGCACGGCTCGGCTCTTCTGTTCGTCGTCGTGGCGGTGTTGGCGACCGTGTTCGGCATCCTCGCCGGCCGGCCCCGGCAGATCCGGCTGTGATGTATTGGCGCAATAAATTTGTGATATAAAAAATATACACAGGCGCGATAACATTTCCCTATCCGGTGACACTGGATTGGGAAGTCCACATGCCTCACGCCCACCCGCGCCTCGCCGCCGTCCTTCCGCCGTCCGATCTTCCGCAGCCCATCCAGGGCGGCAGCCACGCGCAGATCCTGCAACTCGTGCTGGACAACATGGCGGAGGGCGTCTGCGTCGCCGATCTGGACGGGCGCATCATCACCGCCAACCCGGCGGCCGAGGCGGTGTTCGGTCCGCTGCACGCGGTGGTCTTCGACGAGCGCTTCGGGCCGGGCTTCCGGCTGGACGACCGGGTCACCCCCTGCCCGCCCGCCCTGCGGCCGATGACCCGCGCCATCCGCGGCGACAGCATCGAGCGCCAGAGCCTGTTCATCGAGGGCGCCGCCACCGCCGATGGGGAGGCGCGGCGCGGCACCTGGATCCGGCTGAACGCCCGCCCGCTGCTGGAGCCGGACGGGCGGATCGTCGGCGGCGTGCTGGTCTTCCGCGACATCACCCACATCAAGTCCACCGAAGACCGCATGGCCTATCTGGCGCAGTTCGATTCGCTGACCGGCCTGCCCAACCGCTTCCAGTTCCGCCAGCGGCTCGACCGGGCGATGGCCGGGGCGCGGGCCGCCGGGCGGCGGCTGGCCGTGTTGTTCCTCGATTTCGACAAGTTCAAGGAGATCAACGACACGCTGGGGCATGAGCTGGGCGACGAACTGCTGGTCGCCATCGCGCGCCGCATCACCGGCAGCCTGGGACCGTCGCTGTTCGTGTCGCGACTGGGCGGCGACGAGTTCACCGTGATCGTCGAGGACGCCGAACGTCGTTCCGCCGTGGCGGCGGTGGCGGAACGGGTGCGGGAGGCGCTGGCCGAGCCCTTCCCGCTGGCCGGCAACGTCTACGGCCTGTCGGCCAGCATCGGCGGCGTGCTGTTTCCCGACGACAGCGAGGCCATCGACGACCTGCTGCGCAAGGCCGACATGGCGATGTACCACGCCAAGGAGCAGGGCCGGAACAACGTCCAGTTCTACGATCCCGCGATGACGGCTGTGGCGGCGGAGCGGCTGGCGATGAAGACGGCGCTGGCCCAGGCGCTGGAGCGCGGCCAGTTCTTCCTGCACTACCAGCCGCTCGTCGAGGCGGCGACCGGCCGCCCGGTCGGGGTGGAGGCGCTGCTGCGCTGGCGCAGCGAGGCCTTCGGCCTCGTCTCCCCCGCCAAGTTCATCCCGTTGAGCGAGGAAACCGGGCTGATCGTCCGCATCGGCCGCTGGGTGCTGGAGACCGCCTGCCGGCAGGTCCGCGCCTGGCAGGAGGCGGGGCATCCGCCGGTCGAGATCGCCGTCAACCTGTCGCCCCGCCAGCTCCGCGACCCCGAGCTTCTCGACCATGTGCGCGGTGTGCTGGAGCGCACCGGGTTGGCCCCCGCGCAACTCGTGCTGGAGATCACCGAGGGGCTGCTCATCGAGGACATGGCGCTCAGCCGCCGGGTGCTGACGGCGCTGAAGCGGCTGGGCATCCGGCTGGCGCTCGACGATTTCGGCACCGGCTACTCCAGCCTCAGCTATCTCAACAACCTGCCCTTCGACATCCTGAAGATGGACGGGTCCTTCACCCGCAGCCTCAGCGACGGCGCCGGGGAGAACGCCGGCGGGCAGGCCATCGCGCGGGCGATCATCGCGCTGGCGCGCAGCCTGGACATGATCCTGGTCGCCGAAGGGGTGGAAACCCCGGCGCAGCGCGATTGGCTGGTCCGCAACGGCTGCGACCTGCTTCAGGGCTACTTGCCCGGCCGGCCGGTCCCCGCCGAGGAGATGGCGGAGAGCTTGCAGGCGCTGGAGCGGTTGCGCGCCTCCGCATCGGAAGAACTCGGCGACTATGTGATATAAAGGGAAATCACGGCGTCACTCAAAATCTACTTGAACAATAGGATTAATGGAGTATTTTCTCTTTCGCGACGGTGAAAGATGCGCCCTTCTCGGGCTCTCCGGCCGTCGTGGCCGATGGCGCTCGCAACGCCGGCCCGGCCTCGGGACCGGCGGCGTGGATTGTGGGATGGGTCCACGCCGCCGCTTCCGTCCGGCGGACTCCGCCGCCCGCGAACAGCCAGGGAAAGCAGCGGGCGTGGAAGCGGCGCAGCGGCCAGCCCGACCCGAAGGCCGGGGAGCCCCTGCCCCGCCGGGTCCCGTGGCACGGCAAAGCCGACCGTCGAGCCCGTCCGCCGGCCACCCGCCCTTACTTGCGGACCTTCGTGATCTCGGCCTGGAGATCCTTCAGCAGATCGGCGCCGCCCTCGGCGGCGTACTTGTCGAAGGCCGGCTTGACCAGCTCGCGCATGCGGTCCAGCTCGGCGGCGCTCAGCTCGTTGATCTGCATGCCCTTCTCCTTGAGATAGGCGATGCTCTGGGTCGAGGCCTCGCGGCTGTCCTTGCGCTCGAAGTCGCGCGAGGCGATGGCGGACTCCTGGACGATCTTCTTCTCGTCGGCCGACAGCCCGTCGTACCAGCGCTTGCTGGCCAGCAGAATCCACGGGCTGTAGACGTGCTTGGAGATGGTCAGGTACTTCTGCACCTCGTAGAACTTCGACGACTGGATGGTCGTCACCGGGTTCTCCTGGCCGTCCACCGTGCCGGTCTCCAGCGCCGTGAACAGCTCGGAGAAGGCCAGCGGCACCGCGTTGGCGCCGAAGCGGTTGAACATGTCGATGTAGACCGGGTTCTGCATGACGCGCAGCTTGACGCCGCCCAGATCCTCCGCCTTGGTGATCGGGCGCTTGCTGTTGGTCAGGTTGCGGAATCCGTTCTCCCAATAGACCAGCCCGACGAGCCCCTTCTCGTTCAGGGAGTTGATCAGCTTCTGGCCGAACGGGCCGTCGAGGACGGCGTCGGCCTCCTTCTCGTCGTTGAACAGGAAGGGCAGGTCGTAGACGCCGAAATCCTTGACGATGCCGACCAGCGTCGCGGTCGAGCCGACCATCATCTCCTGCGCGCCGCCGATCAGGGCGTTCTGCATCTGGATGTCGTTGCCCAGGCTGGCGTCGCCGAAGCCCTTCACCTTCAGCTTGCCGCCGGAGCGCTTGGACATCTCCTCGGCGAAGAATTTGACGGCGCGGCCCTGGTTGCTGCTCTCCGAGAGGCCGTAGCCGAAGCGGATGATGCGCGGCTTGATGTCCTGCGCGGCGGCGGCGGTGGGGATCAGGGCGGGAGCCAGCGCGGCGGCGGCAAGGCCGGTCGCCAGCAGCAGGGTGCGGAACAGCTTCATGGTGTCGTCTCCCTTTTCGTAGGCTTCGTGGGTCGGTTCTTAAAGCGGTGTCAGCGGAACAGGTGCAGCGGGACGGTGATGATCTCCGGCACGGCGATCAGCAGGCCGGTCAGGGCGAGGTAGGTCAGCAGGAACGGCCAGATGCCGCGGGTGGCGCTCTCCAGCGAGATCTTCGCGACCCCGCAGACCACGTTCAGCACCGTGCAGACCGGCGGGTGGATCAGGCCCAGCGTGCCGATCAGCACGAACATCACGCCGAAATAGGTCGGGTCGATGCCCGCCGCCACCGCCAGCGGCGTCAGCACGGGGCCGAGCACCAGGATGGTCGGGGTCAGGTCCATCACCGTGCCGACCGCCAGCAGCAGCAGCGCGATGGCCAGCATCAGCAGGCGCGGCTCGCCCATCAGCGGGTGCAGCAACTCGGTCATCTGCTGCGGCAGGTCGGCCAGCGTCACCATGTAGGAGGACACCAGCGCCGCCGCGCACAGGAACATCACCGTGCTGGTGGTGCGCGCCGCCTGGACCAGCAGCGGCACGATCTGCGCCAGCGTCACCTGGCGGTAGACGAACAGCGCGACGAACAGGGAGTAGACGGCGGCGACGACGGCGGCCTCGGTGGGGGTGAACAACCCGCCGCGCAGGCCGCCGATGATGATGACCGGCAGGGCCAGCGCCCAGACGCCGTCCACCACCGCCTTGATCCGCTCGCGGCCGCTGGCCTTGGGCTGGAGCTTCACCGTCATGTCGCGGACGACGAACATCCAGGCGCAGACCAGCCCGATGCCCATCAGCAGGCCGGGCACGATGCCGGCCATGAACAGGGCGCTGATCGAGGTGTTGGTGGTCACGCCGAAGATGATGAAGGGCATGCTGGGCGGGATGATCGGGGCGATGATGCCGCCCGACGCGATCAGCCCTGCCGAGCGCGGCACCGGATAGCCGTGGTCGCGCATCATCGGGATCAGCAGGGTGGCCAGCGCGGCGGTGTCGGCGATGGCCGAGCCGGACAGGCTGGCCAGCATCACCGAGGCGCCGATGGTGACGTAACCGAGTCCGCCCTTGATGTGGCCGACGAGGCTGACCGCGAGATTGATGATGCGTTGCGAGATGCCGCCGGCGTTCATCAGCTCGCCGGCCAGGATGAAGAAGGGCACCGCCATCAGCGGGTAGTTGTCGGCGCCGCTCAGCATGTTCTGGGCGACGAGCTGGGCGTCGAAGAAATCCAGGTGCACCATCAGCGCGACGCCGGTCAGCATCAGCGCGAAGGCGATGGGCATGCCGAGCAGCATGAAGCCGAACAGCGAGCCGAGGAAGATCGTCAGGGTCATGGCGGCGTCTCCGTCCGCGGAATCAATGTTCGGAAATCAATGTTCGGCGAGGGCGGCGGCGCCCGGCGCGGCGTGGGGATCGCCGGCGATGCGCGCCTCGGGCGCGCCGCAGACGATCTTCCAGAGATTGACCAGCACGGTCAGCGTCATCGCCAGCGCCGGGAAGAAGCCCGCCGCCGCGTAGAAGGCCATCGGGAAGCGCAGCACGGTGGAGCGCGTCTCCAGCCCGATCAGGAGCTGCAACCAGCTTCCCTCGATGAACAGCCACAGCGCGTAGAGCATCAGCAGATGGGCGACCACGGCGCAGGCGCGGCGGAGCTTCGCCGGCAGCCGGGCCTGGAGGATCTCCAGCCCGAGATGCTGCTGGTGGCGCAGCGCCACCGTGGCGCCGAGGAAGACCAGCCAGACGAACATCAGCCGCGCGATCTCCTCCGCCGCGACGATGCCGCTGTTGAACACGTACCGCAGCACCACGTTGCCGAAGACCAGCCCCACCATCACGGCCAGCATCGCCGCCATGATCCATTCGGTGATCCGCTCCAGCAGATCCGCCACGCGCTTCATGCGTCCTCCCCGGCGGCCGCGCCGCTCTCGTCAGGCTTCAGGTCGTAGAGGGCCGCGAGGCGAAGGCGGGCGTCGGCCACGATCTCCCGCGCGGTCAGGGTGATGTCGTAGGTCAGCGAGGCCTCGTCCACGCCCGGCGGCTCCAGGTCGGCGAACTGGCTGTCGATCAGCGCGGTCGGCATGAAATGCGCGGTGCGAGCGCCCATGCGCGACGCGATCAGCGCCTTGTCGCCGCGCAGATGCAGGAAGACCACCCGCCGGCTGTCGCCGCGCAGCTGGTCGCGGTAGCGCCGCTTCAGCGCCGAGCAGGCGACCACCAGCATCCGGCCCTCGCGGTCCGCGTCGGCGATGAAGCCGGCCAGCACCGCCAGCCAGCCCACGCGGTCGGCGTCGGTCAGCGGGATGCCGGAGGACATCTTGGCGATGTTGGCGGCGGGGTGGTGCTGGTCGCCCTCGATGAAGGCGCAGCCCAGCGCGTCGGCCAGACCCTGTCCGACGCTGGATTTTCCGCAGCCGGCAACCCCCATCACGACGACAATCGGCGGTCCGATCATGACCCCTCATTCCCGGTCGGGTCCGGACGGCGTTCGATTTCGCCTTGCCCGGACCTTATGTTAGCGCTACCATCACGGCGTCGCGTCAAGACCCACGGCCGGGCATCCTGAACAAGGAACCGGCGGACGGAGACGACGCTGCGGCGAGGTGTCGATACTGTTAGCGCTAACTTCGAACGCCGTAAAGCCTTTTGTTTGGATTGCGAACCAACAGACGGTGCGGACGGATGCCGAGGCATCCGGGCCGGCGCCGGGGAGGCCGGATGTGACGAAAAGCACCAGCGGATGCCGTGGACGGCGATCCGCCTTGCCAGCGGGGACCGCCCCCGCCCATCATCCCGCCCCCGGACGGACGGCCCGCGCCGGGCGGCAGCGCAAGGGAGGGGTTCGTGGCGGCTCGCGGTAACGGTCGGGATGGCGAGACGCGGGACGCCGAGGCGCGGGACGGCGGGGTGAGGACGCGCAAGCGGCGCTCCTCGCGCACCGGGCGCGCCACCATGGCCGACGTCGCCGAACGGGTCGGCGTCAGCGCCATCACCGTGTCGCGCGCTTTCAAGCGGCCCGAGCTGGTCGCTCCGGAGCTGCGCGAGCGCATCCTGGGCGAGGCGCAGGCCATGGGCTACGTCCCCAACCAGGCGGCGAGCGCGCTGGCCTCGGCGCGCTCGATGACGGTGGCGGTGATGATCCCGTCGATGACCAACACGGTGTTCGTCGAGACGCTGGCCGGCATCCACGAGGTGCTGCACCCGCGCGGCTACCAGATCCTGATCGGCGTCTCGCACTATTCCCCGGTCGAGGAGGAGCGGCTGCTGCGCACCTACCTCCAGTTCCAGCCCGACGGGATCCTGCTGACCGGCAACGACCACACGGCGGCGACGCTGACCTATCTGGCGGCGCTGCGCCGCCCGACCGTCCACATGATGGAACTGCTCGACGATCCCGGCAGCCACAGCGTCGGCTTTTCGCAGTTCGAGGGCGGGCACCTGATGACCCGCCATCTGCTGGAGCGCGGCTACCGCCGCATCGGCTTCGTCGCCGTGCAGCTCGACCCCCGCACGCTGGCCCGGCTGGAGGGCTACCGGCAGGCGCTGCGCGAGGCCGGGCTGTACGACCCGGCGCGCGAATGGCACCGGACGGAGCCGTCCTCGCTCAGCCTCGGCGCCGCCATGCTCGACCGCATCGTCGACGAAAGGTCGGACTGCGACGCGGTGTTCTTCTGCAACGACGATCTGGCGCAGGGCGCGCTGTTCCAGTGCCAGCGCCGGGGCATCCGGGTGCCGGAGCAGCTCGCCATCGCCGGCTTCAACGACCTCGCCGCCTCGGCCTGGACGACGCCGACCCTGACCACGGTGGCGACGCCGCGCTACGGCATCGGCCGGCAGTCGGCCGCCATGCTGCTCGACCTGATGGAGGGGCGCGAGCCGGCGACGCGCCGGCTGGATCTGGGGCTGACCTTCATCGCCCGCGAGAGCACCTGAAAGGTCCGCCCCCTCCCCGGCCGCCCCCTCCCCGGCCGCCTTGTCCCGGCCGTCTTGTCCGGGCCACCTCAGCCGGCGTCGCAGGCCGGCAGCGGCCGCGCCAGAAGCGCCGGCCACGCCTGGGCCCAACCGTCGGTGTGCCCGGCGGCCGTCCGCTCGTGGCGGATGCAGGCGGTGGAGCGGCCCGGCCGGCCGACCGCCTCGGTGAACCGCTCGGCGATCTCCGGCGGCACCACCCGGTCCCGGAGGCCGGAGAAATGGATTTGCGGCACCTGGGAAAGCCGCTCCGCCCCGGCCAGGGGGGACAGGGTGCCTGAGGGGGTGTCCACCCCGTGCAGGCGGTCGATCCAGGCCGGCTCCAGATTGCCGGCCACGGTGCGCAGGCTGGCCACGTCGGACCGGCGGGCGGCCAGCAGGGTGGCCAGGGCGCCGCCGCCGGAAAAGCCGATCAGATGCAGGCGCTCGGCCCCCGCCCGTTCCTTCAGGACGTCCACGGCCTGCTCCAGGGCGGCCAGCGTCGCCGGGGTGAAGCGCCGTTCCGTCCACCAGCGCGGATCGTCGCACAGGGGCTGCGGCTGGGGCGCCGCCCGGCGGTACTGGCAGGGACGGGCCAGGACCGCCACCGCCGGGGTCGGGTCCAGCGCCGCCAGCCGCAACGCCACCGGCTCCACCGGGGTGGGGTCGGGGGACGGGCGGGACCGGTCCAGCCAGGCCAGCCCGTCGCCTTCGATGTAGAGGGACAGCGCCGATGCCTTCGCCGTCCGCTGCCAGACGGCCAGCGCGAACGGTCCGGCCGGGACCGTTCCTGGCATCAGCCCCGCCGTGGCCGCCAGGGCATCGGCACCGTCCCGCCGGGCGGACGGCCCGGCACAGGCCACCAGGAGGGGCGTCAGGGCAAGGGTCGTCAGCAGCACCGCACCCCGTCCGCCCCACGGACAAGCGCGAACCCCGTGAGGGCGAACCCCGTGACGCTCCGCTGCCCTTGCCATGGCGCCTGTTCCTCCCGACGGCCGGCTTGCGGCGGTCAGTATTGGATGCGGACGCGCACCCCGCCGCCATGGGCCTGGTAATCCTCGCGCAGCCCGTAGGTGTAGGCCAGATTGACCGTCACGTTGCTGGCGGTGGCAAGGTCGAGGCCGGCGGTGAAATCGCCGCCGAAGCGGGCGGGGTCCGCCCCCTGGGTGACGAAGGCCGGGCTGCCCACCGGCAGGAAGCGGGCGGTGGTCTCCGGCCGCTCGCCGGTGAAGTCGTAGTTGGCGACCGCCTGGAGATAGGGGGTCCAGGTCAGGCCGTCGGCGGTGTGGTCGTAGGACACGCGGGCACCGAGGCTGCCGGTCAGGGCGTTGTTGCGGGAATCGTCCACCGACAGGTTCAGCGCCCCGGCGCCGCTCTCGGTGTAGCCGTTGACCCGGCTGTGGACATAGGCCAGCCCGGCCATCGGCGTCGCCTGCCATCCGCCGCCGAGCGCCAGCGGCATCCCGGCGTCCACCCGCGCGCCGAGCTGCCAGCCGCGATAGTCGGCGTCGGCGGCCTGCCCGGTCAGGCCGATGTACCGGCGGGAATCATACCCGCTGATGCCGGCGTTCACTTGGCCGACCACGTAGAAGGGCTTGCCTTCGTACTGGGCGTAGAGGCTGAGGTTGCCGCCCTTCACGCTGGTGCGGTCGCCGCTGGAGGAATCCCGCCCGTCGATGTGCGAGGTGATGTAGGTCAGGGCGACGCCGACGCGGGTCTGGTCGGCCACCCGCGCGTCGGCGCCCAGCGCCACGCCCAGCGTGCGGTCGAGGTAGCCGTCCTGCCCGTCGCGGCGGTCCTGGCGGGCGCCGTAGCCGAAGGGCTGCACCCACAGCCCGAGCCCGTCGGTCAGGTCGCCGGTGGACACGCCGGCCCCGCCGCGCACCGACAGGGCGCGGCCCAGGACGGTGGTGGCGACCGCCTTGGCGGTGGCGACGGCGTTGGTGGCGGTGGCCGACGGGTTGGCGGGCTGGAGCTGC
Source organism: Azospirillum agricola (assembly GCF_017876095.1). Classification (GTDB taxonomy): domain Bacteria; phylum Pseudomonadota; class Alphaproteobacteria; order Azospirillales; family Azospirillaceae; genus Azospirillum; species Azospirillum agricola. Next base: position 135,046 of record NZ_JAGINM010000006.1, read on the forward strand.
TGGGCCGCGGCGGCGCGGTCGGCGGCGCTGGCCAGCGACGACAGCGCGTCGAACATCGCGTCGAGATCGGTGGAGGCGGTGGCGGCGAGATTCTGCATGGCGAGCGCGACGCCCTCGCCCGGCAGCAGCGCCGACAGCGCACCCGACCGGACCCAGGCCCGCGTCTGTTCCGCCGCTGTCAGGGGCTTGACGGTCACGGTGGTCACCGTGTTGTCCGGCAGCGTGGTCGTCTGGGTGACGGTCGTTCCGGTGGTGGTCGTGGTCGTCGTGGTGGTGCCGGTGCCGGTCGTGCCCGTGGTCGTCGTGGTTCCGGTCGTCGTGCCGGTCGACGGCGTGCTGGTGGGCGTGCCGCCCAGCGCGTTCTGGCACGCGCCGGTGCCGGTCACCGCCTTGGTCGTCAGGTTGACGCGGCAGGTCACCGCTTCCGTCGCGCCGCGGAAGCTGTAGGTGCCCTCATACACGATCTCCGTCGCGGAATAGGAGATGTTGGTGTAGTTGACCACCATCGGTTGCGCGAAGTCCGGGCCGCCGCTGACGGTGATGCGCATCGAGGTGGGGCCGAAGATCGCGGTCTCGATCTTCGTGCCGTCCGGGCGGGTGACGGTGGCCGAGGTCTGCGCCAGCGCGTCCGACCCGTTCGCCACCGCGGTCAGGAACACACCCGCCATCAGACCGCTGCGCAACAATGATGCCATGCCCAATACTCCCCCAGGCGACGGCGGTGGCGCCGTCCCTTTGCGTTGATCCATTGGGCCGGGCTTATCATGGCAACCACCAGTGGCTGTATCCCCGGAACAGGGGATGCCCCTTGCGTCAAAGCGGCAAGATGTAGCAATGGGCAAGGCGATTTCGTGATGGAGAAGTGATGCGATGCGGTATCCTTTGGCATAGAAAGTTTTAACCAACACGCGAGGAGCGAGGATGGTCCGCCTTTGGGGCAGCCCGGTTGCCATGATGGTCGCGGCAACCCTGTTCGCCCTGCTGTGCGCGGCATCCGCCACGGGCCTCGCCATCCTCCAGCCGTCGCTGGGGCTGTCGCTGCACGCCGGCGACGACGGCGGCGTGATCCTCGATCCGGCGCCGGGCCGCGGCTCGGCGGCGGTCGCCGCCGCCTTCGGCCGGGAACCGCCGGCACCGCTGCGGCTGCTGGCCATCGGCCCTGCCCCGGCGGACGGCGGCGCGGGCGCCGGGCCGCTGCATCCCCTGACCGCCGACGACCTGATCCCGGAACCGGACGCCCTTCCCACCTACGCGGTCCTCGCCGATTTCTTCGGCCGGCAGAGCGTCTACGCCGCCCTGCTGCGGCGGGGGCCGGTGGTCCTGCTGCTGCGCGACGGGACGGGCGCCGAACGCCAAGTGGTGATGACGCCTGAGGAGCAGCGCGACCCGGGCGATCTTCCCGCCGTCTTCTGGTTCCAGGCGGCGGTGGGCGTGATCGGCCTGCTGATGAGCTGCTGGGTGTGGGCGCTGCGGCCGAACGACCGGGGGGCCCGGCTGTTCGCGCTGGTGGGGCTGTCCATGCTGGGCTTCACCCTGCCCGCCGCCGTCTACAGCACCCGCGAGCTGGCGCTGGACGGAAGCCTGTTCCGTGTGCTGTCGGACCTCAACGCCGCCGGGGCCATGACCTTCGGCGCGGCGATGATCGGCGTCTTCCTCAGCTACCCGCGCCGCATCGCCGGGCCGGCGGGGGTGGCGCTGCCCTTCGCGGTGTTCGGCGCGTGGCTGCTGGCCCACCTGCTGCGGCTGCCCGAGGGGCACGGCGACGGCGCGCATCTGCCGACCCTGCTGGAGATGCTGTGCATCGTCGGCGCCATCGGGGCGCAATGGTGGGCGACCCGCCGCGATCCGGTGGGCCGCGCGGCGCTGTCCTGGCTCGGCCTGTCGGTGACGGTGGGGGCCGGGGCCTTCGTCACGCTGATGTCGGTGCCGCTGCTGACCGGGCTGACGGCGCCGATCCCCCAGGGCTATGCGTTCGGCTTCTTCCTGCTGATCCACGCCGGCCTGACTCTGGGGCTGCGGCGCTACCGGCTGTTCGAACTGGGTGACTGGGCGTTCCGGGTGATGCTGGCCGCGCTGGGGCTGGTGGCGCTGCTGCTGCTGGACATGGCGCTGGTGGCGACGTTGCAGTTCGACCAGAATCTGGCGCTCGGCCTGTCGCTGCTGGCGGTCGGCTTCCTCTATCTGCCTCTGCGCGACCTGCTGATGCGGCGGCTGGTCGGCCGGCGCACCATCCCCGACGACGAGCTGTTCGACGCGGTGATGGAGGTCGCCTTCACCGCCACCGCCGAACAGCGCGCCGCCGCCTGGACCGGGCTGCTGCGCCGCCTGTTCGATCCCCTGGAGATGGAGCCGTCCGGTGCCCCCCCGTCCCGCCCCTCGGTCGGGCAGGACGGTCTGATGCTGGAGCTGCCGCCCACCGCCGGGGCGCCGGGCCTGCGGCTGCGCTACCCGTGGGGCGGGCGCGGGCTGTTCACCCCGGCGCAGCTTTCGACGGCCACGCGGCTGTGCGAGCTGATGGCGCGCGCGGAAAGCGGACGCGAGGCCTATGTCCGGGGGGCCGCCGCCGAGCGGCAGCGGATCGCCCGCGACCTGCACGACGATCTGGGCGCGCGGCTGCTGTCGGCCATGCACCAGTCCGACCTCGACCGGTCCCACGGCATGGTGCGCGAGGCGATGGCCGACGTCCGCACCATCGTCCGCGGCCTGAGCGGGGAGCGGCAGCCGCTGGGCCAGGTGCTGGGCGACCTGCGCCACGAGACGGCGCAGCGGCTGGAGGGCACGGGCATCGCGCTGCACTGGCCGGTTGCCGCCGAGGCGGACCCGGCGGAGGACATCCCGGTGGATTACGCCCTCTGCCGCACCCTGACCGCCACGCTGCGGGAGGCGGTGAGCAACGCCATCCGTCACGCGGGCGCCACCTCGCTGGCCGTCTCCGTCGGCGTCGCCGGGGGCACCCTGGCGGTGGCGGTCGCCGATGACGGAACAGGGTTCGACCCGGCCCGCGCCGCCGGCTCGGGGCGGGGGTTCGGGCTGGGGAACATGGCGGCCCGCGCCGCCGAGCTGGGCGGGCGCCTGGACATCGCCGCGACCGGAAAGGGGACGCGCATGGAGCTTTCGCTGCCGCTGCCGCAAACTGTGGCGGCCGAGGGGACCGGCGGCGTTCCGTGAGCCTGTCCGCAACACCCTTTTTCGCCGACGGGCCGGCGCCGCCCCTGACCGGCCTGGTGGTGGAGGACGACGCCGGCACCCGTCCGTGGCTGGTCGATTGCCTGCGCGACGCCTTCGGCGACATTCCCGTCGCCACCGCCGCCGACCTGGCCTCGGCCCGGGCATGGCTGGCCGGATGGGCGAATGCCGAGCCGGGCGGCTGCCTGATCGCGCTGATCGACCTCGGCCTGCCCGACGGGTCGGGGATCGAGATCATCCGGCTGCTGGCCGACGGCACCCAGGGAAGCGCCCAAGGCGGCGCCCGCCGGGATGGCTGGGCGGCGGTGCCGGTGGTGACTTCCATCTACGACGACGACACGCATCTGTTCGACGCCATCGCCGCCGGGGCCGCCGGCTATCTTCTGAAGGATTGCAGCGCCACGGTGATGGTGGAATACCTGCGGCGGATCCGGGCCGGCGAGCCACCGCTGTCCCCCTCGCTGTCCCGCCGGATTCTGGAGCATTTCCGCCGGCGGGCCCCTGCCCCGCCCCCGTCGCCGCCGGCCCCCCCTTCCCCACCCCTTCCCCCGACGGACACGCTGACGCCACGGGAACGCGACGTGCTGGCGCTGCTCGGGCGCGGCCTGCGCTCCGGCGAGGTGGCGGGGGTGCTGAAACTCAGCGAGCACACGGTCGCCAGCCATGTGAAGTCCATCTACAGCAAGCTCAACATCTCCTCCCGCGCCGAGGCGGCGCTCGAAGCCCGCAACCGAGGGCTGGCCTGATATCGGCCCACGCGGCGTTCCGACCCCGCCGCCGACCTCCTTCGAAAGAGCGCCCGGGTGTGGGCGGCTGTGCGGTGGGAGGCCAACCGTACGATCGCCACGCGCTCCCCCCACGACAAGCCGTCGTCATCGAGACCGCCCGCGTCATGCGGGAGGCGCCGTGACGACGGGCGTCGCCCGTGCGTGCCCGGGGGAATGGTCTGGATCACCTTGCGGGATTGGATGGGCGCATCAGGCCATTCATTGGCTAATTGTCAAGGCGACCCATCGCTCTCGCCGTCCAAACCCTCAAGGAGTGCCATGACGACCATGCTTCCCGGATCATGCTCCATCCGTCCCCGCGATCTCACGCATCCCATCGTGGCGGGCCTGATCTCCGTCATCGTCAATTACGGCGGCACCTTCATCCTGGTCTTCCAGGCGGCGAAGGTCGCGGGCCTGAGCCCCGAGCTCACGGCCTCCTGGGTCTGGTCGGTGTCCATCGGCGTGGGGCTGACGGGACTGTTCCTGAGCTGGCGCCAGCGCGAGCCGATCATCACCGCCTGGTCCACCCCGGCGGCGGCGTTCCTCGTCACCGCGCTCGCGACGACTCCCTATGCGGAGGCGGTCGGCGCCTACATGATCTCGGCGGCCGCCTTCGTCGCGCTGGGCCTGTCCGGGTGTTTCGAGAAGGTCATCCGGCTGATCCCCCCCGGCATCGCCTCGGGCCTTCTCGCCGGCATCCTGCTCCAGTTCGGCATCGGCGCCTTCGGCGGCGCGAGTGTCGATCCGCTGCTGGTCGGCTTGCTGATCGTCGCCTACGTCGCGCTGAAGCGCTTCTCCGCCCGCTACGCGATCGTCGGCATCCTGGTGCTCGGGCTTGCCTTCCTGCTGACGCAGGGCCGCGTCGATCTGTCGGGGCTGAGGCTGGAGTTCGCGGCCCCGGTCCCCACCATGCCGGAATTTTCGCTGAACGCGCTGCTGTCCGTGGCGCTGCCGCTGTTCCTGATCACGCTGACCGGCCAGTACATGCCGGGAATGCTGGTCCTGCGGAACGACGGCTTCACGACCAGCGCCAACCCCATCGTGACCGTGACGGGACTCGGCTCGCTCGTCATGGCCCCGTTCGGTTCCCATGCCTTCAACATCGCCGCCATCACGGCGGCGATCGCCACCGGCAAGGAGGCGCACGAGGACCCGTCCAAGCGCTGGATCGCCGGGGTTGCGGCGGGCTGCTTCTATGTGCTGGTCGGCCTGTTCGGCGTGACGCTGGCCGCCGTCTTCATGGCGTTTCCCGCGACCTTCATCACCACGCTCGCCGGTCTGGCGCTGCTTGGCACCATCGGCGGCAGCCTCGCGGGGGCGATGGCCGACCCGGCCACCCGCGAGGCGTCGCTGATCACCTTCCTGGCGTCCGCCGCGAACATCACGCTGCTCGGCATCGGCGGGGCGTTCTGGGGCCTCCTGATCGGCCTGGTCGCCTCCCTCGTCCTCAACGGGCGGCTGCCGCGCCGCGAGCGCGGTGCTCTGTCCGTGAGCGGGGAGCCCGCAAGGTGAGGCGGCGGGCTTCCCGTAGCGTCCTCGTCCATGCTCTTCACGGGGACGGCGATCGCCCCGCCTCATCGAAGGCGAAGGCTTCGGTTTCGTCGTCGTCGGTGAACAGCCTGGCATAGCGTGCCCAGCCGGTGACGGCCTTCAGGGTCTCGCCGGCGTGGGCTTCGCTCATGAAGGCTTGCAGTTCCGTCCGGACGCGCGCCGCCGGAATCCACCGGACCGGCGACTCCTTCGGCAGCCCGTGGATGCGGGCGGCCGGCGGCACGGATGGATGCCGCCCTCCGCCACATCGGCGAATCCCAGCCTCTGCAACGCCTCGGCGATCGGGAACAGGTCGTCGAACGTCCAGCACCGGGATCAAGCGTCACGAACCATGAACCCGGCGCGGCGGACAGGCCCGGCCTGTCCGCCGCCTGTCCTCAATCCGTCCGGTCCAGCCGGCGCAGATGCAGCATGTAGAGCCGGGCGAAGCGCGTCACCAGATCATGGACCGGCAGCGGCCTCACCGGGGTGAAGGGCAAGGCCAGATCCGGCGCGGCCGTCCCCATGGCGTGACGCGCCAGCTCCCGCCCCACGGCGGTGCCCAGCGCCATGCCGCGGCCGTTGTAGCCCACCGCCCCGGCCACGCCCGGCGCCAGCTCGTGGAAATGGGGCCGGAAATCGGCGGTCATCGCCAGATGCCCGCTCCAGCTCCGCGCGATGGCCGGATCGCCGGCCTGGGGGAAGACGCGTCGGATGCGCGCGCGCGTCCGCTCCCGCGCGCGCCGTTCGGCATCCGCCGACCGCACCACCGTGCAGCCGGAGACCAGCCGGTTGTCGGCGGTCCAGCGGAAGAAATGCAGGTCGCCACGGGTGTCGCTGCACGCCATGTCGGAGGGCAGCACGCTGGCGCGCAGGGCGGCGGGCAGAGGCTCCGTCACCATTTGGAAGTTCAGCACCGGCACGATGGAGCGGCGCAGCCCCGGCCACAGATCGTCGGTGTAGGCGTTGGTCGCCAGGACGACGCGGTCGGCGGTCACGCAGCCCCGCGGCGTGGTCAGCCGCCAGGCGGTCCCGGCGCGGTCGATGGCGGCGACGGGGGTGTCGCTGTGGATGGCGACGCCCAGCCCGATGGCGGCCCGCGCCATCTCGCGGGCCAGCGACAGCGGATTCACATGCCCGCCGGTCGGCGCCACCATGGCGCCGTGCCAGAATCGCGTGCCCAGCGCCCGTTCCGTCTGCGCCGCGTCGAGCAGGGCGACCTCCGCCCCCAGCGCCCGCCACTGGGCGACCCGCCGCTCCGCCGCCGCCATGCGGCTTGGCCGGTGGGCCGGCTGAATCCAGCCCTTCCGCACGCCGTCGCACCGCATCTGGTGGCGCTCGATGAGGTCGAAGACCAGCGCCGCCGATCCGCCGACCATGCGGGCCAGCGCCGCCCCCTTCGCCTCGCCGTAGGCTGCCGTCAGGTTGACGGGGTCGAGCCGCGACAGCGTCGGGATGATCTGGCCGTTGTTGCGGCCCGACCCGCCGAAGCCCGGCTCGCGCGCCTCCAGCACCGCCGTGCGGACGCCCTGCCCCGCCAGATGGATCGCCGTGGACAGGCCGGTGACGCCCGCCCCGACCACCGCCACATCCACCCGCAGCGCCCCGTCCAGCGGGCCGGTTTCCGGGCCGGCGACGGCGCTCGCCGCCCAGTGGGACTCCGGCATCGGGGCATCCGGCGGCGGTTTGGGAAGCGCGCTCATCGCGTCCCCTCCTCCACCAGCAGCGTCTTCGCCAGCGCCACCCAATAGCTGGCGCCGATGGCCAGGTTGGCGTCGTTGAAGTCGTAGCTCGGGTTGTGCAGCAGGCAGCCGCCGTCCGTCGGCCCGTTGCCGAGCCAGACATAGCAGCCGGGCCGCTCCTTCAGCATGAAGGCGAAATCCTCCGCGCCCATGGAGGGCATCGGGTCGTGGTCGATGTTCTCCTCCCCGACCAGCCCGGCGGCGACGCGGGCGCACAGCGCGGTCTCGGCGGCGCTGTTGACGGTCGCCGGGTAGCGCCGCTCGTAGCGCACGCCGGCGGTGCAGCCGAAGGCGGCGGCGGTGTGCTCGGCCAGCGCGCGCAGCCGCGCCTCGACCACGTCCTGCACCTCCTCCTTGAAGGCGCGGACGGTGCCGCGCAGCGTGACCTCCGCCGGGATGACGTTCCAGGTGTCGCCGCCGGTGATCCAGGTGGTGGAGACCACCGCGCTGTCCAGCGGGTGCAGGCTGCGGCCCGGAATGGTTTGCAGGGTGGTCAGAAGATGGCCGGCGGCGGTCATCGGGTCGTGGCCCAGATGCGGCATGGCGGCGTGGCTGCCCTTGCCGCGGACGATCACCTCGAAGATGTCGTAGCTGCCCATCATCGGACCGGGCCGGAGCGCGATCCGCCCCAGCGGCAGGCCCGGCCAGTTGTGCATGCCGTAGACGCCCTCCACCGGGAACCGCTCGAACAGCCCCTCGGCGATCATCTCGCGGGCGCCGCCCTCGTTCTCCTCCGCCGGCTGGAAGATGACGTGCAGCGTCCCGGCGAAGTCGGGATCGTCGGCCAGGATTTTCGCGGCCCCCAGCAGCATGGCGGTGTGGCCGTCATGGCCGCAGGCGTGCATCCGGCCCGGATTGACCGAGCGGTGGGCGAAGCCGTTGGTCTCGTGGATGTGCAGGGCGTCCATGTCGGCGCGCAGCGCGATGGCGCGGCCGCCGGGGCGTCGGCCCCTCAGCGTGCCGACCACGCCGGTGCGCCCCAGCCCCGTCGCCACCTCCAGCCCGAAGGCGCGCAGCCTGTCCGCGACGAAGGCGGCGGTTTCGTGTTCCTCGAAGGCGGTTTCGGGATGGGCGTGCAGATGATGCCGCCATTGCCGCATCTCCGGGGCCAGGGCCTCGGCGGCGGGATGCGGGCGGACGTTCGCGGGGATGGTCATTCCGGAGACTCCTGGGATCCGCCCGCCGGCAGGCTGTAGCGGAAGTCGCAGTGGCTGGCGCCCTGCATGATGGTCTGGGTGCGGGTGAAGCGGACGTCGGGCCGGTAGCCGCACATGAACTCGCCGTCCCGGTTGCAGGACAGGATGTCGCCGATCTCCTCCACGCCCATGGCGCGGTAGCTTTCGGCGTAGCGGCAGCGGGTGACGTTGAAGCCCAGCCGGTCGGGCGCGCTCTCGATCACCTCCAGCCGCAGGGCGTCCCCGGCGGTCCACAGGGCCAGCCGTTCGTGGAAGGTGGCGAGGTCGGCGGTGCCACGGGTGGCGCGGTCCTCCGCGGCCATGGCGGCGCCGGCCTCGCGGGCCATCGCCTCGATGGCGCGGGCGAGCACGGCGCGCGCCCGCTCCCGCCCGATCTCGGGCAGGAGCTGGTCGTAGAGCGCCTTGGCGAAGGCCGCCTCGATGCGCCGCCGCTCCAGGATGGGAAGGGGAGCGGCGGCCGGGCTGTTTCCGGTGCCGGCGGTGTCGGCGGCGGTGGTGCCGGTGGTGTGGTCGGTCTCGGTGGTCATCGCTGCGGTCCTTTCTCCGTCAGCCGCCGAGATAGGCCGCCCGCACGCGCGGGTCGGCGGCCAGATCGGCGGCGTTGCCCGACAATGTCACCCTCCCCGCCTCCATGACATAGGCGTGATCGGCGACGCGCAGCGCGGCGCGGGCGTTCTGCTCCACCAGCAGGATCGAGGTGCCCTCGCCGCGGATCTGGACCAGCAGGTCGAAGATCTGCTTCACCACCATCGGCGCGAGGCCGAGCGACGGCTCGTCCAGCAGCAGCAGCCGGGGCTTCGACATCAGGGCGCGGGCGATGCACAGCATCTGCTGCTCGCCGCCCGACAGCGATCCCGCCTTCTGGACCAGCCGCTCGCGCAGGCGGGGGAACAGCTCCAGCATCCGCTCCATCCGGGCGGCGCGGTCGTGGCGCAGCGTCCGCCCGCCCAGCAGCAGGTTCTCCCGCACCGTCATGGTGCCGAAGATCTGCCGCCCCTCCGGCGCCTGGGCGAGGCCCCGCCGCACCACCTCGTGGCTGGGGCTGCCGGTCATGTCCCGGCCGTCGAAGACGGTGGCGCCGCCGCTGGTCCGGTAGATGCCCGACAAGGCGCGCATCAGCGTGGTCTTTCCCACGCCGTTGGCGCCCAGCACGGCGACGATGGCCCCCTCGGCGACGTCGAGCGAGACGCCGCGCAGGATCTCCTGCGGCCCCATGCGCACCGTGAGGTCGCGGACCTCCAGGATGCGGCGCCCGGCGACGGCGGTGGCGGCGGGCTGTGCTCCGTCAAGCGGCATCGTCTTCCACTCCCAGATAGGCTTCGAGGACGGCGGGGTCGCGCTGCACCGCCTCGGGCGTGCCGTCGGCGATCTTGCGGCCGGAGGCCAGGACGATGACGCGGCTGCAACTGCCCATCACCAGCCCCATGTCGTGCTCGACCAGAAGCACGGTGACGCCGCCCGCGTGCAGGCGGCGGATGAAGTCGGCCAGCTCCGCCGTCTCGGTGTCGTTCAGGCCCGCCGCCGGCTCGTCGAGGATCAGCAGCCGGGGGGAGGTCGCCAGGGCGCGGGCGATCTCCAGATACTTGCGCTTGCCGTAGGACAGGTTGGCGGCGATGTCCCCCGCCTGGGCGGTCAGCCCGACGCGCTCCAGCGCCTCCCAGCTGCGCTCGCTGACCGCGCGGCTGTGGGCGCCGCCGTTGAACAGCGCCCGCCAGGGCGACTGGCCGAAGGCGCCGACCGCCCCGACCGACACGTTGTCGAACACCGTCATGTTCGGGAAGACGCGCAGGTTCTGGAAGGTGCGGCCCATGCCCATGCGGGCGATCCGCCAGGGCTTGCGGCCCGTGACGTCCTGCCCGTCGAAGGTCACGGTGCCGTCCGACGGCGGGGTGAAGCCGGTGATCAGGTTGAACAGGGTGGTCTTGCCGGCGCCGTTGGGGCCGATCAGCCCGACCAGCTCGCCCTTGGCGATGGTGGCGCTGACGTCGCTGACCGCCAGCAGGCCGCCGAAGCGCCGGGTCAGCCCCTGGATGGACAGAAGCGTGTTGCTCATGATCCGCCTCACTTCCAGCCGACGGGCGTGCCGCCGGCGATGGTGGCCCAGCCGCGGGAGAAGGAGCGGCGGACGAAGCCCAGCGCGGTGCCTTCGGCCAGCATGCCCTTGGGCAGCAGCAGGATGGACAGGAACATGGTCGCCCCGACGGCGATCATGCGGTAATCGCCGATGTCGCGCAGCGCCTCCGGCAGGACGATCATGAACAGGGCGCCGACGACGGCGCCGGGAAGGCTGCCCAGCCCGCCGACCACCACCATCGCCAGGATCAGGATCGATTCCATGAAGCGGAAATTGTCCGGCGCGATGTAGGCGGAGGTGTGGGCCAGCAGCGCCCCGGCGACGCCGGCGAAGAAGGTGGCGACGACGAAGGACTCGATCTTCAGCCGCTCCACGTTGATGCCCATGCTGTCGGCGCACTGGTCGTCCTCGCGCAGCGCCCGCAGCGCGTTGCCGTAGTAGGAGTGGGTCAGCCGGTGCAGCACCCAGACGCAGGCGACGGCGATGACCGCGACCGCCAGATAGCGGCTGAGCAGCGTGTCGGCCTGCCAGCCGAGCAGCCCGATCGGCGGGATGCCGCGGATGCCCATCGGGCCGCGGGTGAGATCGATCCAGTTCAGCAGGATCACGTAGATCATCTCGCCGATGCCCAGCGTGGCGACGGCGAAATAGATGCTGACCAGCCGCATGGTCGGCAGCGCCACCAGGAAGCCGAACAGCGCGGCGATCAGCCCGGCCGCCGGCAGCGTGACGATGAAGGGCAGGCCGAGCCGGGTGGACAGCAGCGCCGCCGCGTAGGCGCCGATGCCGTAGAAGGCGGCGTGGCCGATCGACAGCAGCCCGGCGGTGCCCGTCACATGGTTCAGGCTGGCCGACAGGATCACGAAGATCATCGTCGTGATGGCGATCTGGGCGAGGTAGCTGGACCCGGTCCCGACGATCGCGGCGGGCACGGCGCCGAAGGCGACCGCCAGCAGAAGCAGCGTCCAGGCGAACCGCCGGCCCCGCCCGGAAAACGCGGCGGGCGGCGCGAGGGTGTCCGGCATCAGCCGGGCGTCAGGCACGTTCACGTCCATGTCCGAACAATCCTTGCGGGAAGAAGACCAGCGTGATGACCAGAAGGCTGTAGGTGATCAGATCCTTCCAGCCGCTCGACAGGAACTCGGTCGCGATGCTTTCCGACACGCCGAGCAGCAGCGCGCAGGCGACCGCCCCCGGAATGCTCGACAGGCCGCCCATCACCATGGCGACGAAGGCCTTCACGCCCGGCGCGAAGCCCATGTGCGGCGAGATCGCGCCGTCGTAGAGTCCGACCAGGATCCCCGCCGTGGCGCCCAGCATCGAGCCGACGGCGAAGGTGGTGACGATGGTGCGGTCGGTGTTGATGCCGACGTAGCGCGCGCCGAGCTGGTTGTTGGACACGGCGCGGATGCCGAGGCCGGTCTGGGTGCGGTAGAGCAGGAACTGCAACGCGCCCAGCATGACGGCGGAGGTGGCGAAGATGACCAGGCTGCCGCTGGCGACCATGATCGGCCCGATGGCGACCGGCTGTTGCAGAAGGTAGCCGGACGGGATGCCCTGCATGTCGCCGCCGAAGATGTGCATCATGATCTCGCGCGCGACGATCGACACGGCGAGGGAGGAGAGCAGCGTCGCCTCGCGCATGGCGCGGGATTTCTGGCTGGCCTCGTCGGTGAAGCGGCGGAAGGGGCGGAAGGCGATGCGCTCCAGCCCGACGCCGGAGGCGGCGCCCACCGCCAGCACCAGCGGCACCACCGCCAGCAGCGGCGGGGCCAGCGCGGTGATGACCATCAGGCCGACGAAGGCGCCGATGGTGTAGACCTCGCCATGGGCGAAGTTGACGACGTTCAGGACACCGAAGATCAGCGTGAAGCCGATCGCCATCAGGGCATAGACGCACCCGATGGACAGGCCGTTGATGACCTGCTGAAGGAAGAAGACATCGAAGACCATGGCGTGCTCCAGGCTTCGGGGAGCGCGCCCGCCGGTTCCGGCGGAGCGCGCACCACGGCGTGTGTCACCGAAAAGCGGATCGGAGAAGGCGGATCGGGCGGAAGGCCCCGGAGCGTGCCGGGGCTTTCCGGGGCGCCGCCGGCCAGCGGCCGGTCAGGGGCCGGTCAGGGGCCGGTGACCACCTGGAAGCGGCCGTCCTTCACCGTCATCCTGGCCAGCGCCTTCGCCGGCTCGCGGGTGACGGGGTCGAAGCTGGTGGCGCCGGTCACGCCGGGATAGCCGGTGGTCGCGGCCAGCGCGTCGCGCAGGCTCTCGCGCGTCACCGACGGGCCGGCCTTGGCGATGGCGTCCAGCATGATGCCGACCGCGTCGTAGGCCTGGGCGGCGAACATGCCGGGCTCGGACTTGAAGCGCGCGGCGTACTCCTTCACGAAGGTCTGCACCGCCGGGTCGGGGTTGTCGGGCGTGAAGGTGGTGGCGAGGTGCAGCCCCTCGACCGATTCACGCCCCAGCTCGATCAGCTTGGGCGAATAGAGGGAGCTGGTGCCGTAGAGCGGGATCTTGATGCCGAGCTGCTCGCGCTGCTGGGCGAAGGCGGCCCCCTCCTCGTAGAACATGGCGAGGTAGATCACGTCCGGCTTCTGCCGGGCGACCTTGGTCAGGATGGAGCGGAAATCGCGGTTGCCGGGGTTGAACGCCTCGGTGGCGGTGATCGTGCCGCCCTTGGCCTTGAAGCCGCCGACGAAGCCGTCGAGCGCCGAGATGCCCCAGTCGTTCTGGATGTAGATGACCGCCGCCGTCTTCTTGCCCGCCGCCAGGATCCAGTCGGCGTTGTACGGGCCTTCGAAGGCCTGGGTGGTGATGTTGCGGAACTGCCAGGGGCTGAGCTTGGTGAAATCGGGGTGCGAGGCGGTCTGGGAGAGCTGCGGCATCTTTTCCGCCGCGTAGATCTCGCCCGCCGCCATCGACACGGTGGAGGAGAAATCGCCGATCACCCCGACGACCTTGGAATTGTCGAGGAACTTGTGCGCGATGTTGCGCGCCTCCTTGGGATCGTCCTTGCTGTCCTCAAAGGTGATGGCGACCTTGGCGCCGGCCAGCTTGCCCGAGGCGTTGAACGCCTCCAGCTTGATCTGGGCGGCGTTGCGGAACATCTCGCCATACTGGCTGCGGTCGCCGCTGAGCGGCGCCTGGTAGCCGATGACGATCTCGCGGTCGGCGGCCTGGGCGGTGGCGATGGTGGCCAGCATGGCGCCCAGAACGGCGCCGAGAACGGCGTGCTTCCTCATGATTCGATTCCCCTGTCGGCGAGGCTGGACGGTCAGTTCGCGGCGGCCGGGGCGGCGGCGCCCGGCGTGATCGTCAGGTGGCAGCAGGTGCTGCGGCCCGGCTTCCAGGTGTCGACCTCGATCTCGAAGCCGGCGGTCTCGAAGGTGCCCTTGTCGACCGCGCCGGCGAGTTCGCAGAGCGTCTCCACCGTCTCCGCCGGCAGGTTGGCCTCCAGCCAGGCTTCCTTGAGGGGGCAGGTGTGGAAGCGGATCTCCAGAACCTCGTCGGTGCAGCGCACGACCTCCGGGCCGAACTGGACCTCGGCGTCGGGGATGAATTTCAGGAAGGAGTCCCGCAGGCCGGCCAGATCGGACGGGGCGTGGGGCGCGAAGTTGTGGGCGATGGCCGCACCCCGGCGATAGATGGTGCGCGCCATGATCTCCCTGGCCTTCTCCTCGCCGATCTCCTTGCGCATTTCGTCGAAGGCCGCTTCATAGACCATCGCGCGGCTCTTCATCGCGTTGCGCAGAAGTGTGCGAAACTCGTCCATCGGTGATTGCTCCTGTTCTTGCCAAGTGTCTTGCGGTGGCGATTTTTTTGTTTTCAACGGCTTTTTTTTGATTCAGAGCGACGGGCCGCCCCGAAGAAAGGCCTCGATCCGCGCCTCGTCGGCGGCGGTGTCGAAACCGGCCCGCCCCATCCAGGCGTCGTCGTGGTAGGTGTTGCGGTAGCGCTCGCCGGAGTCGCAGATCAGCGTCACCAGCGAACCGGCCCGCCCGGCGTCGCGCATCCGTCCGGCGATCCAGCACAGCCCGAAGAAGTTGGTCCCGGTGGACCCGCCGACCATCCGGCCCAGCCGCCGCGACAGCACCCGCATCGCCGCCAGCGACGCCACGTCGGGCACCTTGATCATCTGGTCGACGACCTCGGGGATGAAGGACGGTTCGACGCGGGGGCGCCCGATGCCCTCGATCCGCGACCCGCGCTCGCAGGTGATGGCGGCGTCGCGGTGGACGAAGCTGTCGTAGAAGACCGAATGCTCGGCGTCCGGAACGCACAGCCGGGTGGGCAGGTGGCGGTAGCGGATGTGGCGCCCGATGGTGGCCGCGGTGCCGCCGGTGCCGGCGCTCATCACGATCCAGTCCGGCACCGGATGGCGCTCGCCGCGCATCTGGCCGAGGATCGACTGGGCGATGTTGTCGGTCCGCCAGTCGGTCGCCCGCTCGGCGTAGGTGAACTGGTCGAGGTAGACGCCGCCCAGCCGGGCCGCCAGCCCCGCCGCCTCGGCGTAGATGGCCTTGGGCGATTCGACGAAATGGCAGCGTCCGCCATGGAGTTCGATGGCCGCGATCTTCTCGTCCGAGGTGCCGCGCGGCATCACCGCGTGGAACGGCAGATCCAGCAGCCGGGCGAAATAGGCTTCCGACACGGCGGTGGACCCCGACGACGCCTCGATCACCGGAGTCCCCTCGCCGATCCGCCCGTTGCAGATGGCGAACAGCAGCAGCGACCGCGCGACGCGGTGCTTCAGGCTGCCGGTGGGGTGGGTCGATTCGTCCTTCAGGTAGATGTCGATCCCGGACAGCTCCGGAACGTCGAGCGTCAGCAGCGGCGTGTCGGGCGACCGCGCCGCCTCGGTCTCCAGCCGCTCGATCGCGCGCCGGGTCCAATCACGGCCGCCGGACTCGGGCAGCGCGGTGAAGTCGAGGCGGAACGGCTGTCGGATCGAACCGGCGCCGGGTTGAAGCGGCACGGTCTGCGCGGAAGCGGTCATGTCACCCTCAAAGCGCGATGACGGCGTCGATTTCGACCGACGCGCCGAGCGGCAGCGCCGACACCTCGACGGTCGAGCGGGCCGGGAACGGCGCCTGGAAGAAGCCGGCGTAGACCTCGTTCACCGCCTTGAACTGGCCGAGGTCGGTCACGTAGACGGTCGTCTTCACCGCCTTCGACAGGCTGGTTCCGGCGGCTTCGGCGATCGCCGCGATGTTGGTCAGGCTGCGCGCCGCCTGGGTGGGCGCGTCCGGGCCGGCGAAGGCCCCGGTGGCCGGGTCGATCGGCAACTGGCCGGACACGAACAGCAGCCCCCCGGCGATGCGGGCCTGAGCGTAGGGGCCGACGGCGGCCGGGGCTTTGTCCGTGGCGATGGTGTCGGTCATCATCTGGTCTTTCCTGTCTGGGTCCTGTGGTGGCGATTCCCGCCTGCCCAACGGCCGGGCGGTCTGCCCGCGATGGCGGCATGCGGGTGCGCGCGAAATCCTCAAAGCAAAAAAGCTTTCCTCCAACCCGGCCAAGTGAGCAAAATCATCCACCCCAACCGTGAAGGCCCCGAGCAGACCCGATGACCATCGACGCCACCGACCGGAAGATCCTGGCCGCCCTCCAGGCTGACGCGACGCTGTCGCTCGCCGACCTCGGCAAGCAGGTCGGCCTGTCCGCCACCCCCTGCTGGCGCCGTGTGCAACGCCTTGAACAGGAAGGCTATGTCCGTCGCCGCGTGGCGCTGTTGGATCGGGCGAAGCTGAACGTCGACGTGACCGTCTTCGTGGCCGTCCGAACCAGCAAGCATTCGGCGGAATGGCTGGAGGAGTTCCGCCGCGTGGTGGCCGACATACCGGAGGTTGTCGATCTCTACCGCTTGAGCGGCGAAATCGATTATCTGCTTCGGGTGGTCATCCCGGACATCAAGGCCTATGACGCCTTTTATCGAAAGCTCATCGAGCGCATCGAGCTTCAGGATGTCTCGTCAATGTTCGCCATGGAGGAAATGAAATCAACAACGGAAGTCCCCCTGTCTTACGTAAAGACTTAGGTTTTCAAAGTCTTTACTTGTTAATTTTCTTTATGGACTCGAGTTTTTGCCGATTTCCCGAAGTCACTGTAGTGATCATCAATATGTCATGGTTCCCGTGAGATTTTTTCACTTTTTTGGCTGAGGACGCGTCCATGCATAGAAAATTTTTTCTCTTATCATTCATTTCACACAAGATTCTTCCGTGGCTGAGGGCTTGATGTGGAGCGGGCGCCTGGGCGTCCCGGCACGGCTTCCCGCCCAGGGCCTGAGAGGATTCGCGTTTCCCGGACAGGCTCGCTCCTGGCCTGTCCCGTGGACGCGGGATCGGCGGATCGAAACCAACGCGCATTGCCGCCGGATCGTCGGGCGAGGCGCTTCGCCTCGATCGGCTCCCGCCTCCGACCGACACTCGTCGACCGGAGGCCTTGCGCAAGGAAACCGCTCCACCACCGGCACCGCGGGATCCCAGCTGCGCGCCGTTCCGCGTCCTCAGGCCGAATTCCACACCGACGTCATGGAAAGTGATATGTGTTTCAATGGATTTCCTGGCGCAGCAGAGACGGGGTGAGGACATGGGCCAGCAGGCCTTCAAGCCTGGGGGCGGGGAGCATGCAGGGGCCGCGCGGCTCGACGTAAGGTCGATGCTTGCCTCTGCGGTGGCCCGGCACAAAGCGGGGGATGCGGCGGCGGGTGACTTGTACCGGGCCATTCTTTCGGCCGAACCGTCGCATGGGGATGTGCTCCACCTGCTTGGCGTGACGGCGCTTCAGGCCGGGGCGGCGGAGATGGCCAGCCGTTGGCTGCGCCGGGCGCTCACGGTCGACAGGACGCAGGCCTATTATCGCAACAGCCTTGGGGAGGCTTTGCGCGCGCTCGGCCGGCCGGACGAGGCGCGGGATCAGTACCGCCTGGCCCTCACGCTCAGTCCGGCCTACCCGGAAGCGCTCGCCAACCTTCTCAGGCACCCCCGGCCGGACGACAACGCGCCGGCCCTGCTGGAACGCTTCTGCCGGCTTCGCCTGGCGGCGGCGAGCGAGATCCTGGTGGTCGCCGACTCCCGCTTGCTCTCGGGACGGCTGGCCGACGCCAGGCTCGCCTACCGGGCGGCGGTCGCGCTGGAGCCGGCGACGGTGCAGGCCTACGTCAATCTCGGCGCGACCGCCTCCCGGGAAAAGAACCACGCCCAGGCTGCCGGGGCCTACCGCCGGGCCTTGTGCCTGTCCCCCGATCATCCCGGAGCCTGGAACAACCTCGCCAGCGCGGTGTGGGAGTTGAACGACGGCCCGGGCGCCACCGGCTTCTGCCGCCGTTCCGTGGCGCTCAAACCGGACCATCCCGATCCCTACGCCAACCTCGGCTACATCCAGCGGTCGCAAGCCCGGAACGGCGACGATTTCACCGAGGCGGCGACGCTGTGCCGGAGAGCCCTGCGGCTCAAGCCGTCGCATATCTCGGCGCTGAACAATCTCGGCATCGTCAACCTCGATCTCGGCCGGCTGGACGAGGCGGAGCGCCTGTTCCGCCGCACGCTGGAGGCCGAACCAACGCATCCCGATGCGCGTTTCAACCTGTCGCTGGCGCTGCTCAAGGCCGGCCGCCTCAAGGAGGGCTGGGATTTCTACGAGGCCCGCTGGGAAACGGGTCAGCTCCCGGCGGTGAACGCGCAGCTGCGGGCGTGGCGTGGCGAGCCGCTGAACGGCGCCACCATCCTGCTGCACGCCGAACAGGGGCATGGCGACACCCTGCATTTCGTCCGCTACGCACCGTTGGTCGCGGCGCAGGGCGGGCGCGTGGTGCTGGCGGTCCAGCCGGCGCTGAAGCGGCTGGTCGCCGGCATGCCCGGCGTGGCCGCGGTCCATGCGCTGACCGAGGCCTTCCCGGTTCCGGACTTCCACTGCCCGCTGATGAGCCTGCCGCGGCTGCTCGGCACCGAACTGGGCACGATCCCCGGCGGCACTCCCTATCTTCACCCGCCGGCCGAGGCGATCGACAAATGGCTGGGCCAGCCCCTGCCGGGCGCCGGGCTGCGGGTCGGGCTGGTGTGGTCGGGCGATCCCCGGCCGGGCCTGCTGCGCGCGAACCTGACCGACCGTCGGCGCAGCATGACCCTGCGCGATCTGGCGCCGCTGGCCGAGGTGCCGAACCTGCGCTTCGTGAACCTGCAAATGGGCGGTCCGGCGGCGCAGCTCGCCGATCCGCCGGCGGGAATGGACATCCACGACCCGATGGGAGCCGTCACCGATTTCGCGGACACGGCGGCGCTGGTTCTGCGGCTGGATCTCGTGATCACCGTGGACACCTCGGTCGCCCATCTCGTCGGGGCGCTCGGCAAGCCGGTCTGGGTCTTGTCGCGCTATGACGGCTGCTGGCGTTGGCTCCAGGACCGCGACGACACGCCCTGGTACCCGACGATGCGGCTCTTCCGCCAGACCATGTCGGGGGACTGGAGCAGCGTGGGCCGGCGTGTCGCGGACGCCCTGCGCACGCTGGTGGGCTGAACGTCGCGACGAGGGGGGCGGCGCCCCCGGTCCGGGCGGGAAAAGGGAAGGGGCCGTCCGTCGCCGGAGCGGCCCCTTCCCTTTTCCCGCCCCGGCCGGCGTCAGCTTAGCCAGAGACCGCTGTCGGCCGCCTTGATGACGCGGCCCTCGCGGGCGCCGTAATCCAGGAAGTGCGACAACGGATTGACGCCGGCCATCGCAACGTCCTGGTTTTCCGCCAGATAGGTGGTGGTGTCCATCCAGCTGGACGGCCGGCGCCCCTCCTTCCAGCCGAACGCCTCGTAGTGCTCGTAGCCGCTTTCGAAGGTGCCGGCCTGCAAGGCCGCCGCGACGTCGGCGTTGTTCTGACGGTACCATTCCTCGTCGAACAACACGTTCGGGTCGCGTCCTTCCGCGGCGCCGTAAGCCAGGTAGTGTTGCAGGCCGCTGGCGAAGATGCCCTGCTCCACCGCAGCGGCGACGTCCTGGTTCTGGGCAAGGTAGAACCGCTCGTCCAGGGATACGGTCCCCAGCCTCCCCTCGGCGGCGCCGTAGGCCTGGTAATGTTGCAGGCCGCTGGTGAAGGTGCCCTGGGCGACGGCCTGCGCCACGTCGGGGTTGTCGGCGAGATAATTCCTCTCAAAGAACAGCCCGGCCCCGGATTTCGTGATCGGGGAGGTCGGCGCGTTGACCAGTTCCACCCGGTCGTCGAAGCGCAGCAGCTCCATCTCCTCCAGTATGTCCACGCCGAGCGTCGCGCTGGTCATGGTCAGCGCCCCATAGGGCCCGCGGGTGAGAACCACGTCGGCGAAGTTCGCCTCGATGCGGGCGACGTCCACCCCCGAACCGCCAAGCAGCGTGTCGTTGCCCGCGCCGCCCTGGAGCCGGTCGTAGCCGAGTCCGCCGAACACGAGGTCGTCGCCGTCGTCGCCGTACAGCAGGTCGCGGCCTTCCCGGCTGCCGATGATGTCGTTGCCGCCGCCGCCACGCAGCGTGTCGTCTTCGGCGCCCAGGATGATGGTCTGGCTGGCGTCGTCGCCGATCGCCACGTTGGAGCCGGCGCCGCCGCCCACCGTGACCGCACCGGTGATGAGGGCGTAGTCCACGTTTTGCAGGTTCACCACCGTGCCGGCCGGAAGATGGCGCGCGTCCAGCAGAATGGCGGAGGCCTGGCCGGCCGGAGCTAGGCCGGTGATGGTGATCGGCACGGCCGGCGCCACGCCCGAAGCCACCGTGGGCGTGATGCTGCGCAGCGTCACCGGGGCGTTGGAGGGCAGCACCTGGGTGAGGCCGGCGCTGGACACGGTCGAACCCGCCAGCGGGGTGGCGCCCAGCAGGTTGGAGAAGGTCCCGGCCAGCTCGCCCAGCGTCAGGCCGGAGGTGGCGCCGCTGGCGGTCAGGCCCACGCCCACGGGCAAGCTGGCCTCCAGCAGGGGGTTGGCGGTGGTTCCGGCGAGCGGCACATCCGCCAGGCCGGTCTTGGCGTCCGTGTCGGTCCGGTTCTCCGTGATCGGAGCGATCACCACGGACTCCGTGGGGCGGCCCACGCTGTCCGTGCCCGTCGTCACCGTCAACTGCGCGCCGTCCACCACCGTCGTCGGTGCCGGCGGCGGCGGCGGAGGGGGAGACGGCGGCGCGGGCGTGGCGTTGACGATCGCCTGCCCGACGAGGCTGGCCATCTCGTTGCCCGCCTCGTCGGACAGGGCGCTGCCGGTGAGTGTCGGATCGTAGCTGAAGGTCACCACCTGCCCGACGGAGACGGCCGACGCCAGCGTCAGGGTCACGGTGCTGGTGCCCGTGCCGAAGGCTGCGATGATGCCGAGGGGCACGCCATCGACCATGACGCTCATGCCGGTGGTCCGGTGGGGAGAGGCCGCGAGGCTCATCGCCTCGGCAAAGGTCAGGGTCAGCCGGTTTCCGTTGACGGAGGACGTCGCCAGCAACGTCGGCGCCACGGTGTCGACGGTCACGATGAGCGGGCTGGACGCGGAGCTGTTGCCGGCCAGATCGAGGGCTGTCGCGCCCAGCGTGTGGGCTCCCTCGCTCAGCAGGCCCGCCGAGAGGCTCCAGGCGCCGGTCGTCGAGTCCGCCGTCACCGTGCCGAGGGAGACGGCTCCCTCGTACAGCACGACGGTGCTGCCCGCCTCCGCGGTGCCGGTGACCGTCGGGGTGGTGTTGCGGGTCCGCGTGCCCGCCTCATTGGCAAGGCCGAGGCCGGTCGGGGGCGCCGCGACCGTGTCGATGGTGACGACCAGCCCCGCCGAGACCGCCGAGGTGTTTCCGGCGGCGTCGAAGGCCATGGCGGTGAGCGTGTGCACCGCGTCGGACAGGGTGGAGGCCGCGATGGTCCAGAGTCCGCCGCCCCCGGCCACGGCCGTTCCCACGGCGGTGGCGCCGGCGTACAGCACGACCCTGTCCCCGGCGTCCGCCGTGCCGACGATGGTCGGCGTGGCGATGTTGGTCAGGTTGTCGGTGCCGCTGGCGCCGCTGTCCGTCGTCAGGTCGAGGGCGCCGGGCGCCGTCGCGACGGTGTCGACGGTCACGATCAGCAGGCTGGACGCCGCCGAGGTGTTGCCGGCCGCGTCGACCGCGCGGACCGTCAGGCTGTGGACCGCGTCGGACAAGGCCGAGGACGGGCTGACCGTCCACAAGCCGCTGCCGTCGACCGTGGCCGAGCCGACGAGGGTGCCACCGTCGTACAGCTGCACCGTGCTGCCGGCCTCCGCGGTGCCGGTGATCGGCGGCCTGGCGTTGTTCGTCAGGGTGTCGTCGTCGTTGGCGAGATCGAGGCCGGTCGGCGCAGTGGGCGCCGTGGTGTCGATGTTGAAGATGAAGGACGACGACCGCGGCGATTCGACCCCGTCGGGGTCCAGGGCCGTGGCGGTGAAGGTGTAGCTCGATCCGGTCAGGCTTCCGGTCGTGATCGACCAGAGGCCGTTGCCGTCCGCCGTCCCGGTCCCGACGACGGTGATGAAGTCGTACAGCGTCACCACGCTGTGCGCCACCGCCGATCCGGTGATGGTCGGGGTCCGGAGGTTGGTCAGCCGGTCGCCCGCGACGCCGCTGTCGGACGCCGGAGCCAGTCCCATGCCCGTCGGAGCGGTGCTTTCCGGCGTGATGGTCAGCGTCAGGCTGCCGCTCGCGGACGACGTGTTGCCGGCCGCGTCCACGGCCCTGACGGTCATGGCCTGGGCACCGAGGCTCAGCGTCGAGGTGCCTCCCGACCAGTTCCCGGACGCGTCCGCATCCGTCTCCCCGACCAGCACGCCGTTGGCGAACAGCAGGATGTGCGCGTTCGCCTCGGCGCTGCCGTTCAGCACCGGCTGCCGGACGTTCGTCACGAGGTTGTCGAGACGGCCGCTGTTGCTGTCCGAATCGAGCGTCGGGGTCGCGGGCGCCAGCGGGGCGGTTGTGTCGATCGTCACCGCCAGCCCCGAAGCGGAGGTGGCCGTGTTCCCCGCCCGGTCGACCGTGGTGACCGAGAGCTGACGCAGGCCGGTGCTCAGCGTCGCCGACGTGATCGTCCAGGCGCCGTTGGCATCGGCCGTCGTGGTGCCCACCGCGAGGTTGCCGTCGTACAGCGTGACCACGCTGTCCGCCTCGACCATGCCGATGAGCGTCGGCGTGGTGTCGTTGGTGAGCAGGTCGTCGCGCTCGGCGCCCGTATCGGACTCCCGCGCCAGCAGCATCGAGCGGACGGGTGTCACGAGGTCGATGGTCACGAGCGGCCCACTCGACGGGCTTGCGGTGCCGCTGTAGGCACCGGGCGCCACGGCCGTCAGCGTGAGGTCGCCCACGCCCAGGTCGCTTACCGTCAGGGTCCACAGGCCGTTGCCGTCGGCCGTTGCCGACCCGAAGAAGTTTATGCCCTCGCCGGCGGGATTCACACCCTCGTAGAGGTTGACGACGCTGTTGGCCCCGGCGCTTCCGCTCGCCCGCATGATCGAGCGGACGGCCGTCGTCAGGTCGATGGTCACGACCAGACCGCTGGAAACCCCGCTGGTGTTCCCGGCCACGTCGGTCGCCCGCGCGGTGAGCGTGTGCACGCCCTCCGTCAGGGCGCCGGACGTCACCGACCAGCGGCCGTCGCCGCCGGCGGTTCCGACCCCGACGAAGACGTCGCCGTCGTACAGCGTGATGACGCTGTTGGCCTCGGCGCTTCCGCGCACCGTCGGCGTGCTGTCGGAGGTCAGCCGGTCGCTGTTCGAACGGCCGAGGTCGGAGTCCGGCGTCAGCTCCAGCGCGGTCGGCGCGGCCGCCACCGTGTCGATGGTGACGACGAGCACACTGGCGGCGCTGGTGTTGCCCGCGACGTCGACGGCGGTCGCCGTGAGCGAATGAGTGCCGTCGGCGAGGGTCGAGCCGACGCCGATGGACCAGATTCCGGATCCGTCGGCGGTGGCGGTGCCGACGTTCAGGCCGCTCACGTCGTCGTGCAGCGTGACGACGCTGTTCGCCTCCGCCACGCCGAGGACGGTGGGGGTGACGACGTTCGTGACGCGGTCGCTGGCCAGCGCGCCGCTGTCGGAGCCGGTGCCCAGCCCCAATCCGGAGGGCGTCGCCGAGGTGAGGTCGATGGTGATGACGAGCGGAGCCGAGGCCGCGCCGGTGTTGCCCGCCGCGTCCCGCGCGATGACGGTCAGGCTGTGCGCGCCCTCGCTCAGCGACGGCGAACTCATCGTCCAGGCGCCGGAACCGTCGGACGTCGTCGTGTTGAGGAGCGTCGCGCCGTCGTACAGCGTGACCACGCTGCCCGCCTCCGCCGTGCCGGTCAGGACCGGCGTCGCGTCGTTGGTCACCAGATCGCCGGTCGAGCCGCTGTTGGAGCCCGCCGTCAGGACGAGCGACGAGGGCTGGGGCGCGGCGGTGTCGATGGTGACGAGCAGGGCGGCCGAGGCGGCGCTGGTGTTGCCGAACAGGTCGATGGTCGTCGCCGTCAGGGTGCGCTCGCCATCGGCAAGACCGATCGCCTGGACCGTCCAGTTGCCGTCGAGGCCCGCCGTCGACATGCCGACCAGGGCCGAGCCGTCGTACAGCATGACGGTGTTGGAGGCCCCGGCCGTGCCGCGGATCGTCGGCGACGCGACGTTGGTCAGGCGGTCGGTCGCGCTGCTGCCGGAATCGGTCGCCAGCTCCAGATTGCCCGGCGCGTCGGCCTGCGTGGCGATGGTGACGACCAGCGCGGCGGAGAGGCCGCTGGTGTTGTAAACGACGTCCACGGCCCTGGCCGTGAGGGTGTGGGTGCCGGCGGCCAGCGTCGGCGTCGTGAAGGACCAGGCGCCCAGGCCGTTCGCCGTGACCGTTCCGATGGAGCCGCCGTTGTCGTAGAGCGTGACGGTGCTGCCGGCTTCGGCGGTGCCGGTGATGACCGGCGTCGTGACGTTTGTCTTGTCGTCGGCCGTGTCCCGGCCGCTGTCCGACGCGGTGGCGAGATCGAGCCCGCCGGGCGCGTCGGCGGTGAGGTCGATGGTCACCGTGACGCCGCCGACGCCGGGATTCCCCGCGTTGTCGAAGGAGGTGATCCCGAAATTGTAGACGCCCGCGGCGAGGGAGCCCGACGGCGTGAAGCTCCAGGCGCCGGTGGCGGCGTCCGCCACCACCGTTCCGAAGGCTTCGGCGGTTCCACCGTTGAACGCGCTCGTGATGATGACGGTTTGGCCGGCACCCGCGCTCACCGTGCCCACCGTGCCGGTGAGCGTCGGCCGGGTGTCGGAAGTGATCCGGTCGCTGTTGGAGGAGCCGGTGTCCGAAGCCTGGGCAAGCTCGATCGACACATCGTCCGGCACGGTGTCGATGGTGAAGGTCAGCGCGGCGGACGCGCCGCTGGTGTTGCCCGCCAGGTCGACCATCGTGGCGATCAGCGAATGCGCCGTTCCGGTGCCGCCCGTCAGGACGGAACTGGTGATCGACCAGACGCCCGCGCTGTCGGCGGTGGCGGTGCCGAGCACCGTCGATCCCTCCAGCAGGGTGACGGTGCTTCCCGCTTCCGCCCGGCCGGTGATCGTCGGGGTGGTGACGGAGGTCAGGTTGTCGCCGACGAGCCCGGTGTCGGAGACGGTGGCCAGGGCGAGGCCCGTCGGGGCCGCCGCCGTGGTGTCGATCGTGACCGTCAGCGGCGCGGAGGCGGCGCTGGTGTTGCCGGCCGGATCGAGCGCGACCGCCGACAGCGTGTGCGCGCCATCGGCCAGCGACGGCGTGGTCATCGACCAGGCGCCGCTGCCGTTGGCGGTCACGGTGCCGAGATTCGTCGTGCCGTCGTACAGCGTGACCAGGCTGTTCGCCTCGGCCGTGCCGGTGATGGTCGGCGCGAAGACCGAGGTGATGCTGTCGGCCGTGGATCCGCTGTTCGAACCGGCGCTGAGCGACGGCGTTCCCGGCGCGCTGGGCGCCGTGGTGTCCACGGTGATCGTCAGCGCCGAGGACGAGACGCTGGTGTTGCCGGCGGCGTCGACCATGCGGGCCGACAGGGTGTGCGCGCCGGCACCCAGCCCGCTGGCGGTGATCGTCCAGGCGCCCGACCCGTCGGCCGTGCCGGAACCGACGAGGCTGGAGCCGTTGTAGAGCCGGACGAGGCCGTTCGCCTCGGCCGTGCCGACGAGGGTCGGCGAACCGGTGTTGATCAGCCGGTCCGTGTTGGAGACGCCGCTGTCGACGGCGAGCGACGGGGTTCCCGGCGCCGCCGCGGAGGTGTCGATGGTGATGACCAGCCCGGCCGAGGCCACCGAACTGTTGCCGGCGGAATCGACCGCGCGGGCGGTGAGGGTCCGGGTGCCCGGAAGCAGGGTTCCGGTCGCGATCGACCAGACGCCCAGCCCGTTCACGGTGGTGGAGCCGAAGCTCGTTCCGCCGTCGTAGAGGGTGACGACGCTGCCCGCCTCGCCCGTGCCGGTGATCGTCGGGTTGACGATGTTGGTGATGCCGTCCGTGCTGGAGCTGCCGCTGTCGTAGGCGGCGCCCAGGACCGGCGCGCCGGGCGCGGCCTGGACGGTGTCGATGGTGACGGTCAGCGGCGAGCTGGCGGCGCCGGTGTTGCCGGCGGCGTCGACCGCCCTTGCCGTGAGCGTGCTGACGCCGTCGGCCAGCGACGTGGCGGTGATGGTCCAGGCACCCGTGCCGCTGGCGGTCGCCGTGCCGACGGCCGTGGCGCCGCTGTAGAGCGTGACCCTGCTGTTGGCCTCGGCCGTGCCGGTCAGGGTCGGGGTCGTGACGTTGGTGACCCGGTCGGTGTTCGACACCCCGCTGTCGGAAGCGGACGCGAGCGTGACGCCGGTCGGCGCGGTCGGCGCGGCCGTGTCGATGGTGATCGTCAGCGTCGAGGACAGGGCGCTGGTGTTGCCGGCCGCGTCCGTGCCGCGGGCGGTCAGCGTGTGCGCGCCGTTGCCCATCTGGCTGCTGGTGATGGTCCACAGGCCGGCGCCGTCGGCGGTCGCCGTTCCACGCAGCGTGCTGCCTTCGTAGAGCGAGACGAACCCGCCGGCCTCCGTCGTGCCCACGATGTCGGGCGTGGAGACGTTCGTCATGCGGTCGCCGGTGACCCCGGTGTCGCTCGCGGCCGACAGCTCCAGCGAGGGCACGTCGGCGACGATGTCGATCGTGACGACGAGGGCGGCGGAGGTCGAGCGGTTCCCGGCGCGGTCGGTCGCCTCGGCGGTCAGGCTGTGGCTGCCCGGCGCCAGCGAGGGGGACAGCAGCGACCAGCCGCCCAGGCTGTCCGCCATGACGGTGCCGAACGCGGTCGCACCGTCGTAGAGGACCACGGTGCTGCCCGCCTCGGCCGTGCCGCTCAGCGGCAGGATCTGGTGGTTGGTGAGGCGATCGCTGTTCGAGACGCCGCTGTCGGACGCGACGGCCATCAGCAGGCTGGGCTGCGGGGTGGTCAGGTCGATCGACAGGACGATGCTGCTCGACACCGTGGAGGTGTTGCCGGCCCGGTCGACGCTGAGCGCTGTCAGGGAATGCTCGCCCTGCGACAGGGCGTTCGTGGTCAGCGAGAAGGCGCCGTTCGCGCCGGCCGTCGCCGTGCCGACGCTGGTGTTTCCCTCATACAGGGTGACGACGCTGAAGCTCTCCGCCGTGCCGACGATCGTCGGCGTGGCGAGCTTGGTCAGCCTGTCGCTGGCGGACACCCCGGTGTCGTCCCCGGCTGCGAGGGCCAGATCCGACAGGATGAGGTTCTCGGTGTCGATGGTGACGATCAGCGGGGCGGAGGCCGCGGCGGTGTTGTTGCCGGCCAGATCGGTGACGTGGGCGACCAGCGTGTGGGTGCCGTTGATCAGCGTGCCGGTGGTGACCGACCAGTTCCCCGAACCGTCGGCGGTTCCCGTGCCGACGAGCGTGGCGCCGGCGTAGAGCGTGATGACGCTGTGGGCCTCGGCGCTTCCGCTCACCGTGGGCGTGGTGATTCTGGTGAGCTGGTCGCCGGCCAGGCCGCTGTCGGAGCCGGCGGTCAGGCTGGGCGCCGACGAGGGCAGCACGGTGAGGTCGATGTTGAGGATGAGGGCCGCCGCCACGACCGCCGTGTTGCCGGCCGGATCCACGGCATGGGCCGACAGCGTGTACAGCCCCTCGCCCAGCGTCGGGCTGGCGACCGACCACTTGCCGAGGCTGTCCGCCGTCGCGTCGCCCAGGACGGTGGTCCCGTCGGGGTAGTAGAGCGTGACGACGCTGCCGGCCTGGGCGGTGCCGGTGATGACCGGCGCCGTCACCGCCGTGACGGCGTCGTTGCTGATTCGGCCGCTGTCCGTCGCCGCCGTCAGGGCGAAGCCGCCCGGAATCGGGGGCGTGGTGTCGATGGTCAGCAGAAGCTGGCCCGAGGCGCTGCTGGTGTTGCCCGCGGCGTCCACGGCCCGGACGGTCAGCGTGTTCACGCCGTCGGACAGGCTGCCGGAGGTGATGGTCCAGGCGCCCGCCCCGTCGGCGGTCGCGGTTCCGACGCTGACGCCGCCCTTGTAGAGGTGGACGGTGCTGAGCGCCTCGGCCGTGCCCGTCACGGTCGGCGTGGCGTTGGAGGTGAGGTTGTCGCCCGCCGCGCCGCTGTCGGAGCCCGGATCCAGCACCGGGGTGGACGGCGCGTCGGGCGCCACGGCGTCGATGGTGATGATGAGCGGGGCCGAGGCGGCGGCCGTGGCGTTGCCGGCGGCGTCGACGACGCGCGCCGTCAGCGTGTGCAGCCCGTTGCTCAGCGGTGTCTCGATGCTGTAGACGCCCGCGCCGTCGGCCGTGCCCATCCCGACGAAATTGCCGCCGTCGTAGAGCGACACCACGGCGCCGCTCTCCACCGTGCCGGTGAAGGTGGGCGCGAGCAGCCGGGTCAGCCCGTCGCCCTGCACGCCGGTGTCCGACGCGGTGGCCAGGACCGGCGCGCCGGGCGCCTCCACGGTCAGATCGACCGTCACCACCAGCGTGCCGGCACCGCTCGACGTGTTGCCGCTCGGATCCACCGCGGTGGCGGTGAGGGTGTGCACGCCCTCGGCGAAGCCGCTTCCGGTGTAGGACCACAGGCCGGCGCCGTCCGCGACCAGGGTCGCCAGCGGCGTCAGGCTGCCGCCGTTGTTGTCGTAGAGGGTGACGGAGCTGTTCGCCTCGGCGGAGCCGGTCAGCGACAGCGTCGTGGAATTGGTGAGGCGGTCCGTGGCGCTGTAGCCGGTGTCCGACGCCGTGGTCAGGGCCATGGCGCTCGGCGCCGGCGTGGACAGGTCGATGGTGACGACGAGCCCGCCGGACGCGGCGCCGGTGTTGCCGGCCACGTCGATGGCCCGGGCCGTCAGCGTGTGCCCGCCCTCGGCCAGCGGTCCCGTTGCGATCGTCCAGAACCCGCCGGTCGCCACCTGCGTGCCCAGGGCGGTGGAGCCGTCGTACAGGACGACGGTGGCGCCGGCTTCCGCCGTTCCGGTGACGGTCTGCGCCACGACGTTGGTGACGTTGTCGCGGACGCCGCTGTCGTCGGCCGGGTCGATCGACAGGCCGCCCGGCGCGTCGGGCGCGGCGGCGTCGATGGTGAGCGCGAAGACCGAGGAGGCGTTGCTGGTGTTGCCGACGATGTCCACGAGGCGCGCGGTCAGGCTGTGCGTGCCGCTGCCCAGCGCGGAGGTGGTCACCGACCAGCTTCCGTCGCCGGCCACGGTGGCGGTGCCGACGAGGTTGGAGCCGTTGTACAGCGAGACGACGCCGCCGGCCTCCGCCGTTCCCGTGATGGTCGGGGCGAGGACGCTGGTGATCGCGTCGCCCGCCAGCCCCGTGTCGGAGCCGCTGGCCAGGGCGAGGCCGGTCGGCGCGTCGGCCGTGCGGTCGATGGTGACGACGAGGCCGCCGGACGCGGCGCTGGTGTTGCCGGCGACGTCGACGGTCCGGGCGACAAGCGTGTGGACGCCGGCCGCCAGCGAACCGGTGCCGAGCGCCCATGTCCCGCTGTCGGAGGCGGTCACGGTGCCCAGCGCCGTGGCCCCGTTGTCGCCATACAGCGTGACGACGCTCCGCGCCTCGGCGGTGCCGGTGACGGTGACCGCCTCAAGGTTGGTGATGCGGTCGTTGCCGACCGAGCCGCTGTCCGATCCGGCTTGCAGCGCCAGCGCCCCCGGCTGGTCGGGAGCCGTCGTGTCGATGGTGACCGTCAGCCCCGAGGAGGTGAGGACCGTCCCGTAGGCGTCGATCTTGGCCTGGAGCGTGTGGATGCCGTCGGTCGCCAGCGTGCCGGTCGAGACGATGGTCCAGAGGCCGCCGCCATCGGCCGTGCCGGTGCCCATCAGCGTCAGCCCGCTGTAGAGGGAGACCGTGGCACCCGCGAGCGCGGTTCCCGTCAGGGTCGGCGAGACCACGTTGGTGATCCCGTCGCCGGCCACGCCGGAATCGGAGACGAGTTGCAGGCCGCCGGGCACGCCGATGCGCCCGGTCACGGTGAGCGACGTGGACGTGACGGTTTCGTTGCCGGCCGCGTCCAGCGCGCGCGCGGTCATCGTGTAGGTGCCGCCGCCGAGTTCGGTCGTGGTGATCGACCACAGGCCGGTGTTGTCGACGGTCGCGACCCCGAGCACCGTCGCCCCGACGGAGGAGCCGTCGTACAGCGTCACGACGCTGTTGGCCTCGGCGGTCCCCGAAAGGATCGGGGTGAACTGGCCCGAAGGCCCGGCCGTGTCCGCCGTCGGCGCCGACAGTCCCGGACCGGTCCGGTCGATGCTGATGACCAGCCCGGCGGACATCTGGCTGGTGTTGCCGGCGATGTCCACGGCGGAGGCGGTCAGGGTGTGGTTGCCTTCCCCGAGCCCGGTGATCGTGGCGGACCAGTGGCCCGAACCGTCGGCCGTCGCGGTGGCGGTCGAGCCGCCGCCGTACAGGGTGATCGTGGCGCCGGCCTCGGCCGTGCCCGTGATCGTCGGGGCCAGCGCGTTGGTCAGGAGGTCGGCCGTGCTGCCGCTGTTCGTGGCGCTGCTCAGCGCCAGGGCGCCCGGAGTCGCCGAGGTCTGGTCGATCGTGATGACAAGGCCGGCGGAGGCGGCGCCCGTGTTGCCGGCGGTGTCCACCGCCCGCACGGTCAGCGTGTGGGCGCCTTCCCCCAGGCTGGAGGAGGGGATCGTCCAGACGCCCGTGGAGGCGTCGGCCGTGCCCGTCCCCAGCAGGGTGGCGCCCTCGTACAGCCGCACGGTGCTGCCGGCCTCGGCCGTGCCCGTGATCACCGGGGTTCCCACGCGGGTCCGGTTGTCGTTCGGCGTGCCGCTGTCCGAAGCCAGCACGAGCGCGCCCGGCGCGTCCGGCGCCGTCAGGTCGATGGTGACGACGAGGCCGCCGCTCGCCACGGAGGTGTTGCCGGCCAGATCGACGGCCTTGGCCGTCAGCGAGTGGGCGGCGCCGGTCAGCGCGCTGGAGGTGACCGTCCAGTTGCCGTCGCTCCCCGCCGTGGTCTGGCCGAGCAGCGTCGAGCCTTCGTAGAGAAGGACGATGCTGGAGGCTTCGGCCGTTCCCGTGACCGAGGGG
Source organism: Azospirillum agricola (assembly GCF_017876095.1). GTDB lineage: Bacteria > Pseudomonadota > Alphaproteobacteria > Azospirillales > Azospirillaceae > Azospirillum > Azospirillum agricola. The sequence continues at coordinate 166,004 of NZ_JAGINM010000006.1, forward strand.
GTGGCGAGGTTCGTCCGCGAATCCCCCGTGACGCCGCTGTCCGACGCCGCCGCCAGGGCCAGCCCGGTCGGGGCGGAAGCGCTCGTGTCCACCGTGACCGTGAAGGCGGCGGAGGGAAGGCTGGTGTTGCCCGCCGCATCGATGGCCTTGGCCGTCAGCGTGTGCGCGCCGACGGAGAGGCCGCTGGTGGCGATTTCCCAGTTGCCCTGGCCGTTGGCCGTCGCCGTGCCGAGCGCCACGGCGCCGTCGTAGAGCGTCACCACGCTGCCGGCCGCCGCCGTGCCGGCGACGGTGGGCGAGAGGTTGTTGGTGAGGCCGTCGGTCGAACTGCGGCCGCTGTCGGTGGCGGCGGTCAGCTTCAGGCCGCCCGGCGCGTCCGCCGTGCTGTCGATGGTGACGATCAGGCTGCCCACGCCGTCCCGCGTGTTGCCGGCCGCGTCGCGCGAGCGGGTGGAGAAGGTCCAGCTCCCGTCCGCCAGGGGGCTGCCGGCGGTCACGGTCCAGGCGCCGGACCCGTCGGCGGTGCCCGTTCCCACCACGCTGCCGGAAACCAGGAGGTCGATGACGCTGTTCGCCTCGGCCGTGCCGGTGAAGGTCGGCGTCTTGACGTTCGTCAGCCGGTCCGAGGAGGAGCTGCCGCTGTCCGACGCCGCCGTCAGCGACGGGGCGGAGGGGGCGACCGGCGGCGTGGTGTCGACGGTGAGGATGAGCGGGGCCGAGGCGGTGCTGCTGTTCCCCGCCAGATCGACCGCGCGCGCGGTCAGCGTGTGCGCGCCTTCGGCCAGCGCGCCCAGCGTGATCCGCCAGACGCCGTTCCCGTCGGCGGTCGCGCTGCCGAGAAGGGTGCTGGAATCCTTGTACAGGCTGACGACGGCGTTGGCTTCCGCCGTGCCGTCGATGACCGGGGTGGTGACGGCGGTGAGGTTGTCGCCGAGGGTTCCGGTGTCGCTCGCCGTCGCCAGCGCCACGCCCGTCGGGGCCGCCACCGTGGTGTCCACCGTGAGCGCGAGGCCGGCCGCCGCCGCGCTTGTGTTGCCGGCCGTGTCCACCGCGCGGGCGGTCAGGGTGTGCCCCCCCTCGGAGATCGCCGGCGCGGTGATCGACCAGGCGCCGGAGCCGCTGGCGGTCGTCGTTCCGACGCTCGTCCCGTCGAGATACAGGGTGACGGTGCTTCCCGCCTCGGCGGTGCCCGTCACGGTCGGCGTCGTGACGTTGGTGACGCCGTCGGAGGAGGAGCGGCCGCTGTCCGACCCCGGCGTGTAGGAGAGGGTCGGCGCGGTCGGCGCGGTCGTGTCGATGGTCAGCAGCAGCGTGCCCGACGCCGCGCTCTCCATGCCGGCGGAGACCGTCTTCGCCGTCATCGTCCAGGTGCCGTCGGAGAGCGCCGTGGTCGCCGTGACGGCCCACTGGCCGGACCCGTCGGCGGTCCCGCTGCCCAGCGCGACGCCGTTGCCGTACAGGGTGACGACGCTGCCCGCCGCGGCCGTGCCGGTCAGGGTCGGCAGGGTCGCGTTCGTCTTGGAATCGCCCAGGATACCGGTGTCCGAACCGGGGCTGAGGGTGGGGGCCGAGGGCGCGGACAGCGCCATCGGGAAGACGAACAGCCGATCGGTGCCGCCGATCTCGACGGCCTGGCCGCCCACGAAGACGGTGTCGATCCCGGACACGTAGACGGTGCCCGCGGACTCGGTGAACAGCACCACGTCGTTGCCGGCGCCGCCGATCAGCGTCTCGACCGACGACACCATCGTGGTCATGCCCCTGGCGCTGTTCGCGGACACGACGTCCACGCCGGCGCCGCCGATCAGCGTTTCCAGCGCCTCGACCCTGACCGTGCTGCCGCGGGAGCCCAGCAGCACCGTTTCGATGCCGGCCTTTCCGACGATCGTCTCGATCCCCGAGACGCTCATCGTGCTGTCGGCGTTGTAGAGCGACACGAGGGCGTCTTCGCCGGTGGTCCCGATCACCGTCTCCAGCGCATGCACCTGCATGGTGTAGCCGGTCGTATCCCAGGCGATGGGAGTCTCGCCGACGATCGGCGTCCCATCCAGGAGCGTCATGGTGACGACGTCCTTGCCGCTGCCGCCGATCAGCGTGTTGAGGCTGGCGACCGTGACGGTGGTGCCGACATCGAGCAGGATGGCGGTGGTTCTGGAGCCGGTTCCACCGACGATGACGTCGACCATCGACACGGCGGTGGTGCCGCCGCCCGATTTCAGGTTGGCCGTGCCGGTCTGAAAGGCCATCGTGACGACGTCGCGGGCGCTGCTGCCGATCACCGTCTCGAGGAAGGCCACGCCAATGGTGCTGCCCATGCCGCCGAGCATGAGGACGTCACTGAAGGCAGCGTTGCCGTTGCCGAGAAACACCTCGACGTTGCTGACCTGGACGGTGTTGCTGCCGCCCCCGATGGTCGCGAGCATATCCAGGCCCGAGGTGCCGATCACCGTCTCGATGGCCATTATGGCGGTGGTGGTTCCCACATAGCCGCTGGCACCGAAGCTGATGACGTCCTTGCCGGCGCTGCCGACGAGCGATTTCAGATAGGCCACCGACATCGTGTTGCCGGCGCTGCTCGTCAGATAGATCAGGGTGGTGCCGGTGCTGGCGCCGACGAAGGTTTCGACCGACTCCACCACCATGGTCGAGCCGGTCGAGGTCCCTTGGACCCGGTCCGTGCCGCTGCTGCCGATCAGCGTCTCGAGCGCCTGGACGGTGATGGTGTTGCCGCCCGCGCCGGCCAGCGTGACGACGTCCTTCCTGGTGGCAGATGTGCCGCCGGTGATGCGTTCGAGGTTGGTGACCGTCAGGGTTTGTCCCTGCGTCGGCAGCCGCACTCCGCTCGTGCCGAACCCCTTGATGCCGGACCATGTCTCCGTCGAGGAGAAAACGTAGTCCGTACCTGCGGTCAGGGTCAGAGTCGCACCGGCAGCCATACCAATCCCCACTCAAGAGGCTTCCCAGCAGGAAGCTTGCCGACCATGGCCCAAGGGCATGCACCGCATGCCGAAGATCTTCCTATCGAAACAACCAGAAAGCGATTGCTTCGAAGAAAGCGGCCCATGGCTACTTAAGAGGGTACCTTCAAGGAAGTCCAAAAATAAAATCGGTCGATTTGTGACGGCGCTTTGTTAATGTTTTTTTAATTATGACAAATCAAGAACAAAAAAGTGATCATTAAAAGGAAGGGCGAGAAAGCGTGGGTAATTGTGGATTCTGGTGAAATCATCAAGGGATTTTAATTTTATCATTGAATCTGAATATTGAGTGCGCGGCTGGCGGTGGCGGCCAGAACAGGCCGGTCGGCGGCGCTCGGCCGCGGGAAGGCGGGCAGGAAGGACGCGTTCCGGCTCGCGTGGCGCAAGCGCCGCCAGGCCGTCCGATGCCGCCGTGCATTGGGGCGGGCTGGCCGCCCCGGCGCCGGACACGCTGCGCTCAGGCGCGACCGCCCGACGTCCAGCCGCGCCACATGGCCCGGCAAGCCTCCTCCACCGACCGCGCGAAGCCGCGGTGGTCGAGAAGCGACGAGCCCTCCAGCCGCGCGCGCATGCCCCGGCGCAGCCCGGAGAGCCGCGCGAGGTCGCCGGCCAGCGCCGCCGCCGCCTCGACATAGCCGGCCTCGTCCCGTCCGATCAACTCATCCAGCCCGCAACGGGTCAGCAGGCTGGCGCCCACCCGCGCCACATGATGGCGGCCGGCGAGCGTGACGACCGGAACCCCCATCCACAGCGCCTCGCACGTCGTGGTCGTGCCGTTGTAGGGAAAGGGATCGAGCGCCACGTCCAGCCGGTCGTAGGCCCGCAGATGCCCGGCGGCGGACTCCACCGGCGTCAGAAGCTCGACCCGCTCGGGTCGCACGCCCCGGCGGGCGAAGTCCCGGCGGACGGAGTCCCGCACCGCTGCGTCCTCCAGGCCATGGCACTTCAGCAGCAGCCGGGCCGACGGCATCCGCGCCAGAAGGGCGGACCACACCCGCACCACCTCCGGGGTCAGCTTGGCCAGGCTGTTGAAGGAGCCGAAGGTGACGAAGCCGTTGGCGGCCGCCGGCGTTTCTCCGACCGGGCCGGCGCCGGCGGGCGGCTGAAAGGCGAGGAAGCCGCGCGGCAACCGCACCAGCCGCTCGGCGTGCCACCCGTCGGTTTCGCCCGGCGGGTCCGCGATGGCGTCGGTCAGCCGGCAGTCCACCGCCGGCATGCCGGTCGTGTCGGGATAGCCGAGCCACGTCACCTGCACCGGCGCCGGCCGCCGCGCGAACAGCAGGGGCCGCCCGCCCGCCGTGTGGCCGGCCAGATCGATCAGCAGGTCGACGCGGTCCCGCTCCACCAGCGCCGCCGCCGCCGCGTCGTCGAGATCGGCCAGCGAGCGCCAGCCGTCGGCCAGGGCCTCCAGCCGCAAGGTCATGTCGTCCCGCCGCCGCCCGGTGGCGTAGCAGAGGACCTCCACCGCGCCGCGATCGTGCTCGCGCAGCAGCGGCTCGATGAAATGGGCGCAGGCATGATGGCAGAAATCCGGAGACACATAGCCGACCCGCAGCCGCCGGTCCGGATCGCGGTCGTTGGCGAATCGCCTCGCGCCGTCGAGAAGCGGCCGGGCGTGGCGCTCGTTCCAGTGCGCGTGCGCGCGCGCGATGACCTCGGGCGGAATCCAGGGCGAGTAATGGAGAGCCAGCAGCAGGTTGGAGCGCATCAGCGCCATGTCCGGGTGACGCTCCAGCCCCTTCTGGAGAATGCCGATCGCCTCCGTGATGCGCCCCTGGTCCTTCAGCGCCTCCCCCAGATTGACGAAGGGCTGCGGCAGATCCGGCTGCGCCCGGATCGCCGCCAGATAGCTCTCCACCGCTTGCGTCAGCGCCCCTTCCTCGCGCAGCAGGTCGCCGAGATTGCTCAGCGCCCCGCCCATCTCCGGATCGAGGAGGATCGCGCGCCGGTAGGCCGCCCTGGCGCCCTCGGGGCTCCGCGCCGACTTGAGAAGATTTCCGAGGTTGAACCAGGAACCGGGAGCGTCCGGTTTGAGCGCGAGCGCGACTTGCAGGGCGGCCGTCGCCTCGGCGAGGCGCCCCTGCTCGCCAAGCGTGCAGGCGAGATTGCTCCGTACGCCCGCGTCCTCCGGCCAGCCCGCCACCGCCGTGCGCAGGCAGGCGGCGGCCTCCCCCCAGCGCCGCGACTGGCGCAGCATGACGGCCAGGTTGTTGTTGGCCTGCGGATGGGCGGGCTCCTGGGCGAGCACGGCGCGGTAGCCGGCCTCCGCCGCCGCGAGCCGGCCGCCCTCGTGCTCAGCCAGCGCGGCGGCGAAGAGCCCCTCCGTTCCCATCAGCGCAGACCCGCCTCGTCGAGGATGGCCAGCAGCCGGTCGGCCGAGCGCTCCCAGGTGAAGCGCTCCAGCAGACGATCGCGGGCGGACGGCAGGCGGTCCCCGCCCCGGATGATTCCCGTCAGGATGGCGGTGGCGGCTTCCTCGTCCGGCACCCACCAGTCCAGCCCATGGAAGGGCGGGTAGAAGCCGCTTTCCCCCGGCACGCGGGCCGGACCGACGGAGGAGGGGATCAGCCGCGCGCTTCCCTCGTCGAGATAGTCGAGATAGGCGGAGTGGGCGGGCGCGATCAGCCCCAGCCCCATGGCCCCGGCCCTGGCCATCGGCAGGTCCCAGCCCTCCCCATGCGACAGGCTCCAGTAATGGGTCGCGGCGCGGTGGAGCCCCGTCATCTCCTCGTCGGTGAGCAGCCGGTCGACCAGGACCACCGGCGCGGCCTCCGCCAGCCGCCGGCCTACGGCCTGCTCCGCCCCCCGCACCAGCGCGCCGAGCCGCGCCCGCGCGGCCGGACCGAGGCTGCGGCCGAGCTTCAGGATGAGCACGGCCTGGTCCGTGGGCGCGGTGGCGCGCAGCCAGACCCGCAGCAGCCCGTCGATGTTCTTGCGGGCGTTGAAGTCCGAGACGTTGAGGAAGCGATGCCGGTAGCTCGACACCAGCCGCCCGCCGGGAGCGACCAGGACCGGCACGGCTCCCGGCTGCACCGGATCGACGCCGAGCGGACAGACGCGCAGGCGCTCCTCGGGGAAGCCCTGCTCCGCCCAGGCGCGGCGCGAGGATTCGGTCGGCACGACGATCAGGTCGCTGGACTCGCTCATCCGCCGCCAGGCCGGCGGGATGCGCGTTGCCTCGAACATGGAGAAGGTCACGGTGGCGCGGCCCGGCACCGGCTCCACCGCCAGCGGGATGAGGCAGTTCACCACCGCCCGCGCCGGAACGGGCCGGTCGAGCGCGCCGCCCGGCCAAGCCTCCGGCCCGTTGATCCCGATCACCTCCAGCGGCACCCGCTGCCCTGCGTGCGACGTCCGGCCCCGCAAGGTCCGGATGAGGCGCTGACAGAAGTGGCCGTACCCCGTGGCGCTCTCGAAGGGGCCGCGTATCGCCACGCCGCCGGCCGGCATGCCCGCGGCGGCCGTCATGGCGCGGTAGCGCCCGCAGCGGGCCAGCCCGTTCCCCGCCCCCGCCGCGGCCGGGTCGAGCCGCAGCGCCCGCCGGAAGATCTCCGACGCTTCTCCGATCCTCCCCAGCCGCAGCAGCATCTCGCCAAGCTGGGTGTGGGCAGGGGCGCCGGCGGGATCCTCGGCGATGGCGTGCCGGAACCCGGCCATGGCCTCATCGAACAGGCCGGCCAGCATGCGCACCGAGGCGAGGTTGAACCATGCCAGCCCGGAGACCGGGTCGAGCCGGACCGCCCGCGTCAGGGCACGGAGCGCCCCATCCAGGTCGCCCCGTTCCTGCCGCAGGGTGCCGAGCCGGTCCTGGGCGAGCCGGAAGGCCGGATCCAGCACGGCGAGCATGCCGAACTGCGTTTCCGCCGCCGCCCAGTCGCCCTGTTGCTGTCGCAGCACGGCCAGGTTGCTCCGCGCCGCGAAGTGGGCGGGGGCGATCCGCACCGCCTCCTCCAGCGGCCCCGCCGCCGCATCGCCGTTGCCGGTCGCGAAGAGCGACACGCCCAGCAGGTTGAGGGTGTCGGCGTCGCGCGACCCCGCCTCCAGCAGGGCAAGGCACTTGGCGGCGGCTTCCGCCGGCCGGCCGGCCTCGTGGAGCGCGATGGCGGAGTCAAGATCGGACACGACGCACCTCTTCCTCAACAGCTTCGGCCACCCGCGCCATGACCCCGTGCCAGTCGTTGCGGCGCTCCATGCGGAAGAGCCGGTGCGACGGATACCAGGGTGTGCGGTCGGGGTGATCCATCCAGCGCCAGTCGCCCAGCCAGGGCAGTGCCAGGAACACCGGCTTGCCCAGCGCGCCGGCAACATGCCCGACCACGGAATCGCAGGCAACCACGAGATCCATGCACTCCACGAGCGCGGCGGTGTCGAGGAACCCCTCCGGGCCGTCGCTGCGGTCCGGAGGGTCGATGATCCCGAACCGCCCGCCCAGCCGCTCCAGCTCGTCCAGCCCGGTCGCCCGTTGCAGGCTGAAGAGCCGCAGGCCGGGAAGCCGCGACAGGGGTTCGAAACACTCCAGCGGGATGGAGCGGTCGCCGCCGTCGGCGCGCCATTGGATGCCGACGCGGAGTTCGCGCGGCCGTGCCCGCCCCGGGAGCGGTTCGGGGACCAGTTCGGGGACCCGCGCGCGCCAGAAGGCCGCCCGCTCCGGATCGGCCCGCAGATAGGGGATGTCGCGGGGGATCCCGTCCGCCCGGGCGCCGCACCGGTACGGCAGGCTCATCAGGGACAGGCAGCAGTCGAAATCGGGCAGGGGTTCCCCCCGCGCCACCAGCGCGTCGATGCCGGGTGCGGTGGCGAGCAGCCGTTTCAGCACCGGCTGGCACTCGAAGATTGTTCGCGCCCCCCTGGCCTTGAGCAGCGGGAGATAGCGGACGAACTGCACGCTGTCGCCCAGCCCCTGCTCGTAATGGACAAGGATGGTCCGGCCGGCGAGCGGACCGCCGTCCCAGGCCGGCTTGCCCGGAAACGCCCGGTTCCATTGCCAGACCGTTTGGCGGGTGCGCCATTCGTACTCGCGCAGCCCCTCCTCCAGCTCGCCGCGCATGAGCTGGGCGACGCCGAGATTCTTGCGGTGCTCCGGCCGCGCCGGATCGAGCCGGATGGCGCGCCGGAAATGCCCGACGGCCGTCCCGAGCCGCCGCTGCGCCATGATCGCCGCCCCGACGTTGTTGTTCACCGCCGCGTCGCCGGGTTGCAGCAGGGCCGCCAGCCGGAAGGCGCGCTCCGCCGCCTCCGGGTCGTCGAGCGCCATCAGCGCGCCGCCCAGCGTGAACGCCGCGCCCGTCCGGTCCGGCTGCAAGGCGACCAGGCGCCGCAGGGATGGCAGGGCCCGGTCCGGCCGCAGCAGTTCCAGATGGGTGGAGGCGACGTGGAAGAGCGTGTCGGGATGCTCGGGCCGCAGGCGCAGCGCCGCGTGCAGCGCCGCCGCGGCCTCCCTCGCACGGCCCGCCGTCCGCAGGGTGACCCCCAACAGGAACCACGGCACCGGATGCTCCGGACGCAGGGCGGCGGCGGCCTGGAAGCTGGTCGCCGCCTCCGGCAGCCTCGAATGCTCGATGTGAAGCAGCCCTTGGTTGAAATTTTGAAGAAAAACTTCCTCGCCCACCGATCCCCCTTCACGGACGCCGCCGAAAAAGCGCCATCCGGAAACGCCCCGTCGAGGGCCGGCGGCCAACGCGAACCATTGTCGGATGGAAGCCGTTCCGCCGCAAGGCGTCCGAGGCCCTGGACCGGACGCTCGCGCCCGATCAGACCGGTCGCGGCGATCCGGGAGGGCCGGCAAGTTCCTTCAGGGCGGATCCGGCGTGGGCGGGGGGCATGGGGCGGAACGCACCGGCAGGGGCCAGGGCCCCGCAGGATTGCCAAGACCCGGCCGATGATGCAGGGTCGCCCCCCTGGTCGGTTCCGGAAGGAGGGGACGAATGGAACACACCGCCGCTTCCCGCTTCGCACATGCCTTTCCTCTCCGGCGCCTCCGCCGGCGCGGGAGAGGAAAACCGGCCGGGAGCTGACCGGTGCATCCCTTCGCGATCGCGACGGCCGGCGACAGCGCCTATTTCCCGCTGCTCCAGGGGCTGGTCCGCTCGATCCGCGCCTTTCCGCAGGGGGCCGGGGTCCCGATCACCGTGCTCGACCTTGGGTTCGGAACGGAGGAGCGGCGCTGGCTGACGAGCGAAGGGGCGCGGCTGGCGGCGCCCGGCTGGGACCATCCCTTCGACCGGCCGATGCCGGAGCGCTTCAAGGCGATGGTGTCGCGCCCGCATCTCCCCAGCCATGTTCCCGACGCCGCCGTCATCCTGTGGCTGGACGCCGACTGCTGGGTGCAGGACTGGTCGGCCATCGACCTGCTGCTGGCGGGTGCGGCGGCGACCGGCTTCGCCATCGTGCCGGAGCTCGACCGCGCCTACACGCCTTTCCACGACGGCGCCCCCCACGCCCATCACCTCCACGACTGGTACAAGGCCTGCTTCGACGAGGCCACGGCGCGCCGGCTCTTCGCCCACCCGCTGCTGAACGGCGGGGTCTTCGCCGCGCGCCGCGATGCGCCGCACTGGGCGCTCTGGGCGCGCCTGCTGACGGACTCCCTCCGCCGGACCGTGCTCTTCGTCAGCGGGCAGATCGCGCTGAACCTCGCCCTGCGCGCCGGCGGGCTGCCCTTCAGCCAGTTGCCGGCACGCTGCAACTGGATCTGCTTCCGCGCCACGCCCTTCAGCTCCGGGGACGGCCGGCTGCTGCTGGAGCCGGAGCTTCCCCACGCCCCCCTAGGCATCCTGCATCTGGCGGGCTATCCCCTGCCCCGCAAGCAGGACCCGCACACCCTCTCCACCCCCGGCGGCGGCACGGTCGTACGCCCGCTCAGCCATCGGCCACCGGATGCGCCGCCGGCATCCGGCCCCGCGGAGCGGCCGGAGGACGCGCTGGGCAGGGCTTTCGCCCTCTACCAGCAGGGGAAAGCGGAGGAGAGCGGCACACTGTGCCGGGCGATCCTCGCCGCTTCGCCCGACCAGCCGGCGGCCGCCTTCCTGCTGGGGGCGGTGGACTTCGCGCTGGGGCGGCCGGAGGAATCGCGGCGCTGCTTCGCCCTCGCCATCGCGCTGCAACCCGATCTCGCGGACGCCTTCAACAACCTCGCCCTGCTGGAACACCAGGCCCGCCCCCGCCGCGCCGCGACCCTGACCAGGCGCGCGCTGCGCCTTCAGCCGGAGGCCCTGATCTTCACCCGGCTCGGCACCCTGCTCCGGGACGAGCGGCGGGACGGCGAGGCGCTGGAGGCCCACGGGCGGGCGCTGGCGCTCCAGCCGGATTCGGCCGACGCGTGGCACGAGAGGGCCCACAGCCTGCGTGCGGCGAACCGGCCGGCGCAGGCCGTTCGGGGCTACGACCACGCCCACCGGCTTGCCCCGGAACGGACGGAGTTCCTCTGCGACCGCCTGTTCGCGAGCCTGTCCCTCTGCGACTGGCGAAACCACGCGGAGACCTGCCGCCGGCTGGTGGAGACCATCGACCGCGACCAGGGTGTCGTGCTGCCGCTGCTGAGCCTGCTCATCGGCACCAGTCCGGCGCAGCAGGACCGCGCGGCGCGCCGATTCCACCGCACGGCCGTCGGACGGGCCCTGGCGGTTCCGCTCCCGCGGCGGCCCGCCGCGTCCGGGGGGCGGCTGAACATCGCTTATCTCTCCGCCGACTTCCAGGAGCACGCCACCGCCTATCTGACGGCGGAACTCTTCGAGCTGCACGACCGGACGCGCTTCGGCGTGTTCGGCTATTCCTACGGCGAGGATGACGGAGGCCGGATGCGGCGTCGGCTGGAGGCGGGCTTCGACCGCTTCCGCGACCTGCGGCACGCCGGCCCCGACGAGGTCGCGGCGCTGTGCGCCGAGGACGACGTGCACATTCTCGTGGACCTCAAGGGCTACACCCGGGACGCCCGGCCGACGCTGCTGGCGCGGCGTCTGGCGCCCGTCCAGGTGGCCTATCTGGGCTATCCGGGAACCCTGGGCGCGGACCTGCTGGACTACGCGATCGGCGACCGCTTCGTCACGCCGCCCGAGCACCAGCCCTTCTACCGCGAGCGGCTGGTGCGCATGCCCGACAGCTATCAGGTCAACGACCGCCGCCGGCCGGCCGACGCTCCCGTGCCGACGCGCGCGGCCTGCGGCCTGCCCGCCGAAGGCGTCGTTTTCTGTGCCTTCCACACCGCCTTCAAGATCGCCCCGGCCCTGTTCGGCCTGTGGATGCGCATCCTCGGCCGCGTGCCGGGCAGCACGCTCTGGCTCCTGGAGGCGGGACGGGATGCCGCCGCCAACCTGCGGATGGAGGCGGCGCGCCACGGCGTCGAACCGTCACGGCTGGTCTTCGCCCCCCACCGCCCGCAGGCCGAGCATCTCGCCCGCTACCGGCTTGCCGATCTGGCGCTCGACAGCTTTCCCTACACCGGGCACACCACCACCTCCGACGCCCTGTGGATGGGTTTGCCCGTTCTCACGACGCGGGGGGAGACCTTCGCCTCCAGCGTCGCGGCCAGCCTGCTGCACGCGGCCGGCCTGCCGGAGACGGTCACCCGCTCCTTCGCCGAGTATGAGGAACGGGCGGTCCGGCTGGCCGGGGAACCGGCGACGCTGGCCGCCTACCGCCGCCGGCTGGAGACCGGGCGCGCCACGGCGCCGCTGTTCGACAGCCCGCGCTTCACGCGGAACCTGGAGCGCGCCTACCGGGCCATGTGGGACCGCCACGCGGCCGGCCTGCCGCCGGAAGCCTTCACGGTGGAGCCGTCATGACGAGCGCCGGGCATAAGCCGGCGAGGCCCGGACCATGACCGGCGAGCGCCTCGCGCGCGCGTTCGACCACCACCGCGCCGGCCGCCTCGACGAGGCGGCAAGGGGGTACCGGCGGGTGCTGGAATCCGATCCCGCCGATGCGACGGCCCTGCATCTGCTCGCCCTGGTCGGTCGGCACGGCGGCGTGCCCGACGCGTTTGCGACCTCGCTCAGGCGGGTGCTGCGGCTCGATCCCACGCTCGTCCGGGCCCGGATCGATCTGGCCGATGTCCTGGACGATGCCGGGCGGAGCGGTGAGGCCATGGCGCAACGGCGGCGCCTTCCGACGCTCGCCCCCGACCATCCGGCGGCGTGGTTGGCCCTCGGATCCGGGCTGGCATCCGGGCCGGCATCCGGTCTGGGCGCCGCCGCGTCCGTCGCGGCGCTGGAGCGCGCCGCCCGGCTGGCTCCCGGTTCCGCCGAAGCCCATCACGCGCTGGGGCTGGCCCTGCGCCGGGCCGGGCGGCTCGGGGAGGCGCAGGACAGCCTGCGCCGGGCCATCCGGGCCGAGCCCGGCTTCCTGCCCGCCCACATGAACCTGGGCAACGGCTTCCTCGACGAGGGGGCCCACGCACAGGCGCGGGCTCGGCTGGAGCGGGCGCTGGCGCTCGGGCCGGCGACGCCGGAATGCTGGTACAATCTCGGCAACGCCAGCCAGGGCCACGATCCCGAGGGGGCGCTCCGGGCCTACGAACGCGCGGCCCGGCTCGGGCTCGGGCTGGCCCGCACGCGCGTCGCCGACATGCTGGACGCGCTCGGCCGGCGGGGCGAGGCGGAAAACCTCCTGTTCGACAGCCTGTTCCAGCCGGGAACCGATGCCGCCCCCGCCATCGAGCATCTGAGCCGGCTGCTCATCGGGCGCGGGGCGCTGGTTCCGGCGCGCGACCTGTTCACCCGTCTCATGGACAGGCCGCTGGCGGGCCAAACCTACCGCGCCGACTGCCTGACGGCGCTGGCCGCGCTGGACCTTCGGGAGAACGCGCCCGAGGCGGCCGCCGCGCGTCTGGCCCGCATCCAGGGCGACCAGGGCTGGTTCTTCACGATCCGGTCGCTGGCCATGCTCCAGGCCACGCTTGCCGGCCAGGGCCTGCGGCTGAGACGGCCGGCCCCGGACAGCCGGCCCGTTCCGCGCATCACCTCCTCCTCCCTGGCCAGCCGGGGGCGCTTCGCCCACAACGTTCTCGAATACATCCTCCTGCGGCTCTACGCCGAGACGCACGGCCTCGTGCTGGAGACCCCGGACTGGGTGGGCGGCGCCTTCTTCACGCTCGACGATCCGCCCCAGAGCCGGCCGCTGCCGCCCCTGCCCTTCGCCCGCAACCTCCTCAACGGGCTGGTGGCCGGCGGCACCGACCCGGCGTCGCCCGTTCTCGACCGCGACATCCTCTCCCCCCTGTTCCTGTTCGACCACAAGGAGAGCCAGCGCGAGCGGGTGCAGTCCTGGCTGCGGCCGCGTCCGGTCTGGGCGCCCTGGCTCGACCCGGCGGTCGAGCGGCTCCGGGCCGGGGGCGCCACGGTGGTGGCGCTGCACCTGCGGCGCGGCGACTTCGTTCCGCTCGGCTACCCCATCACCGACACGGCCTGGTATGTGGAGTGGCTGCGCGCGCTGTGGCCCCGGCTCGACCGGCCGGTGCTCTATCTCGCCAGCGACGACCTGCCGGCGGTGCGCCGGGATTTCGCCGAGTTCCGGCCGCTGGCGCGGGAGGATGTGGCGCCGGACTGGCCCAACCTGGAGTATCTCCAGGACTTCCACGTGCTGACCCAGGCCGATGTGGTCGGCATCAGCGCCGCCAGCGGCTTCAGCCAGCTCGCCGCCCGGCTCAACCGGCGCGCCCGGATCTTCGTCGAGCCGGACATGGCGGCGCGATGCATCCGCCCGTACCGGCCCTGGACCCCCTGACCTCAGCCGGTAACGCTTTCCAGCACCCCGCGCAGCCGTGCCACGACCGCGCTCCAGTTGCCGCGCCGCTCCTGCCGGAACAGGCGCATGGTCGGGTACCAGGGCGTGCAGACGCCGTGCTCCAGCCAGCGCCAGTCCGGCGCGAAGGGCAGCACGGTCCAGACCGGCCGGCCGAGCGCCCCGGCGAGATGGGCCGGGCCGGTGCAGGAGCTGACGACGAGATCCAGATTGTCCATGATCGCCGCCGTGTCGGCGAGGTCGGCGATGTCCGCGCCGAGGTCGACGAAGTTCGCCGGCAGCGGCCCGCACCGATCCAGATCGTCCCGCCCCGCCCCCTTTTGAAGGCCGTAGACCGAGACGCCCGGCAGATCGAGCAGGGGCCGGAAAGCCGCCAGTCCGGGAGAACGCAGCCGATCGCCCTTGAATTCCGGATTGCCGGCCCAGACCAGCCCGATGCGGAGACCGCGCCGCGGGCCGAGCCGCGCGCCCCAGCTCTCCACCAGCGCCGGCTCCGCCCGCAGATAGGCGAGCGGCGCGGGGATGGTGTAGAGGGTGGCGCGCAGCCGGTGCGGCAGGCTCGCCAGCGACACATGGAAATCGTGCGGCGGCGCGGGATCCTGGCGGGACACGACGCCGGCGATCCCCGGCATCGACGAAAGCAGCCGGACGAGCGGCCCGCCGCAATCCAGGTACACCCGCGCACCCTGCGCCTGGAGCAGCGCGGCGTAGCGCGCGAACATGATCGTGTCCCCCATCCCCTGCTCGTCATGGACGAGCAGCGTGCGGCCCGCGAGGGGGGAGCCGTCCCAGACGGGCGAGGCGAAGTCGCGGCGCGGCGAGGCGAAGTCCGCCATGCGCGACCGCCATTCATACTCCGCGAACCCCTCGCGGAACTCGCCCTTGATCAGGAGGCCGTGGCCCAGGGCCGCGTGCGCCTCCGCCAGGGCCGGAGCCAGCGTGGCGGCGCGCCGCGCCAGGCGGATGGACTCGTCCACCCGCATCTCGTCGCGCGCGACGAGGCCGAGGTTGAGATGGGCGTGGGAGCCGTCCGGCTGTTCCACGATGGACAGGCGGAAACAGGCGGCGGCCTCCTCGTAGCGGCCGAGATCCTGAAGGGAGATGCCGAGGTTGTTGAGGGTTCCCGGCTCTCCGGACGCGAAGCCCAGCGCGCTGCGGTAGGCGGCGATCGCCTCCTCCGTCCGCCCGAGCCGGCGCAGCGCCACGCCGAGGTTGGTGTATCCCGCCACCGACAGAGGGGTCATGCCGAGCAGCGTCATCAGGGCCTCGCGCGCCTCCTCGTTCCGTCCGGCGAAGAGCAGCGCGTGGGCCTGCCTCATCCTCGGTTCCGTCACCCATGGGGTGAGCGCCAGCCGGCGGCCGAGCGTGTCCGCCAGCGCGCCATGCTCCCCCCGGTCGGACAGGATGTCGGCGAGAATGTCGAGGCCGTCCAGAAAACCGGGATCCAGCGCCACCGCCAGACGTGCGCTCGTCCGCGCCTTGCCGAGCTGGCCGAGCCGGTGCAAGGCCTGGGCGAGGCTGGAAAAGCCGGCCGGGTTGCCGGGGTTGCGACGGACGGCCTCCCCGATGAGCTGCGCCGCGATCGCCGGCCGGCCATGCTGGAGCGCCAGCATCCCCAGCAGATGCAGGGCGCCGGGATGGCCGGGATCGGTGGCCAGCACCGCCCGGTACGCGCGTTCCGCCTCCGCCGCGCGGCCGGCGGCATGATGGGCCATCGCGGCTTGCAGCGGCGAATCGGGGCGGCTGGACTCCATCATCACAGCAGGACCGGGCTGGACCAGGGGTCGTAGGGACGAAGCGCCTGCCGGGTCCGGTCGGGACGGACGGTGCTTCGGGCGCGCCGGTTCAGCATGGTCGCCACGAAGGAGAAGCTGCTGTTGGACACCGCCACCAGATCGGCCTCGCACAGGACATGGAAATCGGTGAGGAACTCGGCTCCGGGGATCGGCTCCGCCAGATCCCGCGCGTGGAGCGGCCGGTAGGCGGCGAAGGCGGAGAGACAGCGCGGGTCGTCCGTCGCGACGTAGAGAACCGGCCGGTCCAGGCCGGGCCAGACCGTTTCCAGCCAACGCAGGTACCAGGATTCCGGCGCAATCCAGAAAGGGCCCCAGCCGAAGTCGCCGCGCCGGATGTGCAAGGCCACCAGCGTCCCCCCGGCCGCGCGCAGGCGGCCGGTCAGCGCGTCCGCCCAGGACCGGATGTGCGGTCCCGGCGTGAAGAAGCCGCGGAAGGTTTCCCGATGGGGGGCCAGGAAGCGGGTGTCGCCGCAGAAATAGGCGGTGACGTCCCGGTCGGCCAGCACCGCGCCGCCGGTGCCGCCGAGCGACGCCACGACGCTGGCCTCGACCTCCCGCTCCGGCAGCCGGGGCATGGCCGGGCCGGGAAGCGGATCGTCCAGCCCGTAGAGATGGCGTCCCGGCCAGGGCGGCACCTCCAGGGTCAGGCCGTGCCGCGCGGCGTACAGGCGCAGCACCCCATATTGCAGAAGCTGGTTGCCGAACCGGCCATGCCAGCCGAGCGCGGTGGAGGCGAGCCGGCGCCCCGTCTCCGCCCTCGGCGCCGGCGCGGGCGGCGGCCCGTATCGCCGGACGAGCCGATTGACGGCTCGCCCGGTGAAGGCCTCTCCCCGGCCCGCGTTGCAGCGGATCGCCCGCTGCCAGCCTTGCAGCGCCGCATCCGGCCGGCCGAGCGCCTCCAGGGCGCCGGCAAGGGCGGTGTGGCCGTCGAACAGATCGGGCGCGAGGGCCAGCGCGCGCCGTGCCTGCTCCGCCGCCTCCGTCGCGCAGCCGAGGCCGAGGGCCGCCTCAGCCCATTCCGCGCGGACCTCCCCCAGATTCGGTTCGATCCGCGCGGCCCGACGGAGAAGCCCGTGCGCGGCATCCACCCGCCCTCGCCGCCGCTCCGTCCGTCCCAGCAGGAACAGCGAACCGCCATGCTCGGGCCGGAGCGCCAGCGCCTCCCGCAGATGGCGGGCGGCCGGATCGAGGGCAGCCTGCTCGAACCGCAGGGAGGCAAGGTTGAAGCGCGCCCCTCCCGCATCGGGGTGAAGGCTCGCCACCGCCCGGAACGCGCGAAGCGCCAGCGCATCGCGCTTGAGTCCGTTCGCCGCCAGCCCCAGCTCGAACCAGACCGTCGCGCTGGCGGGGTCGAGGGCCGCCGCCCGGACCAGCACGGCGACGGCGACCTCCGGCTGCCGCTCACGGATCAGCTCCTTCCCCTTCTCCAACCAGGCGGCGGCGTCCGTCGGCGGCGGCCTGCGTGCCGCCTCGGCCGCCAGGCCGTAGAGACGGCGCTGGGTCAGGAGTTCGATGGCCACGAAGCGGCTGTCCGGCTGCTGGCGCTCGGCGGAAAGGGGGCCGCCGATCATCTCGGCCCGCTGCCGCTCCAGCGCGTTGCCCGGCCGCATGGTGTAGCGGACGGTCTTCTCGGGCAGCTTCAACCCGCCGAACCGGCTGTGCAAGGCGCGGCCGTAGGCGACATCCTCGGCGACCGCCGGCTGGAAGGGCGGTTCCTCCGGAAAGCCGCCGATCCGGTCGTGGCAGTCGCGCCGGACGCAGAGATTGCCGGGGTAGCAGTTCTCCGACGCCTGCCGCCACTCCCGGGTGATCTCGGCGTCGATCTCGTCGAAGAGGATGCCGGTGCGAACGAAGCCCATGCCGGGGGCCGCGTCCAGGGCCTGGATCGTCAGGAAGAGGTGCCGTTCCAGAAAATGGTCGTCGGCATCTAGGAACCAGAGATAGCGGCCCAGCGAGGCGGCGGCGCCCGCGTTGCGCGCCCACCCCGCGCCCCGGTTCCGGTTGTTGGCGATGACCGCGACGCTCTGCTCCGGATGCGCCCGCGCCCAGCGCAGCGCCCGCGCCACGCTGTCGTCGGGGGAGGCGTCGTCCACGACGCAGACATGGATCCGCGCACCGGCCTCACCGGACGCCGCGCGGTGGTAGCGGGCCGCCGCCAGAACGCTGTCGAGCGCCCGCTCGATCGTGTCCTCCATCCGGTAGACGGGGATCACGACCGTGCCGATGACGTTGCAATCGGCACGATGGCGGGCGATCCCGTCCAGCGCGACGCCGAGGCCATTGCCGTCCATCCGGGACGCCGCGTGAAGACGGGCGGCTTCGTCGTCGCGCCCCTGAATGAAGCGCAGAACGCCGAGAACATGCGCGAGATCGCCGCGAGGCGCGATGATGCCGGCCAAGGGTTCGACGATCGCCGCCGCCTCGTCGATCCGCCCGTCCTGCATCAGCAGCACGGCCTGGTTGAGGGCGGGGGTGACGACCCTCTCGATCTGCTGTTCCAGCACGGCGCCGTCACCGTGCATCCGGGCGGCGCGGATGAAAAGCGACAGGGCCCGCGGCGCTTTGCCGGCCTGGCGCATCTCGAACGCCAGCCGCTGCCAGGACATGGCCTCCGCCGGATCGGCGGCCAGCGCCCGCCGATGCGCCGCCATCGGATCGGGGTCGTCCATCATCGGCCGCCCGCCGCCCGCGCGCCGGAGACCGCCGAGGCCCACCGCCTCCGCTTGCCTCGCGGGATGTTCCAGGGATCGACGCCCCGGATGGCGCCGCCGGCAGCGTTCATCTCGCCTTGCAAAGGATTGCGACCTTCATGCCGGTGGTGGCGGGGTGCTATGGTATAGGCTTGTTGGCCAAAATGTTCCATCGCGCATGTATCTAGCGTCCACGCCCCCCGGCCTTCAAGCTGGGATCGTCATGGCCGCTCCCCCGCGCGAGCGTCGAGCGGCTTGGCTCTGTGGAACGGTCGGGCATGCACGTCGAAACGAAGGACGCCGACAGGGCGCAGGATGAGGATGACCGGTTGCGCCGGTCCGCGGAGGCGGCTCTCGACGCCGATCCCTCCGACGCCAAGGCGTGGAGCATCCTGGGCATCCTGCTGCGCCGGGCCGGAAAGCTGGAGGAAGCCATCGCCTGCCATCGGCGCGGGCTGGAGCACGCACCCGGCGACGGCGGCCTCTGCGGCAGCCTCTGGACCAACCTCGGCAACGCGCTGACCGAGGCCGGACGCCTTGCCGAGGGGGTGGCGGCGCAGGAGGAGGCCTTCCGGCACGAGCCCGGCAGCCGGACGGTCCTGTTCAACCGCGTGGTCGCCTTCCGCAAGGCGGGGCGCTACGCCGACGCCCTGGCGGCGATCGACCTCGCCATCGGCGAGAACGGCGGACCGACGCCGCTCCTGCGGTGGGAACGGGCGCTGGCGCGGTTGCAGATCGGCGATTACGTCCACGGCTTCGACGATTACGAGGCGCGGCGGCAGATACCGTCCTATCACGCGCGGCCGACCTCGATGCCGCCATGGGATGGGCGGCCCCTGGACGGGCGCCGCGTCTTCGTGACGACCGAGCAGGGCTTCGGCGACGCCCTGCTGGTGGCCCGCTATCTGCCGATGGTCAGGAAGGCCGGCGGCCGGCTGATCTACGAATGCCATTCGGAATTGCGGCGGGTGCTGTCCGGGCTCGCCCCGGACGACTGGGTGGCGTGGGGAGCCCCGGCACCGCCCTGCGACGTCGAGGTGTCGCAGATGACCCTGCCGCTGCTGTTCCGCACGACGCTCGCCTCCGTCCCGCCGCCGGTGCCGCTCACCGTTCCGGCCGAGGCCCGGGAGAAGGCCGCGTGGCGGCTGGGGGGGCGGGAGCCGGGAACGCTGCGCGTGGGCATCGTCTGGTCGGGCCGCTCCAGCTTCGCCGACAACGCCCGGCGCGCCACGAGGCTGATGCCGTTCCTGCGTCTCGCCGAAATTCCGGGGGTGCGGCTCTACAGCCTTCAGAAAGGCCCGCCGGAGGCCGAACTGGACGCGCTCGGCCCGGCGGGCCGGCTGGTGGTGCCGCTCGGCCCCCACATGGAGGATTTCGCCGACACCGCGGCGATGATCGAGCGGCTGGATCTGGTCGTCATGACCGACAGCTCGGTCGCCCACCTCACCGGCTCCCTCGGAACGCCGGTCTGGAACCTCGTGCAGCATGTGCCCTACTGGATCTACGGCTTCACCGGGGAGCGGACGCCCTGGTACCCGTCGATGCGCCTGTTCCGCCAGGGGCCGGATCTGGACTGGGCGCCCGTCTTCGCGCGCGTCCGCGAGGCTCTGCACGAGGAGGTCCGGCGCCGCGCCGCGCATGGCGCCCCTACCGAGGGGCCTCCCTGACCGCCTGATGCAGCGCGCCGCGCAGCGCCGCCACCACGTCGCTCCAGTCGCCCGCCCGTTTCTGCCGGAACAGCCGCATGGTCGGATACCAGGGGCTGTCGGCGCGCTCCAGCATCCACCGCCACTCGGACTCCGCGCGCACCATCGTCCAGACCTTCCGCCCCAGCGCCCCGGCGAGGTGGGCGACCGCGCTGTCCACGGAGATGACCAGATCGAGCTGCGCCACGACGGCCGCGGTGTCGGCGAGATCCTCCAACGCGTCGCCGACATCGTGGAAGCCCTCGGGAAGCCGCCCGCCCAACCGCTCCAGATCCGCCCGCCCGTCGCCCTTCTGAAGGGAGACGAAGACGATTCCGGGAAGGCCGAGCAGCGGCAGCAGGGGCTCCAGCCCCGGCGAACGCTTGGGATCGTCGGGAAGCTCCGCGTTGCCGGCCCAGACCAGCCCGACGACCAGCCCGCCCCGCAACCCCGCCCGCACCGGCTCCAGCCGGTCGCGCCACCGCGCGACGAGGGAGGGTTCGGCCGCGAGGTACGGCACCTCCGACGGGACCGTCGCGAGGGTCGTGCCAAGGAGATGCGGCAGGCTCATCAGGGCGGCATGGGCATCGTGCGCCGGGGTCGGCGCGGAGCGCCCGACCACCGTCGCCACGCCCGGCAGCGTGGCGAGGAGCCGCGCCAGCGCGTCGTTGCACTCCACGATCACATGGGCGCCGCGCCGCGCCAGCAGCGTCGCGTAGCGCGCGAACTGGATCCCGTCGCCGAGCCCCTGCTCGTCGTGCAGGAGGATGCGCCGGCCATCGGGATCGCCGCCCTCCCACAGCGGCGTCGGCAGGCCTCGCGCCTCCATCTGCCCGTCGGCCAGCCGGGTGCGCCATTCATACGCGCGGAACCCCCCCGCGAGATCGCCCCGCATCAGCAGGCAGGTCGCCAGGAGCGTGCGGGCACGGGCGTCGTCCGGCCGCTCCGCGACAAGGTGGCGGCACTCGGCCTCCGCCTCGTCCAGCCGGTGCAGGTTGCGCAGGACCAGCGCGCGGTTCATCCGCGTCTCGGTGCGGTCCGGTTCCAGGACCATGGCGCGCGACAGGGCGTCGGCCGCCGCCTCGCCGCCTCCGATCCGCATCGACAGGGCGAGGCCCAGGTTGCCCAGCAGGCCCGCGTCGGCCGGCGCCAGCGCCAGCGCCTGGCGGCCGACGGCCACCGCCTCCCCGTGCCGACCGA
Source organism: Azospirillum agricola (assembly GCF_017876095.1). GTDB lineage: Bacteria > Pseudomonadota > Alphaproteobacteria > Azospirillales > Azospirillaceae > Azospirillum > Azospirillum agricola. The sequence goes on from NZ_JAGINM010000006.1 coordinate 187,090, forward strand.
GATTCTTCAGCGCGACCGCGAGGTTGCCGTAGGCGCGATGCTCCTCCGGCTCGCGCTGTATCAATGCCCTCAGGACCGTCGCGCTCTCCCCGTACCGGCGGAGCAGGAGCAGGCTGTGGGCAAGCTTGAAAAGATGGAAGCTTCCCTCGGGATCCAGCCGGGTGCAGCAGCGCAGGGGCCGGAGCGCCTCGGCCGTTGCGTTCCGCGCGAGCAGCCGCTCGGCAAGCGCGTGGAAGACCTGGATGTCGGTGGGATCGAGGGCCGCGGCCCGGCGCCACAGCGCCTCGGCCGCCGCGCCGTCCCCATCCCTCTCCCGCAGCCAGCCTTCCTCGAGCAGGGCCTCCGGCGCGGGTTCCGCCTGCGGGATGAGCCAGCCGAGACGGCGGAAACGGGAGAGCGTTTCCCGGATGCGGGCCGGATAGCGCTCGTCGACGGGAACGGGCTGGAGGCCCGTCCACATGCCGGGCAGCGCGTCCCCGTCGAAGCGGCCGGTGGCGTAGAAGCGGTCGAGCCGGGCCTGGTTGGCCTGCGGGTCGCGGTCGAAGCCGGCGATCATCTCCCGGTGCGCGAAAGCCTCCAGCTTCGCGCGGAAACGGTCGGCGCCCCCCATCCAGGTGAAGTGCCAGCCGGCGTCCGGAACGACCCGCCCGATCCCCTGCTTGGCCAGATAGCGGGCGCGGTTGGCGCCGATGCGTCGGATCAGTTCCCAGGGGGCGGCAGCCACCGAGACCCAGGGATCGGGCGCCTTCAGGTCGAGGAAATAGAGGAAGATGTCGAGGTGGGGCGCGAAGAGCGTCGCGCCCGTACCCGCATCCTCGTCCGGCTCCCGGCGCAGCCGCTCGACGACCGGGGCGCGCAGAATCTCGTCGGCGTCGGAGATGAGGATCATGTCGCTGGGCCGGCACTCCCCGAGGCCGCGCAGGATCGCGTCCCTCTGGTACGCCTCGCGGTTCCAGGCGAATCCGCCCGGATCCTCGGCGACCACGATATGGATGATCTTGTCCGCGTAGGCGGCGAAACGCGCCCGGTTGTCGGCGTAGTGCAGAGGCTTGGCGGCGCCGGCGTGGGTGTAGGTCGCCTCGACCAGGACGAAACGGTCCACCACGGGATGGAGTTCGGCCAGCCGGACCTCCAGCAGATCCAGCTCGTTGTGGAACTGGAAGCAGTCGAAGATCCGGCGCCCGCCGGGCGGCGGCGGGGACGGCGGCGGCAGATCGGGCAACGCGGTGTGGTAGGAAAGCCAGGCATCATAGCCGCGCAGCGCCGACCAGACGCCGGTGCGTGCCTCCTCGTCGTTGTGATCGAGGCGGAGCGACCGTTCCACCAGATCGATCATGCCGCGCGCCTCGGCCCGCCAGGCCGGGTCGGCCAGCCGGCTGGTCGGCCCGGAATTCAGATGGGCGCCCAACGCCTCCATGAGCTGCTGCTGGGCGGAGGCGATCCTGGCGGTGATCGCCGTGGCACTGTTCGCCGCATCGGCCCTCACCGGAGCCGGCCCGCTCAACTCCTCGAACCAGGCGATCCAGCCTTGCGCCCGCACCGGCCAGGACGTCTCGGCGTTCGCGTGGTCGACCTGGGCGCGGAGCCGGAGACCGGCGCCGGGGTCCGTCCGCAGGTCGGTCAGGGCGGCCACCGCCGCCTCGGCGTAGCGCCGCGCGTGTTCCCGCGGATCCTCCGGCACGGGCGTCAGCCGCGCGAAGCCGGCCCCGCTTTCCGGCAGGGCGCCCAATTGGCTCGACACCACCAGGCAGCCGGCCGCCAGCGCCTCCAGCACGGCGATGCAGGAGGTCTCGGCGAAGCGGTTGGGATAGGCGAGGCAGGTCGCCTCCCGCAGCACCCCGGCCAGCGCCACTTGACCGAGGCCGCCGAGATACTCCACCCCCTCGGTCTCGCGGCAGCGCTGGTACAGGGCGGTGAAGGGATCCTGCCCGGCGGCGACCTGATAGCCTTCGAGGCTCGAACAGACGCGCAGCCGGGTTCCGGGAATCGCCGCCCGTATCGACGGAAAGCTGTCCAGCAGCACGTCGAGGCCACGGAACGGCGTGCTGGTGTAGGCCAGAACCGGCGGCCAGGGGGGCACCGCCCGGATGTCCTCGTCCGGCCCGAACAGGCCGGCAAAGGCCGGCGCAATCCCGTTGCGCATCACCCGGCAGCGTGCCGGATCGAGACGGAAGGCGTCCAGATACCCATCCATCTGCCATTGGCTGACGAAGGCGACGCCGTCCAGGCAGTCGCGCAGTTCGGCCTCGGCCAGGTTCGCCACCGCCGGCTGGTCGGCGGCGTGCTGCGTCCAGAGGATCAGCTTGCGCCCGCCGCCCATCCTGCCGCGCAGGCGCAGCAGCAGCTCCCGATCGCATCCATTCAGGAAAACCACGGCGTCGAAAGCGCACAGTTCCTCGAGGCTCACCGACGCCATGGGCAGGCAGCGCACCCCGCGCACGGTGGCGGGCGCGCGCGTGCCGTTGACCAGCGTGACCGCATGGCCGGCGGCGGCCAGCTCCTCCCCCAGGTAGCAGAGCGCCGATTGCGAACCGCCAAGCGGCTGGTGGCGCGGCGTCTCGGGGGTGTAATCGCCCTTCGTCGGGTCTATGAACGCGATCTTGATGGTCTTGCCTTGAAGGTCGAGGTGGGCCGGCGCTAAATAATGGGCCGGCTGGATGCCGGCACATCCTGCCGCATAGCATCAGCCTGCCGCGGGAAGGTCAACCGGCATTCGCGGTGCGCGTCGAAAGGCTGTGCGTGGAACAGAATTTTGCTTTGACTTGGCAGCTTTCGGAGATCCATGGCTGGGGGCTGGTCGGCGTGCACACGGCGCTTTACCTGCTGGACCAGGGTCGGCCGCCGCTTCTGCTGGAACGGCCGCTGCTGGCCACCCTGCGGCCGGAGAACCGGGAAAGGCTGGCGGCCCTGATGATCGGGTATGAGCGCATCGGCGCCATCGCCGATCGGGTTCCGGGACAGGTGGTGGTCGTCAAGGGCTGGACGCTGCTGCACGCGCTCGCCAACGGCTTCGTGGAGGGGCCGGCGTCCGAGCGCTTCCGTGGCAGCCGCAACGTCGGCGTGATCGCCTTCGAGGACAGCCGGTTCGACACCGAGACCCTGGAGCGCGCGCGCGGTTACGACAGGATCGTGGTGCATTCGACCTACAACCGGGACCTGCTTCTGGAGCAGGGGATTGCGGACGTCGGCTGCGCGTTCCAGGGCATCGATCCGGGCGAACTGCCCGCGCTGCCTCCCACCGGCCGGTTCGGGGACCGTTTCGTCGTCTTCTCCGGCGGCAAGCTGGAGTTCCGCAAGGGCCAGGACATCGTGCTCGCCGCGTTTCGCCGTTTCCACGAGCGGCATCCCGACGCGCTGCTGGTCACGGCCTGGCACAATTACTGGCCGCACACCTCCGGGACGATCGCCGAATCCCCGTTGACGCCCGAGCCCCCGAAGATCGGCGAGAACGGGAAGCTGCGGATCGTGGAGTGGGCGATGGCGCACGGCGTGCCACCGGAGGGCTTCGTCGACATGGGGGTCATCGCAAGGCACGAGATCGCGGGGATCCTGGCCGACTGTCACGCCGCCGTTTTCCCCAACCGCTGCGAAGGCGCCACCAACCTTGTCGCCATGGAGGCGATGGCCTGCGGCGTGCCCGTGATCCTGTCGGCCAACACCGGGCATCTCGACCTGATCCGCGAGGGCAATTGCCTGCCGCTTCGCGATCAGACCCCGGTGGCCGATCCCACGGGCGCCCGTCGGGGCTGGGGCGAGTCCGCCGTGGAGGAGGTGGTCGCGCAGTTGGAGCGCGTCTACACCGACAGGGCCGTCGCACGGGCCTGCGCCGAGAAGGGGCGGGTCTTCATGCGCGGGGAGCGGAGTTGGCGGGCCTTCGCCGAATCCTTCGCACGGGCCGCCGCTTGAGTGTGATGCCGGCGAGCGGAAATCCCGACTTGTTGAGGGGGCACCCCTGGGACGGGCGGTCCGTGATTCGATTTTCCCACCCGCGACGGAGAGGGGCGGGGGCGTATAAGGCTGGCTGACATGATCGGATAAGTTTCCGGGAAGATGGGCTGTCCGGAAAATCCAGGACGGTTCAGTGGGGGTTCCCGTGACAGTCCGTGCTTCCATCCGGATCCGTCCGGAACGCCGCTCCGATCAAGAACTCCTTGTTGCCCTCCGGGCCGGTGATCGGGCTTTCGGTAACGTCCAGAACCCGCCAGCCGGCAAGCCCGTCGATCCAGGAGCGGACACGGTCGCAGACCTCCTGGTGCAGCTCCGGTTCGCGCACGACGCCGCCCTTGCCGACGCGGCCCTTGCCGACCTCGAACTGCGGCTTGATCAGGGCGACCAGCCGCCCGCCCGGCACCACCAGCCCAAGCGCCGCCGGCAGCACGACCTCCAGCCCGATGAAGCTGGCGTCGCACACCACCAGATCGACCGGATCGGGAATCTCGACCCTGGTCAGATGGCGGGCGTTGGTCTTCTCCAGCACCACGACGCGCGGGTCGTTGCGGAGCTTCCACGCCAACTGCCCATGCCCGACGTCGACCGCGTAGACCTTCGCGGCCCCGCGCGTCAGCAGCACGTCGGTGAAACCGCCGGTCGATGCCCCGACATCGAGGGCGGTCAGGCCGGCGGGGTCGATGCCGAAGACGTCCAGCCCCTTGACCAGTTTCAGCCCGCCGCGCGACACCCAGGGGTGGTCCTGCCCCTTCACCGACAGCGGGGCGTCCTCGGTCAGCAGATCGCCGGCCTTGCCGATGCGCTTGGTGTCGGAATAGACCAGCCCGGCGAGGATCAGAGCCTGCGCCTTGGCCCGGCTTTCCGCCAGGCCGCGCTCCACCAGAGCCACGTCCGCCCGCACCCGCGCCATGCCCGATCCTCCGATCCGTCCCGTTCCGGCCAAGGGGCGCATTCCTGACCCGGAACGGCGGCGAGGGCAAGCGCGCCGTGGCGCAAAGGCCGCTCAACCAGGAAGTTCGACGATCAGCCGGGTGCCGGCTTGGCCGGTTTCGGCGCGCAAGACCCCCTTCAACTGGCCGGCGAAGGCGCGCACCATCTTCAGCCCCAGCGTCGCCGCGCGGGCGACGTCGAGCCCGTCCGGCAGTCCGCGCCCCTGGTCGGACACCACCAGCCGCCGGCGGCCGTCGGCGGCACGGCCGAGGCTGACCTCGATCCCGCCCGGTTCCTCAGGACCATAGGCGTGCTTGGCGGCGTTGCCGACCAGTTCGTTGACGATCAGGCTCAGCGGAATCACGCTGTCCACCGGAAGGCTGGTCGGCTCGGCCTCCACCCGGATGCGGCGGGCACCGGGAAGCGTCGCCTCCAGCTCGCCGCACAGGTCGCGCAGATGGCCGGCCACGTCGAGGTCGTCGCCGCGCAGGGCGGCGTGGGTGCGCTGGTGGGCCTGGGTGACGATGCCGATCCGTCCCCCGGCGCTTTGCAGGGCGCGCCGCACCTCGGGATCCTTGGACCCCAGCGTTTGCAGCGTCAGCAGGCTGGAGACGAGCTGCAACGTGTTCTTCACCCGGTGACTCAGCTCGCGCATGTGCCGTTCCTGCTCGGCGGCGCTGTCCGGGGTCTCCTCGACGGTGACGATCAGGGCGCGCACCAGCCCGTTGACGCCCAGCATCGGCGTGGCCCGGACCTCCCAGAAACGGTCGCCGTCGCGGGCCGCCGCCTCGCGCTGGGCGCCGCCGCGCCGGGCGGCGGCGAGCAGGGAGGACGAGACCGCCGGAAACTGGGAGGTCAGCGGCGCTCCGGCCACCACGCCCAGGGCACGGAAGGCGGCGTTGGAAAAGCTGCACAGCCCGGCCTCGCCCTCGACCAGGGCGGTCGGGGTCGGCGTCTGTTCCAGCAGGCAGCGCAGGACCGCCGGATCGTTCAGGTTCAGCCCCGGAGGTTCGGCCGCGGCGGCGCCGAAACCAGCACCGAACGAGCCGCCGCTCCCCTCCGGATCGGCGTCACGAACCGTGTTGAGCACGACCATATGCGCCATGTCGCCCGTTCCTTCCACCTGTCCGGTGCATGCATCCCTATGTGTCCAAATTGTAAGCCGAGCAACCGCGCCGACACCAGTCGAACAACCCGAAGCATCGCTAGACAAATCGGGGTACGACATTCGTTCGCGTGAAAAGGCGATTCGCCAAAAGGAAACCCCCGCATCCGGAGAGGATGCGGGGGCCGATACGAGAAATCAGGAGAGCGGGCCGGCCGGTTATGCTCGCGCTGCGGCGCTTTCGATTCCGAGGGCCTGCAACGCGGTCGCGACGATGTGCCGCGCGCTCAACCCGGCGGTCTCATACTGTTTGGCCGGCGAATCATGGTCGAGATAAACATCGGGTAGGACCAACGGCCGGATCTTCAACCCGCCGTCCAGCAGGCCGGAGGTCGCCAGGAAGTGCAGGACGAAGCTGCCGAAGCCGCCGACCGACCCTTCCTCGATGGTGATCAGCACCTCGTGCTCCAGCGCGAGGCGGCGGACCAGATCCTCGTCGAGCGGCTTGGCGAAGCGGGCGTCGGCCAGCGTGGTCGACAGGCCGCGGGCGCCCAGCTCGGCCGCCGCCTTGCGGGCCTCGGCGAGACGGCCGCCGTAGCTGAGGATGGCGACCTTGCCGCCTTCCTGCAAGATGCGTCCCTTGCCGAGCGGCAGGACGGACCCGCGATCCGGCATCTCCAGCCCCACCCCCTCGCCGCGCGGGTAGCGCAGCGCCGAGGCGCGGTCGTCGATGGCGGCCTGGGTGGCGACCATGTGCATCAGCTCCACCTCGTCCGCCGCCGCCATCAGCACGATGTCGGGCAGGCAGCCGAGGAAGGCGACGTCGAAGGAGCCGGCGTGGGTCGCCCCGTCGGCCCCGACCAGCCCGGCGCGGTCGAGCGCGAAGCGCACCGGCAGGTGTTGCAGCACCACGTCGTGGATCACCTGATCGTAGGCGCGCTGGAGGAAGGTCGAGTAGATGGCGCAGAAGGGCTTGAAGCCCTCGGTCGCCATGCCGGCGGCGAAGGTCACCGCGTGCTGTTCGGCGATGCCGACGTCGAAGCAGCGGTCGGGAAAGCGCTCGGCGAACAGATCCAGCCCGGTGCCCGACGGCATCGCCGCGTTGATGGCGACGATGGCCGGGTCGGCCGCCGCCTCGGTGATGAGGGACTGGGCGAAGACGCGGGTGTAGGTCGGCGCGTTGGATTTCGGCTTGGCCTGGGCGCCGGTCACCACGTCGAACTTGGCGACCGCGTGCAGCTTGTCGGCCGAGGCCTCCGCCGGGGCGTAGCCCTTGCCCTTCTTGGTGACGACGTGGATCAGCACCGGCTTGTCGTCGTCGGCGTCGCGCACGTTCTGCAACACCGGCAGCAGATGGTCGAGGTTGTGCCCGTCGATCGGCCCGATGTAGTAGAAGCCCAGCTCCTCGAACAGGGTGCCGCCGGTGACCATGCCGCGCGCGTACTCCTCCGCCCGCCGGGCGGCGGTGCGCAGCGGGCGCGGCAGCTGGTCGGCGATCTCCTTGGCGAGGTGGCGCAGGCTGAGATAGGGCTTCGACGAGATCAGCCGCGACAGGTAGGCGCTCATGGCGCCGACCGGCGGGGCGATCGACATGTCGTTGTCGTTCAGCACCACCACCAGCCGCGACTTGGTCGGCGCGGCGTTGTTCATCGCCTCGTAGGCCATGCCGGCGCTCATCGCGCCGTCGCCGATCACCGCGACGACGTTGCGGCGCTCGCCCTTCAGCCGGCTCGCCACCGCCATGCCGAGCCCGGCGGAGATCGAGGTCGAGCTGTGGCCGGCGCCGAACGGGTCGTACTCGCTCTCCGAGCGCTTGGTGAAGCCGCTCAAGCCGCCGCCCATGCGCAGCGTGCGGATGCGGTCGCGCCGGCCGGTCAGGATCTTGTGCGGGTAGCACTGGTGCCCGACGTCCCAGATCAGCCGGTCATAGGGCGTGTTGAAGACGTAGTGGAGTGCCACCGTCAGCTCGACCACCCCCAGCCCGGCGCCGAGATGGCCGCCGGTCACCGACACGGCGTCCACGGTCTCGGTGCGCAGCTCGTCGGCGAACTGGCGGAGCTGCTCGGGCTTGAGGCCCCTCAGCTTGGCGGGCGTCGGGCAGAGGTCGAGCAGCGGGGTCTTGGTGGCGGTCACGGGGTCACGGTCCTTTCGGCTCAGGCGCGCCGGTCGACGACGAAATCGGCGACCGCCTTCAGCATGTCGGCACGCCCCTCGAAGATGTCCACGTGCGCGGCGGCCTGGGCTGCCAGCATCTCGGCCTGGGCGCGGGCGCGCTCGCGGCCGAGGATGGACACGAAGGTGGCCTTGCCGGCCTGGGCGTCGCGCCCGACCGTCTTGCCGGTTTCCTCCGCCGTGCCCTCGACGTCGAGCAGGTCGTCGACGATCTGGAAGGCGAGGCCGAGGTCATGGGCGTAGGCGCGCAGCGCCGTGCGCTGCGGCGGGTTGGCCTTGCCGAGGATGCCGCCCGCCTCGCAGGAGAAGGCGATCATCTCGCCGGTCTTCATGCGCTGGAGCCGGGTGGTGGTGCCGAGGTCGAAGCTCTCGTGCTCGGCGATCAGGTCGAGCATCTGGCCGCCGACCATGCCGTGGCCGCCCGCAGCCTTGGCTAGCGCGGTGACGAGCTGGCAGCGGATGTTCGGATCCTCGTGGGTGGCGGGATCGGCCAGCACCTCGAAGGCGAAGGTCAGCAGCCCGTCGCCGGCCAGGATGGCGGTCGCCTCGTCGAACTGGCGGTGGCAGGTCGGGCGGCCGCGCCGCAGCTCGCCGTCGTCCATCGCCGGCAGGTCGTCGTGGACCAGCGAATAGCTGTGGACCATCTCGACCGCCGCGGCGGCGCGGATGGCGCAATCGGGGTTGACCCCGAACAGCGCCGACGACTGCATGACCAGGAAGGGCCGCAGCCGCTTGCCGCCGTTCAGGCTGCCGTAGCGCATGGCGTCGAACAGCCGGGCCTCGGCCAGATCGGTTGAGGGCAGCAGCCGGCCGATGGTATCCTCCACGGCGCGGGCGATCTCGCTCATCGCCGCCTTCAGGGCGGCCTTCGAAGTGGTCTGCACGTCAGTCGATCCGGGCGGGTTCGCTGCCGATGGAACCGTCGGCGCTTACGGTGATGCGGTCGATCTTGGCCTGCGCCTCGCGCAGCTTGGCCTCGCAATGGCGCTTCAGGGCGGTGCCGCGCTCGTAGGAGGAGATCGCGTCGTCCAGCTTGCCGCGCCCCTCTTCGAGCTGGCGGACGATCCGCTCCAGCTCGGCCAGGGCATCCTCGAAGCTGAGGGCGGCGATGTCGGGCGGAATGGGAGCGGTGGGGGACGGGACGGCGGAGGGGGGCATGGGGCGAAACCGTGGTGGACCTTCGTCCGCGAAGTTAGGCCCGCCCCTCGCCGTGTGCAAGGGCCGTGGCGTGCCAACGGCTTGCCCTTGCGGTCTATGCGGTCAGGAGGGGCCGGCGGGACCCCCTCCCCCCTTCCCCTCAGCAATACATCAGTTCGCGCACATGGGCGGCGCTGGCCGAGGCGAGGGCGCGCAGGTTGTAGCCGCCCTCCAGCACCGAGACGATGCGGGCGCCGCAATGGGTGCGGGCCAGCTCGCCCAGCTTGCGGGTGGCCCAGACGAAATCGTCGTCGATCAGGTGCAGCGCCGCCATCGGGTCGCGCGAATGGGCGTCGAAGCCGGCGGAGATGATCAGCAGGTCCGGCTTGAAATGGTCGATGGCCGGCAGCACCGTGTGGGTCATCGCGTGGCGGAACTCCGGCGACCCCGCCATGGCCGGCAGCGGCGCGTTGACGCAGTTGCCGTACTCGCCCTTTTCGCCCGCGTCGCCGGTGCCGGGGTAGAGCGGCGACTGGTGGGTCGAGCAGTAGAGCATGTCCGCGTCGAACTGGAAGATGTCCTGGGTGCCGTTGCCGTGGTGGACGTCGAAATCCATCACCGCGACCCGTTGCAGCCCGTGGGCGGCGCGCGCGTGGTAGGCGCCGACCGCGGCGTTGTTGAACAGGCAGAAGCCCATCGCCTTCTCCCGCTCGGCGTGGTGCCCCGGCGGGCGGACGGCGCAGAAGGCGTTGCGCGACTGGCCGGTCGCCACCGAATCCACCGCCGCCACCACCGCGCCCGCGGCGCGCAGCGCCGCCTCCCCCGAGCCGGGCGAAACCACGGTGTCGCCGTCGATGCCGGCGTGCTCGGCGGCGGGGATCGACGCCATCACCCGGTCGATGTGGGCCTGCGGGTGGGCGCGCAGAAGCTGTTCGACCGTGGCGCGCGGCGCCTCCTGCCGTTCGAGCATGTGGAACTCTTCGGTCTCCAGCGCGGCGAGCACGGCGCGCAGGCGGTCGGCGCATTCCGGATGCCCCAGGCCCGTGTCATGGTCCAGGCAGGCCGCGTGGGTGAACAGCGTGGTGAACATGGCGGTTTCGGTCGTTTTTGTTGGCGTTCGGGATGGTCGGGACGTTTCCGCCGACCATTCTTCCCGGATCGCCCCCCAAAGTACAGGCCGATTCCAGGACGATTCGTCACAGCCAACCATCCGCATCTTCACGTATGCAGGGTCCCTCCGAACCGTCCCGCGGACCGTCCTTCAGGCCATCCGTTCGATGACGAAACGGTAGACCCCGCCCTCCTCGCCGCTCGACCGCAGGCGATGGCCGGTGGCCTCGCAGAAGGCGGGAAAATCCTTCAGCGCTCCGGGGTCGGTGGCCTCGACGGTCAGCGTGTCGCCGACGGCGATGGCCTTCATCATCTTGCGCGCGCGCAAGACCGGCAGGGGGCACTGCAAGCCCTTGGTGTTCAACGGATGATCGGTCATGCAGGGGATGCTAACCGGCAGGCCGCCCGCTGTCCACGCGCAAGGGCGGCGGCGCCCGGACGATGGCGCGTGGATGGCCGCGCCCGCGACAGCGCCGCGCTTGACCGATTTTATCCACAGAACGGTGGACAAAGCCGTGGATAAGCCTGTTGAACCAGCGGCAACGCCTGTCCGAAATCCGTCACACGGGGCGGCCTGGCCGATTCGTCGAAAGGGGTGCCCGAACGGCGCGCCCGTTGTCCCGGCTGGGCCGCCGGCTCACCCCGAAGATGCTCTGGTCCTCCGCTGCCCGCATGCCGACCATGAGTCAGGCATCCACGGAAGGCGGAGACCATGGCGCATCACCTCATCACCGGCGGCTGCGGCTTCATCGGGTCGCATCTGGCCGACCGGCTGCTCGCCGACGGGCACCGGGTGACGATCCTCGACAACCTGTCCAGCGGCCGGCTGGAGAACAAGCCCGCCGCCGCCCGGCTGGTCGTCGGCGACGTGGCCGACCCCGATGCGGTGCGCCACGCCGCCGAGGGGGTTGACGGCATCTTCCACCTCGCCGCCGTCGCCTCGGTCCAGCGCTCGCGCGAGCTGTGGGCGGAAACCCACCGCACCAACTTGCTCGGCACCGTCACCGTGTTCGAGGCGGCGCGCGACGCCCGGAACGGCGGGCCGGTGCCGGTGGTCTACGCCTCGTCGGCCGCCGTCTACGGCAACAACCCGGCCACCCCGCTGAACGAGGACGAACTGCCCCGCCCGCTGTCGGCCTACGGTGTGGACAAGCTGGGCTGCGAGATGCACGCCAGGATCGCCTGGACGATCCAGGGCGTGCCGACGGTGGGCTTCCGCTTCTTCAACGTCTACGGCCCGCGCCAGGATCCGCTGTCGCCCTATTCCGGGGTGATCTCGATCTTCGCCCGCCGGGTGGCGCGCGGCGAGGAGATCGAGATCCACGGCGACGGCCAGCAGGTGCGCGACTTCGTCTTCGTCGGCGACGTGGTGCGCATCCTGGCGCTGGCGATGGAGCGGCGCGGCCTGGGCGCTCCGGTCTACAATTTGTGCACCGGGCGGGCGACCTCGCTGGTCATGCTGCTGGAGGTGTTGCAGGAGTTGTGCGGTGCCCGCGTGCCGCGCCGCCACAGCCCGGCACGGGCCGGCGACATCCGGGTGTCGATCGGCGACCCGTCTCTGATGCGGGCGACCTTCGACACGGTCTGCCAGGTTGGGCTGCTCCAGGGGCTGAGCGCCACCCTGACCGGCCGGATGCCCTAAGCGGATCGCGGAAAACCGGAATCGGTTTGGAGCGTGAATCCGCTCGTCATCAAAAGGCTGAGGTTTCGTGCGTTTCTTATTAGACGCACGAAACCTTAGGGATCCTGTCCCAGAGAGTTTGTGCTTCGGCCGTCCGGGCGTCATAACATCGCCCGATATGCAAAAGGACGGGACGGCGCATGGCGGTGCGATGGAACAAGTCGGGTGGGATGCCGCGCAGGGGCCGGTCGCTGACGCTGCGCGGCCTGTTCACCGTGCTGGCGGTCCTGGCCGCGCTGGCCCTGGCGGAGCGGCTGCACCTGCTGCCCGCCGGCACGCTGGAGAGCCTGCTCGGGCAGGAGGAAAAGAAGCCGCGCGGCGGCCGGGGCCACACGCCGGCTCCGCCGCCGGTCGTGGCGCGCTCGTCCGACCGCATCGATTTCGACCGGACGCAGGCGCTGCTCGACGGCATCCGGGTCGAGGAGGAGCGGCGGCGCGGCTATGTCCGGGAGGAGTGGCCGCACTGGATCGCCCCCGATCGTGGTTGCCTGAACGCCCGCGAGCAGGTGCTGATCCGTGATTCCCGCCGCCCGGCCACCCTGTCGCGGAACGGCTGCTCGGTGCTGTCGGGCGACTGGCTCGACCCCTACACCGGCGAGCGCTTCACCGATCCGGGACAGGTCGACATCGACCACCGGGTGCCGCTGGAGGAAGCCTACGCCAGCGGCGGCTATGGCTGGACCCGCGAGCGCCGGGCGGCCTACGCCAACGACCTGACCGACCCGCTGACCCTGCTGGCCTCCAGCCGCGAGGCCAACCGGGCCAAGGGCTCCAAGGGGCCGGAGGACTGGCTGCCGCCCAAGCGCGACGGCATCTGCCTGTACGTTGCCGACTGGATCGCCGTGAAGGCCCGCTGGGAACTGGCGATGGACGAGCGGGAGCGGGTGACGGTGGGCAACATCCTGGCCGACTGCCGCCGCTCCGCCCGCTGAGACGCCGGCCCGGTCCGGGCCGGCGTCTCAGCGGGGCGTGCGCGTCAGTGGAGCGTGGTGGATGCCGCCTGGGCGTCCACATGCGGCTCCTCGCGCGGGCGCCCGATCCCGAGAAGCTGGTAGAGGCCGAGCGCCGCGATGGTCGCGGTGCCGATCCCGCCGATGGAGAAGCCGCTGGCGGAGATGGTGAAGTCGCCGGCGCCGAGCACCAGCGTCACGCCGACCGTGATCAGGTTGCGCGGGTCGGAGAAATCGACGCGGTTGTCGACCCACAGCCGCACCATCGCCGCGGCGATCAGGCCGAAGACGACGGTCGCCAGCCCGCCCAGCACCGGCGCCGGGATGGTCCGCAGCAGGGCGCCGAACTTCGGCGAGAAGCCGAGCAGGATCGCCGCGACGGCGGCGACGACGAAGATCAGCGTCGAGAAGACGCGCGTCACCGCCATCACGCCCATGTTCTCGACATAGGTCGTGACACCGGTGCCGCCGCCGCTTCCCGAGACGATGGTGGCGATGCCGTCGCCGATGAAGCCGCGGCCGATGAAGCGGTCCAGGTTGCGCCCGGTCATCGCGCCGATGGCCTTGATGTGGCCGAGATTCTCGGCGACCAGGATGAAGGCGATGGGGGCGACGAGCGCCATCGCCCCGGCGTCGAAGGTCGGCGTGCGGAAGGCCGGCATGCCGAACCATGGGGCGGCGGCAAGCTCCGCGAAGCTCACCGGCGGCAGCAGGCCGAATCCGTTCGCCAGGACAAGGTAGAAGACGTAGCCGGACGCGATGCCGGTCAGGATCGACAGCCGCCGGATGGCGAGCGGCGCGTAGACCGCGACAAGGGCGGTGGCGGCCAGCGTGAACAGGGCCACGAGGGTGTGGGGGCCGGTCCCCTCGATGCCCTTGACGGCGACCGGCGAGAGGTTGAGGCCGATCGCGGCCCCCACCGCCCCGGTCACGGCGGGCGGCATCAGACGCTCGATCCAGCCGGTGCTGGTCCAGGTCACGAGCAGGCCGATCAGGACATAGAGCACGCCGGCCGCGATGATGCCGCCCAGCGCCGGCCCGATGTTCGGGTTGGGCCCCTGGCCGCCGTACCCCGTCACCGCGATGACCACGGCGATGAACGAGAAGGAGGAGCCGAGATAGCTCGGCACCCGCCCGGCGGTCAGCACGAGGAAGATCAGCGTGCCGATGCCGGAGAACAGGATCGCCAGATTCGGATCGAACCCCATCAGCAGCGGCCCGAGGATGGTCGAGCCGGACATGGCGACGAGATGCTGGACGCCGAGCGTGGCCGTCGAGCCCCAGGGAAGGCGTTCGTCCGGCTGGACGACGGGGCCGGCCGCAAGCGGCCAGCGCGGGAAGAAATCTGCCATGGAGGTCCTGTTCGGGGCTGTAGGATGCCGCGCCGTGGGGATCGAGGCGCGCTGGCCGGGGAAATTGCCGGGAAGCCCAGGCACCGTCAACGTTCTGGCTGCGACGGCCGAACGGCGGCGCAAGGAAGGCGGGGGTTCAAACGGGTGGGGCGTGGAACGCCGGCCCGCCGGCCGGGTTTCGTCTGCACGAACACGCGGCGGAGGCACGGTCATGCGCTGGCAAGGCGGACGGGAGAGCGGGAATGTCGAGGACCGGCGCGGCGGATTCGGCGGGGGCGGCGGTCTCCCCATCGGGGTGGGCGGACTCGGGGTCGGCGGGGTGCTGGTGCTCGTCGTCGTGTCGCTGTTCCTCGGCGTCGATCCGACGGTCCTGCTGAACGGCGGCGAGCCGGAAACGCGGACGGCCGACGTCCGCAACGCCCCGCCCGGCAGCGCGCCCGACGACGAGCTGGGCCGCTTCGTTTCCGTTGTGCTGGCCGACACGGAGGACACCTGGCGCGGGCTGTTCCAGCAGATGGGCCGGCAGTACCAGGATCCGACGCTGGTGCTGTTCACCGGCGCCGTCGCCTCCGGCTGCGGCAATGCCCAGGCGGCGATGGGCCCCTTCTATTGCCCGGCCGACCGCAAGGTCTACATCGACCTCGGATTCTACCGGGAGCTGCGCGACCGTTTCCAGGCACCCGGCGACTTCGCCCAGGCCTACGTCATCGCCCACGAGGTCGGCCACCATGTGCAGAACCTGCTCGGCATCTCCGACAAGGTGGAGGCGGCGCAGCGGCGCTCCGGCGACCGCCGGGAGGCGAACGCGCTCTCGGTCCGGCTGGAGTTGCAGGCCGACTGCTTCGCCGGGCTGTGGGCCAACCACGCCAACCGCGACCGCCGCATCCTGGAGCCCGGCGACGTCGAGGAGGCGCTGACCGCCGCCAGCGCCATCGGCGACGACCGGCTGCAACGGCAGGCGCGCGGCACCGTCTCGCCCGACAGCTTCACCCACGGCAGCTCCGAGCAGCGGGTCCGCTGGTTCCGCACCGGCCTGCAAGGCGGCGAACTGCGGCAGTGCGACACCTTCGCCGCCGACCGCCTGTAGGCTCAGCCTTCAGGCTCAGCGTTCGAGCGGCGGCGCCGGACGGGCCGGAGCGCAGGGGGTCCCGGAGAAGCGGACCGGCGCGCGGGCGTTCACCACGGCGCCCTCGCTCGGGTGCTCGACCTCCTGGAAGAAGCCGACGGCCCTCAGGTGCTCGTCCTCCATCAGATCCTCGATGGAGTTGACCGGCGCGCAGGGGATGTCGAGACGGCGCAGCAGCGCCAGCCAGTGGCCGGTGGTTTCCGCCGGCAGGCAGCCGGCGAGCCGCTCGTACAGCGCGCCGATCATCGCCGCCCGCGCGGAGTCCGATCCGAGCGCCGCGTCCGCCGCCCAGTCCTCCCGCCCTGCCGCCGTGAAGAAGGCCCGCCAGTGGGTCGCCGTGTAGGGCATCACGCAGACATGGCCGTCCCGCGTCCGGTAGGGCCGCCGGTGCGCCGACAGGACGCGGCTGTAGCCGCTGTCCCCCAGCGGCGGCCGGAAGGTGCGTCCGGCGAGATGCTCGACGGCGAGGAAGGAGGCCATCACCTCGAACATCGGCACCTCGACGGCCTGACCGGCGCCGGAGACCGAACGGGCCAGCAGCGCCGCGTTGATCGCCGCCACCGCGTGCAGGCCGGTGGTCTTGTCGGCGACGATGGTCGGGGCGTAGCGCGGCTCGCCGCCGGTGCGGGCGTAGAGTTCCGCCCAGCCGGCCTCCGCCTGGATGACGTCGTCGTAGGCCGGCCGGTCGCGGTAGGGGCCGTCCTGGCCGTAGCCGACGATCGCGCAATAGACCAGCCGGGGGAACCGCCCGCGCAGCGCCTCATAGCCGAGCCCGAGCCGCCCGATCGCCGACGCCCGCATGTTGTGGAGCAGCACGTCCGCCCCGTCGAGCAGGTCGAGGAGCTCCGCCCGCTGGCCGGCGTCCTTGAGGTCGAGGATGCGGCTCTCCTTGTTGCGGTTGCAGTTGAGGAAGGCGGCGCCCATGCCGGGCGAGCGGGCGGGGCCGGGGGCGCGCATGATGTCGCCGCCGGGCGGCTCGATCTTGATCACCCGCGCGCCGAAATCGCCGAGCATCTGGCTGGCGTAGGGTCCGGCGATCACGGTGCTGAGGTCGATCACCGTGATGCCGTCGAGCGGCCCGGCCATGGCGTGGTCTCCGTCCTGGGTATCGGGAAGGCGGGGGCGAGGGGGCGAAGACACGCCCCCCTCCCTTCAGCGCGCCGTGAAGCCGCCGTCCACCGGCAGCGCCACGCCGGTGACGAAGGACGCGTCGTCCGACGCCAGCCACAGCACCGCGTGGGCGACCTCCTCGGCCTTGCACAGGCGGCCCATCGGCACGGCGGCGAGCATGCGCTCCTGGTTGGCGGCGGCCTCGGCGGCGATGCCGGAACGGCCGGTGAAGCCGAGCTTCATCGGCGTGTCGGCCAGCCCCGGACACACCACGTTCACCCGCACCCCGTCGGCGGCGAAGCGCTGGGCCAGCGACTTGGTCAGCCCGACCACCGCGAACTTCGCGGCCGAATAGACCGGGCTGAACATCGAGCCGACGAGGCCCGACACCGAGGACGTGAACACCAGCGAACCGCCGCCGCGCTTGCGCATGTGGCCAATGACCTCGCCGGCCGCCAGCGTGGCCGAGGTGATGTTCAGCGCGATCGCTTGGTCGTAGGCGGCGAGGTCGAGATTCTCGACGCCGCCGGGGCCGGGGATGCCGGCGTGCGCCCACAGCACGTCGACGCCGCCGAGCCGGTCGGCCGCCTCGTTGATCGAGCCGCGCATCGCCTCGGGGCGGGACAGGTCGGCCTGGATGGTTGCGACCTCGTGGCCAAGGGCCTGCATGTCGGCCTTCAGGCCGGCCAGCGCGTCGGCGTTGATGTCGATGGCCGCCACGCGGGCGCCTTCCTTCAGGAACAGCTCGACGCCCGCCCGGCCCATTCCGGAGGCGGCGGCCGTCACCACGACGAGCTTGTTGGCAAGACGCATGATCGGAACTCTCTGTTTTGAATTTGAAGGGTCAGCGGGCGTAGGCGTCGGGGAAGCGGCCGGTGGTGCTGATCACCGTGGTGCGCGTCTCCAGGTAGGAATCGAGCGCCTCGATCCCGTTCTCGCGGCCCCAGCCGCTCGCCTTGAAGCCGCCGTAGGGGGTCGACCAGCGGATGAAGCGGTAGGTGTTGACCCAGACCATGCCGGCGCGGATGCGGCTCGACACCCGGTGGGCGCGGCCGACGTCGCCGGTCCACAGCCCGGCGGTCAGGCCGTAGGCGGTGTCGTTGGCGAGCGCCACCGCCTCGTCCTCGTCATCGAACGGGATCAGCGAGGCGACCGGGCCGAAGATCTCCTCCCGCGCGATCCGCATGTCGTTGGAGACGTTGGCGAAGACGGTCGGTTCGACGAAATAGCCGGCGGCGTGGTCCGGCCCGTTCAGACGGCGGCCGCCGGTCACCAGCTCGGCGCCCTCGTTCCGGCCGATGTCGATGTAGGACAGCGTCTTGGCGAGCTGCTCCTCGTGCGCCTGCGGCCCCATGTGGGTCGCCTCGTCGAGCGGCAGCCCGACCCGCACGCGGCCGGCGCGCTCGACGAACGCCTCGACGACGCGGTCGTAGACGGGGCGCTGCACCAGCACGCGCGATCCCAGCGCGCAGCTCTGCCCGCACAGCGTCCAGGCGGAGTTGGTCGCGGCGTTGAGCGCCTGCTCCAGGTCGGTGTCGGCGAACAGGATGTGGGGGGACTTGCCGCCCAGCTCGAAGGTGAAGCGCTTCATCGTCTCGGCGCCGGCGCGCAGGATCGACTTGGCGGTGGTGCCCTCGCCGGTGAAGGCGATCTTGTCGATTCCGGGATGGGCGACGAGATGCTCGCCCGCTCCGTCCTTGCCGTAGCCCGGCACGACGTTGAGGACTCCGGGCGGGAAGCCGGCCTCGTCGAACAGCTTGGCCAGCTCCAGCGAGGTGACCGGGGTGTGCTCGGCCGGCTTGAGGACCACGGTGCAGCCGGCGGCGAGCGCCGGGCCGAGCTTCCACAGGGCGGCCATCAGCGGCACGTTCCACGGCGTGATGGCGCCGACGACGCCGACCGGCACGCGGGACGTGAAGGCGTGGACGCTGTCGTCGAAGGGAATGGTGCGGCCGGCGTTCTTGTCGGCCAGCGACGCCCACCAATGGTAGGCGTTGGAATGGCCTGAGATGTCGGCCAGGGATTCGCGCAGGGCCCGGCCGGAATCGCGGGTTTCCAGCACGGCCAGCGCGCGGGCGTGCTCCTTGTAGAGGTCGGCGAAGCGGCGGATCAGGGCGGCGCGCTCGTGGCCGGGCATGCGGCCCCAGGGGCCGTCCAGCGCGGCGCGGGCGGCGGCGACCGCCTTGTCGACGTCGCGCTTGCCGCCATAGGCCACGACGGCCCAGGGACGGCCGACCGACGGGTCGACGCTCTCCATGAGCCCCCCGTCCTCCGGCGCGACCCAGGCGCCGCCGATGTAGAGATGCTCGTAGCGGGCGATGCTGTCCATGCGTCCCTCTCGGTTTTTATGGTGTGTCGTTGGGAGCGGGCGTGCGGAGGCCTGTCGGAACCTGCGCGGAAACGGTTGGCGCGCAGGCCCTTCCGTCATGACCGGGCTTGTCCCGGTCATCCACGCGGAAACCTCGGGCTTGCCTGTGGATGCCCGTGCCAAGCACGGGCATGACGCTTTCGGGGAGGCCGGACCGGCCTACTTCCCGACCAGCGGGCACTCGCTGTCCTTCAGCGGGCGGAAGGCCTGGTCGGCGGGGACGGTGGCGAGCACCTTGTAGTAATCCCACGGTCCCTTGGATTCCGCCGGCTTCTTCACCTGGACCAGCATCATCGGGTGCGTCACCCGGCCGTCCTCGCGGAGCTGGGTCGTGCCGAACAGCGGATCCTCGAAGGGCCCGGCCTCGCGCATCGCCTTGACCACGGCGGCTCCGTCCTTCGCCGAGCCGACCTTCGCCACCGCCTTCAGATAGGCGAGCGAGGCCGAATAGGCGCCGGCCTGGTTCATCGTCGGGTAGCGGCCGTTCATGCGCTCGGCGAAGCGCTTGCCGAAGGCGCGGGTCTTCTCGTTCTGGTCCCAGTAGAAGCCGGTGGTCAGTTGCAGCCCCTGCGCCGTCTCCAGCCCCAGCGAATGGATGTCGGAGATGAACAGCAGCATGCCGGCCAGCGTCTGGCCACTCTCGACCATGCCGAACTCCGACGCCTGCTTGATGGCGGTGATGGTGTCGCCGCCGGCGTTGGCCAGCGCCACGACCTGCGCCTTCGACGCCTGCGCCTGGAGCAGGTAGGAGGAGAAATCCTTGGTGTCGGTCGGGTGACGGACGGAACCGGCGACCTTGCCGCCGCTGGCGTTGATGACCGAGGTCGCGTCGCGCTCCAGCGAATGGCCGAGCGCGAAATCGACGGTCAGGAAATACCAGGACTTCCCGCCGCCCTTGACGATGGCGTCGGCGGTGCCGTGGGCGAGCGCCCAGGTGTCGTAGGTCCAGTGCACGGAGTTCGGCGTGCAGGCTTTGCCGGTGAGTTCCGAGGTGCCCGACGCGGTGAACAGCGCGACCTTGTTCTTCTCCTTCACCAGCGGCGCCACGGCGAGCGACACGGCGCTGGTCGGCAGGTCGACCAACGCGTCGACCCCCTCGGAATCGAACCATTGCCGGGCGATGCCGCTGGAGATGTCCGGCTTGTTCAGCGCGTCGGCGGACACCACGTCGATCTTGAGGGCGTCGGCGCCCGGCAGCTTGCGGAAATCCTCCACTGCCATCAGGGTCGCTTCCATGGCGCCCTTGCCGCCGATGTCGGAGAAGATGCCGGACATGTCCGCCAGCACGCCGAGCTTGACCGGCACCTGCGCCATGGCGGCGGGGCTGGCGCCCAGGACGGCGGAGAGAGCCAGGGCCATCGCGGTTCCGCGCCGAAGTGACGACATGGTTGTCCTCCCTATTTATGATGTTGGTTCCGGTGGTTTCACGCGGACGGCAAACGCTGGAATATGGAGCGATCCCGATTGCTGCGTCAGCATGCAATTCTTGTATGTGAATTAAAAAATCCTGTAAAGGAATTTATCGGCGCATTCGGCTTGCGCCGACGGCCCGCGCTCGGGTACAAGAACGAGGCGTGCCACTGACCGGACAATGCGACCCATGAGTGTGAAGCAGGCTGCCAACGTCCTGGATTTGCTGGAATATTTTTCACAGCGCCTGCGCCCCGCCACGCTCGCCGAAATTTCGGACGATCTGGGCTGGCCACGGTCGAGCACCTTCAACCTTGTCGGCACCATCGTCGAGAAGGGGTATCTGTACGAGCCGCGCCCGCGGGCGGGCTATTACCCGACCCCGCGCTGGCTCAATCTGGTGCAGCGCGTGTCGGACGCCGAGCCGCTTCCGGAGGCGGCGCACCGGCTGGTCGCCGACATCGCCCGCGAAACCGGGGAGACGACGGCGATCGCCGCGCTCAGCGGCGAATTCGCGATGTTCATGCATGTGGTGAAATCGAACCACTCGGTCCGCTACCACGCCGAGGTGGGGGACCGGGTGCCGGCCTACGCCAGCTCGGTGGGCCGGGCGATCCTCGCCCAGCTCTCTCCGGAGGAACGGCGGGCCATCTACCGCAAATTCTCGTTCCAGCTCTATTCGGACACGACCCCGGTGGACGCGCAGGCCATCGAGGGCGAACTGCGCCAAGCGCAGGAGCGCGGCTACCACCAGAGCTGTTCGGAATACATCCCCGACCTCGCCGGCGTGTCGCTGCCGTTGCGGATCGGCGACCGCCGGCTGTCGGTCGTGGTGGCCGGTCCGGTCTCCCGCTGCCTCGACCGCCGGCCCGAGACCGCGGAGACGATCCGGCGCGTCATCGCCGCCTATGACGCGGACCTCCAGGCCGGCATCCCCGCGGACACGCGCTGAGCCGGGGCCGGTCAACCGGACCTGCCCCCTGCCCGGACCGGCCGGGCAGAAGATTCGACTTCAGGAATAGCGGATGGTGACCGCGTCGGCAGCGCGGCGCGCGCGCTCGCGGGCGTCGTCGGTCGAGGTGCCGAGCGCCAGCGCCACGCCCATGCGGCGGTTCCTGCGCGTCGTCGGCTTGCCGAACAGGCGGACGTCGACGTCGTGCCCGTCCGTCCCGACCCGCAGCGCCTCGGCCAGCCCCTCGATGGCGAAGCGCTCGGCCTCGCGGTCGGCGAGAATCACGGCGGAGGCCGCCGGGGCATGCACGGTGACGCGCGGGATCGGCAGACCGAGGATGGCGCGGGCGTGCAGGTCGAACTCCGACAGGTTCTGCGAGATCAGCGTCACCATGCCGGTGTCGTGCGGGCGCGGCGACAGTTCGGAGAAGACCACCTCGTCGGCGGTGACGAAGAACTCGACGCCGAAGATGCCGTAGCCGCCGAGATTGTCGACCACCCGCGTCGCCATTGCCTTGGCATCGTCGAGCAGCCGCTGGGGCATGGCGACCGGCTGCCAGGATTCCTGGTAGTCGCCGCGCTCCTGCCGGTGGCCGATCGGCTCGCAGAACAGCACGCCGTCGCGGGTGCGCACGGTCAGCAGGGTGATCTCGTACTCGAAGGCGACGAACTCCTCGACGATGACCTTGCGGCGGTCGCCGCGCATGTTGGCGACCGCGTAGTCCCAGGCCGCCTCCAGCTCCGCCTCCGTGCGGACCGTGCTCTGGCCCTTGCCCGACGAGGACATCACCGGCTTGATGACGCAGGGCAGCCCGGTGTGCGCGGCACCCGCCCGCACCTCCTCCAGGCTTTCGGCGTAGCGGTACTTGGAGGTGCGCAGGCCGAGTTCTGTGGCCGCCACCTCGCGGATGCGGTCACGGTTCATCGTCATGGTGGTGGCGCGGGCCGAGGGGACGACGGTCGTCCCGGCCTCCTCGAACTCGTGCAGCACCTCGGTGCGGATCGCCTCGACCTCCGGCACGATGAAGTCGGGCGCGTGCCTGGCGATGGCGGCGCGCAGCGCGTCGGCGTCGAGCATGGAGAAGACCTCCGCCGCGTCGGCCACCTGCATGGCCGGGGCGTTGGCGTAGCTGTCGCAGGCGATCACCTCGCAGCCGAGCCGCTTGGCGGCGATGACGAATTCCTTGCCGAGTTCGCCGGAACCGAGGAGGAGGATCTTGGCGGTGAACATGCGAGGGGCTCCCTGGGGGGTGCGGATGGGGTGCGGGAGCCTCGCCGGGGCGCCCGCGGTTGGGATGCGCCCTTCATACACCGCCGCCGCCGCGATGGCGATGGCCGCCCCATCCCTTCCATCCGCGCTCAAGCTTCACAAATCCATAGCGAAACCACCACGCGGCCGACACACGCCGAGGGGATAAGGGGCCTCCCCCTCCCCTGCCCCAAACCCTTCGTGGAGCTTTCGTCATGGTCCGCAACGTCTCCCTGATGGGAGCGGCCCTGATCGCCCTGTCGCTGGTGCCCGCAATCGCCTCCGCGCAAACCTCCGCTCCGGCCGCCGCCCCCGCCGAATTCCCGGTCACGCTCGAAGGCCACGCGCTCCTGCCGGCCAAGAGCTTCGTCGAGGCCCCGGCCGACGCCCCGGCCGACCTGAAGGTCTCCGGCAAGTTCACCAACGGCCGCCGCGTCGAGGCGATCGGCACGGTGGAGGGCAAGTCGGCCGACCGCCCGACCGGCGTCTCGCTTCCCTTCGCCGGCCAGCCGCTCCAGGGCCATTCGGGCATCAAGCGGATGGCCGACGGCAGCTTCTGGATCCTGACCGACAACGGCTTCGGCTCCAAGGCCAACTCGCCCGACAGCATGCTGTACCTGAACCGCTACGCGGTCGATTTCGCGACCGGCGCCTTCGACCGCAAGGAGACGGTCTTCCTGCACGACCCCGACAGGAAGGTGCCCTTCCGCATCGTCCAGGAGGGGACGGAGACGCGTTACCTGACCGGCTCGGACTTCGACACCGAGAGCTTCCAGATCATCGGCGATTCCCTGTGGATCGGCGACGAGTTCGGTCCCTTCCTGATCAAGGCCGATCGGAAGGGCCGCGTCCAGGCGGTGTACGAGACCCAGGTGGACGGCAAGGTGGTGCGCTCGCCCGACCACCCGGCGGTGACCACCCCGGCCAGCCCGGCCGACAGCGTCGCCTTCCAGATCCGCCGCTCCAAGGGCTTCGAGGGCATGGCCTCCTCGCCGGACGGCAAGTTCCTCTACCCGCTGCTGGAAGGCCCGGTGTGGAACGCCGACGGCAAGACCTTCGAGAAGACCGCCGACGGCAAGGAGTATCTGCGCGTCCTGGAGTTCGACGTTGCCAAGGAGTCCTGGACCGGCCGTTCCTGGCAGTATGTGCTCGAGAAGAACGGCAACGCCATCGGCGACTTCAACATGATCGACGCCACCACCGGCCTGATCATCGAGCGCGACAACGGCGAGGGCACCGCCGACAAGGCCTGCGCCCAGGGCCAGCCGACGACGAACTGCTTCTCCGGCATCGCCCAGTTCAAGCGCGTCTACAAGGTGGAACTGACCGACGCCAACGCCGGCGGCCCGCTGCGCAAGATCGGCTACATCGACCTGATGCGCATCGCCGATCCTAACAGGAAAGCGCGCAAGCCGCTGAACGACGGCGTCCTGACCTTCCCCTTCTTCACCATCGAGAACGTCGACGTGGTGGACGGCCAGCGCATCGTCGTCGGCAACGACAACAACCTGCCCTTCTCCAGCAGCCGCGAGCCCAACGCGGCGGACGACAACGAACTGGTCCTGCTGAACGTCGAGGCTTTCCTGAAGGCGAAGTAAAGCACTTCTCAGACGTCATGCCCGGCCTTGTGCCGGGCATCCACGGCCGCAAATCGTCGTGCACAGGGTTGCGCGTGGATGACCGGGACAAGCCCGGTCATGACGAATGGGAAGCCCCCTTCCCTCTCAGTCCCCCATCGCGCCGCTGGGCAGGGCGTGGCCCATCCCGTCCCGTTCGTCCTCCGCCTCTTCCGCCTGCGGGCGGGGCACGCGGAACCAGGCGGCGTAGAGCGCCGGCAGGAAGAAGATCGTCAGCACCGTCGCTCCCGCCAGACCGCCCATGATGGCGACCGCCATCGGGCCCCAGAAGACGCTCTGGGTCAGCGGGATCATGGCGAGGATCGCCGCCGCCGCCGTCAGCGCGATGGGGCGCGCGCGGCGCACCGTCGCCTCGACGATGCTGTCCCAGCGGGAGCGGCCGGAGCGGATGTCCTGCTCGATCTGGTCGACCAGGATGACCGAGTTGCGCATGATGATCCCGGCCAGCGCGATCACGCCGAGCATCGCCACGAAGCCGAAGGGCAGGTTGAACAGCAGCAGCGACGCCGTGACCCCGATCAGCCCGAGCGGCGCCGTCAGCAGCACCAGGAACACCCGCGAGAAGCTCTGCAATTGCAGCATCAGCGTGGTGACCATGATCAGCAGCATCACCGGCATCATGGCGTTGATCGAATCCTGGCCCTTGGCGCTCTCCTCGATGGCGCCGCCGAGCGCGATGGCGTAGCCGTCCGGCAGGGTGGCGCGCAGCGTGTCCAGCGTCGCGTTCAGCTGCGTGCTGACCACGGGGGCCTGGAGCCCGCCGGTGACGTCGGCCTTGATCGTCATCGTCGTCTCGCGCGCCCGGCGCCACAGCACCGGCTCCTCCAGCTCGTAGCGGACGCTGGCGATCTGGCTGAGCGGCACGGCGGTGCCCTTGGCGGTGCGGACGTTCAGCTCGCCCAGCCGCGACAGGTCCATCCGCTCGTCGGGCGTGGTGCGCAGCAGGACGCCGATCAGCTCCGTCCCCTCGCGGTACTGGGTGACGGCCATGCCGTTGAGCAGCAGTTGCAGGGCGTTGGACAGATCCTGCTTGCTCACGCCGAGCGCGCGGGCCTTGGCGGTGTCGACCTCCAGCCGGACGCGCTTGGACAGCTCGTCCCAATCCAGATGGACGTTGGCGGTGTTGGGATGGGCGCGCATGGTGTCGCGCACCTGGTAGGCGATCTTGCGGATCGTCGCCGGGTCGTCGCCGGTGACGCGGAACTGCACCGGGTAGCCGACCGGCGGGCCGTTCTCCAGCCGGCCGATGCGCATGCGGGCGGCCGGATAGTCGGCCTCCAGCGTCGGCTCCAGCCGCTGCATGAAGGTCTCGCGCTCCTTCAGCCCCTTGGTCATCACCATGAACTGGGCGAAGTTGGCGGTCTGGAGCTGCTGGTCGAGCGGCAGGTAGAAGCGCGGCGAGCCGCCGCCGGTGTAGGCCACCCAGTAATCGACGTCCGGATCCTTGGCGAGCACCGATTCCAGCTTCTTCACCTCGGCCGAGGTCGCCTCGAAGGAGGAACCCTCGGCGAGCCGGATGTCGATCAGCAGCTCCGGCCGGCTGGCGCTGGGGAAGAACTGCTGCTGGACATGGCCGAAGCCGACGAGCGCCACGACGAAGGCGGCCACGGTGGCGCCGATGGTGAGCCAGCGCGCCCGCACGCAGGCCGTGATCAGCGAGCGCAGGATGCGGTAGCCGCGCGTGTCGTAGATCTCCAGCTCGTGTCCCTCGGCGACGACATGCTTGGGCTTGGGCAGCAGCAGGTAGCCGAGATAGGGGGTGAAGATCACCGCGACGACCCAGGACAGCATCAGCGACAGCGCCACCACCCAGAAGATCGAGTTGGTGTATTCGCCGGCCGCCGAGGCGGCGAAACCGACCGGCACGAAGCCGGCCGCCGTCACCACCGTGCCGCTCAGCATCGGGAAGGCGGTGGAGGTGTAGGCGAAGGCGCCGGCCCGCAGCCGGTCCCAGCCCTGCTCCATCTTCACCACCATCATCTCCACCGCGATGATGGCGTCGTCCACCAGCAGCCCGAGCGCGATGATGAGGGCGCCCAGCGAGATGCGCTGCAAATCGATGTGCAGGATCTGCATCGCCACCAGCGTCATCGCCAGAACCAGCGGCACCGCCAGCGCCACGACGATGCCGGTGCGCCAGCCCAGGCTGACGAGGCTGACCAGGATGACGATGGCCAGCGCCTCGGCCAGCGATTCCATGAACTCGCCGACCGAATGCTCGACGACCTGCGACTGGTCGGCGATCTGCGCCACCTCCAGCCCGACCGGCAGCTCGGCGCGTGCCTTCTCCATGGCGGCGTGGAGCTGCTCGCCCAGGCGCAGGACATTGCCCCCCTTGGCCATCACCACGCCCAGCCCGATGGCGTCCTGGCCGTTGTGGCGCAGGGTGTAGCGGCGCGGCTCGACGTAGCCGCGCTTGACCTCGGCGACGTCGCCGATGGTCAGCATGCGGCCGTTGACCTCGACCGGGATGGCGCGCACGGACTGGGCGGTGTCGAGCCCGAGGTCGACGCGGACATAGACACGCTGCGACCCGGTGTCGACGTCGCCGGCCGCCGCGACGGCGTTCTCGCGCTGGAGCGCCTGGATCACCGATTCCACCGGCAGGCCGAAGCTGGCGAGCCGCTGGCTGGAGATCTCGACGTAGACGCGCTCCTCCTGCGGGGCGATCAGCTCGACCTTCTCGACGCCGGGCAGCTTCAGCAGGCGGGCGCGGGTCTGCTCGGCGACCTTCTTGAGCTGGGCCGGCGTGAAGTCGGCGCCGCTGAAGGCGTAGATGGCGGAATAGACGTCGCCGAACTCGTCGTTGAAGAAGGGCCCGATCACCCCGTCGGGCAGGGTGGCGCGGATGTCGCCGATCTTCTTGCGCACCTGGTACCACAGGTCGGGGACCATCTTCGGCGGGGTGTAGTCCTTGAGCTGGACGAAGACCACCGACTCGCCGGGCTTGGAGTAGCTGCGCGCGACGTCGTAGTAGGGCACCTCCTCCAGCTTCTTCTCGATGCGGTCGGTGACGAACTGCTCGACCTCGCGGGCGGTGGCGCCCGGCCACTGGGTCTGGACGATCATCACCTTGAAGGTGAAGGAGGGATCCTCGGCGCGGCCGAGGGTCTTGTAGGCGAGCGCGCCGGCCAGCACGCTGGCCAGCATCATGAACAGCACGAGCGTGCGGTGCGACAGCGCCCAGGCCGACAGGTTGCCCCGGTTGTGGTTCATCGCGCCGGCTCCGTCCAGACGCGGACCTTCTGGCCGGCGTCGAGCTTGTGGACCCCGGCGGTGACGACGCGCTCGCCGTCCTTCAGCCCGCCGGCGACGATGGCGAGGTCGCCGGCGTAGGCGGCGACGGCGACCGGCCGCAGCTCCAGCGTGCCGGCCGCATGCGCGTCGCCCTGGGGGCCCGCCTGGGAGCCCGCCGCCTGCGAGAGCACCCAGACGGCGGGCTTCTGCTCCCGCTGGGTCAGCGCGCTGATCGGCAGCCGCGCGACCAGCCCGCCATGGTCCAGCGCCGCCGTGACCGTCGCGGTCATGCCGAGCTGGAGTCCGGGCGGCGGATTGTCGAGCGTGATCTTCGCCTGATAGGTGCGGGTGCCGGGGTCGGCGCTCGGCGACAGCTCGCGCAGGGTTCCGGGGACGGCGCTGCCGGGCTGCGCCCACAGCTCCACCGACAGGCGGCGCTTCGGCAGGTCGCCGAGCTGCTGCTCGGGGATGTTGGCGACCGCCTCGACGGCGCCCAGCCGCGCGACGCGCAGCGCGGTCTGGCCCTGCGCCACCACCTGCCCCGGCTCGACCAGCGTGGCGGTGACGATTCCCGCCTCGTCGGCGACCAGCGTCGCGTACTGCACCGAGTTGGTCAGCACGCGGAGCTGCGCCTCGACCTCGCGGACGCGGGCCTCGGCCTTGTCGAGCGCGGTCTTGCGGCGGTCGTACTCCTGGCGGGTCGTCCATTCGCCCTGGCGCAGGCTGGAGTAGCGGGCGAAGTCGCCGCCGGCGTTGGCGGCGTCGGACCGGGCGGAGGCGAGCTGCGCCTGCGACGCCTTGATCTGCAATTGCAGGTCGGTGGGGTCGAGCTTCGCCAGCGCCATGCCGGGCTCGACGCGGGCGCCCACCTCGACCAGCCGGGCGATCACCTTGCCGCCGACGCGGAAGCCGACGTCGGCCTCGACGCGCGGGCGGATGACGGCCGGGTAGCGGACGCTGTCGGTGGCCGGCTCCAGCGCCACGGTGGCGACGCGGACGGGGCGCGCCTCCGCTTCCGGCGGGGCGGCGGCGGAATGGGTTTCCTTGCAGCCGCTCAGGCCGGCGGCCAGGGCCAGAAGCCCGATCGCCGCCACGCCGCCGCGCGCCAAGCGCATCCCGGTCATACCACGTCTCCCCACTGGACTGGACTGTATCGTACTGCTAGCGTGGTACTCTCCACTCACCCCTTCGTCAAGAGTGAACGGTACAGTTCAGTGCAGCCACCCGCCAACGCCCTGACACCGCCTTCCCCTTCCGTTTCCAAGCCCGACGATTTCAAACCGGACGCCAAGGCCGAGCAGATATTGGCCGCTTCGCGCGAGATCATCCTGGAGATGGGCTACGCCGCCTTGTCGATGGACCTCGTGGCGCAGCGGGCACGGGTGTCGAAGACGACGCTCTACACGCGCTTCCCCTCGAAGGAGGAGCTGTTCTCCGCGACCATCACCGCCGAATGCGACCGGCGGGGGATGCGCTTCCAGCCCGACGAGTTCGACGAATTGCCGCTGCGCGACATCCTGCTGCTGATCGGGCGGCGCTTCGTCGACCTGCTCTGGTCCGACGCGGCGATCCGTGTCCACCAGTCGGTGCTGGGCGAGGCGGCGCGCCAGCCGGAGATCGCCCGGCTGTTCTTCCAGGCCGGACCGGAAAAGGGCATGGCGGCCTTCGTCGCCTTGTTCGAGCATCTGGCCGAGCGTGGTCTGATCCGGACCGGGGATCCGTCCTTCGTCGCGCTGCAATTCATGGCGGCGATGCAGGGCGGCCCCTACTGCGCGCTGGTCATGGGCCAATGCCCGTTGCCGCCCGAGGAGGAACGGGGCGCCTTCGTCGCCAAGGTGGTGGACCTGTTCCTGCGGGGGATCGCGCCCTCATCCTGACGGCGCCCGGTCCGGGCAATTGTTCCCTTTACGTTCCTTCGCTTCTCGCCTACGCTCGCGCTCATGGACGAGATCCGGCGACAGGCGCAGAAGGGGCGCGGAGCGATCAGCAACACGACCTCGCGCTACGAGCGCGAGGTGCGCGTGCTCGGCGACGACGGCTGGGGCGGCAGCGAGCGTCCGGACGAACCGGTCCGGACCCTGCTGTTCGACGATTCCGCCCGGACCGTCATCAGCCGGAACACCTCCCCGGACATCGTCTTCGAGCGCTCCGTCAATCCATACCGGGGCTGCGAGCACGCCTGCGTCTACTGCTTCGCCCGGCCGACCCACGCCTATCTCGGCCTGTCGCCGGGGCTGGATTTCGAGACGAGGATCTTCCGCAAGGCCAGGGCGGCCGAGCTGCTGGCCACGGAGCTGCGGGCCAGATCCTACGTCTGCAAGCCGCTGGCGCTCGGCGCCAACACCGACCCCTACCAGCCGGTCGAGCGGGAGCAGCGCATCACCCGCGCCATCCTGGAGGTCTGCCGCGACTTCAACCAGCCGGTGATGGTCATCACCAAGTCGGCGCTGGTCCTGCGCGACCTCGACATCCTGGCGCCGATGGCGGAAAGGCGGCTGGTCAACGTCGCCCTCTCCCTCACCACGCTCGACCGCGACCTCGCCCGCCGGCTGGAGCCGCGGGCCAGCGCGCCGCCCCGGCGCCTCGCCGCGATGCGGGAACTGACGGCGGCCGGCGTCCCGGTGGCGGTGCTCGCCAGCCCGATGATCCCGGGGCTGAACGACCACGAGCTGGAGGCGATCCTGGCGGCGGCGGCGGAGGCCGGGGCGGTCCAGGCCAACCACATCCTGCTGCGCCTGCCGCTGGAGATCAAGGACCTGTTCGAGGAATGGCTGCGCGAGCACGCGCCGAACCGCGCCGACCGCGTGCTCAGCCTGATCCGCCAATGCCGCGAGGGCGAGCTGTACCGGTCGCGGTTCGGCAGCCGGATGAAGGGAACCGGCCCGGTCGCGGAGCTGCTGTCGCAGCGCTTCAGGCTGGCCTGCCGGCGCCTCGGCCTCAACGGACGCGACGCCGACCTGAACTGCGCCGACTTCCGGCCCCCTCCGGCGCCCGGCGATCAACTGACGCTGCTGTGAGCCCCGCTCCTTTCCGGTGTCATACGCCTGTCATGGAGCTGCGGTAGCGTGCGCGCGGGCACGACGCCGTGCCGAACCCGTCCGTCCAGGGGATGCCCGCTCGTGTACGACCTGTCCTCACCGATGGCCACGCCCCCGGACGTGCCGCCCGCCGCCTTCTCCGCGCCGGCCGCGCATGTCCGCGCCTCGGTGGAGGAGGATGTCCCGGCGATGCTGGACATCTACACCCACCACATCCAGCACGGGCTCGGCCCCTTCGACGTCGAACCGCCGCATCCGGAGGAACTGAAGCGCCGCCGCAAGGCGATGCTGAAACGGCGGCTGCCGCACCTCGTCGCCGAGTTGGGCGGGGTGGTGGTCGGCTACGCCTACGCCGCGCCCTTCCGCAAGCGGCCGGCCTACCGATACACGGTCGAGCACTCGATCTACGTCCACAAGGACCATCTGGGCCGCGGCATCGGCCGGCTGCTGCTGCCGGCGCTGATCGACGCCTGCACCCGCGCCGGCTGCCGCCAGATGATCGCCGTGGTCGACAGCGCCAACCAGCCGTCGCTGCGCCTGCATGACTCCTTCGGTTTCCAGCGGGCGGGAATCCTGCGGGCGGTCGGCTTCAAGTTCGGGCGCTGGACCGACAGCGTCTTCCTACAGCGCCCGCTGGGGGCGGCCGACCGCGAGCCGCCGCAGGACCGCCGGCCCGCCATGCCGCCGGCCGCCGGCCCGCGAGGCGCCGGCCTGCAAGGTGCCGGCTGAGTCGCCGCTTTGCCGTTCCTCCATTCCGTCATCCCGTTCCCCGGAGACCCCTCGCATGGATTTCTTCCGCCGCTTCAACTTCCTGGTCTGCGCCCCCGCCTTCGAGGTGGACGAGCTGGAGGGCCTGCGGCTTCAGCAGATCCTGTCGGAAGTGGAGCGGATGGGCTTCGAGGTGGTGCGCGCCCGCCGGGTCGAGGACGCCGAGCTGGCGATCCGCACCGACGCCGCCATCGGCTGCATGATCGTCGACTGGGGCAAGCGCGGGGCCGACGGCAAGCAGGCCTCGCTGATCGCCTTCGCCCGCCAGCGCGGATTGGAGATGCCGATCATCCTCCTGGTGCGCCGCCAGCGGCTGGAGAACATCCCGGTCGACGTGCTGAACCAGGTCGACGGCTACATCTTCCTGGCGGAGGAGACGCCGGAGTTCATCGCCAAGAATCTGGTCAGCCGGCTGAAGCAGTACGCCGACACCCTGAAGACCCCTTTCTTCGGCGCGCTGGTCGATTACGCCGAGGAGGGCAACCAGCTGTGGACCTGCCCCGGCCACAACGGCGGCATCTTCTACAACCGCAGCCCGATCGGCCGCATCTTCGTCGAGCATCTCGGCGAGGCGGTGTTCCGCGACGACATCGACAACTCCGTGCTGGAGATGGGCGACCTGCTCATCCATGAAGGGCCGGCGCTCCAGGCGCAGAAGGAGGCGGCGCGCATCTTCGGGGCGGAGCGCACCTATTTCGTGCTGAACGGCACCTCGGCCTCGAACAAGATCGTGCTGTCGGCCCTGGTGGCCGAGGACGACCTCGTGCTGTTCGACCGCAACAACCACAAGGCGGCGCACCATGGCGGCCTGTTCCTCGGCGGCGGCATCCCGATCTTCCTGGAGACCGAGCGCAACGCCCACGGCCTGATCGGTCCGATCGACCCGCGGGCACTCGACGAGGAGGTGATCCGCGAGCGCATCCGCCGCAACCCGCTGGTCAAGGACCCCGACGCCTGGAAGCGCGAGCGCCCGTTCCGCGCCGCGGTGATCCAGCAATGCAGCTACGACGGCACCATCTACAACGCGCGGATGATGCTGGAGCGGATCGGCAAGCTCTGCGACTATATCCTCTTCGACGAGGCCTGGGCCGGCTTCCTCAAGTTCCACCCGCTGTTCAAGGGCCATTTCGCCATGGGGCTGGAGGGGCTGGACGAGGGACACCCCGGCATCATCGCCACCCAGTCGACGCACAAGCAGCTCGCCAGCTTCTCGCAGGCCTCGCAGATCCATGTGCGCGACAGCCACATCAAGGGCCAGCGCCGCCGGGTCGAGCACCGCCGCTTCAACGAGACCTTCCTGCTGCACGCCTCGACCTCGCCCTTCTACCCGCTGTTCGCCTCGCTGGATGTCGGCGCGCAGATGATGAAGGGGCGGTCGGGCGAGGTGCTGTGGGACGACACCATCCGGCTGGGCATCGAACTGCGCAAGAAGATCCGCGCCATCGGCCGCGAGTTCGCGGAGCGCGAGAGCGACCCGGCGCGCCGCTGGTTCTTCGACCCCTTCGTGCCCGACCGCGTCACCCGCGACGGAATCGACACGGCCTGGGAGGACGTGCCGACCGACGAGCTGGCGACCCAGGTCCGCCATTGGGAGTTCGCCCCCGGCGCCGACTGGCACGGCTTCCGGCATGTCGAGCCGGGCTACGCGATGACCGACCCGAACAAGCTGACGCTGCTGACCCCCGGCTTCGACCGTCGCGGCGGCGCCTACGGCGACCACGGCATCCCCGCACCGGTGGTGGCGCAGTTCCTGCGCGAGAACCGCATCGTCCCGGAAAAGAACGACCTCAACTCCCTGCTGTTCCTGCTGACGCCGGGCGTCGAATCGAGCAAGGCCGGGACGCTGCTGAGCGGGCTGGTCGCCTTCAAGCGGCTGCACGACGACAACGCGCCGCTGGAGGAGGTCATCCCCGAATTCGTCGCCAAGCGCCGCGCCCATTACCTCGGCCGGCGCCTGCGCGACCTGTGCGCGGAGATGCACGCCTTCTACCGCGAACGCGACACCAGCGCCCTGCAACGCGCCATCTTCCAGCCCCGGCACCTGCCGGAGATGGCGATGCCGCCGCGCGAGGCGACGCGGCATCTGGTGCGCAACACGGTCGATTACCTGCCGATCGACGAGATCGCCGGCCGCGTCGCCACCACCCTGTGGGTCGTCTACCCGCCGGGCATCGCCACCATCGTCCCCGGCGAACGGCTGTGCGAACGGGCCAGGCCGATGATCGACTATCTGAAGGTCTTCCAGGACAGCGCCAACCGCTTCCCCGGCTTCGACAACGAGATCCAGGGGCTCTACCGTGAAACCGACGCCGGCGGCGTCATCCGCTACTTCACCTATGTGGCGCGGGAGTAGAAGGCGGACGGGCGCGGGGAGCCTCTATTCCTCCGCGCCGCGCGCCTGGCGGCGGAAGGCCGCCGGGGTGGTGCCGGTCAGTTTTTTGAAGAAGCGGTTGAAATAGCCGGGATCCTGGAACCCCAGCTCGTACGCGATCACCGACACCGGGGCGGCGATGTAGATCAGCCGCCGCCGCGCCTCCAGCAGCAGCCGGTCCTGCACCACCTCGAAGGCGGAGCGGTCGGCCAGACGGCGGCACAGGCGGTTGAGCCGTGATTCCGTGATCCCCAGCGCGGCGGCGTAGCGCGGCACCGGCCAGTGCTCCGTGTGGTGTTCCTCGACCAGCGTGCGGAAGCGGGCGAAGAGTTCGGTGCGCACCCGCTCCGGCCCGGTGGCCCCGGACACCGCCGCCCGCCGCCGCTCCAGCAGCAGCAGCACGCTGCGCGACAGCCACACGCACATCATCGTCTGGCCGAGCTGCGGCCGGCGGAACTCCGCCATCAGCTGTTCGAGCAGCGCCGCGACCCGCCCGAGAAGCGGCGCGTCCGCGGCGAGATCGACGACGCACGCCGCCAGGAACAGCCCCTCGACCAGCGGGCGGTTGTGCGCCTGCGCGCCGTCGAACAGCACCGCCTCGGCCACCGTCAGCACATAGCCGTGGCTGCCCGGCTGGAACTGGAAACCGTGCACGACAGCCGGCGGCACCACCACCGCGCCCTGCGGCGCCAGCTCCAGGGTCCGGTCGTCGAGCCGGACCCGCGCCCCGCCCTCCAGCAGCACCACGACCTGGAACAGGCCACGGTGGGTGTGCGCCCCGATCTCCCACGCGTGGAGCGAGCTGCGGCTGTGGATGTCCTCGATGTGCAGGAACTCGGTGTCGGGGGCCGACGCGTCCTCGCCATACAGCCCGAACGCCGCCACCCGGCCGGCGGTGTCCGCCCTCCCCGCCCGCCTCGTGTCCACGTCCGCGCTCCCCGGCCGTCAGTTTGTCCGAATAGTACAATTTTTCCGCCGCATCGTCCATTCAACCGCATGCGGCATGCGGCTATCCTTCAACGGTCTGGAGTGCAGACAATCCGCTGAGGCAATCAACGGCGGCTTTCCCGGCCGTGCCTTTCGAACCGCCCGGCACGGGAACGCATCCCCGGCACCGTTCAAGGGACGGCCCGGCCGGCGGCGCGGTCGCGGATGGTCGGGGATTTCACACGGCCCAACCTCGGGCAACCCATCGGAGACGTTATGAAAGTCCAAGTCTGCATCATCGGTGGCGGGCCCTCCGGCCTGCTCCTGTCCCAGCTCCTGCACCTCAAGGGCATCGACACGATCGTTCTGGAGAAGCACAGCCGCGAGCATGTCCTGGCCCGCATCCGGGCGGGCGTGCTGGAGCATGGCTTCGCGGCGCTGATGCGCGAGGCCCGGTGCGGCGAGCGGATGGACCGCGAGGGGGAAATCCACGAAGGCTTCTTCATCGCCCATGACGGGGTGATGGACCGTGTCGACCTGCACAAGCATTCCGGCGGCAGTTCGGTGGTCGTCTATGGCCAGACCGAGCTGACCCGCGACCTCTACGAGGCGCGCGACCGGATGGACGGCAAGGTCGTCCACGACGCCGCCGACGTCACGCCGCACGACCTGAAGAGCGACGCCCCCTACGTCACCTACCGCGACGGCGACCGGATCGTCCGCGTCGATTGCGACTTCGTCATCGGCGCCGACGGCTTCCATGGGGTGAGCCGCAAGTCGATCCCCAAGGAGATCCTGCGCGAGCATGAACGGGTCTATCCGTTCGGCTGGCTCGGCGTGCTGTCCCGCACCAAGCCGGTTTCGCCGGAACTGATCTATTCCAGGCACGAGCGCGGCTTCGCGCTCTGCTCCCTGCGCTCGCAGGTGCTCAGCCGCTACTACATCCAGGTCCCCTTGACCGACAAGGTGGAGGACTGGTCGGACGAGGCGTTCTGGGACGAGCTGAAGCGCCGCCTGCCCGCCGACGTCGCCGCCTCCCTGATCACCGGCCCGTCGATCGAGAAGAGCATCGCCCCCCTGCGCAGCTTCGTCGCCGAGCCGATGCGCTACGGACGCCTGTTCCTGGCGGGCGACGCCGCCCACATCGTGCCGCCGACCGGCGCGCGCGGCCTGAACAGCGCGGCGTCGGACATTTACTACCTCTATCACGCCATGGTCGATCACTACGAGAAGGGGGATGATGCGGGTCTGGACGACTATTCCCGCAAGGCGCTGGCCCGGGTCTGGAAGGCTCAGCGCTTCTCCTGGTGGATGACGACGATGCTGCACCGTTTTCCGGACAGCGGCTCCTACGAGGCGAAGCTGCAAGAGACGGAGCTGGAGTATCTGTTCTCGTCGGAAAAGGCGCTCGGCTCCCTGGCGGAGAACTACGTCGGGCTGCCGTTCTGATCCGGCTTGCCGGGATGGAAGGATGGCGGCCGGCCGGTCCGGCCGCCATTCCGCGTCAGCCCCGCGGCGTGGCTGGCACGGGGAGCGTGAAGACGTCCTTGTGCCGCGCGCGCAGCTCGTTCTTCTGCACCTTGCCCATGGCGTTGCGGGGAAGCTCCTCCTGCACCACCACGATCTTGGGAAGCTTGTAGCCGGCCAGCTCGCGCGCCGCCTCGGCGATGACGGCGGCGGGATCGGGAGGGGGGGCGTCCGGCTGGCGCTCGACCACCGCCACCACGCCCTCGCCGAAGTCGGGATGCGGCACGCCGATGACGGCGGCCTCGCGCACGCCCGCGATGCGGCCCAGCACGCTCTCCACCTCGCGCGGGTAGACGTTGTAGCCGCCCGAGATGATCAGGTCCTTGGCGCGGCTGACGATGCTGATGCGCCCGTCCGCCGCGCGGCGCGCCAGATCGCCGGTCATGAAGAATCCGTCCGGGCGGAACTCCGCCGCCGTCTTCTCCGGCATCCGCCAATAGCCCTTGAAGACGTTGGGACCGCGCAGCTCCAGCCCGCCGACCTCCTCGCCCGGCGGCAGGGGCCGTCCGCCCTCGTCGGTGACGCGGACCTCCAGCCCCGGCAGCGGAAAGCCGACGGTGCCGGGCACCCGTTCGCCGTCCAGCGGGTTGGTGGTGATGATCGCGGTCTCG
The DNA here is from genome assembly GCF_017876095.1 of Azospirillum agricola. Classification (GTDB taxonomy): domain Bacteria; phylum Pseudomonadota; class Alphaproteobacteria; order Azospirillales; family Azospirillaceae; genus Azospirillum; species Azospirillum agricola. The sequence goes on from NZ_JAGINM010000006.1 coordinate 223,805, forward strand.
GTCATGCCGTAGCGTTCGAGGATGCGATGGCCGCTGCGTTCCTCGAAGCGCGCGAAGGTCTCCGCCGACAGCGGCGCCGAGCCGCAGGTGAACAGCCGCATCCCCCGGCACAGATCCGGGGTCAGGCGCGGGTCGGCGAGCAGCCGCGTGTAGAGCGTCGGCACCCCCATGAACAGCGTCGCGCGCGGCAGCAGATCGATCACGCGGTCGGCGCTGAACCTGGAGAGGAACAGAATGGAGCCGCGGGCGAACAGCACCGGGTTGGCGGCGATGAACAGGCCGTGCGCGTGGAAGACGGGCAGCGCGTGCAGCAGCACGTCGGTGTCGGCGATCCCCCACAGCCCGGCCAGCGTGCGCGTGGTGTAGCCGAGGTTGCCGTGGGTGATCATGGCGCCCTTGGGCCGCCCGGTGGTGCCCGAGGTGTAGAGGATCGCCGCCACGTCGTCAGCCGCCATGTCGGCGGTGCCGTCCCACGGGTCGAGGTCGCGGCAGGCCGCCGTCAGGCTGCCGCCGCCGTCCCCGTCGAGCGTGAACAGGCGTCCGGCCGGGGCCGGGTCGAGCGCCGCGACCTCGGCCGCCGACTGCGGCGGGCCGACGAAGACCGCCGGCTCGGCGTCGCCGAGAAAATAGCGCAGCTCGGTCAGGGTGTAGGCGGTGTTCAGCGGCAGATAGATGGCGCCGATCCGCAAGGTCGCGAGATAGAGGCACAGGGCCTCCGGCGACTTTTCCACCTGCACCGCCACCCGGTCGCCACGGCCGACGCCGGACTCATGGAGCAGCCGGGCGATCCGCCCCGCCGTCCGCCGCAGGTCTCCGTAGCTCCACGCCGCGCCGGTCCCGGTCTGAAGGGCGGGGCGCGCGTCGTCGCGCGGGTCGGACGGCAGAAGCAGATTGTAGAGGTTCTCGGTCATCATTGGGGTTCCAGTCGCCGTCTGGCGCTTGATCGTTCTTTCAGGGCAGCAGCACGATCGACCCGGTGGTGCGCCGGGCTTCCAGGTCGCGATGCACCGCCGCCGCCTCGGCCAGCGGCGCGCGGCGGGAGACCTCGACGCGGACGCGTCCTTCCTCCAGCGCCGCGAACAGGCCGGCGGCCAGCGCCTCGATGTCGGCGCGGGTCCGGGTGACGGTCGCCAGAGTCGGCTTGGCAAGGAACAGCGAGCCCTTCTGCGCCAGCACGCCGATGTCGAAGGGCGGCACCGGGCCGCTGGCCTGCCCGTAATTCACCATCAGGCCGAAGGGCCGCAGGCAGTCGAGCGAGCGCAGGAAGGTATCCTGCCCCACGGAATCATAGACCACGTCGACGCCGCGTCCGCCGGTGACGTCGCGGACGCGGGCGACGAAATCCTCCCCGTCCTGATCCTCGCCACGGGACAGGATCACATGCTCGCAGCCGGCGGCCCGGGCGACGGCCAGCTTCTCCGGCGAGCCGACCGTGCCGATCACCGTGGCGCCCAGGCTGGACGCCCATTGGCAGAGGATCTGTCCGACCCCGCCGGCGGCGGCGTGGACGAGCAGCGCGTCGCCGGCCTTCACCGGGTGCACGCGGTGCAGCAGATACTGCGCGGTCGTGCCCTTGACCATGGCCGCCGCCGCCACCTCGTCCGACACCGTGTCCGGCAGTTTGACGAGGCGCTCGGCGGGGACGAGGCGCGCCTGAGCGTAGGCGCCGAGCAGCATCCAGTAGGCGACGCGGTCGCCCGGCCGGACCGTCCCGACGCCGGGGCCGACCGCCTCGACGATTCCCGCCGCCTCCACGCCCAGCACGGCCGGGCGCGGGATCGCGTACTGCCCGGACAGGGCGGAGCGGTGGTAGGTGTCGATCAGGTTGACGCCGATCGCCGTGTGGCGGACCAGCGCCTGCCCCGGACCGGGAGGCGGCAGTTCGACATCCTCCAGCACCAGCGCCTCGGGGCCGCCGGGCTGGTGGACGCGGATCGCCTGGACCGTGCCTCCCCGGAGCGTGGTGCCGGTCATGCTCAGCCCTCCGCCGGCGAACGGCCGAGGCGGCCGGAGATCAGCTCGAAGACCGCGCTGAAATCCTTGGCGCCGTGGCCGCTCTCGACCAGCATCTGGTAGAAGGCGGCGGAGCTGCCGGCGAGCGGGGTCGCGGCGCCGCTGGCGCTGGCGGCCTGCTGGGACAACCGCATGTCCTTCAGCATCATCGCCGCCGTGAAGCCCGGCTGGTAGTCGCGGTTGGCCGGCGAGGTCGGCACCGGCCCCGGCACCGGGCAGTAGACCTGTAGGGCCCAGCAGTTGCCCGACGAGCGGGTGACGACGTCGTAGACCGCCTGGTTGTCGAGACCGAGCTTCTCCGCCAGGGTGAAGACCTCGCTGATGGCGACCATGCTCATGCCGGCCATCATGTTGTTGCAGATCTTCATGGCGTTGCCGCTGCCCGACGCGCCGACATGGAACAGGTTCTTCCCCATGCCGGTCAGGATCGGCTTGGCGCGCTCGTAGCCCTCGGCGGTGCCGCCGACCATGAAGGTCAGGGCGCCGGCCTGCGCCGCCGGCACCGCGCCGGACACCGGGGCATCGACCATCACGAAGCCGGCGGCCGACGCCGCCTTGCTGACCGCCTGCGCGCTGTCGACGTCGATGGTCGAGCAGTCGATCATCAGCGTGCCGGAGCGGGCGAGCGCGAAGACCCCGCCCTCCCCCTCGTAGGCGGCGCGCACATGCTTGCCGGTCGGGATCATGCTGATGACGGTGTCGGCCTCGGCCAGCGCCTCGGCCAGCGTTGCGGCCACGCGGCCACCGGCGGCGGCGTAGGCGTCGCGCATCGCCGGGGCGATGTCGTAGCCGACGACGTCGTTGCCGGCCTTGACGAGATTCTCGCACATGGGGCGGCCCATGTTGCCGAGCCCGATGAAGGCAATCCGTGCCATGGTTTCAGTCCTTTTGGGAGTCGATCGGTACGGCCTGCAAAGCCCTCTCCCCCTGGGGAGAGGGCTGGGTGAGGGGGATGCGTGGCGAGAAGTTTGCGAAAGAGGATGGGCGAAGGGGCAGGATGCCCCTTCACGGCGCGCGCTCCGCGCGCCGGCCCCCTCACCCTCCCCACCGCTTCGCGGCGGGTCCCCTCCCTCTCCCCGGGGGAAAGAGGGCCGTTCAAGGTTGCTCGCGGCCCTCAGCTCTTCTTGACCAGATAGCACTTGCTCTCGCTGAGCGGCATCGTCGCCTGCTCCGCCGGAATGGTGCGGAGGATCTTGTAATAGTCCCACGGACCCTTGGATTCCGCCGGGCTCTTTACCTGGATCAGGTACATGTCACGGGCGACGCGGCCATCGGCGCGGACCTTGGCGCCCTTGGTGATCAGGTCGTCGACGGGAAGCTCGCGCATCTTCTCGGCCACCACCTTGCCGTCGTCGGTGCCGGCGGCCTGCATCGCCTTCAGGTAATGCAGCACGGCGGAATAGACGCCGGCCTGCACCATGTTCGGCTTGCGCTTCATGCGCGCCTCGAAGCGGCGGGCCAGTTCGCGGCTGCCCTCGTCGCGGTCCCAGTAATAACCGTCGGTGGCGATCAGCCCCTTGGCGCTGGCGAGGCCGAGCGCGTGCACGTCGCTGATCATGACGGCCAGCCCGATCAGCTTCTGGCCGCCGTCGGTGATGCCGAACTCCGCCGCCTGCTTGATCGCGTTGGAGGTGTCGGTGCCGCCGTTGGCCAGCCCGATGACCTGGGCCTTCGACGCCTGCGCCTGGAGCAGGAAGGAGGAGAAGTCGGCGCTGCCGATCGGGTGCTTGACCTGCCCGACCACCGTGCCGCCGCCCTCGAGCACGGTCTTCGACAGCTCCGCCGCCATCTGGTGGCCGAAGGCGTAGTCGGCCGACAGCATGAACCAGTTCTTATCGCCGCCCTGGAGCACGGCGCGCGCGGTGCCGGTCGCCTGCGAATAGGTGTCCCACATCCAGTGGAAGCTGGTCGGCGAGCAATCCTCGTTGGTCAGGCGGGTGGTGCCGGCGGCGGTGGCGAGCGTGATCCGGCCGCGCTCCTTCGCCAGATTCTGCACGCCGATGGCGATGGCCGAGTTGGTCATCTCGGCGATGGCGTCGACCTTCCGCACGTCGAACCATTCGCGGGCGATGGTCAGGCCGATGTCCGGCTTGTTCTGGTGGTCGGCGGTGATGATCTCGATCTTCTTGCCGAGAACCGTGCCGCCGAATTCCTCCACCGCCAGCTTGGCGGCCTCGACCGAGCCGATGCCGCCGAAATCGGCGTAGAGCCCGGTCTGGTCGTTGAGCACGCCGATGCGGATGGCGTCCGGGCCGGCCTGCGCGGTTCCGGCGGCCGCCAGCGACGCCGTCGCCAGGGCGGCGGCGAGAATGGGGGTCTTCATGGTGCTTTCCTCCCGTTTGGCCGGCTTGCCGCGCCGGCTCCTGGTTCAGGTCAGGGTCATGTCATGTTGATGATGACCGTCTTCTTGTGGGTGAAGTGGTCGAGCATCGCCTCGAAGGACGCCTCCTTGCCCAGCCCCGACTGCTTGACGCCGCCGTAGGACAGGCCCGGCTGCACGACCAGATTCTGGTTCACCTGCACGAAGCCGGCCTGGAGCCGCCGGGTCGCGTCCATCGCGGTGCGCAGGTCGCGCGTCCAGATGGTGGCGGCGAGGCCGAAGTCGCTGTCGTTGGCCATCGCCAGCGCCTCCTCGTAGTCGCTGAACGCGATCACGCAGGTCACCGGCCCGAAGATCTCCTCGCGCGCCAGCGCGTGGTCGTTGGGGATGCCGGTGAAGATCACCGGCTGCACGAACAGGCCGCGCGTGAGCCGCTCGTCGGCCGGCAGGGCGGCGCAGCGGTGCGCGGTGGCGCCGGCCGTCGCCTCGCCGAGCGCGATGTAGCGCCGCACCCGCTCGAACTGCTGGGGCGAGATGATGGTGCCGATGTCGGTCGCCTCGTCCAGCGGGTCGCCCATGGTCATGGCGTCGACCTTGGCCTTCAGCTTGGTCACGAAGGCGTCGTGCAGGCTCTCATGGACGAGGATGCGCGAGGCGGCGGTGCAGCTCTGGCCCTGGCGGGTGAAGCGCATGCCGGCGACGGCGCCGTCGATGGCGCGGTCGAGGTCGGCGTCGCCCATCACGATCATCGGGCTCTTGCCGCCCAGTTCCAGCGTGACCGGGATCAGCTTGTCGGCGGCCAGATGCGAGATGATCTTGCCGGTCTCGACCGAGCCGGTGAACGTGACCTTGCCCACCCCCGGATGCGCGACCAGCGGCGCGCCGCAGCCGGGGCCGTCGCCCGACAGGATGTTCAGCACGCCGGCCGGCAGCACCTGGTTCATCACCTGGATGACCCGCAGGGCGGCGAGCGGCGCCTCCTCGGCCGACTTGACGACGACCGCGTTGCCGGCGACCAGCGCCGGGGCGATCTTCAGCGCCATCAGGTAGAGCGGCACGTTCCACGGGATGATGGCGCCGACGACGCCGATCGGCTCGCGCTGGGTGAAGGTCAGCATGGTGGGGCTGAAGGGCACCGTCTCGCCCTTCAGCTCCGAGGCGAGGCCGCCATAGAAGGCCAGCGTGTCGGAGACCAGCGTCGCCTCGACCCGGCTTTCGGTGCGGATCGCCTTGCCGGTCTCCAGGGCGAGCAGCCGGCCGATCTCCTCGGCGTGATCGGTGAGGCGGCGGCCGGCCTCGGCGACCAGCTTGCCACGCTCGCGGGCCGGCCGGCGCGCCCAGTCCCGCTGGGCCTTCGCGGCGGCCGTCACCGCCGCGTCGACGTCGCGCTCGCCGCCCTCGGCGGCGGTGGCGACGACGTCGCCGGTCGCCGGGTTGACGACGTCGAAGGTCGCACCCGACAGCGCCGGGCGCAGCGCGCCGTCGATCAGGAGAAGACCGGACAGATCCCGCGCGAGGGCGTGGGGATCCAGGGTGGGGACGAGGGTCTGGTCGGCCATGGGTCGTCTCGGTTCTCTGTTGTCGGTTGCCTGCCTGGAGGAGCCGTTCAGGACGGTCGGCGCTGCGACCAGGCCTTCAGGGCGTCGGCGAACTCGTCGGAATGCAGGCTGGCGCGGAAGGCCGCCTCTCCGGCCCGGTCGTCCAGCGTGCCGCGCGCCAGCTCGTTGAGCGAGCGCTTGATGCCGGCGGTCGCCTGCGGCGCGCAGGCGGCGATGCGCCCGGCCAGTTCCGCCACCGCGGCGTCCAGCCCGTCGGGCTCGACCAGCCGGTCGAGGAAGCCGACGCGCAGCATCTCCTCCGCCCCGATCGTCTCGGCGGTGAGGAACAGCCGCTTGGTGGTGGCGAGGCCGAGCCGCGACACGTAGCGGCGCAGGCCGCTCGGGTAGAAATGGATGCCGAGCTGGGCGGCGGGCATGCGCATCCGCATGCCGGTCACGCCGACGCGGAAGTCGCAGGCGAGCGCCAGATCGGTGGAACCGCCATAGACGCCGCCGTTCAGGGCGCAGATCGTCGGCATGCGGATCGCCTCGACCCGGTCGCACAGGCGGGAGAAGGCGACCTCGCCGTCGTCGCAGGAGTCCGCGTCCGGAGCGGCGCGTTCCGAGTTCTGCGCGGCGCCCAGGTCATAGCCCGACGAGAAGCTCGGCCCGCTGCCGGTCAGCACGAGGACGCGCAGAGCGGGATCCGCCTCGGCCGACTCGATCCGCTCGTGCAAGGCGGCGATGTCCGCCGAATCGAGCCGGTTGTGCTGCCGGGGGCGGTTGAAGCGGATCGTCGCGACCGCGCCGTCCGTCGTAAGCACGGGCGTCGTTCCCGCCGCGTCCGTTCCGGTTTCTGGAGAACCGCTCATCCTGTGTCCCGGTGTCATGTTTTTCCGTTCGTGGTGAAGGGATACCAACTTCGGCCTGGATCGCTCCGTTCACGCTGAATGGTATACCAAACGTGATTTATGGAATGCAATCCGAAAAAGATGGGAATGCGAACAATCCGTGGCCGCCCTATGGTGGACCGGGATGCCCGCAAATGCAAAGCGGCCCGCCGAGGGAGCCGGCGGGCCGCTGCGATCGGAACGAAAACGCCGGGTGCTATTCAGTGTCGCCGATTGCCGGCATGCCGACGACCATGTCGACGAAGATGCTGCCGCCGACGGTCATGTGGCCGTGCATGTGCATCCGGGCGGCGTCGCTGTCGCCTTCGAGGATCGCCTTCACCACGAGGTCATGCTCGTTGTAGGACTTCAGCGGGCGGGCGGTGTGCTGGAACGGGTACTGGCGGTAGATGCGCATCCGGCCGCGGATGAACTTCGCCTGCTGCTCCAGATGCTCGTTGCGGCTGCCGGCGTAGATCAGCTCGTGAAGCTCGCGATTCAGCCGGTCGTAATCCTGGATGTCGCCGGCCTGCGCGGCGGCGCGGCTTTCCTCGTGCACGGCGGCGAGCCGGCCGCGCTCCGCCATTCCCATGCGCCGCGCCGCGAGACCGGCGGCCAGCGCCTCCAGCTCGATCAGCACCTCCATCATGTTGACGAGCTGCTTGGCCGACATGCGGACCACCGACGCCCCGGCTCCCGGCCGGATGGCCACCAGTCCGGTCGAGCCGAGCTGCGACAGAACCTCGCGCACGGGCGTGCGCGACACGCCGAAGCGGTCGGCCAGCGCCCGCTCGTCGAGGCGCTCTCCGGGCCTGATCGCCCCGTCCAGGATTTCCTGTTCGAGGATCTGGCGCATTTCCGAGACCCGGCTTGGTTTCTCAGGCTGCATCACCGATTCCGAGCAAAAGTGGGGCCGCGCACAGGCGCAATGTGGCGGTCGCCGATACGGCGGTCAAGCGGTTTGGGATACCAAAAATATGATTTGGTGCACCATCCAGAATGCCTTCCCTCCAGACCGGAGGGCGCCGCGTGACGCATCGCCGAAGGTCGCCCCCGGTGCCCACGTCGGTTTTATCATCCGTACTCAAATCAACGAGACCGCGAGATTAACGAGTCATAAACAGTTTTGCACTGAAATCCTCAACAGTGGGAATCAGGATGGTTGGACTCGAAATAGTTTCCGGAGCGATTCGGAAGCGCGACTTTCTGCGTCCCGCTGAAGAACAACGTGCCGGCATTTTCAAGGGACCCCCATGTTCAATATTTTGACGGTCATCATTTCCGTCGCCCTCACCGCCGTGATGGGCGCCGCGGGCGTGTTCTATGTCGGCACCGCCTTCACGAGCGCGGGCCCGAAGGCCGCCGCCGTCGGCATCATCCAGTCGCTGTCGCAGGTCGACGCCGCCTGGGTGCTCTACGCCTCCAACGGCAACACCACCACCCTGGCCGCGGCCGGCGCGACCTTCCCCAGCATGACCGGAGCGGCGACGCAGACCGACCTGATCGGCACCGGCTATCTCGCCGCCGTGCCGACGGCGCCCACCATCGCCGCCAGTTGGGGCGGCGGCGCATCCCGCATCGCGCTCGACCTGACGAACCCCGCAACGGCGTCCGGCCTGACCATCAACTCCAATTTCGCCAACGGCGGCGTCTTCCTGGTGCTGACCAGCACCGCCCTGTCGCAATGCACGGAAATCGCCCGCGCCGGTGGCCAGATCAGCGCCACCGGCACGCTGGCGGCGCCCGGCACCGGTCTGGTGCTCTCGGTGGGAACCCAGGCCGCCTTCGTTGCCGCCTTCACCGGCTACAAGTTCGGTTGCGTCCAGGTCACCACCGCCTCCGCCCTGACGCTGAACAACGTCGCCGGCGCGTCCCCGGCCGACGACAACAAGTTCGTGGCCTACTACAAGTTCTAAGCGACACCGCCGTCGCCCGACACCGTCGCCCCGGTCCCTTTCGGCCGGGGCGATCGCTTTTTTGATGCGGGCGTCCCGCCGCCGCCGGGATTGGTTCCGCACGGCGCGGCGGGGTAGAGTGCGCGCCGACGGGCCGCTGCCTCGGGGATTTCCGCCGTGACCTCGCTGATCCTGATGACGATCATGGCCATCTCGCTGGTGGCGACGACCGGCTACACCGCCTACACCATGGTGGACGCCTCCAACCGCATCAGCCAGGCCCAGCGCAGCGCCGCCGAGATGCACCGCCTCGCCGCCCTGGTGGAGGCCAACCTGCGCACGCTCGACAACGACGGCGTCGCCAGCCCGCCGGCCCCCGAGGATCCGCCGCCGCGACCGGCCGGAACCCAGGCCGCGAAGGCGCAGGCCAGCAACGGCAAGACCACCGCCAAGGTCGCCGCCGTCCAGCCGGCGGGCACCCTGCCGCGCTGGCTGCTGCCCGGCACGCGGACGCCCTGGGGCGCCGTCTACGGCTATTGCGTCTTCGCCCCCGCCGCCGACCGCGCGGCGTCGCAGGTGCAGACCGCCGCCTGGCCGCCGGGAACGGCGGCGGGCGGCCGGAGCTACGTCGCCGCCGCCCCCGCCGCCCCGGCGGAACTGGCGCGCGCCGGGGTCGTCGCCGCCATCGTGGCGCCGCCGATCGGCTCCACCGCCCTGCCCGACTGCGCCGCCCTGACCTTCAAGGACGGCCAGATCGCCGCCGCCGAGGGCAGCGCCGTCGCCGTCACCCGCGGCGCGTCGGCCGATCTGGCGGCGCTGGCGGCCTCGGCGACGGTCACCCGCTACGTCGCCCCGGCGGCGCTCGGCGACGCCAGCGGCACCACGCCGGCCGACGCGATGGCGCTGCCGGCGGCGCTCGGCCACTGGCAGGCGACCCGGCCGGCGACCATGGTGCTGCGGCTGGCCCCCGGCCGCCACGAAATCCCGGCGGCGCTCGTCCAGGCGCTGGCCGCCGATCCGCCGGGCGGCGGCGGCCGCGCGCTGCGGCTGGTGCTGAAGGGGGACGGCGCCGGCGTGGTGCTGGCGACCAGCCCGCCCGACCAGGCCCTGCGCCTGCCGACCGACGCGCGGGTCGAGAACATCGCCTTCGAGATGCCGGTCGAGGCGCTGCCCGGCACCCAGCTCACCTTCGCCGGCAGCAACGCCATCGTCACCGGCCGGGTCGCCGCCCTGCGGGTGGCGCATGCCCGGCTCGACGTCGCCGGCGGGCGGCTGGCGCTGTCGGCGCCCGGCGGCGACGGGGTGCTGGTCGACGGCGGCAGCGCGCTGTTTCGCGACGCGGTGGTCGATGCCACGGTCGGCGCCGGGCGCAGCGCGCTGGTCTCCACGCTGGGCGCCGCCATCACCTTCACGGCGGAGAACCGCCGCCCGCTTCTCCAGGTGCGCGGGCGCGGGCTGCCGATGGCGGCCTTGCGCAGCGGCGGCGGGCGGGCGATCCTCGACCGCACCGACGTGGCCATGGACAACGGAATGCCCTTCGGCGTGGTGGTGGAGAACGGCCAGCTTGAGATGAAGGCCTCGGTCGTCGGCGGCCCGTCGGCGCGGCCGGGCAGCGCCGCCGTGCTCGATCTCGGCGGCTCGCACGTCATCGCCGACCCCAACACCCAGATCTGGTCGGCGCCGGGCGGGCGCTGCGCCCAGGGCGCCCTGTTCGCCCAGCCGGCGGTGGCCGCAGGCGACGTCGGGCGACTCGCCGCCGGGGGGGCCGCCGCCGCGCTGGCACAGCCGAACGTGGCCGCCGCCGCCGTCGCCAACCGCGCGAGCTGGACATGCCGGTCCTGAAGCCATCCGCCGCCTTCCGCGAGGAACTGGCCGGCTATCTGCTGCGCAAGGGGCTGGTGACGCGCGGCATCCTCGACGCCGCGCTCGCCGAGCAGCGGGTGACCGGCGAGCCGCTGGGCGCCATCCTGGTGCGCAACGGCTTCCTCGCCCGCGCCGACCTGAACGAGGCCCAGGTCAGCCACGAGACGGCGTTGGAGACGCCGACCGCGCTCGGCGGCACGCCGATCCCGCTGCCGCTGCTGGAGCGCCACGCGATCATCGTCACCGGCCTCAACGCCGAGACGGTCCAGGTCGCCACCCTGCACGAGGAATCCGTGGCCGAGCGGGTGGTCGCCGCCTATTACCCCGGCAAGACGATCCGCTTCAGCGCCTTCGTCCCCGACCAGTACGACGAGTTCCTCGACCGAGTCCGCCGCAGCCAGGACGGCGGAGAGGACGGCGACCCGGTCGGCCAGCTCGTCGCCCGCGCGGTGGAGGCCGGGGCGTCCGACATCCACATCGTGCCGCGCCGCAAGACATGCAGCGTCTTCCTGCGCGTCGACGGCATCCGCCGGCTGATGGACGAGACGGCCGCCGCCCCCGCCGCGACCCTCGCCGCCCGCATCAAGGACCGCTCCGGCATGGATCTGGCCGAACGGCGGCTGCCGCAGGAGGGCCGCTTCGAGGTCGAGCACCAGGGGCGGCCGGTCGATCTGCGCGTCACCACCGTGCCCTCGGTGGACGGCGAGATCATCGTGATGCGCATTCTCGACGCCGAGCGGGTGCAGCCCAATCTCGACACGCTGGGTCTCAGCCGGGTCGCCGACTGGCGGCGCGCGGTGGACCGCCGCCATGGGCTGTGCCTGGTCTGCGGCCCGACCGGCTCGGGCAAATCCACCACCCTGACCGCCACGGTGCGCGAGATGGACCGGCTGGGCCGGGCGATCTACAGCATCGAGGATCCGGTGGAGTACCGCATGGCCTACACCGGGCAGGTCAACGTCAACCCGGCGGTGAAGCTCGATTTCGCCCGCGTCGTCCGCACCTTCATGCGCGCCGATCCCGACGTCATCGTGCTGGGCGAGGTGCGCGACGAGGAGACGGCGCAGATGGCCGTGCGCGCCGCCGACACCGGCCACATGGTGCTGACCACGCTGCACACCGGCTCGGTCAACGGCGCCATCGACCGGCTGCGCCACCTCGGCGTCCCGGCCCACGACATCAAGGGCTTGCTGCGCGGCGTCATGGTGCAGTCGCTGATCCGCGCCACCTGCCAGGACTGCAACGGCGCCGGCTGCGCCGCCTGCGGCGAGAGCGGCTACAATGGCCGCACGGCGATCAGCGAATGCGCGGTCTTCGAGGATCCCGCCGCCGTGGTCGCCGCCGCCAAGGGCGGGCGGAACTGGCCGACCCTGTTCGACGACGCCGTCGCCAAGTTCCACGCCGGCCTGACCACGGCCGCCGAGCTGCGCCGGGTCTTCGGCAGCGAGGCGGCGGGGATGGAGCCGCGCGCGCCGGTCCCATCCCCGCCGGCCAGGCCGCGGCCCCGGCCACGGACGCCCCGCTGATGCCGATCGTCCAGGCGGTGTTCGCCATCGCCCTGATGGCCATGGCGGTGGCGGGCGGCATCCAGTACGTCAACCCTGGTGCTGCGACCGCCAACCGTCTCGCCTCCCAGGCCGACGCCGGCTTCTCGTCGCTCGAAAGCGCCTTCCGCAGCCGGCAGGCCACGGGAGCGGCCGCCCCCGCCGCCGACGCGTGGCGGACGGCGCTGTTTCCCGCCCATGGCAGCCTGCCGGCGGCCGTGGCGGGGCTGTCCTGGTCCTACGGCGTCCAAGCGGAGGGGGTCTGGTTCTGCCTGTCCGGCCCGCTGTCCGGCGACCCGGCCAAGGCCCCGGTCCGCAACGCGCTGAACGCCCTGTCGACGCGGCGCCCGCAGGGGCTCTACGACGTCACGCGGGAGTGCGGCGGCGACGGCGGCACGCCGGACGGCACGATCGCCGCCACCTTGTGGATGCAGAGACCCTGAAGCGCGCCGGTTTCGTCCGGGGCCATGCGCGCCGGGTCACGGGTTGCCGGCGACCTGCCGGTAGAGCGCCGGCAGCGCCTTGGTCAGGTGGGCGGCCTGCGGGAAGATCGCGTAGGCGCCGCGCCCGAACAGATAGGGCACATAGTCGCGCGCCTCGGCGTCGATGGTGACGCCGAACACCGCCAGCCCGTCCTTGCGGGCCTCGCGGATCGCCTGCCGGGTGTCCTCGATGCCGTAGCGGCCCTCGTAATGGTCGATGTCGTTCGGCTTGCCGTCCGACAGCACCACCAGCAGCCGGTGGCGGTTCGGCCGTTCGGCGAGCCGGGCGGCGGCGTGGCGGATGGCGGCGCCCATGCGGGTGTACCAGCCGGGCTTCAACGCGCCGATGCGGCGCGTCACCGTGGATCCCAGCGGCTCGCCGAAGCCCTTCAGCGTCTGCACCCGCACCCAGTCGCGCCGTTTGGAGGTGAAGGCGTAGAGCGCGTGGTCGTCGCCGCAGGCGGTCAGCCCATGGGTCAGCGCCAGCAGCGCCTCCTTCTCCACGTCGAGCACGCGGCGCCCGTCGATCCAGCCGTCGGTGGACAGCGAGGCGTCGACCAGCACCGCCACCGCCAGATCGCGCGCCGCGCTGCGGGCCTGGCAATGCACGCGGTCGCTGCCGGCCCCGCCGGCGCGCAGGTCGGCGCGGCTGCGCACCAGCGCCGCCAGATCCAGCTCCTCGCCGTCGCTCTGGCCAGTGAACAGGATGCGGCGCGGACGCAGCGCCTCGAACTGGCGGCGCACTTGACGGATGCGGCGCAGCGCCGTCTCGTCGGGTTGCCACGCCTCGCCCTCGGCCGGGGCGGTCTCGGCGATCACCCGGCAATGGTGGGGGTGGTGAGCGTGACGACGATGGTCCCATTCCGGATAGGTCAGGGTGGCGGCGAGCGGGGTGACGTCGATGGCCGGCGGCGCCAGATCGAGGTCGAGCTTCAGCGTGGTCGACGCCTTGCGCTGGTGCGTGCCGACGGCGATCTCGTCGAGATCGTCGGCCGCCTTGCGGGCGTTGTCCGCGTCGTCGTCGTCGACCGCGCGCGGGATGTTCAGCGCCTCGGCGAGGCTCAGCATCTTCTCGAAGCGGTTCAGGATCAGCGGGTCGTCGCGCTTGATCTGGTCGGTCGCCCGCCGGGTCGCCTTGCGGCGGCGGCCGTCGCCCTCCCGCGCGGCCGGGCTCTCGATGGGGCCGTCGTCGGCGGTCGCCGCGTCGTTGCCCGCCATCCCGGTCGCCAGCCCCCAGAGCGGCACCGGCAACAGCCGGCGGTACTCGAAGGGCGCCGGAAAGGCGCTCAGGGGAAAGGCGGGATCGAGCATGCGCTCGACCTCGGCGTCGGCGTCGGCCGCGCCGAGCAGGACGAGCGTCGCGCGCTCCACGGCGGCCTCGACCGGCGGCAGGCGGCGGAGCGGGCGGATCGCGGCGACGGCGGCGGCCAGTTCCGCGTGATGGGCGGCGAGCCCCGGCCAGCGCGCCAGCACCCGCGCCGTGGTGCGGGCGGCGTCGCGCAGCGCCTGGAGGTCGGCCTGCAACGGGTCGCCGGCCGGCACCGCCGGCTCGGCGTGGGCGAAATAGGCGGCGAGCCACTCGTACAGCCGCTCGTTCATCCGGGGATCGGGAAACAGGTCGATCGCCGCCGGAAGCTGGAGCACGTCGCCGTCGAGCGCCGGCCGCTCGACCCGCTCGGTCCCCAGCCCGATGCGGGCCATCAGGGACAGCCGGTGGTCCGACCCGGCGGCGCTGCCGGAGGACAGCCGCACGCCGCGGTCGCCGCCCAGCGCGCGGAAGAAGACGGCGAGGCGCGGGCGCAGCGACTCCAGCGTCACCGCCGCCTCCGGGTGGCGCGGGTAGCTCGACCGGTTGCCGACCAGACGATGCCACAGCCGGCCGATGGTTTCCTCCGGCTCGAACAACGCGATCATAACCGCTCCATCAGGGCAGCTTCAACAGGATTGGGGTCAGCCGAGCGTGACGTCGGCAACGCGCAGCAGCGCCGCGCGCACGTCGGCGTCGTCGGTCAGCGGCTCGATCAGGGCGGCGCGGATGGCGCGCTCGGGCTTCATGCCGGAGCGGATCAGCGTCGCGCAGTAGATCAACAGGCGGGTCGACACGCCCTCCTCCAGATCCTGGCCCTTGAGCGCGCGCAGCGCGTTGGCGAGGCGGACCAGCGGGGCGACGCGGGATTCGGGCAGGCCGCTCTCGGCGGCGACGATGGGGATTTCCTGCTCGGCCTTGGGGAAGTCGAACTCGACGGCGAGGAAGCGCTGGCGGGTGCTCGGCTTCAGCGCCTTCAGGACGTTCTGGTAGCCGGGGTTGTAGCTCGCCACCAGCATGAAGCCATCCGGCGCCTCCAGCGTCTCGCCGGTGCGCTCCAGCGGCAGGATGCGGCGGTCGTCGGTCAGCGGGTGCAGCACGACGGTGACGTCCTTGCGCGCCTCCACCACCTCGTCGAGGTAGCAGATGGCGCCCTCGCGCACGGCGCGGGTCAGCGGTCCGTCGGTCCACACCGTGTCGCCGCCCTTCAGCAGGTAGCGCCCGGTCAGGTCGGCGGCGGTCAGGTCGTCGTGGCAGGAGACGGTGTAGAGCGGACGCCCCAGCCGGGCCGCCATGTGGGCGACGAAGCGGGTCTTGCCGCAGCCGGTCGGCCCCTTCAGCAGCAGGGGCAGGCGGTGGTTGAAGGCGTGTTCGAACAGCGCGCACTCGTCGGCGACCGGCTGGTAGAACGGCAGGGAGGCGGGCTGGACGGGGAAGGCGGCGCTGTCGGGCATCGCGAAACACTCCGGAAGGAAAAAGACGGCCCCCGCGCCGCCAATCTGTCCGAGTGGGGGACGCGGGAGCCGAGGGGACGTCACTGGGAAAACGTCACTGGAGAACCGTCACTCCGCGGGCTGGTAGCTGGTCGGGATCGAGGCCGGCCGTTCCTCGCGCGCCGGTCCGAAGATGGCGTAGAGGTAGAGCAGCACGCCCGCCCCCACGGCGACACCGGCGCCGAGGCGCATCCAGTAGAACAGCGCCAACTGCTCCTGGACCTCCATGTAGTCCATGCCCATGACGCGCTGGAGATGGGTCTGCACGACGCCGGCCACGGTCAGCGCGAAGGTCATGAAGGCCATGCCGCCGCTCATCAGCCAGAAGCTCCACATGTTGAGGACCTGGTTGTAGGGCTGCACGCCGCGCAGGTAGGGCATCGCGTAGGTGATGATCGCGAGGTTGATCATCGCGTAGGCGCCGTAGAAGGCGAGGTGCCCGTGCGCCGCCGTCACCTGGGTGCCGTGGGTGTAGTAGTTGATCGGGGCCAGCGTGTGCAGGAAGCCCCACAGCCCGGCGCCGAAGAAGGCGAAGACCGCGCAGCCGAGCGACCACAGCATCGCCGCCTTGTTGGGGTGACGCCGCCCGCTCTTCCACACCATCATGAAGGAGAAGACGACCATGGTGAAGAAGGGCGCCACCTCCAGCGTCGAGAAGATCGAACCGATCCACTGCCAGTAGCCCGGCGTGCCGATCCAGTAATAATGGTGGCCGGTGCCGAGGATGCCGCTGAACAGCGCCAGCCCGACGATGGCGTAGAGCCACTTCTCGACGATCTCGCGGTCGACGCCGGTCATCTTGATCATCAGGAAGGCGAGGATCGAGGCCATCACCAGTTCCCACACGCCCTCGACCCAGAGATGGACGACGTACCACCAGTACATCTTGTCCAGCGCCAGATTGGCAGGGTTGTAGAAGGAGAACAGGAAGAACAGCGCGATGCCCCACATGCCCACCAGCAGGATGTTGGTGATCACCGTACGGCGGCCCTTCAGCACCGTCATGGTGATGTTGTAGAGGAACATCAGCGCGACGACGACGATGGCGGCCTTGATCCAGGTCGGCTGTTCCAGGAACTCGCGCCCCTCGTGGACGCGGAAGACGTAGCCGACGACGGCGGCCAGCGCCCCGAAGACGAACAGGCCGAGCTGGATCAGCGCCAGCTTGGGACTGTGCAGCTCGACCTCCGACTCCTCGGGGATCAGGTAGTAGGCGGCGCCGAAGAAGCCGATCAGCAGCCAGACGATCAGCGCGTTGGTGTGGATCATCCGGATGAGGTTGAAGGGCAGCAGCTCCGACAGCGTGTTGGGCAGCACATAGACGACGCCGGCCAGCAGCCCGACCAGGATCTGCACCCCGAACAGCCCCATCGCCGCCGCGAAGTACCAGAGGGCGACCTTTTGCGATTCGTATTTCATGACGGTTAGTCTCCTCAGCCCGACAGCTTGGGCGGCCAGTTCTGGGTGTTGATCCGGCTGGTCCATTCCAGGAAGGCGCCGAGATCCTCGACCTCCCGGTCGGTCAGGTTGAACTGGGGCATCTGGCGCCGGCCCTCGATGCCGGACGGCTGGGCGGCCATCCAGCCCTTCAGCGCGGTGACGGCGCCCTCATGGTCCTTGTCGCCGCCGTAGCGCAGCCAGACATTGCCCAGCTCCGGCGCGAAATAGGCGCCCTCGCCCAGCAGGGTGTGGCAGTTGATGCAGGCGTTCTTTTCCCAGACATGCTTGCCGCGGGCGACCGCGTCGGTCAGCCCGGCGCTGTCGGTGCCTTTGTTGACGATGTAGTTGTGGCTGAGCGCGGTCAGCCCGACGAAGGCTGCGAAGAAGAACAGCGATCCGCCGTAGAAGATGTTGCGCGCGGCCGCCTTGGTGAAGCGTTCGGTCATCGCTCGGGATCCCAGGATAGAGGCGGGTGAGGTCAGCGGGTGGTCCACCACCGGTCGGTCCATTAATTGAGCGCCGCGCCAGGACATTCCTTGACCGTGGTCAAGCCGCCCCGGCGCCGGCCGGTCTAGGGTGCCGGCCGTCGAGCAAGAGGAAGGCAACGATGGGCAGCCGCGCTTTGGATGACCGGCCGGATGGGTTTTCCGGCCTGCCCGGCAATCTGATGATGTGGATCCTGATCCTGGGCGAACTGGCGGTGTTCGGCGCCGCCTTCGTCGGCTTCGCCGTCGCCCGCGCGCTCGATCCCGTCCCCTTCGCGGCCGGGCAGGCGCATCTGGACGGGACGCTGGGCGCCGTCAACACCATGGTGCTGGTGACCAGCGGTTTCATCGCCGCGCGCGGCGTCGCCGCCGGCCGGCGCGGCCGGCCGGCGCTGGCGCGCCGCCGGATGCTGGCGGCGGCGGCGGTCGGTTCGGTCTTCCTGGCGGTCAAGGCGGTGGAGTACGCGGCGACGCTGGGGGCCGGCCTGTCGATCGACAGCGACACCTTCTTCGCGCTCTATTTCCTGCTGACCGGCTTCCACGCGCTGCACGTCGTGATGGGGATCGCCGTGCTGGCCATCGTCGCCCGCTGGCCCAGCGTGGAGAATCTGGAGACCGGCGCCGCCTTCTGGCACATGGTCGATCTGATCTGGGTGATCCTCTACCCGCTCGTCTATCTCGTGCGATGAAAGGAAATCGATCATGAGGATCGATCGCCTCACGTGGTCCTGGCTGATCCTGCTCGGGCTGTCGACCGTCACGCTGCTGTTCGCGCAACACGAGGAGTCCGGATCCGGCGTCGGAATCGCCGGGGCGGCGCTGCTTCTGGCGGTCGCGGTGGCCAAGGGGCGGGAAATCCTGCTGCATTACCTGGAGCTGGACCGCGCCGGAGCCGGCTGGCGGGTGCTGCTGTCGGGCTATCTGGTTCTGCTGTGCGGGGCGATCCTGCTGGTCCACGCCGCCGGGACATGGGGCTGGATCGGGCCGGGAGGCACGCCATGACCGACATGAAGCTCGGCCTGCTGCTGGCCGCCGCCGCCGTGATCGGCATGGGGATCGCCCTGCACCGCCAGCGGGCGCTCGGGCGCGGCGGGCTGGCGCTGGTGATCGTCTCGACCCTGGCCATCACCGCGTCGCTGTTCTTGACGCAGTGACGGGTTCCGGTGTGCCTTGTGGGCGGGCAGAAACGGTCGCCGGGGGCGGGACAGATGGACACGGAAACGGCCCGCACCTTCCTTGAGGTCGCGGCGGCGGGCAGCTTCGTCGCGGCGGCGGAGCGGCTGCACGTCACCCAGTCGACGGTCAGCACGCGCATCCGCCAGCTGGAGGAGCAGCTCGGCTGCCGCCTCTTCCTACGCACCAAGAGCGGGGCGGCGCTGACCCCCGGCGGGGTGCGGTTCCAGCGCCACGCCGTCGCCATGATGCGGCTGTGGGAGCAGGCCCGCCAGGAGGCGGCGCTGCCGCCGGGCCACCGCGCGCTGCTGCGCATCGGCAGCGAGGCCGGGCTGTGGAACCGCATGCTGCACCGCTGGATCCCCTGGATGCGCCGCAACGCCGCCGACATCGCGCTGCGCTGCGAGGTCGGGCTGGCCGACGGTCTGCTCCAGTCGCTGCGGGAGGGCACGCTCGACCTCGGCATCATGTACTCGCCGCGCAACACGCCGGGCCTGAAGATCAGCCTGCTGATGGAGGAGGAGCTGGTTCTGCTGCGCATCCCTGGCGAACAGGGGGAGGGAGGGGGCGGCGAATACGTCCACATCGACTGGAGCGACGATTTCCAGCGCAAGATCCACCTGCGCCACCCGGAGGCGCAAACGACGCCGCTGTCGATCGGCGTCGGCACGCTGGGGCTCGATTACCTGAAACAGTGCGGCGGCACCGGTCACTTCCCGCGCGGACTGGTGCAGCCGCTGGTCGACGAGGGGCTCGCCGAGATCCTGCCGGAAACCCACCCCTTCAATCTGCCGATCTACGCGGTCCACCCGGTGGAAGCCGATTCCGGCGTTCTGGAGGCCGCCTTCACCGGCCTGCGGGCGATCCTGTCGCGCGCGCCGCAGCCGGCGCCGGAGATGCCCCCGGACAGCGGGAAGCCTTCGGAAACACCGATGATATCCATCGAATAGTTTCGCTTTTCAACCATCGTCAACTCCGTAAAGTCGCGTGACCAATCCAGGCTGGGAACACAAGACGATGTCGCGTGGAACTCGGCCGGACAACCAGAAAAACGGGAAAAGGTCATGACGGATCACGCGCTCGACGGCTCGGAAATCCTTGATGGAACCGAACAGGACGACCCTCACGCCCACAAATCGGAGTCACCATGGGTGGTTTTCCCCGGTCTGATCTTTCTGCTGATCATGCCGCTCGGAATCATTTTCCACCCGAGCTGGCTGGCGGCGCTGGCCGAACTCGGGACGCTCACCATGTTCATCATCATCTTCCGGCTGACGCGCCTGTGACGTGACCACGGCTGGAACGGCCAGGAACCCAGGAAAGAGCCCGACCATGGACCCGCAACCCCGGCAGCCGGCGGACTCCACCCTCTCCGCCGACACGCTGGCCCGGCTCGGCGACGCGCTGCTGCGCAGCGCCGCCGACGCCATCGTCTATTCCGGCCGGGACGGCCGGATCGCGTTCTGGAACGAGGGGGCGGAACGCCTCTTCGGTTTCAGCGCCGCGGAGGCGCTCGGCCAGTCCCTCGACCTGATCATACCGGAACGCCAGCGTCCCCGTCATTGGGAGGGGTACGACGCCGTGATGGCGACGGGCGAGAGCCGCTACGGCAAGGGCGACCTGCTGTCGGTCCCGGCCCTGCACAAGGATGGGCGCCGCATCTCCGTGGAGTTCACCATCGTGCCGCTCCACGACGGGGATGGCGGGATGCTCGGCATGGCGGCGGTCCTGCGCGACGTCACAGCCCGCTTCGAGGAATTGAAGGCGCTGCGCCGTCAAGTCGCCGGACGGTAACGACCACGAACATCGCAATCGATTCAAAAGCAATTCATTGGATCCCATCAATATCACAACCTGAACGGCAAATAGAGAGGCGCGGCTTGACGGCGGTCAATCGGCCAGCCGTCTTGTCGGGCGACACTCGGTCCATACGAAACGCATCGAATGGACCGTGCCATGAACAGCAGGATGTTTCTCGCCAGCGTCAGCGTTGCCACTCTCCTGACCCTGTCGGGGATCGGCGCGGTCTCGGCCACCACGCTCTACGCGGATCCGAAGGTCAAGGACAAGACGGTCGACATCGTCCTGGATCCGGCCGCCGTCCCCGCCGCGGAGAAACCCGGCAAGCGCGCGCCGAAGACCCATCAGGTCACGCTGACCACGACCGAGGTCGATTCCAAGCTCGACGACGGCACCACCTACACCTACTGGACCTTCAACAACACCATCCCCGGCCCGATGGTGCGCGTGCGCGTCGGCGACACGGTGGATGTCAGCATCACCAACGCCAAGGAAGCGACGATGAACCATTCCATCGACTTCCACGCGGCGACCGGCTTCCTCGGCGGCGGCCAGATCACCCAGGTCGAGCCGGGCCAGACCAAGGCCTTCTCCTTCAAGGCGCTGACGCCGGGCGTCTACGTCTACCACTGCGCCACGCCGATGGTCGCCCACCACATCTCCAAGGGCATGTACGGCCTGATCGTCGTCGAGCCCGAAGCCGGGCTGCCGGCGGTCGATCGGGAATTCTACGTGATGCAGCAGGAGATCTACGCCACCAAGGCCAAGAACATCCCCACCGCCGAGGATGATTACGACGGGCTCGTGAACGAGCGGCCCAACTATCTGGTGTTCAACGGCGCCGTCGGCGCCCTGTCGAAGGACAAGCCGCTGAAGGCCAAGGTCGGCGAGACCGTGCGCATCTGGTTCGGTGTCGGCGGCCCCAACCTGACCTCCTCCTTCCACGTCATCGGCGAGATCTTCGACCGCGTCCACAGCCTGGGCGGCCTCGAAACGGAGCCGCTGAAGGGCATCCAGACCGTCACCGTCCCGCCGGGCGGCGCCACCATGGTCGAGTTCAAGGTCGATTATCCCGGCCAGTACGCCCTAGTCGATCACGCGCTGAGCCGCGCCACCAAGGGCCTGATCGGCATCCTGGAGGTCGAGGGCAAGGCGGACGACAGCATCATCCTCGACAAGACCGGCGACTCCCGCAAGAAGATGGGAGAAATGGCCCATTGACCGGGCAGAAGAGGCATCCGAACGGAAAAGCGCTTTTTCCGCTCCAGCTTGACCGCAGTCAAGGCTGGGCCTGGTCCCGGCGGCGATGATCGCCGCACAATCGCTCCGGCGATTTCATCATCACTGGTGTGATGATGTCTCCCGTTTTGCCTTCGCGCGCCCATCGTCCCCCCGACGATGGGCGTCTTTTTTCTTTTCCGGCATCCCCGAAACACGCGATGCGGACAATCGACCGGATCAATCGACCGGATCGATCATGACCGGGGTGATGGAAAAGGTCTTCTTCGGCTCGAACGACACGATGTGGACGGAGTTGCTGTCGAAGGAGCAGGCCTGCTGCGGGACGCTGTCGGTGCCCGGCCGGAAGGCATAGGGGCGCGGCGGCCCCACCGGCGCCTCGCGCCGCGACCAGGAGGCGACCGGCGTGCGGCCCGGTTCCGATTCCTCGGCCCACAGCCAGAGAACCGGCTTGTCGGCCGGCCGGGCGATGACGTCCTCCAGCACGCGGCGGCAGGCGTCGCCGCTGAGATTGTGCGAGACACGCTCCATCAGAACCGTGTCCGCGGTCGAGGCGGCACCCGGCGACAGCAGGATCACGGCCAGGGTGCTGGCGACGACACCGGCCATTCCCCATCCCGTGACGATCGTCAAATCCCGAGTCTCGATCATCTCCACACCCTCTCTTCGCCTATCGAATTAGGATGTTTCCCAAGGAAAATAAAGAAGAACATCCGTCAAACCCGCATCCGGCCTTCTTTCTATTCCGAATGATGTTCTCGCAACGCCTTTCGTTGATAACCGGCGGAACGGCGACAACTCTCGCGCAAAAAACCGCAAGTCCCCACGCGGGACATTTTGTCGCGCCACCCGCCTTGGCCGGCCACCGGCGCAACGGCTTGGAATCCGAGGATAAGGCGGCTTCAGGAATAGGAAAAAGGAATTTGTTCGATGCCTTCCATCGAGCAATCCGATGGATAAACCCGCCCCCGCTTCCGGCGCGCTCCCATCGCGGGTATGATCGGGCCGGGGATTCGAAAGCAAGCGCCGGGGTGCGAGGCCCCGGACGGGCCGCTACACCGATGGACGACACGTCATCGAGGAAGCGACCGATGAGCATCGCCATGGAACGACAGATGGAACACCGCGACACCACCCGGACGGATGCCGGGCCGGAGCTGGGGCCGGACCTGGTGGGGCCGGACCTGGAGGACGACCCGCGCTGGCGCGCCCTGCGGGAACGCGACCCGGCCTTCGACGGACGGTTCGTCTATTCGGTGCGGACGACCGGCGTCTATTGCCGCCCCTCCTGCGCCTCGCGCCCGGCCCGGCCGGAGAACGTCGCCTTTCACGCCGGCCCGGCGGAGGCGGAGGCCGCCGGCTTCCGGCCCTGCCAGCGCTGCCGTCCGAACGAGGCGCCGCTGGCGGCCCGGCAGGCCGCCCTGGTCGCCGACGCCTGCCGGGCGATCGAGACGGCCGAGGAGATGCCGTCGCTCGACGCGCTGGCCGCCACGGTGGGCTTGAGCCCGCACCATTTCCACCGCCTGTTCAAGGCGACCACCGGCCTGACGCCGCGCGCCTACGGCGCCGCCCATCGCAGCCGGAAGATCCGCGACCAGCTCGCCAGCGGCCGGGGCAGCGTGACCGAGGCCATCTACGACGCCGGCTTCAACGCCAGCAGCCGCTTCTACGCGACGTCCAACGCCACGCTCGGCATGACCCCGACCGCCTTCCGCGCCGGCGGAACCGACGCCGACATCCGCTTCGCCATCGGTGACTGCTCGCTCGGCGCCATCCTGGTCGCCAGCAGCCGCAAGGGGGTGTGCGCCATCCTGCTCGGCGAGGATCCCGATGCGCTCGCCCGCGACCTCCAGGACCGCTTCCCCAAGGCCAACCTGATCGGCGGCGACGCCGGCTTCGAGGCGCTGGTCGCGGCGGCGGTCGGTCTGGTCGAGGCGCCGGCGCTCGGCCACGACCTGCCGCTCGACGTGCGCGGCACCGTCTTCCAGCAGCGGGTCTGGCAGGCTCTGCGCGCCATTCCCGCCGGCAAGACCGTCAGCTACGCCGAACTCGCCCGCGCCATCGGCGCGCCGAAGTCGGTGCGGGCGGTCGCCTCGGCCTGTGGCGCCAACCCGCTCGCGGTGGCGATCCCCTGCCACCGCGTGGTGCGGACCGACGGGGCGCTGTCCGGCTACCGCTGGGGCGTCGAGCGCAAGCGCGCCCTGCTCGACCGGGAAGCCAGGGTCGAACTGGCCGGCGTCCGGGACGGGCAACCGTGAGCGCCCCTCCCTTGCCCGCACCTCCCTTGCCCGCCCTGGCCCTGCCCCCGCGTTCGGCGGCGGAGAGGGTCGCCGCCCATGACTGGGACGGCGTGACGTCCGAACTGGACGGTGGCGGCAGCGCCGTCCTGAAGGGGCTGCTGACGGCGGCGGAATGCCGGGACATCGCCGCCCTCTACCCGCGGGAGGAGCCGTTCCGCAGCCGGGTCGTCATGGCCCGCCACGGTTTCGGCCGGGGCGAATACCGTTACTTCCGCTACCCGCTGCCCGGTCTGGTGGGCGATCTCCGCGACGCGCTCTATCCGCGCCTGGCGCCGCTCGCCAACAGGTGGAACGAACGGATGGGCGAGGCCGCGCGCTTTCCGGCACGCCACGCCGACTTCCTGGCGCTCTGCCACGCCGCCGGCCAAAATCGGCCGACGCCGCTGCTGCTCCAGTACCGGACCGGCGACCACAACTGCCTGCATCAGGATCTCTACGGCGATCTCGTGTTCCCCCTCCAGCTGGCGGTGCTGCTGTCGGAGCCGGAGCGGGACTTCACCGGCGGCGAATTCGTGCTGACCGAACAGCGCCCGCGCATGCAAAGCCGGGTGGAGGTCGTGCCGCTGCGTCAGGGCGACGCCGTGCTGTTCGCCGTGCGCCACCGCCCGGTGCGGGGCACGCGGGGGGATTACCGGGTCAGCCTGCGCCACGGGGTCAGCCGGGTCCGCTCGGGTCTGCGTCACACGCTCGGCATCATCTTCCACGACGCGGCCTGAAAAGGCGGGCCGGGAGAAAGAGCATGGGTTTGTGGCGCGGCTCACAGCGGGGGATCCGGAGCGGGGTTAGTGTCCGGTCATCGAGACGGTGACAGGGCAGACGGCCAGGACGGCCAGCCACCGCCGGCCTCGCCTCCCTCCTCCCCGCCCCTTATTCCCGCCCCTTATTCCCGCCATGAAGGAAGACGCGCCATGATCCGCACCGCCCTGTTCGCCGGCTTCGCCACCGTCGCCCTGCTGTCGGCCCCGGCCTTCGCGCAGAACGTCAGCTCGATCTCGAACACCGCGGCCGGCGTCGGCAACGTGGCGCTTCAGTCGGCGATGACCCGGCAGGCGACCGGCGGCAGCATCCTCGGCACCGCCAACACCGCCGACGTCAGCAACCTGGCGGCGGGTGTCGGCAACGTCGCCCGCCAGGGCGTCACCGTGATGCAGGGCGGCCCCGGCCGCGTCCTCGGCGCCCCGCTGGTCGGCGGCGGCTCCAACACCGCCATCGTCGGCAACACGGCGGCCGGCATCGGCAACCGCGCCTCGCAGAGCGCCCTGGTCCAGCAGTTCGGCAGCCGCTCCCCGCTGCCCGGCGGCGGCAACCTCGGCAACGTCCAGAACCTGTCGGCCGGCATCGGCAATTTCGCCGGACAGCGCGCCCTCCTCCAGCAGCGCTGAGCAATCCCCGCCCCATCCTGCCTCCTCCCGCCTCAGCCGGTCCGTCACGCGGCGGACCGGCCCTTTTCGCGAAAGGGCCGCCTCCATGCGCCGCGCCGTTCAAGTCGTCACGCTGATCGCCGTGCTGGGTGCCGCCCCCGTCGCCACTTCCTCCGCCTTCGCCTTCGACGTGCAGTCGGGCGGCGTGGCGCTGTCGGCGCAGAACGTCGCGCTGTTGGCCGAGCGGCTGGCCAAGCGCAACGAGCGGCCGGCGGCGGACACGGCGGCGCAGCGCGGCGCGCTGCCCGGAGCGGCGGCACCGATGGGCGCGGCGGCACCGGCGGGGACGCCCGGAACGGCCAAGGCCACGATGACGCGCGACGAGCGGATGATGCAGTTCATGCTCGGCACCCAACCCGACGCGCGGACGGCCAAGGCCAAGGACGGCCTCGCCGACCTGAAGGCCCTGCTGAAGGCGCAGCGCTGAGCGGACGCGCGGTCTTCGATCGGTTCTTCGTCATCCGTCATGACGGGTCTGGCCCGGTCGTCCACGTGCGGGCTCTTTCGCATGACTTGCGGCCCTGGATGCCCGGCACAAGGCCAGGCATGACGGATGAGGAGAGATGCCGCTCCGCTCGACTCTCGAAAGATGTGCAGACGCGCGGGACGCGGGCATGAAAAAAGCCGCCCGGTGGCGGCTCTTTCGTGTCCCGTTCCTTCATGTCCCGTGCGTCCGTTCCTTTCTGGCCGCCCCCTTCCGGACCGGCCGCCGGCTCATGCCGCCAATCCGGCCATGGCGGCGAAGCCGCTGCCGTTGGACGCGATGTCGTGATTGAAGCCCTCGGCCACCCGGTCGTTGCCGTTGGAGGCCAGGCACAGCGTCACGTTGATCGCCGCCAGGATGGCGCGGTCGAGCTGTTCAGGGGCGACGCCATGGCGCTTGATCGCTTGCAAAGCACGGGTGACGGAGGGGGCCATGGCGTTGCTCCAGCGGATGGACCGGACGGTTGAGGCCGGGTTCGGCGGGGCCGGGTGGGTGGGAAACATGGGGGCATCATGCCCGTGCCGCCGTCCGCCGCCTGTCGTCCGCTTCACACCCGCCGGTATTTTCCGCTCAAAGTTTGAAGAAACCGCGAAGACGGGCCAGCAGATCCTGCGAGGCGGCCAGCGACTGCCCGGCGCCGTCACGCCCCAGCCGGTCGCGCTCGGCGTCGTTGTGAAGCTGGCGGTTGGCCATCAGCTCGGCGAGCTGCCGCGCCAGCTCCGGCCGGCGCCGCAGCACCGGGTCGAGGTGGCCCTTGTCCAGTTCGAACACCACCGCGTCGGTGCAGGCGACGACCGAGGCGCTGCGCGGCTGGCCGGTCAGCAGCGACATCTCGCCGAACAGGTCGCCGGGCCGCAGCCGGTCGAGATGGACGGCGTGCCGACCCTGGTCGAGCGTGACGTCGAACACCCCCTCGGCGATGACGAACAGCGATTCCCCGGCCTCGCCCTGGCGCACCGCGACCCCGCCGGCCGGGATGTGGTGGCGCCGCATCGCCTGCCCCAGTTCCGCCACCTCGGCCTCGTCGAAGGCGGCGAACAGGTCGAGTTGGCGCAGCAGACTGCGCCGCAGCGCGCCGGGCACCGGCTTGGCCGGGCGGTGGGTCCGCAGCTCCTGCTTGGGCCGGGCCAGCTCGATGCCGGCGCGGCCCAGATGCTCCAGGATCACCGTCGCCACCGCGTCGCGCACCGCCGACAGCCGCTCGTAGTCGTCCAGCCAGAAGCGCGCCTGGTAGCCGACGCCGTTGGGGCTGAAGCTGTCTATGACCACGTCCGGGCGCGGCGTCGCCAGCACGCCGTCGGCGCAGAGCAGCGCCGACAGCAGCACCCGCTTGGCACGGGCCGCCGGGACGTCGTGGTCGAGCAGGATCGGGATGGCGGCGCGGAAGCGCGGCTCCGGCCGGCTGAAATTGACGAAGCGGCTGCCGGCGACGATGCCGTTGGGCACGATCAGGGCGGCGCCGTCCGCCGTGATCAGCCGGGTGGCGCGCCAGTTGATCTCGTCCACCCGGCCGGAGACGCCGGGCGCCAGCTCGATCCAGTCGCCGATGCGGTAGGGGTGCTCGATGTTGAGCGCGATGCCCGAGAAGATGTCGGCGATCATGTTGCGCAGCGCGAAGCCGAGCACCGCGATCATCACGCCGGAGGTCGCCAGCAGCCCGGTCACCGGCTGCTCCAGCACGAAGGCCAGGATCGCCACCAGCGCCGCGACGTAGAGCAGGGCGCGCAGCAGGTCGCTCAGCAGGCGCGGGATGGGCGGCGGCCTGCCGCCCGGACGTCCGTTCGCGCGGCCGTTGCCGGTCGCCAGCAGGTCGAGCACCCGCGACCCCGCCCAGGCCAGGGCCAGCCACGCCGCCGCCGCGACCGCCATGTCGAAGCCGTCGCTCACCGCCGGTCCGCCCAGCGGTTCCAGGCGGGCGTGCAGCCAGGGCCGGTGCAGCACCGCGGCGGCCAGCAGGGCCAGCAGGGCCAACGGGGCAAGGAGGCGCCGGACGGCGTTCATGGTTGCGGGCATGTCCTGTCTTGGATGATGGGAGGAGGCGAAAGCCACGCATCGCATGCTCGGGCACGCGCGCGCCGTCAACAACGACGATCATCGGGACGGTCATCCGTCCCAAAGAAGAGGGGGGATCGGAGCCCGCGGCGGCCGGATGGAGCGGGACGGTCCCGGAAAAGGAGGGGCCTTCCCCCTTCCGGTATTACCGTGAATGACGCGGGAGGATCGCGCCCCCTCCGGGCATAAGATGGCCGATACCGGACACAATCGAAAAAATGGGGGAGGGCTGCACATGCCTCGATCCTTGGCGTTCCTGCTCGGCGCCGTCCTGCTGGCGCCGATTCCGGCGGCGGCCCAGCGCGAGGCCGCGCCGGAGGGTGCCCGCGCCTACATCATGTGGCCCTACGACGGCAGCGTGATCAACGGCGGCAAGCTGTGGGTCCGCATGGGCCTTCAGAACATGGGGGTGGCGCCGGCCGGCATCCGCCGGGAGCGTACGGGACATCACCATCTGCTGGTCGACACCGACCTCGGCAACCCCGAGGAACCGATCCCCAACGACCGGCAGCACCTGCATTTCGGCGGCGGCCAGACCGAGGTCCGGCTGGAGCTGCCGCCCGGCCGGCACACGCTTCAGATGGTCCTCGGCGACGCCGACCATATCCCGCACAACCCGCCGGTGATGTCGCAGAAGATCACCATCACGGTTCGGTAACGTCCCGCACAGGGGAGGACCGCATGACCACGCCCACGCACATGATGCCGGCACGCACGCTTCTGGCCGCCGCCATGACGGCCGGTTTCCTTCTCGCCGCCGGGGCCGCGTCGGGACAGCAGCCCGCCGGTCAGCAACCGGCAGGCCAGCCGGGCAGCCACGACCACGGCGCCGTCTCGCCCGAGGCCGACGCGCCCGGCCCGGCCCCGGTCGACTCCCCCTTGACCGGGCGGGCCGCCGGACGCAAGGACGCCCACCTCTACATCGGCTGGCCGAACGACGGGATGGTCGTCGGCCCGCGCTTCAAGGTGTGGTTCGGGCTGCGCAACTTCGGCGTCGCCCCGGCCGGCGTGACCCGCGACAACACCGGCCACCATCATCTGCTGATCGACACCCCGCTGACCAGGTTCGACGAGCCGATCCCCAACGACAAGCAGCACCTCCATTTCGGCGCCGGCCAGACCGAAACCTATCTGGAGCTGCCGCCCGGCCGGCACACGCTGCAACTGGTCCTGGCGGATTCCAACCACGTCCCCCACGACCCGCCGATCGTCTCGAAGGTCATCACCATCACCGTCCAGGGCAAGCGCGGCGCGCAGGTCTCGGCGCGCTGAATCCACCATCCGACCCCGCCGTTCCGCAGCAGCATGGAGACCGCAGGCATGGGAGTTTCAGGCAAGGAGTCCGTTCCGCCGTCCGGCCGACGCGCGGCGGGCCGATGCGCCGCGGGCCGATGCGCCGCGGGCCGATGCGCCGCGCTGGCGGCCCTGCTGCTGGCGCTGCCGCTGGCCGGCTGCTTCACCGCCGGCGAGAAGGTGTCCGTGGTGCAGCAGCCCAAGACGCCGGCCGTCCGCACCATCAGCAGCTTCAGCGAAGCGCTGCGCTGCATGGACGGGCTGATGGCCGCCCACGGCAAGCACGACATCTACATCACCAGCAACGGCATCCCCGACGCCACCGGCCGTGTCGCCGGCGGCACCAAGGACATGCTGATCACCGCCGTCAGCCGCATGTCGGAGCGCTCCAACGCCTTCCGCTTCGTCGATTTCGAGCCGGCGCTCGACGACGTCAACGCGCTGTACTGGATGATCGGCGTGCAGCCCAACTTCCGCGCCCCCTCCTACTACATCCGTGGCGCCATCACCCAGCTCGACGACAACGTGGTCAGCGAGTCGGCGGGCGCCGGCATCTCGCTGCCCAAGTTCGACCTCGGCGTTTCGGCCGATCAGGTGGCGTCGATGATCTCGGTCGACCTCAACGTCGGCGAGCTGGTGACCCGCCAGATCATCCCCGGCATGTCGGCGAGCAACTCGCTGGCCGTGCTGACCTCGGGCAAGGGGGCCGACGGCGGGGCGCTGATCGGCAAGGCCGGCCTGACCTTCAACGTCTCCTTCAACAAATCGGAGGGGCTGCACCAGGCGGTCCGCACGCTGGTGGAACTCAGCACCATCGAGGTGCTGGGCAAGCTGACGCGCACCCCCTACTGGCAATGCCTGGGCATCGACCAGACCAACCCGGCCTTCATGGGGCAGGCGCGCGACTGGTTCGACGGCATGCCGGCGGCCCAGCGCGTCACCTTCGTCCAGCGCACGCTGGTCGCCGACGGCTATTACGACGGCACCGTCACCGGCGAGTTGAACGAGCAGACCCGCGCCGCCGTGTCGCGCTACCAGGCCGACCATGACCTGATCGCCACCGGGCGGATCGACTTCGACCTCTACCAGCGCATGCTCGGCCAGCCGTCGGGCCGCCAGCAGGTGGCGCCGGAACGGTTGCAGGCGGTCGGCAACTCCGGCGGCGAGGGGCTGCCGCACGCGCCCCCGGCGCCGGCCGGGGCCGGTCCCGACCTCGCCCTGTCGTCCGACCGCGGGCCGAAGCCGCGCTACCGGCTGGGCGAGCCGCTGGTGGTGCGGGTGTCGCCGACCGCCGACGGCTTCGTCTACTGCTACTACCAGGACACGGGCGGGACGGTCGCCCGCATCTACCCCAACCGCTTCCAGCCCGACGCCTTCGTCGAGGCCAACCGGCAGGTCGAGATCCCGCCGGGCAACCAGAAGCCCTTCAACCTGCGCATGGACCGGGTCGGCGACCAGGAGGCCATCGCCTGCGTGGCGACGCGCGACGAGATGGGCGTGCGGCTGCCCGACCGCTTCAAGACCGAGGATCTGCAACCGATCCCCGGCGCCACGCTGGACAACGTGCTGGAGGCCTTCGCCGGCGCGTCCGGCGGCGCCGCGCGGTCGAAGCGGATGGGCATCCAGGTACTGCCGGGGCCGGTCGCCCTGCGCGAGTGAGGCTGCAAGGCCATCGGCGGCCTTCTGTGGCCCGGCTCACAGAAGGCCGCCGGGGGCGGTGCTAGAAATGGAGCAACAGACGGCGGATGCAACAGAAGGCGCTCTCGCCGAACCCCTTCCTTCCTTGGGAGATTGCTATGTCGACGCACATCCGGAGGGCCTTGGCCCGCCTCGTTCTTCCGGCCCTCGCGATCGCCTGCGCCGGGCCGGCGCTGGCCCAGACCATGGAGGGCAGCGGTTCGTCGAGCGTCCTGATGTTCGACCGGCCGCCGACCGTCGACGAGCTGCGCGAGGTGGTGGCGCCCAAGCCGCGCACCCGCAGCATCGAGATCATGGGCGGCGTCGCCAACAGCGCCGCCCAGCGCCAGCGCCCGACCGAGCAGGCGAACTACCCGTCGGACGCCGCCTCCGCCCCGGAGCCCGCGCCCGCGAAAGCCGTGCCGCCCAAGGCGCAGCCGCGCCCCGTCGCCAAGGCGCAACCCCAACCCGAACCCCCGATCGACCGCCAGGCCGCTCCCCCCGACGCGCGCCAGCAGGCGGCATTGCCCGAGCCGCCCCCCCCGCCGGAACCGGCAGCGCCGAACGCCTTCGGCTTCCGCATCAACTTCGCCTTCAACTCGGCCGAGATCCCGCGCGAGTTCCAGCCCTACATCGACGCGGTCGGCGGGCTGATGGCGCAGGACAGCAGCCTCGTGCTGGTGGTCGAGGGCCACACCGACGCGGTCGGCAGCGCCGCCTACAACCAGACCCTGTCGCAGCGCCGCGCCGTGGCGGTCGGCGAGTATCTGGTCCGCATGCACCACATCGACCCGCAGCGCATCGCCGTGGCCGGCAAGGGCCCGGCCGAGCCGGTGATGCCCGACCCCTACGACGGCCGCAACCGCCGCGTCGAGTTCAAGCCGGCCCGCTGATCCGGCCCGCCCCCACCCAACCCTTCGGAGGTCGCCATGAGACGCCTGTTGTCCTGTGTTGCGGCGGCCGGTCTGCTGCTGCTCCCACTCCTTGCCCTGCCCAGAGACGCCGACGCGACGCTCGTCCGGAAGGGCGACGGCAAGACGGTCGGGGCCGCCTCCGGGGGCGTCGACGTCGGCGTGCCGAAGGGCAAGGTCCGTGTCCAATGCTGGCAGGACGGCCGCAAGATCATCGACGAGGCCGACCTCGCCGTCGTCTCGCTGAGCATCGCCAGCCAGTTGAACGGCATGCGCTTCCGCCGGACGGGCGACGCCGACGGCACGGTGTCGGTGACGACCCAGGCGCGCACCGCCTGCCTGCTCGGTGGGCATGAGTGAGGGCGCGGCCGCACTCGCCCCACCCTGGCCCTCCCGCGATTGAATGAGGTCCCCGCCATGATCCGCCGTCCCGCATTCCGCCTTGGCGCCGCCCATCCGGCCAGCCGGCTGTGCGCCGGTGCGGTCGTCGCCCTCGCCACCGCCCTGACCGCGACGCTTTCCGCTCCCGCCGCACGGGCGGCCGAGGCGGTGGTCGTCGCCTCCACCGCCCCCGGCTACAAGCTGGGGCAGGTCGTCGCCGACGGCGCGTCGGTGACGGTGCCGGAAGGGGCCGGCGTCATGCTGCTGTTCGCCAGCGGGCGGACGATGCGCCTCAAGGGTCCCTACGCCGGGCCGTTCGACAGCCTGCGCGACAGCGCCCAGGACCAAGGCGCCCAGGGCGGCACCCGCCCGGCGCTCGGCGGGCTTCTGGGCGGCGAGCGCTTCGTCCAGACCGACCTCGGCGCCGCCCGCTCGCTCGGCTCGCCGCTCAACAAGGCGGCGGAGCGCGCCTTCGCCATCGACCCCGGAATCGACGGCACCTACTGCATTCCGGCCGGCGGGCGCCCGAGCCTGACCCGGCCGCAGGATCCCGCCCTGGCCAAAATCTCACTGGCCGCCAACGGGCGCGAGGGGTCCACGACGGTGGCCTGGACCGGCGACGCCCCGGCCCCCTGGCCGAACGAGCTGGCGCTGAGCGACGGCGCCGAGTTCCGCGTCAGCGGCCCCGACGGCACGCCGCGCCACA
This sequence comes from Azospirillum agricola, assembly GCF_017876095.1. Lineage (GTDB taxonomy): Bacteria > Pseudomonadota > Alphaproteobacteria > Azospirillales > Azospirillaceae > Azospirillum > Azospirillum agricola. Next base: position 256,511 of record NZ_JAGINM010000006.1, read on the forward strand.
CGCTGCGCTTCCGCACCCTCGACGCCGCGTCCGCCGCCCCCGGCGCGACCAACGGCGCGGCGCTGGCCCTGCGGCTGGCCGGCGCCGGCTGCGCCCGGCAGGCGGCGGCGCTGCTGGCCCCGCTGCGCGACGCGGTGGTGCCGCTGGACATCTATCTGGCCGCCGACCGCGGGCCGGCGGCGAGCTACCGGCCGGGCGACCCGTTCCGGCTGGTGCTCCAGGCCAACCGCGACGCCCATGTCTACTGCTACCTGCGCAACACGCGCGGCCAGCTCATCCCCTTCTTCCCGCCGGGGTCCGGGACCAGCGCCCAGCTCTCCGCCGACACGCCGCTGACCATGCCGGGCGACCGCATGCCGCTGCCGCTGCTGGCCGGCGAGAGCGCCGGCGACATGGAGGTGCGCTGCGTCGCCGCCGACCACGACCTGGGCGGCGACCTGCCCGGCCGCGCCGACGCCTTCCGCCCGATGAGCGCCGAGACGGTGGCGCAGCTCGACCGCGCGCTGAACGGGATGCGCGATACCGAGGTGGTCATGACCCAGGTCATCCTGCGGGTGCGCTGACATGGGGGGATCCGGGGGGAAGGAATCCGGGGGGGATTCCGGAACCGCGTCCGGCGGGGACGGCCGCGTCGCGCCGTGGCGGGCGGCCCTGCTCGCCGGCGCCGTCGCGGCGCTGGCGGTCGGGCTGACCCATCTGGTGCCGCCGCTGCGCTCGGCCGACGAGACCTTCAGCGATCTCCAGATCGCCCATCTGGCGCCGCCGCAGCCGCCGCACCCCGGCGTGGCGCTGGTGACGCTGGGCGAGGACAGCTTCGCCACGCTGGTCTGCCGCTCGCCGATCGACCGCGGCTTCCTCGCCGACCTGATCGGCCGGCTGGAGGCCGCCCGCGTCCGCGCCATCGGCATCGACATCCTGTTCGACCAGCCGACCATCCCCGCGCTGGACGAGCGGCTGCGCCGCCGCATCCTCGACGCCCGCGTTCCCGTGGTGGCGATCACCGCGCTGGCCCAGACCCCGCTGACCGAGGCGCAGCGCCGCTATCTCGGCAACTTCCTCGACGGCATGCGGCACGGCCACGCCAACCTCGCCAAGGATCCCCTGGACGCGACCGTGCGCTGGCATGTGCCGCGCGGCGAGGGTGGCGAACCCAGCCTGCCGGCCAGCCTTGCCGCCCTTGCCGGGGCCACGGTGCCCGACCAGCCCTTCCGCATCGACTGGCGCGTGGGCCCGACGCCGGACGAGCCGCCCTTCGCCGCCTACCCGGCGGAGATGGTGGCGCTGCTGCCGCCCGGCTGGCTGGCCGGGCGCATCGTGCTGATCGGCACCGTGCTGAACGGCATCGACCGCCACCGCACGCCCCTGGCGCTGGCCGGCGCCGCCACCCCCGGACTGGTCGTCGAGGCGCAGGTGCTGGCCCAGATGCTCGACGGCCGCACCAGCCCGCGCCTGCCGCTGCCCGTGGAAGCGGCGCTGGCGCTGGCGCTCGCCGCCGCCGGGGTCGGGCTGGCGCTGACCGGCCTGGGGCCGGGGCTGCTGGCGGCGGTCAGCCTCGTTCCGCTCGCGGCGCTGTGGGCCGGCGGCTCGCTGCTGTTCGCCCAGGGCGGGCCGCTGGTGCCGCTGATGGCGCCGTCGATGGCGTGGATCGGCGGCACGGCGGCGATGGCCGCGCACCTGTCGCTGCGCGCGCGGGCCGACCGCCGCGTGCTGATGCATCTGTTCGCCAACCACGTCTCGCAGCCGGTCGCCGACGAGATCTGGCGCGAGCGCGCCACCTTCATGGCCGGCAACCGGCCGCGCCCGCAGCAGCTCACCGCCACCGTGCTGTTCTCCGACATCGAGGGCTTCACCACCGTCTGCGAGGCGCTGGAGCCGGAACCGCTGATCCGCTGGCTGGAGGGCTATCTCGACGCCATGGTCCGCATCGTCGCCGCCCATGACGGGGTGGTGCTGCGCTTCGTCGGCGACGCCATCCTGGCGGTGTTCGGCGTGCCGGTCGCCCGCACCACCCAGGCGCAGATCGACGCCGACGCCGAGCGGGCGGTACGCTGCGCCGTGCAGATGGGGCGCGAACTGGCGACGCTGAACCAGCGCTGGCGCGACGAGGGGTTGCCGCCGGTCGGCGTGCGCGTCGGCATCCACACCGGCCCGCTGGTCGCCGGCAGCATGGGCGGGCTGCGGCACATGGAATACTCGCTGCTCGGCGACACCGCCAACACGGCGGCCCGGCTGGAAAGCCACGCCAAGACGGTCGGCGCCCGCTCCTCCCCGCATTGCCGGATCATCATCGGCGACCCGACCTGCCGGGCGGTGCGCGGCCGGATCGCCGTGCTGCCGGTCGGCGAGGTGGCTCTGAAGGGGAAATCCAGGACCGTCCGCATCTGGCTGGTCATCGACGGCGCCGAAGACGAGACCGGCCGGACGCTGGTGGAGCCCGAAGAATCGGGAAAGACCACCTTGTGACGGAAGCGCGGCAGTTCTGCACTTCTGCTTCCGACCTGTCCCAACGGAGTGCCCCAATGGAGGGTGCATCCTTTCCGTTATACGGGTTAGGCTGATCGCGCGGCTTGGCAGCCCTCCGCCCGATCAATAAAATGCTCCACACTCATCCCAAAACCGGTCGCCGGATGTCCCGACACGCCGCAGCGGCGTGGGCTTCGCCGCGATGCAAGGAGGCGATACGATGGGAGGGGCGATATGATGGAAGGAGGGGGGAAGCGGCGCTGGTCCGCCGTGCCCGCGCTGCCGACCATGTTCCTCTGGGTTGCCGCGCTGATCGCCGCCATGGCGCTGACCATGGCCGTGGCCGCGCGGGCGGCCGGCCCGCCGACGCCGCAACCGGCGGCCGAGAAGCGCATCGCCCTGGTCATCGGCGTCAACAGCTACCAGCACGCGCCGGAGCTGATCAACCCGCGCAACGACGCCCGCGCCATGGCGGAGACGCTGCGCGGCCTGGATTTCACCGTCGAGGAGCAGTACGACCTCGACAACCGCGGCTTCAGCATGGCGCTGCGCGCCTTCGGCATCCGCGCCTCGCAGGCCGACGTGGCCGTGCTGTTCTACGCCGGGCACGGCATCCAGGTCGCCGGCACGAACTATCTGATCCCGGCCGACGCCCAGCTGGAGCGCGAGCGCGACCTCGTTTACGAGGCGGTGCCGCTGAACCTGCCGCTCGGCGAGCTGGCGCAGGCGCGCAAGCTCGGCATCATGATTCTCGACGCCTGCCGCAACAACCCCTTCGTCGACCGGCTGACCCGCACCGGCACCAACAAGACCCAGGCGCATCCCGGCTTCGGCCGGGTCGACGACACCCCGAGCGACACGCTGGTCGCCATGGCGACCCGCGCCGACCAGCTCGCCGAGGACGGCACCGGCGAGCACAGCCCCTACACCGCCGCCCTGCTCCAGCATCTGGCGACACCGGGGCTTGAGCTGAGCCTGTTCTTCCGCAACGTCCGCGACACGGTCAAGCAGGCGACCGACGGCCGCCAGGATCCCTTCATCTACGGCTCGCTCGGCGCCACCCCCTTCTACTTCAACCCGCGCCCGCCCAACCGGCCGCCGCTGCTGGCCGAGACGCGGCCGATCACCGTCGCCGACCGCGCCGACCCGGAACCGCTGCGCATCAGCCAGCCGACCGACCCCGACGACGACCAGCTCTTCGCCCGCGTCACCGGCCTGCCGCGCGGCGGCACCATCCGCATCGGCGAGCGCAGCGTGCTGATCGGCGACTACCTGACGGTGGAGCAGCTCGCCGCGACCAGCTTCAAGCCCGACGCCAGCCTGCGCGGCGACGCCGGCGGCTTCGAGTTCGTGGTGATGGACGGGCGCGGCGGCAACGTGCGCGGCTTCGTCCCCATCACCATCCGGCCGAGCAACCGGCCGCCGGTGCTGATCTCCGAAAAGCGGGTGATGGCGACGCCCAACCCGCTGCGGATCGAGGCGCCTGTCGATCCCGACGGCGATCCGCTGACCATCACCGTCACCGCCGTGCCCGAGCGCGGCCATGTGGTGAGCGGCGACCGCATGATCCGCCCCGGCGAGATCCTGACGACCGAGGTGCTGACCGGCCTGGTCTTCGAGCCGTCGGGGGCGGCGCCCGGTCCGGCCGGCGCCTTCGCCTTCACCGCCGACGACGGGCGCGGCGGCGTGTCGCGCGGGACGGTCTCTGTGGAGATCGCCGAGCCCGGTACCCCGCCGCTCGCCGCCAACGCCGAGGAGACGGTGTGGCAGCGGGTGCGGACCAGCAACAACGTCAACGAGATCGAGGCGTATCTGCGCCTGTTCGGCAACGGCACCTTCGCGGCGGCGGCGCGCCAGCGGATCGACCAGCTGCGCGGCAACGCGCGCGCGTCCGAGCAGCCCGCGCTCTCCGGCAACAGCGGCGGCGGCGGATCGGGCGGCGGATCGGGCGGGACGCCCGCCCCGGCGGTGATCGCCGCCCTGCCGCCGCCGAAGCCCCCGCAACCGCAGCAGGCCCAGCCGCAGACCTTCCAGCCACCGGCCCCTCAACCACCGCAAACCACGGCGTCCCAACCCAATCCCCAACCCGCCGCTCCATCGAACGGCGGGGCGCGCAACCACGGCGCCGGCAACAGCTTCCAGGACTGCGACACCTGCCCGGTGATGGTGCGGCTGCCGGCCGGCTCCTTCCTGATGGGCAGCGACAAGGGCGACCCGTCGGAACGGCCGGTGCACCGCGTCACCCTCGCCAAGCCCTTCGCGATGAGCGCCTACGAGGTGCTGGTCGGCGAATGGCGGGCCTGCGTCCAGGGCGGCGGCTGCTCGAACATGCCGCGCATGACCAACGCCAACGATGGCACGCCCGTCTACAACATCAGTTGGGAGGACGCCCAGGCCTACGTGAAGTGGCTGAGCCAGAAGACCGGCCAGCGCTACCGCCTGCCCAGCGAGGCGGAGTGGGAGTACGCGGCGCGCGGCGGCACCAGCGGCCCCTACTGGTGGGGCGGCGACAAGGGCATCTTCGCCAACTGCCAGAATTGCGGCGGCCCGCAGGAACCGCTGACCCCGGCCTCGGCCGGCAGCTTCAAGCCGAACCCCTTCGGGCTGCACGACATGAACGGCGGCGTGGCGGAATGGGTCGCCGACTGCTGGAACAAGGACTATGCCGGGGCGCCGGCCGACGGCGGCGTCTGGCAGCGCGGCGACTGCCGCAAGCGGGTGCTGCGCGGCGGTTCCTGGCGCAACACGCTGACCGACATCACCGACACCGTCCGCAACCTTTACGACCAGGACGTCCGCTACCTCAACAACGGCTTCCGCATCGCCCGCGATCTGAATTGAGTGGCGGTGCAGGCGCTGCCTCTCCCCCCTCACCGCTGCACCGACTTGACCCGCTGTCCGGCGAAGTTGCCGGTGCCGGACGCGATGTTGACGGCGCTGTTGGCGTTGTTGAACTGCACGCCGCCGTTCTTCATGGCGAAGGGCAGGTAGGGCAGCGGGCCCAGCGTGGTCATCAGCGCGTCGGGCTGGCCCGATGGGGCGGTGCCCGGCAGGGTCGGGACCTTCGGCATCTCCTGCGTCGCCACCGGCGGCACCTCCGGCAGCTTCGGCATCCTGGGACCGTCGGCGCCCTTCTGCCGGTTGCGCGGGCGGGGGGGAGCCGGGTCGGCCGCCACCTCCGGCGCCGTAGCCACCGGGGCGGCGGTCGCCGGGGCCGCAGCCTCCGGAGCCGTCCTTCCGGCTCCGGGGTCGAGGATCACGCCCTCGCCGCCGGTCACCACGCCCTGGTCGGTGGAGTTGCCCTCGCCGATGGCGATGTTCAGCGCGCTGTTGATGTTGTTCACGATGAAGGGCGCGTCGATGAAGGTCACGCTCGGCTCGAAGGACGGCGGCGGGTTGCGGCTGGGCGCCAGCGCCTGGCCCTGGCTGAAGCCGGCCAGGAAACCGGCGTCGCCGCGCGTCTTGGCGATGAGCTGCTGGTGGAATTCCTTCCGGCTCTTGCCCGGATTCGTCACCATGGCGCCGGCCGGCGTCCCGCGCCGCGCCGAGGCGAAGACCGGCTGGCGGGCCGGCTGCGCGAAGGCTTGGGCAAGGTTCGCGGCGCTGACCCCGGCCGGCCCGAAGCCGATGCCGCCCATGTCCTGGGCGCGCGCCTCCCCGCCCACCACCGCGCCGGCCGCCGTGGCCGTCAGCAGAAGCCCCGCAATGCCGTGCAGAAAGCCGACGCGCCGCATGGAAATCTCCCTGGAGGACGGTTGAAGGAGGGGGGTCGGGAAAGGCTCAATGGACGCGCAGCGGTTCGAGATCCTCCTGGCGGAGGATGGCGGAGGCCAGTTCGACGCTGGAGAAGTGATCGAGCAGCCGGCCGTCCGCCGCGTGCACGGCGACCGCCTTGCGGCCGTCCAGCAGGACCGGCTTCACATAGGCGCTGTCATGGACGCCGAGATCGGCGAAGAAACGGTCGGCGGCGCTCCAGCGGGGGAGCGGCGCGTCGGTGCCACAGGCGGTGTCGGAGGTCGGACGCTTGGACATCGGCGGTCTCCCTGGGGCTGTCTCCCGGACGCGGTGACGATCACCGCATGGAAGGAAGCCTAACGCCGTCCGCACCCCACCGCTGTGACGGGGGCCACAGTCGCCCCCGCATCGTCCCTCAAACGCAGCTCTCGCCCAGATCCTCCAGCGCCTCGCGGTCGAGGATGGTGATGCGGCCGGCGTCCAGCCGGATGACGCCCCCGCGCTGCCACTCGTTCAGCAGCTTGTTGACGCTCTCCCGCGACACGCCGACGAGGCAGCCGAGCTGCTGCTGCGACAGCTTGATGTCGAGTTGCAGGCCCTCCGCCACCGGACGGCCGAAGGAGTCGGCCAGCCGGCCGAGCGCGCGGGCGAAGCGCGAGGACGCCTCCAGGAACAGCGTGTCCTCCAGATGCTCGCTGGTCTGGCGCAGCCGCTTGCACAGCACGCCGAGCAGGCGCATGGCCACCTCGGGCCGCGCCGTCAGGAAGGGTAGGAACTGGGTGCGATCGAGCACCAGCAGGTCGGTCTCCTCCAGCGCCACCGCGTCGGCGGTGCGCGGCTCGCCGTCGAGCAGGGCGATCTCGCCGAACACCCCGCCGCGGTTGACGATGCTGAGCACCAGCTCCTTGCCGTCCAGCGAGTGGGAGCAGATCTTCACCCGCCCGCGCACCACCGCCATCATGCTGCTGCCGGGATCGCCCTTCTGGAAGATCACCGCGTTCCTGGGATGGTAGGTCAGCCGCGATCCGGCGGCGAGCCGGTGCAGGTCCTCGCGCTGGAGATGCTTGAGGAGGAAATGCCCGGCGAGGACGAGTTCCTTGTCGAACGCGATCCGGCTCACGGTCATGGCCGACCTCTCTGGACCATCGGGTTTTGAGGGGAACATCCTAGCATCGCCCCCGCCGCCGGGCCGGGGCCGCCAATGGCGGTACTTCGCCGTTCCGCCGGCCCTCCTTTCGCGGAAAAATCAGCGCGGGGAACCCAGTTGCAGGTCGAGCGTGCCGGTGCGCACGCGCAGGCCATGGGCGGTCCGCTCGACGGCGACGGAGCTGGCGACGGGGCTGGCGACGGGGCCGCCGCCCCAGCCGCTCCACTCACCCGAACCGGGCGGCAGGGCCGGCAGCCCCTCCGCCCCGTCCAAATCCTCGTCCGGCAGGGCCGGCGGCAGCGGCAGCGGTCCCAGCGCGGAAGGCGGGACGCGCGCGGACTCCGGCGAGGACGAGCAGGTCGTCTTGCCGTTGACGGTGTCGCAGCGCATGGTTCCCGACCCGCTCAGGCACTGGGTCTTGCCGTTGACGGTCTGGCAGCTCAGCGCCTCGCCGCTCTGCGAGCAGACGCTGCGGCCGTTGACCGTCCGGCACACGGTGAAGGCGGCCTGCGACGGGGTGGGCTGAAGCGCGGCGACGGCGCCGAGCAGCAGCAACAGGGACAGCGTGGCGTTCGGCATGGGATTCCCCCCTCGTTCCGGGGATGCGGAGAACGGAGCCGGCCGGCAGCGCCTCCGCGTTGCCGGCCGGCCCGATGGGATGATCGCCTCAGCGCTGCCGGGCCAGACCCCGCTGGCCGGCGACGTTGCCGAGACCGGCCGCCACGTTGGTGGCCAGATCGACGTTGGTGCTGACCAGCGGCCCGCGCCCCGTCATGTTCAGCCCGACCTGCACACCGTTGCCCTGCATGCCGAGAACGCGCTGCTGGGCGCTGTTGCCGATGCCGGCCGCCGTGTTGGTCGCCACGCCGACGTTGGTGCTGACCAGCGGGTTGACCAGACCGCCGCCGGCCAGACCGCCGCCGGGCGTGCCCTGCATCGTCATTACCCGCTGCTGGGCGCTGTTGCCGATGCCCGCCGCCGTGTTGGTGGAGGTCCCGACGTTGGTGGAGGTCAACCCGCCGAAGCCGGGGAAGGCGCCGGGACGCACCGGTACATTGTCGGCCATGGCGGGGGCGGCGAGCAGGGCGACGGCGAAACCGCTGAGCAGGACGGAGCGGATCATGATGGCGATCTCCTCGGCGAATGTTTGCGGCGAGAGGGTTGCGGCAGGGCGTTGCGGGGATTGCTCAGCGCTGCTGGAGGAGGGCGCGCTGCCCGGCGAAATTGCCGATGCCGGCCGACAGGTTCTGGACGTTGCCGAGGTTGCCGCCGCCGGGCAGCGGGGAGCGGCTGCCGAACTGCTGGACCAGGGCGCTCTGCGAGGCGCGGTTGCCGATGCCGGCCGCCGTGTTGCCGACGATGGCGGTGTTGGAGCCGCCGCCGACCAGCGGGGCGCCGAGGACGCGGCCGGGGCCGCCCTGCATCACGGTGGCGCCCTGGCGGGCGACGTTGCCGACACCCGCCGCCAGGTTGCTGACGTCGGCGGTGTTGGCGGTGCCGAGGATGCTGCCGCCGGTCGCCTGCCGGGTCATCGCCGACTGAAGCGCCACGTTGCCGACGCCGGCCGCGGTGTTCGAGATCGAGCTGACGTTCTGGGCGAAGGCCGGGGCCGACAGCAGGGCGACGGTGGCGAAGCCGGCGAACAGGGCGGTGCGGATCATGGCGCGTCTTCCTTCATGGCGGGAATAAGGGGCGGGAATAAGGGGCGGGGAGGAGGGAGGCGAGGCCGGCGGTGGCTGGCCGTCCTGGCCGTCTGCCCTGTCACCGTCTCGATGACCGGACACTAATCCCGCTCCGGATCCCCCGCTGTGAGCCGCGCCACAAACCCGTGCTCTTTCCCTGCCGGCGCCTTTCCCACCCGGTCCCGCCCTATTTCTCCCCGAAGAAGGCGAGCAGCGCGTCCGCCGTCTCCTCCGGCCGTTCCTCCGGCAGGAAATGGCCGGCGGGAAGCGCCGTCCCCCGGATGGCGGGGGCGTAGCGGCGCCAGATCGCCAGCGGGTCGGGGTAGAGGCGGCCGACCGTGCTGCGCGAGCCCCACAGCGCCAGCGCCGGACAGGTCACGACCCGGCCGGCGTCGCGGTCGATGCGGTCGTGGATGAGGTCGATGCCGGCGGCGGCGCGGTAATCCTCGCACATGGCGTGGACGGCGACCGGATCGCGGAACGCCTCGCGGTAGGCGGCGACCGCCTCCTCGCCGAAGGTGTCGGGCGCCGACCCCCAGGAGCCCAGCGTGCGCCGCAGGTAATAGTCGGGATCCAGCCCGATCATGTGCTCGGGCAGGCCGTTGGGCTGGATCAGGAAGAACCAGTGGAAATAGGCGGTGGCCATCGCCTGGTCGGCGCGCTCGAACACCTCGACGGTCGGGATGATGTCGAGGAAGGCGACGCTCTCCACCGCGTCCGGATGGTCGAGCGTCAGCCGGTGCGCCACGCGGGCGCCACGGTCGTGCCCGGCGAGCCGGAAACGGTCGAAGCCCAGCGCCGCCATCGCCTCCACCTGGTCGCGGGCGGTGCTGCGCTTGCAGTAGGTCAGGTGCTCCGGATCGCCCGGCGGCTTGGAGGAACGGCCGTAGCCGCGCAGGTCGGTGGCGACGACGGTGAAGCGCTGCGCCAACCGTGGGGCGACCCGGTGCCACATCACATGGGACTGCGGGAAGCCGTGGAGAAGCAGCAGGGGCGGCCCCGCCCCACCGATCCGCGCCTGGATCTCCACGCCCGTGACGCGGATGCGCCGTTCCGTGAATCCCTCGAACATCGTTGCCCCCCGTTGCGTCCAGAAGCCCGATCGGCCTCCATCATCGGACGCAACCCCAATCCGGGCAACGGGTTCCAACGGGATCTTCGGAGGAGGGAGCCGGGTCCCGGCCGGTGCCTCGCCCCCTCAACCGATCGTGTGCTCGACCAGGATCTTGGCGCCGATGCCGATCAGCACCAGCCCGCCGGCCAGCTCGGCCCAGCGGCCGAGGCGGCTGCCGGCGGCGCGGCCGATGAGGACGCCGCCGAAGGCGACCGCGAAGGTCACGGCGCCGATCAGCGCCGCCGTGGTCACCATGTCGACGTCGACCATCGCGAGGCCGGCGCCGACCGCCGCCGCGTCGATGCTGGTGGCGATCGCCGTGGTCAGCAGGGCGAGCCATTCGTTGCGTCCCGAACGGACCGGACCGCAATCCGACTCCCCCTCCTCCTCGGAATCGAGGATGGCGTTGCGGATCATCGCGCCGCCGACGGCAAGCAGCAGACCGAAGGCGATCCAATGGTCGACCGCCTCGACGAGGCTGGCGAAGGCGATGCCGACCGCCCAGCCGATCAGCGGCATGGCGCACTGCGCGACGCCGAAGGCCATGCCGACCCGCATCGCCTCGGGCAGGCCGGGACGGCGCGAGCAGGCGCCGCGGCTGAGGGCGGCGGCGAAGGAATCCATGGACAGGCTGAAGGCTAGGGCCAGGGAGGTCCCGAACATCGACGAATCCTCGGCCAAGCGGATTTCAGTGGATACAGGCGGACTCCGGCTGGCCTGCGGAGATGCCCGTTCCACTGGTCTCGCCTGGCTGGTCCGAAGACGGCTGTCCGCGCCATGGCGGTTCGGCGCACCCGCCGGAACCGTCCAAGTCTGTTGACGCGAACCCCTCCAACGCCGGAGGGTGGCTACTCCCCAATGACGCACAAACTCCTAACGGCGCCGGACGCCGGGGTCAAGAATTTTGCGCCCCGCGATCCCGCACTGCGGCATCCTGTCCAGCGCGATGCGCCATCAGCCAATCCGCTACCAACCAACCCGGCGGTGCGCGATCCGGCCGCGCAGGTAGGTCGCCGCCACCGCGCGGTCGTCGCCCAGCGTCATCAGCACGAACAGCTCCTCCTCCAGGTCGCCGTCCACCGTCGTCATGCGATGTCGCATAGCCGGGGTGGCGCGCGGGTCCAGAACCACCAGATCGGCCCAGCGCCCCGGCTCCAGCGCGCCGATCTCCGCCTCCAGGCCCAGCGCCGCCGCGTTGCCGCGCGTCATCAGGTCGAAGGCGGCGAGCGCCGGCAGGTTCTGGCGGTTCAGTTGCAGGACCTTGTAGGCCTCCCCCGCCGTGCGCAGCATGGAATAGCTGGTGCCGCCGCCGACGTCGGTCGCCAGCGCCGTGCGCACCGGCCGGTCGGCCCGCGCCAGCGCCGCCCGGTCGAACAGCCCGCTGCCGATGAACAGGTTGGAGGTCGGGCAGAAGACGGCGACCGATCCCGTCTCCGACAGCCGGCCCATCTCGGCCTCCGACAGGTGGATGCAATGGCCGAACAGCGAGGTCGGCCCGAGCAGCCCGAAGCGGTCGTAGACGTCGGTGTAGTCGCGGGCGGCGGGGAACAGCCGGCGGACGGTGGCGATCTCTTCGGCGTTCTCCGACAGGTGGGTCTGCATGTGGACGCCCGCATGCTCGCGCAGCAGGGCGCCCGCCGCCTCCAGCTGCGCCTCGGTCGAGGTGATGGCGAAGCGCGGCGTCACCGCGTAGCGCTGGCGCCCGTGGCCGTGCCAGCGCGCGATCAGCGCCTTGCTGTCGGCGTAGCCGCTCTCGGCAGTGTCGGTCAGGGCGGCCGGGGCGTGGCGGTCCATCATCACCTTGCCGGCGATCAGGCCGGCGCCGCGCCGCTCGGCCTCGGCGAACAGGGCGTCGACCGATTGCGGGTGGACCGAGCCGTAGGCGACAGCGGTCGTCGTGCCGTTGCGCAAAAGCTCGTCGAGGAAGAAGGCCGCCCCCGCCGCCGCGTGGGCCGGGTCGGCGTATCTCTGCTCCTCGATGAAGGTGTATTTCTCCAGCCAGTCGAGCAGCCGCGCCCCGTAGGAGGCGATGACCTGGGTCTGCGGGAAATGGATGTGGGTGTCGATGAAGCCGGGCAGGATCAGCCCGTCCGGGTGATGCTCGACCGCGACGCCTTCCGGCAGCCGGCCGCGCAGGCCGGCGTAGTCGCCGACGGCAGCGATCCGCCCGTCCTTGACCAGCACCAGCCCGTCCTCGATGAACCGGTAACTGCCGGCGTCGCCCGGCCCGTCGGGCGCGCGACGGAAGCTGAGCAGGCGGCCACGGATCGCGGTGGTGTCGGTCATGGTTGCAGTCCCGTCAGCGCGTGGTATCCCCGGACCATGCGGCCAGGATGGCGCGCTCGTCCGGTGTGATCTGCGTGATGTTGGCCGGCGGCATGGCCCGGCTCAGGCCCGCCTGCAAGCGGATCTCCGTCGCATGGCGGCGGATCGCCGCCTCGCCGTCCAGCACCACCCCGCGCGGCGGCGTGGCGATGCCCTCCCAGACCGGCTCGGCGGCGTGGCACATGCTGCAACGGGACAACACGATCTCCTCGACCTGGGTGAAGCTGACCCTGGTCGGAAGCGCGGCGGCCGTCCCCCCGGCCGGCAGGGCGGGGCCGAAGCTGCTCAGCCACGCCGCCGCCAGCATCCCGGCGGCGGCCACCCCCCAGGTCCACCAGGGCGATCCCTTGCCGGCGTGCTGGCTGTTGAAGAAATGGCGGATCGAGGCGCCGACCACCAGCACCAGCGCCACCATCACCCAGTTGAAGCGGGTCGATGTGACCAGCGGGTAATGGTTGGCGATCATCAGGAAGACCACCGGCAGGGTCAGGTAGTTGTTGTGCAGCGAGCGCTGCTTGGCCTGACGGCCCAGCGCCGGGTCGGGGGTCTCGCCGCGCAGCATGGCGGCGACGGTCTTGCGCTGGTTGGGGATGATCAGCAGGAAGACGTTGGCCGCCATCATGGTCGCCATCAGCGCGCCCATCTGGAGCATGGCGCCGCGCCCGCTGAAGACCCGCGTCATCGCCCAGGCGGTCGCCACCAGCAGGACGAAGCCCGCCGCCGCCAGCGCCGCGTCGTTGCGGCCGAGCGGCGACTTGCACATCCGGTCATAGGCGACCCAGCCCAGGGCCAGCGCGCCGACGCTGGCGGCGATCGCCTGCCACGGCGCCAGTGCCATGACGTCCTGGTCGATCAGGAACAGGTCGGCGCCCCGGTAGTAGAGCACGCACATCAGGAAGAAGCCGCTGATCCAGGTGGCGTAGGATTCCCACTTGAACCAGGTCAGATCCTCCGGCAGCTGCGGCGGGGCGACCATGTACTTGGTCATGTGGTAGAAGCCGCCGCCATGGATCTGCCAGGCGTCGCCCGCCGTGCCGGCCGGCGCCCCCGTCCGCCTGCGCAGCGAGGCGTCGAGATGGATGAAGTAGAAGGACGACCCGATCCAGGCGATGGCGGTGATGACGTGCAGCCACCGCGCCACGGCGTTGATCCACTCCCACAGGATGGGTTCCATCGCAGACACTCTCCCCTTCTCACCGCCCTTCGGGCGGGCAGCCGGCCCGGATGGCTGGTTGAGCGGAGTCTAAAGCCATCGCGGCGGCTTGGGAAACCGGGTGCGCGTTCCCAACAGCTTCAAAGAATGGCGAAGAATGCGCGGGCGGCCGGACGCTCCCGAAACCCTCGCCGCCTAGGCGCGCGGGCGCAAGCCGTCCAGCAGCAGCCCGATCGACTGGCGCGCGATCGCCTCCACGTCGAGGTCGCCGTCGGGGCGGTACCAGCGGGCGATCCAGCTCAGGGCGCCCGACAGGGTGAAGGCGGCGATCTTCGGGTCGCAGGGCGCGATCGAGCCCTCCGCCACGCCGCGTTCGATCAGGGTGCGGAACTTCAGGTCGATGCGGCGCTTCAGGGCGCGCATGGTGCGCCGGCTCTCGCCCGTCAGCGGCTCCTCGCCGACGCGGATCACGCACATGCCGAAATCGGCGGTGACGATGCCGACATAGGTGGTCATCACCGCGACCAGCTCGTCGTACGCGCTGCCGCCATGACCGATGACCTCGTTCGAAGCCGAATCGAGCAGTTCCAGCCCGATCCGCACGCACTCGAACAGGATTTCCTCCTTGTTTTTCACGTAATAGTAGATTGTCGGCTTGGTAACATTCAACCGACGGGCGATATCGTCCAGCGAGGTGGCGTAGTAACCCATCTCGTTGAACGCCTGCGCCGCCGTCCGCAGGACGGCGATGCGCTTTTCCTCGCGCTCGTTCCGCCGGTCCGTCGGTGTCTTCCACGGCGATTCCGACATGCTGCTCCGGCTCCCCTGCCCCATCGCCCTTCCTTCCCACCTCGCGGCTCCGCTGTCCAGACCCGTCCGCACCGAAAGCGGATGCGGCAATGAGCCGTCCGGCGCATTGTTCGCGTGACCCGCTTGTTCTCAACTCTACTTTCAAGTAACATATATTCCAACAAGTAGATCAAGAAGGCCGGCCTCCGCGCTCCGGTGCCGGTCCACAGGCAAGAACCGGGAGAACACGCAATGCCCCAGGATGGAATCGTCCAGGACGAGATCGTCGCGGCGCGCGGCACCAGCATCGGCGGCGCCCTGGCGCGCGCGGCGCGGCGGTACGGCGACCGCACCGCGCTGCGCTACGGCGAGCGGGAATGGAGCTTCGCCAGGCTGCACCGCGCCGCCCGCCGCGTCGCCCGCCGGCTGGGCGACCTCGGCCTGCGGCCCGGCGACCGGGTCGCCGCCTTCGGCCGCAACTCCGACGCCTATGTGGTGGCGTGGCTCGGCTGCGCGATCGGCGGCTTCATCCATGTGCCAGTCAACTACGCCCTGACCGGGGAGGAGCTGTCCTACATCCTCGGCCAGTCGGGCGCCCGGCTGGTGCTGCACGACGCCGAGCTGGCGGAGACGCTGGCCGGAGCGAGCCGGCGGGGCGAATGGGCGGCGACGCTGGCGGGTGCGGAGGGGAGTGCCGGCGCCCCCAGCGCCCCCAGCGCCCCCAGCGCCTTCGACGTGCTGACGGTGGCGCTCGACGACACCGCGCCTGATCTGACGGCCGAACCCCTCATCGGCGCCGACACGGTGGTGCAGCTCCTCTACACCTCGGGCACCACGGCGGCGCCCAAGGGCGCCATGATGACCCACGGCAGCCTGCTGGCCGAGTACCAGAGCTGCATCCACGACTGCCGGCTCGACGGCACCGACCGCACGCTGGCGGCGCTGCCGCTCTACCACTCGGCGCAGATGCACGTCTTCCTGATGCCGCTGCTGCTGGTCGGCGCCTCCAGCCTGCTGATCCAGGCGCCGGCCCCCAAGCTGTGCCTGGAGCTGATCGAGCGCCACCGCATCACCTCCTTCTTCGCGCCGCCGACCGTCTGGGTCAGCCTGCTGCGCCACCCGGATTTCGACGCGCACGATCTGGGCTCTCTGGAGAAGCTCTATTACGGCGCCTCGATCATGCCGGTGCCGGTGCTTCAGGAGCTGCGCCGGCGGCTGCCCAGCGCCAAGCCCTACAACTGCTACGGCCAGAGCGAGATCGGCCCGCTCGCCACCGTGCTGGCCCCCGACGAGCACGAGGAGCGTCCCGCCTCGGCCGGCCGCCCGATCCTCAACGTCGAGACCCGCGTGGTCGACGCCGACATGAAGGATCTGCCGCCCGGCCAGCACGGCGAGATCGTCCACCGCTCGCCCCAGCTGATGGCCGGCTATTGGGGCAAGGAGGCGGAAACGGCGGAAGCCTTCCAGGGCGGCTGGTTCCATTCCGGCGACGTCGGCTATCTCGACGAGGCCGGCTACCTCTACATCGTCGACCGCATCAAGGACGTCATCAACACCGGCGGCGTGGTGGTCGCCAGCCGCGAGGTGGAGGAGGCGCTCTACACCCACCCGGCGGTCGCCGAGGTGGCGGTGGTGGCCCTGCCCGACCCGAAATGGATCGAGGCGGTGACCGCCTTCGTCGTCCTGCGCAGCGGCCAGACCGCCACGGGCGAGGAGCTGGTCACCCATTGCCGGCAGCATCTGGCGCCCTTCAAGCTGCCGAAGGCCGTCCATTTCGTCGAGTCCCTGCCGCGCAACACCGCCGGCAAGCTGCTGAAGCGCGAGCTGCGCCGCAGTCATTCGGAACCGGCCTGATGGGCGCCGCCTGGCAGCCGCCGCTGCAAAGCCTGCGCTTCCTCGTCCACGAGGTGCTGAAGGCCCCCGCGCTCCTCGCCGAGGCCGGCTGGGAGGAGGTGTCGCCCGAGCTGTTCGACGACGTGCTGGCCCAGGCCGGCCGTCTGGCGGCCGACAAGCTGGCGCCGCTCAACCGCTCCGGCGACGAGGAAGGGGCTCGGGTCGAGGCGGGCCATGACGGTGGTGGCGTTCGGATGCCGGCCGGCTTCGCCGCCGCCTACGCGGCGTGGCGCGACGGCGGCTGGATGGGGCTGGCCGGCGATCCGGCTTACGGCGGACAGGGCATGCCCTTCCTGCTCGACGCGCTGGTGACCGAGATGGTGTGCGCCGCCAACCTCGCCTTCAGCGTCACCCCCGGCCTGACCCAGGGCGCCATCCGTGCGCTCGCCGCCCATGGCGACGCGGCGCTGAAGGACCGTTTCCTGCCGCCGATGGTCGCCGGGGAGTGGACCGGCGCCATGGCGCTGACCGAGCCGCAGGCCGGCACCGACCTCGGCCTGCTGCGGACCCGAGCGGACCCGGCGGCGGAGCCGGCCGGCGACGGCGGCTACCGGCTGACCGGCCAGAAGATGTTCATCTCCTCGGCCGACCACGACCTGACCGGCGGCGTCCTGCATCTGGTGCTCGCCCGCCTGCCCGGCGCGCCGCCCGGCACGCGCGGCATCAGCCTGTTCGCCGTGCCGAAGCGGCTGGAAGACGGCAGCCGCAACGGCTGGTCGGTGCTGTCGGTCGAGCACAAGATGGGGCTGCACGCCTCGCCGACCTGCGTCGTGTCCTACGAGGGCGCCGTCGGCTGGCTGGTGGGAACACCGCACCGCGGCCTCGCCGCCATGTTCACGATGATGAACCACGAGCGGCTGTTCGTCGGCCTCCAGGGCATCGGCGTCGGCGAGCGGGCCGCGCAGGCGGCGCTCGCCTACGCGCGCGACCGCGTGCAGGGGCGCTCCCCCGGCGGACCGTCGGGCGGACCGTCGCGCCCCGATCTCCCGGCCGATCCCATCCTCGACCACCCCGACGTGCGGCGGATGGTTCTGACCGCCCGCGCCGTCACCGACGCCGGCCGGGCGCTCGCCGCCTGGACGGCGCTGTGGCTCGACCGCGCGGCGAAGCGCGGGGACGCCGCCGTCGCCGGGGAGGCGGAGGATTGGGCGGCGCTGCTGACCCCGGTCATCAAGGCCGCCGGCACCGATTTCGGCTTCGAGGCGGCGCTGCTCGCCCAGCAGGTGATGGGCGGGCACGGCTACATCCGCGACAACGGGGTGGAGCAGCTCGTCCGCGACGTGCGGGCGACGCAGATCTACGAGGGCACCAACGGTGTCCAGGCGCTCGACCTCGTCGGGCGCAAGCTGGCGCTGCACGGCGGCCGCCCGGTCGCCCGGCTGTTCAAAGCCGTCGAGGATGCGGCGGGGGATCTGGCGTCGGAGCCGGCGACCGCCGCTCTGGCGCAGCCGCTGCGCGACGCGCTGGAGCGCCTGCGCGCCGCCGTCGCCTGGATCGGGGAGGAAGGGCGCGGCCCGCTCGACCCGGCCGCCGGCGCCACCGACCTGCTGCGTCTGACGGCGCTGGTCGCCTATGGCTGGATGTGGGGGCTGATGGCCACGGCGGCGGCCCGCCGGCCGGAAGGCTACGACGCGGCTTTCCTGGACGCGCGGATCGGCCTCGCCCGGTTCTTCATGCAGAGGATGCTGACGGAGGCGGCGGCGCTGGAAGCCCGCATCCGCGACGGCCATGCCAACCTGTCCGGGCCGGGTTTGGAGGGTGATCTGCCCGGCCTCGACGGATAGGGCAGCCGGGCGGGAGGCATCCCCCTCGCCTACTCTCGTTCACGTCATGACCGGGCTTGTCCCGGTCATCCACGGGCGCACTCCGAGAGCGTGCTTGGAATTTGCGCGTGGATGCCCGGCTCAAGGCCGGGCATGACGGGTCACCGGTGTCAGGACTTTCGCTCGACGGTATCAGATCGAGATGCGCAGCGATTCCCGGTTGACCGGCGGGCTGTCCGGCGTGGCGGCCGGAGCCATCGGCGGGCGCGGCATCGCACCGGCGGCCGGGCGCAGACCGGCCGGACCCTGCGGGGCCGGCGCCTGGGATGCCGCGGCCTGCTGGGCCGCCTGCTGGGCGATGAACTCGCCCTGCGCGGTCAGGCCGCTGGCGACGGCGCGGTTGACGCTGACCAGTGTTTCGAGCTTGTCGAAATCCAGGTCGATCAGACGGGCGGTCGTCTCGCGGTCGACCAGCAGCGACAGCGCCGCGATGTTGGTGCGGACCTCGGGCGGGTGCCCGCAATCCTCTTCCGTGATCGCCGCCTGGAAGATCGTCCACAGCCGCTGGTTCAACTGTAGAGCGGCCTGAAGGGCCTCGGCGTCCCTGGCGTGTCCGGCGGAGATCAGGCGACGCGCGGCCTCGGCCAGGGCCCACGCCTCGACATCCCGCGGATTGTCCGAGGTCGGCTTGTTGGCGTAGGTGGGAGTCGGCTTCATTCCAAACCCTCAAAGGAGGCGGACCCATGCGGACGCGGACGGACTGCCCCCGCTCGTTCATGCCCGAAGTGTGGGTGATCCTCCGGGTTTTGTCAACGCGACGGGGTTAATTCAGACGGCCTGTAAGGGTTTGCCGCGACATGATCACAGCCGCCGGCCCCGCCGCAACCGGCCAGCAGGGCGCGGGCGGCGTCGATCACCACCGCCTCGGCGATGCCGTCCATCAGGCCGCGCGCGCCGGGGTCGGCCGCCACCCGGCACAGCAGCTCGTCGCGCGGCACCGTGCCGGTCACCGCGCGGGCGCGCGGCCCCCAGGGGCCGTAGGTTTCCGGAAAGCCCGGCCCGAACAGCCCCAGCGTCGGCACCCCGGCGGCGGCGGCGATGTGCATCAGCCCGCTGTCGTTGCCGACATAGAGCGCCGCCCGCGACAGGCAGGCGGCGGCGGCCATCGGGTCGGTGCGGCCGGTCAGGTCGATCGCCTGCCCGCCCAGCGCCTCCAGCAGCGGCCGGGCGCGCTCGCGCTCCGGCCCGGCCGCCAGCACGGCGACGCGGGCGCCGGGCAGCGGCCCGTCGGCGGCGGTCAGGCGGCGGGCGAGCGCGGCGAAGCGCTCCGCCGGCCACTCCTTGCCCAGCCAGTTGGCGGTCGGCCCGATCGCCAGCAGGGGCGCGCCCGGCGGCAGCCGGTCGGACGGCAGCAGGGCCTCGGCCTCGGCCCGCGCGCGCTCGTCGATCCACAGGCGCGGGGCCGGCGGCGGCGACAGGCCGAGCACAGCGGCGATCTCCTCGACCTTGTGCATCGGCCGCGCCGCCTTGGCGTGGAAGGCGCGGCGCCGGGCCGGCACCAGCCGCCCGACCGCCGAGTTGCGCAGATCGACCACCAGATCCCAGCGCGTGCCGACGCAGTCCAGCCACAACCGCAGCCAGTGGCGGGCGTAGGAGCGCTTGGCCATCGGGATCAGCCGCTCCAGCCCCGGCACGGCGCGGAACAGCGGCGCCGGCAGCGGCCCGCAGGCGATGGTCAGGCGGGCGTCGGGAAAGCGCTCGGTCAGGTGGCCGAGCAGCCCGGTGGACAGCACCGCGTCGCCCAGCCGGTTGGAGGTGATGAAGAGGATGCGCCTCACGGCTCCGCTCCTCACGGCCCGGCCCCGGCGGCGGCGCCCGTGGTGGAGGCCGGCGGCGGCCCGGCGTTGCGCCCCGGCTTCAGCCGCAGGCCGCGCGACATCACCCAGAGCGCCGGGACCACCGTGACCAGCGGCAGCGCGTACATCAGCGGCACGAAGGGCGTCATCTTGCCGGCAAGGCTGGTGAGCCCCAGCGCCGCCGCCTGAAGCCCCATCACCAGCAGCACCGCGATGGTGACGCGGGACGACTGGCCGCGCCGGTTGAACTCGCCGGACAGCAGGGCGGCCAGCGCCACCGCGGCGTAGGCCAGCGCCAGCAGCGGCGAGGAGAAGCGGTGGTGCAGCTCGGCGATCAGGCCGCGCCGCATGCGGTCGTCCTGGGCGATGATGGCGTTGGGGTCCATCAACTCGGCGGTGGAGCGCTCGCGGGCGTCGGGCCAGCGCTCGGCCGCCGCCGGGGTCAGCACCTTGAGGTCGACGGCGTAGCGCTCGAAGAAAAGCTGCGAGAGACGGCCGGTCTTGCGGTCCAGCTCCTGCCGGTTGCCGTCATAGACGACGAAGCGCGCGCCCTCCGGCCCGGTCAGCATGACGGCGCGGTCGCCCATCACCGTCACCGGCTTTTCCGGCACGCGGTCGTCGTGGATCAGCACCTTGTGCAGGTTGCCCTCGCCGTCGCGCTCGCGCAGGAAGACGCTGAAGCGCTCGCCCACCTCGTTGAAGACGCCCTCGCGCAGGAAGAGCTGCGAATAGTCGCTGCGCACCGCGTATTCCATGCGCACCAGCTCGCGGTGGGCGGCCGGCGTCACCCAGACGTTCAGGGTGTAGACCACCACCGTCACCCCCAGCGCCAGCGCCAGCGCCGGCTGCGACAGCGAGAAGGGACCGACCCCGGCGGCGCGCATCACCACCAGCTCGCTGTCGGTCGCCATCTTGTTGTAGGTGAACAGGATCGCCCCGACCAGCGCCAGCGGCAGCACGATCCCGAGGAAGGTCGGCACCGTCAGCAGCAGCAGCCACAGGAACATCCCCATCGGCGCGCCGGCGCTGACCACGATCTCGATCAGCCGCAGCGACTGGCTGAGCCAGATGGTCAGGGTCAGGCCCGCGGTCGAATAGAGCGTGGCGATCAGGAGATTGCGGAACAGGTACCGTTGCAGTCGGTTCATGGGCCTTGGCCGGGAGAAGCTCGCGCGGCAAGCTGACCATCTCCGCCCGCCGGGTCAAGTGCGGAAAACCGGGACCTTTCCCGCCCCCCGGAATCCGCCGCGGCGGACCATGGCGGAAATCTGTGGCGCACGCCCCGCCCGGCCGGTTAGACAGGGCGCCATGGCGACGATCCAAGAGGCGCTGAACGCGGCGCTGGCGCACCATCAGGCCGGCCGGCTGGGCGAGGCGGCGGGGCTCTACCGCGCCGTGCTCGACGCCGCCCCCGGCCACGCCGACGCCTCCCATCTGCTGGGCGTCGTCCATCTCCAGGCCGGCCAGCCCGCCGAGGCCGAGGCGCTGATCCGCGCCGCCATCCAGTCCGACCGCCGCGCCGCCGCCTACCACGACAATCTCGGCAGCGCGCTCAAGGCCCTGGGCCGGCTGGAGGAGGCCGCCGCCGCCCACCGGCAGGCCATCCGACTGAACCCCGGATTCGCGCAGGCGCTCTACAATCTGGGCAACGCGCTGGACGCGCTCGGCCGGCGGGAGGAGGCGGTGACCGCCTACCGGCAGGCGGCGACCCGGCGGCCCGGCTACGCCCGCGCCCGCTTCAACCTGGGCAACGCGCTGGCGGCGCTCGGCCGCGACGACGAGGCCGCCGAGGCCTACCGCGCCGCCATCGCCGACGACCCCGGCTTCGTCGAGGCGCACGCCAACCACGGCGCCCTGCTGCTGGCCCGGATGCGCCCGGACGAGGCCAGCGCGGCGTTCGCCCGCGCGCTGGCCCTGCAACCCGACCATGGGCCGGCGCTCGCCAACCGGGCGTCCGCCCTGCTGGCGCTCGGCGACAACGCGCGGGCCGACGACGCGGCGCGCCGCGCGGTGCTGGCGCGGCCCGGCGTGGCCGAGACTCTTCTGCGGCTGGGCGAGGTGCGCCAGCGGGCCAACCGGCTGGGCGAGGCCGCCGGCATCTACGGCGCCGCCCTGGCGCTCGACCCCGCTCTCGCCGAGGCGCACGCCAACCGGGCGCTGGTCCGCCAGACCCAGGGCCTGCTCGACGCGGCGGAGGCGGGCGACCGGCGGGCGCTGGTCCTGCGGCCCGACCTCGCCGAGGTGCGCTCCAACCTCGCCTATCTGGCGCTGTTCCAGCCGGACGCGAGCCTGGGCGGCGCGCTGGAGGCCCACAAAGCCTGGGACGCCGTCCACGGGGCGCCGCTGCGCGCCGGGTGGCGGCGGCACAAGGTGGCGCCGCTCGCCGGCGGCAAGGGGGGCGCCGCGCGGCCGCTGACGGTCGGCATCCTGTCGGGCGATTTCCGCCGCCATCCCGCCGGACAGTTCGCCGTCCGCACGGTGGAGGCCCTGCCCGCCTTCGGGGTCCGCCTGTTCCTCTACGCCAACCAGCCCGAGAGCGACGACCTCACCGCCCGCTTCCGCGCGGCGGCGGAGCGCTGGACCCCCGTCGCCGCTCTGTCCGACGCCGAGCTGGCCGACCGCATCCGCGCCGACCGGCCGGACGTGCTGATCGACCTCGCCGGCCACAACGCCCGCAACCGTCTGGGAGTCTTCGCCCGCAAGCCGGCGCCGGTGCAGGTCGCGTGGTCGGGCTACATGGCGACCACCGGCCTTGCGGCGATGGACGCGCTGGTCGCCGACCGCCACCATGTGCCGGAGGGCGCGGACGCCTTCTACGTCGAGCGCGTCCTGCGCATGCCCGACGCCTTCATCGCCTACGACCCGCCGCCCGGCGTTCCGGAGCCGGGACCGCCGCCCTGCCTGTCGGGCGCGCCGGTGACCTTCGGCTTCTTCAACATCCTGACCAAGCTGAACGGCACGGTGCTCGACGCCTGGGCGGCCATCCTGGCCCGCCTGCCGGAGGCCCGCCTGCTGATGAAGACCAAGGCGCTGTCCTGCCCGGCGACCGCCGCCCTGTGGCGCGGCCGGCTCGCCGCCG
The DNA here is from genome assembly GCF_017876095.1 of Azospirillum agricola. GTDB lineage: Bacteria > Pseudomonadota > Alphaproteobacteria > Azospirillales > Azospirillaceae > Azospirillum > Azospirillum agricola. The sequence goes on from NZ_JAGINM010000006.1 coordinate 279,510, forward strand.
CCGGCATCGCGCCGGACCGGGTGACGATGCTCGGCGCCACCTCCAGCCTCGACCACATGCGCCACGCCGCGTCGATCGACGTGGCGCTCGACCCCTTTCCCTACAGCGGCAGCACGACGACGCTGGAAACGCTGTGGATGGGGGTGCCGGTGATCACGCTGCCGGGGGATACCTTCTCCAGCCGCCACTCGCTGGCCTTCCTGACGGTGGCCGGGGTGGAGGGATGCGTCGCCCGCGACGCGGCGGAGTATGTGGAGCTGGCGGTCGGCTGGGCGCGCGACCCGGCGCGGCTGGCGGCCCTGCGGCGGGACCTGCGCGCCCGCATGGCGGCGGGGCCCCTGTGCGACGGGCGGACGCTCGCCGGGCATCTGGCCGCCGCCCTGGCGCGGGAGGTCGGGCGCCTCGCCCGCCCCGCCTAGCGCCGCCGCCAGTGCGGTCGGCGGTCTTCATGAATTCGTGTCGTAATTGTCATGCATCCCACGTTGTAACCGTTCCAGATTGGGCGCATCATCCCATTATATGCGGTGCAATGAAGCAGCGCGAATTCGAGGGGCCGATGTTCGATCCGTCCGCAATCCGCCGGGCAATCGATGAAGTGGAACGGGTGGTGGCGGCCACGCCGACCGGCGCCTCGTCCCCCCGCCCGAACGGCGGCCCCGCCTTGGGCAAGCTCTACACCGTCTACGCGCAGAGCGTGCTGACCGCACACGGGATCATGGTGGACCTCGACGAGCTGTGCTGCCAGAGCTGCCGGTCCTGCCCGCCCACCCACTGCATCCGCGACCGTGACCGCGACCGCGGCCGGGGGTGACGGGCGCTGGGGGACCGGCGGCGGCGTGCTATGATGCAGGGCACCATCAAGGCGAAACCCGCGCAGGACCGGCCATGGCCTCCCCCTCTTCCGCATGTCACCCGTCCGGCCCCCTGGTCAGCGTCGTCACGCCCACTTGGCAGCGCGAGGATTTCCTGCCCCGGCTGCACGCCCGCATCCAGGCGCAGACCCACGGGGCGATCGAATGGCTGGTCTTCGACGACAGCCCGCGCCCGTCGGCCTATCTCCAGCCGCTGGCCGGGCCACGGCTGAAATACTTCTACTCTCCCAGCCGCTACGCCATCGGCGAGAAGCGCAACATCCTGGCCGAGCATGCGACCGGGGAAATCATTCTTCACATGGACGACGACGATTTCTACGCCCCGGCCTATGTGGAACGCATGGTCGGCTGGCTGGAGCAGGGCTTCGATCTGGTCAAGCTGTCGGGCTGGTTCCTGCACAGCGTCGTCCACGACCGCTTCGGCTATTGGGACACCGCGCGCGGCGGCTCGCACCACCGCTGGGGCCGCACCGCCTGCGAGTGGGTGGAGGCGGCGGACGACCCGCCCTCCCCCGACAATCTGGACGGCTACGGCTTCTCCTACGCCTACCGGCGGGCTCTGTGGCAGGCGGTGCGATTTCCGCCGGTGAACGCCTGCGAGGACGCCCCCTTCGTCCAGGCGGCGCGCGAACGGTTCCGCGTCGGCGCCTTTCCCGACGCCGAAGGGCTGTGCCTGCACACGCTGCACCCCCGCAGCACCAGCCTGTGCCTGCCGCAGTACGAGCTGCCGCCGGTCCTGCTCGAACGCCTGTTCGGACCGCAGGTGCTGGCCTACACCCGGGGGTGAGAAGCGAAGGCGACAAGGACCGGGACAGCGGAAGCCCGGCCGTTGGCCCGGCTTTTGCTGTTGACCATCAGCGGCGGGCACCATAAACAACTGCCAATACTCGGCCTTTCAGAGTATTGTCGGCGGGAAAGCGGCGTACCGCTTTTGGGAAGAGGCATCGGAAGGCAGGTTCGTTCTTGGGTGACGGCGGGCTGGCGGCCAATGTTCTGTACGGATTTTTGGAGGGGGTGGAGCGCCGCGACGCGCTCGCCTACGCGCGCTCCTTCGCCCGCCGCACGCTGAAGACCTCCGAGCGCTGCTGGTACGCCGTGGAGCCGCTGTGGACCGGCTACCTCTACGAGATCCACGAGGGCGGCCCCGGCCGCTCCTTCCTGCCCGACCTCGTCACCGAACTGGACGCCAACCCCGGCGGCATCGCGCTGGTGCCGTCGGGCCGCCGGGTGTTCGAACTGACGGTGCGCAACGGCCGCCCGGTCGGCGGCCTGCTGCCCGAGGCGAAGAGCCGGCAGGTCCAGCTCCAGATGGCGGCGATGCGGCCGACCGCCAAGGTCGACGGCCGCGCCTATGGCCTCGTCATCCCGCCCTGGGTGACGGCCGACCAGGTGCGGCTGCGCACCATCCGGCCGACACGGCGGATGCGGCGGGTCGCCACCCCGGTGTCGGTCCCGCTGGCCCTGTCGGCGGTCGGCTTCGCCGCCGGGCTCGGCCTGCTGACGACGGGCGGCGGACTCTACTATTGGTCGCCGCACCGCGTGCCGCGCGCGCAGGTCCTGACCCTGGACCAGATGCCGCACCGCCAGTGGGAGAAGGCGCTGGCGACCATCGGACCGGACAGCTACGTCAGCAAGCTGGAATACCGCGACGGCCGCTGGACCATCGAAACCGCGACCGCCCGATGAAGGCCGTTTCCTTAAGGATTTCCGGGTTAGACGGGGCATGCGGCGGAGTTCCCTCCCCCGCCCGGTGGGGGAGGGTCAGGGTGGGGGCAAGCGCGATGAACAGACGGCCGACCTTGCGGGCATGCCTCGCCGCCGCGCTCCTGGCGGTGGCCCCGCTGGCGGCCGCCGTGGCGGAGGAAAGCCCCTTCCTGACGCCCAGGGAACGCCAGGAGTCGCTGGAGGGCAGGCTCCAGCAACGCATCGACCGCGCCGTCAACGGGCTGGAGGAGCGGCTGGCCAAGACCATGATCGACGCGCTCGACGGCAAGGCCCGCGACGGCGCCCTGCCCCAGGCGCTGGAGGACGCGATGGCCCGCCGCATGGCCTCGGCGGGCGGCGCGTCCGGCGGCATGGCCGGCAAGGCGCTCCCCGGTCCCGGCGGCGGCGCTCCCCGCCTGCCGCCGCTGCCCAACCTGGGCGGGGCCGAGCTGGTGCCGGCCGGCGCCACCTTCATCGGCTGCCTCGACGGTCGCGCCTTCTTCCAGGACCGCTCGGGCACGCCCTTCCTGATCGACCCGCGCGCCTTTCCGGCGGCACCCGGCGGACCCTCCTCATGCGCACGCTGACCCGTTCCCGGCTTCCCGCCGCCCTGATGGCCTCGCTCGGGCTGGCGGCCTGCTCGCTGCCGGAGGTCGGCAACCTGCCGCCGCGCGCGGCGGTGGTCGCCGAGACCCGGCAGACGCTGACCGAGGATCCCTCCCCGCCCGTCACCGAGGTGCCGGTCAGCCGCGGCATGCTGGTGGCGCGCTCGCTGCGCGAATCCCTGCCGCCCAGCCTTGCCGCCCGCCGCATCTCGGTCAGCTTCCCGTCCGGCGAGAACACGCTGGAGCGGCTGTCCAGCATGATGGCCTATTCCGGCGTGCCGATGGCGAGCCGGTTCGAGGGCACCGACGGCGCCGCCATGCTGCGGCAGACGCTGCCCTTCCAGTCCTTCTCCGGGACCTTCACCGATCTGGCCGGCGTGCTGGAAACCGGCATGGGGGTGGTCGCCTGGTGGCAGAACGGGACGCTGTTCCTCAGCAACCGCGACCGCTTCGCCTTCACCGTGCCGCAGAACCAGGCGGTCATCGATTCGGTGATGAGCGACCTGAAGACGCTGGGCGCCACCGACATCACCCAGTCGCTGCGCGGCGGGCAGGTCGTCTTCTCCGCCGCGCCCACCGTCTACCGCGAGGTGATCCAGCCCTACGTCGACCGGCTGCACCGCAACATGGCGATGGTGCGCATCCAGCTCGCCGTCGTCAGCCTGGGCCTGACCGACCAGTCGGCCAGCGGCTTCGACTGGAACGCGCTGGCCTTGCAGTTCAGCCAGCTGCCGTCGGGCTCGACGGCCACCGTCAACGGCACGACGACGGGCAACGGGACGCTGCTCGGCACGCTGGCGAATTCCCAGCAACCCCTGTCCTTCAACGTCGCCAAGCCCGCCACCCTGCTGGGGTTCAGCGGCGCCCTCAACGTCGCCGGCGCCATCGCCTTCCTGTCGAAGTTCGGCCAGACCGACACCCGCCAGAACGTCGAGGTGCACACGCTCTCGGGTGCGGAGGTGACGCTGCGCAGCGGCCAGACCATCCCCTACGTGACCGGCGTCGGCGTCACCGCCGTCAGCGGGCTGTCCACCGCGACCACCGCCGCCAACTCCGCCACCACGCTCAACACGCCGGGGGTGCTCGGCTCGGCGCAGACCGGCACGGTGCAGACCGGCCTGACCATCAAGCTGACGCCGCACTACGACGCCGACACCCGGATCGTCACCGTCGACCTCAACCTGCTGCTGAACAACCTGATCGAGTTCCGCGACCTCAACGCCGGCAACCAGGTCGGCATCCTGACCCAGCCGGTGACGCAGGAACAGGCGCTGAACGACATCGTCCGGGTGGTCGCCGGCAGCACGGTGGTGCTGGGCGGGTTGCAGACCGACAGCCGGGGCTTCAGCGGCAACCAGCCGACGGCGACGCGCGGCGTCATCGAGGAGGGCATCGGCAAGCGGGCGCAGGACATCGCCAAGGACGCCCTGTTCCTGATCCTGCGCCCGACCGTCACCGTCTTCCGCGAAGTGCCGAACTGAGCCAGAGGGGGGCCGGCGCCGCCATGGCGTGGTTCGAGGTCAGACTGATCGCCGAGGGGCGGGTGCGCAGCCTGGAAATCGAGGCCGCCGACGCCCCGGCCGCCCGCAACGCGCTGAGCGGGCGCGGCCGCATCCTGGCGGTGCGTCCGCGCCGGAAGCTCGGCGGCTGGGGCCGCCCGCTCGACCGCAACGAGCGGCACATCCTGTTCATCCGGCTGGCGGCGATGCTGGACTCCCGCGTCGGGCTGGCCGAGGCGCTGCGCCGCATCGCCGCCTCCTTCCGCGGCCGCATCCGCCGCACGGCGGAGCGGATGGCCGACGCGGTCGAGCTGGGCGACGATCTGGCCGCGGCGATGCAGCGGCTGCCGCGCGACTTCCCGCCCAACCTCGTCGCCCTGGTCCGCGCCGGCGGCTTCGGCGAGGGCACGCCCGCCGCCCTGCGCACCGCCGCCAGCTTCGAGCGCCAGGTCGCGGGGGCGCGGCAGGAGTTCCGCTCCGGCCTGCTGCTGGCGGTGCTCTACGTGGCGATGGCCGGCGCGGTGATGGTCGGCACCTCGGTCTTCCTGACGCCGATCCTGCTCGACACCGAGGTGTTCCGCCGCGCCGGCGAGGAGGTCGATGTCGGCTGGGTCTATCTGCTGTCCGACGTGACGACCGGGGCGGTCGCCGTGCTGCTGGCGGCGCTGGCGGCGATGACGGCGCTCGCCACCGCCGGCCGGCGGCTGGCGCCCAGCCGGATCGACCGGGCGATCATGGCCGTCCCGCTCTACCGCGACCTCGCGCTCGGCGTGCAGGGGCATGTGACCTTCCGCGAGCTGGCGCTGCTCGTCGGCGGCGGCGTGCCGATCGACCGCGCGCTGCGGCTGACCGCCGAGGGCGCGCCGCCCGGCGCGCTGCGCGCCGACCTGGAGGGGGCGACCGGGGCGATCGCGCTCGGCCTGCCCTGGACCGACGCGCTGCGCGGCCTGCACGGCACCGACCGCGCAGCACTCGCCGCCGCCGAGAACCGCGCCGAACTGGCCCAGACCCTGTCGGCGCTGGCCGAGCAGCACCGCGACCTCTACCTCCACGCGGTGGCGGTGACGGAGCCGGTGCTGCGCGGGCTGTCGGTGCTGGTGGTCAGCATCGCCGGAATCGTGCTGTTCGGCCTGACCATCATCCCGATCCTGCAATTGTCCGAACATATCGCGCGACAGCCCTTCTAGAGCCTGCCATCCTGCCCGCCATGTTCGAACCCGCCGCCGTCCGCATCGTCTGCATCGCCCTGCTGGTCCTGGGGGCGCTCTTCGGCGGCGCCGGGGCGGCCCTGCACATCCGTGGCCTGAGGCTGGCCGAGGCGGTCGCCGACGGCGCCGGGCAGACGGAGGCCTCCTGCCTCGCCGCGGCCCGCCGGGTCGGCGGCGAGGTGGCGCCGACCGCCGACGGCCTGCGCCTGACGATGGCGGACACCGCCGACCAGCGCACCGCGCTGACCGACGCCACGGGCCTGCTGGCCTTCTGCCCGGACATGGAATTGGCCTATTTCTGCATGGGCAAGGCCTGCGGCAGCGATGGCAAGGTCGCCATGCGGATGGAGCTGCGCCGTAGCGGGTCTTGAGGACTTCAGGACGCCGCGCCCGTCACGGCTGGATGGAGAGCGCCTTCGCCGCCTCGACGATGCGGCGCAGATACTTGGCGTGATGCTCCGGCGTGCGGCTGTGGTAGTTGCCGACCGCCGTCCAGAACCGGTCCCAGCCCACCGCGTCGATCTCGCGCCGCAGGATCCAGGCGGTCACCCGGACGTTGTAGCAGGCGTCGTGGGTCAGCGCCTGCCGGATCGCCGCCGGGGGCACGCGGCCAGCGGCGATCACCGAAAACCAGATGCTGTTGATCTGGCCCGGCCCGCAATCCTCGGTCCCGTTGCTGTTGGCCGAGCAGGCGCCGGGGCTTCCCCCCTCCACCGCCAGGATCAACCGCAGGGCGTCGACCGGCACGCCCCACTCCTCCGCCGCGTAGGCCAGGCAGAGCGGCGGCACCGCCTCGATGCCCGCCGGGGGCTTCCCGGCCAGCACGGGGGAAGCGGTTCCCGCCATGGCGATGGCCAGCAGGGCGCCCAGCCCGATCCCCCTCTGCCGCAGCCGTCTGGCGAATCCCGTCCGCACGCTTCCGCTCCACCGTTCGCCGGGCAGAAGAAACGATTCCCGCTAAGATATCTTTAATTCACTGCCCGCCTTGGCCTCCGCCGTTTCCCCTCACCGCCGCGTCGGGTCGAACCGCCGCTCCAGCCCCTGCCAGCAGCGGTAATACTCGTGCTGGAGCTGCGCCGTCTCCAGAGCGTGGCGGGTCGGGCGGATGACGGCGCGGGTCTCGATCATGAAGGCCATGGTGTCGGCGATGCGCTGCGGCTTGCCGGTGTCGGCGGCCGTCGCCTTGGCGAAGGTCTCGGCGTCCGGGCCATGGCCGCTCATGCAGTTGTGCAAAGACGCGCCGCCGGGCAGGAAGCCCTCCTCCTTGGCGTCGTAGACCCCAACGATCAGCCCCATGAACTCGCTGGCGACGTTGCGATGGAACCAGGGCGGGCGGAAGGTCTCCTCCTGCACCAGCCAGCGCGGCGGGAAGATGACGAAATCGACGTTGTCCACCCCCGCCGTGTCGCTGGGCGATTGCAGCACCAGGAAGATCGACGGGTCGGGATGGTCGAAGCTGATCGAGCCGATGGTGTTGAAGCGCCGCAGGTCGTACTTGTAGGGCGCGTCGTTGCCGTGCCACGCCACCACGTCCAGTGGCGAATGGCCGATGCGGGCGCTCCATAGCTTGCCGAGGAACTTGGCGACCAGTTCGAAATCGCCCTCGACGTCCTCGTACCACGCCGTCGGGGTCAGGAAGTCGCGCGGGTTGGCCAGCCCGTTCGAGCCGATGGGGCCGAGGTCGGGAAGCTGGAACGGAGCGCCGTAATTCTCGCAGACATAGCCCCGCGCCGCGCCGTCCGGCAGTTCGACGCGGAAACGGACGCCGCGCGGGATCACCGCGATCTCCTGCGGCTCGACCTCCAGCACGCCGAACTCGGTCGCCAGCCGCAGCCGGCCCTGCTGCGGCACGATCAACAGTTCGCCGTCGGCGTCGTAGAAGAAGCGGCCGGCCATGTCGCGGTTGGCGGCGTAGAGATGGATGCCGCAGCCGGTCTGCGTCTCCGGCCCGCCATTGCCGGCCATGGTGATCATCCCGTCGAGGAAATCGACGGGCGCCTCCGGAATCGGCAGCGGATCCCAGCGGAGCTGGTTGGGCGGGGCCGGCACCGCGTCGAAGACGCTGAGCAGCCGGCCGTTGCCGCGCGCGCCCTCCAGCGGCTCGAAGGGATGATGCACCGCCGCCGGGCGGATGCGGTAGAGCCAGGATCGCCGGTTGCGGGCGCGGGGGGCCGTGAAGGCGGTGCCGGAGAGCTGCTCGGCGTAGAGCCCGTAGGGCGCCCGCTGCGGCGAGTTGCGCCCGGCCGGCAGGGCGCCGGGCAGCGCCTCGGTGGCGAATTCATTGCCGAAGCCGGACTGGTAGGTCGGTGCGCTGGTGGTCATGCCGGATTTCCGATGCGAAGCTGGCCGCGTTCGTCGACGTGGACGGGAACCGCCGTCAGCCGGCAATCCGGCGTCGCCGGACCGGCGCCTGGGCCGGAGAGCGGGCTTCCGTCCTCCACCGCGAACTCGGCGGCGTGGTTCGAGCAGATCAGCCGCCGCCCGTCGCCGCTGACCACCCGGTCGTGCCGGTAGGTCAGCGGCAGCCAGACATGCGGGCAGGCGTTGACGTAGGCGCGGGCCTCGACGCCGCGGCGGACGACCAGCAGCGAGAAGATCCGCCGCCCCTCGCCGAAGCGGAACTCCCGCACCCCGCCGTCGTGGATGGCGTCGAGCGGCCCCAGCGGGGTTCCCGGCGCCGGGGCGTTCGGGTCCCGGCGCCAGGCCTCCACGGATTCCACGGCCCCCGCCGGCGGGATCATGCGCCGGGACCGATGACGCCGCGGTTGAGCTGGTCGGCCTCGATGCTTTCGAACAGCGCCTTGAAATTGCCCTCGCCGAAGCCATCGTCGCCCTTGCGCTGGATGAACTCGAAGAAGATCGGGCCGATCACCGTCTTGGAGAAGATTTGCAGCAGCAGCTTGGTCTCCGCCCCCTCGACCACGCCGCCGCCATCGACCAGCAGCCCGTATTCGCGCAGCCGGTCGAGCGGCTCGCCATGGTTGGGCAGGCGGTCCTCGATGCGGTCGTAATAGGTGTCGGGCGGGGCCGGCATGAAGTCCAGCCCGTTCTTCGCCAGCCGGTCCACGGTGGCGTAGATGTCGTTCGTCTCGCAGGCGACGTGCTGGATGCCCTCGCCCCTGTAGTCGCGCAGATACTCCTCGATCTGGCTCTTGTCGTCGGCGCTCTCGTTGATCGGGATGCGGATCTTGCCGTCGGGGCTGGTCAGCGCCTTGGAGAACAGGCCGGTGAACTTGCCCGCGATGTCGAAATAGCGGATCTGGCGGAAGTTGAAGAGCCGCTCGTAGAAGCCGGCCCAGGTTTCCATGTTGCCGCGGCGGACGTTGTGGGTCAGGTGGTCGATGGCCAGCAGCCCGACGCCCTCGGGATGGGCCTCGCGCTCCCCGGTCCAGCGGAAGTCGACGTCGTAGATCGATCCCTGGTCGCCGTAGCGGTCGACGAAATAGAGCAGGCTGCCGCCGATGCCCTCGATGGCCGGAATGTTCAGCTCCATCGGCCCGACCGGGTTGGGGACCGGCGTGGCGCCCAGGCTCACCGCCCGCTCGAAGGCGTAGCGCGCATCCGCGACGCGGAAGGCCATGGCGCAGGCGCAGGGGCCGTGCGCCTCGGCGAAGCGGCGGGCGAAGCTGTCGGGTTCGGCGTTGACGATGAAGTTGATGTCGCCCTGCCGGTAGAGCGTGACCGCCTTGGACCGGTGGCGGGCGACGGCCTTGAATCCCATCGTCTCGAACAGCGCTCCGAGCTTTTCCGGCTCCGTCGACGCATATTCGACGAACTCGAAGCCGTCGGTGCCCATCGGGTTGTCGGCGGTGATGCGCGGATCGCCGGGTTGCGAGATCGCCGCGCTGGAAACGGTGCTGGTCATCGATTCCTCATCGGGGTTGGAGCGTCGGCAGGACGGGCGTCGCCTCGTTCCCCCAACGGTTTGGCATCCATTCTGTTGCGTATGAAACTATAATCCCGTGCTTTTGCAAAGTGCGGACTTTGTCCTCATCGGCGGGCTTGGCCGGAGCCGCCGATTGCATCAGGATGCGACCGAACCGCTCTGGACCGGCCGGAACCGGACGGACCGCCAGCGCCGAGAGGAAGACCGATGCCCGCCGATCCGATGCCCGCCGCTCCCATGGGGGCCGCTCCGATGGGGACCGACAGCCTCAACGATCTGCGCCGCCGCCATCCCGGCGCGATCATCCAGCCCTTCAAGGGAATCCTTCCCCGCATCGCGCCGGACGCCTACATCGCACCCGGCGCCGTCGTCGTCGGCGACGTGACGATCGGAGCCGAGGCCAGCGTCTGGTTCGGCTGTGTGCTGCGCGGCGACGACAACCCGATCACCGTCGGGCCGCGCACCAACATCCAGGACGGCACCATCATCCATGTAATGCTGAACGAGCATCCGACGGTGATCGGTGCCGACGTCATCCTCGGCCACGGCGTCCGCCTGCACGGCTGCACGCTGGCGGACCGCTGCCTGATCGGCATCGGCGCCATCGTGCTGGACGGGGCCGTGGTGGAGAGCGACGCGATGGTCGCGGCCGGGGCCGTGGTGACGCCACGCAAGAGGGTCGGCCGGGGCCAACTCTGGGCGGGGAGCCCCGCCAAAATGCTGCGCGAGGTGACCCCGGCGGAAATCGAGTTCATGGCCTTCGACGTGCGCCACTACGCCGGCCTCGCCCGCACCTACCGGGAGGCTTGACCGCTTGTGCCGGCGTCATTGCAGCGCTTCAGATAAGCGCTTGAATTCGGCCGGCCCGTCACTTATAAACAATCGCGACGCGGGTGTAGCTCAATGGTAGAGCAGAAGCTTCCCAAGCTTACGACGAGGGTTCGATTCCCTTCACCCGCTCCAAGTTTTTCAAGGGCTTAGCGCCCAACCTTTCCCCTGAAGCGTGCTGTACGGAATCGGTACGAAAAACACCGACGAACGGCCACGCTCCCCTTGAGGGCGGCCAAAAGCACATAAACGCTGGCGGCGTACTCGACATTTATCCGATAACTCAACACCATCACTGCGCGCTACGCAGCTGCGCAAGCCTTGATGTTTGTCGCTGGCAGCCATCGGCGGATAGGCTGTTGCAAAAAAAGTTCCCATAGCATTGCAGGCGGCTCAGGGAACATCGGCGCCCGTGCTGAGCTGGCCCCCGTTTCCCGGACAGTTCGCTTAGAGCACCTAACAAAAGGGCGTTTTGGTTGTTGAAGGGATATGGCCCCCCTTGTCCCCGATCGGCTTTGGTCGATCATTGAACCGTTGCTGCCGCCGCCGAAGCCGGCGGGCAGCAACGGGCGTCCTGCGGTTGGTCACCGTGACGCGCTGACCGGTATCGTGTTCGTTCTGAGAACCGGCATTCCCTGGGAATACCTGCCCGTTGAGATGGGGTACGGCCTCGGGACGCAAACGGCGCGGCCGGCACGATGAGACCATGGAAGCTGCCCTCGAAACGCCGGGCGGCGTGGCTGGTGGTGGCCGATCCAGAGACGATCGATGCCGCCGAACAACGGTTCGTCGATGCCCTGCTCATCCGTTCCGAGGGACTCACCAGGGTCATCGAGTTGGCCCGCGCGTTCAGCACCATGGCGCGCCGTCAGCAGGCGGGCCGGTTTGATGAATGGTTGGCCGCGGCGAAGGAAACCGCCCTGGCTGGGTTTGCCGATGGGCTCGCGCGTGATCTCGCGGCGATCCGCACGGCGCTGTCGCTGCCGTGGAGCACCGGGCCGGTGGAGGGGCAAATCAGCCGATTGAAGACCATCAAGCGAACCATGTGCGGCCGCGCCAAGTTCGACCTGCTGCGTCAACGGGTCCTGGAGGTTGCTTGAACGGCAGCGCTCCAGCCACGCTGCTTCACCGAAAACACGGAAGGACCAAATTGGGATGTCGCCTGACGCCCCGTTTTCGGCTCCACCCCTCCTTCCCGGGCGAACCAGACTTGTCCGATTGTCACGGAAATCGGGACCTGTTCACCCGCTGCGGTTCAGATGCGGGATTCTTTTTCAAGCGCCAGTGTCGTGCGCAGCAAAGTCAACTTGACAGCAGCTTGTTGGATTAACTCATATGGTCAGGCTTTGCAGGCCGGCTGGAAGGAATTCCACTATGTATGCGGGATAATTCCGGTGGACTGATTTCCCGGTCCGGAAGAACGCAGCCTGAATTCATCACCGAATCCCTGCCAGATCCAGGTGGACAATGAGCCAAGCACCAGACACGACGCACGCCAGCGCCGCCGGAGCCTTCCTGATCGATATCGGGCTGGACAATGTCGGGCAGGTTCTTCTTCGGGCGGCGGACGGCGATGGCGGCCTGGTGTGGCTGGACGATGACGGAGCCGCGCACAGCCGGCCCTACCGGACCCTGCTGGACGAGGCCCGGCGGATTCTCGGCGGGCTGAACGCCGCCGGCGTGGGCCAGGGGGATCGGGTGATCCTGCCGGTGAAGGGGGTGGGCACCCTCCTGCCGCTGCTGTGGGCCTGCTTCCTGGGCGGCATCGTCGCCGTGCCGATGGCGCCGCCGCCGCTGGTCGAGGAGGATGCTCCGGCGCTGCGCAAGCTCCACGGCGTGTGGTCGCTGCTGGCGCGGCCCGTGGTGGTGGCCGACGGCGACCTGCCCGCCGCGCTCGCCGCCCATGCCGCGGCGCAGGGATGGACAGGCTTCCGCGCCCTGCCGGCCGAACCGCTGTGGAACGGCGGGGCCGTGACCCGGCTGCCACCGGTGAGTTCCGGCGATCCGGCGATGATGCCGCTGACCTCGGGCAGCACCGGCATGCCCAAGGCGGTGCGGCTGACCCACGCCAACATACTGGCGATGGTGGCCGGCACCATCCAGGCCAACGGCTTCACCACCGCCGACGTCACGCTGAACTGGATGCCGCTCGACCATCCCGGCGCCAACGTCTTCCTGGGCGTGATGCCCGCCCTGCTCGGCGGCTGGCAGGTCCATGCCCCGACCTCCCACATCCTGACCGACCCGTTGCGCTGGCTGGAGCTGATCGACCGCCACCGGGCCAGTGTGTCCTGGGCTCCGAACTTCGCCTTCTCGCTGATCGGGCGCAGCGCCGACCGGCTGGCCGGGATGCGGCTCGACCTGTCCTGCATGCGCTTCCTGGTCAGCGCCGGGGAGCAGGTGGCGGCGGCGACCTCGGCCGCCGCACTGGAGCTGCTGGAGCGCTACGGCCTGCCGGACAACGCCCTGCGCCCGGCCTTCGGCATGGCGGAAAGCTGCTCGGGCATCACCTGGTCGCGCGGGCTGACGCGGGCGGAGCTGGCCGGAAACCCCGCCAGCGTCTCGCTGGGCCCACCGATTCCGGGGGCGGCCATCCGCGTCACCGACGACGACGGCGCCGTCCTTCCCGAGGGCGAGATCGGCCATCTGGAGATGCGCGGCCCGTCGGTGACCGCCGGCTACACCGACAATCCCGAGGCCAACGCCGAGGCTCTGAAGCCCGGCGGCTGGTTCGCCACCGGCGATCTCGCCTACATCGCCGGCGGCGAGTTGCACATCACCGGCCGCAAGAAGCAGATCATCATCATCAACGGCCTGAACATCCCGGCCCACGACGTCGAGGCGGCGGCCGAGGAGATCGAGGGCGTCGCACCGTCCTTCACCGCCGCCTTCTCCGTCTGGAACGCCACGCACGGGACCGAGGAGCTGGTGCTGCTGTTCAGCCCCTCCAATCCGGCCCCGGACGGCCTGGCGGAGCTGGGGCGGCGCATCCGGCTGCATCTGACCCGCCGCACCGGCCTGGCACCGGCCCATCTGGTGCCGCTGCCCGCCGATCAGGTGCCCAAGACCTCGATCGGCAAGATCCAGCGGCTGGAGCTGAAGCGGCGATTCGAGCGCGGCGAGTTCCGCGACCGCGCCCTGCCAGCCTCCGCGCCCCTCTCCGCTCCGGCCGACGTCAAGCACCCGGCCCCGCCGTCCCGCCGGTCCGGCGGCGGCCAGGACGCCGTCATCGCCGATATCTGGAGGACGGCCCTCGACCTGCCGGAGATCGGGCCTGACGAGAATTTCTTCGAGATCGGCGGCCATTCGATCCTGCTGATCCAGGTCCACGGCCGCCTGAAGGAGCATTTCCCCGGCCTGGAGCTGGTCGACCTGTTCAAGCACCCGACCGTCCGCACGCTGGCCGACTTCCTGCGCGAGCCGGACGCCGCCGCCACGCCGGCCGAAGCCCCGCGCCGCCGAACCGACGGCGAGACGGAGGTCGCGGTGATCGGCATGGCCTGCCGCTTCCCCGGCGCCGACAGCGTCGCCGAATTCTGGGACAACCTGCGCGAGGGACGCGAATCCATCGCCCGCTTCACGGTGGAGGAGCTGGTCGCCGCCGGCTTCGACCGCGACGCGGTGTCGGCTCCCGACTATGTCCGCGCCAGCCCGGTGCTGAAGGACGCCGCCGGCTTCGACGCCGCCTTCTTCGGCTACGGCGCCCGCGAGGCCGAGCTGATGGATCCGCAGCAGCGGCTGTTCCTGCACTGCGCGTGGGAGGCGCTGGAGGATTCCGGCTACAACCCCTTCCACACCACCGGCCGCATCGGCGTCTTCGCCGGTGCCAGCATGAACACCTACTTCACCAACAACGTCCACCCCAACCGCGACAAGCTCGACCCGCGCGACCGCATCGACGTCTTCACCCTGGATTCCATGGGCGGATTCCAGGCCATGGTCGGGAACGACAAGGACTACATCGCCACCCGCACCTCTTATAAGCTGGACCTGCGCGGCCCCAGCCTGAACGTGCAGACCGCCTGCTCGACCGGGCTGGTGGTGATCCACGCGGCGGTGCAGAGCCTGCTGAGCGGCGACTGCGCGATGGCGCTCGCCGGGGCGGCGGCGGTGCAGAGCCCGCAGGCGGCCGGCCATCTCTGGCAGGACGGGATGCTGGTGTCGGCCGACGGCCATTGCCGCGCCTTCGACGCCGACGCCAGCGGCACCATCTTCGGCAGCGGCGTCGGGGCGGTGCTGCTGAAGCCGCTGAAGGCGGCGCTGGCCGACGGCGACCATGTCTACGCGGTGATCAAGGGCACCGCCGTCAACAACGACGGCGGCGTCAAGGTCGGCTTCATGGCGCCCAGCGGCGCCGGCGAGACGCGGGTGGTGCGCGACGCGCTGGCCGCCGCCGCGGTGCCGCCCGAGACCATCACCTTCCTGGAGGCCCACGGCACCGGCACCGCGCTCGGCGACCCCATCGAGGTGTCGAGCCTCGCCGCCGCCCTGCACAGCCCCGGCGCCCCGCGCAACGCCTGCGCGCTCGGCTCGGTCAAGACCAACGTCGGGCATCTCCAGATCGCGTCCGGCATCGTCGGCTTCATCAAGACGGTGCTGGCGCTGCATCACCGGGAAATCCCGCCGACCCTGCATTTCAACCGCCCCAACCCGGCCATCGACCTGGAGAACGGCCCCTTCCGCATCAACACGGCCCTGCTGCCGTGGGTGCCGCCGGCCGGGGTGCCGCGCCGCGCCGGGGTCAATTCGCTGGGCATCGGCGGCACCAACGCCCACGTCATCCTGGAAGAGGCGCCGCCGGTCGAGCGGGCGCCGGTTCCCGACGACCGGCCGCTGCACCTGCTGACCCTGTCGGCGCGGACGCCGGCCGCCCTGGCGGCGCTGGCCCGCTCCTACCGGCGCACCCTGGCCGAACGGCCCGACCTCGATCCGGCCGACCTGTGCTTCACCGCCAACAGCGGGCGCAAGCCGTTCGAGCACCGCCGCGCCTTCGTCTTCGACAGCCTGGAAGGGCTGCGCGCCGCGCTGGACGCGGTGGCGGACGGCCAGACCGCCATGGCGCCGGCCTCGGCTTCGGTCAAGGCGGTCTTCCGTTTCGGCGACGACGCCCGCCCCGGATTGGGGGAGGAGCTGTTCCGCACGTCGCCGCCCTTCCGCGCGGCGCTGGAGCGCTGCGACGCGATCCTGCGCGGGATCATGCCGCACGCCCTCGTCGAATGCCTGTATGGCGACGCCGGCTGGCCCGACGACCCCGCCTTCACCCGCGCCGCCGCCGCCAGCCTCGGCGCCGCCATCGCCGAGCTGTGGCGGAGCTGGGGGGTGGAGACGGATGGGGCCGACGGCGGTTCCGTCGCCGGCCCGATGGCCGCCTGGGTGCTCGGCAACCAGTCGCTTGACACGGCGCTGGAGGCGGTCGTCCGCAACGAAATCGCCGACGCCCCCCTTCCCGTTCCCGGCGACGCCGTCGTCCTGGAGATGACCGCCGAGGGCTGGCGCCCGCTGCTGGAGGCGCTCGGACGATTCCACGCGCGTGGCGGCACGGTCGACTGGTTCGGCTTCGACCGCCCCTACCGGCGGCGGCGGCTTCCGCTGCCGACCTATCCCTTCGAGACCCGCCGCTTCTGGCTGGATCCGCCCAAGGCCGCTCCGGCGGTCGCGGAGGAGACGCGCCCGCATCCCCTGCTCGACCGCCGTTTCGAGTCTCCGCTGATCGCGGACGTCTTCTACGAAGGCCGGCTCGACACCGCACGGATGCCGCTGCTGGCGGATCACCGGGTCCATGGCGAAGTGGTGGTGTCCGGCGCCTGCTTCATGTCGATGCTGCTGGGCGTCGGCGGCGACGCAGCGGCCAGGCCGCGGACCGGCGCGGGACTCACCATCCGCGACGTCACCTTCGTCCAGGCGCTCGTGGTCCCGGCCGATGGGGTGCGCGTTCAGCTGGCAATTCGGCCGGAGGCCGGCGGGAAAGCGGCGGAACACGCCGGATTCACCCTGATTTCCCTGGGCGAGGACCGCAGCCACCGCAGCCACGTCACCGGAACGCTGGCCACCGTTCCGGCCGGCGGGCCGACGGCGGCTCCAAGGCTGGCCGACTGCGCCGCCGCCTGCCCCGAACCGCTGGATCTCGACCGCCATCACCGGCGATTGGAGGAGCGCCACATCGCGCTGGGGCCGCAGTACCGCTGGATGACCGCGCTGGCCCGCGGCGCGGGGCAGGCCTTCTGCCGGCTACGCCGTCCGGCGGGGCTAGACGCCGCCACCGACGCCGCCTACGGGCTGCATCCGGGGCTGATCGATTCCTGCTTCGGCCTGATGGTCGCCGCCGTGGACCTGGAGGTGGAGGACACCTTCATCCCGTCCGGCATCGAGACGCTGCGCTTCCACCGCCGCCCGCGCGGGGACAGCCTGTGGGCCTGGGGGACCTTCGCCCGGCAGGCCGACGGCGGCGGCGTCACCGGCCACATCCACCTGTGCGAGGAGGACGGCACGCCCGTGCTGGAGATCGCCGGCCTCGTCGGCCGGCTGGCGCGGCGGGCACAGATCATCCCCGACACCCCCGTCCCGCTCTACCGCGTCGCCTGGGACGCCGCTCCGCTGCCCGGAGCCGGCACCGCTCCGGCGCCGGGCGCCTGGGTGATCCTCGCCGACCGGGGCGGACTCGGCGACGCCGTGGCCCGGCGCCTCGACGCCCGCTCCGTGCCGTGCCTGCGGGTCCGGGCGGACGGCTTCGACCCGGCCGACCCCGCCGCGCACCGGGCGCTCCTGGCCGAGGCCGGCGCGCTGTCCGCCGGCAAGGGCGTCGGGGTGCTGCATCTCTGGAGCCTCGACATCACCGCCGGCACCGACCCGCAGACCGCCCGCGATCTGGGGCCGGCCAGCGCGCTGCGGATCGCCCAGATCCTCGCCGAGGCCCCGGCCGCCGGGCCGGGCGGCCTGTGGCTGGTCACGCGCGGCGCGCAGCCCGTCGACGGCGGGCCGGTCCAGCCGCTCCAGGCCCCGCTGTGGGGGCTGGCCAAGGTGCTGCGCCTGGAACATCCGGCCCTGCCCTGCCGGACCATCGACCTCGCCCCCGCCGGCGAAGCCCCGGACGCGGACGCCCTGGATGCGGATGCCGGCCGGCTGCTGGACGAGCTGTCCGTCGCCGGCCAGCCCGAGACGGCGTGGCGCGGCGGTCTGCGGCACGCCCCGGCCCTCCGGGCGGTGCCGCTGCCGGCGCCACGGAGCGTCCCGCTGACCGCCGACGCCTGCTACCTCGTCACCGGAGGCTCGGGAGCGCTCGGCGGGGTGCTGCTGGACTGGCTGGCCGATGCCGGCGCGCGCCACATCGTGGTGGCCAGCCGCAGCGGCGGGATCGACGCGGAGCGGGCCGACCGCCTCGGCCGTCGCGGAGTCGTCCTGCACCCGCTCGCCGCCGACGTCGCCGACACCGCCGGCTTCGAGACGGCGTGGCAAGGGCTGGAACCCGCCCTGCCCGCCCTGCGCGGCATCATCCACGCCGCCGGTGTGCTGGACGATTCGGCCCTCGCCGGCCTGACGCCCGCGCGCCTCGACGCGGTGGCCCGGCCGAAGATGGAGGGAGCGCTGACCGTCGCCCGGCTGGCGGCCCAACCGGACAAGGCGCGAAACCTGGATCTGCTGGTGCTGTTCTCCTCGGCGGCGTCGGTCCTCGGCCAGCCGGGCCAGGCGAACTACGCCGCCGCCAACACCTTCCTCGACGCCCTCGCCGCCGACCTGCGGGCACGGGGGCGGACCGCCCTGTCGGTCGGCTGGGGGCCGTGGGGCGGGGGCGGCATGGCGGCGGCCGACCGGGTCGCCACCGGCTTCGCCCGGCTGGGCATCCAGCCCCTGTCGGCCGAGCAGGGGCGCCGCGCGCTCGACGCCGCGCTGGCGTCCGGGCTTCCCCATGTCTGCGCCATCGCCTGCGACTGGGACCGCTACGTCCAGCAGAGCGGCGGGGGAAGCGGGCGGGCAGACCTGTTCCGCTCCCTCGTCACCCCCGTCACGGCACCGCCGCCCGCCGCGCCCGCCGGGTTGGCGGCGGCGCTCGCCCAGGCCGGGCCGGAGGAGCGGCGGCGCCTGCTGTTCGCCTTCGTCCTCGACACGGTCACCGACGCGCTGAGCTTCACGGGAGCCGACGTGGTCGATCCCACGCTGCCCCTGATGGAGCAGGGGCTGGATTCCCTGGCATCGGTCAGCGTGCGCGCCGCCATCAACGAGGCCCTGGACCGCAGCTTCCCGGTCAGTCTGGTCTTCGAGCACCCGACGGTCGAGGATCTCGCCGCGTATCTGGATCGCGAGACGGCTCCGCCCGCCGGGAGCGGGGCCGAGGCCGGGGCCGGGACCGACGAGATCGACCTCGACTCCCTCGACCTGGACGAGCTGGAATCCCTGGTGAACCGCGCGTTGGACGCATGCTGAGTCGGAGCGGATCGTGACCGGAGGAACCCCGGCGTCGGCGCAGGACACCATCAAGCGGCTGTTCCGCGCCCTGAAGGCCGAACAGCAGAAGCGCGAGGCGCTGGAGGCCCGGCTGGCCGAAGCTCCCGGCCCGGGGAGCGGCCGAGGGAACGGCCACGGCGCCGAACCGGTGGCGGTGATCGGCATGGCCTGCCGCTTCCCCGGCGGGGCCAACGACCCGGATGCCTTCTGGCGGCTGCTCGATGGCGGCGTCGACGCCATCGGCACGGTGCCGCCCGACCGGTGGGACGCGGCGGCCTTCCTCGACCCGGACGGGACGACCCCCGGCACCATGTCCACCGCCAGGGGCGGCTTCCTCGACGTCGCCCTGGGAAGCTTCGACTACCCCTTCTTCCGCCTGTCGCCCAAGGAGGCGCGCGCGCTCGATCCCCAGCAGCGGCTGCTGCTGGAGCTGTCGTGGGAGGCGCTGGAATCGGCCGGCATCGTCCCCGCCACGCTGAAGCGCAGCCGGACCGGCGTCTATGTCGGCATCTCCGGCGACGACTACAGCCTCGCCCACCGCCATTCCGACGATCTGTCGCGGATCGACGCCTACTCGATCACCGGAAGCACCCCCAGCACCGCCGCCGGCCGCATCGCCTATTTCCTGGGGCTGGAGGGGCCGGCCATCCCCGTCGACACCGCCTGTTCCTCGTCGCTGGTCGCCCTCCACCTCGCCTGCCAGAGCCTGCGCGGGCGGGAGACCGACCTGACCCTGGTCGGCGGCGTCAACCTGATCCTCGCCCCCGCCACCCATGTGTGCTTCTCGCGGCTCCAGGCGATCTCGCCCGACGGGCGCTGCAAGAGCTTCGCCGCCTCGGCCGACGGCTACGGCCGCAGCGAGGGCGGCGGCATGGTGGTGCTGAAGCGGCTGTCCGACGCGCTGCGCGACGGCGACCCGATCCTGGCGGTGGTGAAGGCGACGGCGGTCAACCAGGACGGCGCCAGCAACGGCTTCACCGCCCCCAACGGCGCCGCGCAGAAGCGCCTGCTGCGCGAGGCGCTGGACAAGGCCGGGCTGGCCCCGGCCGACCTCCAGTATGTCGAGGCCCACGGCACCGGCACCCCGCTCGGCGACCCGATCGAGGCCGACGCGCTGGCGGACGCGCTGTGCCGCGACCGCGATCCGGCCAAGCCGCTGGTGCTGGGGGCGGTCAAGAGCAACATCGGCCATCTGGAGGCCGCCGCCGGCATGGCCGGCCTCATCAAGGTGCTGCTGGCGCTGCGCCACGGGCGGATTCCGGCCAACCTGCATTTCGACTCCCCCAACCCGCTGATCCCCTGGGACGGCGCCGGATTGCGCGTGCCGACCGCGCCGGTCGGCTGGACACGGGGGGAGGGGACGCGGCACGCCGGAATCAGCTCCTTCGGCTTCAGCGGGACCAACGCGCACGTCATCCTGGGGGACCCGCCGGACGAGAGCGCGGACACGCGCGCGGAACCGGCCGCCGCGCCACCCGCCCCACTTGCCGACGACGGCTTCCATCTCCTGTGCCTGTCGGCCAAGACCCCGGACGCGCTGCGGGAGACCGCCCGTCGCTTCCGCGCGTATCTCGCCGCCCTGCCGGCCGGCGTCGGCCTGCGCGACGTCTGCGCCACCGCGCTGCGGCACCGCACCCGCTTCCCGCACCGTCTGGCCGTGGCCGGCGCCAGCGCGGCCGAATTGATCCGCGCCCTGGACGGGCTCGGCCCGAACGGCCCGACGCCGCTGGATGACGCCGCCGAGGATTACCGGCAGGGCCGGGACCTCGACGTCGACGCGCTGGCCCCGCCGGGCGGCTACCGCCGCGTCGCCCTGCCCGCCACCGCCTTCGACGGGCGCCCCTGCCACATGGGCGATCCCGGCGGCCCCCTGGTCCCGGCCCAGGTTTCAACCCCCGCCCCGGCACCGGCGGCGTCGGGCCCCCCCTCCCATCCGCTGCTCGGCCGGGCGTGGAACAGCCCGCTGCTCAGCGAGACCCTGTGGGAAACCACGATCGGGCTCGGCAGCCATCCGCTGTTCCGCGACCATCGGGTGTTCGGCCGGCCTGTGGTTCCGGCCGCCGCCACCTTGTCGCTGCTGCTGGCCGCCGCCGCCGGGCACGCCCCCGGCCGGGCCTTCGACCTGGAGGACATCGTTTTTCCGGCCGCCCTCGTCCTGCCCGACGACGGAACGGTGACGCTGCATCTGCGGCTGCGGCCGCTGGAGGACGGGCGGGCGGAGCTGCGGCTGGCCCGCCTGACCGGGGACGGCCCCGTCACCCACGCCACCGCCGTTTTGCGCCCGGCCGACGCGACGCAGACACCGGCGGAACCGGTCGCGGCCCGCTGGGAGTCCTGGTCCCGGACCATCGCCGCCGACGATCTGCTCGCGGGGCAGGGCGAACGGCTGACCCTCGGCCCCGCCTTCCGTCGGGTGACGGGGGCGAAGCGGTCGGGGAACGAGGCGCTGGCCAGCCTGGACGGTGCCGACGAGGCGGGCGACGCCGGCTGGGCTCCCTCCCTCCACCCCGGCCTGATCGACGGCGGCCTGCAACTGTTGCCGGCCCTGTGGAAACGGGCGGGGGACGAGGCGCTGGTGCCGGTCCGCATCGACCGGCTGCATTTCCCCGGCGCTCCCTCCGCCCCCTGCCGCTGGGCGGCGGCGCGGCTGGAGACGGGCGACGAGACGCTGGGCGGGCTGCGGCTCCTGGACGGGAACGGACACCTCCTGCTGGCCCTGCACGGCGTGCACGGCCACCCGATGTCCGCCGACGCCCTGCGCCGGGCGGCCGGTACGGAACCGGCGGTGCCATGCCACCGCGTCGTCTGGCACCCGGCCCCGGCCGTGACCGGCGGCGACTCCACGGGCACGGGGGCGGGCACGGGGGCGGACGGGGCCGGGCGATGGATCGTCCTCGCATCCGCCAATCCGTCCGCCACCCTTCCCGGCGCCATTCACCTGGTCGACACCGACGGCGACCGCCTGCGCGCCGCCATCGCCGAGGCCGGCGCCGGGCTTGCCGGCGTCGTCTGCCTGCACGCGCTGGCGGGGGGCGAGGATCCCGCCCTCGTTGCCCCGCTGCTGGACGTGGCGCGGACCCTGGCCGCGCTGGAGACCCCGCCACGCCTGTGGGTCGTCACCCGTGGGGCGCAGGCGGTGCTGCCCGAGGATGGGGCCGACCCGTTCCAGGCCGCCCTGTGGGGGTTCGGCCGGTCGCTGGCGATGGAGCGCCCCAGGCTGTGGGGCGGGCTGCTGGACCTGCCCGGCGATCCCGACGCCGCCGTCTGGGACCGGCTGCCGGCGGCGCTGCGGCCGGGCGAGCGGGCGTTGCGCGGTGAAAAGATCTTCGTGCCCCGGCTTGAGGCGGCCGCCTTGCCGGCACGCCCCGAGTCCGGGGCTCCGCCGGTCCGGAGCGGCGTCACCCATCTCGTCACCGGCGGCTGCGGCGCGCTCGGGCTCGCGGTGGCGGAGTGGCTCAGCGCACGCGGCGCCGATCATCTGGCCCTGCTGGGCCGCCGGCCCCCGTCGCCGGCCGCGCGGGCCCGCATCGACGCCCTGATCGCCAAGGGCGCCCAGATCCGCGTCCTGCAAGCCGATGTGGCGGACCGGACGGAACTGGCCGCCGCGCTGGACGCCCTCGCCCACGGCATGCCACCGCTGGCCGGGGTGTTCCATCTGGCCGGGGTGCTGCGCGACGGGCTGCTGCCCGACCTCACGCCGCAGCGTCTGGCCGAGGCGATGGCGGCCAAGGCCGTCGGCGCCTGGAATCTCGACCGCCTGACCCGGAACCGGCCCCTCGACCTGATGGTGTTCTTCTCGTCGGCCAGCGCGGTGCTGGGCGCCGCCGGGCAGGCCAACTACGCCGCCGCCAACGCCTTCCTCGACGCGCTGGCGGCGCGGCGCCGGCGGGCGGGGCTGGCGGCGGCCAGCGTCGCCTGGGGCCCCTGGGCCGGAGACGGGATGGCCGCCGACGCCGGAGTTGCGCGCGGGATGGAACGGCTGGGATTCACCCCCCTGCCCCCGGCCGCGGCGCTCGACACGCTGGAGCGTCTGCTGACGGCCGGCTGGAGCCACGCGATGGCGCTGCCGGTCGACTGGCGGCGCTACCGCCGCGCGCTGCCGGCCGGTGCGGTGCCGGAACTGCTGCGGGGGGTGCTGCCGGACGCGGAGCCGTCCAGGCTGGCGGCGGCGGCAACGGGCGTGGGGGCGGACCGGGCCGGGCTGGCGGCCTTCCTGGCCCGCACGGCGGCCGAGGCGCTGGGCGCCACCCCCGGCACCACCATCGACGCCGACCAGGACCTGTTCGAGCTGGGGCTGGATTCCCTGATGGCGCTGCGGATGCGCAACGCCATCGAAGGGGAACTCGAGGTCAGCCTGCCCGCCACCATCCTGTTCGATCACCCGACCATCGCCCGGCTGTGCGACGCCATCGCGAACACGGCGCCGGCTGATCCGGCGGCGGCGGATCGGCCGGCGCCGGCCGTCGCACCGGGCGGCTCCGACGACGAGTCCCGGCTGAGCGCCGGGCAGCAGGGGCTGTGGTTCCTCCAGCAGCTCGCCCCCGACAGCGCCGCCTTCCACACCTGCTTCACCGCGCGCATCCGCTCCGCCCTGGACGTCGACGCGCTGGAGCGGGCGTTCCGGCTGCTGCTCGACCGCCACCCGGCGCTGCGCGCCCGCTTCACCGCTCCCGACGGAATCCCGCGCCAGGAGCCGGCCCCGGCGGACGGCTTCGCCATCGAGCGGGCCGAGGCCGCCGACGCGGACGAGGAGGCGCTGCGGGTCCTGGTCGCCGACGCCTACCGCCGCCCCTTCCGGCTGGACAGCGCCTTGCCGGTGCGCGTCGCGCTGTGGCGGCGGGCGGAGGACGACCACATCCTGCTGATCGCGGTGCACCACATCAGCATCGACGTCTGGTCCTTCGAACGCCTGTTGGACGAGGTCAAGCGCACCTACGCCGCCCTGCTTCGGGGTGAAACGGCGGTGTTACCGCCACCCGCCCACGGCTACGGCGATTTCGTGCGCTGGCAGCGCGACCTGCTGGCGGGCGAACGGGGGCGGGTTCTGCGCGACCATTGGCGCGAGCGGCTGGCCGGCGCCCCCCCGGCCGCCGCCCCGCCGCTGGCCAGCCGGACCGACGGCCAGCCGGCGCTGGGCGGACGGTCGCTCCATTTCTCCCTCGACCGCAAGCGGACGGCGGAGCTGGAGCGGATGAGCCAGGAGAACGGCGCCACGCTGACCGTGACGCTGCTCGCCGCCTGGCTGCTGCTGGTCGGGCGGCTGAGCGGCCGGGACGACGTGATCGTCGGCACCCCGGCGCTGGGCCGCAGCGAGCGCGCCTGGGCCGACACGCTGGGCTTCTTCGTCAACGTGCTGCCGATCCGCGCCAGCCTGTCCGGCGATCCATCCTGGCCCGAGCTTGTGCGGACGGTGCGCCGGACGGTGCTCGACGCCATCGCCCACCAGGATCTGCCCTTCTCCGAGATCGCCGCGCTGGCCCCGGAGGCCGAGCGCGACGGGCTGCACCCGCTCTTCACCACCCTGTTCCACCTGCGCAACCTGGAGGAGATGGGGCCGTTCGGGAACGCCTTCATCCCCGGCCGGACCGCCCGCATCCCCTTCGGCCCGCTGGAGATCGAGCCCTTCTTCCTCGACCAGCAGGAGGGGCAGTACCCCCTGACCATGGAATGGTTCAAGGCCGAGGGCCAACTGCACGGCGTCCTCAAGCACGACACCGGCCGCTACGACGACGCGGCGGCGGCGGCGGTGGCCGGGCATTACGTGGCGCTGCTGTCCGACCTGCTGCGGCGGCCAACGGCGGCGGTCCGCTCCATCGACCTGCTGACGGAGTCCGACCGGACGGCGCTGGCGCGCTGGCACGACACCGCGCGCACCCGCGCCGATGCGGCCGGCGGCGTCATCCACCGGCGCTTCGCGGCCCAGGCCCGCCGCACGCCCGACGCGGTGGCGCTGACCGCCGGGGCGGAGAGCCTGACCTACCGCACGCTCGACCGCCGGGCCAACGCGCTGGCCCATGGTCTGGCCGCCCGTGGCGCCGGGCCGGGCGCGCTGGTCGGGATCTGCGTCGAGCGGTCGGTGGCCATGGTGGTCGGGATGCTGGCGGTGCTGAAGACGGGCGCCGCCTACGTCCCCCTGTCGCCCGAGGATCCGCCCGACCGGCTGACCACGCTGGCGCGCGAGGCCGGCGTCGCCCTGGTGCTGGCTCAGCCCGACCGCATGGAGCGCTTCGCGGCTCTCGGCCCGGACCGCGTCCTGCCGGCCGGCGGCGAGGGCGGCGAAGCGGACGAGCGCGACGACGCCCCGGCGGCGACGGTCACGGCAGACGACCTCGCCTATGTGCTGTTCACCTCCGGCACGACGGGGACGCCCAAGGGCGTGATGGTCGCGCACGACAGCGTCGCCAATTGCCTGGACTGGCTCCAGGACGCCAACCCGCTGGGCGCCGGGGACGCCATGCTCGGCAAGACGCCGACCAGCTTCGACCCCTCGGTGACCGAGATCTTCTGGCCGCTGACCGTCGGCGCCCGGCTGGTGCTGGCCAAGCCCGACGGCCACCGCGACCCCGCCCATCTGGTCGATCTGATGGCGCGGGAGCGGATCACCGCCGTCTTCAGCGTGCCCTCCCAATGGCGGGTCTATCTGGACGAGCCGGGGATCGCCGCCTGCACCGCGCTGCGCTGGGTCGCCTGCGGCGGCGAGCCGCTGCCGGCGGCGCTGATCCGCCATATCCGCCGGACGCTGCCGGGCGCCAAGCTGCTGAACGTCTACGGCCCGACCGAGGCGACGGTGCTGGTCTCGGCCTGGACCTGCCCCGACGATCCCGACGGCGACGCGGCGGTGATGATCGGCGGGCCGATCGCCAACAGCCGCCTCCATGTGCTGGACGAGAGTCTCTCGCCGCTGCCGGTCGGGGTGCCGGGGATGCTGCACATCGGCGGACGCTGCCTGGCGCGGGGCTATCTCGGGCGGCCGGACCTGACGGAACGGGCCTTCGTCCGCGATCCCTTCTCCGCCGATCCCGCCTCCCCCGGCTCCGGGGCGCGGCTCTACCGCACCGGCGACATGGCGCGGCTGGTCGCCACCCCGGACGGCGGGCTCGCGCTCCAGTTCCTCGGCCGGGCCGACCATCAGGTCAAGCTGCGCGGCATGCGGCTGGAGACCGGCGAGGTCGAGGCCGCCCTGCGCCGGCACCCCGGCATCGCCCAGGCGGCGGTGCGGCTGGTCGAGGCGCCGTCGGGCGAACCGCTGCTCGGGGCCTGCGTGGTGCCCGTGGCGGACGCCGGGCTGGGGGACGCCGGGCTGGGAGACGGGGAGGCGGCGGCTTTCCTGGAGGACCGCCTGCCCGGCTGGATGGTGCCCCGGCTGTGGGTGAGCCTGCCGGCCCTGCCGCTGACCGCCCACGACAAGATCGACGGCGCGGCGGTGGACCGCCACCTGCGCGCGGCGCTGGCCCGGCGCGTGGCCGACCCGGCGCCGGCCGCGACACCGGCGAGCCCGGCGGCCGCGAATCCGGCAACCGATGCGGAAGCGGCGGTGGCGGCGATCTGGCGCGACCTGCTGAACCTGCCGGCGGTGGCGCGCGACGCGCATTTCTTCGACCTCGGCGGCACCTCGCTGATGCTGGCCCGCCTGCGCTGGCGGCTGGAGGAGGCCGGCTTCGGCCAGATTCCGATGACGGAGCTGTTCCGCCACCCGACCGTCGCCAGCCTCGCCTCCCGTCTGTCGGCCGGGAAGCCCGCCGCCACAACGGCGGAGGCAGCGGCGGCGGCGGCGGAGACGACGCCTCGCGCCGCGCGGGCCAACGCCGGGTCCCACGCCGTCGCGGTGATCGGCATGGCCGCCCGGCTGCCCGGCGCCGCCGACATCGACGCCTTCTGGGACAACCTGAACCGCGGGGTGGAGAGCATCCGCCGTTTCCCGCGCGACGAGCTGCTGGCCGCCGGTGTGCCGCCGGCGCGGCTCGACGATCCGGCCTACGTCCCGGCCAACGGCGTGCTCGACGGGGTGGAGGCGTTCGACGCCGGCTTCTTCGGCTATTCCCCGCGCGAGGCGGAGACGCTGGATCCCCAGCACCGGCTGTTCCTGGAGACCGTCTGGCACGCGCTGGAGCATGGCGGCTACGGCCGCCGGGGCCTCGCGGCGCGCGTCGGGGTCTATGCCGGGTCGGAGATCAGCAACTACCTGCTGTTCAACCTCGCCTCCCGGCTCGACCCGGCGGAGATGAACGGCGGCTACGCGCTGAGCCTCGCCAACGACAAGGATTTCCTGGCGACCCGCGCCTCCTACGCGCTGGATCTGCGCGGGCCGGGGGTGACGGTGCAGACCGCCTGCTCGACCTCGCTCAGCGCCGTGGCGATGGCCTGCGACGCGCTGGCGGCGGGGCAGTGCGACATGGCGCTGGCCGGCGGCGTGTCGATCCAGCTTCCCCAGATCCAGGGCTACACCCACCGCGAGGGGATGGTCGCCTCGGCCGACGGCCATTGCCGGCCCTTCGACGCCGGGGCCAGCGGCACCGTCAACGGCAACGGCGTCGGGGTGGTGCTGCTGAAGCCGCTGGCCCGCGCGCTGGCCGACGGCGACACCATCCACGCCGTGCTGGCGGGCTGGGCGCTCAACAACGACGGCTCGCGCAAGCTGGGCTACACCGCCCCCAACGCCGACGCCCAGGCGCGGGCGCTGGCCGACGCCTGGGCGCACGCCGGCGTCGCCCCGGCCGACCTCGGCTGCATCGAGGCCCATGGGACCGGCACCCCGCTCGGCGATCCCATCGAGGTGGCCGGGCTGATCCAGGCCTGGGGCGACCGGCCCCGGCCGCCGACTCCCTGCCTGCTGGGATCGGTCAAGGGCAACATCGGCCATCTCGGGGCGGCGTCCGGCGTCGCCGGCCTGATCAAGACGGTGCTGATGGTGCGCCACGGACGCATCCCGCCCAGCCTGCATGTGCGCACCCCGAACCCGGCGATCCCCTTCGCCGGCTCCCCCTTCGCCGTCAACGCGGAGCTGCGCGACTGGCCGGAGGGGCCGGGGCCCCGGCGGGCCGGCGTCAGCTCCTTCGGCATCGGCGGCACCAACGTGCATGTGGTGGTGGAGCAGGCGCCGCCGCGTCCGGAGTCCGGTGTCGGCGGAGAGGACTGGCAGGTGCTGCCGGTGTCGGCCGGCAGCGCCGCCGGACTCGACGCCGCCCTTCGGGATCTGGCGGCGCGGCTGGAACGTCCCGACGCCCCGCCGCTCGCCGACGCCGCCTTCACGCTCCAGGAGGGGCGGAGCGCCTTCGCCCACCGCGCCGCCGTGGTGGTCCGCACCACCGGGGAGGCGCCGGCCGCCCTCGCCCGCGCACCACGCAAGCGGGTGGACGGCGCGCCCGAGGTGGCCTTCCTCTTCCCCGGCCAGGGCGCGCAGCATCCCGGCATGCTGCGCGGGCTCTACCGGGAATGGCCGGACTTCCGGCGGGAGATCGACCGGGGACTGTCGCTGCTGGCGGCGGTCGACGGCACCCCGGCCGGGACGCTGCGGGACATGCTGCACCCTGATGCCGAGCACCGGGCGGAGGCCGCAGCCTTCCTCGGGCAGACCCGCTACACCCAGCCGATCCTGTTCATCGTCGAGCACGCGCTGGCCCGGCTGTGGCAAGGGTTCGGGGTCGCGCCATCCGCGATGATCGGCCACAGCGTCGGCGAATACGCGGCCGCCGCCCTGGCCGGAATCTTCGCCTACGAGGACGCCCTGCGGTTGGTCGCCGCCCGTGGCCGGCTGATGCAGGGGCTGCCGCCCGGCGCGATGCTGGCGGTCAACCTGCCGGCGGCGGAGGTCGCGGACCTGCTGACGGACGAGGTCGGTCTGGCCGGCGACAACGGCCCTGCCCAATGCGTGCTGTCCGGCCCGGCCGAAGCCATCGCCGCCGCCGCCCGCGCCCTCGCCGCGCGGGGCGTCACCACCCACGCGCTCGCCACCTCGCACGCCTTCCATTCGGCGATGATGGACCCGATCCTCGAAGAGTTCCGCCGGCTGGTCGCCGGGGTGGAGCGCCGGCCGCTACGCGTGCCCATCGTCTCCTGCCTGACCGGGGAGTGGCTGAGCGACGCCCAGGCGCTCGACCCCGGCTATTGGGTGCGGCAGCTGCGCGGCACCGTGCGCTTCCGTCCGGGGGTGGAGACCCTGCTGGCCGCCCCCGGCCGGCTGCTGCTGGAGGTCGGGCCGGGACGCAGCCTGAGCGCCCAGGCCCAGCGGATCGTCCAGAGCCGGGGAACGGCGGGAGACGGCTCCCCCCTCATCCTCGCCAGCGCCCGCCGGGAAAGCGAGACCCGCGACGACCGCGACAGCCTGCTCTCCGCCCTGGCCGCTTTGTGGACCGCCGGGGTGGAGGTGGCGTGGCGCCGGCCCGGCGACGAGCCGGCGGGGCGGCGCGTGCCGCTGCCCCTCTACCCGTTCGACCGTCAGCGCTACTGGGTGGAGGCTCCCCGGCCCGGACAGGCCGCCGCCCCGCCGCCGCCCGCCGCCCTGCCGGAACGGGCCGACCCGGCCCGGCGCTTCTACGTTCCCCGCTGGAGCGCGACGCCCCTGCCGCCCATGCTCCCGCCCTTGCCCACCCGGACCGTGGACGGGGATCTCTGCCTGATCTTCGCCGACGCGGCCGGGGTGGCGGAAAGGCTGGCCTTGCGGTTGCGCGCGCAGGGCTGGCGGGTCGTGACCGTCCACCCGGACGCCGAAGCCCTGCCCCACCGGGCCGACGCCTACGCGGCGCTGCTGGCCTCGCTGCGCCGCCAGGGACCGCTGCGGCGGATCATCCACGCCTGGACCCTCGGCGGCCCGCCCACCCGCGTCCGGACGCTGGGCCTGGAAAGCCTGCTGTTCCTCGGGCAGGCGCTGGCCGCGAGCCAGGAGCCGGTCGAGTTGGTCATCGTCGGCGCCGGGGTTCAGGACGTCGCGGCCGACGAGCCGGTTCCGGCCCAGGCCGCCCTGCTGCTCGGCCCCGCCCTGGTGATTCCGCGCGAATGCCCCTGGGTCGGGGCGCGGCTGCTCGATGTCGATCCTGTCCGGGACGACCCGGAACGGACGGCCGGACACATCCTGGCGGAACTGCACGACCCGCGCGGCGACCGGCTGGTCGCCTACCGCCGCAACCGCCGCTGGGTGCGGGATTTCCAGCCGCTGACCAGCGAGGCCGGCGCTGCCGGCGACCCGGAGGGCGTTCCCGCCGGGCTGCGCCCGGAGGGGGTCTATCTGATCACCGGCGGGCTGGGCGGCATCGGGCTGGAGGTCGCCCGCTTCCTGGCAAGGCGCTGCCGCGCCCGGCTGGTCCTGTGCGGACGCGGCACCCCGACCCCCGACGATCCCCGGCAGGAAGTTCTGCGGGAGATGGCCGGGCTCGGGGCCGCCGTCACCGTGGTGGCCGCCGACGTCACCGATCCCGGCGCCATGGCGGCGCTGGTCGCCCGCACCCTGGCCGAGCACGGCGCGCTGCACGGGGTCGTCCACGCCGCCGGCACCGGCGGCCATGGCGCCATCACCGCCAAGACTCCCGAGGGCATGGCGCGGGTGCTGGCGCCGAAGCTGGAGGGAACGCTGGCCCTGGCCGACGCGCTGACCGGCGTCCCGCTGGACTTCCTCGCCCTGTTCTCGTCGAGCAGCGCGGTGCTGGGCGCGGCCGGGCTGCTCGACTACGCGGCGGCCAACGCCTTCCTCGACGCCTTCGCCCACCGGCGCAGCGCCGCCGGCCTGCCGACCCTCGCCATCGGCTGGGACGCCTGGGCCGACACCGGCCTGTCGCGCGGCGCCTTCCAGGGCGGGGTCAGCCGCAAGCAGGCGGCCCAGGCGCTGAGCGTGGCGGAGGGACTCGACGCCTTCGCCCGCATCCTGGGCCGGCCGGGCCTGCCCCACGTCCTGGTCTCGCCGACCGACCTCAACGCCCTGATGGGCGAGATCGCCGCCGCCGGGCGGACGGAGACGGCACCGGAGGAAGGGCCGTCTTCGGAACCGGCGGTCTACGAACGTCCCGACCTCGCCACCTCCTTCGTCGCCCCCGGCACGCCGGCGGAACGGCGGGTCGCCGCGCTGTGGCAGGAGATCCTCGGCATCCGGGCGGTCGGGATCCGGGACAATTTCTTCGATCTCGGCGGCGATTCGCTGGTCGGCTCCCGGCTGGTCGCCCGGCTGAACCGGGAGTTCGGGGCGAGCCTGCCGGCGGTCACCCTCTACGAGACCCCGACCGTGGAAAGCCTGGCCCGCCGGCTCGATCCGGCGGAGACGGCTCCATCGGAAGATGCCCCGGCGCGGAGGCCCCCGGCCACCGCCGAGACCGGCCGTCAGGACAGCCGCCGGGCGCGGCGCGACAGAAAACGGGACGATTTCCTGCCATGAGCATGACCAGCAGCGACGACGAACTGGACGGCGCCATCGCCATCATCGGCATGGGCCTGCGCGTGCCGGGCGCCGACACGCCCGACGCCTTCTGGCGCAACCTGCGCGACGGCGTCTGCTCCATCGCCCGCTTCACGCCGGACGAGCTGCGGGCGGCCGGGGTGCCGGAGGCCGAGTTCACCCGCCCCGACTACGTTCCGGCCGGCGGCGTGCTGGAGGGCATCGACCGCTTCGACGCCGGCTTCTTCGGCTTCACCGCGCGCGAGGCCGAATGCCTCGCCCCGCAGAACCGCCTGCTGTTCGAATGCTGCTGGGAGGCGCTGGAGCAGGCCGGCTACGACCCAAAGGGCACGCCGGGCCGCACCGGCCTGTTCTTCGGCCAGAGCGTCGACAGCTATTGGCGCAACAACGTGGCGCCCAACCTGACGGCGCTCGACGTCGGTCTGGATTTCTTCGCCAACCCGGACTTCCTCAGCACCGGCATCGCCTACAAGCTCGACCTGCGCGGGCCGGCGCTGACCGTGCAGTCCTTCTGCTCGACCTCGCTGCTGGCGGTGCATCTCGCCCGCCAGAGCCTGCTGGAAGGGGAGTGCGACATGGCGCTGGCCGGCGGCGCCTCGGTGCGGGTGCCGCAGACCCAGGGCTACCGGCACATGCCCGACAGCCTCTATTCGGCCGACGGGGTGGTCCGCGCCTTCGACGCCGGGGCCAACGGCACCCTGTTCAGCAACGGCGTCGGCGCCGTGCTGCTGAAGCGGCTGGAGGACGCGCTGGCCGACGGCGACCGCATCGACGCGGTGATCCGCGGCTCGGCCGCCAACAACGACGGCAACCGCAAGGCCGGCTACAACGCCCCCAGCGTCGACGGGCAGGCCCGCGTGGTGGTCCAGGCGCTGCGCGACGCCGGAGTGCCGGCCGACAGCATCGGCTACGTCGAATGCCACGGCACCGGGACCCTGCTGGGCGACCCGATCGAGATCGCGGCGCTGACCAAGGCCTTCCGCGTCTTCACCGGGCGGCGCGGCTACTGCGCCGTCGGCTCGGCCAAGCCGAACATCGGCCACGCCGACCGCGCCTCGGGCGTGGTCGGGCTGATCAAGGCGGCGCTCAGCCTGCGCCACCGCACCCTGCCCGGCCTGCCGAACTTCCGCAGCCCGAACCCGCGCATCGACTTCGCGGATTCCCCCTTCCACGTCAACGACCGCACCCGCGCGTGGGAGGCGGCGGACGGCCCCCGGCGGGCCGGCGTGACCTCGCTCGGCTATGGCGGCACCAACGTGCACCTGGTGCTGGAGGAGGCGCCGGAGCGCCCCCGCCCGGCCGAGGCCGCCCACCCCCATGGCGCCCGCCCCCACCCGATCCTGCTGTCGGCCCGCACCCCCGCGGCGCTGGACGCCGTCGCGGCCCGGCTGGCCGGGCATCTGGAGCGCCATCCCGGCGAGCCGCTCGCCGCCGTCGCCCGCACCCTCCAGACCGGCCGCCACGGCTTCAACCACCGCCGGCTGGTCGTCGGCGGCAGCACCGCCGAGGTCGCGCGCCGGCTGCGCGACGCGGCGCCGGATTCCACCGCCACCGCCACCCGGCGCAACCCGCCCGTCCATTTCGTCTTTTCCGAGGCGCCGCTCGACCGCGCCGCCGCCCGCGCCGCCTACGCGAGCGACCCAACCCTGCGCCGGCTGCTGGACGAGGGCCGCGCCCTGCCCTTCGGCGACATCCTCGACGGGTTGCCGGACGCGGCGGCCCGGCTGCTGTTCGACCAGGCCCTGGCCCGCTGCCTGATCGCCTGGGGGATCGCGCCGGCCAGCCTGCGCGCCGACGGCGCCGCCCGGCTGGCGGCCGGCTGCGTCGCCGGGATCGTCGAACCGGAGGAGGCGCTGACCCGGCTCGCCGGCCGGGGCGACCTTCCCGCCGGCCGGCCTGACGGCCTTCCGCTGCTGGCCCCGGCGGACGCCCTGGATCCCGCCGACCTGCGGCTCGCCATCGAACTGCCCGGTGGCGCCGATGGCGACGGCGGGCTCGCCCGGATGCTGGGCGGGCTGTGGCTCGCCGGGGTGGAGCCGGACTGGAGCGCCGTCCATGACGGCGCCGTTGCCCACCGCCTCGCCCTGCCCACCTACCCGTTCGAGCGGGAGCGCCACTGGCTCGACGCCCAATCCGAAATGGCCCGATCCGAGGGGAGCGTTGCGGACGAAGCCTTCCCCACGCCGCCCGTGGCGGAGCCGGCCACCACCGCCGAACCTCCCCCCGCCTGTCTGGTGCCGTCCTGGCGCCGGCTGCCGCCGCGCATGCCGGCGGATGGCGGAGCGTGCTGCCGCATCGTCGTTCTGGATCGCGCCGGCCTTGGCGAAAGGCTGGCCGACGCGCTGGAGGCGCAGGGCGACACGGTGATCCGCATCGCCGCCGGGGAGCAGACGACGAACCCGGCCGAGCGGCGCTACACCGTCGACGCCGGCCGGCCGGAGCAGCTCGACCGCCTGCTGACCCGCCTGAAGATCTGGGAGCCGGCGGCGCTGATCCTCTGCGCCGACCCGGCCGGAACGGACGTCGCCGGGCAGGCGCTGGCCGGCTTCCTCGACCTGCACCGCTGGATCCGGGCGGTGGACGGGGTGTGGCCCGACAAGCCCTTCGCCATCCACGCCGTCGCCTCCGGCCTGTTCCAGGTGACCGGCGCCGACGCGGTCCGGCCGGAGCTGGCGACGCTGCCGGCCCTGGCGGCGGTGGCGGCCCAGGAGCATCGGCGGCGAACCTTCCGCGTGCTCGACGCCGGCCCCGGCGTGACGGCCGGCGCCCTGGCGGCGGAACTGCGCCTGCCCCCCGGCGACGGCGCCCCGGCGCAGATCGCCCTGCGCGGGGGCCAGCGCTGGGCACCGGCCAGCGAGCCCATGCCGCTGGAGGCCGAGACTCTGGCCGGGATGCTGCGGCCGGGCGGAGTCTATCTGATCACCGGCGGGCTGGGCGGCATCGGCCACACGCTCGCCGCCCATCTGGCGCGGACGGTGGCGGCGAAGCTGGTGCTGCTGTCGCGCGGCGTCCCCGCCCCCAACGAGCCCGGCGACAAGGCCCGCCGGCTGGAGGCGCTGCGCGCCCAGGGCGCGGAGGTTCTGGCGCTTGCCGCCGACGCGGCGGAACCGGCCCAGATCGCCCAAGCCGTGGCGCAGGCCCGCGCCCGCTTCGGCCGCATCGACGGGGTGATCCACGCCGCCGGCCTGCCGGGCGCCACCACGCTGGACGCGCTGGACGCCGGGCAGGTGCGGGCGGTGATGGCGCCGAAGGTGGCCGGGGCCTGCGCGCTGATCGACGCGCTGCGCGACGACCCGCCGGATTTCCTGGTCCTCTGCTCGTCGCTGGCCGCCGTGGCGCCCACGGTCGGGCAGGGCCATTACGCCGCGGCGAACGCCGTGCTCGACGCGCTGGCCCAGCGGCCGGACAACCCGATGCCGGTGATCGCGGTCAACTGGAACTCCTGGCGCACGGTCGGCATGGCGCAGGACGTCTGGAACCGCCAAGCCGAGACCGCCGCCCTCGACCACCCGCTGTTCGCCGAACGGACCCGGATGCCCGACGGCGAGATCCGCTACCGCGCCCGCCTGGATCCGGAACGGGACTGGCGGCTGTCCGAGCACCGCCTGTTCGGGCGGCCGACCCTGCCGGGAACCGGGGTGGTCGAGCTGGCCCTGGCGGCCTTCCAGCATGACCGGGCGGAGGGGGACGGCTTCCGGCCGGTCGAGCTGCGCGACGTCGCGCTGGTCCGCCCCTGGGCGCCGAAAGCCAATGGCGGCGCCGTCCTCCGTGTCAGCCTGATCCCCGACGCCGAGGGCACCGCCTTCCGGGTGGAGAGCGTGGCGCCGGACACCGCCCCGCTGCTGCACGGCCAGGGCACCCTGCACCCGCTGGCCGGCGTGGCGCCGCCCACGGCCGTCGGCCAGGCCGCCCGTCCGTACCCCCTGCCGGACCAGGCGCCGGCCGATCTGGAGCTGGGGCCGCGCTGGCGCTCGCTGACGCGGGTGAGCGGCGATGAAGGGAGCGGGGCGCGCAGCGTCGCCGAACTGAGCCTGGACGACCGCTTCCACGGCGACCTGGCGGCGACCCCGCTGCACCCGGCGCTGCTGGACATCGCGACCAGCGTCCACGGCCATCTCCGGGCGCCGGACTCGCTGCATCTGCCGGTCGGCTACCGCCGCCTGCGGGTGTTCCGGCCGCTGGGGGCGCATCTGGTCAGCGTCGCCCGCCCGTCGGCCGGCCCCGCCGGCGCCGGGACGCTGCGCTGGGATCTGGCGATCGCCGACCGCGAGGGCCGCACGCTGGCCGAGATCGACGGCTACACACTGGCCGCTCCCTCCGCCGAACCAGCGACGCCGCCCACCGCCGTCACGCGGGACGGGCTGCACGGGAACCCCTTCGAAGCCGACAGCATCACGCCGGAGGAGGGAGTCGCCCTCTTCCGCAGGCTGCCCGTCGGCATCGCCCCGCAACTGCTGGTCTCGCGCGCCCGAACGGCGGCGGGGACGGCAGCGGGAACGGCGGTCGCCCCGGCCGCGCCCGCTCCGACCGGCGGACCGGCGACGGCGACGGTGGACGTGCGCACCGCCCTGACCGGCCTGTGGCAACGGATCCTCGGCGGCCCGCCCCCGGCTCCGGACGCCAGCTTCTTCGAGCTGGGCGGCAACTCGCTGGGCGCCACCCGCATCCTGTCGCACATCCGCGAGACCTACGGCGTCACACTGGAGATCCGCGCCTTCTTCGCCGGTCCGACGATCGAGGCGCTGGCCCGCCGGATCGAGGACGCCGCCGCGCCCGCGCCGGCCGGCGGCGACGCCGACGAGGACCGGGAAGAGGGAACCCTATGAGCGACGGGCTCGACGCGCTGCTGCGGCAACTGGACAGCCTGAACGTCCGGCTGTGGGTGGAGGAGGGGCAGCTCCGCTTCTCCGCCCCCAAGGGGGTGATCCAGGGTGCCCTGCGCGACGCGCTGATCGCCCGCAAGCCCGACCTGATCGCCCGGCTTTCCGCCGCGCCGGAGACGCCCCGCGACGCGGTGATCCCGGCCTCGGCCAACCAGGAGATGCTGTGGTCGCTCGACCGGCTGGAGACCGGCTGCCCCGCCCTCTACATCGAGGCGCGGGCGGCCCGGCTGCACGGCGACCTCGACGTCGCGGCGCTGGAGTCGGCGGTCGGCGCGCTGTGCCG
The DNA here is from genome assembly GCF_017876095.1 of Azospirillum agricola. GTDB lineage: Bacteria > Pseudomonadota > Alphaproteobacteria > Azospirillales > Azospirillaceae > Azospirillum > Azospirillum agricola. The sequence goes on from NZ_JAGINM010000006.1 coordinate 316,096, forward strand.
CCGCCACGACAGCCTGCGCACCCGGCTGGAGCTGCGCGACGGCGCCCTCCATCAGGTGGTGGCCCCCGCCCTGGCCGTGCCCGTCCCGGTGGAGGACGCCGCCGGCCTGGACGCGGCGGCGCTCGACACGCGGGTGAACGCCATCGCCTGGGCGCCCTTCGACCTGGAGCGGCCGCCGCTGCTGCGCGTCCATCTGCTGCGCACCGGCGCGCGCGACTGGATCCTGGTGTTCAGCCAGCATCATGTGATCACCGACCGCTGGTCGATCGCCCTGCTCGTCGGGGAGCTGTCGGCCCTCTACGACGCCGCCCGAGACGGGCGCCCGTCGCCGCTGCCGGCCCCGGCGGCGCAGTACGGCGACTACACGCGGTGGCAGCGCGAGCGGCTGGCGGGGGAGCGCGGCGCGGCGCTGCTGGCCTACTGGCGCCAAGCCCTGGCCGACGCGCCGCCGCTGCTCGCCCTGCCGACCGACCGCCCCCATCCCGCCCGCCAGAGCTACCGGGGCGGCCGCGTCGCCATGCCGCTCGATCCCGCCTTGCAAAACGGGGTGGACGCCCTGTGCCGGCGGGAGGGGACCACAGCCTTCATGGTCTTCACCGCCGCCTTCACGGCGCTGCTGCACCGGATCACCGGGCAGGAGACCATCGTCCTCGGCACCCCCATCGCCAACCGGCTGCGCCCGGATCTGGAGACGGTGCCCGGCTACTTCGTCAACACGCTGGCCCTGCGCAGCGACGTGGACGGGCGGGCGCCCTTCCGCGACCTGCTGGCCGGGGTGCGCGACACGGCGCTCGCCGCCTACGAGCACCAGGAGCTGCCCTTCGGCCTGCTGGTGGACGCCTTGCGGCCGGAGCGCGGGGCGTCGCACCCGCCGGTCTTCCAGGCGATGATCGTCCTCCAGAACGTGGAGATGGCCGAGCTGTCCTTCGGCGGCGTCGCCCTCGCTCCCCATCCCCTGCGCGCCGACACCGGCAAGTACCCGCTGATGCTGACCATCCTCCCGGACGAGCCGGGTGGGCCTCTGCTCTGCTGGGATTTCCAGAGCGACCTGTTCGACGAGGCGACGGTGGCGGGCATCGCCCGCCGCTTCGCCCTTCTGCTGGCCGACGCGCTGGCGGCCCCCGAACGGCCGGTCCACGCGCTGGCCCTGCTGACCCCCGAGGACGAACGGGCGCTGCTGCGGGCGTCGAACCGTCCGCGCGGCCCCGGCCCCTTCGCCGGGACCACCATCGACGGCCTGTTCGCCCGGCAGGCGGCGGCGACGCCGGAGGCCACCGCCCTGCGGTTCGGCGACCGCCGGCTCGACTACCGGACGCTCGACCGGCAGGCGGACCGGCTGGCCGGCCGGCTGCGGCAACGGGGGGTTTGTCCGGGCAACCGGGTCGGCATCGCGCTCGACCGCTCGCCGGAGCTGATCGTCGGGCTGCTGGCGATCCTCAGGCTGGGCGCGGTCTATGTGCCGCTCGACCTCGGCTACCCGCCGGAGCGGCTTGCCTGGATGGCCGAGGATTCGGGCATCGGCCTGCTCGTCACCGACAGCGCCGGGGATGCCGGCATCGGCTGGACGGCGGTTCCCCGGCTGCTGGTGGACGGCCTGCCCGAAACCGGCGACGACGCCCCGCCGGCCCCCGCCGCCGGGCCCCGCCCCGGACCCGGCATCGCACCCGGCATCGGCCCCGACAGCCCGGCCTACATCATGTACACCTCCGGCTCCACCGGCCTGCCCAAGGGGGTGGTCGTCCCCCACCGTGGCGTGGTCCGGCTGGTGAAGGGGGCCGACTACGCCCGGCTCGACGCGTCCGAGGTGATGCTGCTGCTCGCCCCGGTGTCCTTCGACGCCTCGACCTTCGAAATCTGGGGCAGCCTGCTGAACGGCGGCACCCTGCTGATCGCTCCGCCGCTGGAGAACGACCTGCTGGCGCTCGGGCGGATCGTCCGCGAGGGCGGCGTCACCACCCTGTGGCTGACCTCGGGCCTGTTCACCCTGATGATCGACACCGCGCCCGACGACCTGCGCGGCGTTCGGCAATTGCTGACCGGCGGCGAGGCCCTGTCGCGCCGGCACGCGGCGGAGGCGCTGGCCCGGCTGCCCGGCACCACGCTGATCAACGGCTACGGCCCGACGGAAAACACCACCTTCACCACCTGCCACCGTTTCCCCAAGGGTCCGGCGGCGCTGTTCCCGGCCGGCCGGCCGATCGCCGGCACCAGCGTCCACATCCTCGATCCGCACGGCAACCCGGTGCCGCCGGGCGTGGCCGGCGAGCTGCTGACCGGCGGCGAGGGGCTGGCCATCGGCTATCACGAACGGCCCGAGCTGACCGCCGAACGCTTCGTCACGCTGGAGCTGGATCTCGCCGGCGAGCGCTGGTCGGAGCGGCTGTACCGCACCGGCGATCTGGCCCGCTGGGTTCCCGACCCCGCCACCGGCGAACTGGTCGTCGACATCCTCGGCCGCATCGACCGGCAGGTGAAGATCCGCGGCTTCCGCATCGAGCCCGGCGAGGTCGAGGCGCAGCTCGACGGCCTGCCCGGCGTCGCCGAATGCGCCGTCGTCGTCCGCGACGACGAGGGCGAGCCCCGGCTGGTGGCCTACTACGTGCCGAAGGCGGACGCGGCGCCCGACGCCGACCACCGGGGCGCCCTGGCCCGGCGCCTGCCGGACCACATGCTGCCCAGCCGGTTCGTGGCGCTCGACGCGCTGCCGGTGTCGCCCGCCGGCAAGATCGACCGCAAGGCGCTCGCCTCCGACCGCTACCGGGTGGACGCCGAACCGGCCGGCGAGGTCCCGGCCGGCCCCACCGAAAGGCTGCTGGCCGGGATCTGGGCCGGCATCCTCGGGGACGGGGCGGTCCACCGGACCACCCACTTCTTCGAGCGCGGCGGCAACTCGCTGTCGGCGATCCGCATGATCGCGCGGGTCCGCGAGGCGTTGGCCGCCGCCGGCCGGCCCGACGCGCTGCCGGTGCGCAGCGTCTTCGAGCACCCCACGCTGGACGCGCTGGCCCGCCTCATCGACCGCCCGGCGGAGGATGACGGCGACGACGGGAACGCCGGCCCGCTGCTGGCCCCGCGCAACCTCGGCCGCCGCGACCTGCCCCTGTCCCACGCCCAGGAACGGCTGTGGGTGCTGGAAAAGCTGCTGCCGATGGGCGGGGCCTACAACGTGCCGGGCCAGTACCGACTGCTCGGCCCCCTCGACGACGCCGCGCTGGAAGCGGCGCTGCAAGCCGTCGTCCGCCGCCACGACAGCCTGTCGGCGGTCTTCGCCGAGCGGGACGGGCGGCCCGTCCACCACATCGCCGACACCGGCTTCCGTCTGGATACGCGCGACTGCACCGCCGAGGAGGCGCCCCGCCTGCTCGCCGAGGGGGCGGAGGCGCCCTTCGATCTGGAGCGCGGGCCGCCGCTGCGCGCCACCCTGCTGCGGGTCGGCCCGTGCGAGCATTACCTCCAGGTGGTGATGCACCATCTGGTGTGCGACGGCTGGTCGGTCGCGTTGTTCCTGCGCGAGGTCGAGGCGCTGTGCGCCGGCCACCCGGCCCCGCCGCCGCTGGCCGTGCAGTACCAGGATTTCGCCGACTGGCACCGCTGCTGGCTGCAAGGGGAGCGGCTGGAGCGGCTGCTCGGCTATTGGCGGGTCAAGCTCGACGGCATGCCCGACGGGCTGGAACTGCCGGCCGATTTCCCGCGCCCGGCGGTTCCCGGAAACCGGGGGGCGACGGCGGTCTTCGCCATCGACGCCGACCCGGCGGCGGTGGACCGCCTGTGCCGGGAGCGGCGCGCCACCCGCTTCATGCTGTTCTACGCCGTCTTCGCCGCCCTGCTGCACCGGGTGACCGGACAGGCGGATTTCGGCGTCGGCACCCCGATCGCCGGCCGCCACCACCGGGGCGTCGAGCCGCTGGTCGGCTTCTTCGCCGACACCCTGGTGCTGCGCACCCCGCTGGACGGCCCCCCCGACAGCTCCCCGGACAGCCCGGCCGGCGGTGGCGAGCCCTTCTCCGCCCTGCTGGAGCGGGCACGGCGCACGGTGCTGGAGGCGTTCGACCACCAGGACCTTCCCTTCACCACGCTGGTCGAGGCGCTGAAGCCCAACCGCCGGCTCGACACCACCCCGCTGTTCCAGGTCATGCTGGCGGTGGAGGACGAGGCGCCGGCCGCCCTCGCCCTGCCGGGGGTGACGGCGGAGCTGGTTCCCTGGGACTCGCCCTTCGCCAAGCACGACCTGACCCTGACGGTGCAGCCGTCGGGCGGCGGCTTCGCCGGCAGCCTGGAGTACAACAGCGAGCTGTTCCACCCCGACAGCGTCGCCCGTTTCGGCCGCTGGCTGAACATCCTGCTGGCGGCGGTGCTCGCCGACCCGGACCAGCCGGTCGAGGCCATCGACCTGCGCGACGCCGGGGAGCGCGCCCGCCCACCCGGCCTGGCCGGAAGCGTCCACCCCCGCCCACCCGGCCTCGGCCTGCACGAGCTGGTGGCCGAACAGGCGCGCCGCGCCCCGGCGGCTACCGCCCTGTCCCACGGCGACGCCGTTCTGAGCTACGGCGCGCTGGAGGCGTCGGCCAACCGGCTGGCGCATCACCTCATCGCGCTGGGGCTGGAGCCCGGCGGGCTGGTCGGAGTCTGGCGGCGGCGCTCGCTCGACCTGCCGGTGATCCTGCTGGCGATCCTCAAGGCCGGCGGCGCCTATGTCCCGCTCAACCCGGCCCACCCGGCCGAACGGACGGCGACGGTGATCCGCGCCGCCCGGCCGGTGATCGTGGTCATCGAGCCCGGCTTTCGGCTGCCCGACACCCCGGCCGTTCTTCTGGATCCCGACGCCGAGGCGGAAGCCATCGCCGAGCACCCCGACAGCCCGCCGGCGGTGCCGGCGCGGGACGACCGGCCGGCCTACGTGATGTTCACCTCCGGCTCGACGGGCACGCCGAAGGGGGTGGCGGTGCCGCACCGGGCGATCGTCAACCACCAGCTCTGGTTCCGCCGCCAGTTCGGCCTGTCGGCCGATGACGCGCTGTTGCAGATGACCTCCTTCGACTTCGACGCCTCGGTCATCGAGTTCTTCGCGCCGCTGGTCTGCGGCGGCCGGCTGGTCGTCGCCCCGCCGGGCTGCGAGAAGGAGCCGGCCGTCCTTCGCGACCTGATCCGCGCCAACGGCATCACCCTGTTCCAGGCGGTGCCGGCGCTGCTCCAGGTGATGGTGGACGAGGAGCTGCTGGCGGACTGCCCGTCGCTGCGGGTGGTGATTTCCGGCGGCGAGGCGCTGGCGACCGGCTTGCAGGACCGGCTGCTGGTCCAGGCGGCCCCAGCGCGCGTCTTCAACCTCTACGGCCCGACCGAGACCTGCATCGACGCCGTCTTCCGCGAATGCCGGCCGGGGCTGCGGCAGGGCACGGTGCCGATCGGCCGGCCGGTGGACAATCTGCGGGCCTATGTGCTGGACGGGCGGTTGCGGCCGGTGCCGGACGGCATGGCGGGGGAGCTGGTCCTGGCCGGCGCCGGCCTCGCCAACGGCTATCTCAACGAGCCGGACCTGACCGCCGCCGCCTTCCTGCCCGATCCCTTCGCCGGCCCCCTCGCGGATCCCCCCGCGGGCGGCGCGGCGCGGATGTACCGCACCGGCGACCGCGTGCGGCTGGGACCGGAGGGGCTGGAGTTCCTCGGCCGCACCGACCGGCAGGTCAAGGTGCGCGGCTTCCGCATCGAGACCGCCGAGATCGAGGCGGCGCTGAACGCCGTCCCGTCGGTGCGCGAGAGCGCGGTGATCGGCGTTCGCCGTCCCGGCGACACCGACCATCGGCTGGTGGCCTTCGTCGCCGGACACGGCCCGGACGCCGCCGCCCTGCGCGCGGCGCTGAAGCGCACGCTCCCCGACCACATGGTCCCGGCCCATTTCGTCGCGGTGGACGCCCTGCCCCTGGCGTCGAGCGGAAAGATCGACCGCCGCCGGCTGGAGGCCATGGCGCTCCCCGCCCTGGCCGAGCCCGGCCCGCCCGCCGAACGGACGCCGCCGCGCAACGAGGTCGAAGGCCGTCTGCTGGCGATCTGGCGCGGCGTGCTGAAGACCGGCCCCATCGGCGTCCACGACAATTTCTTCGAGCTGGGCGGCCACTCGCTGATGGCGGTGCAGGTGGTCTCGCGCATCCGCGCCGGCTGGCCGGTCGCGACGTCGGCGCGCGACGTGTTCGATTTCCCGACCGTCGCCGAGCTGGCCGCCGAACTGGCGCGCCGGCTGGAGCAGGACCGCCCCGCCGTCGCCCGCCCGCCGCTGGTCGCGCTGCCCCGCCGGGCCGAGGCGGACGGGTCGGCGCTGATGCCGGTCTCCTACTCCCAGCGCTCCCTGTGGTTCCTCGACCGGCTGGAGGGCGGCGGCCGGGCCTACACCACCATCGGCGCCTTCCGACTGACCGGACGGCTTGAGGCATCGGCCCTCGCCCGCGCCTTCGGCGCCCTGCTGCGCCGCCACGAGTCGCTGCGGACCTGCTTCCTGCTGCGCGACGGGGAGCCGTGGCAGCGCATCCTGCCGCCCGGACCGCTGCCCTTCGCCCGCAAGACCGCACCGGCCGGCACCGCTCTCGACGACGCGGCGCTGGCCGAGCTGGCGCTGAACGAGGCCGCCCGCCCGATCGACCTGTCGCGCGAGCCGCCGCTCCGATTCACGCTGATCGAACTGGCGCCGGACCGGCATCTGGGCGTGCTGACGTGGCACCACATCGCGTCCGACGGCTGGTCGCTGGCCGTCTTCGTCCGCGAGATCGGCGCCCTCTACGCCGCCGAACTGGCCGGGGATGGCGGTGCCGCCATCCCGCCACCGCCCCTGCCCCACTTGCCGGTGCAGTACGCCGACTACGCCGTGTGGCAGGGGCAATGGCTGGAAAGCCCGGGTTTCGCGGCGCAGCTCGATTACTGGACTCGCCAGCTCGCCGGCGCGCCGCCGCACCTCAACCTCTGCACCGACCGGCCGCGCCCGCACCGCCAGAGCTTCCACGGCGCCACCCTGCGCTTCCAGATCGACGCCGGCCTGACCCGCCGGCTGCTGGCGACCGGACAGGCGGTCCAGGCCAGCCTGTTCATGACGCTGCTGGCGGTGTTCATGGTGCTGCTGCACCGCCATTCCCGCCAGGACGACATCCTCGTCGGCACCCCGGTCGCCAGCCGGTCCGACGCCGCGCTGGAAGGGCTGATCGGCTTCTTCACCAACACCCTGGTGCTGCGCGGCCGCATGGCGGGCAACCCGCGATTCCGCGACGTCCTCGATTCGGTGCGCGGCATGGCGCTCGACGCCTTCGCCAACCCGGACGTGCCCTTCGAGAAGCTGGTGGACGCGCTCGACCCGCCGCGCAGCCTGTCGCACGCGCCGCTGTTCCAGGCGATGTTCAACCTCCAGAACACGCCGGTCGAGCCGGTCGAGCTGCCCGGCCTGACGCTCGCGCCGCTGGAGATCGACAGCCGCACCGCCAAGTTCGACCTGCTGCTCAGCCTGATCGAAACCGACGGCGGGCTGGACGGCCATTGGGAATACAGCAGCGATCTGTTCGACCCGGCGACCGCCCAGCGGATGGTCGACCAGTATGTCGCCCTGCTGCGCGCGGTGGCCGAGACGCCCGAACGGCGGCTGCGCGATCTGCCGCTGTTCTCCGACGCCGAGCGCGACCGGCTGCTGGCCGCCTGCCGGGGACCGGCGGTGGCGGGCGGCGGCGACGGGACGCTGCACCGCCTGTTCGAGGAGGCCGCCGCCCGCCACCCCACGGCGGTCGCGGTCGAGTTCGCCGGAGAGAGGCTGAGCTACGCCCGGCTGAACCGCTGGAGCAACGCGCTGGCCCGCCGGCTGCTGGCCCTCGGCCTGCGGCCCGGGGACCCGGTGGGCGTCCGGCAGGAGCGGTCGCTGGAGATGGTGGCGGCCGTGCTCGGCATCCTCAAGGCCGGCGGCGCCTACCTGCCGCTCGACCCCGCCCTGCCGGCGGCGCGGCTGGACTTCATCATTGGCAACGCCGGGGTGAAGCTGGTGGTGGGCGACGCGCCCCTGCCAAGCGGGCTCGACGCCCTGCCCCACGGCGCGCGGGGCGTCCCGGCCGGGCCGGAGCCCGGCGGGACGGACGAGGCCGGCAACCCCGACCTTCCCCTGTCGCCGGAAGACCTCGTCTATGTGCTCTACACCTCGGGCTCGACCGGGCAGCCCAAGGGGGTGCGGATGCCGCACCGGGCGCTGGTCAACCTGATCCGCTGGCAGGTGGCGGAGCCGTCCTTCCGGCCGGGGCTGCGCACCCTGCAATTCACCACGCTCGGCTTCGACGTCGCCTGCCAGGAGATGTTCGCCACCTGGGCGTCGGGCGGCACCCTGGTGCTGATGGACGAGGCGCTGCGCCGCGACGTCCCTTCGATGCTGGCCGCGGCCGCCGGCTGGGGGATCCAGCGCATCTTCCTGCCCTTCACCGCCCTCCAGCAGATGGCCGAGGCCTGGCCCCTGGCCCCGGCGCGGCCGGCCGCCTTGCACGAACTCCTGACCGCCGGCGAACGCTTGCAGGTGACTCCGGCCCTGCGGCGGATGTTCCGGGATCTGCCGGGCTGCCGGCTGGTCAACCAGTACGGCCCGACCGAGACCCACGTCGCCACCGCGCTGGTCCTGCCCGACGACCCGGCCGTCTGGCCGGAGCTGCCGCGCATCGGACGGCCGGTCGCCAACACCGCCGTCCACATCCTCGACGAGGAGGGGCGGCCCCTGCCGCCCGGCGTGCCGGGGCAGCTGTGGATCGCCGGCACGGCGGTCAGCCACGGCTATCTCGGCCGCCCCGACCTGACGGAAGCCGCCTTCCGTCCCGACCCCTTCGGACCGAAGTCCCCGGGGGGCATGATGTACGCCACCGGCGACCTCGCCTGCGTCCGCTGGGACGAGGGGGGCGGGCCGCCGGAGATCGACTTCCTCGGCCGCATCGACCAGCAGGTGAAGATCCGCGGCTACCGCATCGAACCCGAGGAGGTCGAGCGCGCCATCGTCGCCCAGGCCCGCGCGCGCGAGGCGGCGGTGGTCGCCTGGGCCGACGACCGGGGCGAGAAGCGGCTGGTCGCCTACTACGTCCCCGCCAGCCCCGAGGCGGGCGACCCGCGCGTGGTGCGCGACGGGCTGTCGGCGGTGCTGCCCGACTACATGGTGCCGACCCTGTGGGTGCCACTGCCGGCCCTGCCGCAGACCCGCAGCGGCAAGATCGACCGCAAGGCCCTGCCGCCGCCCGGCAGCGGCGCCGCCCGGCCGGCCGCCCCCTCGGCCCCACCCGGCAGCGCCACCGAACGGGCGGTCGCCGAGATCTGGCGGTCGGTCCTGCAAGGGCCGCCGGTCGGGCTGCACGACAATTTCTTCGACCTCGGCGGCTACTCCTTCCTGCTGCTGCGGGTGCTGGCCGAGATCCGGCGGCGCTTCCCCGACGCCGGGCACGTCACCATGGTCGGCCTGTTCGAGCACCCGACGGTCAAGGCCCTGGCCCGCCTGATCGACGGATCCCGGGAAGGGCCGGCGATCCGCCACCGGGCGGCGGTCCGCGCCGCCCGCCAGGAGAGCCGCGCCCAGGCGCGCGGCCGCCGCACCGCCCTGCGCCACGGGGCAACCGACACCGACACACCGGATTTGGGAGAGGGCACGCGATGACCGCTGGGACGACGACGCCGCAGCCGGAGGCGACCGAGATCGCCATCGTCGGCATGGCCTGCCGCTTCCCCGGCGCTCCCACCATCGCCGGTTTCTGGCGGATGCTGCGCGACGGGGTCGAGGCCATCGCCGACTTCACCGACGCGGAGCTGCTGGCGCGCGGCGTCCCGCCGGAGCTGCTCGCCGACCCGGCCTACGTCAAGCGCGGCGCGGTGCTGGACGACATCGAGACGTTCGACGCCGCCCTGTTCGGCTACGCCCCGCAGGAGGCGGCGCTGCTCGACCCGCAGAACCGGCTGTTCCTGGAATGCGCGTGGGAGGCGTTGGAATCCGGTGGCTACGCCGGGGAGGCGGAGGGTCGGGACACCGGAAAACCCGACATCGGCGTCTTCGCCGGGGCGGGGGTCAACACCTATTTCCTCAACAATCTGGCCGGCAACGCCGACATCCTCGACACCTTCGGCAGCTTCCAGGTGATGCTGGCCAACGACAAGGACTATCTGGCGACGCTGGCCTCCTACAAGCTGAACCTCACCGGGCCGAGCGTGACGGTGCAGACGGCCTGCTCGACCTCGCTGGTGGCGGTCCACATGGCCTGCCAGAGCCTGCTGAACGGCGAATGCGATCTGGCGCTGGCGGGCGGCGTCGCGGTCTCCACCCCGCAGGACCTGGGCTACCGGCACCAGGAAGGGATGATCCTCTCCCCCGACGGCCATTGCCGCCCCTTCGACGCGCAGGCCGCCGGCACCCTGAACGGGGCCGGGGCGGGGGTCGTGCTGCTCCAGCCGCTCGCCGACGCGCTGGCGCAGGGCTCCACCATCCTCGGCATCATCAAGGGCAGCGCCGTCAACAACGACGGCGCCCGCAAGGTCGGCTACACCGCGCCCGGTCCGGACGGGCAGGCCCGCGTCATCGCCGAGGCGCTGGACATCGCCGGCGTGCACCCGGACCAGGTCGGCTACGTCGAGGCGCACGGCACCGCCACCCCGCTCGGCGACCCGATCGAGATCACGGCGCTGACCAAGGCGTTCCGCGCCCGCGGCGGCGGTGTCGGGACCTGCGCGGTCGGCTCGCTGAAAAGCAACATGGGCCACACCGGGGCCGCCGCCGGGGTCGCCGGCCTGATCAAGGCGACGCTCTGCCTGCTGCACCGGCAGATCCCGCCGACCCTGCATTTCCAGGCGCCCAACCCGGCGCTCGGCCTCGCCGGCAGCCCCTTCTTCGTCAACGACCGGCTGATCGACTGGGCGGCGGAGCCGGGCAGCCGGGTGGCAGCCGTCAGCTCCTTCGGCATCGGCGGCACCAACGCCCATGTCGTGCTGGCGGAGAACCGCTTCGCCGACGCTGCCGCTGCCGCTGCCGATACCGGCCGGGACGAGCGACGCTGGCACATCCTCCCCCTGTCGGCGCGCACGCCCGAGGCGCTGGCCCGCATGGCCGCCGACCTGTCCGCCCGGCTGGCCGAGGCCGACGCGCCCGCCCCGGCCGACGCCGCCCACACCCTCCAGGCCGGGCGCAGGCTGTTCCCCCACCGCCTCGCCGCCGTCGGCCGCACCGCCGACGAGTTGCGCCGCGCCCTCGGCGACGCCCCCGCCGCAACGGAGGCCAAGGCCGGGCGCGGCGTCACCTTCCTGCTGACCGGCCATGGCGGGCAGTCGGTCGGGATGACCCGCCGCCTCTTCGAGACGGAACCCGTCTTCCGCGAGGCTCTGCGCGAGCGGGCCGCGACCCTGGCCGCCAGGACCGGCATCGACGCGTTGGCGGTTCTCCACCCCGCCCCCGGCCGTGAGGAGTGGGCGGACCGGCAGTTGCAGCGGATGGGCGTCAGCCAGCCGGCGATGTTCATCGTCCAGATGGCGCTCGCCCGGCTGTGGGCGTCGTGGGGGATCGAGCCCCAGGGGGTGATCGGCCACAGCAGCGGCGAATACGCCGCCGCCTGCCTCGCCGGCATCCTGGCGGAGGAGGACGCCCTGACGCTGGTCGCCGCGCGCGGCCGGCTGATGGACGAGACCGCCCCCGGCGGCATGGTGGCGCTGCGCAACAGCGAGAGCGAGATCCGCCCCTTCCTCAACGACCGGCTGTCGCTGGCGGTGGTCAACGCCCACGACCTGTGCGTGGTGTCCGGCCATGAGGACGCGCTGGAGGCGTTCCAGGCCCGGCTCGCCGGAATCGGCGTGGAGGCGCGCCGGCTCCAGGTGTCGCGGGGAGCCCACTCCTGCACCATGGACAGCATCCTGGCGGCCTTCGCCGAGGCGGCGGGCGCCGTCGCCTACCACCCGCCGCGCATTCCCTACGTCTCCGGCACGACCGGCGGGCGGGCGGACGCGGCGCTGGTCTCGCGGCCCGACTACTGGGTGCGGCACCTGCGCGACGCGGTGCGCTTCGCCGACGGCATCGGCACGGTGCTGGCGGAGTCCGACACGGCGCTGCTGGAGGTCGGCCCCGGCAACGCGCTCGGCACCTTCGCCCGCGCCCATCCGGGCTTCGATCCGGCGCGGCCGGTGGTGGCCTCGCTTCCCCACCCCCAGCAGCGGCAGGAGGGGGTGGAGGAGGATGCCGTCATCGCCCAGTCCCTCGCCCGGCTGTGGCAGGCCGGGGTCGCCGTCGATTGGAGCGGCAGCGGGGCCGGCGCGGCGCGGCGCAAGGTGCCGCTGCCGACCTACCCGTTCCAGCGCCGCCGCTGCTGGATCGACCCGCCGGAAACGCCCGCCCTTCCCGGCGCCGCCCCAAGCGCCACGGCCCGCGCGCCCGGCGGGGTCCGCCGCAAGGACGATCCGGCCGACTGGTTCCTCGCCCCGGTCTGGCGCCGCAGCCCACCGCCCGCCGCGACCGGCGGCGGGCCGGACCGGGTCCTGCTGTTCGCCGGCCCCGGCGGCGCCGACGCAGAAGGGCTGGACGAAGCGCTGGCCGCCCGGCTGGAGGCCGACGGCTGCGCCGTCCTCCGCGTGCGTCCCGGCGACGCCTACGCCCCCCCGGCCGACGGCGCCGCCACCCTGCGCCCCGACAGCCCCGAGGACCACCGCCGCCTGCTGGCCGACATCGGCCCGGTCCCCCGGACCATCGTCCACGCCTGGTCGCTGATCCAGCCGCCGAAAGCGATGGGCGACGCGGAGTCGGCGGCCGAGCGGCGGCTCGGCTTCCACAGCCTGTCCCTGCTCGGCCGCGCGCTTGGAGGCGGGGCTCCGCACGACGTCACCGTGCTGACGGCGGGCCTGTTCGACGTGACCGGCGACGAGATCCTGTGCCCGGACAAGAGCCTGATCGCCGGGCCGGCCCTGGTCATCCCGCAGGAATACCCCAGCCTGCGCACCCACCTGATCGACCTCGTGCCGCCCGAGGCCGGCGGCCCGCGCGCCGCGACCGCGGCGCTGGCCGACCTCATCCGCCAGGAGCTGCGCGCCGCCGAACGGCCGGCGCGGCTCTGCCTGCGCGGCGCCCACCGCTGGCTGCCCGATTTCGCGCCCCAGCGGCTCGACGCCGCCGGCCCGCGGTGCCGGGCGCTGCGCCCGCGCGGGGTCTATCTGATCACCGGGGGTCTGGGCGGGCTCGGGCTGGAGATCGCCGGCCATCTGGCGCGCACGGTCCAGGCCCGGCTGGTGCTGGTCGGCCGCAGCGTCCAGCCGGCCCGCGCCGACTGGGAGGGCTGGATCGCCACGCACGGCCCCGACGACCCCACCCGCAAGCTGCTCGAACGGTTGCTGACGTTCGAGGCGGCGGGGGCCGAGATCCGCCTGCATGGCGCCGACGCCGGCCGGCTGGAGGCGATGGCGGCGGTGTTCGCCGCGACCGAGGCGGAATGGGGAGCGGTCCACGGGGTGGTCCACGCCGCCGGGGCCGTCGGCACACGGATGCACCAGCCGCTCGACGAGCACGACCCGGCGCAATGCGCCGAGCAGTTCGCCCCGAAGCTGGACGGCGTGCGGGTGCTCGACCGGCTGCTGGCCGACCGCGCGTCCGACGGCCGCGCGGTGGATTTCTGCGTGCTGATGTCCTCGATGGCGTCGGTGCTGGGCGGGTTGGGCTTCGCCGCCTACGCCGCCGCCAACGCCGCGCTCGACACCGCCGCCCAGCAGGCCGGGCAGCGGGACCCCGGCCGCTGGATCGCCATGAACTGGGACAGCTGGCAGGTGCGTGGCGACGACGGGCGCGGGCCGGGCCAGCTTCTGCGCGCGCTGGAGATGTCGGCGGCGGAGGGGCTGGACGCCTTCCTGCGGGTTCTCCATCACGGCACGGCGGCGCAGACCATCGTCACCCGCGGCGACCTGGAGCCGCGCCTGCGGCAGTGGGTCGACCTGCCGCCGCGCGAGGAAGCGGCCGCCACGGAAACGACTCCCACCGCCCCGGAAGCCGGCGGCGGCGACGTCCAAAGCGGCATCGCCGCGGTGTGGCGCACGCTGCTCGGCCACGAGCGGATCGGGCCGGACGACAATTTTTTCGACCTCGGCGGCCATTCGCTGCTGGCGACCCAGATCCTTTCCCAGATCCGCCACCGCTTCGGCGTCGCCCTGCCGATGAGCGTCCTGTTCCGCACGCCCACCGTGCGCGCCATGGCCGAAGCCGTGGAGGCGGCGCGGGCGGGCACGGGCACGGGCACAGGCACGGCCGCCGCCGACACCGCCGAGCCTCCCCGCCGGCCGGCCGGGGAAGCGGTGCCCCTGTCCTGGGGCCAACGCCAGCTCTGGGTCGCCGGACGGCTCGCCCCCGGCAGCGCCGCCTACAACGTGCCGCTGGCGCTGCGGCTGAGCGGGCGGCTGGATCGCGACGCGCTCGGCCGGACGCTGGACGAGATCGTCCGCCGCCACGAGGCGCTGCGCACCCGCTTCCCCGTCCACGACTCCGCCCCGCGTCAGGAGATCCTGGCGCCGGCCCCGCTGCCCCTGCCCGTGCTGTCCCTGCGTCCTCTCGCCGGCGCCGCCCTGGCGGAGGCCGAGCGGCGGGCGCTGGACGCCGAATCCTCCCGCCCCTTCGATCTTGAGAACGGGCCGCCGATCCGCGCCCTCCTGCTGGAAAGCGGGGCCGATGACCATGTGCTGCTGCTGGTGATGCACCACATCGCCACCGACGGCTGGTCGATCAGCCTGCTCATGAAGGAACTGGTCGCGCTCTACGAGGCCTTCGCGCAAGACCGTCCCTCGCCGCTGCCCGAGCCCGCCGCGCAATACGCCGACTTCGCCCATTGGCAGCGCGGCGGGCTGGACGCCGGCACCCTGGCGCGGCAGTCGGCCTACTGGCGGGAGCGGCTGGACGGGCTGCCCGAGCGCCACGGGCTGCTCGGCGACTTTCCCCTGCCGGCGGAGCGCGCGTTCCGCTCCGCCACCGTGACCCTGCCGCTGGGGTCCGACCTCGCCCGCCGGGTCCGCGCCTTCGCCCAGGCCGAGGGGGCGACCCCCTTCATGGTCCTGCTGGCGGCCTTCCACAGCCTGCTGTTCCGCCACACCGGCATCGACGACCAGGCGGTGGCGATCAGCGTCGCCAACCGCACCCGGCACTGGCAGGAGGAGATCTTCGGCTTCTTCGTCAACTTGCTGGTGCTGCGGGCGCGGCCCCGGCCCGACACCGGTTTCCGCGCCCTGCTCGACGACGTCCGCAGGACCGCGCTGGAGGCCTACGCCAACCAGGACGTCCCCTTCGAGACGGTGGTGGAGGCCCTGCGGCCGCGACGGCGGCCCGACCAGCACCCGCTGGCCCAGATCGGCTTCGTCCTACAGAATCTGCCCTACGAGAGCCGTTCGCCGGACGGGCTGGAGATCGGCTTCGTCGAGGCGAGCAAGAACGGCTGCCCCTTCGACCTGCTCTGCTCAATCACCGAGGTGGCCACGGAAGCGGGCAGCGGGGCGGGGGGCGACCTCGTCCTCAGCCTGGAATACGCGACCGAGCTGTTCCGCCAGGACAGCGTCGAGCGGATGGCCGCGCAGTACCGCACCCTGCTGGACGGCGCGGTCGACGCTCCCGACACGCCGCTCGCCCGGCTGCCCCTGCTTCCCGCCGACGAGCTGCGGGACATTCTGGAGCGCTGGAGCCGCGACCCGGCCCCCATCCCGGCGGGTGTCGTCCCGCCGCCTCCCCCCGCCGCTCCACACGGCAACATCATCGACCTGTTCGACGGCATCGCCGCCGGCCAGCCCGATGCGGTGGCCGTCCGCTTCGGCGAACGCCGCCTGACCTACGCCGAGTTGAAGCGGAGCGCCG
The DNA here is from genome assembly GCF_017876095.1 of Azospirillum agricola. Lineage (GTDB taxonomy): Bacteria > Pseudomonadota > Alphaproteobacteria > Azospirillales > Azospirillaceae > Azospirillum > Azospirillum agricola. The sequence continues at coordinate 331,925 of NZ_JAGINM010000006.1, forward strand.
AGCGGGTGGCCGCCCATCTCGACGGCCTCGGCCTGCCCGACGAGGCTCCGGTCTGCGTGGCGATGCCGCGCGCGCCGGAGCTGGTGATCGCCTTCCTCGGCATCCTCAAGGCCGGCAAGGTCTACGCCCCGCTCGATCCGGCGGCGCCGGCCGCCCGGCTGGAGGGCATCCGGGAGGATCTGCGCCACCCCCCGACCCTGACCGCCGATCTGGTCGCCGCGATCCTGTCCGCCCCGCCGCCTTCCGCCCCGATGGCGGCGACGGCGGCCATGGCGGGTCCGGCGCCCGACGCACTCGCCTACATCATCCACACCTCCGGCTCGACCGGACGGCCGAAGGGGGCGATGCTGACCCATGGCGGGCTGCTCGCCCTTGCGTTGGAACAGCGCCGGCTGTTCGGCGCGCGACCGGGCGACCGGGTGCTGCAAATGGCCAGCAGCGGCTTCGACGCCTCGGTGTGGGAATTCGCCATGGCGCTGGGGGCGGGGGCCGAGCTGGTGATGGCCCCGGCCGAGGCGCTGATGCCCGGACCCGGGCTGGCCCGGCTTCTCGACGAACAGGCCGTCACCCACCTGACCATCACCCCCTCGGCGCTGGCCGCCCTGCCGCACCGGCCGCTGCCCGCCCTGCGCCTGCTGGTCTCCGCCGGGGCCGCCCTGCCCACCGACCTCGCCAGCCGGTGGGAGGCGGAGGGGCGCGTCGTCGTCAACGCCTACGGCCCGACCGAGACCACGGTCTGCGCCACGCTCGCCCCTTGCGGAACGGAGGGGCGGAAGCCGCTGATCGGCCGCCCGCTCGCCGGCTGGTCGGTCTTCGTCCTCGATCCCGCCGGCAACCCGGTTCCGGCCGGTGTCGCGGGAGAGCTGCACATCGGCGGGGCCGGTCTGGCGCGCGGCTATTGGGAGCGCCCCGAGCTGACCGCCGAGCGCTTCGCCCTTCACCCCCTGGCCGGTGAACGGCTCTACGCCACCGGCGACCGGGTGGCGTTCCGGCGGAGGGAGGACGGCGCCCCGGCCTCCATCGAGTTCCTCGGCCGCATCGACGAGCAGATCAAGGTCCGTGGCTTCCGCGTCGAGCCGGGCGAGATCGAGGCCCATCTCCGACGGCATCCGGCAATCGCCCAGGCGGCGGTGGTCGGCCATCCGCGCCACGAACCCGGCGACCTCGCCGCCTATCTGGTGCCGAGCCCCGGCGTGCCGGCCGACGGGCTGTCCGCCCGGCTGCGCGCCGACCTGTCGGCGGTGCTGCCCGACTACATGGTCCCCGGCTTCTTCGTGACGCTGGACGCCCTGCCGCTGAACGCCAGCGGCAAGCTCGACCGGGACCGGCTGCCCGACCCGCGCGGCGTCTTCGCCGACGACGAACACCGCCCCCCGCTCGACGCGGTCGAGACCGCCCTCTGCGCCCTGTGGGAAGCGGTGCTGGGCATCCCACGCATCGGGACGGCCACCAGCTTCTTCAACGCCGGCGGCACCTCGCTGCTGGCGGTGGAGATGATCGCGCGGATCGAGCGGGAGTTCGGTGTCGCCCTGCCGCTCGCCGCCCTGTTCCGGCATCCGACGGTCGGCGCGCTCGCCACCCTGCTGCGCCGCGACGGCCACCGCGTCGGGGAGGGCAACGGTGCCGGGGAGGACGAGGTCCGGTCGCCGCTGGTCCCGTTGGCCGACGGGGATGGAAGCCGGGACACTCCCCCCTGCTTCTGGATTCCCGGCGCCGGCGGCAGCGTCATGGCCTTCGCCCCGCTGGCCCGGCATCTGGGCGGCGGACGGGCGGTCTACGGCCTGCAACCCGTCGGGCTCGACGGTCTCGTCCCGCCCGATCCCGACATGGACGCCATGGCCGATCGCGCGCTGCGGGCGATCCGCGCGGTCCAGCCCCACGGCCCCTACTGGCTGGGCGGCCACTCCTTCGGGGCCAAGGTGGCCTTCGCCGTCGCCCAGCGCCTGCTGCGCGACGGCGAGACGGTCGAGCGGCTGACCGTCATCGACGGCTACGCCCCCGGCCCCAACCCCCTGGCCGGCGCCGACGCCCTCGGGGAGGCGGACTGGCTGGCCGCGCTGGTGGAGGAGCTGGCCGCCACCGCCGGCCGGCCGCTGGCGGCCGACCGCGACCGCTTCGCCGGGCTGGGCGCCGACGACGCCCTCGACCGGGCGCTGGCGGTGATGCGGGAGCATGGTATGCCCGCGATCGGCCGGGCGCCTCTGCGGGGGATGCTCCAGGTCATGCGGAGCTGCGCCGCGATGGACTACGCCCCCGCCGACGCCCGGCCGGTCCGCCTGCTGCTGCTGCGGGCGGCGGACACGCTGGCGCGGCCGGACCGCGACCGCCTGCCGGCCGCGCTGGCCGGGGACGATCTGGGATGGAGCCGCTACAGCGACGGCCCGCTGGCCGCCCGCACGCTGCCGGGCGACCATTTCTCGATCCTGGCCGATCCCTCGGCCCGGCTCATCGCCGGCCATTGGGAGGAGCTGGCGGTGGAAGGGTTCTGCGACGCCGGGGAATGACCCCGGCGGCTCCGGCCCCTGCCTTGCTTCCCGGCCGGTGCCCCGGAAGCGCGGGCGCCGGTCTTGCCTCAGCCGCCGACCCGTCGGCCCGGCTCCAGCGCCGACTGCTGTTCGAACAGGCGGCGGTAGAGGCCGGACGGGCGGTGAAGCAGGGCGGCGTGGGTCCCTTCCTCCACCACCCGGCCCTGCTTGAAGACCAGGATGCGGTCCAGGGTGCGCACGGTGGACAGGCGGTGGGCGATGATGATGGCCGTGCGCCCCTGCATCAGGCGCTCCATCGCCTCCTGGATCAGCGCCTCCGATTCCGAATCCAGGCTGGAGGTCGCCTCGTCCAGGATCAGGACCGGCGCGTCGGCCAGGAAGGCGCGGGCCAGCGCCACCCGCTGGCGCTCGCCGCCGGACAGCTTGACGCCGCGCTCGCCGACCAGCGTGGCGTAGCCTTTCGGCAGGCGCACGATGAAATCATGGGCGTTGGCCAGCCTTGCGGCGCGCTCGATCTCCGCCAGCGTCGCGCCGGGACGGCCGTAGGCGATGTTCTCGGCCAGGGAGCGGTGGAAGAGGATCGGCTCCTGCGGGACGATGGCGATCTGCGAGCGCAGCGAATGCTGGGTCGCCCCCGCCACGTCCTGCCCGTCGATGCGGACCTGCCCCCCGGTCACGTCGTACAGCCGCTGGATCAGCTTCACGAAGGTGGTCTTGCCCGATCCCGACGGTCCGACCAGCCCGACCCGCTCGCCGGCGCGGATCGTCACCGAGAGGTCGTGGTAGAGCGGCGTCGCATGGCCTCCGTAACGGAAGGTGACGCGGTCGAAGCGCACCTCGCCGGCCGTGATGCGGAGCGGCACGGCGCCCGGCCGGTCCTCCACCCCCAGCGGCTCGGCGTGGATGGCCACCAGTTCCTCCATCTCGTTGATCGAGCGCTGGAGGTGGTTGATGTGCATGCCGATGTCGCGCAGATAGCCGTGCACGACGAAATAGGTCGTCAGCACATAGGCGACGTCGCCCGGCGTCGCCTGCCCGCGCCACCACAGCCACAGGGCGGTGGCCACCACGGCGGTGCGGATCAGCAGCAGGATGGCGAGCTGGGCGGTGCTGTGGCGGGTGTGGCGCGTCCAGGTGCGGTTGGTCCGGCGGCTCCATTTGCCGACGATCCGGGCCAGCCGGTCGTCCTCGCGCGGCTCGGCGCCGAACGCCTTGACCACCGCGTTGCAGCCGATGGCGTCGGCCAGCGTGCCGCCCAGCCGGGTATCCCAGGCGTTGGACAGCCGCGCCGCCGGGGCGATGTAGAGGGTGGCGAAGACGACGGTCAGCCCGATGTAGACCGCCGTCCCCAGCGCGATGACGAGCCCCATCACCGGCCATTGCAGGCCGAGCAGCACCATCGTCCCGGCCAGCACGACCAGCGACGGCCACAGCGCCAGCAGCAGCGTGTCGTTCAGCGTGTCGAGCGCCCACATGCCGCGCGTGATCTTGCGGACGATGGAACCGGCGAAGCTGTTGGCGTGCCAGTCGGTCGAGAAGCGCTGGACCCGGTGGAAGCTGTCCTGGCCGACGTCGGCCATGATGCGCAGGGTCAGCGGGATGACGCCGCTCCAGGCGACGTGACGCAGCACGACCATGCCGGCACCGAGCGCCACCATGGCGGCGAAGGCGCTCAGGGCGGCGTCGCGCGCCGTCTCCCGATCGGCGGACAGCAGCGCCAGGGCGTCGACCAGACGTCCGGCGAACAGCGGCATGAAGACGTCGGCCAGCGTCGCCAGGGCGATGGTGCCGGCGATCCAGGTCACCAGCGGCACCTGACGGCGCCAGTGTTGAAAGGTGAAGGCGAGAACGGCACGGATCGCATCCGTCCGGCCGGATTTTTTCAAGACAGCCATGATCACGTCCGGCGCGACGACGCGCCGTCTCCACGGCGGACCGGCCGGGACGCGGCCATGGCCATGGCGCGTTCAGGGCCGGTCGGCACCGTCCAATGAATGGGAATATCGATGACCGTTGCCGGGCTCAAGCAGCCCGCGGTCGGACCTTGCGGTCGGACGACCTAACGGTTGGCCGGTGTGGGAGATTTCAGCAGGCATTTCGAACGCATGCAGCCCCCCAACTTCCAAAAGAAAACCGGATTGTTTGCTTAGCAGGGTTGGCCGCTCGCGCCAATACGCCTTTTGTAATAGGCGAGCGCCCCACCGATGGGTTCCGGATTACTGGAAATCCGTTTTCACGCGCTTGATGGGAGAGGCCCCGGCGGCGCCGCACAGACCGTCTCGCCCGACAGGGCCTCAACCGGGAATTGCCTTGAAGTCCGGCCCTTGGGGCGTGGGTGTGAATCGACCCGTTTGCGCGGGCATCCCGGCAGGCAGTGGACACCCGCTCCGTCATGTTTTTGATTCGGTGGTGAAAAAGGTTCGGCCGCCTTGCCCTCGCCTTCCACGGCTCCGATGCGACCGAGCAGCCTCCAGGCTGCCCGCCAGCCGTCCATTCGAACGACCATCATGGCAATGGCGACGAAACCCAAGCCGTTGTTTCAGCTTTAAATTTTCTAGGGATCTGGAAATTGGCTGGGGCGCCAGGATTCGAACCTGGGAATGGCGGTACCAAAAACCGCTGCCTTACCGCTTGGCGACGCCCCAACCGTCACGGCGATCGGTCATCGCCGGAAGGAGCGGCACCATAGACGGAGAGGCCGCCGAGCGCAACAGGCTGCGAACGAAAAATTTCACGCTCAGCGTCCCTCCCGCCGCCACGCCATCAGCATCGCCCCCAGGACCAGGGCCAGCACCGCGCCGACCGGCAGCAGAGGCATGTCGGTCACCCCCGTCACCGTGAAGTCGCCGTTGGCGCGCAGACCGATCCAGCCCGATCCGGTCTGGTCGCGGTCGGGACGGGTGCGGCGGATCTCCACGCCCGGACGCGGGCCGGTCACGGTATCGGTGATCCAATGGACACCGCCGCCGGTCGCCTCGGTCACCGGGGCCATGCGGTCGCCGGTGGTGCGGACGTCGGCCAGTTCGGGCGGGTTCACCGCCCCCACCACCGCCAGCGCCGTCCGCTCGCCGTCGGAGATGCGGTAGATGCCGGGAGCGCTCGCCGTCACCGTGGCGACGGCGCGGCCGGTCCGGTCGTCGGTCAGGGTCAGGGGGCTGGTCTCGTCCGATGGCGTGGTCAGCGTCACGGGGCGTGGGTCGGGCTCCAGCGAGCGGCGCTCGACCGTGATGCGGTTGCCGTCGACCCGCGCGCGCAGGTCGTTCTCCTCAAGCTCCGGCTCCTTCATCAGCCAGTGGGCGAGGCGGCGCAGCAGCTCGGCCTGCGGGCCGCCACCCTCGAAGCCGCGGCTCCACAGCCAGATCTGGTCGGAGGCGAGCTGCGCCACCCGGCCCTTGCCGACACGGTCGAGCACCAGCAGCGGCCGTTCGTCGGCGCCCTGCATCACCACCGCGCCGCCGTTCGGCGTCACCTCCACCTGATGGAACCAGCGGCCCCATTGCGGCGCGGAGTCGGCGCCGCGATCGCCGGGCAGGCCGGCGGTCACCGGGTGGCGACGGCCGGTCTCGGTCACGCTCGGCAGAAAGGGGCGGTCGATGGTCTGGCCGGTCGGGGCCGCCGGCAGGATCGAGCCGAGCGGCGTGCGGTAGAGCGACAGCGGCGTCGCGTAGCCCTGGCCGGAAGCCTCCAGCAGGGCGCCGCCCTTGCGGACATATTCGGCGATGTTCTCCAGATACATCTGCGGCAGCACGCCGCGCCGGCGGTAACGGTCGAAGATGATCAGGTCGAACTCGTCGAGCTTGACCTCGAACAGCTCGCGGATCGGGAAGGCGATCAGCGACAGCTCGCGGATCGGCGTGCCGTCCTGCTTCTCGGGCGGGCGCAGGATGGTGAAATGCACCAGATCGACCGAGGGGTCGGCCTTCAGCAGGTTGCGCCACGTCCGCTCGCCGGCGTGCGGCTCGCCGGAGACCAGCAGCACCCGCAACCGGTCGCGCACCCCGTTGACCACCACGGCGGCGCGGTTGTTCGCCAGCGTCAGTTCCTGCCGCGCGGCCTCGACTTCCAGCTCCAGCACATTCTGGCCGCCGTGGGTGACCGGCAGATCGATGCGGATGTCGCGGCCGACCGGCACGCGGATGCTGCGCGGGGCGCCACCATCCTGGCGCAGCGTCACCGCCGCGTCGGCGGACTGGCGGCCCGGCATGTCGTCGACGCGGATCGTCAAATCGACCGGCTTGCCGACGAGGCCATAGCTCGGCGCCTGGACGATGGCGATGCGGCGGTCGCCCTCGTCGCGGTCGCCGGTCAGCAGCGTGTGGATCGGACCGATCTCAGCCAGCTTGGCGACGTTTTCCGGAACGTCGTGGATCTGGCCGTCGGTGATCAGCACGGCGCCAGCCATGCGGCGGCGCGGCACGTCGGCCATCGCGCGGTTCAGCGCGTCGAACAGATGCGTCTCGTTGATGGCGGTGGCGTCGCCCGCCCCGTCGCCGGCGCGCACGACGCGCACCTCCAGGTCATTGAACGCCTTCAGCCGCTCGGTCAGCCCGGCCAGCGCCTGTTCGGCGCGCGCCCGGCGGTCGCCGATGGCCTGGCTCGGTGAATCGTCGACGACGATGACCGCGACGTCCTTGATCGGCTCGCGCTTCTCCTGGACCAGCGAGGGGTTGATCAGCGCCAGAGCCAGCACCAGCACGGCCAGCAGCCGCAGCGCCACGCCGCGCGCCCGGCGGACGGCCGCGACCAGCACCACCAGCAGCGCCACGCCGAGCAGCGGGCCGAGCAGGGCCCAGGGCAGCAGCGGCGCCAGCGCGACGGAGGTGCCGGAGAACAGATCGACGGGCATCTACTGTCCAAGCCTTTCCAGGATGGCGGGGACATGGACCTGATCGGCCTTGTAATTGCCGGTCAGCGCGTACATCACCAGATTGATCCCGAAACGATAGGCCATCTCCCGCTGCCGCTCGCCGCCCGGAACGACGGCGAACAGCGGCTGGCCGGTGCGGCCGACCGCCCAGGCGGCGGCCCAGTCGTTGCCGCCGATCACCACCGGCGAGACGCCGTCGTTGGCCGGCCCCTCGCGCGCCTCGATCCACAGCTCGCCACCGGCCGAGCGGCCGGGGAAATCCGCCATCAGGTAAAAGGACTTGCGCAGCACATGGTCGGGCGGCACCGGGGCCAGCGGCGGGATGTCGAGCCCCTCGACCAGCCGTTGCAGCACCGCCGGGCCGCCGCCGGGCGACTGGTCGCGGGTGTCGAACAGGATGGTGCCGCCGCCGCGCAGATAGGCGTTGACGCGGGTGCGCGCCTGATCGGTGAGCGGCCGTTGCTGGTCCGAAACGGGCCAGTAGAGCAGCGGGAAGAAGGCCAGCTCGTCGCGTTCGGGATCGACGCCGACGGCGCCCATCGTCTCGACCGCCGTGCGCAGGTTCAGCACGCCGACCAGCCCCTCCAGCCCGGCGCGGGCGGTGTCGTCGACCGTTCCGTCCCCGGTCTGAACGTAGGCAAGGTAGGTTTCCGCCGTGACCTTGACGGACTGCTCGTCGTCGGCGGCACGGGCGGTGCCGACGGGAGCCGACGCGAGCACCACGGCCAGCAGCAGGCCGGCGGCGGTCGCCCCGCCCGCCCCTCGCGCGGTCGGGCGCAGGGTCGGGCGGCCGAGCAGGCCGCGCAGGGCCAGCGCGATCAGCAGGTCGACGGTCAGCAGCGCCAGCGCGACGCCCAGCAGAGTCGGTTTCAACGGCACCTCCCCCCGGCCGCCATAGCCGGACCGGGCGACTCCACCGGGCAAGGCGCCCAGCGGCTCGATCCTCGTGACGGCGGACGACAGGTTCAACGCGCGTCGGGCATCGTCGGTCCCGTAGAAGCCCGGCGGGTGGCGCGGGCCGATCACCGAGGCGGTCGCGTTGCCGGGGATCGGGAAGGCGGTCGGCGGCGGCGGCACGAGGCGGCCGGTGCCGTCGAGCAGTTCCACCGGGTCGAGCGACGCCGTCGGCGCCGCACCGGTGACGCCGCCGCTGAGCGCCACCAGCCGGCGCAGCATGTCGACGAACAGGCCGGACAGCGGCAGGTTCGACCAGTCCGGGCTGGCGGTGGTGTGGACCAGCACGATCCAGCCGTCGCCGCGCTTCTCCGACGTCACCAGCGGCGTGCCATCGGCCAGCCGCGCCCAGGTGCGCTCGGCCAGATCGAGCGCCGGCTCGGCCAGCACCTGCCGGTTGACCTGGACGTCGGGGGGGATCGCCAGCCCCTCGAACGGGGTCTTGGGCGGGAAGGGCTGGAGCTTGGCCGGCTCCGACCAGGACAGCGCCCCGCCCAGCGCGCGGTCGCCGATGCGCAGCCGCACCGGCACCAGCTGGTCGGCGTGCTGGGCCAGACGCGGGCCGGCGAAGCGCAGCAGGACGTTGCCCTTGCGCACCCACTCCTCGACGCCCTGCGCCTCGCCGGCGGTCAGGGCGCCGATGTCCGACAGGATCAGCACGGCGAGGTCGCGCTTGAGCAGGTCGAGCGTGCTGCCGCGCCGCACCTCGTTGAAGGGCGACAGGGCGCGGTCGAGGTAATAGAGGTCGGAGAGGAGCGGCTGGCTCTCCCCTTCCGGCCGGCCGGAGACGAGACCGACCGGGCGTCGGCGCCAGCGCTCGTCGAGCAGCACGGTGGCCCCGGCGGTGGTGTCGCCCTCGACGCGCAGGCTGGCGGCGTCGTTGCGCAGCTCGGTCGGCACGTCGAGCCGGACCTCGCGGGTCGTCTGGCCGGGCTCGAAGGCCACGGTCTGGCGGGTCAGCAGCCGGCCGTCTGCGGCGCTCAGCCGCACCGTGACGGGTTCGGGGCGGGACGGATCGGCGCGGGTGACGCGGGCGGTCAGCGCGGTGCCCTCGGTCGACGGCGGCAGCAGCAGATGCGGCGGCTTCTCGGCGGAATCGTCGAGGATCTCGGCGGAGCCAAGCCGTTGCAGCGCCTCGGCCAACGCGCGGGCGGAGGGGTCGCCCAGCCCGTCGCTCAGCCAGACCGCGTGGACCGAGCCCTGGAGGGCGCGCTGGCTGGCGAGGGCGCGCACGGACTCCAGCGCGGCGGCGCGGTCGGTCGGCCAGGGCCGCGGTTCCAGCGCCTGGGCAAGACGCCGCGCCTCGGGCGCCGGCAGGACCGGCGACGGCTGCGGCTTCTCGCCGCCGGCCGGCGGGGCGGTGGTCAGCAGGACGACCGGGCGGGTCTGGCGGTCGGCCTGGGCGATCAGCTCGTCCATCGCGCGCTTGCGGGCCGGCCAGTCGCGGCCGGAGGCCCAGCCGTTGTCGACGACCAGCAGCAGCGGCCCACCGCCGGGCAGCGCCGCGCGCGGGTTCAACAGCGGGCCGGACAGGGCGAGGATGACCAGGGCGGCGACGATCAGGCGCAGCAGCAGCAGCCACCAGGGGGTGCGGGCCGGCGTCTCCTCCGGTGCCGTCAGGTCACGCAGCAGGCGGATGGCGGGGAAGCGCACCGTGCGCGGAGCCGGCGGCGTGACGCGCAGCAGCCACCACAGCACCGGCAGGGCGGCCAGCGCGGTCAGGACCCAGGGGGCGGCGAAAGCGATCGGTGCGAAGCCCAGCATTGGCGGCGGTTCTTACCTGGGGTGGGGACCAGTTCTTCCCTCCCCCACCCGGCGGGGGAGGGTCGGGGTGGGGGCAAGGGCCGCCGCGCCGCTCACACCGGCTCCTGCGCCAGCGCGCCCCACAGGGCGAGCAGGGCGGTCTGCGGCGGACGGTCGGTGCGGTGGGTGGCGAAGCTCCAGCCGGTGGTGCGGGCCAGCGCCGACAGCCCGTCGCGCTGCGCCTGCAAGCGCTCGCGGTAGGCCTCGCGCACCGCCTCGACGCGGGGAACCAGCAGACCCGCCTCGTTCTCCAGCCCCTCGAAGGCGACTCGGCCGTCGTAGGGCAGGGTTTCCTCGGCGGGATCGAGCACCTGGACCAGATGGCCGCGCAGCCCCCGCCCGGCCAGACCGGCGACGGCGGCGTGAATCTCGGGAAGCGGCGACAGCAGGTCGCCGATCAGCACGACCTGGGCGTGGCGCGGCAGCGGCTCGACCCGCGGCAGCGGCTCCGGCGCCACGGCGGCCTGCGGATCGGTCATCAGGCGGGCCAGCCGGTCGACCGCCGATCTGCCGTGGTCGGGCCGCGTCCCGCTGTTGAGCAGCGCCACCCGCTCGCCGCCGCGCGCCAGCAGCACGGCGGTGGCGAGCGTCAGCAGGTCGGCGCGCTCGCGCTTGGTCGGCAGGCCGGCGGCCGAACGGAAATCCATCGAGGCCGAGCGGTCGCGCCACAGCCAGACGCTCTGCGCCGCCTCCCACTCGTTCTCGCGGACATAGACCGGCTGGGTCTTGGCCGACTGGCGCCAGTCGATCATCGACGGGGCGTCGCCCGGCTGGTAGCGGCGGAACTGCCAGAAGGTCTCGCCCAAGCCCACCCGGCGCCGGCCGTGGACGCCCTGGGCCACCGTCGCCGCCACCCGCTCCGCCGCGACCAGCAACGGCGGCAGGGCGGAGGCCAGCTCCTCCGCCCGGTGGCGGGCCAGCAGCGTCGTGGTTTGCGGGGCGGGGCTTCGCGGCATCGGCTGTCCAGTGGAAGGTTAAGCGAGCGGCGCGCAGAGGCGGTCGATGACGTCGTCCAGCGTCACCCCGTCGGCCCGCGCGGCGAAGTTCAGCGCCATGCGGTGCTTGAGGATCGGCTTGGCCAGCGCCACCACGTCGTCGAGCGAGGGCGCCAGCCGGCCGTCGAGCACGGCGCGGGCGCGGGCGGCGAGCATCAGCGCCTGGCTGGCGCGCGGCCCCGGCCCCCAGGCGACGTGGCGCCGCACCTCGACCAGATCGGAGCTGTCGGGACGGCCGCGCCGCACGAGGTCGAGGATGCCGTCGACCACGCTCTCGCCCACCGGCACGCGGCGGACCAGCCGCTGGGCCACCTGGAGGTCGGCGGCGGACAGCACCGTCACCGCGCGTTCGTCGGCGGCGCCGGTGGTGGCGATCATCATCCGGCGCTCGGCCTCGCGGTCGGGGTAGTCGACGTCGATCTGCATCAGGAAGCGGTCGAGCTGCGCCTCGGGCAGCGGGTAGGTGCCCTCCTGCTCCAGCGGATTCTGGGTGGCCAGCACGTGGAAGGGCTGCGGCAGCGGGTGGTACTGGCCGGCGACCGAGACGCGGTGCTCCTGCATCGCCTGCAACAGCGCCGACTGGGTGCGCGGGCTGGCGCGGTTGATCTCGTCGGCCATCAGCAGCTGGCTGAACACCGGGCCGGGCAGGAAGCGGAAGGAACGGCGGCCGTTCTCGCCCTCCTCCAGCACCTCCGACCCCAGGATGTCGGCGGGCATCAGGTCGGGCGTGCACTGGATGCGCTTTTCGGCCAGCCCGAGCACGGTGCCGAGCGTCTCGACCAGCCGCGTCTTGGCAAGGCCGGGAACGCCGATCAGCAGAACGTGGCCGCCGGCCAGCAGCGTGACCAGCGTGCGGTCCACCACCTCCCGCTGGCCGAAGATGATGCGGCCGATGCGCTCGCGGACCAACCCCAGCCGGTCGCCGAGCGCCTCGATCTCCGCCATCAGGCGCTGGGGGTCCTCCGTGACGGCCGTGACGGCGGAGGTGGGGGAATGGCCCCGCAGGCTGTCCTGTGCGCTCACGATCCGCAGCTCCCTGTCTGTTGGGCCTTTTGGCGGTTGGGCCTGTTGTCACTGAAGACTGTTCGAGGCGGGGTCCGATAACCAAATCCAGAAAAGCCAACTCTAGTGGACCTAACGGCCGAGTGTGGCGAAAATACGTAACGGTGAAGCGGCAAAACGGGTCAGTTCCATGAAGGTCGGTGGCGAAGGCACGAATGGCAAGCGCGCAGATGGCGCAGAGGGAACGATCCCCCTACCCCCGCGCATACCGACGGAGGAATCGTACGACATACGCATTGCGCGTGACGGCACCTGGTTCCACAATGGCGACCCGATCCGCAGGATCGAACTGGCGAAGCTGTTTTCCACCGTCCTGAAACGGGACGACGCGGGGGATTACTGGCTGATCACCCCGGCCGAGCGCGGCCGGATCGTGGTCGAGGATTCACCCTTCGTCGCCGTGGAGATGACGGTGTCGGGCAGCGGCGCCGACCAGATCCTGGCCTTCCGCACCAACCTCGACCACTGGGTCGAGGCCGGTCCCGACCACCCGATCCGCGTCGCCGACCATCCTGAAACCGGAGAGCCGTCCCCCTACATAGAAATCAAGAGCCGGCTGGACGCGCGCATCCTGCGGCCCGTGTTCTACGACATGGTCGAACGCGGGGAGACGCGGCGAACCGAGACCGGCGAGACCGAGGTGGGTGTATGGAGCAACAAGGTCTTCTTCGCGCTGGGCAGGCTGCCTGGCGACTGACGCTGGAGGATGTCCGGCGGCGCTTCCCGGCCAATCAGGCCAAGGGACATCCGGGCGGGGCGCCGCACCCGATCAAGATCCGGGGCGACCACGACCTCAACCCGGGCTTCGGCCCGCCGCCCGGCGGCCTGCGCGAGGCCGCCGTGCTGGTGCCGCTGGTCGACCGGACCGACGGGCCGACGGTGATCTTCACCCAGCGCACCGCGACGCTGACCGCGCACGCCGGGCAGATCAGCTTCCCCGGCGGCCGCATGGAACCGGAGGACGAGAGCCCGGAGGACACCGCCCTGCGCGAGACCGCCGAGGAGATCGGGCTGGAGCGCGGGCGGATCGAGATCGTCGGCCGGCTGGACACCTACGTGACACGGACCGGCTTCCGGGTGACGCCGGTGGTCGGGGTGGTGACGCCGCCCTTCATCCTCACCCCCGACCCGACCGAGGTGGCGGAGGTCTTCGAGGTGCCGCTGTCCTTCATCCTCGACCCGGCCAACCCGCAGCGCCACAGCCGGGAGCTCCTCGGCAAGCCACGCTTCTTCTACGCCTTCCCCTATGAGCAGCGCTACATCTGGGGAGCGACCGCCGGCATGCTGGTCAACCTGCGCGACGTGCTGGGGGCGGCGCTGGAGCGGGCGTCTTCGGAATTGGGGGCGGAATTGGGGGCGGAACTGGGAGCGGATCAGGTGGCGGACCGGGCGGCCGGGCAGGAAGGCTAGTTTCCCGTGCCGATGTTTCCCGTGCCGTGCCGCCGCCGATCGGGTAGCGTCGCGCCATGACCGTCGCCGCCCGCCTCGCGCCGCAACCCTGGATGACCGCCCCCGAAAGCCGCGCCGTGATCGCGGCGCTCGCCGCCGGGGGCGCCGACGCGCGCTTCGTCGGCGGCTGCGTGCGCGACGCGTGGCTCGGCCGCCCGGTCAAGGACATCGACATCGCCACCCACGCCGAACCGGAACGGGTGATGGAGCTGCTGGCCGCCGCCGGCATCCGCGCCATCCCGACCGGCATCGCCCACGGCACCGTCACCGCCCTGTCCGGCGGCAAGCCCTACGAGATCACCACGCTGCGCCGCGACGTCGAGAATTTCGGGCGCCACGCGCGGGTCGAGTTCACCGACGACTGGATCGAGGACGCGGCGCGGCGCGACCTGACGATGAACGCGCTGAGCTGCACCCCCGACGGGCTGGTCCACGACCCGTTCGGCGGTCTCGCCGACATGGCGGCCGGACGGGTGCGCTTCGTCGGCGACGCCCGGCGGCGCATCGAGGAGGACGTGCTGCGGCTGCTGCGTTTCTTCCGCTTCCACGCCCATTACGGGCGCGGCGAGCCGGACGCCGAGGCGCTGGCCGCCTGCGTCGCGCTGGCGCCGCGCCTGCCGACCCTGTCGGGCGAACGGGTGCGCGGCGAGCTGTTCCGCCTGCTGACCGCCCCCGGCGCCGCCTCGATCTGGCGGCTGATGATCGCCCATGGGGTGATGGCGCATCTGCTGCCGTCGGCGTCGGCGACCGACCGGCTGGAGCGTCTGGCCCGGCTGGAGCACGATCTGGAGATCGCGCCCGACCCGACCCGCCGCCTCGCCGCCGTGCTGGAGGCGGACCGCGCCGGCGCCCTGGCGGTGGCGGAGACGCTGCGCCTGTCCAACGGCGAGCGCGACCGCCTGGCCGCCCTGGTCGAGCCGCCGATCTCGCTGGCGGTGTCCGACGACTTGGTGAAGCGGCGGCAGGCGCTTTACCGGATCGGCGACGCGGACCTCTACCGCGACCTGATGCTGATGGCGGCGGTGGCCGGGGTTGGAACCGGAGTCGGGACGGTGGTTGGGCCGCTCGACCTGACGCTGCTGCGCGCCGCCCTCGCCACCGCCGCCGACCTGCCGGCGCTGCGGCTGCCCGTCGCCGGGCGCGACCTTCTGGCCCTGGGGCTCGGGCGCGGCCCCGAGGTCGGCCGGCTGCTGAAGGCGGTCGAGGCGTGGTGGATCGCCGAGGATTTCCGGCCAAGCCGGGAGGATTGCCTCGCCCACGCCCGGCGGGAAATGGCCGCCCCGCCTTCCGTTCCGGCAAGGCCGTGACGAGGCCGGCCGGACGCGGACGGGACGGCCCGGTCTCCCGCCGCCCGCCGCGCAACCTTACGCCGCGCCGCCTTACGCCGGATCAGCCATGCAGTCCGGGCGCCTCCTGCCCGGTGCTCGCCACGTATTCCGTGTAGCCGCCGCCATACTGGTGGATGCCGTCCGGCGTCAGTTCCAGCACCCGGTTGGACAGCTTCGCCAGGAAGTGACGGTCGTGCGACACGAACAGCATGGTGCCCTCGTAGGCGGCCAGCGCCGAGATCAGCATCTGCTTGGTGTCGAGATCCAGGTGGTTGGTCGGCTCGTCGAGCACCAGGAAGTTCGGCGGGTTGAACAGCATGATCGCCATCACCAGCCGGGCCTTCTCGCCGCCGGACAGGACCCGGCACTTCTTCTCCACATCGTCGCCCGAGAAGCCGAAGCAGCCGGCCAGCGCCCGCAGCGCCCCCTGGTTCGCCTGCGGAAAGGACGCCTCCAGCGACTCGAATACCGTCTGGTCGCCGTCGAGCAGCTCCATGGCGTGCTGGGAGAAATAGCCCATCTTCACGCTGCCGCCGACGGTGACGGTCCCGGAATCCGGCTGGGTCGAGCCGGCGATCAGCTTCAGCAGCGTCGACTTGCCGGCGCCGTTGACGCCCATGACGCACCAGCGCTCCTTGCGGCGGATCGTCAGGTCGAGACCCTGGTAGATGATCCGGCCGCCGTAGCCCTTGTGCACGTTCTTGAGCACCGCGACGTCCTCGCCCGAGCGCGGCGCCGGGGGGAAGTCGAAGGCCACGACCTGCCGGCGCTTGGGCGGCTCGACGCGCTCGATCTTGTCGATCTTCTTCACCCGGCTCTGCACCTGGCTGGCGTGCGAGGCCCGCGCCTTGAAGCGCTCGATGAACTTCAGCTCCTTGGCCAGCATGGCCTGCTGCCGTTCGAACTGGGCCTCCTGCTGCTTCTCCTTCAGCGCCCGCTGCCGTTCGTAGAACTCGTAGTCGCCGGAGTAGCTGCTCAGCGAACCGTCGTCGATCTCGATGATCTTGGTGACGATCCGGTTCATGAACTCGCGGTCGTGCGAGGTCATCAGCAGGGCGCCCTCGTAGCCCTTCAGGAATCCCTCCAGCCAGATCAGGCTTTCGATGTCCAGATGGTTGCTCGGCTCGTCGAGCAGCATGGCGTCGGGCCGCATCAGCAGGATGCGGCCGAGCGCCACGCGCATCTTCCAGCCGCCCGACAGGCCGCCGACATCCCCGTCCATCATCTCCTGGCTGAAGCTGAGCCCGGCCAGCACCTCGCGCGCCCGGCCCTCCAGCTCGTAGCCGCCCAGCTCCTCGAAGCGGGCCTGCACCTCGCCGTAGCGCTCGATGATGGCGTCCATCTCGTCGGCGCGGCCGGGGTCGGCCATGGCCGCCTCCAGCTCCGCCAGCTCCGACGCCACGAGGCTGACCGGCCCGGCCCCGTCCATGACCTCCGCGACCGCGCTGCGGCCGGACATCTCGCCGACGTCCTGGTTGAAGTAGCCGATCGTGACCTGCTTCTCGATCGCCACCTGGCCCGCGTCCGGCAGTTCCTCGCCCGTGATCATCCGGAACAGAGTCGTCTTGCCGGCGCCGTTGGGGCCGACGAGTCCCACCTTCTCGCCCCGGTTCAGCGCGGCGGAGGCGTCCAGGAAGAGGATCCGGTGGCTGTTGTGCTTGCTGATGTTGTCGAAACGAATCATGTCCGGCTGGCTTCCCGTGGCGTGTCGGGGCCCCTTATGCCACAGGATGCGCGCCGCGATGGAGTCCTGATCGGCCCGGCCCGCGGTCATGCCGGCGCGCTGGTTGTCGGAACGCTCCAAGCATCTCCGCTGGCGTCCCCGCCGCCCCGTCGGCATAATGCGGCGCGTTCCAAAAGGGGTAGATGACAACCACATGGCGCAGGCAAGCGTGAAGCGTGACATCCCTCAACCGGAGGAGGACGCCACCGAGAGCTGGCTGCGCCGGAAGGGCCCCACCCTCCTGGTCCTCGTGCTGTCGCTGGTCATCGTCGCCGCCATTCTGTGGCCGCGCATGGTGGTCAACATCGGCTCCGGGCAGGCCGGCGTCCTGTTCCGCTGGTTCAGCGGCACCGAGCGCGGCCGGGTCTTCGACGAGGGCGTCCATGTCACCCTCCCCTGGGACAGCATGGTCGTCTACGACATCCGCCTCCAGACGCAGGAGCGCGAGTACACCCTGCTGACCCGCACCGGGCTGCCGCTGACGCTGCGGGTCGCCATCCGCTACCAGCCCGACCTGCGCATGCTGCCGCAGCTCCACGTCGCCGTCGGCCCCAACTACCTCGACAAGGTCGTCTTCCCGGAGACCGAGGCGGTGCTGCGCCGCTACGTCGGCCAGTACGACCCGGAGGAGGTCTACACCAGCAAGCGCGGCTTCCTGGAATCGGTGCTGATGGGCAGCCTGACCCAGGCGGAGAGCCGCTTCGTCATCATCGACGACGTGCTGGTCAAGTCGATCGAGCTGCCCCAGGCCCTGCGCGAGGAGGTCGAGCGCAAGCTGGTCCTCCAGGAGCAGGAGAAGGCCTACGTCCACCGCCTGGGCATCGAGCGCAAGGAGGCCGAGCGCAAGGAGATCGAGGCCGCCGGCATCGCCGCCTACCAGAGCACGCTGGCACGGACGCTGACGCCGGACCTGTTGCGCTGGCAGGGGGTCGAGGCGACGCGCGACCTCGCCCAGTCGCCCAACACCAAGACCATCATCGTCGGGGCCGGAAAGGACGGGCTGCCGCTCATCCTCGGCAACGACCGCTGACCGGCGCGCGGTTCCCGATGCGCCTCCCCTCCTTGCGCTTCCGCCCCTCCCGGCGCCGGCTCCTGGCCCTGTGCGCCGCGTTGGCCGGCACGGCGGCGGCCGGCGCCACCATCCTGACGCGACGGCGGCCCGACGGCCCGCCGGTCATCGTCGCCGTCGGCCGGCAGAAGCGGCCGGGCATCCCCAGCGACCTGTTCTTCGAGGGCGTCACCCTGGCGGTCGAGCGGGTGAACGCGGACGGCGGCCTGCTCGGCCGGCCGGTCACCCTGCGCTTCGTCGAGGAGCCGCCTTTCAACAGCCGCGCCACGCTGACCCGCGTGGTCGCCGGCACGCTGGACACCGCGTCGCGCATCGCCGACGACGGCCGGGTCGTCGCGGTGATCGGCCACCCCTCCTCGACCACCGCGATCACCGCCGCGCCGATCTACGAGCAGGCCAACACGCTGTTCCTGGCGACCTACGCCAGCAGCCTGCTGCTGACCGCCACCCGATTCTCCCGCGTCTTCGCCATGCTGCCGAACGACCGCGAGGCGACGCTGCTGCTCGCCCGCTACGCCGCCGAACGGGGCATGCGCCGCTTCGTGATCTTCAACGACGAGACCTCCTACGGCCAGGAGAGCGCCGGCTTCTTCGCCCAGGCCGTCACCCAGGGCGGCGGCGCCATCCTGCACCATGGGATGCTGAACAGCGGCAAGCGCAGCATCGACGCGCTGCTGCTGTTCCTGCTCGACAACACGCTCTTCCCGATCGGCGACCTGGACGGCATCTTCCTGTCCTCGGTCAACCCGGCCGACAACGCCGCCTTCATCCTCCAGGCCCGCCAGCTCGGCGTCCGCATCCCGATCCTCGGCACCGACACCCTCACCTCGGTCGCGGTCAGCGCCCAGGCGGGGTCGGCGATGCTGGACGTGATCGCCGTCTCCGCCTTCGACGTCCGGGGCGACGCGCCGGAGGTCCGGGCGTTCGACCAGGGCTTCCGCGCCCGCTTCAGCACGGCGCCGTCGCCGACCGCCGCGCTCGGCCACGACGCGGTGATGCTGGTCGCCCACGCGGCGGCGGCGACCCACGACCTCGACGCCGGCGTGATGGCCGACGCCATCCGGATCATGCGCTACGGCAACCCGTTGCAGGGCGCCACCGGCAGGGTCGTCTTCAACGCCGCGGGGCAGGCGACCGACACCGACATCTTCATCCTGCGCCACGACGGCACCGTCTTCCGCACCGTCGCCGGCTACAACCACACCACCACGACTCCCAGCGCCTCGACGCCGGAGCCGGAGACCGGTGCGGTCATTCCCACGTTCCGCCAGCCGATGGAGGCGAACTGATGTTCCTCGTGCACCCGCTCCTGCTGCTGCTCTGGCTTCTGCTCAGCGTCCTCATCGGGCTGCTCGGCCGCAACAAGCGCTTCGGCTTCATCGGGAATTTCCTGGTGTCCTTCCTGTTCAGCCCGCTGGTCGGGATCATCGTGCTTCTCGCCTCCGACGACCGGCCGCGACCGGCCGGCCGGTTCTGACGGGGGCCGGTTCCGACGCATGGATCTCTACCGCTTCCTGATCGAACGCAGCCGCAGCTCGCAGCGCGCGGTCATCGCGCTGGTCCTCCTGTCGGGGCTCAGCAGCGGCCTGATGCTGAGCGTCGTGAACACCGCCGCCGAAATGGCGTCGAACGGCAAGGTCGAGCTGCGCATCGTCGTGCTGTTCGCGGCGGCGCTCGCCCTGTTCGTCGTCTCCAAGCGCAAGTCGATGACCGACGCCTCGGTCGCCGCCGAGCGGGCGATCTGCGACATCCGCATCGAGATGGCCGAGAAGCTGCGCCGCTCGGAGCTGCTGTTCGTCGAGCACACCGGGCACGGCGACATCTACGCCCGGCTGACCCAGGACACGAGCACCATCTCGCAGAGCATGCCGGTCATCTTCAACGGCCTGCAATCGCTGGTCATCGTGCTGGCCGGGCTCGGCTACGTGCTGACGATCTCGCTCGACGCCTTCCTGATGACGCTGGCCTTCCTGATGGCGGCGGCCTGGAGCTTCCTGCAACGCCAGCGCACCACCATGCGCGACCTGGAGGTCGCGGTGGCGAAGGAGACGGAGTTCTTCGACGCGCTCGGCCATCTGGTCGACGGCTTCAAGGAAGTGAAGATCAACCACCGCAAGAACGACGACGTGTTCGACCGGATCAGCCACGTCGCCCGCGAGACCGAGGCGATCATGGTCCGGGTGGTCAGGCGCTACACCAACCACCTGGTGGTGTCGCAGACGCTGATCTACCTGATCCTCGCCGTGCTGGTCTTCGTGCTGCCCAGCCTGGAATGGTCGAAGCCGGAAACCATCATGAAGCTGACGGCCGCCGTCCTCTTCCTGGTGGCGCCGCTGGAGAACGTGCAGTTCGCCTCGCACTTCCACATGAAGGCGCAGGTTTCGCTGCGCAGCATCCAGGCGCTGGAGCGGTCGCTCGACCGCGCGCTCGACCGCGAGGATCTCGCCGCCGATCCCGACCCGGCGCGCTTCGCCGATTTCCGGACGCTGGAGCTGCGCAACGTCGTCTTCCGCTATCCGGGCAACGAGCACACCTTCCAGATCGGCCCGCTGAACCTGACGATCGAACGCGGCCAGACCACCTTCATCGTCGGCGGCAACGGCTGCGGCAAATCCACCCTGCTGAAGGTGCTGACCGGCCTCTACCAGCCGCAGTCGGGCCGAATCGTCATCGACGGGCAGGACGTGGCGCCGGCGGCGCTGCCGTCCTACCGCGAACTGTTCGGCTGCATCTTCGCCGACTTCCACCTGTTCGACCGGCTGTACGGGCTGGAGGGCACGGACCCGGCGCGGATCAACGCGCTGATCGCCGACATGGGCTTGGGGGGCAAGACCGAATACCGCGACGGCCGCTTCACCAACCTCGACCTGTCGACCGGCCAGCGCAAGCGGCTGGCGCTGATCGCCGCCCTGCTGGAGGACAAGCCGATCCATGTCTTCGACGAATGGGCGGCCGACCAGGATCCGGAATTCCGCGCCCGCTTCTACGACGTCATCCTGCCGGGCCTGCGCGCGGAAGGGAAAACCATCATCGCCGTCACCCACGACGACCGCTATTTCGGCCAGTGCCAGCAGTTGGTGAAGCTGGACTACGGCGAGTTCGTCGCCATGGAGCACCCGCAGGCGGGGTGATCCGACAAGCGGGCGCAACGACAGAAGCCCTTCTCCCACAAGAGGAGAAGGGCTTGCGAGCGCGCCCGGTTCAGGGGGTCGCGGTGGAGGAGGCGCCGGCCGGCGTGGCTCCGGAGGCCGCGTCCTTGACGGCGGCGGCGCGGAGCTTGGCCTCGTCCTTGGCGCGCCTGGCCAGTTCCTTGCCCTTCTCGAACTGCTCGCGGTAGAAGGCCTTGAACTTCGCGGCGTCCAGATCGGCGAGCGAACCGCCGGCCTGGTAATGCTTCACGAAGACCCGGCCGATCGCGTAGGTCGAGGAGCCGGCCACCAGCGGCAGGGTGGCGACCGACAGCGCCCAGCCCACGCCCGGGATCACCTTCACGAGGCTGCTCGCCAGCGCACCGGCGGTCAGGCCGCCGACGCTGCCGGCCAGCGAGGCGATCACCGAGCGGCCGAGCGAGTCGCTGAAGGGCTTGCCGTAGAGCTGCGACAGCTTCTGGATCATGCGGAGCTGGATGGCCGCGATGCCGGCGACGTCCACCAGGGGAAGCGGAACCGTGGCGACGGCCACCGACGCGATCACGTGATCCTTGATCACGTTGTCGGCGGTCAGCCCGACGGCGATGCTCTCCTCCACCAGGGTGGTGGAGGCCGCCGGCTCCTCGGCCGTCGTGGACGCGCCCGTGGACGCGCTCTCGAAACTCTCCTTGACCATCGGTCCTCTCCGTATCGGCGGGGTGAATCTGCGCCGGAGCGTGCCGCGATTCGAACGGTGCGAGCGGAACGCCGACATCTTCGCCCGACAATAGCAGCAACCGTCCGCTTCGACAGCCTTCTCCGACGCCACTATCCGCTTTTCGCGACGTTCCCGCGTCAGCGCAGCAGGCGCAGCCGGGCCAGCGGCAGGGCCTCGTCGTCGTAATCCCCGTCGCGGTACCGCACGACGCACGCCTTGCCGCCCGCCTTGCGGATGGTCGCGGGGTACCAGACCTCGTCCTCCTCGGCGACCACCGCCGCGCCCGGACGGCAGCCGTCGAGCTCGGCGCCGGGACCGTCGGCCGTCCAGGGGATCAGCCGGTCCCGCCCGGCGATTTCGTCCATGTCGGACGCATAACCGTCGAATCGGACCCGGCAACCATCGGCCCCACCCTTCGACCGGCCATCGGGGCCGAGCACCCGCGCCGGGTACCAGGCGCCGTCCGAGAAGGCGAAGACCCGCGCGCGCGGCTCGCACGCGGCGACGGCCGGCTCGGGCTCCCGGCTCCGCGGCGCCGATTCGGGCTCGGCGGCGAAGCGGGCGCCGGGAAAGACGGACGACACCCAGGAGCGGAGCCCCGACACCCGGACGAACCACGAGCTGTCGCCGTACTGCGCCTTTCCGTCGCCGGACGTGTTGATGCCGACGACGGCCCAGCCGTCGTCCGGTGCATCGCCCAGCGGCATCCAGGCCGACCCCCCGCTGTCGCCGGCGCCGAGCAGTCCGGCCAGCCGCGACGCCGGCCGCCGGGCGCCGCCAAACGGGTTCTCGATGCGGCCGTCCTCGCGGGGCAGGAAGACCGTCAGATAGTTGCCGACATCCTCCGCGGCGCTGGAGCGCCGCAACGCCACCGCCTCCTCGACCACGCCCTGGGCGGCGGCCTTGCCGCTGCCCCGGTTGTAGCGCTCGTCCTCGCCGACGGAGCCGATTCCGCGCGTCCCGAATCCGACGAAGGTGATGGTCCTCCCCTGCTCCGCCCGTCCGGCGTAGAGCAGGGGCACCGGACCGGAGTCGCGGACCGGGCGGACCAGACGGACGATGGCCGCGTCGACGCCCGTGCGGTCCCCGTCGGGATCCGGGTCGTAGCGGGGATGGAGCCAGACGCGGTCGGCCCGGATCACGGCGCCGCCGTCGGTGCGGAACAGCACATCGCGGGCGGTGGCCTCGTCGAAATTGTGCGCCGAGGTCAGCGCGTAGCCATGCGACTCGTCGTTGCCGATCCAGGTGGCGGAACCGTCGCCCCAGGTTTCGCCCCCGTCGTAGGACAGGGTCATCAGCGAGCGGAACTGCGGCTCGCCGGCCAGCCGGACGTGGGCGCCGAAGCCGTCGGCCTCGCGGCCCCGCGTGCCGCCCTCCTCGCGCCATGTGCTGTCCAGGATGACGACGGCCGGCAGGCTGGCCGGCGTGAACAGCACGGTCGCGGCCAGCGCCAACCCCGCCCAGCGCCGCCCCCGGCGGCCGGCGGCCCGCCTCCCCCCACCGAATCCGCTCATGTCGCGCCGTCCCCCGATTGCCGTTCACGCCACTCGCCCCAGCCGGAGAAACGATACGACAGGATACGCCGCGCTTCTCAAGCGTCTTCTTCGCGGCCCCGCCCGCGTCAGCCCAGCCCGCGTCAGCCCGGCCAGCCGCCCGCCGCCGCGTCGGGCTGGACGAGCAGATCGACCAGCGCGCGGACGATGCCGGGGCGGAAGCGCGCCGCCGGGAAGACCGCGTGGATGCCGCCTTCCGGCAGGCGCCAGTCGGGCAGCAGGGCGCGCAGCCGCCCGGCCGCGATGTCCGGCCCGACCAGATAATCGGGGATCACCGACACGCCGGCCCCGGCCAGCACGCAGGCGCGCACGGCGGGGGTGGCGTTGGCGGCGATGGCGGCGGCCACCTCCACCGTCGCCGTGCCGCCGTCGGCGTGCGTGAAGGTCCAGCGCAGCGGGGTGCGCAGGGTGCTCTGGGCGACCCACGGCACGGCGGCGAGGTCGTGGGGCGTGCGCAGCGCCAGCCGGCCGGCCAGTTCGGGCTCGGCGACCAGGCATTGCCGGAAGCCGCCGAGCCGCCGGGCCTGATGGCTGCTGTCGGCCAGCCAGCCGATGCGGATCGCCATGTCCAGCTTCTCGGCCACCAGATCCAGGCTGTGGTCGGTCAGCACCAGCTCGGCGCGGCAACCGGGATGGAGCCGGCCCAGCCGCACCGCCGCCGGGGCGAGGATCGCCGTGCCATAGTCGAAGGGCGCCGTCACCCGCACCGTCCCCGTCGGCGCGCCCGACGCCGAGGACAGGCAGGCGACCGCCTCCTCCGCCTGTTGCAGGATCGCGGCGCAGGTGCGGTGGAAGGCGGCGCCGGCCTCGGTCGGGGTCAGCCGGCGGGTGGTGCGGACCAGCAGGGTGGTCCGCAGTTCCTGCTCCAGCCGGGCGACGTGCTGGCTGACCACCGCCTTGGTGACGCCCAGCCGTTCCGCCGCCGCCGTGAAGGAGCCGCAATCCACCACCGCCACGAAATGGGCGATCCGGTTCAGGTTCAGGCCATGGCTCATCAAGGGTGCCCATCGGATGCCGCTCGCCGATTGTATGGATCGAATTGACGGTTTGTCAAAATCGCGGCGGCTTTGCCTGACGATGGCGATGGCGCAGAGTGAAGCCGTCCAGCAAACCAGCCGAGGCGCCGCCCGCCATGACCGCCACCCTCCATTATCTCTACGATCCGCTGTGCGGCTGGTGCTACGGCGCCGCACCCGGTCTGCGCGCGCTGGCCACGGCGGCGGGGCTGCCGCCGCTGACCCTGCACCCGACCGGCCTGTTCGCCGGACGCGGCGCCCGGCCGATGGACCGTGCCTTCGCCGCCTACGCCTGGAGCAACGACCAGCGCATCGCCAAACTGACCGGCCAGATCTTCAGCGACGCCTACCGCGACGGTGCGCTGGCGCGGTTCGACCGGCCCTTCGATTCCACACCGGCGACCCGGGCGCTCACCGCCGTCCACCGTCTCGCCCCGACGCGCGAGGCCGAGGCGCTGGAAGCCATCCAGCACGCGCGCTTCGTCGACGGGCGCGACATCACCGACCCCGCCGTGCTGTCCGAAACCCTGGCCGGCCTTGGGCTCGCCGAGGCGGCGGCGGCCGGCGTGGACGACGAGGCGCTCGACCGGCGGCTGGCCGAAGGGCGTGCGCTGATGGCCGAGACCCGCGCCAACGGCGTCCCCACCCTGGTGCTGCGGACCGCCGACGGCGCCACCGCCCTGCCCAGCGACGGGCTCTACCGGGACACCGACCGGCTGATCGCGGCGCTTCGCCAAGCCGCGTCCGCCTGACCCTCCATCCGAACCAACCCGACTTATCCGGAGCCTCATCATGAACGTCGTCCTGCTCGGCGCCACCGGCAACGCCGGTTCGCGCATCCTCGCCGAACTGCTGGCCCGCGGCCACCGCGTCACCGCCATCGCCCGCAACACCGCCTCGCTCGCCCCGCGCGGCGGCCTGACCGTCAAGAGCGGCGACGTCAACGACGCCGCCGCGCTGGCGCCGCTGCTGGCCGGCCACGACGCCGTCATCAGCAGCACCCGCTTCCAGTCGACCGACCCGCAGGTTCTGTTGGATGCCATCGCCACGGCCGGCGTGCCGCGCCTGCTGATGGTCGGCGGGGCCGGCAGCCTGGAGGTGGCGCCGGGCGTCGCCCTGATCGACACGCCGGAATTCCCGGCCGCCTACAAGGCGGAGGCCTCGGCCGGCCGCGACGCGCTGAACGCGCTGCGCGGGACGGAGAGCCTCGACTGGACCTTCCTGTCGCCGTCGGCCCTGTTCGCCCCCGGCGAGCGCACGGGCCGCTTCCGTCTCGGCACCGACCAGTTGCTCGTCGACGGCGCCGGCAACAGCCACGTCTCGATGGAGGATTACGCCATCGCCCTGGTGGACGAGCTGGAAACCGCGCGCCACAGCCGCCGCCGCTTCACCGTCGGCTATTGATTCGTCCCCCGTCTTCCTTCGCCGCGAACAAGGCCGGACGCCCCCGCATCCGGCCTTTTTTCACCAAGCCACAATTTTGTCGAAAATTTCGCCGAACATCCCTCGAACCCGCCAAGACAAGATGGGAGCCATCGACCGGACGCACAGTCGATCCTGGACAAACGACCAAAGGTGTAGCCGATGAAGCGGCCTTTCCTCGCGCGTCTTCTGGCGCTTGTCGTCTCGTTTCCCGCCGTTTCGGCGTCGGCGGACGTCATTTACAACCGCGACCTGGATCCGGATGCCAAGCCGGTCTTGCAGGTCGGCGGCGGCTGGGGCCAGTTGGAACTCGGCCAGACCGAGGGCGCGCGGCGGCGGCTGGCGGCGCTGGGCTCCATCATGGCCAGCGGCCCCGGCGACGAATCCGCCCGGCTGACCTACTACACGCCACCGGTGCGCGGTTTCGAGGTCGGGGCAAGCTACACCCCGATGCCGCGCGGCACGGAGGCGCTGCCCGACCCGCGCGAGGCCCGCCACATGGTCGAGGCCGCCATCCGCAAGAAGACCCGCATCGGCAAGGCGTCCGTCCGCCTGACCGCCGGCACCAGCCGCGCGCGGGTGCGCGCTGATTCCCGGCGGGTTCCCCGTCAATCCTGGATGGCCGGGGCGCAGATCGGCTGGGAGGCCGTCCGGCTCGACAGCGACCTGCGCCAGCAGGTGACGGCCGACGGCGCCGCCTCGCGGGTCTGGAACACGGCGCTGGCCTATGGCGCCGGCAACGTCACCCTGTCTCTGAACCTCCGGCGCAGCTGGGTGGAGGGCGAGCCGGTGGCCGGCCTCTACCGGGCCGACGCCGCCTACCAGCTCACCCCGCGCTGGCAGCTGGTGGCCGACACCGACATCGCCGCCGCCGGCGGATCACCGGAGGCGGTGGTCACGGTGGGCACCCGCCTGCTGTTCTGACCGCTGCCACCAGCCGGGCGGCGGCCTCGTCGACCTCCTCCGCGCGGGTGGTGCGGCCGAGGCCGAAGCGCAGGCTGGCGTGGGCGTCCTCCGCCGAGCGGCCCATCGCCAGCAGCACGTGCGACGGCTCCGCGTCGCCGCTGCGGCAGGCCGAGCCGGTGGCGAGCGCCAGCTCCGGCAGGCCGAGCAGCAGGTCGGCGGCGTCGATGCCGGGAATAGTGACGTTCAGGCAGCCGGCCAGACCATTGGCGGCGCCGTTGCGCCGGATGCCCGACAGCTCCGCCTCCAGCCGCGCCCACAGCCGGTCGCGCAGGGCGGCGATGCGGCGCCCGTCCTCCTCCGCCCGCGCCCGCGCCAGCCGGCAGGCGGCGCCCAGCCCGACGCAGAGCGCGGTCGGCAAGGTGCCCGGCCGCCGCCCCCCCTGCTGGCCGCCACCCGCCGAGGGCGGGGCCAGCCGCACACCGTCGCGCACCAGCAGGGCGCCGATGCCCATCGGGCCGTTCAGCTTGTGGCCGGACAGGCTGAGCAGGTCGAGCCCCAACGCCGGCATGTCCAGCGCCCGCGTGCCCAGCGCCTGCACCGCGTCGCTGTGGACAAGGGCGCCGTGGCGCCGCGCGAGGGCGGTGATCCCGGCCAGCGGCTGGATGGTGCCGACCTCGTTGTTCGCCGCCATGACGGAGACCAGGGCCGGGCCGGTGCCGGCCGCCGCCCCCACCGCCAGCGCCCGCTCCAGGGCGTTCGGGTCGACACGCCCGTCCGCGTCCACCGGGACGATGGTCGTGGGGTGCCCGCGCCGCCGCAGTTCGGGCAGGCAGCCGAGCACGCTGGGATGCTCGACCGCCGAGACGAGGCAGGCCGCCCCCGGCGCCAGCGTGCCGAGCAGGGCCAGCGTGTTCGCCTCGGTGGCGCCGGAGGTGAAGACGACCGCGCCGGGCCGGGCCCCGACCAGGGCGGCGATGTGGCCGCGCGCCTCCTCGATGGCGTCGGCGGCGCGCCAGCCGGCGGGGTGGGCGGCCTGTGGGTTGCCGGCCGCACCGGGCGCCCACCAGGGCAGCATGGCGTCGAGCACCTGCGGGTCGAGCGGCGTGGAAGCGAGATGGTCAAGATAGATCGCGGACATGATCGTCGCGCCGGACGGAATGGGGGCGGATCCGTGCAGGGTGGCGGACCCGCCCGCCGGGGCCAAGGACGTTCTGCGGCGAACCCGCGAATTCCCGGCCGCCGCGTCAGGTGGCGGTGACGAACCAGCTCGACTGGACCTGATCGGCCGTGACGCCGTTCAGCGTCATGAACCGCATCGAGCTGGTGCCGAAGGTGGCGACGAGCCGGGTTCCCCCGGCGACGTCGGTGGCGGTCCAGGCCGCGCCGGAGGGCAGCCCGATGCGGTCGCCCTCCGCCGCGTTGAAGTCGGTGACGACCAGCCCGCTGGCGGAGCACACGAACAGGTCGGCGCCGATGCCGCCGGTCATGACCGTGCCGCCATCCCCCTTCAGGGTGTCGTTGCCGGCCCCGCCCTGAAGGACGTCGTCGCCCACCCAGCCGCCGAAGATCAGGTCGTCGCCCGCCGAGCCGATGATGGTGTCGGAACCGCTGCCGCCGTTGATCGCCGCGATGCCGGTCAGGGTGACGTTGGAGAAATCGAAGAGGCCGCCGTCGGAATAGGTCTCGATGGTGACGTTGCCGTAGCCGCCGCCTTCGATGCTGTCGATGTTGGCGATCGACTTCAGCCCGATCCGGGTGTTGCTCGTCAGCGCGACGATCCGGTCGGTGTCGGCCGCGGCGCCGCCCTGAAGATGGAAGTAGCCGGTGCTGCCGTTCGTGAAGACGAAAAGGTCGTTTCCGTCCCCGCCGTTCAGCGTGGTGTGCCCGATTCCGGCGACCAGCGTGTCGTTCCCGTTTCCGCCGAACAAAGCGCCGGTGCCGGAATGATCGTCCAGGTAATCGTTTCCATCCTCGCCGTACAGGTAATCGGTCCCCGTTCCTCCGAAGATGGAATCGTTGCCCGCCCCGCCAAACACATAGGTGGCTTCAAGGTCGTAATACTGGGAGTCGCTGAAGATGGTATCGGCGCCGCTGGTCCCGTACTTGTACTTGGTCATGATTCTGCCCTTCGTCGGACGGTTGCACCAAATCCCGTCTAGCAGGGCAAAATTAAAACCGGGTATCGCATCACGGGTATAAATTTTGACGCGGTCAATCCATAGGCACACCAACGATACCGGCGTCATCTTTCAAATGAAAAGGCCGCCCATCCCCCACGGCGGATGGGCGGCCTTCGCAACCGGAAGAACGCGCGTGCGCGCCGTTACTTCAGGAAGGGCAGGTTCAAGCCCTGCTCGCGCGCGCAGTCGATGGCGATGTCGTAGCCGGCGTCGGCATGGCGCATGACGCCGGTCGCCGGGTCGTTCCACAGCACGCGGCCGATTCGCCGCGCCGCGTCGTCGCTGCCGTCGCAGACGATGACCATGCCGGAATGCTGCGAGAAGCCCATGCCGACGCCGCCGCCATGGTGCAGGCTGACCCAGGTCGCCCCGCTCGCCGTGTTGAGCAGCGCGTTCAGCAGCGGCCAGTCCGACACCGCGTCGGAGCCGTCCCGCATCGCCTCGGTCTCGCGGTTCGGGCTGGCGACCGAGCCGCTGTCGAGATGGTCGCGGCCGATGACGATCGGCGCCTTCAGCTCGCCCGTCCGCACCATCTCGTTGAAGGCGAGGCCCAGCCGGTGGCGCTGCCCCAGGCCGACCCAGCAGATGCGCGCCGGCAGGCCCTGGAACTGGATGCGCTTGGCCGCCATGTCGAGCCAGTTGTGCAGGTGCGCGTCGTCGGGAATCAGCTCCTTCACCTTGGCGTCGGTCTTGCGGATGTCGTCGGGATCGCCCGACAGCGCCGCCCAGCGGAACGGCCCGACGCCGCGGCAGAACAGCGGCCGGATGTAGGCGGGGACGAAGCCGGGGAAGTCGAAGGCGTTGTCCAGCCCCTCCTCCTTGGCCATCTGGCGGATGTTGTTGCCGTAATCGACGGTCGGCACGCCCATGCCGTGGAAGGCCAGCATCGCCTCGACCTGCACGCGCATCGACTTGCGGGCGGCGGCGGCGACGGCGGCCGGCTGGCTCTCGCGCGCCGCGTCCCACTCGGCCAGCGTCCAGCCCTGCGGCAGGTAGCCGTTGACGGGATCGTGGGCGGAGGTCTGGTCGGTGACGATGTGCGGGCGGGCGGTCAGGTCGCTGGCGGCGCGGCGCGCCAGTTCGGGGAAGACGTCGGCGGCGTTGCCGAGCAGACCGACCGACAGCGCCTCGCCCCTGGCGCAGGCCTCGTTGATCCAGCCCAGCGCCTCGTCGAGATCGACGGTGTGGCGGTCGAGGTAGCCGGTGCGCAGCCGCATCTCGATGCTGCTCGGCCGGCATTCGACCGCCAGCATGCTGGCCCCGGCCATGGTGGCGGCCAGCGGCTGCGCGCCGCCCATGCCGCCGAGCCCGCCGGTCAGGATCCATTTGCCCTTCAGGTCGCCGTCGTAATGCTGGCGCCCGGCCTCGACGAAGGTCTCGTAGGTGCCCTGCACGATGCCCTGGCTGCCGATGTAGATCCAGGAGCCGGCGGTCATCTGGCCGTACATCGCCAGCCCCTTGCGGTCCAGCTCGTGGAAATGCTCCCAGTTGGCCCAGCGCGGCACCAGGTTGGAGTTGGCGATCAGCACGCGCGGCGCGTCGGCATGGGTGCGGAAGACGCCGACCGGCTTGCCCGACTGCACCAGCAGCGTCTCGTCGTCGTTCAGCTCGCGCAGGGCGGCGACGATGCGGTCGTAGCTGTCCCAGTCGCGCGCGGCGCGGCCGATGCCGCCATAGACGACCAGCTCCTGCGGCCGTTCGGCGACGTCGGGGTCGAGGTTGTTCATCAGCATGCGCAGCGGCGCCTCGGCGAGCCAGCTCTTGCAGCTCAGCTCGGTGCCCTGCGGCGCGCGGATGACGCGCTGGTTGTCGAGACGGGACGGCGGCATGGCGGACGGCATGACGATGGACTCCTGGTGGGCGGGATCAAGGGTTGGGAGGCTTGCTCATCGGTCCTGGCCCGGCGGCATCTGGAAGCGCGCGCCGAGCCGGTAGCGGCTGCCCGGATGGACCAGCATCGCCACCGTCACGACCTGATTGTGCGTCCCATGGGTGTTGACCCAGGTGCGGCGGGTGACGCGCAGGCAGGGCTCGGTCGGCGGGATCTCCAGCAGCGCCGCGATCTCCGGGGTCGGCGCCACCGCCTCGATGACGTGCTCGACCTGCGGCGCGGATTCCAACCGGATCAGGTAGTCGCCGGGAGTCTGGCGCGCGAAGTCCTGCTCCAGATAGGCCGGGGCGACCGCCGGGTTGACCCAGCGCTCCTCCAGTTGCACCGGCACGTCGCTCTCGCGGTGGACCACCACGGAATGGAACAGGGTGGCCCCCACCGGCAGGTTGAAGCGGCGGGCCAAGCCGGAATCGGCGGAAATCGCGAGCAAACGCTCCACGCTGCACGAGTGGCGGTTGCCGCGCGCCGCGATCTCGTCGGCGATGCTGCGCAGCTCCACCACCTCCATGCTCGGCGGCCGCTCGGCGACGAAGGTGCCGAGCCCCTGCACGCGGGTCAGCAGCCCCTCGTCGGTCAGGTCGCGCAGCGCCCGGTGGACCGTCATGCGGCTGACCGAGAACTCCTCCAGCAGCCTGTGCTCCGACGGGATCTGGAATCCCTCCGGCCAGTCGCCGGAACGGATGCGGCGGCGGATCGTCTCCTTGATCTGGGCATAGCGCGGCTGCGCGACGGAGACGGCGGTCATAACGGGACGCTCATCGGCGGACTCGTCTTCAGGACAGGGCGCGGGGCGCGCGGGCGACGCCCGCGTTCACCACCGCCCGGCAGGGGTTGAGGCCGATGGCGTAGGACAATTCCGCCGGATGGTCGATCCCCCACAGCGCCAGATCGGCCCGCATCCCCGGCGCGATCACGCCGCGGTCGGCCAAGCCCAGCGCCTTGGCGGCATGGCGCGTCACCCCGGCCAGCGCCTCCGCCGGGGTCAGCCGGAAGAAGGTGCAGCCCATCGACAGCATCAGCAGCAGCGAGCAGACCGGCGAGGTGCCGGGGTTGTTGTCGGTCGACAGCGCCATCGCGACGCCGTGGCGGCGCAGCAGGTCGACCGGCGGCATCGTCGTCTCGCGCAGGGCGTAGAAGGCGCCGGGCAGCAGCACCGCCACCGTGCCGGCCGCCGCCATCGCGGCGATTCCGGCCTCGTCGAGATGCTCGATGTGGTCGGCGGACAGGCCGCCATACTCGGCGACCAGCTTCGCCCCGCCGAGGTTGCTGAGCTGCTCGGCGTGCAGCTTCACCGGCAGGCCGTGGGCGCGCGCCGCCTCGAACACCCGGCGCGTCTGCGCCACCGAGAAGCCGATGCCCTCGCAGAAGGCGTCCACCGCGTCGGCCAGCCCGGCGGCGGCGACCGCCGGCAGCGTCGTGCCGACCACCTGGTCGATGTAGCCGTCCGGGTCGCCCTTGAACTCCGGCGGCAGGGCGTGGGCGCCGAGGAAGGTGGTGCGGATGGCGACCGGACGGACCTTGGCGAGCCGGCGGGCGACGCGCAGCATGCGCAGTTCGGTCTCGGTGTCGAGCCCGTAGCCGGACTTCACCTCCACCGTGGTGACGCCCTCCGCCAGCAGGCTGTCGAGGCGCGGCAGGGTGGCGGCCAGCAGCGACTCCTCGTCCGCCGCGCGGGTCGCCGCGACGGTGGAGACGATGCCGCCGCCGGCCCGCGCGATCTCCTCGTAGCTGGCGCCGTTCAGCCGCATCTCGAACTCGCGCGCCCGGTTGCCGCCGTAGACGAGATGGGTGTGGCAATCGATCAGTCCCGGCGTCATCCAGCCGCCCCCGCCGGAGCGGACATCCGCGGCCAAAGACTCCATGGGGCCGGGCAGATCGGCGCGCGGGCCCACGAAGACGATGCGGCCGTCCTTGACGCCGATGGCGGCGTCGGTGATCGCGCCGTAGCCGTCGGCGCCATGGCCTTCGGGAGCCGTCATGGTGGCGACGGACAGGTCGATCCACAGGGTGTCCCAAGGCGTCGTTGCGGCGGCGGTCGGCATCGGCGTGTCCTTTCCCAACAGTCCCTCCCCTACCCGTCCCGACTCCCATCCCCTCTCCCCCCGGGGAGAGGGTTAGGGTGAGGGGGACGCATGGCGTGCCGCGAACCGGAAGCCAATGGCTGAGCCATCTTTTTTTCCGGCCTTCCGGCCGTAACGCCCCCTCACCGGCCCTTCGGGCCAGAGGTCGCTCGCAAGTCTCGCGACCGCGCTCCACCTCTGGTCACCTTCGGTGCCCAGCCGGCCTGCGGCCGTCGGTTCCACGCCTCTCCCCGGGGGAGGAGAGGGTTATGAAGTCCGCCCCCCTCACCCGGCCGGCTGGTGCCGGCCGACCTCTCCCCAGGGGGGAGAGGCGGAAGAGCGGGTGCCATCGGAAACGTCGAAGGCGCTTGGCAGCGGGTTGCCTATACTTGTATAGTGTTGTCTATAATAACGAGGGCGCTTGCATGAGCAACCTGTTTTTTGCCTCGGCGCTGCTGCCGCAGGGCTGGGCCGAGAACGTGCTGGTCCGCCTCGACGGCCGGGGCCGCATCGCCGCGATCGGGACCGGCGCCCCCTGCCCGTCCGACGCCGAGCGCTTCGCCGGCGCCGCCGTCGCCGGCATCGCCAACCTGCACTCCCACGCCCACCAGCGCGCCATCGCCGGGCTGGGCGAGTCCTCGGGCGACGGCTCCGACAGCTTCTGGAGCTGGCGCGAGGTGATGTACCGTGCGCTCGACCGCATGGACCCCGACGATTTCGAGGCGGTCGCCGCCCAGCTCTATGTGGAGGCGCTGAAGGCCGGTTTCACCGCCGTCGCCGAGTTCCATTACCTGCACCACGACCGCGACGGCCGTCCCTACGCCGATCCAGCCGAGACGAGCCACCGCGCCGTCGCCGCCGCGCGCGCCGCCGGGCTGCCGATCACACTGCTGCCGGTGCTCTACAACGCGTCGGGCTTCGGCGGCACGCCGCCGACCGCCGGGCAGCGCCGCTTCATCCATGACGGGAAGGGTTTCCAGCGGCTGACCGAGCGCCTGCGCGCCGCCTACGGCGAGGCCGACGACGTGCGGCTCGGCATCGCCCCGCATTCGCTGCGCGCGGTGCCCGAAGCCCTGCTGGCCGAGACCGTCGCCGCCCACCGCGCCGCCAGCCCGGCCGGCCCGATCCACATCCACATCGCCGAACAGCGCAAGGAAGTGGACGACAGCCTCGCCTTCTCCGGCCGCCGCCCGGTCGAGTGGCTGCTGGAGCGCCACGCGCTGGACGGCCGCTGGTGCCTGATCCACGCCACCCACATGACGGAATCCGAGGTCGCCGCCGTGGCTGCCAGCGGCGCCGTCGCCGGCCTCTGCCCGACGACCGAGGCCAACCTCGGCGACGGCTTCTTCGCCGCCGAATCCTACATGGCGCGGAGCGGACGCTGGGGCATCGGCTCGGACAGCCACATCTCGGTCAGCCCGGTCGAGGATCTGCGCTGGCTCGAATACGGCGCGCGGCTGACCAGCGGGCGGCGCACCGTGCTGGCCGGCGGCCCCCGCCGCTCCACCGCCCGCCGGCTGGTCGAGGACGCCCAGGCCGGCGGCGCCCAGGCCACCGGCTTCGAGGCCGGGCGCCTCGCGCCCGGCATGCGCGCCGACATCGTCGTGCTCGACACCGCCCACCCGCTGCTCGCCGCCCGCCAGGGCGACGCGCTGCTCGACGGCTGGATCTTCGCCGGCAACGCCAACCTCGTGCGCGACGTGGTGATCGCCGGACGGACGATCGTCCGCGACCGCCGCCACCCGCGGGAGGACGCGATCGCCGAACGCTTCACACACACCTTGGGGAGACTTCTGGGATGAGCGACACCGCCTCCATCACTCTGGTTCCGGGCGCGCTGCCGCTCGACACGCTGCGCGCGGTCTACCGGAACCGCCCGGCCCTGACGCTCGACCCGGCGGCCTACCCGCGCATGATCCGCTCGCGCGACCTGATCGACGCCATCGCCGGCGGCGACGAGGCGGTCTATGGCGTGAACACCGGCTTCGGCAAGCTGGCCCACACCCACATCGCGGCGGCCGACCTGGAGAAGCTCCAGCGCAACCTGATCCTGTCGCACGCGACCGGCGTCGGCGAGCCGCTGCCCGACGCGGTGGTGCGGCTGATCCTGGTCATCAAGGCGGCCAGCCTCGCGGTCGGCGCGTCGGGCGTGCGGCCGGAGCTGGTCGACGCGCTGCTGGCGCTCTACGCCGCCGACGTGCTGCCGATGATCCCGTCCAAGGGCTCCGTCGGCGCGTCGGGCGATCTGGCGCCGCTGGCGCATCTCTGCGGCATCCTGCTCGGCATCGGCCATGCCCGCGTCGAGGGCAAGGTTGTCACCGCCGCCGAGGGCCTGAGCATCGCCGGCCTCGCGCCGATCGAGCTGAAGGCCAAGGAGGGTCTGGCGCTGATCAACGGCACCCAGGTCTCGACCGGGCTGGCGCTCGCCGGGCTGTTCGAGATCGAGCGCGGCTTCAAGGCGGCGCTGGTGGCGGGCGCCCTGTCGGTCGAAGCCGTCATGGGCAGCCACCGCCCCTTCGACGCCCGCATCAGCGCGCTGCGCGGCCAGCCCGGCCAGATCGCCGTCGCCGCGCTGTTCCGCGACACGCTGGCCGGCAGCCCGCTCAACGCCGCCCACCAGGGACCCGACTGCCACCGGGTGCAGGATCCCTACAGCCTGCGCTGCCAGCCGCAGGTGATGGGCGCCGTGCTCGACCAGATGCGGCAGGCGGCGCGCACGCTGGTGATCGAGGCCAACGGCGTCACCGACAACCCGCTGGTGCTGGTGGATACGGGCGAAGTGCTGTCCGGCGGCAACTTCCACGCCGAGCCGGTGGCGATGGCCGCCGACCAGCTCGCCATCGCCGCCTCGGAGATCGGCGCGCTGTCGGAGCGCCGCATCGCCATGCTGATCGACACCACCATCAGCGGCCTGCCGCCCTTCCTGGTCGCCGAGCCGGGGCTGAACTCCGGCTTCATGATCGCCCACGTCACCGCGGCGGCGCTCGCCTCGGAGAACAAGAGCCACGCCCACCCGGCCAGCGTCGACAGCCTGCCGACCTCCGCCAACCAGGAGGACCATGTCAGCATGGCGACCTTCGCGGCGCGGCGGCTCGGCGAGATTTCCGGCAACGTCGCCGACATCGTCGGCATAGAGCTTTTGGCCGCGATCCAGGGGCTTGAGTTCCACCGGCCGCTCAAGACCTCGGCGCGGCTGGAGGACGCCATCGCCACCGTGCGCGCGGTGGTGCCACGCTACGAGGTCGACCGCTACTTCGCCCCGGATCTGGCGGCCATCGGCGCGCTGGTGCGCGGCGGCGCGCTCGACGACCTGATCCCGCTCGACCTGGAGGCCGCGCGATGACGGCCCTTGCCCGCTCTCCCGTCTTCGAGCTGACGCGCGGCGACGGCCCGCTGGTGGTCAGCATGCCCCATTGCGGCACGGAACTGGCGCCGGGGCTGGCCGAGCGGCTGACGCCCGAGGCGCGCACCCTGTGCGATACCGACTGGCACATCCCCCGCCTCTACGGCTTCGCCGGCGGGCTCGGCGCCACGCTGCTCAGCGCCCGCTTCTCGCGCTTCGTCGTCGACCTCAACCGGCCGCCGGGCGGCGAGAGCCTCTATCCCGGACAGGCGACGACCGGCCTGTGCCCGGAAACCCTGTTCGACGGCCGCCCGCTCTACCGCGACGGCACGGCGCCGGACGCGGCGGAGACCGCCGAACGGGTCGAAACCTATTGGCGTCCCTACCACGACGCGCTGGCGGCGGAGCTGGAGCGGGTGAAGGCGCGCCACGGCTTCGCCATCCTCTACGACGCCCATTCGATCCGCAGCCGGGTGCCCCGGCTGTTCGAGGGCCGGCTGCCCGACCTCAACCTCGGCACCGCGCGCGGCGCCAGCGCCGCCCCGGATCTGATCGCCCGCACGGTCGCCGTCATGGAGAGCGCCTCGGCGAGGGAGGGGTTGAGCTGCGTCGCCGACGGCCGCTTCGTCGGCGGCCACATCACCCGCCATTACGGCCGCCCGGCGGAGAACATCCACGCCCTGCAAATGGAACTGACGCAGGACCGCTACATGAACGAGGAGGACGAGGACGGCCAGGGGGACGGCCAGGGGGACGACCAGGGGGGCAGCGCCGGGCACGGTCCCGCCTTCGCCTACCGCCCCGACCGGGCCGAGCGGTTGCAACGCGTGCTGGTCCCCCTGCTGGAAACGCTGGCCGGCTGGCGACCGGCAACCTGAACGGCGGGGACGGCAGCGGGGGCGGGGCCGGGGGCGAGGGCGGGCTGAGCCGTGCTCACGCGCCCCGGCCAGCGGATCGATGCGCATGCCATTCGGCGCGCGTGATCTCCCAAAGCTCGCTCTCGTGCCGACCCGAAACATA
This sequence comes from Azospirillum agricola, assembly GCF_017876095.1. Taxonomy (GTDB): domain Bacteria; phylum Pseudomonadota; class Alphaproteobacteria; order Azospirillales; family Azospirillaceae; genus Azospirillum; species Azospirillum agricola. The sequence continues at coordinate 368,898 of NZ_JAGINM010000006.1, forward strand.
GCCGCGCACGTCGGTGCGGACGACGCGCATGCCGCTGCGCTCCGAGATGCGCCGCGAGCCCTCGTTGGCGACCGCCTTCGGCACGCGCAGCACCCCATGGCCCAGCGCGTCGAACCAGACGTCGGTCACCGGCCCGCAGGCCTCCTCCATCAGCCCCCGTCCCTGCCAGGGCAGGCCGAGCCAGAAGCCGCGGTTGTTGTCCTCCTCGATCATCAGGCTGATCACGCCGATGACCTCTTCCGGCCGCTCCCGCAGGCGGAGCGTCCAGTGGAACGCCTCTTCCCGCTCCATCGCCGGCAGGGCGACATCGCGGATGAAGACGAGGGCGCCGTCCGCCGGGTAGGGCCAGGGAACACGGTCGTTCAGGAAACGCACGATCTCCCAATGCGGGAAATGGCGCTGGATCGCCGGGGCGTCGGGCAGGGCCAACGGCCGAAGCTCCAGGCGCGGCGTGCTGAAGCTCATCGCCGCAACGGATCGCTTGTCCATCCCGTCCACCACCCCAAGGACAACACCCAAACGACAAGGGGAACGCGCCCGGCCGGACGCGCTCCCCCCGATCCTCGCGGACTCCGTTCAGCGCATCAAGGGGTCAGCGCATCACCGCCACCCTCAATGCACCGACGCCTCCTGCCGCACCGCCGCCGGAGCCGCCGCCGGCAGGGCGAAGCCGAGCGGCGGGCGTTCCGGCGCCTTGAAGCCGTGCGGGCGGTCCTCCTCGACCGGCACGCCGTCCAGCGCCAGACGGCCGTCGACCACCGACAGGGCCAGCGTGGTCCGCGCCTCGACCTCCTCGTCGAGCAGCCGCTCGGCGATCGGATCCTCGACGAGCCCCTGCACCGCCCGCTTCAACGGACGGGCGCCGAAGGCGGGATCCCAGCCGAGATCGCCCAGCCGCCGCTTGGCCGCCTCGTCGGCCACCAGCGTCAGGCCGCGCTCGGCCAGCCGCTCGTTGACGCGGGCGAGCTGGATGTCGACGATCCGCGCCATCTGGTCGCGGCCCAGCCGGCGGAAGACCAGCACGTCGTCCAGCCGGTTGAGGAACTCCGGCCGGAACGCCTTGCGCACCGCGTCCATCACCTCGACCGTCGCGCCCCGCACGTCCTCGTCGTCGCCCAAGGCGCTCAAGGCATCCGCCCCGAGGTTGGAGGTCATGATGAGGATGGCGTGGCGGAAGTCGGCCGTCCGCCCCTGCCCGTCGGTCAGCCGCCCGTCGTCGAGCGCCTGAAGCAGCACGTTCAGCACGTCCGGATGCGCCTTCTCGACCTCGTCCAGCAGCACGACCTGATAGGGCCGGCGGCGGATGCGGTCGGCCAGCGAGCCGCCGTCGTCGTACCCGACATAGCCCGGCGGCGAGCCGATCATCCGGCTGACCGCGTGCTTCTCCATGTACTCCGACATGTCGAGCCGGGTGATCGCCGTCTCGTCGTCGAACAGGAACTTGGCCAGCGCCTTCGCCAGCTCGGTCTTGCCGACGCCGGTCGGGCCGAGGAACAGGAAGGAGCCGGTCGGCCGTGTCGGGTCCTTCAGCCCGGCCCGCGCCCGCCGCACCGCCTTGGACACCGCGCGCACCGCGTCGAACTGCCCGACGACGCGCTCGGCCAGCTTGTCCTCCATGCCCTTCAGCCGCTGGCGCTCGCCCTCCAGCATCCGCTCGACCGGGATGCCGGTCCAGCGGGTGACGACGGCGCCGATGTCCTTGGCCGTCACCTCCTCGCGCTCGGTGCTGGCGCGCGATTCGGCCTCGGCGAGACGCTTCTCCAGGTCCGGCACGACGCCGTAGGCCAGCTCGCCGGCCTTGGCCCAGTCGTTGTCACGCCGGGCGCGCTCCAGCTTCGTGCGGGCCTGGTCCAGTTCCTCCTTCAGGCGGCGGCCCTCGGTGCGCCGCGACTGCGAGGCGCGCCACTCCTCCTCCATGGAGGTCTGGCGGCCTTCCGCCTCGGCCAGCTCACGCTCCAGCACGCCCAGCCGCTCGCGCGAGGCCGCGTCGGGCTCGCTCTTCAGCGCCTCGCGCTCGATCTTGAGCTGGGCGACGCGGCGGTCCACCGCGTCGAGCGCCTCGGGCTTGCTGTCGATCGCCATGCGCAGGCGGCTCGCCGCCTCGTCGACGAGATCGATCGCCTTGTCGGGCAGCCGGCGGTCGGAAATGTAGCGCGCCGACAGGCTCACCGCCGCGACCACCGCCGCGTCGGCGATGCGCACGCCATGGTGCACCTCGTACTTGCCCTTGATGCCGCGCAGGATCGACACCGCGTCGTCGACCGACGGCTCGTCCACCGTCACCGGCTGGAAGCGGCGGGCCAGCGCCGCGTCCTTCTCGATGTAGCGGCGGTACTCGTCGGGCGTGGTGGCGCCGACGCAGCGCAGTTCGCCGCGCGCGAGCGCCGGCTTCAGCATGTTGGCGGCGTCCATCGCGCCGTCGGTGCGGCCGGCGCCGATCAGCGTGTGCAGCTCGTCGATGAACAGGATGATGCGGCCGGCAGCCTCCTGCACCTCGGCCAGAACGGACTTCAGCCGCTCCTCGAACTCGCCGCGGAACTTGGCCCCGGCGAGCAGCGCCGTCAGGTCGAGCGCCAGCACCCGGCGGTCTTTCAGCCCCTCCGGCACGTCGCCCGACGCCAGCCGCTGGGCCAGCCCCTCGACCACGGCGGTCTTGCCGACGCCGGGGTCGCCGATCAGGACGGGGTTGTTCTTGGTGCGCCGCGCCAGCACCTGGATGGTGCGGCGGATCTCGTCGTCGCGGCCGATGACGGGATCGAGCCGGCCCTGGCGGGCCTCCTCGGTCAGGTCGCGGGCGTAGCGGGCCAGCGCCTCACCGCCGGTCGTCTCGGTCTCCGCGGCGGCGGGATGGTCCTTGCGCTGGGCGTCGGCGGCGTCGGCCAGGGCCGACGCGTCGACCCCGGCGCGGCGGAACAGGGCGCGCATCGGGCCGCTCTGGCGGGCGAGGCTCTCCAGCAGCCGTTCGGCGCTGACGAAACGGTCACCACCGGAGCGCGCGGATTCCACGGCGCCCTGGAGCACGGCGGCGAGCGCCGGCGACATGTAGATCGGGTGCGGCCCGTCGCCGCTCTGCACGGCGGCATGGGCGAGCTGCTCCTCGGTGGCGCTCTTCAGCAGGTCGGGGTCGCCCCCGGTGTCGCGCACCAGACGGGCGGCGACGCCGTTGGCGTCGTCGATCAGGGCCTTCAGAAGATGCTCGGGCAGAAGCTGCTGGTGGCGCCCGGCAAGCGCGGCGATCTGCGCGGCCTGGATGACGCCGCGCGCACGGTCGGTGAATTGACCGAAGTCCATTCGGCACTCCGTTTCCAGTGTCCCGCCCTGTCCACAGGCGCGGGGAGCGCCCTTGCCGGCCCGCCTCATGCGCGGCCATCCGGCGCCTCGGGACTCAAATGGTTAACGAAAAAGCCCCGATCAAGAGGGGGAGGAAGGGATACGGATGAAGAGTGGCGGGCGGCCAGATTGAGGGGTATAGGTCATAATGCCAAGCTATCGTTAGGTTTGATTCGATAGGGCTTTTTTGATCGGCGGGAGAATCAGGCGCGATGGATCTGCGGCAGCTCCGCTATTTCCTCGGCATCGTCGAGCATGGCTCGATCTCGCGCGCGGCCGATGTCCTGCGGGTGGCGCAGCCGGCGCTGAGCCTGCACCTGAAGCGGCTGGAGGAGGATTTCGGCTGCCAGCTCGTGCTGCGCACGGCGCGCGGCGTGGTGCCGACGGAAAGCGGCCGGCGGCTGGCCCAGCGCGCCGTCACCCTGATCGAATCCATGGACAGCCTGCGCGACGAGGTCCGCGCGGTCGAGGCGGTGCCGGCCGGCCCGGCGACGGTGGGCATCCCGACCTCGCTGGGGCCGGTGCTGACGGTGCCGCTGGCGCTGGCGGTGCGCCGCACCCACCCGCAGATCCGCCTGCGCGTGGTCGAGGGGCTGTCGGGCCACATGCTGGAGTGGGTGCTGTCGGGACAGCTCGACGTGGCGCTGGTGTTCGGGGCCAAGGACATGGGCGGGCTGACCGCCGAGTTCGTGGCTCGGGAATCGCTGCATCTGGTCGGACCGGCCGAGGACCCGCTGTTCGCCGGGCGCGAGTCGATCCCCTTCGGCGAGGCGCTGGCCCTGCCGCTGATCCTGCCCGGCCGCCCTCACGGCGTGCGCGAGGAGGTCGAGCACGCGGCACTGCTGGCGCGCGGCGCCGTGACGGTGGCGATGGAGATCGACGCGTTGGAGCAGATCAAGGCGCTGGTCGCCGAGGGCTGCGGCTACACCGTGCTGTCGGAGCGGGTGGCGCGCTACGGTCCGGTCGCCGAGCGGCTCGCCGGGTTGCCGATCGCCGATCCGCGAATCGACCGCAAGATCCTGCTGGCCCACGCCACCGGCCGCCCGATGCCGGCGGCGGCGCGCGCCGTCCACGCCATCCTGACCGACCTGCTGGCCGGGCTGACGCGCGACGGGGAGTGGCGGTAGCTCCCCCTAGCCCTCCGTCCGCCAGCGCACGCTCCAGGCCGCCAGCCGCTCGAAACCGGCGTCGAGCACCAGCGCCAGCGCGCCGACGATCAGGGCGCCCTGGATGACGTAGGCCTGGTTCGAGCCGTTCAGCCCGACGATGATCGGCAGCCCCAGGGTCTTCGCGCCCACCGTCGAGGCGATGGCGGCGGTGCCGGTGTTGACGATCACCGCCGTCCGCACCCCGGCCAGGATCACCGGCGCCGCCAGCGGCAGCTCGACCCGGAACAGGGTTTCCCACGGCCCCATGCCGAGGCCGCGCGCCGACTCGCGCACCGCGTCGGACACGCCTTCCAGCCCGGCGATGGTGTTCCGCACCACCGGCAGCAGGGCGTAGAGCGACAGCGCGATCAGCGCCGGCAGCGGGCCGAAGCCGATCGACGGCACCGCCAGCGCCAGCACCGCCACCGGCGGAAAGGTCTGGCCCATGGTCGCCACCGCCTCCAGCAGGCCACGGAACTCCGCGCCCCACGGCCGGGTGACGGCGATCCCGGCGAGGCCGCCGGCCGCCACCGCGATCAGGCTCGACGCGCCGACCAAGGCCATATGGTCGAGGGTCAGGGTGAGGAAGGTCTCCGCCTCATAGAGCGGCCGGTCGAGCGCCGGGTAGAGCGCGGCGAACAGCGGCTTCAGCGCCGGCATGCCCAGCACCAGCGCGGCCAGCGCCAGCAGGGCCAGCATCAGCCGCCCGGTCAGCGGATCGAGACGCATAACGCCGGTCGTCACGGCGACACCGGGGGCGACACCGGGGGCGACACCGGGGGCGATACGGGGGGCGGCGCCGAAGGATCGCGCACGAGGTCGGCAAGGTGCAGCACCCCGGCGGGGCGCCCCTCGCCATCGACCACCGGCAGGCGGTCGGCGCCGCGCGCCACCATCTCCGACAGGGCGCGGTGCAGCGGCGTGGCGCTGGACACCGGCGGGCCGGGGATGGGGGGAATGGCGGGTTCCGGCCGGACGCGCCGGGCGACGGTCTCCACCGCCAGCCGCTTCAACCCCCACTCCTCGCGCCCGACCAGATCGCGCACCATTCCGCTCGCCGGGTCGGTCAGGATGGCGAGCGGCGGCGCGCACTGGACCAGCCGGCCATGGTCCATCACCGCGACGCGGTCGGCCAGCGCCAACGCCTCGTCCATGTCGTGGGTGACGAAGACGATCGTCGTCCCGGTCCCCCGGTGGATCGCCGCCATCTCGCCCTGCAAGGCGCCGCGCGTGATCGGGTCGAGCGCGCTGAAGGGTTCGTCCATCAGCAGGACGCGCGGCTCGGCCGCCAGCGCGCGGGCGACGCCGACCCGCTGCTGCTGCCCGCCGGAGAGCTGGTGCGGGTAGGCGGTGCGGAAGCGCCGTGGGTCGAGCTTCAGCAGTTCCAGCAGCTCCGTCACGCGGTCGCGCACCCGCGCCCTCGGCCAGCCGAGCAGGTCCGGCACCGTCGCGATGTTGCGCTCCACCGTCCAGTGCGGGAACAGCCCGACCGACTGGATGACGTAGCCCATGCGCCGCCGCAGCGCCTCGGGCGGCAGCCCGGCGATGTCGGCGCCGTCGACGCGGATGATCCCCGAATCCGGCGCGATCAGCCGGTTCATCATCCGCAGCAGCGTCGATTTGCCCGACCCGGACGGGCCGACCAGGACGAGGAACTCGCCCTCCTCCACCGTCATCGACACGGCATCGACGGCGGTCCAGGACCCGAAGCGCTTGGTCACCCGCTCCAGCGCGATCATGCGGAGGCTCCCCCGGTCATGGCCCGGTCCCGGTTCCCAGCGGTCAGGGCGACGGCGAGCGTCAGCAGCGCGTCGGCGGCGACGGCGAGCAGGATGACCGGCACGGCCCCCAGCAGCACCAGATCGAGCGCGTTGGCGAACAGCCCCTGGAACATGATCGCCCCCAGCCCGCCGGCCCCGATCAGCGCCGCCACCGCCGCCAGCCCGACCGCCTGCACCAGCGTCACCCGAAGCCCGGTCAGGAACACCGGCAAGGCCAGCGGAAGCTCGACGCGCAGGAAGATCTGGCGCGGCGTCATTCCCATGCCGCGCGCCGCCTGCCGCACGTCGTCGGGCACGCCCTCCAGCCCGACCGCCATGTTGCGGGTGATCGGCAGCAGCGAATAGACGGTCAGCGCGATCACCGCCGGCACCGGCCCGACCCCGCTGATCCCCAACCCCGGCAGGAGCGTGGCGAGGGCGGCGAGCGGCGCCATCAGCAGCCCGAACAGGGCGATCGACGGGATGGTCTGCACGAGGTTCAGCACCGGAAACACCAACCGCCCGACGCGCGGCGAGCGTTGCGCCAGGATCCCCAGCGGCACGCCGATCAGCAGCGTCGGCAGCAGCGCCGCCAGCACCAGCGCGCCGTGCCGCAGCACCGCGTCGGCGAAGACGTCGCTGCGATTGGCGTATTCCTTGAGGATCGAGAGCTGGTCGAGCCGGCCGGCCGCCAGCTCCAGCGCCACCAGCCCGGCGACCGCCCCGCCGGCGGCGAAGCGCACCCAGGCCCCGGTCCAGGCGCCCAGGTGGAGCCGCCGCAGCGCGTCGGCCATGGCGAGCAGGCCGGTTGCCGCCAGCACCCAGAACCCCGCCCCGAACGAGGTGCGCGCGGCGGGAGAGGCGGTGGCGGCCAGCGTCCCGGCGTGGGTTCCGGCGAGCCAGACCAGCCCGGCGGTGAACAGCCCGCCGGCCACGGCGGAGGCTGTCAGGACCGGGCGCGACGGCGGCAGAAAGGGGGCGGCGAGCAGCAGGACGCCGGGCAGCAGTGCCGTCCAGGCCGAGGCCGGGGCGGCGTGCAGGACATCCCACAGCGGCACGGGCTTCCCCGACAGCAGCCGGTTCGGCGCGAAGCCGAGAAAGGGAAGCGCGAGCGCGGCGGCGACGCCGACCAGCGCCAGCAGCAGCGCCACCCGGTTGCGGACATGTCCCTCTCCCGCCCCGGGAGAGGGAGGGGACCCATGCGTCAGCATGGGGAGGGTGAGGGGCTATCGGGACATGGATCGCGTCCCGCCACCGATCGCCCCTCTCCCTTCCCGCTTCGCGGGCCCCTTCCCTCTCCCGGGACGGGAGAGGGACAGCATGCCCCACCCCACCCGCTCACTTCAGGAAGCCCTTCGCCTTCAAATAGGCGGTGGCGACCTGCTTCTGGTCCTGGCCCTCCACCGATATCTTCGCGTTCAGCCCACGCAGCGTCTCGGCGTCCAGCGAGGCGAAGACCGGCTCCAGCACCGTGCGGATCGTCGGATTCGTCTCCAGCGCGGCGGCCCGCACGGTCGGAGCCGGCTCATAGACCATCTGCGCGCCCTTGGTGTCGCGCATCACCACCAGATCGAGCGCCGCGATGGCGCCGTCGGTGCCGTAGACCATCGCGCTGTTGACGCCCGACGTCCCCTCCGCCGCCGCGCGGATGGTGGCGGCGGTGTCGCCACCGGCCAGCACCAGGATCTGCTCCGGCTTCATCGCGAAGCCGTAGGTGCCCTGGAAGGAGGGCAGCGCCGCCGGGCTTTCGACGAACTCGGCCGAGGCGGCGATCTTCGCCGCGCCGCCCGCCACCCACTTGGCGAAATCCTCCATGGTGGCGAGCTTGTTGGCGGTCGCCACGTCGCGGCGCACGGCGATGGCCCAGGTGTTGTTGGCCGGCGCCGGCTTCAGCCAGACGATTCCGTTCTTCTCCTGGTCGAGCTGCCTCACCTTCTCGTAGCCGGCGCCGGCGTTCTTCCACACCGGGTCGCCGTCGATGTTGAAGAAGAAGGCGCCGTTTCCGGTGTATTCCGGGTAGAGGTCGATCTCCCCGGCGAGCAGGGCGCCGCGCACGATCTTGGTCGGGCCGAGCTGGATCTTGTTGACGGTCGCCACACCGTTGGCCTCCAGCACCTGGAGGATCATGGTGCCGAGCAGCCCGCTCTCCGCGTCGAGCTTGGAGCCGACGCGCACCGGGTCGGCGGCCCGCGCCGGTCCCGTCGTGACTCCCATCCCCAGCATCAGGCCCAGCGTCAGCGCAGCGACGGCCCGTCGCGTCACCCATCCGTTCACGATCATCCCCTCCCCCGCACGCCGGCTTCCGGCCGGCCGGCCCGGACCGAATCCGGGAACAAAGGATGATCAGATTTGCCGCGCGCGGCAACCCACCCTTTCCGTCTCTCCGTTCCGGGATAGTACCACCGTCTTGCGGGGAGGCTTTTTTGCCGTTTCGCCTGTTGTGCAAGGGGATGAAACAAGGGAGACCGCCATGACCGACCCCCGCGTGGGAAGCGCCACCGTCAGCCCGGAGGCCGAGGCCTTCTACACAGAGAGCATGCGGCTGCTGGTCGAGTCGGGCATCCCCTTCCTGCTCGGCGGCACCTACGCGGTCAGCGCCTACACCGGCATCACCCGGCCGACCAAGGACATCGACGTCTTCTGCCGGGGCGGCGACTTTCCGCGCATCCTCGGCCATTTCCAGGACCATGGCTTCGCCACCGAGATCGAGGACGAGCGCTGGATCGGCAAGGTCAAGCACGGCGACCTGTTCTTCGACGTGATCTTCAACTCCGCCGCCGCGATCAACCCGGTCACCGACCGCTGGTTCAAGGAGGAGCACCGCGCGCTGATCTGCGGCGCCGACGTGCAGCTGGTGGCGCCGACCGAGATGATCTTCTCCAAGTCCTTCGTGCAGATGCGCCACAAGTACGACGGCCCCGACGTCGTCCACCTGATCTTGAAGCAGCACGACCAGATCGACTGGAAACGCCTGCTCGCCCACATGGAACAGCATTGGGAGGTCCTGTTGATCCACGCCCTGAACTTCCGCTTCATCTACCCGACGGAGCGCGACCGCATCCCCGACTGGCTGATCGACGAGCTGGTCGACCGCATGAAGGAGCGTGCCAAGCTGCCGGTGGCGCAGACCCGCATCTGCCGGGGCCGCCTGTTCTCGCGCGAGGATTACCGGATCGACGTGACCGAATGGGGGTTTGCCGACGTCGTCGGGGAGGAGCCGGGCCATGCATAAGGAGAGGCTGACCGTCGCCGCCATCGGCGACATCCATGTCGGCGAGACAACCGCCCACCCCTACCGCGAGCTGTTCCACGAGATCGCCGGGCGGGCCGACGTGCTGGCGCTTGCCGGCGACCTCACCAACCACGGCAAGCCGCGCGAGGCCGAGATCCTGGCCGAGGATCTGCGCGCCATCGGCATCCCGGTGGTCGCCGTTCTGGGCAACCACGACCACGAGTGCGGCCAGTCGGAGGAGAGCCAGCGCATCCTGGAGCAGGCCGGCGTGCGCTTTCTCGACGGGGCGCCGCAGGAGATCCACGGCGTCGGCTTCGCCGGGGTGAAGGGCTTCGGCGGCGGCTTCGGCAACCGCATGCTCGACAGCTTCGGCGAGCCGGCGATCAAGCAGTTCGTCCATGAGTCGGTGAACGAGGCGATGCGGCTGGAAAGCGCGCTGCGCCAGCTGGAGACCGAGCGCATCGTCGTCGTGCTGCACTACGCCCCGATCGCCGCGACGGTGGAGGGCGAGCCGACCGAGATCTTCCCCTTCCTCGGCTCCTCGCGGCTGGCCGAGACGATCGATCGCTTCGAAACGGTCCGCGCGGTGGTGCACGGCCATGCCCATCACGGCACCTACAGCGGCCACACGCTGCGCGGCACGCCGGTCTACAACGTGGCGCAGACCATCCCGAAGGACACCGGCCGCCCCTACGCCCTGATCGAGGTGTGAGGCGAAGGTTCTTCCTGCGAAGACGCACGGCACTGAGCGGGAGACCGTTTTCAGCATGCGCCGCCCCGGTTCGCCGGCCGCAGGCCCCGAACCTCCGGCCGGCCAAGGGCAGCGGCCTCATCCACCATTCCGACCGCTTGAATCCGCCCAATATGTCGCTGTCCGGTGCACCGAGCGTCTCACGGACGCCGACGTCGAACCGTCGGTCGGCAGCGTCGGCGATTCCGACGCCCCCGAAGGGGCAGCGCGGCAACAACGCCCTGGCCGAGACGATCAACGGTCTCCGCAAGACCGAGGCGATCCGGCGCCGCGGACCATGGCGCACCCCGGAAGCCGTCGAGTTCGCCACCTTGGAATGGGTGGATTGGTTCAACCACCGGCGCCTGCTCGAACCCATCGGCAACACTCCCCCGCCGAGGCCGAAGCACGCTGCCATGCCCAAGCCGAGCACGTCGCCATGGCGGCGTGACTCAACAAAATCAGTCTCCGGGAAAACCGGCGCGGTTCACTCACAGAATTTCCACCACCTTGACGGACGCTATCGTGAGGCACTGTATGATTCCCTGCGAAACGACCGGAAGAGAACCGCCCATGACGTCGGCAATCCTGTGGCTGAACGGCGCGCTGCTGGAGGAATCCGCGGCGCGGGTCGATCCGGCCGACCGCGGCTTCACGCTCGGCGACGGGCTGTTCGAGACGCTGCGGGTGTCCGACGGCACCCCCCGCCACCTCGGCCGTCATCTCGCCCGGCTGCGCGCGGGGGCGGCGCTGCTCGACCTGCCGCTGCCCTGGAGCGACGCCGAACTCGCGGCGGCGATGGAACGGCTGCTGGCCGCCACAACCGGTCCGCGCGAGGGCTCGCTGCGGCTGACGGTGACGCGCGGGGTCGCCACGCGCGGCGTGCTGCCGCCGGCGGCCCCCAGCCCAAGCCTTCTGATCACCCGGGGCGGCCTGCCGCCCGACGGGCCGGTGCGGGCGGTCGTCGCCACCGTCACCCGCCGCAACGAGCACTCCCCGTTGTCGCGCCTGAAGACCTTGAACTATCTCGACGCCATCCTGGCCCGGCAGGAGGCGGCGCGGCGCGGCGCCGACGACGCGCTGCTGCTCAACACCGCCGGTCGGCTGGCCGAGGCGAGCGCGGCCAACCTGTTCCTGCGCCGTGGCGACCGCCTGCTGACCCCGCCGGTGGCGGAGGGCGCCTTGCCCGGCATCGCCCGCGCCCTGGTCCTGGAGAACCGCGCCGCCGGATTGCCGGTGGAGGAGCATCCTCTGACCCTGGCCGATCTGGCCGGGGCCGACGAGGCGTTCCTGACCAACAGCCTCGGCCTGCGTCCCCTGGTGGCGGTCGACGGCGTTGCGGTCGGCGACGGACGGCCCGGCCCCATCTTCCGGTCGCTTGCGATAAATCATTGAATTGCTGGCCTGTCCGGCAATTTAATGCTCCCACAAAAACGAACCGGCGGGAGACGTTCAGGCGATGGCGGACAGGCTCGATTTCGGAAACTTCGACTACGTGATCGCCGGGGGCGGCACGGCGGGCTGTGTGCTGGCCAACCGGCTGTCGGCCGATCCCGACGTCACCGTCCTGCTGCTGGAGGCCGGCGGCAAGGACAACTGGGTCTGGCTGCACATCCCCGCCGGCTATCTGTTCTGCATCGGCAACCCTCGCACCGACTGGTGCTTCAAGACCGAATCGGAGCCGGGCCTGAACGGCCGCAGCATCCATTACGCGCGCGGCAAGGTGCTGGGCGGCTGTTCTTCGATCAATGGCATGATCGCCATGCGCGGCCAGGCGCGCGATTACGACGAGTGGGCCGCGATGACCGGCGATCCGCGCTGGAGCTGGGACCGTGTGCTGCCGGTCTTCAAGGCCAGCGAGGATTACTGGCGCGGCGCCGACGCCCTGCACGGCGCCGGCGGCGAATGGCGGGTCGAGCGGCAGCGGCTGCACTGGGACCTGCTCGACCGCTTCGCCGAGGCCGCCCAGCAGGCCGGCATCCCGGCGACCGACGACTTCAACCGCGGCAACAACGCCGGGGTCGGCGCCTTCGAGGTGAACCAGAGGAACGGCATCCGCTGGAGCGCCGCCAAGGCCTTCCTGCGCCCGGCGCTCGACCGGCCAAATCTGAAGCTCGCCATCGAGGCGTCGATCGACCGGCTGGAGATCGCCGATGGCCGCGTCACCGGCGTGCTGTTCTCGGTGAAGGGCCAGCCGGCCCGCGCCTCGGCGCGGATCGAGACGGTGCTGGCCTCCGGCGCCATCGGTTCGCCGGCCATCCTCCAGCGCTCCGGCATCGGCCCGGCCGCGCATCTGCGCAGCCTGGGCATCCCGGTGGTGCTCGACGCGCCCGGCGTCGGCGGCAATTTGCAGGACCATCTGCAACTGCGCATGATCTACAAGGTCGATGGGGTGGTGACGCTGAACAAGCGGGCCGGCAGCCTGTTCGGCAAGGCGATGATGGGGCTGGAATACGCACTGTTCCGCCGCGGGCCGCTGGCCATGGCGCCGAGCCAGCTCGGCGTCTTCGCTCATTCCGGGCCGGAGGCGGCGACCCCCGATCTGGAATACCATGTGCAACCGCTGTCGCTGGAGAAGTTCGGCGATCCGCTGCACGCCTTCCCGGCCTTCACCGCCAGCGTCTGCGACCTGCGCCCGGCCTCGCGCGGCTCGGTGCGCCTCGTTTCGGCCGACCCGGCGGTGGCGCCGGCCATAGCGCCCCGTTACCTGAGCGACCCGGCCGACCGGGCGCGGGCGGCCAAGGCGCTGCGGCTGACCCGCCGCATCGTGTCCCAGCCGGCGCTCGCCCCTTTCCACCCGCAGGAGTATCTGCCCGGCCCCTCCTTCCAGAGCGAGGAGGAGCTGGCGCGGGCGGCCGGCGACATCGGCACGACGATCTTCCACCCGGTCGGCACCTGCCGCATGGGCCGTGCCGACGACCCCGAGGCGGTGCTCGATCCGGAACTGCGGCTGAAGGGGCTGGGGGGCCTGCGGGTGATCGACGCCTCGATCATGCCGACGCTGACCTCGGGCAACACCAACACGCCCACCGTGATGATCGCCGAGCGCGGCGCCGCCCTGATGAAGGACGCCCGCAAGGCCGCGCCGCGGGTGTGAGGGTGGCCCTGGGACGGGGGACGATCGATTGTCGATGTCCCCATCCCAAATCGAATCGCTCGGAACCGGAATCGATTGCGGGCCCGAGCACGGAGGGCGGTTTCAGCGAAGGATGATGTCACTGGCAGAGAGGGACGTGACACCAGTGAGCTGGTCCCCATTTCCCGCAGTCGAATAAGCTTGGTTCGCCCAGGAAGAAGGACGGACCCGATGACGGGAAAACGGAAACGGTATTCGGCGGAGTTCAAGGCGAAGGTGGCGCTGGAGGCGATCCGAGGCGAGTTGACGGTGTCGCAGCTGGTGGCCGAGCACGGCGTGCATCAGACGCTGATCAACACCTGGAAGAAGCAGGCGATGGAGGGACTGGCCGGTGTGTTCTCCGGCAAGGCGGAAGCGGCCGAAACCAGCCATCAGGGGGAGGTGGAAAAGCTGCACGCCATGATCGGCCAGTTGGTGGTGGAGCGGGATTTTTTGCGCAAGGCCTCCGGTCGATGAGTGTCGGGCGGAGGCGGGAACTGATCGAGCCGGACCATCCCCGCCTGACGATCCGGCGGCAATGCGAGCTGGTTTCGATCGGCCGGTCCAGCGACTACGGGGCGGCCAAGGGCGAGCCGGCCGCGAATCTGGAGTTGATGCGGCTGATCGACGGGCAGTTCCTGGAAACGCCCTGGTCCGGCAGCCGGCAGATGACCCGGCATCTGCGCCGGCACGGCCATGAGGTCAACCGCAAGCGGGTTCGCCGCCTGATGGCGCGGATGGGGCTTGCAGGCGGTCTACCAGCGCCCGAAGACGACGGTGCGGCACCCCGAGCACAAGATCTGGCCGTACCTGCTGCGTGACATGACCATCGACCGACCCAACCGGGTCTGGTGCGCTGACATCACCTACATTCCGATGCGTCGAGGCTTCCTGTATCTGGTGGCAGTGATGGACTGGGCGACGCGCAAGGTCCTGAGCTGGCGGCTGTCGAACACCATGGACGTCGACTTCTGCATCAAGGCCGTTGAGGAGGCGATGGCGCGCCACGGCCGGCCGGACATCTTCAACACCGACCAGGGCAGCCAATTCACCAGCCCACGGTTCACCGGCCTCTTGACCGCGGCCGGCATTCGGGTGTCGATGGACGGGCGGGGGCGCTGGATGGACAACGTGTTCATCGAACGGCTCTGGCGATCGATGAAATACGAATGCGTCTACCTCCACGCGTTCGAAACCGGCAGCGAGGCCAGGGCCGGGATTGGCCGGTGGATCGATTACTACAACATTGACCGCCCGCACTCGGCGCTCGGCGGCCGAACCCCGGCGGAGGCCTACGAGGGCACACCGGACCGAATCGGAGTGGCGGCATGACACGGACCTGAACCAAGCTTATTCCAGCCGCTAAACTGTCCGGGAAACGGGGGCCAGCTCACCGTTCGCGACCACCGCCCCGTCGCCGACTATCGGAAGGCCCGCGCCCAGGCGTTCCAGGTCTGGGCCGAGGTCACCGGCGCGCCACTGGCGGCGTAATCCGCAAACCCTGCCGCCCGCCGCGCCCTCGCTCTGCCCGGCTGTCGACAAGTTGACGGTGCCGCTCGACATGGCCGAACGACGGATGATCCGGGCTAGACGTCTGGAAATGGGTGCAAAACCTTACTCTCAACAGATGTATCAATCTTCAGCTTCTGGGAGAAACGATAGCCGAGGCCATAAACCGTGACGATCGGCATCTGATAGTCCAAAACTTCGTCGGCTTTTCCCCTCAAACGACGGATCAAAGCTTCAAGTCGGCGGCTTCCGGTATTGTCATCCGGATAACCCAGGTGCTTGATGAGACTATTGCGCGAGGCAATCCCCCCTGGTTGCTTCGCGAACGCTTCGACGAACAGCAATTCCTTCGGTGTCAGCATCATGTCCCTGCCATTGGGGGCGACCAGTTGAAACAGCGGGGGAATGAGCCGCCAAGTCTCCGACCGATCAGTGTTGGCTGGCACCTGCGCCGGCACCTTGCCGAGAGAACGGCGGGCGGCGAGCCGGCGAATGGCCGAGGCGAGTTCGCGGCAATCCACGGGCTTCACGAAATAGAGATCGGCTCCGGCACTGAACCCGCCGATACGTTCCTCGACGTCACTCTCGCTTGACAGGATGATGACGCCCATTGACGACTGCTCGGCGAGAAAGCGCACGACCGCCCGGCCGTCGCCATCCGGCAGACCGAGATCGACGATCGCCACATCGTAGCTCCGTTCCAAAAGCTGGCGGTACAGATCCAAGACACCACCGATGCCGTCCACCGAGATCCCGAGTTGGCGCAACGTCACAACCAACGCGTCCCGCTGATCGTCGTCGTCCTCCACCAGGACGGCCCGCACCTGATCGGTGAGCCCAGCATCCCCCTTCATCCGACCACCTCTTGCAATGCCATGTTCCGCTCATCCACGTCGCCGCCATGGGAAGGGGCGAGCCGCGTTGCGACAAAGCCCGATGCCCGGATCGCGGCGGCGGCGGCCGAAAGTTCGTTCGTCAGCATCGTCATCTGTGCTTTCATCGCCTCGGAATTCGGCTCATCCAGAAGCCGGATCAGGTGAGCCGCATGACCGGCGATCCGTTCGGCGCCCAACGTGGCGGCGGCCCCTTGCAGGCGATGCAGATAGCGCCGCAACCCACTGTCGTCCGGTGCCGCGAGCACGTCAACCGCCTCTGCACAGCGTATGGAGAATCTTTCCAGCAGATGCCGGACCAGAGCGGTATTGCCGCAAAATCTTTCGACCGCCGCCGCCAGGTCGAAGCCGTCGATCGCCTCGGGAAGCCTGTCCGCGTCCCTTGATGCCTGATGCGCGGAGTCCCCCACTCTCTGGGGCAGCCAACGGGCGAGGATGGCCAGCAACCGCTCCGGAGCGACCGGCTTGGTGACGAAGTCGTTCATGCCGGCGGCAAGACATTGCCGCCTCTCCTCTTCGAAGGCGTGGGCCGTCACCGCGATCACCGGCAATTCGGAGAAGCTGCGCTGTTCCCGGATGAAGGCGGTTGCCGTAAACCCGTCGATTCCCGGCATGCGGACATCCATCAGAACCGCGTCTATTCCAAAGCTGCGATCGATGGTCCGGGCCACCGCTTCGCGGCCGTCCATGACCGTTTCGACCGAAGCCCCCACCTGTTCCAGAATTTCCCGCGCCACCTCGCGGTTGATCTCGTCATCGTCGACGACAAGGATGCGAACCCCGTTCAGCCGGATCGAGGTGGTCTGCTGAACGATGGGGTGTGCGGCGATCCCGAAGGGCAGATCGACCGTGAAGATGCTTCCCCGACCGGGCTTGCTGTCGACCGCTATCGTTCCCCCCATCAAGGTCGCCGCCTGCCGCGCGATCGCCAACCCCAACCCGCTGCCGCCATGTTTGCGGGCGGATGCCGCATCGGGTTGCAGGAACGGTTCGAAGATGTCCGAGAGATGATGGTGTGCGATGCCTGGACCGGTATCGCGCACGGTGATGCGCAGGCCCGCCATCCCGCCGGATGTCCTGCGCGGTTCGACCGAGACCAGGACCGAACCGGACTCGGTGAACTTCACCGCATTGCCGGCGAGGTTGAGAAGAATCTGGGCAAGCCGTCCGGCATCCCCATGCAACGCGGTCGGCACATCGCCGGAGCGGTCGATCGCGAAGCACAGGCCTTTTGCCTCGGCGGCCGGGGCGATGGCCCCGGCGACATCATCGAGCAATCTGCCAAGGTCGAAATCGCTTTCGTCGAGCGAGCTCTGTCCGGCCTCCATGCGGGTCACGTTGAGGACGCCGTCGGTCAGCCGCAACAGCAGGCCGGCGGCGGCGGCGATGCGGGTGACATGGGTCCGCTGGCGGATGTCGAGCGATGTCTGTCCCAGCAGGTTCACCAAACCGGCGACGGCGTTCATCGGCGTCCGGATCTCGTGGCTCATGTTGGCAAGGAAGCGGGTTCTGGCGTCCGCCACCCGTTCCGCCTCCTCCTTGGCACGGGCGAGCGCCGCTTCCGAAGCCCGCCGATTCTCCACCTCCTCCTGCAGCGCGTTCTGCGCGTCCGCCATGTGCACCCACAGCAGGCTGACCAGCCCGGCGATGAGAAGGCTGAGAAACAGCAGCAACAGACCACCGCGCTGAACCTCGCTCTGCTCGGCGACCGAGCCATCCTGGGTCAAGACGAGAACTGCCCGTGCCGAATGGATGAGGCCAAGCGTGAAGATCGATATCGCGGCGCAACGGACGGCGACCAGCCGCCAGGGCCGCCGCTCGCCGAAAAGCATCGAACCGGCCGACAGATACATGATCCCGAACAGTCCGCTCGCGGCGATCAGGCGTATCTGGAAATCCGGTTGGAACAGGGTGAAATAAACAAAGAACAGGGTATCGGCGGCAATGACCGGAGCGATGATCCAGGCTGGAAAGCGCCGCCCCGCCAACAGGCCGGCAGCCCAGCAGACCAGCAGCGTTCCCAAATGCATCAGGACGTTCGCCGCGATTATCGACCACAGCGGTGACGCCGCTCCCCGCAACACCCAGAGTATGTTTCCGGCGACCCCGAGCCCAACTCCCAGCGCCAGAAGACCCGCCGCGCGGTTTCCGTCGCTTTGACGCCAGACGATGGCGAAGATGCCGGTGAACAGCAGCAGCAGCACCATTTGCACCGTCATGACCGTGCGCACGTCCGGAGTTAGAATATCCAGCATATTTTTATAATCTCCGGTTTTTCGAGAAATCACACCAAAGCAACCTTACAAAAATTCCGATTAAGTCTCGAGATGTTCTGTGTGTTCCGGGAGAGCCTTGAGTTTGCTCGTCTGCTGTTTTCCTCTCCGACAGCCGGACCTTCAACACGGAGCCGGCCTCTCCCGCAAGACGGCTCCGGCGATGGTGGCGACCGCGAATGTCGGAATCATGTCGGAATTTCATCAGAAATTTGTGGGTTGAACCGGGTCCGCCGGATCCGGGAGATCCTGTGGGTGTACCGCTGAAGAGTGCACCTTGATTGGTTCGCCGTTTTCGGGCGGGCCTGACCGTTGCCGCATTTGGAATGAGGATGACCGGAATGAAGCCGATGATCTGGCGGACAGCCGTGCTTGGAACGACCTGCCTGACCAGCCTGCTGCTGGCCGCGGCCCCGGTGTCGGGACAGGTCCTGCCGCAAGGCGGCGGCTTCGTCGCCGGCAGCGGCAGCATCGCCGGCGGCGGATCGGGGCTGACCGTGACCCAGAGTTCGGCGCGCGGCATCGTGACCTGGGACAGCTTCTCGATCGGGCAGGGCGGCACGGTACGGTTCGAGAACGGGGCGGGGGCGACGCTGAACCGGGTGACCGGGGGCGATCCGTCGGCGATCCATGGCCGTCTGAGCGCCAGCGGTTCGGTGTATCTGATCAATCCCAACGGGATCGTGGTCGGTCCGACCGGTACGGTGAACACCGGCGGCAGCTTCGTGGCGAGCACCCACGACGTGACCAACGACGACTTTCTCAACGGACGGGCGCTGACCTTCAAGGGCGACAGCACGGCGACGGTTGAGAATCTCGGGTCGATCTCGTCGTCCGGGGGCGACGTTCTTCTGGTGGCGCGGGAGGTGTCGAACAAGGGCACGCTGTCGGCGCCGCAGGGCACGGCGGCGCTGGCCGGCGGCCATGAGGTTCTGTTGAGCGAGAGTGGCGGCGGCAAGGATGGCGGCCGGGTGATGGTGCGGGTCGGTCCGGGCAAGGCTGACAACCAGGGGACGATCCAGGCGGCGCGTGCGGAACTGAAGGCGGCCGGCGGCAACATCTACGCGCTCGCCGGGAACAATGGCGGTGTGATCCGGGCGACGGGCAGCGAGACGCGCGAAGGCGAGGTCTGGCTGTCGGCTGGCGACGGCCATGTTCAGAACACGGGCACGGTCAGCGCGGTCAATGCGGACGGCAGCGGCGGCCGGGTTGGCGTGACGGCCGGCAACGGCCGGATGGTCGTCAACACCGGCACGCTGTCGGCCAGCGGCAAGCGGGGCGGTTCGGTGGGCGTTTCGGCGCGCAGCGTGATGAACGCCGGGACGATCGCGGCCGATGGCGCGGCCGGGTCCGGCGGCGCGGTCGCCGTCGGGTTCGAGCGCAGCTATGTCGCGACCTCCGGGTCGCAGGTTTCGGCGCGTGGGACGGCGGCGGGCGGTTCGGTGACGGTGGCGAGCGGCGAGGCCGGATCGTCGCTGTTCACCTCGGGCAGCCAGCGGGCGGACTCCGCGGCGGGGAGCGGCGGGAGCGTCGACCTGTTCGCCTCGACGATCAACCTGGTCGATGCGGCGGTGACGGCGTCGGGGGCGACGCGCGGTGGCGCGATCCGGATCGGCGGCGACTACCAGGGCGGCGGCGCCATGCTGAAGGCCGGGTCGGTGAAGGTCGGCGCGACCACCAGCCTGCGCGCGGACGGGACCGATGGCGGCGGTGCGGGTGCGGACGGCGGGCGGATCATTGTGTGGTCGGAGGATCGGACCGGCTTCTACGGCGACGCCTCGGCGCGCGGAGCGGGTCGCGGGGCCGGCGGGTTGATCGAGCTGTCGTCGCGCGGCCAGCTGACCTATGGCGGCAGCGGCGACGCCGGCAGCGCCGCCGGGGCGGCCGGGACACTGCTGCTCGATCCACAGAACATCGTGATCGCCGCCGCGGGCAGCAGCCAGCCGCAATATGATCTGGTCGATCCCAACGCCGGCACGGCGGGCAATCAGTTCGGCCTCAACGTCGTGGCGCTGGGCAACGGCAATGTGGTGGTGAACGCCCCGCAGGATGACGCCGGCGGCACCAACGCCGGCGCGGTCTATCTGTTCAACGGCACCACCGGTGCCCTCCTCAGCGCGCTGACCGGGGGGCAGGCCAACGATAAAGTCGGCGATGGCGGGTACGACGGTAGGGCGGTGATCGCGCTGACCGGCAACAACAACTATGTCATCCGAAGCAACAGTTGGGCGAACGGCACGGCGACCAGCGCCGGGGCTGTGACGTGGGGCGACGGGACGCGGGGCGTGAGCGGCCTGGTGTCGTCGAGCAACAGCCTGGTCGGAACCACGGCCAACGATCAGGTCGGAACGCAGTTGACGGTGTTGACCAACGGCAACTACGTTGTCGGGAGTCGACCGTGGAGCAACGGTACGGCCGCCGCCGCCGGTGCGGCGACATGGGGCGATGGGACGCGCGGCGTGACCGGCGCGGTGTCGTCGAGCAACAGCCTGGTCGGAACCAAAGCCGGCGACCAGGTCGGACCGGGCGTGGTTGCGTTGAGCAACGGCAATTATGTTGTCGGAACTCCAATGTGGACCAATGGTACGGCGATCGCCGCCGGTGCCGTGACGTGGGGCGATGGGACGCGGGGCGTGACCGGCGCGGTGTCGTCCGCCAACAGCCTGGTCGGAACCACGTCCGGCGACCAGATCGGATCGCGCATCACGGCGTTGACAAACGGCAGCTACGTTGTCGGAGCTCCTGCGTGGAGCAACGGCACGGTGATCAGTGCCGGTGCGGCGATCTGGGGCGACGGGACGCGGGCCGTCACCGGCGCGGTGTCGTCCGCCAACAGCCTGGTCGGAACCTCGCTCAACGATCGGGTCGGCACCAACGTGACGGCGTTGAGCAACGGCAACTACGTCGTCGGAAGCACCTCCTGGAAAAACGGTACGGCGAGCAGCGCCGGTGCGGCGACCTGGGGCGACGGGACGCGGGGCGTGACCGGCGCGGTGTCGTCGAGCAACAGCCTGGTCGGAACCTCGGCCAGCGATTTGGTCGGCACCAACGTGACGGCGTTGAGCAACGGCAACTACCTCGTCGGGACCTACACTTGGAAAAACGGTACGGCGAGCAGCGCCGGTGCGGCGACCTGGGGCGACGGGACGCTGGGTGTGACCGGCGCGGTGTCGTCGGGCAACAGCTTGGTCGGAACCTCGACTGGCGTCCGAGTCGGCAACACCGTGACGGCGTTGAGCAACGGCAACTACGTTGTCGGGACTAGCGGTTGGAGCAACGGTACGGTTGCCAATGTCGGGGCGGCGACCTGGGGCGACGGGACGCGGGGCGTGACCGGCGCGGTGTCGTCGAGCAACAGCTTGGTCGGAACCACGGCCGGCGACCGAGTCGGCGGCACCGTGACGGCGTTGAGCAACGGCAACTACGTTGTCGGGAGTGGCAGTTGGAACAACGGTACGGCGAGCAGCGCCGGTGCGGCGACCTGGAGCAGCGGAAGCGCCGGAGTGACCGGCGCGGTGTCGTCGAGCAACAGCCTGGTCGGAACCTCGGCCGGCGATCAGGTCGGATGGACCGTGACGGCGTTGAGCAACGGCAACTACGTTGTCGGGAGTGGCGGTTGGAGCAACGGCCGGGCGACAAGCGCCGGTGCGGCGACCTGGGCCAGCGGGAGCGCAGGGTTGACTGGCGCGGTGTCGTCGAGCAACAGCCTGGTCGGAACCTCGGCCGGCGATCAGGTCGGATCGAGCGTGACGGCGCTGAGCAACGGCAACTACGTTGTCGGCAGCTACGCCTGGAAAAACGGTACGGCGAGCAGCGCCGGTGCGGCGACCTGGGGCAGCGGGAGCGCCGGGGTGACCGGCGCGGTGTCGTCGAGCAACAGCCTGGTCGGAACATCGACCGGCGATAGGGTCGGAATGCTCGTTACGGTTCTGAGCAATGGCGACTACGTCATCCGGAGCACCTCTTGGACAAACGGCACGGCGTTCTACGTCGGCGCGGTGACGTGGGGCGACGGGAGCCGGGGCGTGACCGGCGCGATGTCGTCCAGCACCAGCATCGTCGGTTCCAAGGAGTTTGCTTCTTTCGGGGGCAACCTGGCTGACCTCGGCGGCGGCGTTTTCGCCGTCTTCTCCTCGAACGACTACACCAGCGGTCGGGTGACGGTCGGGGTTCCGGTAACCGCGTTGACTTTCGACCGGGGCGAGAGCCAGACGATGACGCTGACCCCCGCCGCGCTGGAGGCGGTACTGAAGACCGGTTCCAACTTGACGTTGCAGGCCAGCAACGACATCACGGTGAACAGCGCCATCGCCGTCGACAATCCCGCCGGCAACGGCGGCGCCCTGACGCTCATGGCCGGCCGCTCGCTGCTGCTGAACGCCGGCATCACCACCGACAACGGCGATTTCATCATCCGCGCCAACGCCGGCAGCCAATTCGGCGTGAAGGACGCCTACCGCCAATCCGGCACCGCGGTGATCACCATGGCGGCGGGAACGCACATCGACGCCGGTACCGGCACGGTGACCCTGATCCTCGACGACGGGGCCGACAACACCAACAGCGACAGCGGCGACATCACGCTGGACGGCATCACCGCCGGCCAGATCTCGGTGGTGAACCAGGGGCCTGGGAAGGGCAACGTCGTTCTCAACCCCAACGCCGTCCTGACCGCGTCCGGTTCGGGTGCCGCCCTTGTGCTGGCCACCGCCTCGGGCGGCAACTTCGTCAACAACGCGGGGTCCGGCGCGCTCGGCGCCGCCAACGGCCGTTGGCTGGTCTATTCCAAGAATTCCACATCCAGCACGCTGAACGGCTTGACCGGCACTGAACAGTACGGCACCGACTACGCCGGGAACCTGCCATCCTCGATCCAGGGGCAGGACAACCGTTTGCTTTACAGCGACGCCACGCCGCCGCCGCCGCCGCCGCCGCCGCCTCCTCCTCCTCCGCCCCCGCCTCCGCCGCCTCCGCCTCCGCCGGTGGTCACGCCGCTGCCTCCGCCGCCTCCGCCGCCGGTGGTCACGCCGCTGCCGCCTCCGCCGCCGCCTCCGCCGGTGGTCACGCCGCTGCCGCCTCCGCCGCCGCCTCCGCCGGTGGTCACGCCGCTGCCGCCTCCGCCGCCTCCGCCGGTGGACACGCCGCTGCCGCCTCCGCCGCCTCCGCCGGTGGTCACGCCGCTGCCTCCGCCGCCGCCTCCGCCGGTGGACACGCCGCCGCCGGTGGTGGTCGCGCCTCCGTCCACGACGACACCCCAGCTGCCGGTCACGCCGGTCGTGCTTCCGCTGCCGCCAGTGGCGCCGGTCAACGCGGTGCTGCCGTCGGCACGGGGAGGCGAGCCGGCCGGATCGACCGGCACGGCCACCCAAGGGCTGCCCACGGCCCGGACGGCGCCAACGGTTGGGCCGAGCGGTTCCGCCACGTCCGGAGCGCCGGTGGTGGTGGGGTCCGCCGCGTCGACCATCGGGGGCGTGATGGAGAACACCCTGCCGGTCGCTGGCGTGACCGTCGTCTTCCGTCAGCCGGCCCCAGCTGTCGGCAATGGCGGCCAGAGCGGTGGCCAGGCGAGCGTCGCCTCCTCAGGAGCGACCGATGGCGGGGCGCTGAGCTTCGCCTCCAGCTTCACCACCTTCCGGGCCGACGACGCGGTTCGGAGCAGCGTGGTCGTTAGCGGCGGCGCCGGAAGCGCGCCCGGGGGGGCGGACAGCGGAGACCCCCGCCGGCAGGAAGCGCCCTGAGCGGATGGCCCGATCCGGGCCATCACCAGCCACCGTCACGTCTTCTTTCAATCGGAATACCGACCATGCTTGCCCCCGTGCCGTTGCGCCGCCTGCTTCTTGCCGCCGCGATGCTGACCGGCTCCGCATCAGAAGGGCTGTCCCAGAACTTCGACCGCATCGCCCCGCAGCAGCCCGCGACCCCGGTCCCGCAATCCAGCCTGCCGGCGCCCCCCGTGGCTCCGGCGCTGCCCGAGGGGAGCAAGGTGCTGGTTCCGGCCTTGAACGGTCTGGTCTTCGTCGGCGCCGCGGACCGGGTGGTGAAGACCGGCCTGACCCGTCCCGGAATCACCGTCGCCGATGGCGCGGTGATGGAACCGGAGGCGTTCGCCGCCCTGTTGGCCCCCTATCTGGGGCGGCCGGTATCGCTCGACCTGCTCAACGAGATCGTGCGCCGGACGGTGCTGTATTTCCGCGAGCACGACCGGCCGCTGGTCGATGTGGTGGTGCCGGAACAGAAGATCGCGTCCGGCACCGTACAGATCGTGGTGGTGCCGTTCGTCGCCGGCGCCATCACCGCCGAAGGCAACGAATGGTTCTCCGACGACCTGCTGCTCTCCGCCGTGCGCACCCGGCGGGGCGATCCGATCAGCGCGCAGAGCCTGCTGGAGGACATCAACTGGCTCAACGAAAATCCGTTCCGCCGCACCGACCTGGTCTATCAGCGGGGAAGCAATCCGGGCGAAAGCGACATCGTGCTGCGCACCCGCGACCGGATGCCCCTCCGGCTGTTCGGCGGATATGAGAACACCGGCACCAAGACCACCAGCGAGAACCGGGTGCTGGCCGGCTTCAACTGGGGCGATGTGTTGGGGCTGGGGCATCAGATGTCGGTCCAGTACACGGCCAGCCCCGACGCCGTGCTGCGTCCCGAACGCAGGCGCTATACGGCCTACGCCCTGACCTATCAGATACCGTTGCCTTGGCGGGATACGCTGACGCTGATGGGCAGCCATTCGCGCAGCCTGCCCTCGCTGGGCGACGGGCTGCGCCAGGATGGCAAGAGCCTGCAAATGTCGGCACGCTACGCCCTGCGCCTGCCAAAGCTGGACGAGATCACCCACAGCATTGAATTCGGCGCCGATTTCAAGCGCACCAACAACGACCTGGAGTTCGGCGGCGACAGCGTGTCCTCCGGCTTCACCGATGTCATCCAGGGGAGCGTTGGCTACGTCCTGACCCGCCCGGATTCGCTGGGAGCCAGCGGGCTGGCGGTCAATCTGGTGTTCAGCCCCGGCGACCTGTCCGGCGACAACACCACCGCGGCCTTCCGCCCCTCCGCCAGCCACATCGGGCGTTCGGACGCAGACGCCCGCTACGCCTACCTGCGCGCCAGCTTGCAGCGGCGCACCGAACTGCCGGAGGGGTTCGCTTGGCTGGCGCGGCTCCAGGGACAATGGGCCAGCACCAACCTGCTGTCGTCCGAGCAGCTCGGAGCCGGCGGCATCGACAGCGTGCGCGGCTATGGCGAGCGTGAGGCTAATGGCGACAACGGGGTGTTGCTGTCCAACGAACTGTACGCCCCAGCCATTTCCCCTGCGAAACTCCTGGGGCTGGGCAGCGCCGAGGACGACAGCCTCCAGCCCTTCGCGTTCTGGGATTACGGTCACGTGGCCGAACGGCGTCCGCTTCCCGGGGCCAAGGGCTCCTGGACCCTGTCCAGCGTCGGGCTGGGGATGCGCTACCAGATGCCGTACGGCTCCCTCCGGTTCGACTGGGGTCACGCCATGCCGGGCACCGGGCTTGGCAACAGCGCCAGCGACCGTCTTCATGTCGGCTTGACCCTGGCCTACTGATTGACGAAAGCACATCCGCCCGTGACCGCTGCCCCCCGACAAACCCTGTCCTTCGAGGATGCCATCCGCCGTGCGGCGGCCTGCCACCGGCTGGGGCAACTCGACGAGGCCCTGTCGCTCTATGGCCAGCTTCAGGCTGCCCGCCCCGAGGATCCCAATCTCAGCGCGCTGGTCGGCACGGTGCTGGCCCAGATGGGGCGCGGGGAGCAGGCCCTGCCTTTTCTGGAGCAGGCCCTGCGTCTGGATCCCGGCAATCCCGAGACCCTCCACAACCTGTCCCACGCCCTGGCCGGCGCCGGGCTGATGGAGCAGGCGGCCGACCGCTCCGTGGAATTCGGGCGAATCCTGTCCGATCGCAACGATCCCTCCGGGGCGCTGGCCGCATTCGACCGGGCGCTGGGATGGTTTCCCGGCAACCGCGCCGCGGCCATCGCCCTGGGCTCCATGTTGCAGGCTCTGGGCCGCCATGCCGAGTCCATCGCGCGCCTGTCCGCCCTGGTCGGGGAGTATCCCGACAGGCCGGATCTGCACGGCAATCTGGGCAATGCCCTGCTGGGGGCCGGCGATTACCGCGCCGCCGCTGCCAGCTTCCGCCGGGCGCTGGCGCTCGACCCCGGCTATTGCGAGGCGGAGAGCAATCTGGGGCTGGCCCTGGCCTGGCAGGGCGAGGATGGTGAAGAGGAGATCGCCGGCCGATCCGGGCCGGTCGAACGCTGCTATCGCCGGGCTCTGATCCTTCAGCCCGATTTCGCGGCGGCCCGCTGGAATCGCTCGCTGTGCCTGCTGCTGTCGGGCGATTTCGAGCGTGGATGGGCGGAATACGAATGGCGCTGGCGTTGGCCGGGATTCGGCGAGGAGGCGCGGCCTTTCCCCCAGCCGGTCTGGCGGGGCGAACCGCCCGCCGCCGTCAACGGCACCATCCTGGTCACGGCCGAACAGGGGCTGGGGGATACTTTGCAATTCGCCCGCTATCTGCCCCTGCTGGCCGAACGGGGGCATGACGTCGCGTTCGAGGTGCAGTCGCCCCTGTTCACCCTGCTGTGGTCAAGCCTGGGCGGTTCGGGCGTCCGCGTGGTGCCGCGTTCGCTGTCGCCCGCCCATGTGCATGACGAGCTGCCGTTCGCCGCGCATGTGTCGTTGATGAGCCTGCCCGAACGGTTCGCGACCGGTCCGGACAGCATTCCCGCCGCCATTCCCTATCTCCATGCCGACCCGCTGCGCCGGCGGCTGTGGCGCGACCGCCTGGATACCGCCGCAGGGCGGCGCCTCAAGATCGGGCTGGTCTGGCGCGGACGCCCCAGCCACCGGCGCGATGGCGACCGATCGCTCTCTCCCGCCCGGCTGGCCCCGCTGCTGGCGGTGCCGGGCGCCGTCTTCTTCTCCCTGCACAAGGACCCGCCGGGACGGCCACCCGACGATCCGCCGGGCGTGGTCCCGCTGGGATCGCTGTTCCACGATTTCGGCGATGCGGCGGCGGCCGCGGTCAATCTGGACCTGATCGTCTCGGTCGACACCGCGGCCGCGCATCTGGCCGGCGGCCTGGGGGTTCCGGTGTGGACGCTGCTGCCGTTCAGCCCGGATTGGCGCTGGATGCTGGGGCGGAGCGACAGCCCCTGGTATCCGACCATGACCCTGTTCCGTCAACAACGGCCGGGCGATTGGGACGGCGTGATCGCGGAGATCGCCGCCAGGCTCGCGGACCTCGACCCGTCCAGGCTTCCCCGTTTCGACCGAGCGCAGCCATGACCTCCACAGACACTCTCGACACCCTGCTGAACGACGGGCGCCGGGCGCTGATCGCCGGGGAGCTGGAGACCGCCAACCACAAGGCCGACGCCGTGCTGGCTGTGGTGTCGCGCCAGCCCCAGGCGCTTTACCTGAAGGCCACCGCGGCGGCCATGGCCGGGAATCCGGCATCCGCCGTCGCGCTGTTCCAGGCCAGCATCGCCGCCGGAGGCGGCACGCCGGAGTGCCATTACAATCTAGCCCAGGCGCTGCATCGTACGGGCGATCACGCCGGGGCCGAGCGCGCCTATCTGGCGGCCATCCTCCGGGCGCCCGGTTTCGCCGATGCCTACAATGGCCTGGGCGTCACGCTGGCCGCTGTGGGCAGGGTCGAGGACGCCATCGCCGCCTTCCGGCGGGCGGTCGCCGAACAGCCGCGCCATGCCGATGCCGGGCACAATCTGGCGTCGATGCTGACGAACTGCGGGCGTCACGATGAAGTCTTCGTCCTCTACCGGGACTGGCTGGACAGCGATCCCGGCAACGAGCGTTTGATCTTTCTGACGGGCACGGCAGCGCTGATGGCGGATTGCCTGCCGGAAGCGGAGACCTACCTGCGCCGGGTCTTGTTGCGTCAGCCGCGCGATGCGGCGGCCTGGAACAACTTGGCCCTGACGCTGGCGCATAGGGGGTTGGTGGGCGAAGCGATCGAAGCCTTCGCCAAGGCGGTGGAGATCCGGCCGGACTATCTCGATGCCCTGTTCGGCATGGCGTCCAGCTATCAGGCTGCCGGACAGGAGCAGCGGGCCTTGGAGACCTACGAACAGGTCCGCGCCCTTGTTCCGGAATTCGTGGAGATCGACAGCAACATTCTGATGTCGCTGAATTATTCAGACACTCTGAGCCCGGAGGAGATCTACGATCGTCATCGCCGTTGGGGGGACGAGACTTTGCGAAGGCGCGGTGGCCTGCCGGCGCCCGTGGTTCCGGCGCAGCTGCTCATGGGCCGGCGGCTGCGGATCGGGTACGTCTCCCCCGATTTTCGTCTGCATTCGGTGGCGATGTTCCTGTTGCCGCTGCTGAGGAACCATGATCGCAGCCGGGTCGAGCTGTTCGCCTATTCCCATGTGGAGAAGACGGACTTCATCACCGAGGAGATCCTGCAGCAGATGGAGCATTGGCGGTCGATCAACGGGCTGACCGCCGACAAGGTGGCGGATCTGATCCGTGAAGACGGGATCGACCTGCTGATCGATCTGGCGGGACACACCGGACGCAACCGTCTGGACGTGTTCGCCCGGCGCCCGGCGCCGGTGCAGGCGACTTGGCTGGGCTACCCCGCGACCACCGGGCTGGCGACCGTGGATGTGCGTTTCACCGACGCCGTGGCCGACCCTCCAGGAGAGACCAACCGTTGGCATGTCGAGCGGCTGGAGCGGCTGGAGCATTTCCTTTGTTACGGCCCGCTTGGGCCGACGCCCGACCCGCTGCCGCTGCCGATGCTGGAGCGTGACCATGTCACATTCGGCTCCTTCAACGCGTTGAGCAAGCTGAACGACGCCACGGCGGCGCTGTGGTCACGGGTCCTGCGCGCGGTACAGGGCAGCAGGCTGGTCCTGAAGAGCAAGGTTCTGATCGATCCGGCTATCCGGGATCGGGTGACGGCTCTGTTCGCCGGGCATGGCGTCGCTCCGGAGCGGCTGACGCTGCTGTCCCACATCAACAATCATTTCGGCCATCTCGACGCCTATGGCGACATCGACATTGCGCTTGATCCGATGCCGTACAACGGAACCACCACCACCTGCGAGGCGCTGTGGATGGGGGTGCCGGTGCTGACCCTTCCCGGCAACGTCCATGCCGCGCGGGTGGGGGCGAGCCTGTTGACGGCGGCCGGGCTGACGGATTGGATCGCTGCCGGAGCCGACGATTTCGTGGCGAAAGCGGTGGCGCTGACGGCTGTCCCCCGGGACTTGTCCGATATTCGTGCCGGCCTGCGGGCGCGTCTGCAAGCCTCGCCACTGTGCGATGGCGCCGCCTTCGCCCGCCACTTCGAGGCGGGGGCATTTGCCGCACTGACGGAATCGGGAAGGATTTCCAACGGGGGGTGAACTCCGGTTCAAGCGCGGGCGGACACGCTGTTCGCCGCGAACTTCCCCTACACCGACCTCGGCCTTGCACCCTACGCCTTCGATCCGGCACGGGCCGCGAGGGCATCGTCAACTTGTTGATCGGTGGTTGCCGTGATCGGCGATGGCAGGGTATGGGACGGCATGACGACGCGCCCAGTTCCCCGCTATGCCGGTTACCGATATCCCGCTGAGATCATTTCGGCGGCGGTGTGTGGCTGTACTTCCGCTTTCCGCTCAGCCTGCGCATGGTCGAGGAGCTGCTGGCGGCCCGCGGCATCACGGTGAGTTAGGAGACGGTGCGCCAGTGGGCCCGGAAGTTCAGTCCCGAGATCGCCACCCGGTTGCGTCGGCGGGCGCCGCGGCGAGGCTACAAATGGCACCTCGACGAGGTGGTTCTGACCATTGGTGGTCGCAAACACTATCTGTGGCGGGCCGTCGACCAGGACGGCTTCGTGCTCGACGTGCTGGTTCAGAGCCGCCGGGATACCAAGGCGGCCAAGCGTTTGCTGCGCAAGCTGCTGAAGAAGCAGGGCCGGGCGCGCGTGCTGGCACCGACAAGCTGAAATCCTATGCCGCTGCCAAGCGGGAACTGGGAATGGGCGGGGAGCATCGCCAGCACAAGGGTCTGAACAACCGGGCCGAGAACTCCCACCAACCACCCGTCGGCGCGAACGGCAAAGAAAGCGCTTCAAAGACCCCGGCCAAGTCCAGCGTTTCCTCGCCATTCACGACCCGATCGCCAACCTGTTCCATCTCCGTCGCGACCACCGCCGGTCGTGTCCCGAGGCGTGGTGTAGGAGCCGGGGGGCTCATCTGGTCTCCGGCAGGCCTAGCCGGGGCAGTCACGCAGCCGTAGCGGGCAACGTGAGGGCGAGATCATCGCGCAAGGGGGCGATGGTTTCCAGGGTCATGTAGCGCGCCCGCTGTACTGCCCATTCATCGTTCTGTTCGAGCAGGATGGCGCCGATCAGCCGAGTGATCGCCGCCTCGTTGGGGAAGATGCCCACCACCTCGGTGCGCCGCTTGATCTCGCCGTTCAGCCGCTCCAGCGGGTTCGTGCTGTGGATCTTGGCGCGGTGCTCCTTGGGAAAGGTCATGAAGGCCAG